>JAIXOL010000030.1 GCA_027486845.1 Cytophagaceae bacterium
ACCCACTAAATCCTCAAATAATTCAACAATTCTTAAAATCTCGAAAAATTACCTTGAATTTTTTCAAAAAGTAGCATAAAATAAAAGCTGCCCCAAAATTACTTTTGAGACAGCCTCTTCTAAAGTTAAAATCTTATAAAAAATTAAGGTAAATTCAATAAGAAGCCAATTGTAAAGTTAGCGTCCCAGTCGAAGACAAATTGCTCACAATCAGTGGCGTCTTTGATAGCTTTATAAATATTTACGCCTGCCTTTCCTTTAGCATCATCCATTTTATAATCTTTTGGTGCTTTTAAGATTGTATAGCGTTCTTTACCTTTTCTCACTTGTTTTGCCATTGAAAACGGAGCCCCACCGATGATAAAACAAGTTTTACGTTGCATACTCGGAATTCCTGCACATTTAGCTTTTACTTCGTCATATACTTTTCCATCGTCAGTTCCATCTTGAAAATATTTAGCTCCGTAAGTCTCAACCGCCGACACACCGCCACTTTTAATCCATGAAATTTTAGTATTCCCTGAGCCAATGTCTGTCACAAAAGCTGCATCTTCAAAGTCTTTTGGCAATACACATTTCAAGGCTAAAGCACCTTCTTGTTGAGCCGAAACCGTATTTACGAAATAATTCAAAGCCTTTAAATTCTTGATGATTTTTTGTGTCACTTCGGCTTTTACTGCACCCGAACTCACCACAAAGTGAATATCACGGCCACTCACGCCAAAATCAAGCATTTTACCGATATATTGCTTCAAACCTGCACGAATATCTTCATCAGAAGCCATATTTTCGGTTACTAAACTATTTCCAAAATCTGCTTTTTCGAGTTTCCAGTTTTTATCTTTATCAATTCTTACAATAAATGAATTAAAACCACTCGCACCCAATTCGACTACACCTTTCAGTTTTCCGTTGATTGGCTCTGGTGCTACATAACTAAAACTCGATTCTCCGCCCGCAGTAGCTTCAGTATCACTAGAATTTGACGATGACGAACTCGAAGTACTTGATGCTTCTGAAGCTGGGCCTTCTTCAGGAGCTTTTGTTTCAGCATCGGTTTGCTCGGTCGTACTTTTAGCAAGCATATTTTTGCCCCAAGATGTATTTTCGAGGACATACTTCCCACCAAAAAAGATTGCACCAAGAATTACAAGCATTATCAGAAATCTTGCAAAAGGGGTTAATTTGTTCATTTTACTATTGGTTTATTTGTGAATTAAAATAAGTGTTGAGCAAAAATAGATAAATACTTTCATCTGCTCAATTATTTTTTTGAATGAATGGTAACAGGGCTTGATGGAGTCTTGTAAAAGATTGATAAAATTTTTGGTCTGACAATAAAAAGCCTATAACGTTTTGTAGCGAAATAGGCTTTTTAACTTTAATCTTGATTTATTTTTCAACAATCATCCTCTTTGAGTCAGAAACTTCGCCTGCTTGACAGCGAATATTATAAATAGACTCAATCATGATTTTATCTTGGATATTGATTTTGCCTTCAACTATAACAAACTAATATTCTTTGATTTTGGCAGTATTATTGTTTATCTTCCAAAACAAAAGCCAATGCCATCGCCTCTGTGCCTACGGGAAAGATTGTTGGAACGGAAAAAATAGATAAATACTTTCAACTGCTCAATTATTTTTTTGAATGAATGGTTGCGAGACTTGATGAAGTCTTGTAAAAAATTGATAAACCTTTTATTTATTTGTACTTTTGGAGTCAAGTTCTTACCATTATTATGCTCATCACAATTATATTTATCGTTGGTTATTTGGCCATTGCATTTGAGCATCCAATAAAAATCAACAAAACGGCCTCTGCCCTACTCGTTGGCACAATTTGCTGGACGGTCTATGCTATGAGCGGGACTGAAAGCCATGCAATTCAAGAAAACCTCTCGCATCATTTATCATCCATTGCAGAAATTCTTTTTTTCTTACTTGGAGCAATGACAATCGTTGAGCTGATTGATGCTCACCAAGGTTTTAAGATAATTACCGACCAAATTTCAAGTAAAAAATCAGTCAATTTACTTTGGACAATCGGTTTATTGGCTTTTTTTCTTTCGGCAGTTCTTGACAATCTTACTACCGCAATCGTGATGGTTTCTTTGCTACGAAAAATCATTTCGGAAGCTGACCAACGAAAGTTTTTTGCAGGAATCGTAATTATTGCAGCCAATGCGGGCGGAGCGTGGTCGCCGATTGGCGATGTAACAACCACCATGCTTTGGATTGGCGGACAAATCACGCCTCTGCACATTATGCGAAGTTTATTTATTCCGAGTTTGGTTTCGTTAGTTATTCCGCTAATATATCTAAGCTATAAAATGAGAGGACAAGTAATTGATAATCAAGTAATTGAAGAAAATGACTTCATAGAGACAACCGCCAAAGAACGTAATACCATGTTTTTTGTCGGACTCGGAACACTACTTTTTGTGCCAATTTTCAAGACCATCACACATTTACCACCATATATGGGTATGATGCTTGGTTTAGGAATAGTTTGGGTTGTGGGCGAAATTTTGCACAGCAAAAAAGACGAAGAAGATCGCCAACCTTTCACGGCATCGCATGCTTTGAGCAAGATAGATTCGAGCAGTATTTTGTTTTTCTTAGGTATTCTTTTGGCCATTGGGTGTTTGGAATCAACCGGGCTTTTACAAAGTTTGGCCATGAGCATGAACGATACTATTGGTAATCAAGATTTAATTATTCTACTCATTGGTTTGGCATCGGCTATTGTCGATAATGTACCATTAGTTGCTGCCACAATGGGCATGTATGAGCTCAGTAGCTTCCCGACCGACCACAAAATTTGGGAGTTTTTGGCCTATTGTGCTGGCACGGGCGGAAGTATTCTTATAATCGGTTCGGCAGCGGGGGTAGCAGTTATGGGTATGGAGAAAATAGATTTTCTGTGGTATTTGAAGCGTATTTCAATTTTGGCACTTTTGGGGTATTTTGCGGGTGCAGGAATTTATTTGCTCTTTTAATATTGTTTCGTAAAACAACCCTCATTTCTTACCAAAAAAAAGCCTCAAAACACCAATTATCATAAAAACATTTGGAATATATTCGTCTGTTTCACACCTTTGTTACAGTTTTAAACTTTCACTATATCAGTAAACACAATGAAAAAAATTAGTATCGTATTAGCTACCTTATTTGTAAGCACTGTATCTTTTGCTCAAACTGCCGACGAAGTAATCGCTAATTATGTAAAGGCAATTGGTGGCGGCGATGCTATCGCCAAAATTAAAGATTTATCGATGACATTGACTGGCGAAATCCAAGGGCAATCGCTTGAAGTTTTGATTCAGAAAAAACCAACTAATAAATTCCTTCAATCTGTAAGTGTAGTTGGAATGGGCGAAGTTCAGAAACAAGTTTGTGATGGTTTAAAAGTACAAGTTGGTGGAATGCAAGGCTCACAAGAAATTACAGAACCAGAAAAAGTAAAAGCAATTGCAATGCAATCATACATAGTTCCGGAAGCGAATTATACCTCTATTGGAGCAAAATTAACCTACGTTGGTAAAGAAAAAGTAGGTGACGTAGAAGCTCACAAACTTGAAGTTACAGTTGGTGAGACGAAAATGACAGAATACTACGATGCAGCATCGGGTTTGAAAATTCGTCAATCGATTACTGCTGAAGGTCCAACGGGCAGCCAAACCATCACCTCTGACTACTCTGATTATAAAGAAATTAGCGGTGTAAAATTTGCTCACAAACTAAACCAAGATTTAGGAATGGCTCAGTTGGCTCTCACAGCCACTAAAATTCAAGTAAATACAAGCTTAGCCGATGCTTTATTTGAGATTAAATAAATATAATAAAAGCCCTCTATCCCTCAAAGGGGGCTTTTATAAATTTCCTCTTTGGGGGATAGTGGGCTTACTCTTTTTGTCTTTGCGGCTTTCTGCACAAAAACGTTTTGAATTTACACATCCACAAATGGGTACGATATTTCGAGTGGCAGTTTATGCCACAGATTCTGCTTTGGCACGTGAGGCAACAAAAAAAGCATTTGTTCGGCTCGACGAATTGAATCTGTCACTGAGTGATTATCGAGAAGATAGTGAAGTAAACACAATATGCCGCACAGCTGGCAGCGGTCAATATATAAAAGTAAGTGCTGATTTATGGAATATTCTGCAAGAATCGGTTAAGGCTGCTCGATTATCAGCAGGAAATTTTGATGTGACGATTGGCCCACTTACCCAACTATGGCGACGAATGAAACGCCAAAAGCAATTACCAACTTCTACACAAATCAGCGAAGCAAAAGCAAAAATTGGCATTGAAAAAATAGTTTTCAATAAAGATAATCATTCCATAATGCTTGAAACCAAAGGTATGAGGCTTGATTTTGGAGGAATTGGGAAAGGCTTTGCCGAAGATGAAATGATGAAGATTTTGAAAGCAAATGGTATAAAAGCCGCCATGATTGAAGCTGGAGGAAACATTGTTATTTCAAATTCACCAGCTGAATCGACCGACGGTTGGGAAATTATAATTAATAAAGAAAAATATTTCTTAAAGAACTGCGGAGTCTCAACCTCTGGCGATGCTTATCAGTTTGTAGAAATTGAAGGTAAAAAATACGCTCACATTCTCGACCCTAAAACAGGAATCGGCCATACAGAACCTCACCAAGTCAGTATAATTGCAAAAGACGGTACTATCTCAGACTGGCTTTCAACAGCTTTATATTTAATGCCAGTAGATAGTGGCAAAAAATTGGCAAAAAAGCTAAAAGCAAAATCAATAAAGTGAAAGCCTACTTTTCTTCCTTAAATGTATATGTCAATTTAGAAATATAAAATACATCAGTATTCGTAATTTCATTTTTACGATTTACGCTTTGATAGCCATAAACCAAAAAACTCTTACCATACCAAGCAGCCAAATTTGTACGGTCAGCAGCAACAATTCTGTCAGATTCAGAACTTGCTTTTAGATCAAAATTTTCCAAATTTTTTACTTTTTCGTTTCCTCTAATGACAGCCGTACGAATAAGCTTTTCATCAGGATATGCCAAAAAATGATAATCATCTTGTTGAGTAATTTGTACTTTGGCATTCAACTCACTGCTTTCTATATCTTTTAGCGAAACGCTATTATTCCAAACCAAATTACCTGATTTATCGAAACCACAAACGATGGCGTGTGAATATCGAAAATTATTATAGACATCATTTCCAATGCGATAATTTCGCCAATTATTCCAGCCTATTGAGCTTGGTGTTGATTTGTATTCAGGATAAAAAACTTCAGCCAACATTATCCAACCATCATTACTCGGAATGATGTCATGCAAAAACAATCGGTATCTTAGTTTTACGTCTTTTCCTTTTTGTTTCTTCTGCTTAATTCTCTGCTTGATTTTTTCTTCTCTTTTGGCACTCATGAAACTGAAAAAATTATCCAATTCAGCAAAATTAATGTACTGAATTTTTGAATCTTCGTTTAGTTGCTGAACATAAAAACCAAGCGTAAAAAGTGAACATCCGTCAGCATAATTTCCCATCAAAATCGGGTGTTCTTTATCAATATTTAAAACCTCGCCCGAAATCGGCGTAGTATCTCGATTTCCTAATGTAAAACTCTTAATCAACTTTCCTTCATAAGAATATTTTTTGACTATAAACTGACAATTACGGTCATTTTTTAGCATTAAATATAGAAAGTTGCCGTGTTCATCAACGTCTAATTCATTGATAGCGAGATTATTACTATGAACCTCGGGTAAAACTTTAGAGGTATAATCAAAAAAACTAAACATCACAACCACCGGACGGTCATTAAATTTTCCGCCAATAAAAGCCTTACTTTGCAAAACCACAAAATGCTCAATATCCATGTTGGTAAGCAAATTACCTTCGGCATACAATTTGTCGCCAGTTTCTACATCAATCCTTAGAACACCAATATCAATTTTGTCGGTTTTTTTAAACAAAACATACATAAACTGTTGGTTTCGGAAAGTTTTTACTAAATCATAATCAGGGTCAGGAAGGAAAGTTGTTTTCCAGATTTGAGTAAGTGTACTATCATATTTATAAAAATCGAAGGTTGCTTTTCGGTGAAAAGCCTCAACTTTTGACTGCATTATCAAAACGCCACTTTCTTTGAGTGGTATCACCAAATTTTCCTCATCTACATCATTTCGGCGGTCAAACTCAATGCGTTTACCTTGCGTTAGTTGAGCCGATGCAGCGATTGCAAACCAGAAAAATAAGAATGTAAATATATGTTTTTTATAGTTTTTCATAATGGTTGAGGGCAAAAAATTACTTTCCTCGTAGACCTAGCTCTACGACTTCTAAGTTAGACATTTTTCCAGTGTCTAATGTAAATCTAAGCAAAGTTTTCATTTTATGCCAACCTTGTTTACCTGCCGCCCCTGGATTCAAAAAAATCATATTATTTTGTTTCACATCTCGCATGGCTTTAAGGATATGTGAGTGTCCACAAACAAAAATATCAGGTATTTTTATTTTGAGTTGTTTCTTCACGGCTGGATTATAATTGGGCGGGCTTCCTCCAATGTGGGTGATCCAAACCTCAAGACCTTCAATCATAAAGTTCTGATTTTCAGGCACTTTCCACTGTATTTCTTTTTCATCAATATTTCCAGACACAAATCGAGTTGGCTTGAAGGTCTCCAGTTTTTCAATAATTTCGAGCGAACCAATATCACCCGCATGCCAAATTTCGTCACAATCTTTGAAGTGCGTAAAAACCGATTCATCAAGAAATCCGTGCGTGTCTGATATTAATCCAATTTTGGTCATAAATCTTATTTTGAATGATAGAGTAAATGCACAATTGATTGAATATTTGAATTTGTCTATTCTATCATTCACTCAATCTATCATTGAAGTATTCTCTTGTTATCTCTCTCAACTTCAAATATTTCATTGTTGCATAAACGCTCTGTGTGAAAGCCCAAACAAAACCACGATATCCATTTAAAAAATTGAGTCTGATAAAATATTCGGTAAAGAAAGTAATAGGGAACTTCGTAACAACTTTGAGTAAAGATGCCTTTTTGCCTTTTTTAAAGAGTTCATTTGCTCCTCGAGACGAATAATTATTCATTTTCTGAAAAACCTCCGCCAAATCAGCATAGCTATAATGCAAAACGTGGTTTTTGAGTGTCGCAATTTTCCCATCCAAAACCACATCTTCGTGTACTTCTCGGTCGTTATAATTACCAAATTTTCTATTAAAAAGGCGTAAATGAGGCATTTTATATTCACGCCCAAAACGCATTACCTCACCCAAAAAAACGAGTGTATTTGGTATCATATATCCTTGATATTCAGCACTTTGTATGGCAATACCTATTTCTTTTTTTAGTTCTTCGCTCACAACTTCATCAGAATCTACAATAAGAATCCAGTCGTTTTGAGCTTGATTAACAGCGAAGTGTTTTTGTGTGCCAAAACCATCAAATTTTCGGTACTGCGTTTTACAACCAAACTCATTGGCAATTTTTATCGTTTCGTCGGTACTTCCGCTATCGACTACAACAATTTCATCAGCCCAGCCTTTAATGGACTCCAACACTTGTCTGATTGTGCGAACATTATTAAGCGTAATAATTACTACCGAAACTTTCATTCATCAATGGTTTTATTGCCAAAGTTAAGGTTTTTGATTTTTTCAATCGTAATTTTGCATTAATAATTTACCGACTAAAACCTTTCAAGTTTTGGTTGATACCTAATCTTTATTGAAAACTAAGATAAATGATTTATGTTTAAACAAAAACGAATAATTTAGGATGAAAACAATAATCATTTCGATTACAATAGGAATGTCATTTATGGTTTTCAGAAAAGAAGTTCATAAGCCTTCTGAAAAAGAGATTTTCGAGAAATATTAAGTACCGAATAAATCAACCAAGTTATAGAATATTTGGATGTTTTGAAGAAAAAAACGAAAGATTAATGATAGAAACTCACGCTCACATTTATGATGAGCAATTTGGCCAAGACCGTAATGCGATGCTCGAACGTGCATTTTCGGCAGGAATAAAACAAATTTGGATGCCCAACTGCGACCACGAAACAATTGACGGAATGTTGGCTCTCGAAAAAAAATATCCTGAGGTTTGTCATGCCATGATGGGTGTGCATCCATGCTACGTAAAAGAAAATTTTGAAGAAGAATTGAATGTTGTTGAGCAATGGCTCGAACACCGAAAGTTTATTTTAATTGGCGAAATCGGACTTGATTTCTACTGGGATTTAACTTTTGTGACTCAGCAAGAAGACGTTTTTTTACGTCAACTAGCTTTGGCTAAAAAATATAATTTACCAATTTGTATTCATTCTCGAAACTCAAAAAACAACGAACATAATGCTATTTTGCGTTGTATTGAGCTAATCAAACAATTTGGTTGGGAAGATTTACGAGGTATTTTTCATTGTTTTTCGGGAAATTTGGAAGAAGCTCAGAAAATTATCGAAATCAACTTTTTGTTGGGAATTGGCGGAGTTGCTACCTTCAAAAATGGAGGAATGGATACGATTTTGCCACATATTGACTTAAAACATATCGTTCTCGAAACCGACTCGCCTTACCTTGCTCCTGTTCCGCATCGTGGCAAGAGAAACGAAGTGGTTTATATTGGGTTGGTAGCTCGCCGAATTGCTGAAATCAAAGCAATAGATTTTGATGAAGTTGTACAACAAACTACCCAAAATGCTTTATCTTTAATCAGTCTAAAATCATAAGTTTTGAATCTAAAAACTATTCTTCTTGGTATTCTGTTTGCTGCTTTATGGGCTTCGGCTTCAGCAGCAGCCAAAATCGGCTTGCGGTCGGTTGAGCCGCTCGTGCTTTTTCAAATTCGCTTTTTGATTGCAGGTGTAGGAATGTTGGCTTATTCGTATTTCATTCAAAAAGATAGACTTCCACAAGGCAAAGAATGGAAAGAACTGACGATTTTTGGATTACTAAACGTAACTCTTTATCTAAGTTTTTTTGTATTGGGCGTAAGCGAAGTTGCAGCAGGCATCGGAAGCCTCTCTACAGCAACCAACCCGCTGTTTATCAGTATATTATCGGCAGTTTGGTTGGGTAGAAAAGTAAAGTCAACGGAGTGGTTGGCGGTACTTTTGGGCATGGTTGGCGTAGGGCTGGCTTGTTTTCCGCTTATTCAAAATAGTTTTGCCACGCCATTGGGCTTGTTTTATATGTTTTTGTGTATGCTCTCCTACTCTATTGGCACCATTTACTACTCCAATATCGACTGGAAACTTTCTCGCACGGCCATCAACGGTTGGCAGGTTTTTCTGGGCGGAATACTGATGTTACCCATTACGTTTTTGATGCACAAAAAACCAAATAATTACGACCTAACATTCTATCTATCAGAGTTTTGGTTGATTGTTCCTGTTTCAGTGATTGCAGTAAATCTTTGGCTATATTTATTAAAAATTGATGCTATAAAAGCTTCTTTTTTCTTATTTCTTTGTCCAATTTTTGGGTTTACCTATTCTTATTTTTTACTCGATGAACCAATCACTTACCACACTTTTCTCGGTACGGCTTTAGTAATTGTTGGACTTTACGTTGGGCAGCGAGAGAAACTTAGTAAATAGAATTTCTGTCTATTAATCCGCTTCTTCATAAGGTCTTGAAGCATCAAATTCAATTATATCTCCTGGTTGACAATCCAATGCTCGGCAAATTGCATCAAGGGTTTCCAAGCGAATAGCCCTTGCCTTACCAGTTTTCAAGATGGACATATTGGAGAGAGTAATGCCTACTTTTTCTGCCAATTGCGACAAAGACATTTTTCGCTTTGCCATCATTACATCAATATTTACAATTATTGCCATTTGTCAGATTGTTCGTTCGTTGTCTTTCTCGATTTTCATGCCGTATTTAAAAACTTGTGCTAAGGCGAGACAAATGAGGCCAAGTGCTAAATAAATAATTGAAGGTTGAATATCATCAAATCGTAGTTTATGACTTAATTCTGCTCCTTTCAATTCGAGATACTTTCGAAAAATATAGTTTTGATAAATAGTTAAGGAAAGAAAAAGAGTAGAAGTTAGTAGAAAAATATAACCAATCACATTAAAAGTTTTACCTTGCCGATTTGAAAAATTTTCGCCCTCTGATAATACTGTGAAAAATCTATATAACAAATAGGTAACAATTAGCCTCACCAAAAAAGAATAATTACTAAAAAATATTGCCAAACAAGTAATAGCTATGGCATCAAACGATAGGCTATCAGTAGCAATAAATTCAACCCTAAATTTGTCTGAAACTTTTTGTAAAATCATATTATTAGCAAGTGTAATCTTTGGTGTGAAGGTACCTCTAAATTGTTTTTTAAGTTCATCTTCATAAATAAAATGAACACCCCCATCAAACTCAAAAAACATTCGGGTTGCTCCAACTTGGAAAGAAGATCCAGTACTATCGAAAGAAACAAAACTTAAATGTCCAATTTTTATGAGCGAATCCGCTTCTCTGATTTTGGCTTTAAAATCATCTTGCCTTAATTTCAAATACAGTTCTCGAAACCATTTTTTGTTTGCCTTATTCATACTATCTATACTCTTTGAAAAAACCAATTCCCCATTTTTATAGAATTTAATTCTTTTATTTCGAGTAACTAAAGAATCAGAATATTGTTTCGGTTCGCTGATAGAACTTCTCAAAATACCATTACCAATAGATGAAATAGTATCACTAATATGTTTAGAATCAAGAGTGAGTTTTTTGAAATGCCCAGCCGTATCAAGCTTCAACCTACTTCCATTATTTAGTAGTTTGTAACCTTCCATATTAAATAGTGAAATTGCTAAAAATATAATACCCACAGCAATTTCAAAACCAAGTATTAGTTTAAAAACAAGTGCAATCCGTGCAAAGATTTTAGGAGTAGATTTCATATATTTAAAGGATTTTTTGTAAAACTAAATAATTATTTATTATAAGTCAAGTATATTTTATTGTAAAACAATAAAATATACTTGTTACTCAATACAACTTCCAATAATTCCCTTTACAACTATCCGTTAATTCTAAACTTTTCATCAAGTTTTTATTCAAAAAGTAACATTTTACTGCTAAATTCGTTTAAGATTTAATAATCTACTGACCAAATTCTATGAAATATACATTTCTCTTAACGCTACCTGCAGCTATCATTCTGACAGCAACCCTTATGAATTCCTGCACTCAAAAAGAGCAGATTGCAACAAATTCAGGTAGTTTTGATTTATTACAAGACAAAATTTTGACTAAAAGCTGTGCAACAACGGGCTGCCATGCCTCCGAATCTGATGGCACTTTCGCTCAGCACAAATTAGTTTTGGCCAAAGGGCAAGCTTATAAAAATTTATTTGAAGCAACTTCCACTAACAAAACTGCCGTTCAAGATGGATTAAAGCGTGTAAAAGCCTTCAAATCGCTTGAAAGCTTACTTTATCACAAACTTTTTTATGACCCAATTCATCACGGAGGAAAAAGCTATGGCTCAATTATGCCGCTCGGTGGAGATTTACTTTCAGTCGGACAAATCGAATTTATTAGGCGTTGGATAGAAGCTGGAGCTCCCGAAACTGGAAATGTAGCCGATGCTTCACTACTTGATGATAAAACTCCGAGTACTTCAACTTTTTTGGGTTTACCACCTCCCGCCATAGGTACTGGATATCAGATGGTTTTGGATAAATTTGATGTAGCACCCAATTTTGAAAGAGAATTGTTTGTTAGAAAACCACTCGGCAATACCGAAACTGTTTATGTCAATCGGATGCAAATTAGTATGCGTGCGGGCAGTCATCATTTTATCTTGTACGGTTTCAGAAATAATACCAATCTTGGGGCAATCAGTCAAGTACGTGATTTACGGAATCCCGACGGTACTTATAATATTGTCACTTTCGCTCAGATGGGCAACCATGTTTTCAATTTTGGAGGAAGCGAAGCTAACGATGACTATACCTTTCCCGAAGGAACTGCCGTTGAAGTACCTGCCAATGCCACTTTCGATATGAATTCTCATTATTATAATAGAGGCACGAAGGCAATTCCTGGTGAAGTCAATATCAATTTATATACTACACCAAAAGCTAAAGTAAAAAATGTATTGAAAGTGATTGATTTTGGCAATCAAAACTTAACTATTCCAGCTAAAACCCGTACAGTTTTGAGCAAAGACTTCACATTTGATAAAAATGTAAAAATCGTGATGCTCTTCTCACATACCCATAAATTTGGTGAAAAATTCGAGATTTTAATTAAAGGCGGTGCAAGAAATGGCGAAGTAGTTTATACCTCAGAAAACTGGGAACACCCCGAAAAAATTGACTATCTACCCAATATATCGCTAAAAAAAGGTGAAGGTCTGACTTCCAGAATTACCTACAATAATACTTCTGATAAAACCGTTCGATTCGGACTCACAACCGAAGACGAAATGGGGATAATTTTTGGGTATTATTACGAAGAATAATTAGTAGGAAGGAAGGCTTCCCTAGAAGGATATCAGTCCGTAAAAACAAACTCACCTATGAAAGCACTTTTGGTTTTACTCTTTTTTTCTTCTTTTTGTGCCTTTGGTCAGGAAGTAAAAGAAGTGGTACGAAGCATTTATTTTGGTGGAGGTAGTGCCTATATTATTAAGCAGCAAGCCCAAGAATTGTATGATTTTGTGAAGAATATCCAGCACCTAGAATACTACGAAATCAATATCATGAGCCATACCGATAATATTGGCGGCCGAGAATTTAATGAATACCTCAGTCGAATGCGAAGTGTTTCTGTTATTGAACTCCTAAAAGCAATGGATATTCCGCAAGAAAAAATAAAATTCAAAGATTTTGCCTATGATGCTCCTGCCTATGACAATAATACCTGGGAAGGCCGAGAACGAAATCGAAGAGTTGATATTCAGTTTAAGCCGATTGTATTTTGAAAAGACCAAAACATATATCAACTTTATCACATAAATAATCATATTCAACGCCTAAAAATACCTTCACTCTATGCAAACTCTCATTAATCGCCGTGATTTTATGCGGCAAAGCAGCCTAGCTGCTCTAGGTTTGGCTTTTACCCCATCTTTTGCTCGAAAAGTAGCACCCAGCGACCGCCTGCGAGTAGCTCACATTGGCATTAATGGCATGGGTACGCAACACCTTAAATGGTTTGCAAACCTGCCCGAAGTTGAGGTAGTTGGCTTATGCGATTTAGACAAAAATCATTTGGCAAAAGCCCAAAAAGTTCTTCAAGAAATACATCCCAACAGTAAAGCTCAAACTTACGAAGATTTTAGATATTTGCTCGAACGCAAAGATATTGACGCTATCACTTGTGCTACGCCCGACCATTGGCATTCGCAGGTGGCAATCATGGCATTTCAGGCAGGAAAAGACGTTTATGGTGAAAAGCCGCTCTCATACAATGTACGAGAAGGGCAACAAATGCTAAAAACCATGAAAAAACACGACCGTATTTTCCAGCTTGGTACACAAATACATGCAGGCGAAAATTACCACCGAGTCGCCGAAATCATACAATCGGGAGCAATTGGTAAAATAAAAACGGTAAGATTATGGAAAACAGGTTTTCCGCCAGTTTTGGGGCCATCTAATTACCAAACGCCACCCGCCAATCTCAACTGGGATATGTGGCTAGGGCCAGCCCCCTATTCACAGTATACGCCAGAGCGATGCCATTTTTCATATCGCTATTTTCTTGATTATTCTGGCGGCGTTTTTCAAGATTTTTGGTGTCATATTGCCGATGTAGTTTGGTGGGCAATCGACCCGAAAAATCTCACTCGCATCAGTGCCAAAGGCGAAGCTCCAGAAGGAACGGGCGATGCTCCGAAATGGATTGATATTGAATATGATTTTGAAGACCTCAAACTCTACTGGACATCAACGCCACCAAACGTGCCAGGGGCTGAAAAACGAGGTATCGGTGCGTATTTTGAGGGAGAAAAAGGTACGATGATTTGTGATTATAGCAGCAAAGAAATCACAATTAATGGTGTAACGATGACTGATATTCCAGAAATTCCGAAAACAATTATACGTTCGGCAGGACATCAACAAAACTTCGTAACAGCAGTAAAAAATCGGACACAACCTCAATCAAATCTCGAATATGCCCGAAAAATGACAATGCCAATGCACTTAGGACTAATTTCGTATCGTTTGGGTCGTGAACTCCATTGGAATCCTAAAAAAGAGAAATTCCGCCACGATGCTGATGCCAACGCTCTGCTTTCAAGAGAAGCACGCAAAGGTTGGGATTTGGTTTAAACCATCTAACATTCATAAAAATGAAAACAATTGTTATAATTTTTGCCGTATTTTTCCTTGTTTCTTGCGGAGATAATCAAGAACTCGAAAATCTAAAAAAAGAAAATTCAGCCTTAGCTGCCCAAGTAACAGCACTCAAAGAAGGTGCAAATGCCAAAGGTCCAAAATATATGCTCAAACTCCGTTTGAAGCAGTCGCATCTTTCATTGAGTATCAAAAAGCACATTAAAGATGCAGTAAATGCCGTAGAATTTGAGTTACCAGTAGATAAAGAATTTTATGATTCCGTTTCAGAAGGAACTGAAATTATTGATAAATTCCGCTTCGGATCAATGGTTTTATATGGCAGTTTGGGCGATTGGGAAATGACGGTGAAGGAGAAATATGTGAAATGATTTTCGGGCCTTCGACTCCGCTTAGGCTCCAAATACCTTAATATAAATTCCAAAATTAAAGACAAGTTTTTTGTTAAAATCGGTGCCTAAGCGGATTGGATAGCCAAAGCTTTCGAAGGCCTGATTTTAACAAAAAAGCGAAGCAAAAGTCTCGAAAAACTTTTACTTCGCTTTTATATTTTCGTCAAAAATCTATCTACCTTAGACTGAAAATTATTGACATTTATTTTGCAACTTCCATGCTCACTTGGCGAGCATTGATAGTTTTACCTTGCATTCCATCAAGTACACGCTTTACATCTGCTTGCGGTATTTCAACGAAACTAAATTTATCATAAATATCAATTTGTCCAATTGCACGACCTGCAATGCTCGTTTCCGAAGTAATTGCACCTACGATATGATTTGGAGCAACGTTATCTTTGCGACCCAAGCTCAAAAACAAACGAACCATGTCGGCATTTCCAGATCCACGTCCACCCGTTGGGCTTTCGCTACGTCTTTCTCTTGGCTCGAAACGACGCTCACGTTGAACTCCGTCACGATTTCCGCCAAAACTATTGCTACTTTCGCTACGTTCACGATTTCCGTAACCGTCTTCACGGCGACCACCTTCTCTGCTTCCGCCATCACGACTTCCACGTCCGTAAGGAGCTCTTGAATCACGGCTGTTTCCACCGAATCTTGAATCTCTGTCGTTGCCTCTTGACTCACGGAATGAATCAGATAATTGATTATCAGAGAAATCGCTTTTCACTGCACCAACTTGCATCTTGATTAAAGCTGCCATGATTTGTGCGTCAGAATAGCCTTCTTCACTCAAAGATGCAATGATTCCGTCGAAAGAAGCATCAACACCTGCTGTAAGGGTTTCTTTTACTTGGTCAACAAATCTTTGGTGACGAGTCTGAACTAACTCAGCATAGGTAGGAATTGTTCCTTGTTCGATTTTCGCTTTTGTGTAGTTTTCTATGCCACGTAAAGCCCCTCTATCACGTGCTGAAATAAACATAAATGCTTTTCCAGTTTTTCCTGCACGGCCAGTACGACCGATACGGTGAACGTAATATTCTAAATCCTGTGGAACATCATAATTGAATACTGCATCAACACCCGATACGTCAATACCACGAGCGGCTACGTCAGTTGCAACCAAGATTGTGGTTGTACCAGCACGGAATTTGCTCATTACTTGTGTACGTACTTGCTGACGCATGTCGCCGTGTAAACCTTCGGCAGCGTAGCCACGAATCTGCAAATCACTTACGATTTCATCAACTTTTGATTTTGTGTTGGCAAATACCAACATTAATTTCAAATTATGTACATCAATCAAACGAGTCATTACTTCCATTTTCGCTTCACGGCGAACTGAGAAATAAAACTGCTCGATATTTGCGTTTGAAACTTCGGTTTTCAATGTACGAACGATTTCAGGGTTTTTCTGGAAACGTTTCGCAATCGAAAGAATTTCTGGTGACATTGTTGCCGAGAACAATACTGTTTGACGAACTTCTGGGGCGAAAGACAAGATTTTTTCAATATCTTCTCTAAAACCCATGTTGAGCATCTCATCTGCCTCATCCAAAATGGCCAATTTAATATCACTCAATATTAAGGTCTTGCGGTCGATGTGATCCATGATACGGCCAGGCGTTCCGACCACAATCTGTGAACCTTTTTTCAAAGCTAAAAACTGACGCTCATACGATTCTCCACCATAAATGGCAGCCACATTGAGGCCTCTTTTGTACTTAGCTAATTTTTGAATTTGTTCTTTTACTTGAAGAGCCAACTCACGCGTTGGACACATTACTAATACCTGTGTGCTTTTGCTATCAACATCAACTGCTTCAATTGCAGGGATACCAAACGCTGCTGTTTTACCTGTTCCTGTTTGTGCTTGACCGATAAAGTCGCCGCCACGCATCACAACTGGGATACCTTGTGCTTGAATTGGAGTTGTGTACTCAAAACCCATTTCTTCAACTGCACGCAGGATGTACTCTGAGACCGGAAGGTCAGAAAATTTTACTTGTTCCATTAAGGATAAAATGTTTTAGTCGGAACGTCACTGTCGTCCTCACGCAAAACCGTGGATTGCCCCGATAGCCGAAAAAAAATGATAAAGCGAACGATGAGAACCATCTGTTGCTGCCCTGAAAGGAAATTGAATGAAAGAGAAATGCTCTTTGAAACGATTTTATGAACGCAGAGGCTCTTTAACAGATGTGCCTTTTTTAATACAAGTGCAAAAGTACTACCAATATTTTTATAAAACAAGTGTTTGTATAAAATATTGTATTTTTTTTATATAATCGTAAAAAATGAGCCGCTCGAAAACCTTTAATAAATTAATAAAAATATCAGATAAAACATTAATAACAAGGCATTTCTACAAAAAAACAAAAATATTCTTGAAATAATAAAAAATAGAACTATTTCGAGAACAAAGAATATTATTTTGAAATATGAAAGTTTTACAGAATTTCTAAATTACGAATGTTCAGAAAAGGATTACATGATTTGAGCCTATTTTTAAGGCGGAAATTGTTTATTAAATTTGCAAAATTTTGCAATTACTGAATATTAAGCCGAGAAAATAAAAATACGTTTTTATAATCTCGGCTTTTGAAATAGCAATATAAAACAATTATGGTTTTGCCAACCAAGCTTTTCTCAATTTCAATTGTTCAGCTGTTGGATTTTCAGCCAATTTAAGTACATTTTTTTGTTTAACTTCGACCAAAATCGCTGGGGCAGAAAGTTTAACGTTTTCTTCTTTGCCTTCGGCATTTTTGCGGACAACTTCAACAGTCACTATTTCGCCTTCTTTGGTTTTGCTACCAAATTCGCCCATGATTGTTTGAATTTTCATCATTTCCATGGCTTCACCATTTACAGAAACGAGTTCATCATCCGCTTTATAGCCCATTTGTTTGCCAAAATCATTTACCTTATCAATGCTCGTAACTTTCAAACGGTTGGTTTTTTGGTTAAAACCTATTGAAATACCACCCAAACTCGCTTGTTTCACCGTTGCATCTGGCAAATAATCAATGCCCACGCTTTGCAAAATATCTGTCAATGGAAGTGGGTCTTTGCCTTCAACATAAGAAGCAAAAAACTGACGAATTTCTGGAAATGTCAACGACGAAATTTTATCGAATAATTCATCATCTTTAAAAGACTGCTCTTTTCCGTAAGTTTTTGATAAATCTTGCATGAGATTTTGCGTACCGTATTTTCCACCCGAAAGTTGGCGAAGTTTTATATCTAAACACATACCAATCAAGGCACCTTTGTTATAGACATTCATGTACTGGTTTTTGTATTTGTCCAACACATTAGCACTCATTTCGGTAAATGGCAAAGCATCTTTCATGCCTTTCATAGTCGTGATTTTCTGACGAAGCATATCTAAATACTTTGGTGTGTCAATCAAACCATATTTTGCTTGCATGTGTCCAGATGCATATTCGGTCAAACCTTCATACATCCAAAGGTGTTTCGACATCTTTGGGTCGTTATAATCAAAATTACCGATTTCTTCTGAGTGAATATTGAGCGGCGTTACGATGTGAAAAAACTCGTGCGATGCCACATCTTTTACCGTTTGGGCTAAATCGGCCGAAGTAGCTTCGGGCAAATAATAAAACGATGAATACGAATGCTCTAAAGCTCCGAAACTCGTCATGGTCTTGCTATCAGACAAAACAATCAAGAAAGCGTATTTTTTGATAGGAAGTTTACCGCCTAAATATTCCTTTTGTGCCTCAAGCAATGTGCTGATGTTAGCTGCAATCTCTTTTGAAGTGGCCATTTTGTTCGGCGAATAAACCGATACCAGAATATCTGCACCACCGATTTTCAAAACTGTAGTATCAGGTTGCGTATAAAGAATCGGTGCATCTACCAAATTCATGTAATTTTCGGTTTCAAATATATCTGTTGTGGCAGTGCTATTTTTGGCCACTAACGAAGTTGAACCATAAAAACCACTCGGTTTTGTGAAAGTCACTTGATAGGGCAATTGTTTCATACCATCAAAATAGCCAAAGAAACAATGCGTATTGATTGAATATTCTTTATCAGCCACAATATCCGAACCCGTTGGCTCGAAAATCTTTGTGCCTTTTATTTCGGGTGAATCCCAAGTGTCATCAATTTTATAGCTGATTTTGTGGAGTTTTTTAGCATCTTTGATTGTGTAGCTATTTACATCTAATTTATTGGTAGCAAGCTGATTACCTTTGGCATCGAAAGCTTTAAAATCAGATAAATATCGACCATAATCGTCGGTGGAATATGTACCCGGAACAGTCTTTGGCAAACGGAAAGTAATTTCATCAGTCGTGATTTTTGGACTTATTAAAGATACTTCCAATTTATCGTTATCAACTTTAGTTAAATCAACCGAATACTGATAAGATGAAGATGAGCTATGAGAAGAGTGTGAAGAATTAACAATAGCTTTTTTGGTACAGCCCGCCATGAGCATACCAAACGAAAGAATCAGCAGAGCTTTTTGCATAGCTTATATGTTTTAGATTTAAAAGTTTATTTTTAGACAAAAGTAAAAAAAGCTCACTAAAAAACGTCAAAAATTAACTAAGCAGCTTCAAACGATGGATGAAAGGTCAAAAACCGTTGCCTTGAACAGAATGCTAGACACTTAGCTTTCGCAACGATTGGTGAATTGAGTTCAAAATTTATTCTGTTCAAATTCATTTCCAAGCTGAGTTTGTCTTTTTCGGATGTTAAAGAATTTTCTTCTGTTTTTACAAGTTCGATTTCTAGGAAGTTTTTACTATATTTATCTTAACAAGCATCATCAAAGGCTTCGAGGGCTTTTATGAAAGAAAACATGGGTTTGTAGAAGCCCTTTTCATCCTATTCTTTTTCAGAGTTGAAACAATTTTTGACGCAACAACTGATTATAAAAACCGCCGCAAATTCTTGCATCATTCGCTTGGGCGAACTGAGTAAGAAAAGGAATGCCTAATTAAATCAAAATATTAAGTTTTTTATTGCAAGTTTATTAACATTTTTCGAACATTGTAAAAGGTTATTTCATAACATATTCAACGGATAAACAAATTGAACGGAATGAAAACTAAATTCATCATTAAGTATTGATATTAAGTAAATTTAGTAACGGAAGTAGTTCGTCTTTGTAATAGTTGGAAGCGAAGTTAATAATAACATTATTAGTTTTTCAAATTTAAACTTCTGCAACATTTTTAAACACTTCTGATTCATAAATTTATATTTTTACTTTTTTTGATTAATTCTTGTTTTTTAAAAATATAAATTAAATCTTATATTCGTTAAGTAAATTAAACTCCAAAATTTGCTTAATTAACGACAAATTAATTGATTATCAGAATTTTATGAAAAAATAATTAATTAAGCTGAGTTCGTACTTTTACTAGTTGGAATTTTACAACGCAAAAATGAACAAGTTATATATCGTAATATTTTTCTGTTTTCTATCAAGTGTTAAAGGTCAAAGTTTTAAATTAACTGAACCTGATTTAAAAAAATTAGTTAAACTCGAAAAAGGGAGCAACCACACAAAAACCATTGGCTATTTATATTTATTAGAAAACTATAAGGCAATATCAGCAAAATTTAATTCCAAATTTTACGAATGGGATAAAAAAGCAATATGTTCATTTAATCAAAAATTTGATTTTAATATTGAATATTGGTATGAGAGTTGTGAGGAAGGAAAAATACATGAACATATTATTTTCCCTAAACTACCGACAAACGAAGTAAAAATATTGATAAATAAATTATTTACAAGTAAGGATAATAAATGGGTTTCACAATATGAGTATGAACCAGAAGAAGGTGGATGTTTTTACAAAATAAAACAAGAAAAAAGCAAAACAACTATTCAAATCTATTGTGGATGTTAAAATGTTTGGTACTTTAAAATAATTTGCAACAAGATAAATGCGAGATTTTCAAGCGTAAGTTCTCAAAAACTTCATAGCGAAATTTCAAACGCATAGTTTCCTGCGACAAGAAATCTTTTTGGTATTTTTTTTGTTTTTTTGCCCGCTAAGTTGGTCTTCGACAGGTTCTCTGCGTGGTAGTTTCGCTACTTTTTTTCCGAAACTCAAAATATTTTGGTTAGCTGTTGCTTTTTTAGATTTTTGAGTGCAAATTTACTTTCAGCAATCAAGTTGATGGGATGGGTTCGTTGGTGTGCTTGGTGTCTCGCGACACCAAATCAGAGCGGTCACAAAGTTCATCAACTCCAATGGGAAGCATTATGTAAAGACTTGATAATTAGCAAATTAACCGCAGCGGCTGCTGCTATAAAATCACTCCAAAATCCATCATAACACTGGTCGTTGGATTTTTTTCAAAATCTATGCTAAATCCTAACATACACAATAAAGAAATAAATGAGTTATTAAAAGAAGTTGACTTAAAAATTAGCGACCTTAAAAACAATAAAAATGAATCTGAATATATATTTAGGATAAATTTAATGAACAACAAGTTAGGTATAAATTACAATAATTTTGAAAGTGTAAAAACTACACTAAAAACTCTTGGAATACTTAAATTACATATCCTGCCACCAAAAAAAGATATTTTTGCATTTTATTTGTATAGTATAAACACTAACTTGCTAAACGAAATCAAATATCACTACAATTTTGACTTACAATTATACATGAAAGATCAGGAAGATAAAGGAAATAAAACGAATCTTGTAAATGTAAGTGGCGATATTATTGGCTCACAAGTTGGTCACGAGTCAGATTTTCGTGATTCAGAGTTCCACCAAATAGAGAAAACATATCCAAACACCCCTGCTGCAACAACCCAAAAAAAATCAAACATATTTCAAAAGATTTGGACTTTTCTGAATCACCAAGTTGTCGGAGGCTTGATAGTTGCTGGTGTAATTGCCCTAATAACTTGGTGGCTGTCAAAAAGCTAATTTAACACTACATTAACATTTTTATAGCATATAATATACTAAAAAAATCAATATAAGCAAATTTTTGGATAATGAACAAGAAAATATTTACACTAATACTAATTATATTTGTCAACATTAGTACATCTTATGCACAATTATTAAGACCAACCAAATGGGCGGTGTCGGCATCTAAAAATACTCCAAAAGTAGGAGAAGTTATTGAATTGATTTTTAAGGTAGAAATAGATAACGATTGGTTTATAAACTCATCGAAATTAAAAGTAGAAGGTCCACTGCCTACCCATATAAGAATAACTAATGATGGAGGAATTGAACTTATGGGCGAATTAATCCCAATAAGCCCCAAAGAAAAATACGAAGAGTTGTGGGGAGGAAAGTTGCATTATTTTGAAAAAACAGGAAAGTTTATACAAAAAGTAAAGATAATCAAGGCTAACCCGATAATAAGTGGTATTATTATAAGTCAAGCATCGAATGTAAAAAACAACAAATGTGTTCCAAGTAAAGAGGGCTTTAATGTATCTATAAAAACAATAGGATATATAGAAACAAAAAAGATAAGTAGTAACAAAAGAAAGTCCAGTAAATATATAACTGGAAGGAGAGGTGGGTGTTTTTATATAAACAGTAGCGGAAATAAGGTATATGTTGATAGGAGTTTATGTAATTGATTCCTCATTTCATTCATACGCATAATCCGTATGCTTCTAAAATAATTTGATAGTTTTTAGCTCAAAGGCACATCCGACACGCAAAATTCGCTAGGTTTTCAATTTTTCAAATGCATATTTTTCGGTGGATAGGACAGCAGTTTGGCAATCCTTTATTAATTTTTTCCTCCCCGTTGCGAACATCTTGTTCACTATATTCCATAAAAAATGCCCACTGCAAAATAGCGGGCATTTTTCGTAAAAAACAATAGATTCTTAATTGGTCGTTCTGTAAAGCGTACCATTTTCAACTACATAAAGTCTTCCTCCCATCGCTGCAATCATATTCACATCCTTGAGGAGGCCTTTATCTCCAACTTGCATGTAATTGCCATTTTTATCATTTTTAAACAAAGTTCCGTCCTGCTCTACACTCCACAAAAAACCACCTTCAGCCACTATCGCAATGGTTTCTGTAAAATCACCTTCTTTACCTATCTGCTCCCATCGCATGGCTCTGATACTAGTTCGGTACAAAGTGCCATTTTCAATCGTCCATAAATAGCTGTCCATTGCTTGTAGCATACTTACATCCTTAAACTCACCTTTATTGCCAATTGGCCTCCACGAGCCATCTTTCGAGGTTTCATAAAGCGTACCATCAGTTTCAATCGTATATAGTTTGCCGTTCATTGCCGCTGCGGCTGCTGTATTTTTCCATTCGCCTGATTTTCCAATCTGAATCCAAGCCAACGTGAGTGCGTCATTTCGGTATAAATTTCCACTTTCAATCGTCCAAATCTCGCCATCAAGTGCTACGCCAAAATCAACATTAGCAAAACTTCCAGCTTCTCCGATTTGCTCATATCTGCCCGATTTATCGGTTCTATAAAGCGTCCCATTATGTTCGATACTATACAAATAACCATTCATTGAAACAATTCCCGCTGTATTTTTCCAGTCACCTTCACCCCCAACTCGCTCCCAACCTTGAGCAAAAAGTTGACTATTTAACAACAAGCAAAAAACAAACGTAAACAAATGAATACCCTTTTTCATAGCGTTATAATCGATTAAATAATGCCTACTCTACACGTTTTCAGCAAACCGCCCCTACTCACTTTATAAGGATTTTCAGGTTTCTCCTTTTACAATTAATATCAAAAATAGATAAAATCTTTTTAATTTTTCAAATTTTTTATTGATTCACCGCATTTTGCTTCATTTCAAGCTTTCCCAACAAATCTTGGCCAAATCACCGATTATTTTTTCGGCAGTTGCTTCTTTATCAAAACCTTCCACAAATATTGAAATCACAAAAGGTTGAGCAGTAAACACAATGGCAGCATCGCCCCTAACATAAGCGAGTGTACCAGTTTTATGAGCAATTGCCAAATCTTTAGGGAGCTGACTCGGAATCGTCGTGGTATCTTCACAATTTTTTAGCATACCAATCATTTCGTCACAAAGTATTGGATTTGCTACCTTATTATTATAAATCATTCGCAATAAAGCATTGATTTCCAGCACATTGATATAATTTTCTCGACCTTGCTTTACTGCATCGGTATCCATCATCACTCTATTCAGTCGAGTTTTTGTTGTTCCCCACTTCATTAGGTTTTGGTTAATCTTTTCCATCCCAATTTCACGAATCAGAATATTAGTAGCCGTATTATCGCTCGTCCGGATCATTTCTTGGGCAAGCTCTCTGATTGTCAGTTTTTCACCTTCCGAAACATTCATCAAAACTCCCGAACCACCCGCTTTTTCGGCATTTGCTAAACGATGAACTTTCGATAAACTAATCTCATTAGCTTGTACTTTTTCCATCAATGACATCAGAATCGGTACTTTAATAACACTTGCCGATGGCACTTTTACATCCGTTCGATTTTCAAAAAACAGCTTCCCATCCATATTTTCCACCGCCATCGTTACCTTTATGTCTGATGGAAGTTTGGATAAGTAATTGGATACTGTGCTATTATCAAACTTTTTTTCAATACTTTGAGCCATTGAAGTATTCATAAAAACACTCATTATTAATAGCTTTATAGTTGTTTTCATTTTTTTTTGAATTTTTAATATTTATATTTTTTTCGCAATATATTGTTTATTCAGTTTGTTTTGTATATTTCATATTTACACTTTTTACCATATTTCCATACAATATAATCATTACGATTACAATTGTATTTTCAGTAAATATAGAATATTTCATATATACAAAACAAACCATCTATACAATTTGTATAAATTTAACATTATATTCGGATTTTACAGTTTATTTAGTACGTTCGATAGAAAAAAGCACTAAATCGTGTAATGATTGACGGAAAGCAGAGTCAGGAAATGTAAAGAGGATATCGTTGGCTTCTTTTACGAAGCGTTTCATAACTTCAGTGGTATATTGAATTCCACCTGATTTTTTCACAAAGTCTATCACTTCAGTCACTTTTTTAGGGTTTTCGGAGTGATTTTTTATTAAATTAATAATATGGCGTTTGTCAGACCAAGAAGCATGATTGAGGGCATAAATCAACGGTAATGTCATTTTCTTTTCTTTGATATCAATACCCGTTGGTTTGCCTATCTCGGCATCACCATAATCAAAAAGGTCATCTTTTACCTGAAACGCCATACCGATTTTTTCACCTAAAAGCTTGGCTTTGGCTACAACTTCGGCACTTGCTCCGACCGAAGCCGCCCCAACGGCACAACACGAAGCAATTAGCGAAGCCGTTTTTTGGCGAATTACTTCATAATAAATATCTTCAGTAATATCCAGTTTACGGGCTTTTTCGATTTGTAATAATTCGCCTTCACTTAATTCTTTTACTGCGGTCGAAACAATTTTTAGCAAATCATAGTCTTCATTATCAAGACTAAGAAGCAATCCACGAGAAAATAGATAGTCACCCACGAGAACCGCAATTTTATTTTTCCAAAGTGCCTTAATTGAGAAAAATCCACGGCGGTAGTTTGAATCATCAACCACATCATCATGCACTAGAGTAGCCGTATGTAAAAGTTCGATAAGGGCTGCTCCACGATAAGTAGCTTCGTTGATTTGGCCGATAGTTCCTGCCGTGAGAAATACAAACATCGGTCGAATTTGTTTACCTTTCCGATGAATAATATATTTCATAATTTGGTCGAGCAGCATCACGTCGGTCTTCATCGACTGGCGAAATTTCTTTTCGAAAATTTCCAAATCTTGTTCGATTGGAGCTTGTATTTGGTTAATATCTAACGGCATGAAGAGGTGAGCAAAATGTTGTTTCGCCCTGCGTATGCAATTTTACGATTGATTTCTGACTTATTGAGCAGATTAGAGAAAAATATATTAATTTTAATGATTTTGTTCAAATTTTTCTTGAATTATATCAATTTTCAAAACTATATTTTGATATTTTTGAGTAAAAAAGCTCAGTTAAAATATAAACACACTTTTGGAAAGTAAGGTTTGTTTTTTAAGCATGATATTTGCTAAAGTTTTTTTCAAAATTAGTTAATTTAGTCGTATTATTGGCGTGACAAAAAAATACTTTTATAGATGAGAGCATTAGTTTTAGGTGGTGGCTCACTCAAAGGGGCTTGGCAAGTAGGCGTTATTCATGCAATTTTGGATACAGGATTCAAACCAGAAATGATTTACGGTATTTCGGCAGGAGCTTTAAATGGCTCATTTATGGTCAATGAAGCAGGCAAACAGCACCTCGAAAAAGGAAGCATCGACTGGGATTTAGTCAATAAAAAACTACTGCAATTTTGGCTCGAAAATATTACACAGCCATCTGATATTGGCGTACTAAAATCGAAGTTTTCGTTGGGAATTGATACACTTTTAAGCCGTTTTGATGGCTTGATTGATACAAATCCCTTACACGAAAAACTTAAAAAATACTTAGATGTAACGACCATGCGGAAAAGTCCAATAAAACTAAAAGTTGGAGCAGTAAACATCAATACGGGCGAAATGCACTATACAGACCCGCTCGAACAGCATTTTTTGGATTATCTGCGTGCAAGCAGTTCGCTTCCTTTTATTATGCCAGCTATTCAAATTGGGGGCGACCATCGTCAGGCGTACATGGATGGTGGATTACGCGAAGTTGTGCCGCTAAGAAAAGCCATTGAAGATGGAGCCACTGAGATTTATTGTGTGGCTACTCACCCAAAAAACAAACCTTTAGAACAGTTTAATTATCGAAGTTTTTTTAGCTTAATTGAGCGTATAAAAGACATTACAGTCAATCAGTTTGAAAATAGCGACATTGAATGGGCCGAAAATTATGCAGAAAACTATGGAAGCATTGGTCCTTTTAGCCTTACCAAGAAAATCAAAATCACGGTTATTCGCCCAAAAGAACCTCTACATATCGAATTAACTGATTTTACAACCAATGATATCAAAGAAATCATCAAACAAGGTTACGAATATGGGCATGAGACTTTGTTTTCTTAGATTTGAAATGCGAGATTGGAGAATTCTTATAGCAAAAACAATTATGGCACATCTTTGAGATGTGCCATAAAATATTCTTTAACAAAATAACTTACGCCAAAGTTACTTTCTCGCTTTCCTCTCGAATCTCATACCATACGAAGTAAGTAGTAATGACTGTTGAAAGTACGAAGTAAACCATCATCACCATCGAAGCCCATGGATATTGCGAGCTACTGCCAAACCAATCACCCATTTGGTATATTAAGGCAAAACCTACAATATTTTTGATGATTTCCCACATAATTGCGTAAGGGTTTCTATCCATTAACTCTGTGTATGCAAATACTGTTAAGTAGATAAATCCTCCATAAACAAACATATTTGGTACGCCTAATTTGCCGATGTTTCCGTAGAAATAAAAGAGCATTCCGAATGTAAAGAGAAACTGAAACCATATCCAAATGAACATAGGTTTAGATATTTTTGGGGCATATTTCTCGAAATCATACGGGTCTTCTATTTTATCGTCGGGGAAACGAGCCTCTACATCGGCTGGTCGCCAGCCAGTTGGCATAAACCAAATTCTAAATTTATCTTTCACACTATTAGTATGATAAGCATCTTTTATTAAAAACCACAAATGCTGAAAATTAATCTTTATAGGATTCCAAGTGCTAGCAGGGCGAGTTATGCCGTAAACAGGCGGAACGTTAGGTAATTCTTCTTGAAAAGTACCAAAAAGTTTATCCCAAATAATAAAAATCTGTCCATGGTTTTTATCCAAATATTCAGGATTAATGGCATGATGCACTCGGTGGTGCGAGGGTGTAACGATAATTTTTTCAAGAATTCCCATCTTGCCAATATACACCGTATGGTACCAAAACTGTGCAAAAAGATGCAGTGGAGCAACTATGGCAATGACTTTGGCATCAACGCCTAATAAGGCAGCAGGCAATAAAAATACCGTAAACAAACTCACAAACGAAGAAATACTTTGGCGTAAAGCACAGGCCAAATTAAACTCTTCGCTACTATGGTGAATGGCGTGTTTATTCCAGAAAAAATTGATTGAATGTGCCATGCGATGCACCAAATAGCCTGTCAAATCGAGAGAAACGAAAGCAATGATATACACCCAAATCGACGACTCAATTTTGTAGAATGTCCAATGGTTTACCATCCAATCGTAAGAAAGAATCGAAACGCTTAAGCCCAAAACATCTTTCACCGAATTGGTATAACCCGAAGTCAAGCTCGAAATCATGTCCATTCCCTTGAATGAATCTTTTCGAGCAAAATGGCCATAAGCCTTTTCGATAAGCACTAAAAGTAAAAATAGTGGACTAGCAATCGTAAGAATTTTACCGTAGGTTTCCATTTGCTGTCGCAATTAAGAATTTAAAATTAAGAATTAAGAATTTTCAAAAGAACTTGGCAAGGAATTCCTCTGACAAAAGATACATTTATTATGCTTGCATGCGGGGAGCCGCCTCAATAAATATTGTACAAATTTAGGAAAAAGTATTTTGATTTTTATAAAAATTAATGGTTTTAACATAAAAAAACCTACGGAGATTTCAGTAGGTTTTTTTTAGTTTTTGGTCTTTTCAAAAACGATATTGTACACGACAAGTGAAATTATTGTCTTTCACATCGGTAGTATAATCGGTTAAATTTGTACTTTCATTTTTAGGCATTTCGCACCAAAACGTAACTTTCAAGTTCTCGTTAGGATAAACCACGTAGCCTAAACCTAAAGTATTAAATCGGACGTCGGCGGCTGTAAATATTTTCCCTATTTCTGTACCTTTTATCTTTTTATTTGGGTCATACCAATCGTATTTTGCTACAAATTGGTGTTTTTTGCTTCCCAAATGCTGTAAGAAATAAAAATATGCTCCATCGAAATTACGAATGTATAGCGGAGCATTTTTGCCATTAAGCGTTGGAATAACTCCTGGAGTTTCGCTTGAACTTTGCGTAGCAGTTTGCGTTCCTCTGATGTATTCAGCTCTAAATTCGGTCTGCCCTACTCGGTTTGGTATTTTTATCTGCACATCGGCACCGTAGTATTTGCGTGGAGCGATTTCACCTACATTTGAAGTAGAAGAATCCACAACAAAAGATTGATTGCTTGACATTTTGTAAATATACTTCGTAAATTGCTCCATGCCACCAAATAAGCCTGAAACACTTCCACTGACAATAAATTTTGGAGAGATTTTGTAGGGTTTTAGAGAAAGTCTTGTAATTAAATCTTTATGACTATCAAAATCAGCTGTTCCTGTCAAACCTTGCCCGTTAAATATGCCAATATCCCATTTTAAATATTTGATAAATATTTTCTTGGTTCGGGCCTCAAATGACCCCATAAATCCCAAATCACGCTCAGTTCGCATCAATAATTGGGACATTCGGCCACGTTCTGGAGCTTCACGGTCACTTGAAGAGTAATTTATTTCAAACCCAAATGGTCGAGCAAACATACCTGTCGTAAACGCAAGCATATTTAGCTTATTTTCGTATATTCTTCCCCAAAAATCTCGAATAAAAACCCCTCGTTCTGTACCATCAAATTGAAAGACAAAGTTAAGTTGTGGCATATTATTACTATCATAATGAGCATAGTCGAAACGAATACGACCTCGACGAAGCATAAAACGATTGTTTACATTTCGGGCAAAATCTCCACCATTAAATGACCTTGCACCGTCTGACTGAATATATTGAAATTGTGGCTGAATGTAACCGCTAATACCTACGTATTCATATTTTTTGAGGGTTGATAATAGCCGTTTTACTGTCAAAGTATCGACATCCATCAATGAGCCTTGTTGCTGACCAAAACTATCTGAGAAAATTGAGAATGAGAGTAAGAAAATAAGTAGAAATCTTGCAAGTAGGAATGCAAAATTATGATTCATATTGGTGTTAAAATGTTTTGTATGCCAAAAATAAGCTTTTCTGAGCATTTTAAAAACAAAAAACGACAACGGTTAGATGTACTTGCTATCGTTGTCGTTTTTTTAAGACTATTTTAGGCTAAAATTATAATAACCAGCGGAAAAATACGAATAATGAAGCTGATAATATAATTGCTACTGGTAAGGTTAAAACCCAAGCCAAAAGAATACTTTTGATTGTTCCTGCTTGTAGATTTTTAATACCTTTACTGGCTACCATCGTTCCTGCAATACCTGAAGATAAGGCATGAGTGGTACTTACTGGAAGTTTAAACCAAGAAGCCAAACCAATTGTAGTAGCGGCCACGAGTTCCGCAGAAGCACCTTGGGCATAAGTAAGATGAGATTTACCAATTTTTTCTCCAACTGTCACCACGATACGTTTCCAACCAATCATTGTTCCAAGACCGAGTGATAGCGAAATCATCAAAATAACCCACATTGGAGCGTGGTCGGTGAAACGGCGAATGCCTTTTTCCTCTTTGGCGGCAAGATTTGCTAAAATTGCTTTACTATTTTCGCTCAAAACGATTTCTTCATCTTCTACTAATTTCTTTGTGTTACCACTGATTGTAAGTATTGCTTTGCGTACTTCTAGAGCATTAGTCTTTTCGACCTTTCCACTATCTGAAATGCTATTCAAAAAACTAATGCTTGTATTGACTTTGGCAATTTTTTCTTTTTCGGCAGTTGAAGCGTGAGTAGTATCAATCAAGGCAATTTGTTGAGAAATTGTTGCGAGTTCTGGCTTTAAAGTCGTAAAATCAATGCTTTTGTTAATAGCAAAGTAAGTTGGTAAAACGCCAATCAGAATCAACATAACGAGACCTATACCTTTTTGACCATCGTTACGCCCGTGAAAGAAACTCACTAGTGTACAAGTTGTAATCAAGATGGCACGAATCCAAAATGGAGGAACTTCGTCTTTATTTGGTTCGTCGAATACCTGTTTTCTGATATCTTTACTCAATAATCTGCGAAGAGCAAACATCAAGAATACTGCCAATGCAAAACCAACCATAGGAGAGAGTAATAAAGCAGAAAAAATCTCTTTGGCTTTATCCCAATTTACTGCTGCGATCCCAGATTTATTTTCAGGAAGCAGAGCGTAACCTAAGCCAACTCCTAAAATTGCACCTATTAAAGTATGCGAACTTGATGCTGGAATACCAAAATACCATGTTCCAAAATTCCAGATAATAGCACTAAATAACAATGCAAGGACCATTGCAATACTATGATAAACATTTTGGTCGATAAGTAGTTCTACTGGAAGCAGGTTTATAATACTCATTCCGACCCCTACTCCACCCGTAACAACTCCGATAAAGTTGACAATACCCGACCAAACAACGGCTTGAGTTGGTTTGAGAGAATTAGTATAAATTACGGTTGCAACAGCGTTTGCGGTATCGTGAAATCCGTTGATAAATTCAAATGCACAAGCAGCCAAAAGACAGAATGACAATAAAAGGAAAATATCAGTTTCTAAGCCAAACATAATTTTGGGGGGGTTAGTTAGTTTTAATTTGATTATATTGGTGTATGTAATTTGGGTACAAAAGTGAGTATTTTTGATTAGTGTGAGAAAAATCCAATGTTATATAATTGTTAACACTTGCTTACCAATTAAGATATTTGTATAATTTCAAGTAAAATTTATATTAAAAAATGACAAAACAAACAATTATTTCATTAATTGCCGCTATGAGTAAAAATCGAGCGATTGGCTTGAAAAATGCTTTACCATGGAATCCAATTACTGCAGATTGGGATAATTTAAAAGAAGTTACAAAAGATAAGAAGATGATAATGGGTCGTAAAAGCTACGATAATCCACATAGAATATGGTCAGAATTTGGCAATTACGTGATTACTCGACAAGCTGATTATGTGGTAGAAGCCGGTTTTGAAGTAGTAAGTAGTTTGGAAGAAGCCTTTGAAAAGTGCAAATTTGAAGAGGAGGTTTTTGTTTTGGGTGGAGAAGAAATCTTCAAATTATCTATTCCGTTTGCGGATAAGATTTATCTCACGCTCGTTCACGAAACTGTTGAGGGAGATGCCTTTTTTCCAGCATTTAATGAAAACGAGTTTAACATTACCGAACGCAAGGAGTTTCTAAAAGGACAAAATACGCCATACGATATTTCGATTTTAACTTATGAGCGAAAGTAATTCATCCAACTTATCTTTAAACTATTGGTTTCATACTTACTTATTTTTCTATATTTTTAGGCAAATTTGATTAAAACCTCTTTGATTAAAACCTCTATGAAACCCCTTAAATTTTTATTTATTAGCAGTTTTTTGCTATTATTTTCCTGTAATAACAGTAAATACGACCTCATCATCAAAAACGGTCTTATATTTGACGGCAACGGCACAACACCAATTTCGGCCGATATTGCTTTAAAAAATGATACGATTGCTTTTATAGGCAACTTAAGTTTTTACTCCGATGCCACAGATGTAATTGATGCCAAAGGCATGGCGGTTGCCCCAGGTTTTGTAAATATGCTGAGCTGGAGTACAGAAAGTTTGATAGAAGATGGGCGTTCGATGGGAGATATCATGCAAGGCGTTACACTAGAAGTTATGGGCGAAGGCGATTCGATGGGACCTATCAGTGAGTCAATGAAGGCTGATGCAACAAAATCGCAAAGAAATATTAAATACGACATTCCGTGGAACACACTGGGCGAATACCTTTCTTATTTAGAAAAACGAGGTGTCTCAACTAATGTTGCTTCGTTTGTTGGAGCTTCTACTGTCAGAGCAATGGAACTGGGCTATGCCAACCGTCCGCCAAAGCCAGACGAACTCGAACGAATGAAAAAGCACGTAAAATTGGCTATGGAAGAAGGTGCGATGGGAGTGGCTTCGGCATTGATTTATACGCCTGGTACTTACTCTAGTACTCATGAACTTATTGAATTATCGAAGGTAGCTTCCCAATATGGCGGTACGTATATTTCGCATCTCAGAAGCGAAGGCAACAAACTCGAAGAAGCCACTACTGAATTGATTAAGATTGCCAAAGAAGCCAATATTCACGCTGAAATTTATCATTTGAAGGCCGCAGGCAAAGACAATTGGTATAAATTAGATAAAGTAATAGCCAAGATAGATAGTGCCAGAAAAGCAGGCATTAATATTACTGCAGATATGTACAATTATATTGCAGGAGCAACTGGACTTGATGCTGCCATGCCACCGTGGGTGCAAGAAGGAGGCTTCGAACAATGGAGAAGAAGGCTTAAAACTGGTACAATCAGAGAGCAAGTCGGGCGTGAAATGAGTTCACCTCAAAATGACTGGGAAAATTTATGTTTAGCCGCAGGAGCAGATAAAACACTTCTGATTGGTTTTAAACAAGATTCGCTCAGAAAATATATTGGCAAGACATTGGCAGAAGTTGCAGACATCAAGAAAAAAACTTGGTACGAAACCGCAATGGATCTGGTAGTTTCGGACGGCTCACGAGTTGATGTTGTGTATTTTTTGATGAGCGAAGAAAATGTAAAAAAACAAATTCGATTATCTTACATGAGTTTTTGCTCAGATGCGGCCTCGATGAACCCTGCAGGAGTTTTTTTAAAATCAAGCAATCATCCGAGAGCTTATGGCAACTTTGCTCGACTTTTGGGCAAATATGTACGTGAAGAAAAGGTAATTACGCTACAAGAGGCCATCAGAAAACTCACATCTTTGCCATGTGATAACCTAAAGATACAGAAACGCGGCCGTTTAGTAGTTGGTAATTATGCCGATATTGTGATTTTTGACCCTAATAAAATTCAAGACAAAGCAACTTTCGAGAAGCCGCATCAGCTTTCAGAAGGAATGATTCATGTGTTTGTGAATGGAAAGCAAGTTGTGAAAAACGGGCAACATACTGGCTTAAAATCAGGTAAATTTGTAAAAGGCCCAGGCTGGAAAATTTAGCAAAACAGATAATTTTTGTATAAAAAAAGGTGAATCTAAAAGCAGATTCACCTTTTTTATAATTTTAAATCTTATTTACCACCAAATAATTTACTCCAAAAGCCTTTAGCTTTTTGAGTAACTTCGGTAACAGTTTCGCTTGCTTCGTTAGCTAATTCTTGGGCTTTTGCTTTCGCTGCGTCTACTGCTTCGGCTGCATCGGCTTTCAAATCTTCGATTTTTTCGGCTGCATCGGCTTTCATAGCATCAACGTTTTCACTTTTCATAAATTCCGTTGCTTTTGCTTTCAAGTTATCAACTGTAGCTGATGCTTCTGCAGCAAATTCTTGTGCTTTTGCTTTTGCGGCTTCTACAGCTTCTGTTGCCTCTTCTTTTAAATCTGCCAATTTTTCGTTTGCACCTGCGGCCACTTCTTGAACTTTTGCTTTCGCAGCTTCTACCGCTTCTGATGCGTCTTCCTTCAAATCTGCAATTTTTTCAGTAGCTTGTGCTTTCACTTCATTGATTTTCTCATCGCTAACCAACTCCGATGCTTTTGCTTTCAAATCACCGATTACTTCAGTAGCATCAGCTTTCAAATCTGTTATTTTATCAGTAACTGCATTTACTGCTTGCCCAGCTATTTCGGTTGCTTTATCGGTTACACTTTTTTCGTTCTCTGCCATAATAATTTTAGGATTAAAGATAAGACTTTTTAGTATTAATGTAAAAATACAATTTTGGTCATACAAATAAAAACTAAACAAACGATATTTAAGCTATTACGATGTTTTTTTATTGTTAATCTTAGTAAAATACCATAATTTTTATTTTTTTAATTTCAACAACATTTATTAGGACTTTTACGTAATAATTAATGAGACAGGATTAATCGACAAATTGAAATGATGCAACTTATTGACAGTAAGTATTTTATCGCTCCGGCGAACTGTCTCCTGTCTCGAATCTCATGTTTTTTGTCTCAGTGCTTTATATAATAGAATAATCTGCTACCCATGATAAAAAAAAGACACTTAGTTTTGGTATTCATCGTTGTTTTAAATTATACAACTTTTGCCCAACAAACATTTACAATCAGTGGCTATGTGCGTGAAAAAGGCAGTCAAGAGCAACTCAACGGAGTAAACGTTTATATACCAAATAGCACATTCGGAACTAGTAGTAATAACTACGGTTTTTATTCGATTACACTTCCTGCCAACGATGCCGCTACTCTAGTCTTTTCGTTTGTAGGTTATGAACGCATCGAAAAAACATTCATTCTCAATAAAAATTTAGAAATGAATATTGAGTTGACGTCGGCCAATCAACTCAACGAAGTTGTGGTTTCATCAAAACGTCAAGAAGAACGAGTGAGTGAATCAGTTGAGATGAGTAAGATTGACATTCCAATTAATCAAATCAAGAAAATTCCTGCTTTTATGGGCGAAAAAGATGTTTTGAAAGTGCTTCAACTCATGCCAGGCGTGCAAAAAGGCTCGGAAGGCCAATCAGGAATTTATGTTCGTGGTGGAGGACCTGACCAAAATTTAATAATTTTAGATGATGCAGTGGTTTATAACGCCAGTCACCTGTTTGGATTTTTCTCAGTTTTCAACGGCGATGCTCTCAAAAGCGTAGAACTCACTAAAGGTGGTTTTCCTGCACGTTTCGGCGGCCGACTTTCATCAGTAATTGAAATGAATATGAAAGAAGGAAATAAAGAAAAACTACACGGAGAAGGCGGAATCGGACTTATTTCATCAAGATTGACCCTCGAAGGGCCGATTAAAACAAAAAAGCAAAAGACTACGAAATCATCGTTTATTGTTTCTGCCAGACGTACTTATCTTGATATTGTGGCGGCTCCACTTATCAAAGCCTCACAAAAAGATGCTATTGAGCAAACGACGGGCGGTTATTATTTTTATGATTTAAACGCCAAGGTTAATTATGATTTCGGTCAGAAAGATAAACTGTATTTAAGTGGCTATTTTGGAGAAGATAAATTTAGCACTAATACAGCTAGTCCCGTAAACAATTCATCGAATGGACTGAATTGGGGCAACGAAACTGCCACCTTGCGTTGGAATCACCTATTTTCTCAGAAACTTTTTGGTAATTTATCGCTCATTTATAGCCGTTATCGCTTCAATATTAAATCTGTGGTCAATTCTCTTGACCTTAACACCAATACAAATTCGACTTATAATTTAGATTATCAATCGGGTATCAGAGACTATGCCATCAAATACGATTTTGATTTTTTTCCAGCCCCAAAACACGCCATAAAATTTGGTATACAGTCTACTTTTCATCGGTTTACGCCTAGTGCCGTTGTGCTACAAGACTCTGATATTAGTCGTTTTGAAAACAGAATTGATAATATTGACGTCGTAGAATCGGGAATTTATGCCGAAGACGTTTGGCAAGCAAGCAGTCGACTAAAAATGAATGCAGGTCTCCGACTCAGTAATTATCAAGTTTCGGGAGCAAGCTATGTACGTCCAGAACCACGTTTGGCAGTGGCCTATAAACTGAGCAATGATTTAGCTTTTAAGGCATCTTATGCACTGATGAATCAATATGTGCATTTGCTTACCAATACGGGCATTGGTTTACCAACTGACCTTTGGGTGCCAACCACTGACAGGATTGCTCCGCAACAATCACAACAAGTAGCAGCGGGTTTTGCCAAAGATTTTGATAAAAAAGGCTTAACGCTGACCATTGAAGGCTATTATAAAAAAATGAATAACCTCATTAATTATAAAGAAGGTGCGAGTTTTTTGCTTTTGAACGACCCAACTTCAAACAACCGAGTACGTTGGGAAGATAAAGTAACGGTTGGTGGTGGATACTCTTACGGAGCGGAGTTTTTATTGCAGAAAAAAGTCGGAAAGTTTTCGGGCTGGGCAGGCTATACGCTTTCGTGGACAAAATGGCAATTTGACGAATTGAATTTTGGCAAAGAGTTTTTTCCTCGATATGACCGCCGAAACGATATTTCATTAGTTGGAATTTATGACATTAAGCCAAACATTACAGTTTCAGCAGTTTGGGTTTTCGGTACTGGGAATGCCCTAACGATGCCACTTTCGAGGTATAACGGTTATAGCAATTTCAATACTCGTTTCGGGGCAAATAATGCTATCAATAATCCATCTACACCAGTAAGTCCACTTTTCGCAGGGCGAGCCGTGCAAGAATATGGCGAAAAAAACACGTTCCGTGCCGAGCCTTATCATCGACTTGATTTAGGAGTGCAGTTCAGTAAAAAGAAACGCCGACACGAACGCACTTGGGAAATTAGCATCTATAATGCGTATAATAGAAAGAATCCGTTTTTCTACCAACTCAATACCAAAACCGATGCTAACAATCAGACTATCAATATTTTACAACGATATTCTATATTTCCGATTATTCCATCGTTTAGTTATAATTTTAAGTTTTAGCCCCCAGCGGCAGCAGCCGTTCCTAAAGGGGAGTTTTTAAAAAATTTATCAGATGAAAAAAATATTTTTATATAGTTTAATTATAATCAGCCAGTTATTTCTGCCTTCATGCGAAAGTTTGATTAAGGAAATTGATCCTTCTTTTTTGCCTGAAACTGATTCTAAATTGGTAGTGGCATGTTTTATTTCGCCCCAAGATACTGTTCTGGCGGCAAAAATAACTGAGACCAAATTGCTCATTGGCACCTCAGGTGATATTAGAGATGACATTACGAATGCAAGCGTCAGTTTATCAGATGGAAGTAAAAGCATTCGATTCGTTTACAGTCCAAAATTGGGTTATTACCGTGCTTTGCCTTCTGAATTGCCAATTTTAGTAGGAAAAACCTATACAATTACGGTAAATACGCCCGATGGACGGCAAGTAAATGCCTCGACAACCATTCCGAATCCAATTGCCATAAAAGAAATAAAAATAGATTCAACAAAGGTAAATGATTTTCAGCAGGGAAATTCAGTGACAAATACTGAATATGATGTAAAAGTGATTTGGCAAGATAAAGCAGGCGAAACAAATTATTATCGAGCTCTTAGTGAATTTGTTTTTTTATACAGAATTGTTGACTCAATAAATAAAAAAGTGATTAATGCTCCAGTTTCTGCAATCGTTGATTTACGAACAATTGATGATAAAATTGCTGATGGACAACTCCTTTCTTTAAATAGAGCTTATCTACCGACCAATATAGGAGGAAATATACAAGGGCAAAATACCAACTTAAAAACGAGTTTAGACATAATTAAAGTCGGCTTATTTCAGACAGATATTCATTACTATAATTATCATACATCGCTCCGCCGACAACGAGAAAATAATAATCCATTTGCCGAACCTGTACTACTTTATACCAATATCAAAGGTGGATTTGGCTGTTTTGGTTCTTATAATGCTACTTGGCAGGAGTTTAAAGCGAAATAAAAAAGACCTACCAAAATTCATAAATTTTGGTAGGTCTTCAATTTTGGTATTCTCTATAAATTACCTTTCTTAATTTCCTTTACAGCGTAATCTGCGGCACGAGCCGTAATGGCCATGAAAGTCAAAGATGGATTTTGTGTCGAATTGGAAGTCATGCAAGCTCCGTCGGTAACGAATACATTTTTGCAATTATGAAACTGATTCCACTTATTGAGCATTGATGTTTTAGGGTCTTTGCCCATACGCACACCACCCATTTCGTGAATATCCAAACCTGGGGCTTTTTCTGGATTATCGTGCGTTTTGATATTTGTAAAGCCCGCTTTAGTGTACATTTCAGTGAGTTGCTCATGGAAATCTTTTATCATTTTTTCATCGTTATCATCATAAGCGACCGACACTTTTAGCTGAGGAATGCCCCACGAATCAACCAAAGTCTTATCAAGTGCTACATAATTACTTTCTTTCGGAATAGTCTCACCCATCATGTGTGAGCCTACTCGCCAATTACCATATTTTGTCTGATTTAAACTTTCTTTCAAATCTTCACCAATTCCAGAGGTATCTCGATAAGTCATGCGACTTGCACTAAAACCTGCGGCATAACCACGTAAAAAATCAGTTTCTTGTTTTAGAACATTACGGAAACGAGGAATATAACTACCATTCGGGCGAATGCCCTCGGTGGTGGTATCAAGAAAACCTTCGTACTCGCCCGAAATTGTTGTACGAAAATTATGGAATGCAATATATTTACCCAAAAGCCCATTATCGTTGCCAAAACCATTCTGAAAACGATTTGAGGTAGAATTTAACAAAATCAAATTCGTGTTGAGCGTTGCAGCATTTAAGAAAATCACACGAGCGTAATATTCGGTTACGGACGGCGTACCGTTTTCTTTGGTTTGTGCATTAATTACACGTACGCCAGTCGCTTTGCCTTTTTTCTCATCATAAATAATTGAATGAACGACTGAGTCGGTTTTCATTGTCAATTTCCCGCTACGCATTGCCCAAGGAATTGTCGAAGAATTACTACTAAAATATCCACCATATGGACAACCACGTTGGCAAAGATTACGATTTTGGCACTGCCCTCTGCCTTGTTGAAAATGAATTTCCTTTGGCTGAGTCAAGTGAGCACAACGTCCAATAATCACAGGGCGACTACCATTATAATGTTTCGCCATTTCTTTTGTAAAATGCTTTTCAACACAAGACTGCTCATGAGGTGGCAAAAACTCGCCGTCGGGAAGTTGTGGGAGTCCATCTTTATTTCCCGAAATGCCCGCAAATTTTTCTACATAGCTATACCAAGGAGCAATATCAGCATAGTTTATTGGCCACTCTACCGCAAAACCATCACGTGCTGGGCCTTCAAAATCATATTGCGACCAACGTTGTGTTCCTCTCGCCCACATCAATGACTTTCCACCGACTTGGTAGCCACGAATCCAATCAAATGGTTTTTCCTGCACATAGGGATGTTCGGCATCTTTTACAAAAAAATGAGAAGCATCTTCGTTGAATGCATAGCAGCGACTCGCAATCGGATTGGCATCCTTTAGCTCTTTTGTAATTTGTCCGAGGTGGTCAAACTCCCACGGATTCATCATTGTAGTTGGGTAGTCAGTCACGTGCTTTACGTCACGTCCACGCTCCAATAACAATGTACGTAAACCCTTACCTGTCAACTCTTTAGCTGACCATCCGCCACTAATTCCTGAGCCAACTACGATGGCATCGAATGTGCGGTCTTTTACTGAATCTATATTAAAATTTGGCATTTTCTTAGTTGAATGATTGAATTTGATTAGACAACAGACGACAGTCTATATTCTACCTAAATAGCCTATATACCAAACAGTCTTTGCTATTAACTCTACTTTTTTACAGGAACACAGCCATGATAAAAACCTGGAGCCATAACGTATTTTTGAACATTGACCATGTAATATTCAGAATTAGTGTAGCCACGAATCGTTAGGTTTTTAATCATTTCCACAAACTTTTTGCTTGCGTCGTCAGCTTTCCTTACTTGCAAAATAACATCTTTGCGTTGCTGAGCATCACATTCAACAAAGGATTTGCTATAAGTTTGTTTCGCCAATTCATCAGTTTTGGCAAGGCCTTGTTGAAGGTTTTTCTGTGCTGCTTCTCCATAGCAATCATTAATCATGCGTAAGGCAAATTGATGCACTTTTAGAGATTTTGCCCCAGGAGTTTTTGTTTCGGGAATAATTGTCTCAACGATTTCGGCTAAAATAGCTTCATCTGTAGCTGATAAAAATTTGTCGTTGCCAATTGAGTCGGAAGTCCAGCATGAAGCCCATGCGGGCATGGACACCAAACCACCAAGAGCCACCGAAAGGCTTTTCAGTGCGTTGCGTCGTTGCATAGTTTTGTTGATTTTAGGTTGAATAAATTATTTTGTCGTTGAATATTTACAAACTTAAAAATAGTTAATGTTTTTTCCATCTATAACTAACCCTTCAAACATTAACAATTCACTCAAAACTGCTTTAAATAACTAATTTTAGCAATTACATGGTTTTCTTTTTCGTAACGAATGTCACTTGGCTCGCTTACATTATTGAATCCTCGGCGATTGAACACAACATAAATATAAGACAAAGGTTGGTATTCCCATGATAAACGAATATTATAATTTTTAGAACTATTCTCTGAATTTTGCTGATAAAACCCAATCAATTGTACTCTCGGATTTAAAGCAAAACGCCCTTCGATTGAATACAAATCTACTTTTTTACCATCAACAGCATCACCAACTTCTTTAAACCCATTTCGATTATATCGCCCCGAAACTGAAATATGCGGAATCGGTGCAAATTGTAACCTAATATCAGTAGAGTTAAGTTTTCCGTCAAAATACGTTCCCCAACTGTGGTCAACTACAACATTAATAATTTTTGAAGGATCGGAACTTGTAAAAATTTGATGGCGAACATAGTTGTAATCTCCCACAGCAATCGAAACGCCAAGCGGTTCGAAAGGTTCGGTCAAACGCTGAAAAGTTGGATTAACCAAATACCCAAAAAAACCGCCATTCTGAAAATTAAACCAAATAGGGTTGATATTAATTTGGCGTTCAATCAACTGACCAGTTGAAGCTTGGTGATAAAATTCCGTCATAATTCCCGGCTCAAATGCTCTCACGTATTTTTTCGGAAGCCATTTTCCACGATTATAGATAAAAATCCCTGGCGTTGTGCCAATCACATCGGTGCGAGAAACAAAACCCATTTCTGGATTGAAATTCTTTGTAACAACCGACTGCGTCCACCATACTTTAAATTGATTATTAGTGAAAAAATACTGAGCCATGCCCGAAAACCCTTGCTGTCCAGTATTCGTAGTTTTTGAATAAGAAGCCATTGCATTGACAGAATGCGACTGATTTAAGCGAAAAAAACCATCAATCGTACCTACGATATTCGACCCATCCGGGCGATTTTTAACAGTTAAAAGGCCACCTATGCGGCTTTGTTCCCCAAAGTTTTCTGAAAAACGTCCTACAAAAAAGTTTGTAGCGGGTGTATCCCCTACTCCACGCTGACGCATCGCAATTACACCAAAATTTCTCTTCAATGAACGATATACAAAACGCCCACCCGCATCAATCGGAATTGGTCGATTACTGTCATCTAAGCCAATTCTTCTACTAAAAAAGGGCTGTACACGCATAGTTCCACCCGAAAAATCATCGTTTGGCCCTACTCCTACGCCAAAAAGTGAAGCATTTTCAAGAAAAAACTGACGTCTCTCAGGAAAAAATACCGAAAAACGAGTAACATTATTTACTTGTCGGTCGGCATCGGCTTGGGCAAAATCCGTGTTGGTCGTAAGGTCTAAAACGGCATTTGAGTTTATCGCCCATTTTAGTTCACCACCCAATTTTAAGTTTGTTTCAGTCGGTTTTGGCACTTTTTGACCACTATATTGGTCGTACGAAGTCAAGAAATAAGGTTGAATGCGAATATTAGGCGATGGTGGCGGTGGTTGAAGATTTTTCAGCTCACCCGCATAAGTCATTCGTAGATTAGAAAAAATTCGAGGATAAGGTGAAAAAGCAGTTTGTTCATTGCTCATTCGGCGACTTCGAAAAACATTGAATCCCCAAGTATTCAAGCTATCAGTTGTTTTTGGATAACGCAGTGTTTGCCACGGAATTGCCATTTCTGCTACCCAACCAGAATCGGTTCGAGAAGTACGCACACGCCAAAGGCCATCCCAATCTACATCATAGTAAAGGTCATCGAACGAAAGTAAATCTCGCTGCACGCCATACGGATTTGTTACTAAAACCATTGCATTGCGTTTATCATTAAAACCATCAAACGATAAAGCCACCATGTCATGCTGACGAAAGCTAAAATCACGCTTGAAATCAGTAGCACGAATGGCTTTCTTGCCCAAAGAATCTTTAGCAAAAATGCCAAAATACAAATATTGTTTATTGTATAGCACCTTGACTTCTGTATCTTGCGTAGGTTTTTTACCTTGAAATGGTTCAATTTGAGTGAAACCTGAGGTTGGTTTTACTTTTCGCCATTCGGCATCATTCATAACACCATCAATACGAAGAGAAGACCTAATCGGTACGGCATCAATTTCTTTCTTAATTGAATCTGGTTCAAAAATATTGGCATCTTGAGCAAAGGCTATGGAGGTGCTGGTTACTAAAAAAAAGAAGAGTAATTTTTTTATCATTTTTGGTGAGCTTTTTCAGCACAAAACTACTTAAAAATTTTAATCTGAATTTTATTGTTGTAGCAAATGTTTCTTTCCAAAGCAATTTTATAATTTTGCACTCCGTTTGAAGATCTTAAATCTAATCATCACCCAGGTGACCACATCGTAATTCGTACAATCGTAAATTCAGACATATGTTAGTCAATATTTTCAAATCAAAAATCCACAGAGTGAAGGTCACTCAAGCCGAACTCAATTACGTAGGAAGCATTACAATCGACGAAGATTTGCTCGATGCCTCAGGAATCATGGAAAATGAGCGAGTACAAGTCGTAAACAACAATAACGGTGAGCGTTTGGAAACTTACGCCATCAAAGGCAAACGTGGTTCAGGCATTATTTGTCTCAATGGAGCAGCCGCTCGCAAAGCCGAAGTGGGCGATATCGTGATTATTATTTCGTACGGCTGGATGACCCAAGAAGAGGCAAAGGCCTACAAACCAATGATTGTTTTTCCAGACGAGAATAACCAAATAGCAAAATAATTTGTGGGCGAATTCTCCAGAATCGCATAGCGTAATTCGTCATAAATGCTCAGTAAAAGTGACAGCTTACAAAGCTGTCCTACACTTAATAATGAAAAAAACTCTTCAGTACCTTATTTCTCTAACAGTAGCCGCTGTTTTAGTGTGGTTTACTTTTAAAAACATAGACCTAAATTCACTTTGGGAAAAGATAAAACAAGCGGATTATCGTTGGGTAGCACTTTCAGCAGTGATGGCTTTAGTTGCACATTGGAGCAGGGCGTATCGTTGGGTATTGATGCTCGAACCGATGGGTTATAAACCTTCGGTTTTTCGTACTACATTAGCGGTTTTAGTAGGTTATGGAGCAAATTTGATTTTTCCAAGAGCGGGCGAAGTCGCTCGTTGCGGAACACTTAATAAATTAGAAGATATTCCATTTGAAAAATCATTCGGGGCTGTAATTGCAGAGCGTTTGATTGATGTTTTGGTACTTCTATTGTTAATTTTCTTGAATTTTATTCTCGAATTCGACCGTTTGAAAGATGTTTTCTTTAATTTCTTTGGTGAAAAATTCAAAAATCCATTGCTACTTGGCAGCTATGCTTTAGTTGGAATTGCCCTGCTTGTGGCGGCTTATTTTTTATTCAAGAAAAACCAAGAAAAAATCGCACAAAACGCTCTTTATCAGAAAGTTGCTAAAACAATCAGTGGTTTTGCAAGTGGTTTTATGAGTGTGCGAAATCTTAAAAACCCTTCGGCATTCATTTTTCATACGATTCTGATTTGGACAATGTACTTCGTAATGACTTACGTTCTTTGCTTTGCATTGCCTGAAACCGCTAATCTTTCGCCATTGGCAGCACTTTCTATTTTTGTAATGGGTTCAATCGGTATGGCAGCACCAACACAGGGTGGCATTGGAAGTTATCACTTTTTAGTAGGAAGTATCGTAGTTCTTTATGGGCTTTCAGAGCAAGATGGCATCACACTCGCTACATTTCTTCATGCTATGCAAGGAATGGTTTTTGTAGCATTTTTTGGCATTATTGCTTTTTTATTGACATTGGTTTTGCCGAATAGAAATATTATTCCTCTAAAGCAGGAGGCAATTGATAAAATAGTAAATAATTCTAAAGAAAAATGACCGAATCAAAAATATTAAGTCTAATAGAGGCCAAACAACAAATCGAGCAATGGCAATTGGAAGGTAAAAAAATCGTTTTTACTAACGGATGTTTCGATATTGTGCATCTCGGACACATTGATTACCTCGAAAAAGCACGTAATTTAGGCGATAAACTCGTCCTAGGCTTAAATACTGACGCTTCGGTGAGGCGTTTGAAAGGTGAAAGTCGCCCAGTAATAAACGAGTACGCTCGTTCACGCATGATGGCAACGATGAGTTTTATTGATGCTGTCATTTTGTTCGATGAACCAACGCCAAAAGAACTAATTGAGACACTTTGTCCGAATATCTTGGTTAAAGGAGATGATTATTCCGTTGAAAACATTGTTGGTGCAGATTTTGTTATGGCAAATGGAGGCGAGGTAAAAACCATTTCATTGGTAAAAGGTTATTCAACTAGTTCAATAATTCAGAAAATAAAATTAATTTAGAATGATAGAATGAATCTTAGAATAAGCAACATTCATTCATTGCATCATTCGCTCATCCAAAATTAAATTAAAAACTATGATTTTCGTTATCAGTATTGTCTTTATGCTACTTGGATTATTAGTATCAAGACGTTTAAAGAGTAAATTTGAAAAATATTCGCAGATACGCTTGCGTAACGGAATGACAGGAGCAGAAATTGCACAGCGGATGCTTCACGACAACGGAATTTATGACGTAAGAATCATTCAAGTAGAAGGTCAATTGACCGACCATTACGACCCAATGAGCAAAACTGTAAACCTCAGCTATGACGTTTATACTGGTTCAAGTGCAGCTTCAGCAGCAGTAGCCGCTCACGAATGTGGACACGCCGTGCAACATGCAATGGCTTATGCACCGCTAAAAATGCGTTCATCACTCGTGCCAATTGTCAACGTAGCTACTAAAGGCATGAATCTTTTCTACATGTTTGGATTTATGTTTATGGGTTATATTTTCTCACGAAATACACCAATGGCTCAAGCGGTTTTGTTGGCTTTGATAGTGGCCAATGCCGCAATTGCATTGTTTTCGCTCATCACCCTACCAGTAGAATATGATGCAAGTAACCGTGCATTAAAATGGATGGAAATGAAAGCTATTGTAACCAACGGCGAACATGATATGGCCAAAGACGCACTCAAATGGGCAGCTTTAACTTACGTGGTAGCGGCTGCAGGTGCAGTAGCTAATTTGCTTTATTATTTAAGTATGTTTTTGGGAAGAAGAGATTAATGATTGAGCGATTTTCTAAATTGCCTCCTGTGAAAAAACCACGAATTTAACAGTTACTTTTTGTTGAATTCGTGGTTTTTTGTTGTATTTTCGTCACTCTCAAACTATTAAAAGCCAACAAAGTGATTTCTCAATTTAATTTTCCTACTAAAATCCGTTTCGGTGCGGGTGTGGTTACCGAACTTCCTGCTTATCTGAAAGATAATAATCTTTCAAAACCTTTGGTCGTGACCGACCCAAATGTGGCAAATTTGTCATTTTTCAAGCAAATTGTTCAAGATTTATTGTCGAAAGGTATCAGCGTTGAGGTTTTCAGCGATATTCACAAAAATCCTGTAAAATCAGATGTTTATAAAGGTGACGAAGCCTTTTATCGGACAGACCGAGATAGCATCATTGGTATCGGTGGTGGTGCAGCTATTGATGTGGCAAGAGCAATTTTATTGAGAATCAATCACCAAGAAGATTTATTTAAATACGATGACTTGATTGGTGGAGACGTTTACGTTACAAATGATGTTCCACATTTTATCACGATTCCGACAACCGCCGGAACGGGCAGCGAAGTAGGCAGAAGTGCTATCATTGCTGACGACGAAACGCATCAGAAAAAAATCCTTTTCTCCCCAAAATTGCTCGCCAAAATCATATTTGCCGACCCAATGCTTACAATTGATTTACCGCCATTCATTACCGCTGCAACGGGTATGGATGCACTCACACATAATATGGAGGCATTTTTGGCAAAAAACTGGCATCCAATGTGTGATGGAATTGCTTTGGAAGGAATCAGACTGATACATGAGTCTTTGGAGAAGGCAGTAAATAAACCTGCGAGCGACGTTCAGCATTTAGAGTCTCGTAGCAAAATGTTGATTGCTTCCTTGATGGGTGCTGTTGCGTTTCAAAAAGGTTTGGGCGTAGTACATTCGTTGGCACACCCGCTTTCATCTTTGCTTGATACTCATCATGGTTTGGCCAATGCCGTAAACATTCCCTATGGAATGAAGTTTAATATTGCAGGTTTTGAAGACAAATTTCGTCGCATCGCTCGCACACTTGACTTAAAAGATGAATCTGGCGAAGCTGTTGTGCAGTATTTGTTTGAATTAAATACTAAAATAAATATTCCGCATCGTTTGCGAGATATTGGTGTGAAATCAGAGCATATCGAAACGCTGGCCGATTTGGCGATTGCAGATTTTGCTCACCCAAATAACCCAAAACCTGTAACGAGAGAAGATTTTAAGAATCTTTACCTTGAAGCATTATAATTTATCAAAAATCTGTACATTTGTTTCAAAAAAATCACTAATAACGCCACAAATACACAAAAATATAGTGCATTTGTGGTTAGCTGTATTTTGTAAAACTCCTTTTATTTATGTAATTCTAAACTTTTACTGTCATGCAACTCTCTTTGACTTTTACTCTCTTATTTCTATTTTCCAGCCAAATTTTTGGGCAAATAAGCAATAATAAATATGATTATTTTTTGAGGAAGATGCAAATTGCAGGAAGTAGCGACAGTAAAATAGTTGTAAACAAAAATAATGGTGATACTACATTTCAGGCGTATTACAACTCAAGAGATGTAGTAAACAACACCCAACAAGAATTTACAAAAATCTACAAAGGCACGCCTTTTTTCAAGAATGGTTGGCATAAAGGAAAAATAGGGGCTGAAAGCGGAAAAGACATAGAGTTTTTGATGGCTTTCAATATCCAAAAAAACGAACTATATATTGTAGAAGATGTAAAAAAAGATGCTATTGCTATCAAACCGGAAGCATTTTCGATATTGGGGCATCATTTTTATAAGTTTGAAAATGCTTATTATGAGATTATTCATATCAGTAAAAATACACTTCTAAAGGAATATTCGTGCGTTTTGCATGGCAATAATACTGAAAAAACTGGCTATGAAACTTCGGGCGAATATGAAGGTGAATTTGTAAAGTCTTCTAAATATTTTATACTAAAAGATGAATCAGTTATTCAACTTCCAAGAGGCAAAAACTTCCTTACTCTTTTTGGAGAAAAAAAACCTTTAGTTGAGCAATATGTAAAGGCAAATAATATCAATCTTAAAACAGAAAATGGACTCGTGAGTACATTCAAATACTACGATTCGCTCGAAAACCCTCAATGAAAATAGGTATTACAGACTGCGGAGATAAACATCCAATCTATGAAAAATGGATTTTATCACAAAACTATTTGGTTGGCACTCCACACCTTGAAGTGATTAAGCTTGGCTATAAATTTAACAACCTGCACGAAATAGAACAGTGCGATGGCATTGTTTTGACTGGTGGCGAAGATGTACACCCAAGTTTATATAATCGGCCTGAGTTTTTAAGCTTATGCAATCCGAATTTTATGGACGAACGTCGTGACGAATTTGAATGGAAAGTATGCGAATATGTCTTTAATAAAAAAATACCAGTTCTAGGTATTTGTAGAGGTTTACAACTAGTGAATGTATTTCTCGGTGGTACACTGATTCCTGATATACCGACTGTTGGTAAAGAAAACCACTCTAAATATTATGAAGGACAAGACCGTTATCATAACATAGAAATTTTGCACGACTCCGAACTTTCTAAAATTACAAATATAGTTTTTGGCGATGTAAATTCTGCACATCATCAATCAGCTGATATTATCGCCAAACCTTTAAAAATCAATGCCTTATCTGATGACAGAGTTGTAGAAGGTTTGGAATTCGACTTCGCTGATTCAATTGTGTTCGGCTCCGCTCACCCAACAGAACCCTATTCGGTGGCTGAGCGAAGTCGAAGCCATCGAAACCACTATTTAATGCTCGTACAATGGCACCCCGAACGAATCATTAATGCCGAACAAAATAATTTTTCTTATAAAATTCGACAAAATTTTGTCGAGCATCTTCAATCAAAAATTCAATAATGACACTCGATTCTTTTCTAAAAAAACTCAACGAAACCCCTCAGGAAGTAGCATTTACAGATATTATGGCCGTTGTGGAAGCTATTTATGATTTTACGCCAACGGCTTTCCAAAATGGCGATTTACGCAACGAAGCAGGACAAAATTCTGGCTCGTGCAAATTATTTTCATTAGCAAAACTCCAAAACTTTTCAGTAGAACAAACCCTTGCTTGCTTTGGTGATTTTTACCGTAAAGACGTACTCGAAAACCCAGATGCAACAAACCACCAAAACATCAGAAACTTTATGAAAACTGGTTGGGATGGTATTTCTTTTGAAGGTCAAGCACTTTTAGAGAAAAAATAAAGAACAATATGTGGCACATCCTCGGAGGCGTGCCACATATTATCTTACATTTTTAAAGTTTCTCACCAATCGGTAAACCAATAGATTTTAATAAAAGTGAAGCATTAAAACTCTTACAAACACCTTCTTTTATCAAATAATCGAATAATAATTCACCATTTTCGGTGGCATACTCGAAATAATAATTTTCAACTTCATCGGGGTACTGCTCTGAAATTTCGGTCATACGCAAATCATGCGTAGCTACCATTGCATATGCTTTTGAATTGACTATTTTATCCAGTAATGCCATCGAACCAGCTAATTTATCCTCAGAATTTGTTCCTCTCAGCATTTCATCAATCAAAAACAACGCGTTTTCATTATTATTAATAGCCGATAAAACTAACTTAATTCGTTCGATTTCGGCCTTGAAAGTAGAAGCGTTTTGTTGAATAGAATCTTTGATTCGCATATAGCAAATCAATTTTATACCGAGACTAATATTCATTTTTTCGGCAAAAACTGGGCAACCCGCATACGCCAAAATGATATTTAGCCCCACTGTACGCAAAAATGTACTTTTACCCGACATATTTGAGCCAGTGATGAGGGTAAGTCTATTTTTTTCATCAAAATCAAAACTATTACAAACCACATTTTTGGTATTGATGAGCGGATGTCCCATTTCTTCACCATATAACTTGAAAGTTTTGCTATCGTTTATCTCTGGAAAACACCAATCAGGTTTATTGAAATGTAGATTTCCGATGCTTGCATACAGTTCAAAAACCCCAATAACATCAAATATTTTCTCAAAAAAATCAGGATTTTCTTTCAGCCAAGCCCTCAGTTTAATCAATTGAACTGGCTGAAAGGGTGTAGCTAAAGTCAAGAAAAGCGAAGCCAGCATATTTCGTCGCATATCCAGTTTTTTCAAAATCACCACAAAATCGTCAATCGGATTTTTGGTATTTAGTTTTGAAATGGGCAATCGTTCATGTGCCGATTTTAAGACTTCCGCCCTCCAATTTTGTTGAGCGATGAGTCCAGTTGCGACACCAAATTTTTCCATCAAACGCCCTGCTCCAGCCACCGTTTCAAAATACTCTTCGGTGTGATTACGGTTGATTCCAGTCAATCTAAAATTTATCAAAGCCAAAGCCACCACACCATAACCGGCAAACGAAGGTGACACAAAATAAGCAGATGCAAAGATGGTTGCCCATAAAAAAGGCAAAATTTGAGTATAAATCGTAATAAATTTCTCCAATTTTAACACTGGCGGATGCTCAATTTGATTCAGCACTTTACTTACACCACGCTCTTCGTTTGAAATCTTAAACATCGAAGCAAAAAAACTCAATCGCCAATTGGTTTTGTCAGCTATTTCTTTCGCTGCTTCTTGTTTTTGATTGACTGAAATAGTCTCATTTTCACCCAAAAGTTGTTGAGCAAGATAATCACTTCCTGACTTACTTTTTGTTCTATTTATCAAATGAAAAAGCGTTCCTTCGCCAAAAATATCCAAATCTTCACTAAAATTATGCGTTGGTCGGCCATATTCTTGACCATTATAATACATTCCCGAAATTCCCTCCAAGCAAGTCAACTCATTTTTAATTACAGCAAACGTTGTTTCTTTTAAATCAATTTCTGAATCAATTTTTTCGTGATGCTTTACCAAATAATAAAACCCTAAAATGCCGCCAATGATTGATAATCCACCGACGATTTCATTGAGTTTGAAAAGCTGATAGACCACAACCAACAACCCAATAATCAGCAACAATCGGAACATCGAAATTTGGTCGCTTTTCTTTTTTAAGTAGGCTATTTCTGCAAGCAATGTGGTTATTTTTTCTTGATAAGTCTTTTCCATTTGAGCATTTTTTGTATTCATCACAAAAATAGGCAACTATGTCGGAGTTTTAGGAATAAATGAAAAGTTTATGCTTATTTTTGTCTGCAATCGTACATGTTTTGGGTTATAGTGTTAGAAAAAAATTTACAAGTAACTTCATTGAAACTCTGTAAAAAGCTCTGAGCAACTCCATTTCCAAAAAACTTGACTTAACTTTTATAAAATTTATATGCAAATCATCAATCCAGCTACCGAAGAAATCGTTACAAACTTACAAGAAGATTCGGCCGAAAGCTTAAAAAACAAACTCAAAACCTTACAAAAAGGGCAAAAATCTTGGGCGAAAGTTAATTTAAAAAAACGTATCGCTATCATCGAAAAATTTTCTGAATTATTGGCTGAGAATATCGAAGAATTGGCCGCAACACTCACTTCTGAAATGGGGAAACCACTCCAACAAGCTCGTAATGAAGTGAATGGAGCAAGAGGAAGAATCAAGTTTTTTGTTAAAAACTCTCAGAAATATTTGAAAGATGAAGTAATGACCAAGCAAGAAGGACTTACCGAACGCATTTCTTATGAACCATTGGGCGTAATCTGTAATATTTCGGCGTGGAATTATCCATTTTTGGTGGGTGTGAATGTTTTTATTCCTGCATTGATTGGCGGAAATGCTGTTTTCTATAAACCTTCGGAGTTTTCGACATTGACAGGCTTAAAAATTGAAAAGTTTTTGAAAACTGCAGGCGTTCCAGAAGATGTTTTTGCAGTAGCCGTCGGTGCAAAAGAAGTAGGTGAACAACTTTTGGCAATGCCACTCGATGGCTATTTCTTCACAGGATCTTATCGTACTGGACTTTATATATATGAAAAAGTAGCTCCAAAAATGGTGCCGTGCCAACTCGAATTAGGAGGCAAAGACCCACTTTATATTGCCGATGATGTGGCTGATATTCAGTCAGTTGCGGCTGGAACTGCCGATGGTGCTTTCTATAATAATGGGCAAAGCTGTTGTGCTGTTGAACGTATTTATGTACACGAAAAAGTATATGACCGCTACCTTGAGGAATTTGTTAAGGAAGTAAAAAGCTATAAAATTGGTCAGCCAACCGATGATGGTGTTTATATCGGTGCTTTGAGCCGAAAATCTCAATTAGATTTTCTCGATAAACAAGTGCAAGATGCCGTTAAAAAAGGTGCAAAGTTACTGACCGGCGGAAAAAGAATTGAAGGGCAAGGCTATTTCTTCGAGCCAACTGTTTTGACCAACGTTGACCACAAAATGGATATCATGCAGGCCGAATCTTTCGGTCCGATTATTGGCATTATGAAAGTAAAAGACGATAAAGAGGCCACAAAATTGATGCAAGATACCGAATACGGACTTACAGCAGCAGTTTTTACGACAGACAAAAAACGTGCCGAAAGAATCTTGAAACAAGTAGATGCAGGAAGCGGTTATTGGAATTGTTGCGACCGTGTTTCGGCTCCGCTTCCTTGGAGTGGACGCAAACATTCGGGTTTTGGAGCTACACTTTCACACGCAGGTATTCGTGCATTCGTGAGGCCAAAAGCTTGGCATTTGAGAGGATGATTTTTGATTAACGAATTGCTCGATTTACGATTAATGATTTATAATCCTAAAAGCATTAAACACAAATAGCCGTAAGCAACGCCTACGAAAACAAAAAACGCAATAGCAAGTTCAACTCCTTCAGAGTTGTATTATCACTAAATAAATATTCCGTGGGTTTCACCCACGGCTATTCAAGTTTAAGCCTTACAGGCTTTTCCTGAGAAAAGAAAATTCACTAATAACAATTTACCAGTAACCAGTTTTCCAATAACTTATCAACCATTTCAATAATCAACAAATAACCAAAGTATGAAAAAAATAGTATTATTTGCCCTTTTGGCGGTCAATTTGGGTGTCTTTGCACAAACAACTCCTGCTAAAAGGCAACTCAAACCCTCTGATGTTTATCGTTTACAAACTTTAAATGACCCACAAATTTCACCCGAAGGAAATTGGGTAGCATATTCTCTTTCGAGTATTGATTCAGTAAAAAACAAGCGTAATTCTGACATTTGGATGCAATCATGGGACGGAAAAGAATCAATCCAACTTACTTTTTCGTCCGATGGAGAATCAAAACCTCGTTGGAGTCCTGATGGAAAATATTTATCATTTACTTCTTCAAGAAATGGACTAACGAGTAATCAAATCTGGCTTATGGATCGCCGTGGCGGAGAAGCTAAACAATTAACAGATATTAAAAAAGGCGATTTATCGGACTATGCGTGGTCGCCAGATGGTAAGAAAATCGCTTTGGTAATTACCAATGATGCCGATACCACAAAATCGAAATCACCAAAACCGATTGTTATCGACCGTTTTCATTTCAAGCAGGATGTTGAAGGTTATCTTATGAAAAAAACTACACATTTATACCTTTATAACCTCGAAACCAAGAAAATCGACACACTTACGAAGGGAGTTTACGATGAAACTTCTCCAAAATGGTCGCCCGATGGAACGCAAATCGCTTTCATCAGTAACCGAACCGAAGACCCAGACCGAAATGAAAACACCGATATTTGGGTAATTGATGCCAAAGCAAACGCCAATATGAAGCAAATCACGACTTTTTCTGGTCGAGATTATGCCCACGAATGGAGTCCAGATGGCAAACAAATTGCCTATTTACGAACAACTTCGGCCGAAAGTTACATCATGTACGACCAGTCGATTTTGTGTACAATATCAAAAGATGGTGGTGAACCAAAATTACTTAGCAAATCTTTAGACCGACCAGTTGGTAGCCCAAGATGGAGTAAAGATGGGACTTCAATATTCGCCATTGTTTCCGACGACCGTACAAGATACATCGCTAATTTCTCAGCGGTAGATGGCAAGATGACCAAGTTTGTTGGTGGAAACCGAAGTTTTACGGGTATAGAAAAACACATTTCGGGCAATTTGCTTGCGAGCATGAGTGACCCACAAACACCAAGCGAACTCTACGCTATCGAAGCAGCAGTTGTCAGAAAACTCACCAAACACCAAGATGCGTTTTTAGCACCTTTAGCATTGGCAACGGTTGAAGGTTTTACCTCAAAAAGTAAAGATGGGGCTTCGGTTTCAAACTTACTCTATCTACCTGCTACTGCACAAAAAGGTCAAAAATTGCCAACTTTACTATTTATTCACGGCGGGCCGGTAGCACAAGACGAGTTTAGTTATGATATGTCTCGCCAAATGTTGGCGGCGGCTGGTTATGCAGTTGTAGCAGTCAATTATCGTGGTTCGAGTGGCCGAGGCTTAGATTTCTGCAAAATTATTTCGGCCGATTGGGGAAATAAAGAGGTATTGGATATTTTGGGAGCCACCGATTATTTGGTGCAAAATGGCATTGCTGACCCAGAAAAATTAGGTATTGGAGGCTGGAGTTATGGCGGAATCTTGACAAATTACACGATTGCAACTGATACTCGTTTCAAGGCCGCTTCGAGCGGTGCAGGAGTTTCGTTGGTTTCTTCGTTGTATGGTGTTGACCAATATATTTTGCAATATGAGCATGAATTAGGTTCGCCTTGGAAGAATTTTGATAAATATATTGCACTTTCATATCCATTCTTGAAAGCCGATCGCATCAAAACTCCTACGCAGTTTATGGTTGGGCAAAGCGACTTCAATGTTCCTTCTGTGGGTAGCGAGCAAATGTATCAAGCATTCCGCTCGTTGGGTATTCCGACTGAGTTGATTATTTATCCTGACCAGTTTCACGGTATTACCAATCCGAGTTATCAAAAAGACCGTTTTGAGCGATATATCGCTTGGTTCAACAAGTATTTGAAGAAATGATTCAAAAAAAGACTTCGCTTAGTGTTTTTTCCTTTTGCGAAGTCTTTTTTATGTATAAATTTATTTTTAAACTGTTAAAAAAACCTTTTTTAACTCAAAATTCTTCTATCGTCCTATTTTTTTACTTCTATATCTATATTATTTGTCATTGTTCAGATAATAAAATATATTTGGATAATACAATTTGTATCATATTCAATCCTCTATAAAAAAACAAATGGAAACCCTTAATCTCAACCGTCGAAAATTCATTCAAGGAGTTTCGGCAACGATTGCTCTATCTACCCTTGGCACAAAGGCCAATCCTGTTTTTACTCCTGTCAAAACCTATAAAGTAGCCTTAATCGGTACGGGTTGGTACGGAAAAAGTGATCTTTTCCGCCTAATTCAAGTAGCCTCGGTTGATGTAGTTGCCCTTTGCGACCCCGACCAAAATATGCTCAAAGCTGCGGGCGATTTGGTAGCAAAGAGACAAGAATCGAAGCAAATCCCAAAGCTTTATGGCGATTATAGAAAACTATTGGCTGAAAACAAACTCGATATTGTGTTAATTGGTTCACCCGACCATTGGCACGCTCTTCATACCATTGAAGCCTTGAAATCGGGAGCAAATGTTTATGTACAAAAACCTATCAGTACCGATATTATTGAAGGAGAAGCAATGGTAGCAGCAGCTCGAAAATATAATAAAGTGGTACAAGTTGGTACACAACGCAAAAGCACACCTCACCTAATAGAAGCTAAGAAAAACATCGTTGATGCTGGACTTTTGGGCAAAGTTTCGCATGTAGAAATGTGTTGCTATTTTCACATGAGAAACAACGGAAACCCACCAGTTGAGCCAGTTCCAGCATTTTTCGACTATGAAATGTGGACAGGACCAGCTCCAATGCGTCCGTATGACGGTTTACCCCACATTCGTTGGTGGAGAACTTTTAATGAATACGGAAACGGAATCATGGGCGATATGTGTATCCACATGTTTGATACCGTTAGATGGATGCTGAAACTCGGTTGGCCAAAACGTGTTAGTTCGCAAGGTGGAATTTATGTACAAAAGGAAGGAAAATCGAATATTTCTGATACGCAATCGGCAGTTTTTGAATATGACGAACTGAATTGTGTTTGGCAACATCGCTCGTGGGGAACGCCTGCCAATACTGATTATCCTTGGGCGTTTATTTTGTATGGCGATAAAGGAACGCTTTATGCCAGCACCATGAAATATACTTTTGTTCCGCAAGGCAAAGGAGCAAAAATAGACAAAGATGTGGTTTATGAAAAAGAAAAATATCCAGAAGATTTGACCGAAGAACGCATAGAATTGAATGCTGCCCCCGCCACTCGTCTGCACATGCTCGATTTCTTAAATGCCATTGAAAACAATGCTCGCCCAGTCGCCGATATTGAGGAAGGACATATTTCAACGGCAAGTTGTATTTTGGCAAATATGTCGATGAAAGTCGGCCGGCCGTTAGTTTACGACCCGAAAAAACGAGAAGTTATAAATGATAAAGAGGCCAATGCACTCCTCAGAAGAGCCTACCGTGGGCCATGGAAACACCCCGAAGTTGGTACAGTATAATACAATGATTTGCTTTAGCTTCCTGAAACTTACCGTTTTCGGGAAGCTTTTTTTACAATTTAATAAAAATAATTTATGAAAAAAATCTTCTTTTCGTTGCTTACAATTATAGTATTACAAAGTAGTAGTCCTAAAAAAGAACTTTCGCCCAACATAATTTTGATTTTCATGGACGATATGGGCTACGGCGATTTGAGTTGTTACGGTGCAGTCAATTATCGAACACCTAATATCGACAAAATGGCATCCGAAGGCATCAGATTTACTAATTTTTTGGCCGCCCAAGCAGTTTGTAGTGCTTCTAGAGCAGCTTTGCTCACAGGTTGTTATCCAAATCGGATTGGTATTTCGGGAGCTTTGATGCCTAACAGCAAAAATGGCATCAATTCCAGCGAAATCACCATTGCCGAAATGCTCAAACAAAAAGGTTATGCTACTGGTATTTTCGGCAAGTGGCATTTGGGTTATCAAAAGCAGTTTTTACCATTACAACATGGTTTTGACGAATACATTGGGCTACCGTATTCAAACGATATGTGGCCTGTGAATTTTGATGGTACTCCGGCACAACCGAACCAAAATAAATTTGTTTATCCTGTGCTTCCACTGATTCAGAATAATGATAAAAAAGAAGAAATAAAAACGATTGAAGACCAAGAAAAACTTACAACTCTTTATACCGAAAAAGCTGTAGAGTTTATCAGAAAGAATAAAAAAAGTCCATTTTTCTTGTATTTACCTCATTCGATGCCGCATGTACCGATTGCCGTTTCTGATAAATTTAAAGGTAAAAGTAAACAAGGACTCTACGCCGATTTAATGATGGAAATTGATTGGTCAATAGGCGAAATAATGAAAACTTTGAAAGAAAATGGTTTGGATAAAAACACTTTGGTGATTTTTACAAGCGATAATGGTCCGTGGTTAAATTTTGGCAATCATGCGGGTTCGTCTGGCGGCTTACGAGAAGGAAAAGGGACAAGTTTTGAGGGTGGTCAACGAGTGCCGTGCATTATGAGATGGAAAGGTACAACACCCGAAGGTGTAGTTTGCAATCAGCTTGCCTCAACGATTGATATGCTACCAACAATTGCTCGTATTTCTGGATCTGAATTGCCCAAAAACAAAATTGATGGCGTTGATATTTTATCATTAATTAAGGGGAATTTGGGTGAAAGTCCACGAAAAACATTTTTGTATTATTACCGTAAAAATTCGTTAGAAGCTGTAAGAATGGGAAATTGGAAATTGGTTTTTGAGCATAAAGGTCGCTCGTACATGAATCAATTGCCAGGGAATGATGGCTTTGCAGGAAAAACCCCAGAAGATATTCTAACACCAATGGCACTTTACGACCTCCGCCGTGACCCATCAGAGCAATATGACGTACAGAAACTTTATCCAGAAATTGTGGTTGAACTACAAAAAATTGCCGAAGAAGCCCGAGAAGACCTCGGCGATGATTTGACAAGCAGAAAAGGCAAAAACGTAAGAGCGAGTGGTTTGGTTGAGTAAAATAATAAAACAACGCTGGCAGAGCTCTGAACCCTGCCAGCATTGCAATCCTTTAATTATTTTGCTCCAGGAGGGCAATTTTGCTTCAAATAATTAGTAAAAAGCGTATTCAGGTGCTTGCGAGTACCTTCTCCTTCATAAATTCCATGACTACGATTCGGGTAAGGCATAAACTGAAACTGACGGTTATGTTTAATTAGCTCATTGACAAGCATTTCAGCATTTTGGTAATGCACATTATCGTCACCCGTTCCGTGAATATACAATAAATTTCCAACCAAATTTTTAGCATGTGTAATGGGCGAACCATTCACAAAATCTTCACGATTTTCCTGCGGAAGTCCCATATAACGTTCTTGATAAATATTATCATAACAAAGTTGGTTTCCAACGGCCGCCACCGAAATACCTGTTTGGTAAAATTGAGGATATTGGAAAAGTAAATTCAGAGTCGAAGAACCTCCCCCACTCCAGCCATGCACTGCTACACGAGTCGTATCGACGTATTTCCATTTTCTAATTTCCTTCACGGCCATAGCTTGGTCACGGATATTCACGACACCGATTTTGCGGTAAATGGCTTTTCTCCAAGCACGTCCACGAGGTAGTGGCGTTCCACGGTTATCAACCGAAGCGTAGATATATCCATCTTTTGCCATATCGCCATTATAAAGTCCATTCATTCCTGTGCCATAAATATCTTTTACAGTAGCAGAAGCTGGCTCACCATAGACATTAAATACAATTGGATAACGCTTAGTCGAATCAAAGTTTGCTGGCTTCACCATCCAACCTTCAATATCAATTCCGTCTTCGGTTTTTACTTTAAAAAATTCTACTCGCTTGTTTATTTTCAGATTAGCCAATTTTGTTAAAATACTTTCTTTTTCACTTAAAGGCGAATGGTCGGCTAAATTAATCCACTCAGTCATTGGCTGAATATTGGCACTTGAAAATGTATGTCGAGCAAACTTTCCGTTGGGCGAAAGCACATAATTATGCGTTCCTGCGGGAGCATTTGTCAAAACTGACTGCGTTTCGGCACTGCCATCTAATTTTATTCGGAAAAGATAATTTTGTAAAGCATTTTGTGGCGAACCTGTGAAATAAACATAGCCGTTGGCTTCATCAATCAACGGGATGTGAACAATATCATAATTGCCTTTGGTTAGCAGAGTTTCTTTGCCATTCAAATCCATTTTATAGATATGTCTCCAGCCATCTTTTTCGCTTACCCACAAAAACTCTTTGCCACCTTTGAGCCATTCCCAGCCTTCTTGTTCGTCGGCCCAACGCTCTTTTGTATCAATCCAAGCCTCATCTGATTCGGTAAAAATTGTTTTCGTTTTTCCCGTAATCGCTTGACAGACAATAACTTTACTCTGATTTTGCTTACGATTGAGTTGTTGAATAATAATATCATTCGTATTCGGCACCCATTCCATGCGTGGCACATAGGTTTGTTGCGGGTCGCCTTCGATGTTCATTTTTAAAGATTTTCCAGAAGCTATATTTGCCACCAAAATCTTGTAAGGCGATGGACTTTCGCCTACTTTCGGGTACTCAACTGGCACGTTATAGGAATAAATTGAGTCAGTATTATTTATCATCAAAAAATCACGAATCTTGGTTGCATCAATTTGCCAGTAAGCAATACTTTTCCCGTCTGGACTCCAACGAAAACCATCACGACAAGCAAATTCTTCTTCATATACCCAATCGAAAGTGCCATTTATCATTCGGCGAGTACCATTGGTAGTCAAGGCTTTGATTTTTTTCGTTGCCAAATCTTCCACAAATAAATTATGCTCGCTCACATAAGCCACTTTCGAGCCATCGGGCGAAAACTTGGCAAACATCAACGAAGATGCTGGTTTTCCTTGCCCAAGTTGATATAAAGCATTGGTTTTGAGATCTAAAACCCAATAATCGCCACGAGTATCGTATCGCCAAACTTGTTTTGTATTGGTATAAATCAGTGCTTTTGAATCATCGTTGCTGAGCGTATAGCTTCTTACATTCAAAGGTTTTTCTGCACCTTTGGGGGTGAGTTGAGCTTTATTGATTAAAGTAGTTTTTTGTTGAGCAGGCAAAGTATAAGCCACCACTTCACCACCTTCGGTACGAGTGTAAGCATTGCCATCTTTCGTCCATCTAATTTGTTGAGCTTGGGCGAGGGTTGTTAGAATTAATAATGAGAAAGATAATAGATGTCTGTTTTTCATACAATTTTGAGGTGGGTGATGAAGTAAGAATTAAAGTTTATTGAGTATTAAGTGGTGAAACTCCGCTAGTGAAAGTACCAATATTTTAGGAAATGGAATAGTTTTCAGTACATTAAAGTGATTATCTTCTGTGATAATAAAATCTGCATTTGCCATTAAAGCACAATCTACAAACTTATTATCGTCGGGGTCAACTTTTATCAGTTCCCAAAAGAAATATTCCTTAATAAATACTACATTAGGGCTTTCAATCAAAATATCAAGAATTAATTCAGCGGCATCGAAATTGAATTTTTGCTCAAAAATTTCAGCATATTCATCTAATATTTCGGTTGTAACGCACAATTCAAATAGTTGTTTTTGAAAAGCCTGCCAAAGCCAATGTGTTTTTGAACGAGCAGAAAAACAGGTCAATAACTGATTGATATCAATAACGACCCTCATAAAGTTTTATTTTGAAGATGTTTACGATATGATTTATACGAAGTACGGTTATGATCTTGCTTCATATTATCAAAATCTTGTTCGGTATAGCCTTTTTCTTCGGTAATTTGTTCAATATTTTCTTGCAATTTACGAAACTTGAACTCCAACAAAAGTTGACGTAATTCTTGCATATCAGATTGGTTGAGTTTGACTTTAAACAAACTTAGCAACTCAATTTGAGCTTCCGTAAATGGTGGTTGAATAGCTACTCCCATAAAATGTAACGTGTTTACTAAACAAAGATAAATAATACGAGTATAATTTCAAATCCTATTCTTAGAATCAATAATAATCTGCCAATCAAGCCAACCGATTTTGTATTTGTGTTTCTAAATCTTCTTTTACTCTCAACAAAGCAGATTTAGTTTCAGAAAAGTAAACATTTAGGTCTTGTATATGGCTTATTTTTAAATACGCTTCACTATTTTTCAAGGATAAAAGAATTTCCTCTAATTGCTGTCTTTTTTGTGATAAAATAGATAAATGAGACACTAGTTTTTCTTTTTGTGTTAAAACCACAGAATTTGAAGCAAAAATATGCTTCTCTAAATCACTCAAAATTCGATTGACTGTTGCTAAATCATTGGCTTCATAAGCAGTTTTTAGTTCAATGAATGTCTGTTCAGCTAGTTTTTTCTGCTCATCAGGCACTTTATCAGGGTGGCATAATTTAGATGCCTGACGAAATTTGTTTTTCAGTTCTTTTTGTTCAACCTCCGAAAGTTCCTTTAATTCTTTAGTTTTCGATTCTTCAAAACTCTGCTCATATTCTGCATAATCTTGGCTTGCTTCTGCTATTTTTTCTTCGTCATTTTCAAATTCAGCTATTTGTTTTTTTAGCTTTAAAATGCTGATTATCAACTCTCCAAGTTCTAAATTATGCTTAATTTCAAAAACATAAATTTGCTTTTCAATATCTAACTTTTCATCTTCTAAACTTGATAGTTGCCATTCTAAAGAACGGATTTCTAATTGCAAAGCTGGAATTTCGGGGTCTTGCCAAGTTGTAATCTGACGCAGTTTTTGTAACAAAGCCGTCAACTGAATCACAGACTCTTGGTATTTTTGCTTGGCAATTAACTCCAAAATAGTCACAACTTCGGGCGGAGGTGCATCGAGTAGTAATGTCTTTATTTTTTTAGTTTGATACAAAATATCATCTTCATCTTCAAGCCGAATCACATTCAGCAACGTTTCAAGCCTAATGACCAATTTTCCCCAATCTATGCTTGTTTCTTGTGTTCTTCCTCTGATTTTCTCAAATTCTTGATTAAAATCTATAATTAAATCTCTGTTACCTTCTATAATCGTAATACTTTCGTGGTTAGACTGTGCCTTACGAGTCCAATTATAAGAGCCAAAAACCAAGATTTCATCATCAATGATACAAAACTTGTTGTGCATCAAAGGTGCTTTTTCGGAATCATTACCAATAAACGCTACACTACCGCCCCATTGATTCAGTTGCCCATAATTGATACTTGATTCGTGGTTAATAAAATTATTAGCCAACAAAAGTTCTATTTTTACTCCTTTTTTTGCTTTTGATAATAGAATATCAAATAATTGGCTATCGGTAAACCACGCCACTGCTATTCGGATTTTGTATTGGGCAGATTGAAGAACCTCAATGATTTCGGATTGGATATTTTCAAAGTATGCGTGGGTTTTCATGCAGAAGTTTGGCGATTTTTTTGATGTTGCAATTTAGAAAAAATTGCTAAAAAAGCAGTAAAAAATAAAGAATTTCATATCAAAAATGCTATATAAGCAAAAAACTTTTATTTCAAGTTTTTGTTGAAATACGTTTGATGATTATTTTAACTTTGGATAGTTAAAGTTTTTTCTAACTAATAAAACACAACTATTATGGCATTAGACCCCAGCATTTTATTCTCAATTTACAGTGAATCAAAAGATGAAATTCGGTTTGAAATGCAATAAAAATAACATTAATCTGGTTAAGAAAATTGTAGAAAATAGTGAATATCATCATGTTGAGTTTTTAAAAGCTCAACTCGTTCATCCTAAAATAAAGGCTATGGAATAGAATTTGAGCCTGTTTAGGTGTTTAGTCTTCGTAATATTCTGTTCCTTTTTTGTCGATGTAGAAGAATTTGTGATTCCTTTCAACTCTTATTAAACCTTCTTCAAACCAATATCCATCATCTTCAAACCAATATCCATCATCATAGATAAATGGTATTACTACATTCCCTTTTTTATCAATAAAGCCATATTTCCCTTCTTTTTTAACACTTGCTAAACCTTCTCCAAAGAAATATACAACATCATAGATAAATGGTATTACTTCATTCTCTTCTTTATCAATAAAGCCATATTTTCCTTCTTTTTTAACACTTGCTAAACCTTCTTCAAACGAACTTATATAATCATAGATAAATGGTATTACTACATTCCCTTTTTTATCAATAAAACCATATTTACCACATTCTTTTTTAACTTTTACTAAACCTTCTTCAAACCAAGCTCCATGATCATAGATAAATGGTATTACTACATTCCCTTTTTTATCAATAAAGCCATATTTCCCTTCTTTTTTAACACTTGCTAAACCTTCTTCAAAGCAATATGCATCATCATAAATGAATGGTATTACTTCATTCCCTTTTTTATCAATAAAGCCATATTTTCCTTCTTTTTTAACCTCTATCAACTCTAAAGAATAATGTTGTGGACATTCAAAAATAATAGAGCTATCATCATAAATGAAATCAGAAAGTTCCTCACCATTACAACTTATTAAACCCCATTTTCCTGCTTTTTCTGCAAATGTTATTCCCTCTTGAAAAAAATAGGCTGCATCATCATAAATTATAGGAACTCGTGTATTTCCATATCTATCAATAAAACCAAATTTGCCATCTTTCTCAACTAATTGTAAACCTGACCAAAAGTAAGAAATACTCTCAAAAAAATATCCCCTTCGATAATTCTCAGACCATATTCTAAAATCTTCAAAAAATACAGAAACCTCTGTACCATTCTGAGTAACCATAATCGGTAACGCTTCTTGAGTTCCCTTATTATTACTAACAATAGCAAAATCACCATCAAATAATTTAACCCAATCATATTTACACGCAATTACAATCTCTTTCTTCCGATTACAAAACCCCCATTTATCCCCTTTGCGGTAAGGTATCAATTCGGGCAAACCAAGTGGGTTGTCATCTTCCAATAATTTTTCAGTAATCACTAAAGCCCTACTTAGTTTTTGTAGGCTTTGTGGAGTTGTTTTTACAAGGGCGTTTTGCATAGTTTTTATGTTTTGTGGTTCTCAAACCCTATTCTTAGAATCAATAATAATAGTTACGGGGCCTTCATTGAGCAGCGAAACTTTCATATCGGCACCAAAAATGCCAGTTTCGATAGATTTTCCTAAATCAAACTCTAATTGAACAATCATTTTTTCGTAGAGCGGAATCGCAATTTCGGGGCGGGCAGCTTCAATAAACGAAGGCCGATTTCCTTTTTTTGTGCTTGCATGAAGCGTAAATTGGCTAATCAAAAGAATATTTCCATCAACTGATTTTAGGTCGAGATTCATTTTTCCTTCTTCATCGCCAAATACTCGCAGGCCTACGATTTTCTTAGAAAGCCATTCAATATCTTCTTGGGTATCGGTGTGCGTAATTCCCAACAAAATCATAAATCCTAAGCCAATTTGGCCTTTGATTTCATCCTCAATCGTTACCGATGCTTGACTCACTCTTTGTATTACTGCAATCATGGTTTTAGTCCACTGTCCACAGACGACAGTCGATAGTTTTTGTTAAATTTCTCGTATCTCAAATCACATATCTCGTATCTCACCTACAAATGCAACAACAAATCGGCAATCATCAGATATGTACCGATACCTATAATATCGTTGGCAGTTGTGATAAATGGCCCCGATGCAATAGCAGGATTTATACCCAATCTATCAAGCAAAAGTGGCGTGACTGTTCCTGTAAAAGAAGCTAAAATCACGACCGAAAGTAATGATAAACAAACCACAAAAAACAGTTGAGTTTCGCCACTGATATAAATATAAAGTCCTGCTAATGAGCCAATTATCAAACCATTAACAAGAGCAACCAAGATAATTTTGAATAAACGTTGACCGAGACTTGTCGTGAGACCCGACTTTTCGGCGAGGCTCTGCACAATCAAAGAAGAAGTCTGAATGCCCACATTTCCGCCCGTCGAACCCATGATTGGAATAAAAGCTGCCAATGCCGCTACTTTTTTGAATTCATCTTCAAAACTTCCTATAACCGTTGCGGCCAGCAAACTACCAATTACGCCCACAATCAACCACGGCAAACGAGCTTTTGCCAAATCCCAAACGCTATCATCTTCTTCCGCCTCGCCCGTGATACCCGCCATTACCTGAATATCCTCTTCCGCTTTATCGGTTATAAAATCGACCACGTCATCAATCGTTATTCGTCCCAGCAAACGCCCCAAAGTATTCACAACTGGAATCGCATCAAGGTCATAACGTTGCATGATTTCGGCAACCTCTTCGGCTGGGCGAGTGGTTTCTACATAAACTATTTCTTCATCTAAAATATTTTCAATTTTAGTATTTTTACGAGCCAAAATAATGCGTTTCAACGAAACAATTCCTTTAAGTTTTTGCTCATCATCGACCACATAAACGGCATAAACTTTCTCTACATCTTCGGCCTGACGGCGAATTTCTTCTACACATTCGCTAACCGTCCAATTGGCGTTTACTTTTATCAACTCCTTTTGCATCAAACCGCCCGCTACGTCTTCTGGATAATGCAACATATCTAAAATAAATCGTGCTTGTTCACGGTCTTCAAGCATTGCGATTACCTTTTCACGCACTTCGATAGTTTGCTCATTGAGTAAATCGACGGCATCATCTGAATCAAAAAGATTGACGTATTTGGCAATTTCTTCTACCGTAAAACGCTCTTTTATGAAACGTTTACGGTCGTCTGGCTCAATATGCGACAAGATTTCAGCCCCCATCTCAGTATCGACGAGGGTAATCAAATAATGAGCAGGTTCACCATCAAGTTCGAGCAATATACTGGCAATATCGGCAGGATATAACTCTTCCATCTCGGCCTTGAGCAAGGTTTCGTCTTTTTGCTCAATGGCAGCTTCTATTTTCTCTAAATACTCTTTGGTTAGCTCGAAAGTTGTCATTTTTTTGCTATTATTTTACTTTGCTTTAAGGTATAGGCTTTAGGCAATAAGCTGTAGGCTATACGCTTTTTATAATGATATTTTTTTTAAGCATAAAGCATATTGCATAAAGCCTACCGCATAAAGCATATTGCATAAAGCCTACCGCATAAAGCATATTGCATAAAGCCTACCACATAAAGCATATTGCATAAAGCCTACCACATAAAGCATATTGCATAAAGCCTACCGCATAAAGCATATTGCATAAAGCATATTCCTTAAAGCCTATTGCTTCTCTTCAAACAAATTTGTCAATAATACAAAATCTGCTACGCCTAATTGTTCGGCACGTTTGTTGAGTAACTCATGCTCAAAATTTAGCCCGATAGGTTTTAGTGCGTTGCGAAGCGTTTTACGGCGTTGGTTGAAACCAGCTTTAACTACCTGCATAAATTTCTTTTCGTTGCAATCAAGTTTTTCAACGTTATTTCGTCGCAAACGAATAATTCCAGAATCAACTTTTGGTGGTGGAATAAATGCTTCGGGATAAACCGTAAAACTATATTCAATATCATAATAGGCCTGTAAAAACACGCTCAAAATGCCATAATCTTTCTTTCCAGGCCCAGAGGCGATGCGTTGAGCCACTTCTTTTTGAAGCATACAAACAATTTCCTGCACCAAATCTTTGTAATCTAAAACCTTAAAAAATATCTGCGAAGAAATATTATAGGGCAAATTTCCAATAATACCAAAAGGCTCATTTTTAAAAAGTTCGGCAAGATTCATCTGCAAGAAATCTTCTGAGAAAATACGCCCTTTAAGCATCGGAAAATGTTCGTTGAGATAAGTCACCGATTCACGGTCAATTTCCACCACAAAAGTTTCACAGTCTGTTCTTTCGAGTAAATATTGAGTCAAAACACCCATTCCAGGGCCAATTTCCAATACTTTATTATAACTATTATGCAACGATTGCAGATTGACGATTTTTTGAGCGGCATCCAAATCTTTCAAGAAATGTTGGCCGAGATGCTTTTTTGCTTTTACTTTTTCCATAAGTCAAAATTACGACTTTTTTTTCGAGATACGAGACATGAAACAAAAGACAAGAGATTAAAAAAACAATATATTGTTCATTTGTCTTCCTCTCTTGTCTTTATGTCTATTATCTCTCGTCTCAATAATTGTCGAGTAAAAATGCTCATTTATAGGCTTCTACGTCTTAGATGTAGATTTATTGATAAAATCTCGCCTTTGATGGTTTACTTTGTAATACCATATCTATTCAAAACTCAATCTTAATGAAATCTTTTTTACTCGTTTTTAGTCTAATTGTTTTTTCTCAAAATCTACTTTTTGCCCAAGCAGGCACTAAGGCTCAAATAAAAGGAACAATAGTTGATGCCACCACCAACGAACCCCTCAGTTTTGCAAGTATCAGAATCTCGAATAGTGCTGATAATAAGCTTGTTACAGGAAACATCACAAACGACAAAGGCGAATTTTCGATTCCTGCACCATTCGGAAATTATGTGGTTGAGGTTGAATATATGGGCTACAAAAACACCAAAACTGCTAGTTTTTCGGTAACAAAAGAAAATCCAATGTATGATTTTGGAGTTATAAAATTAGCTTCCTCTGCCAATGCGTTGAAAGAAGTAGTAGTGCAAGCCGAAAAAAGCTCAATGGAAATGAAACTCGATAAAAGAGTATTTAATGTTGGGAAAGATTTGGCCAATGCGGGCGGTTCGGCTTCGGATATTCTGACAAATATTCCATCAGTTTCGGTTGACCCCGACGGTGGCGTAAAACTCCGTGGCAGCGATAATGTTAGAATTTTGATTGATGGAAAACCTTCGGGTTTGGTGAGTTTCAAAGGTGGTGCAGGATTACAATCTTTACAAGCCAGTATGATTGAGAGAGTGGAAGTTATCACCAATCCATCGGCAAGATACGAGGCCGAAGGAATGGCGGGAATTATCAATATTGTACTAAAAAAAGACCAAAAACAAGGATTTAATGGCTCTTTTGATATTATTACAGGGCAACCTGTCAATTATGGAGGAGCAGCCAACATTAATTATCGCCAGCGAAAAGTCAATTTTTTCCTCAATTATAGCATTGCGTATAATATACGTCCGAATATTTCTTCAGTTAATCAAGTACGTCAAAGTAATGATTCTACGTTTTATTTGAAGCAAAAAAATAATGGTACACTCACAGGTTTTAATACCAATATCAGAGGTGGACTTGATTATTTTTTCAACGATAAAAATACACTTACAGTTTCGTATCTTTATCGCCGAAGCAAAGCTCGACGAATCACGAATTTACGCTACGAAGATTATGTTTTGAGAGAGAATAATCTGACTGGAATCAGCAAACGTAAGCAAGACGAAAAAGAAACAGAACCAAACTCCGAATACGTTTTAAGTTACAAGAAAACTTACGCCAAAAAAGGTCAAGAATTCAATGCCGAAGTGCGTTTCTTAGATAATTGGGAAAGTTCTGACCAACTTTTCACCCAAGAATATTTCACACCAAGCGAAACTCCAATTACATCTAAATCATTGGTTCAAAACTCGTTGAATGATGAATATGAAAAGCAATATTTACTACAAATTGACTATGTGCAGCCAATCGGTAAAGAAGGTAAATTTGAAACAGGTGCAAGAAGTAGTTTTAGAGATATGGTAAATGATTATGTAGTAAATCAGAAAAATGAAGCTGGGCAATTTGTGGTTGTGCCTGGACTTAAAAACTACTTCATTTATAACGAAGATATACATGCCGCCTATGCCATTTTAGGCAATAAAACCAAACAGTTTTCGTACCAAGCTGGGCTAAGGGCTGAGTGGACAAATGTAAAAACAACACTCCGAGAAACCAATGAAGTAAACCCACGTAAATACTCAAATTTGTTTCCAAGTGTGCATTTAACTTATGCCTTGCCAAAAGAAAACTCGCTTCAAGTGAGTTATAGTCGTCGAGTTCGCCGACCATTTTATAATGATTTAAGTCCATTTTCTACTTTTTCGGATAACCGAAATTTCTTTAGCGGAAACCCAAACTTAAACCCTGAATTTAGCAATGTTTATGAAATTGGTCACATCAAATATTTTGAAAAGGGTTCACTAGGTTCGTCAGTTTATTATCGTGACACTGATGGCAAAATTGAGCGTATTCGAAGAGTAAACTCTACAGGTTTTGCAACTACTCGCCCCGAAAACCTTTTATCTGAGCAAGCTTACGGAGTTGAATTTACCAGTCAATTTACACCCATAAAATGGTGGAAACTTGATTTTAATTTTAATCTTTTTCATGCAGAAATTGATGGTAGCAATATCGACAAAAATTATTTCCGTGAAACCAACAGTTGGTTTGTTCGACAAAGTTCAAGATTTTCATTACCAAAAGGCTTAGACGTACAATTAAGAGCTAATTACGAAGCCAAACAAAAGACTGTTCAAGGTACTCGTCTACCACTTTATTATTTCGATTTATCGGCGAGCAAAGAAATTCTGAAAGGAAACGGAACACTTAATTTCAGTGTGCTTGATGTATTTAATACTCGTAAATTTAGAAACATCACAGAAGGCACAAATTTCAGCACCGAAAGCAGCGGACAATCTAGAAGACGTCAGTTTAACCTAACACTTAACTACCGCATAAAGCAGACAAAAGGTGCTGGAAAAGGCAAGAAGTTGGAGTTGGAGGGTTGATGATTCCAAGATTTGACAACTTTTGAACGGTAAGACGATTCATAAGCTGTCAAATCTAATCAAAATCTTCTTATATTTACTGCATCATTAATTCAATTGTTTTGCGGTATGCTAACAGAAAAATCCAACGAAGAACTTTTGTTCGAAATAGAAAAGCTAAAAGTACAACTTTCACAAACTGAACACCAACAAAGCATCGATCAGCTACAAGATTTGGTAGATAATACCTCAGAAATCATCATGTTGCTTTCACTGAGTGGGCGTTTTTTGTTTGTTAATACTGCTTTTCGTGATAACTTTGGGTATTCTGATGCCGAACTTTCGCAACTTACCTTACGTGAATTACTTCACCCACAATTTGCCGATGAAACCCTCGAAACTCTCCAAAGAATCAAAGATGGAGACGAGCAGGTGGTTGATTTTCAGACAGTTATACGAAATAAAGAAGGAAAAAGAGTCTATCTACTTGGCGATATTAGTTGTAGATTCGAGAATGGAAAACCCACTGCCTTTCGGTGTTTGTTTCGGGATATTACCCAACGCAGACGTGCAGAAAAAGCTCAGCAGCTTTATTATACCATCGCTCAACTCAACCTCAACACGCCTAATTTGCAAGAGTTTTTGACGCAAGTTCATGCCGAATTGCAGAAAAATATGCAGGCCAATAACTTTTTTGTGGCTCTTTTTGAACCCGAAGAAGGCACCATTCATTTTCCCTATTTTATTGATGAATATTCCGAAACCGAAGAAAATTATCACCGTCGAAAACTCGGAAATGGCATTGTAGAATACTCCATGGTACAAAATAAACCATTGTTTTTGTCAAATGAAGACATCAAAAAACTGGTCGAAGTTGATAAGATTTATTTCTACGGTTCATCACTTCCCGAAGTCATGCTTTGTGTGCCGCTTCATGTCGGCGACCGCACTACAGGCGTAATCGGTGTGAAATCTTATAGCGACCGTAATAAGTTCAATATCAGAGACTTAGAGCTACTCGAATTCGTTTCTGGTCAAGTGGCTGTTGCCCTCGTTCGCAAACAAAAAGAAGAAGATTTACTTCGTCAAACTTCTCGTTTAAATGCCGTTTTTGATAGCAGTTCGCACGTAATTTGGACGGTAAATCAGAAACGACAGTTGAGCTCTTTCAATAAAAATTATGTCAATCTTATTCAGCGAAATTTAGGTATGCTGCCCGAAATCAATATGGGCATCGAAAAACTTGGTTGGAAACTTATTTCGCCCGAAGACCGTCCTATTTTGCGAGAAAAATATAACGCAGCATTCACAGGAAAACCGCAATATTTTGAAATGCATTGGGGCAATATTGACGGTGGAAATGATTGGTACGAATTTTACCTAAATCCCATTCTTTCATCCAAAAGTGGTCAGGTTGAAGAAGTTTCAGGAATTGCACAAAACATTACTGATAAAAAGAATTCAACAATTACACTTCAAAAAAGCGAGCAGAAATTTAGAGATACCATTGAATCATTTATCGATATTTATTACCGCACCGATTTAGCAGGAAATATCACCATGATTTCACCTTCAGTATTGACACACACAGGCTATTCACTGGAAGAAGTGATGGGTAATAAAGTTGATAAATTCTTTGAGAATGCCGTTGATAGTTCAAAAAATATTAAAGGATTACTGAAAGCAGGAAGCATAACAAATTTTGATGTAATTGTGAAGCGTAAAAATGGTGAACTCCGCCAATTTATGCTCAATATCCGAATGATTAAAGATGCCAAAGGGATTCCAGTTGAGGTAGAAGGTGTAGCTCGTGATATTTCAGAATTGAAAAAAACTGCTGAAGAACTGCTGATTGCCAAAGATGAAGCCGAACGCTCACTAAAAGTAAAGGAACGTTTCTTGGCAAACATGAGTCACGAGATTCGAACACCGATGAATGGCGTAATAGGAATGATTGATTTGATGTACGAAACTCCACTTAATCTCGAGCAGAAAGACTATGTACAAACCATCAAAAAATCATCGGAAACTTTACTAACGATTTTGAATGATATTCTTGATCTATCGAAAATCGAAGCGGGCAAAATGGATTTGCACAATGCTCCTCTTGATATTAAAGAAATCTTGGAGAGATTGGTGGCACTTTTTCGCCAAAGAGCCATCGAAAAAAACAATAAATTGATTTATAAAATTGCAGAAGACGTGCCTGCATATTTAATTGCCGACCAAACCCGTTTACTACAAATTTTCTCAAATCTTACATCAAATGCCCTCAAATTTACCGAAAACGGCGATGTAACTATCTCATTATCAAGAATTTCATCGAATGGAAAAATTCATGTTTTGAAAGGAGAAATAAGCGATTCAGGTATCGGAATTTCGGAAGAAGACCAAAAACTACTATTTGGAGCCTTTCAACAAGTTGATAATTCGACCAAAAAATCTTTCGGTGGAACTGGACTAGGATTGGCAATCTCTCGTGAGCTTTGTCGATTGATGAAAGGCGATATGGGTGTGGTTTCGGAACACGGAAAAGGTAGTACATTCTGGTTTACGATTGAGGTACGCTCTACAACAATTAGTCCGAATATTAGCGAGAACAACGAAAATGAAATCAAATTAACTGATTTTTTCAAGGGATATTCACCAAAAATCTTGTTGGTTGACGATAACCAAGTAAACCGAAAAGTAGCTTCAGAGATTCTGTTAAAATCCGGTTGTGAAGTAATTACGGCAGACAGCGGAGCTAAAGCCATTGCGATTTTTGGAGAAAAACATGACTTCGACGTAATTTTCATGGACATTCAGATGCCCGAAATGGATGGCATCGAAACCACAAAAAAGATGCGACAACTATACGGAAATGCACTCCCAAAAGTAGTTGCTATGACGGCTTACTCAATGCAACACGACCGTGAAAGATTTTTGAGTGAAGGCATGGACGATTACGTACCTAAGCCAATTCGTGCATCAATTTTGATTCAAAAAGTTAACGAAATTGTACCAAATAGTAAAGCAAAAGTTGAGGTTGTGGAGATAGTTCCACCTATTAAAACTTCAATAGAAATAGGCAATTCAAACAGCCCAATCAACCCTGCATTTCAAGTATTTGATATGGATATTATCAATCAACTAAAAGAAATGGTGGGTGAAGAAATGCTAATTTCAGTCTTTGAAGATTTTGAACGTGAAGCTGAAGAACAAATTAAAAACGCAAAAAATGCTTATCCCGATGATGTAAAAACCATTCAGCGTGAGCTTCACACCCTCAAGGGAAATTCAGGAACAATCGGTCTTACTCGTATTCACGATATAACAGAAATTATCGAAGTCCCTTCAAAACTAGGTGATTTAACTCATTTTCAAGCAAATTTGGTGTTTTTGGAGGAGGAGTTTAGAATTTTTAGAGTGCAATATAAGTCTATACTCTGATGAATTGATTGAATATCAGTAAATCAGTAACTTAAAATTCTATACTGCTAATCGCTGGAAATTTGTAAAATGGAACCATAACTGAAGACAGTGTTGATTACAACGGATTTTGAAAAAATTAGGAAAAATCAGCATTTAAATCAAATATCCTATAATCAGAATCGAAAATATTTTTGACACCTAAATAGCTGATTATTAACACATTAGATTAAATTGAATTTATCGACTTTTAACCTTGAAGTACTTACATTGCCGATACTCGAAAACAATAAAACTTTACACAGTTTAGTGAGTAGATATCTATTTTTTAATTTGGCCTTTGGCAGTATTCTAAAACTTCCTGCAATGAAAAACATCATTCTATTATTACTAATCACAACCTCAACATATGCTCAATTGAAAAGTATTAAAGGTAAAGTTATTGATGATAAAACTAAAGAGGCTCTGCCTTATGTCAACCTTTTCATTGGTAATACCACCAAAGGAACTTCAACCAACGAAACAGGGGAGTTTACATTCACAAATCTGCCAATCGGCAGCTACAATGTTGTTGCATCAATGGTCGGATATTTTACTAAATCCACACCTATTGTTGTAAAAGAAGAAAACTCGGTCATTGAAATTGTTATTTCTTTGCAACAAAACGAACAGATTTTAGACGAAGTGAGTGTCAAATCTTCAAAAGATAAAGTATGGAATGCTCAATTCATGAGGTTTAAAAACATCTTTTTTGGAATAACCGAAAACGCAAAAAAATGTAAAATCCTCAACCCTTATGTGATAGACTTTGAAGAAAAAGATGACAAACTTTTTGCCAAATCTTCACAACCAATTTTAATTGAAAATCTTGCTTTGGGTTATAAACTTACCTTTGTAATGAAAGCTTTTGAAGTTTCAAAAACTGACTTTTTTATTGCGGGCGATACCTTTTTTGAAGAACTGCTGGCTACTCCAAAAGAAGAAGTTGCGTGGAGAGAAAAACGTTTAGAGACATATCAAGGTTCAATTAATCATTTTTTTCAAGCATTATCTCGTCGTACAAGTAGTCAAGATGGATTTAATGTTTATGCTTATTTACCTAACGCAAATGCCAAGAAAATCTCCAGAGCTTTTTTCGATAATCTTAGAATACATAAAACTGTCATAAAAGTAAATCCTGACAGTCTCATTTCCCAAAGTGGTACTATGACTTATTTGGATTTAACAAAAAATATTGAAATTCATTACACACAAAAAAATGAATTTAGGGGGCCATACACCGATATAAATTACCAGATTTCTAAGTTTGAATCTAAGAAAAAACTTGTTAGGTATAATCAATACGGGAGTTTTGAAAATCCTCTTGATGTTTCTGTGATAGGTTCGTTTAGTAACAATCGTGTAGCAGAAATGTTGCCAATTGATTATCAGCCAAAAATTGAAGAACTAATTGCCAAAATAGCCGTATCACTCGACGAAAAAAACTTCGCCAATCTTCAAGAAAATATTGTTTTTCATATCAACAAATCAAACTACTACTTGGGTGAAACCGTATGGTTTAAAACTTATCTGATATACACAAACCCAACCTATCGGGATGCAATCAGTAAAGTTATTTATGTAGATTTGATAAACGATGAACAGAAAGTGATTGAAAGTAAAGTTTTAAAAATCAAAAATGGAGTTTCAAATGGCGATTTTCTACTCAATACTCAATTCAAAAATGGCAGATATTTTCTGCGGGCATATACCAACTGGCAACAAAACTTTGGCGACTCCACCCAAACAGTACAGGAAATTGCAGTATTATCAAAAAATGAAACTATTGATTCACAAATTACTGATTTTAAGGAAGATAGCCCTATAACACTAAACAAAAATAGTATTAGTAGTTCCGAAAATGTAGAAATAGCTTTCGAAGCCATTCCCAATCATTCGTATTCGATTTCGGTGACGAACGAAAATGCGGTAAAAATATATCAACCAATCACGCATAAAGCATTTTCTAAACAAACCATTAGTCTCGAAAGCATCAATTTTAATTCTGAAACGGGAAGAACCTTTTTTGGAAAAACCAAAGATGCCAATGGAAAGCCAATTTCGGCAGATTTGATGATGATGCGAAAAGATACTTTCTTGATGGATACTTTTCAATCTGACAAAGAAGGGAATTTTAAAGTCGAAAATGTCACTGGAAATGACACCATGAAGATTGATATTTTGGCAATTGAAAAAAAAGGGAAACCTATTTCTAAAATTATGTTGGAAGAGCCACCTAAGCCAAAGTTTTACCGACCAAAAATTTATAATAATTTCAAAATCATTAATAATCAGCCAACAAGTACCTCATCATCGGTGAGTTACGATTATAATTTCGACATCAATAATTCCATAATTTTGCAAGAAGTTGCCATAAAAGCGAAGAAGCCAGATACCACAATGCTAATGCGATTACAGAGGATTTATGGCAAGCCAAGTTTTGTGTTTACTGACAAGCAAATAGATTTTAATGCTAGCCCTAACCTTATTCAAACACTTCAAGGCAGAGTGGCAGGTTTGATTATAAAATTTGATGCCTTAACGGGCGTTCAAAGTGTAGTTTGGAGTCGAGGTGGAGCCCCTCAAATTTGGGTTGATGGGGTGAGAATGAAAGACATGACCGATGTAGCCTCTTTTGTATCGCCTAATATGATTGCACGAATTGATGTTCATCGCCAAAATACCACTATCATTGCTCCAAGTGGCATTATTGCCATTTATACCAAAAGTTTCATGGCTGGGAGTGACTTATCGCCTATCAATTCGCCACCCGCTGAAGGAATAAAGCGTTTTAAAATGGCGGGTTTTTATACCCCAAAAAAGTTTTATCTACCCGAAAACGAGCTTGATGCCACCAAACTTTTCCAGCTAAAAAATCGCTCAACGATTTATTGGAATCCCAATGTTTTTTCTGACAATTATGGAAAAGCCAAATTGAGTTTTCAAGCCATTGGGAATCCAGGCCAGTATCGTGTGGAAATAGTAGGGTATGATGCAGATGGAAAGATTATAAAAATGGAAACAAGGTTTGTAATTAAGTAAGTAAATATACTAACTCTTTGTATTCATATTTCAATTATACTTGTAATCTTTGGCACAATCGTTCTTATTTACCATTGAATAAAATCATCTTATATTTAGCTAAAACTTCGCTCCTATTTTTCTTTCAAAACCCATCAATTTGTTAACTTTATATAAAAATATCGGCAAAAAAACTTCGGCAAAATTTTTGCGTTTAAAAACACATCGCTGTTGCCACGATAAAAATTGTGCGGGGTTCCAATATAAATGTAAAAAGAAAGAATTTTAATACTTTTATTGCTTCTTATACTGGTGCAAAGAGAAAGCTTTTTCGCTCAGATTGAGTGAGGCACACCTTCTCCTACTGACCAACAAAAACAAGAATTAACTCAAATGTTTCAGTAATTTACGTAGAAAAAAAATCTAAGAGGAATCATTAATTATCGGGAAGCCGTAAAAGCAAATGTAATTTCTGATGCGAATACCAGTAGTTTTTTAAGCGAAACCGATGTCAGAGAAATCATCAACTACGTTAATGTTTGCCTCCAAAACATCAATATTGAGCTTTATCTTTAACAATATTGAGCTTTATCTCTAAATTGATAAGGTTAGTATAGAGATACAAAAATAAAGGCACGAAATTAGAGACGGTTTGCCATATCGATAAAAAATTGATTATCAGCAAAATACTCAATATTGCCATATGCTTTATTTTCGACTCAATACTTACTGCTACAAATAAAAAATAGAAAAAGCCTATTCTACAAATTGCAGAATAGGCTTTCTTATAATTTCTCTCTTATCAATTAAAGAGCTGGAATTCTTAATACTTGACCTGGATAAATTTTATCTGGGTGTGTAAGCATAGGCTTGTTTGCTTCAAAAATCACAGGATATTTCATCATATCTCCGTAATATTCTTTCGCAATTTTAGATAAAGAATCGCCACTTACAACAGTATAGAATTGAGCTTCTGGCTCTGGATTAGCCACTACTAACTGGTTATCAACTACGTGAACACCTTCAACGTTTCCAACTGCTAGTGCGATTTTCTCTGCATCTTCCTGCTTATCTACTTCACCAACTAAGGTTACAGTATCACCAGCAATCTTAATGGTGAGAGTATTGAATGGCAAAGCAAGTTTTTGAACATGAGCCAATAACACACTTGCTTTCAACTCTTCTTTTTCTGCAACTGGAGCAGCCTCTTCTTTGTGTCCGAAAAGTTTTTCGCCCACACCTTTAAAAAACGACATTAATCCCATTTTGTGTAATTTTTGTTATTGGAGTAAATTAAATTTAATTATTGCAAATGTATTAAAAACTTAGTTTCCACAAGATAAAAATTATTTTTTTTAACCAATTTGTTTACTTTACGATGACAAACTCAGCTATCTTTTACCTTTACACATATTCTGACGTAGTTTATTTAGAAAGTAACAAATTGAATATTTTTTCGTTTAATGACTGTAATCGCCTTTATCATAAACAAAAAAATAAAAGATTTTCAGATTTTAATGATACGAACTTTAATATGTTTTTTTACACAAAACCCAATAAATTTCTGTTTAAACAAGTAAAATACCATATAGCTAATAATGAAAATTGTCCTTACAGTAACTGCAGTATCGCTCGTATTTCTGACGATTGCTTGTCAAACTTCAGAAGAAAATATTACCCCAACTACTAGTACAACTTCCAATTCTACCAATACAACAACAACCGTAAAACCTAGTAGCCAAGAAATATATGATACTTTTGTACGGCTAACACTAAAAAATGCGGCAGGTACGTCAGCAATGACAATCAGAAAATGGCTTCCGACAAAAACCCAAATAAAAGTATATTGGGACGGCGGCCGAACAACAGCGTTATTGAGTGCTTTGGATAAAATCATGGCCGACATGAACGTGCTGAATAGATATAACAAGATGCTAAGAACCGAAGTTGTAGCTGAAGCAGATATTATAATAAACCGAGTTGAAGTGGCAACTCATAATAGCAAATATACCAGCTTTCAGGTGAGCAATAGTTCGGTGCAAGGTCTCACCTTTACTCAGTGGTCAAGCGATGCCATAACCAAAGCAGTAGTTTGGCTTTCGCCTACAACATCAAGCATTTTGCAAAATGGGGTTTTACGCCACGAGCTCATACACGCATTGGGCATTGGTCATACTGAAAACACAAAGTCGATAATGATTCCAGTGTTGAGTGGCAATAATTATGATTTTAATAGTTTTTCGATTTTAGACCAACGAATGATACAAATTTTGTCTGATAATAGAGTAAAACAAGGAAACACTGAAGCAAATATTAGTGCTGTTATAAAGGAGTACGCAGCAAAGTAAAATGACAAATACCTGATTAATAACTATTTAAACACAAAATCAGGGAAATTTAAAAATATAGAACTTAAATAATAACAATAGTCAAAAAATATTTTCGTTAATTTACTACAAGATTACAAACCTATTTATACCGATGAAATTAAACCTATCATTATTTGCACTTGTAGCCTTTTTAGGTATTTCGATAAGCAGTTTTGCACAATCGGAAGATGAAGCGATTAAAGAAACACTCAAAAACTACCTAGATGGCGGTGCTGTGGGCGATACTGCTCGCTTAAATCGTGCTTTTTTTACTTATGCGAACTTACGAAATTTGAGTAAAGAGGGTAAAGTTTCAGAAATGCCAGTGAAAAAATTCATTGCCTCTGTGCCTGCGGGTGGAGCAAAATGGACAAGTAAAATTGTAAATTATAGCTATGCTGGCACTGCCGCTACGGCTGTAACTGAAGAAGAATTACCAACTTTCAAATTCGTTGATTTCTTGAATCTCTTGAAAATCAATGACGAATGGAAAATCGTAAGCCGTGTCTATTCAAGAGTTGAGAAAAACGTTACAGTTGCTTCTTCAAGCCCTAGTGGTGGTGGCTTATCTACTGCATCGACAGTAGCTCCTGCAAAAGGCAATGCCGCAGCAAAAAAACCAACTCCAAAGCCAAAACCTTCGGATGATGGTTGGAAGTAAAGGCCGATAGTCTAACAGATATAGCACAAAAGCCAGCAGAAATGCTGGCTTTTGTACTTTTTATTCATTTTTAGTGCGAGAAATTTGAGGTATATCTTTGAGATGTGCCTCAAATACTTTCTTAAATTTTCGATAAAAACGTAGTTACTACTTTAGCACTTTCGGTTGGGTTTTCAAACATTCCTGCGTGAGCAACGCCATCTATAACTTCACTTTGACTATTTTTTAATAAAGCGATTTGCTCTAAAGCAGCAATTTTAGGCACGAAAGTGTCTTTTTCGCCTGCTAAAATCATAATTGGATAATTAGCTTCTCTCAGAACTGCGGTTTTATCCACTCGCCCTCGCATCGCAATTTGGGCATTCATCAAGGCTTCTTTTGGAAAATATGCATAACTTATAATTTGCTTTTCGATAAAATCGGCATTTTTCTCTTTAAACTCTTCGGTAAACATATTTGGGTAAAACCCTTTGATAAATTTAGCAGTACCTTGTTGGTCAATCACACGGGAGGTTTTTAATCTAATTTCTTTTCGCTCATCATTATCTGCATAAGCTGATGAATGAAAAAGCCCCAAACCTAACACTTCATTCGAGAATTTTTCTGCAAAAGCTAAAGCAATATAGCCGCCCATCGAGTGGCCAATAATTACGGATGCTGCAATACTCTTTTCTTCTGTAAATGCCTTCAACCAATCGGTGTATTCATCAATACTTTCGATATTTGTCATAGAGGCATAATCGGGACAAAAATAAGTATGCTCGTGGGGAAGAAGTTTCAAAAAATCAGCCCAAACGGTGGCATCTTCACCAAAGCCGTGTAAAAAAATAACATTCACTGTGTTTGTAGATTTAATTTGAAAAAGAAGTGTTGTATTCAACTAAGCACAAAATGTTTAAAGTTTTGCATTAACGTCGCAAAAAAAATTTTATTCAAAAAAGGTCTCATTCCGCAAGCAAAATGAGACCTTTAATAAATTCAAGAATAACTTTAATTAAGTGTCAGGTCTAAATTATTGATACAATAAAACATTCATAATCTACTAATAATCAGCATTCTACATTCTTAATTATGCGTCAGTACTTAGGCAACCATTTTTAATTGATAAAATGCCGAACGCTCAAACATACTTTGGGCATAATCAAGCGTAAGCGTAAATTTCTTAATTGATTTATCAGAAGGTATTTCGTACATAATATCAGTCATTATTGCCTCACAAACTGAGCGTAAACCTCTTGCACCGAGTTTATATTCCATTGCTTGGTCAACGATAAACTCCAATGCTTCATCCGAAAAGTCGAGTTTTACATCTTCCATTGCAAAAAGTTTTTGGTATTGTTTCACTAAAGCATTTTTAGGCTCAGTCAAGATTCTACGAAGGGCCGAGCGGTCGAGCGGATTGAGATAAGTCAATAAGGGCAAACGGCCAATCAACTCAGGAATCAAGCCAAATGATTTCAAATCTTGTTGGGTCACAAAACGCAATAAACTCGTATCACTCGAGAGGTCAATTGTTTTAGTGCTATTCGAGAAACCAATCGGACGAGTATTCATTCGTTTTCCGATATGACGGTCGATACCATCAAATGCTCCACCACAAATGAAAAGGATATTTTCGGTATTTATTTGAATCAACTTTTGCTCCGGGTGCTTACGTCCGCCTTGCGGTGGCACACTTACGATTGAGCCTTCCAATAACTTCAAAAGTCCTTGCTGCACACCTTCGCCACTCACATCACGGGTTATAGAAGGATTATCTCCTTTTCGAGCAATTTTATCAATTTCATCAATATAAACTATGCCACGTTCGGCCAATTCTACATTAAAATCGGCAGCTTGTAGCAAACGACTCAATATACTTTCAACATCTTCGCCTACATATCCAGCTTCTGTCAAAACCGTTGCATCGGCAATGGCAAATGGCACTTGAAGTACTTTGGCAATCGTGCGAGCCAGGTATGTTTTGCCCGTACCGGTTTCGCCAACCATGATGATATTCGATTTTTCAATCATTACATCATCTTCACGTTTTGGCTGAGTTAAGCGTTTATAATGGTTATATACTGCCACACTCAACACCTTTTTGGCCTCATCTTGTCCGATAATAAATTGGTCAAGGTGATTTTTGAGTTCAACTGGCGGTCTTAAATCAAACTTTGGTAACTCTGATTTCTTTTTCTTTTCTTTTTTCGGCGGAGTTACTCCCCCATTTAATTCTTGTTGTACTAATTGAAAACCCTGTTCGACACAAAAATTACAGATATTCGCCTCCGACCCAGATATTAATAATTCAACTTCGTTTTTACGTCTGCCACAAAAAGAGCAATAGGCTTGTCCAGCATTCATTCGAGCGTATTTTTTTTATTTATCTTACAAAAATACGAAAAATCTTTGGGTTTGTTGTTGCACAATTTTCTAAAATATACTCTGATCTTACAATTCAGAAAATTGTGTCAAGAAACTAGGCTATTCTATCTAATGACATAATTTGCTTGGCATAATCGGTCGGTAAAAGTGCTTGTTTCAAAACTTTATCAAACTTAATTTTTTGTGTGAATTTATAGAGTAGCAGAAAAGGCTTCAAAACAGAGAAACGAGACATGGATAACAAATTTCTCGCTCGAAACGGCACAATTAGTTTTTGCCCTTCCCATAAAATCAAATATCGGAGCAAACCTAAATGCTTGCGGTATTGCTTGTATAAATCATCGGTAAAGGTACTTTTGACCAAATTTTCTTGTAAATGTTGCTCACGAACGACTAACCAATCGGTGTGATTACGAGGTAAATCTTTCAAACCCATTCGCTCTCCTACCCGATTGAAAACTTCGAAAATTTCTTCTTTTTCGGAATCGGTTAATTTTCTTTCGAGCAATTCATAGGCCGAAATCGAGTAATGAATGAGCATATAAAGCACATCACGATACGCCCAATCGGGAATCTTCATGCCCCTACTTTGCTCAATCGATTGATGAATTGCCGTGATTTTATCAATGGCAGCAAAGGCAATTCGCTCATCAGAAAAGATGATTTTTTGGGCATAAACCACTGTTGAAAATAACCTACCGAGTGGGTCGGCGGGAAGCTTTCTTGTGAAATAGAGCCAATCGACGGCCTTATTTAATGAAAATTCGGCTGCCGCTCCACCAAAAATAAACAAAATGGTATCGGCATTGCTCCAAATTTTACGCACGATTGAGGTTTTATATACGAAATTCATGGTTTTATGTTTTTGGGTCAGACTTTGTTCAAACCCAAGGTTTCTTTATTGAAAAGAAAAACTGCAAAAATGCCCAAAGTATAGGCAAAAATATCTCGCCAGTCGAACGAGCTTCCCAAAACTATTGCTATAATTTTGTATTTTTCTAAGCCAACAAGCTTTAAAAAATTGCAGTATTGCAAGAATTCAAGCAAATAAGCCATGCTGAGTGAAGCAAAAGCCAAGTTTAAATCAGACATTACCAAAAAGGTTTTCAGCAGAAAGAACAAGGCAATTACGGCCAAAAAATCTCCAAAAAATGGTCGAATAATGGCATCATCGACCCAAAGAGCAATGCCCACTTCTACTAAAAACAGCAGTAGAAAAGTAATAAATAGTTTTAATTTGAACGTAAACATAAGATTGTATTTGTATAACAGGTTTTCAACCTGTCTATTAATCGGGTTCATTGAGTGCAAGTTCTCTTGACAGATTGCAAACCCGTCCTACTATTTTGAAATTTCATTCATAAATAATCTAAAATTATAATAAAGCATCCACAGCGGATAACCGATAATAAAAACACTAAACAAAATCGGTATAATGTCAATGCTTCTAAACATTTCATCAGAAATTGCAGAAAATACTGCCAACCAAAACGTTGTCGAAATTAGATTTATGGCAAAAATCCATGCGGTTTTTATGTTTTTTGACTCTTCAATATCAATGAAATAAATCAAAAAGCAAGAAATTACATACAATAGCGGTATTAGAAAAAAACTCTCTGCCTTTTCCAACTCCGATAAACAGAATTCCAATAAGAATACAAATAATCAAAGGCAAAACATTCAAGCCTTGAAGTATTTTAATCCAACATTCTTCTTCTTCCATTTTTTTAGTTTTTTAGTGGAACAACTGGCACAATCGGGCTTGCTGCAATCTGAGTTTTTAAATTTTCAACGGCAGCGTCATCAGCAAAATTCCATGAACACCACGTATATCCTTCTTGACGTTTAAAATATTGTTCTGTTCTCGCCATTAGCCAGTTTTGATTCGCTTCACTTGGCAGTTTTGTACGATTTTCATAAATAATTGGCAATGTTTTATCTGAAAGAGTGAGTAAATAGTTATAATCAACGCCGTTTTTAAAAGTATGCGAAAGATTATATCGAACAATCAGCACATCCCAATTTACTAAGGTTAGCCCCATAAATACTACATATAAAGCCCAAGTATTCACACGAAACATATAGAAAAATGACTTTAAATCTTTGATTTTTATCAATAAAGTACATAATCCAATCAAGGTGATTAGTAAGAAAACACCAACACCGATACGTAAATGCGTCAGTCCATAAAAATCAATATAATAGTAGTTTCGAAGACTGACTGATATTATAAGAACCATATTCTGTGCAATCCAAGTGTAGGCTAAAGACTTCAACAGTTTATTGTTTTGATAGAAATTGAGGTCTTTGCGGAAATAATAAAGCAAAATGGCAATCGACAAAAAGATGCTCAAAATAAGCGTTTCTGTGCCTTCATGAACCAATTTTGAGAGATTTCCCACCTGCGAATAATCAAAGCTCAACCAAAGAAAATTAATATCTATAATATTGATAATCAGCAACAAAGCATTCACCGAACCGATGAGCATCAATGCAATTTTGTATTCGTTACGTTGGTAATTTGATTCTTGTTCTGAAACCTGCTCTGTTGGCGTAATATGCTCATTTTGAGGAAATAATTTTAAAAGATTTTTCGCCACACCCCAATTAAATACGATGCTAAATGTCAGATAAGTAGCAAATAATAAAAAGACAACTCTACCCAGAGAGGCTTCATCAAAAGTGAGGTCGAATAGACTAATTGCATATTTCCAAGAATTATTGACCAACTCATTGAAAACAGGATTTGCATTAAAAAAAATCAAGAAAAATACCCCAAAAACCAGCATCGGAATAATAGTCAGAAATACATTTCTACTAATAAAACTAGCAAATTTATTTTCACCAAATATCGACTCTGATGCTTTCTGCAGTCGTCTTGGAGCTTCAATAAATGTCGTAAAAAAATTGATAATATATTGCAAAGCTGCTTCTAGTATGGTCTTTGCGTGACTTTCTTGTATTAAACCAATCATCAGAAAAAACGAAGCCAAATGTCCCAATTTACTCAGCAACGAATTATGCACAAGCACCATCAAACCAGATAGTAAAGTAAGCACAACAGCTACTTGTACATTAGGTTTACGAATACTTTCAGGAAATAAAAAGAACGCAAGTATAAGCATTACTAAACCACTGAATATCAATAGGTTAACACCAAAATCTTCTTTCCAAAAAATAGTATTAAAAAGAAGTGGCAGCACTATTAGGCTCGCATTTTGAATGGTCTGTTTTTTCGTTTTCATTTCTGTTATAAATTAAATTAAAAGTACTTTGTTTTTCAAAGTTATTATACAAAAAAATATATTTTATGAGCCTTTTATAAACTTCTCCAACTCGTTGAGGTGGTCTTCAAATGCTTTTTTGCCTTCTTCGGTCACGCTATAAACCGTACTTGGTTTTCGGCCGATAAATTCTTTTTTGAAAGTAATATAATTAGCTTCTTCTAAGGCACGTAAATGTGTAGCCAAGTTGCCATCAGTCATTGAAAGAAGGTCTTTCAAAACTATGAAACTTACTACTTCATTGACCATCAGCACCGACATAATACCAAGTCGAGCTTTGCTTTCAAATGCTTTATTAAAATTCTGTAATATTTGCATAGTGCTAACGCACAAATTAGAATGATGAATTAAGAATGAAAAATGTCATTCTTGAAAACTCTATAACTTCATTTTGGAATCTCACTTTCTTGCCTATCATATTTAAAATACATAACTGAACCATAAACAATATGTAAAACCCCAAAGCCAATTGCCCAACAGATTAAATTATATTTTGCCAAAAATAAAGCAATTAAACCTAACGCTATTTCGGCAATTCCTAAATAAAAGATGTCATGCAAGGTATATTTACTTGCACTAACCAACGCAACACCATAGAAAACAAGTGTTGCAGGAAAACATAACCAAAAAAAGCCATGGTAGAGCATTCCAAGACAAAAAAATCCTCCAGCACACAAAGGAATCATCAAATTAAGCAAAAGCAATTTCGATGTTTTATTCCAAACACTAAGACCTTGTTTGCGGGTTTTTCTCACAGTAAAAAAAACACCAAAAAACAAAGCAAAGCCTAAAACTACAATCGCTTCAAGTACTAATTTGGGTACAATTTCGTGTCTTACTTCTGGAATACTGAGCAAACTTGAACCATCAACATGGAGCTTAGCGTAGGCATACCAAGCTCCCAACAAAGCACATATGCCTGCCGAAATACCCGAAAGTCCACTCAACGACAGGAATTTCGAGGAGCGTTCCATCAAGGAGCGAATTTCTTTAAGATGTTCGAGATGTTCGTTCATAAATGAATGAAAAGTTTAGGCAAAAATATGATAATTCCGACAATAACCGAAACAATCGACATAATCAATACTGCTGCGGCGGCTAAATCTTTTACTTTTCCGATTAATTGATGGTATTCGGGCGACACAAAATCACAGAGTTTTTCGATTGCGGTATTGAGCGTTTCTACCACCAAAACCAAGCCGATTTGGGCAACTATAATCGCCCATTCAATAGCTGAAAGTTTCAAATAAAATCCTACTGACAAGACAATTACGGCAAAAAAAACATGAAACCTTGCATTATTTTCTTCCATCAAAAATCTAAGCCCAGTAAAAGCATGACGGAAGCTAAATAGCATTTTTAAGATTTGCATCACGATTCGGAATTAAAATGAGCATAGAAATATACAGCACTGCTACAACTAAAGTAAAAACCAACGTTGTCTGAATGGCCAGTGGATTTTGTAATGCTTGAAATGATTTTCGGAATAAATAAAATGGATGGGTGAATAAATCCCAACTATTGAATCTTGCGAAGCGTCCGAGGTATAAACCAAAGCCTGATAACACTATACATGCCGAAATGACAATCCAAGCTAAAGTATTGTTAATGAACTGATTAAGCACTTGATGAGTCACTTGTAGAGAATACAACCCTGTACAAATTCCAGCCAAGGCCGCAATAAAAAAACCTACTGTATCGAACCACAAAATGTGTCTTTCAAATTCACCCAAATGTATCAAATCGGTAATTAGATAAGGAGCGTTCGGAAAAAACAGCAACCATAAACACAAATTAACTAAAATTAAAAGCTGCTTTGACTTAGTAACCACTATTGATGAAGATAAACGGCGAGCTAAAAGAGCAAAAAATAATGGCATCCAAGCCAAAAATAAATTCCAAAGCAAAAATAAACCTCTGATTTGCTCGGTCTGTACAACTCTGACAATCAATAACAAGCAGCATAAAGCTGAAAGCAAAGCCAAACTCAATGTAGCTCGGCTAATTCTGAAAAATATTCTTATTTGATTTGACTGCATTACTTTAAAAAGAACTTTGTATTGCAAAGTAAATTTTAAAAAAATCACTTTGCAAGCATTTTGTAGAAAATATTTAAAAATCAGTCAAATATTGAAAAACAACAAATTCTATAGGAACGGCCAATTTGTACGTTCCAACAAAAATAAAACATTTGGTAATTGATATATAGAAGCTAATCTTTTATCACCTTAAAGGTCTTAGAAAAACCATCGGTAGAGATTTTCAGTAGATACATCCCACTTTCAGCTGCGATAAGTTTTGAGTCAAGAATAGGTTTTATTTCTTGCCAAAAAGCTTCTTTTTCCATTATTATACTACCATTTGCATAATAAAGTGTTGCTTTTAGCAGCTTGTTGGTAAGGTCATTTAACGGAAAAATATCAATTGTTTGCTGAGTTGGATTGGGAGCAATATTAAGTTCTGAACTATAAGGTGACACACTCAAAACTACACAATTTGGCTTGATTATTTTTTCATAAGTAGAGCTCAACCCTTCCGCATCGGTGGCAGTTAGTGTGACTTTATAAAAATATGTTTGAGCATCGCATGGAACACTAGTCAAGACAGCCTCACCAGTTAGGCGATAAGATGATGTTACAAAATGAATGTGGTCATCGTGATAAAGTAAAACCGACCATAAATAACTAAGTTGTTCTTTGGTATGTTCAGCATCTGATACTTGAGCATTGAGGCTTACAAGAAAATCTTTGGTATTTTCAAAAACCTCTAATTTGTCGATACTTGTACTAATAATCTGCGGCGGCGTATTATCAACAAAAATATTCATCGTTTTAAAAGAAGAAAGTCCTCCAGCATCGGTCACTTTGACGCTTGCACCATAAGTGGCTACCTTTCCTGTTGATTTATAAGTATGATTGGGATTAGCTTCATTTGAAGTTTGTCCATCCCCAAAATTCCATTCATATTTCAAGGTAGTTCCCTCAGGATCTTTCGAATCACTGGCCTTAAAATTTACGGCTAAAGGTGTTTTTCCGTAGATTGGCGTGGCAGATTGTACAACTGTTGGGCGACGATTGGCGTTTGGATTATAAGATAAACGCCTGATTTCATGAATGTTAGGGTAAAAATAATTGGTATAATAAATTGCTCCATCTTTCGGATTTATAGCAAATGAGGTTGGGTGAACATCGCTCACAAAATCAATCGTTTCTGTTGGATTTCCTTTTGTATCGAATTTAAAAGCTTTAATCCAGCCCTCATAATCGCCATGAAAATAGAGATTTTGATATTCTCTTGGAAACTGCTGAAAATTATACCAAATACCACCAATTGAGGCAATTCCCGAAAACTTATTTCCTTTAAATAGTGGCGAACCAACAGCAAAAGCATCGCCATCAACTATTCCTTGTGCGAAAGTACCACGCCAATCAATGACAGGTTTTTGGTGGTTTTGCGGAAAAAATTTGGGGTCTTGATAAGATTTATTTACATAATCAATACCTTCATAAGTTGGCCAACCGAAATTTAGTCCGCCTTTGGTTGCTACATTCATTTCTTCACGATGAGACCAGCCCACATCTCCCATATAGATTGTACCAGGTTTACCATCCGCCAAATTTGTACTCCCAGTATTTGGCTTAATAGAAAACCTAAATGGATTACGCAAACCAAAAGCCCAAACCCTTGATTTAGGCGAGCGTGGACTTCCTGCTTCATAAAATGGATTTGATGACAAACCATCACCCGTATTTGGGTCAATTCTTATTAATTTGCCGTCTAAAGAATTAAGATACTGACTTTTATACGCATTGATATTCTCTTCTGACTTTATAAAACCTAAACTAATGGCTTCTTTAAACCAGTCATTTTGTGTATCATCAACCACGCCATCTGTCGCCAAGGATGCATCACCAATCGTTGCCAAAAGCGTTCCGTCGAGTCCAAAAACCAATGAACCAACCCCATGATTATCAACTAAAATTGGAATACCAGTTGAAGGAGTTTCTCCAAGTAAAACTTTTCTTGAATTCAATTCAAGTTCAGTAAAATTACTCGAAATAGAAAGTGTGTAACGAGTGATTCTCCCAATTGTAGTTTGAAAAGGTGTTTCTTCTTGCACTTTATAGTCATGTTTTCCGAAATTTAAGACATGATTGCGTTTGGCGGCATACATCAAATAAACATAACCATTTTTTAGAAAGTCGGGGTCGAGAGCCAGTCCATTGAGTCCGTGGTCGCCGTAATCAAGTACTTCTTCGGATATATCAATGATTGGTTTAGCAGATTTTACACCATTTTCAACGATAAAGACCTTTCCACTCTTTTCCCAAACATACATTCTTCCATTGGCGTCAAAAGTAAGTCCAGCAGGGATTATCCAATTATCAGAAATGACTTCATCAATAAAACCAGAAGGTTGAGCAAAGGAATTAATTGCAAGAATGTGTAGATTAAAAAACAAAAAAACAGACAAAAATATCTTTTTAGTCATGACAGCACCTAGATTTTATAAAAATATAAACAAATTTATGCAATAAGTTGTCAAACAAAGAAGCACTTACGAAAAAATGAACCGTAAAATAAGTTAATTTTGTTTTTGATAGAACCGTAGGAACGTCCAAATTGGACGTTCCTACAAAATTTAACAGAATTTGGGATTCTTTCAAAACTCAGTAAAACTAAATTATATGACTGAAATAATATTTGATTTTAAATCCGTATTACCACAACTCCCCGAAGAGCCTGGTGTTTATCGTTATTTTGATGAAACAGGAGAGATTATTTATGTAGGAAAAGCCAAAAACCTAAAGAATCGGGTAAGTAGCTATTTCTATAATTTCAATCGCCATGACCGTAAAACTCGTCGTTTAGTGGTTTGTATTCGAAAACTTGAATTTACAATTGTCCCGACTGAATACGATGCTCTTTTGCTCGAAAACACACTCATCAAAAAACACCAACCTCGCTTCAATATCTTACTGCGAGACGATAAAATGTATCCTTATGTGTGTGTAACCAACGAGCGTTTTCCAAGAGTAATCACTACTCGTCGCATGGAAGACAAGAGCAAAGGCAAACTTTACGGGCCTTTTGTCAATTCAAAAGCTATGTATGCGTTACTCGAAATGTTTAGCCAACTTTATACGATACGCACTTGTATTTTAAATCTTTCGGAAGAAAATGTGGCGACCAAGAAATTTAAAATTTGTTTAGAATACCATATTGGAAATTGCAAAGGGCCATGCGAAAATCGTCAATCAGAGGAAGAGTATAACAAAGAAATTGAGCAAGTACATCACATTTTGAAAGGAAATATTGCTCCTGCCAAGCAGTTTTTTGCACAAAAAATGCAAGATTCGGCCGCTAAATTGGCTTTTGAAGAAGCCCATCAGTATAAGTTGAAATTGGATTTTCTACAAAATTATCAAAGTAAAGCCACAGTCGTAAATCCTTCAATCAAAGACTTAGATGTTTTCAGCATTGTTTCTGATGAAAATTCGGCTTACCTCAATTTCATCAAAGTAATAAATGGCACTATTACGCAAAGCCAAACTTTGGAAGTAAAGAAAAAACTGGATGAAACTGAAGAAGAAATTCTGACGATATTGATTGTGGAACTTCGACAAACTTATGAAAGTGAAGCAAAAGAAATCGTGACAAATATTCCACTCGAAATTGATATGAAAGCCGAAATTGCGGTTCCACAAATTGGTGATAAGCGAAAATTGATGGAAATGTCGCTGAAAAATGTCATGTATTTTCAACGTGAAAAAGCCGAACGTGAAGCCATTGCAGCAAGTGGAGCAACCAACAAACGTGACCGTGTGCTGGTAAAACTTAAGCAAGATTTACAGTTAAAATCGCTTCCACGCCACATTGAATGTTTCGATAACTCGAATATTCAAGGAACGAATCCTGTTTCGGCAATGGTTTGTTTTATCAACGGTCAGCCTTCGGTGAGAAATTACAGACATTATATTCCGAGAACCGTTGAAGGGCCAAATGACTTTGCGACTATGAAAGAAGTTGTAGGCCGCAGATATACTCGATTGATGGAAGAAAAAGCAGAATTACCCGATTTGATTATTATTGATGGTGGAAAAGGGCAACTTTCAGCGGCTTGCGATGCCCTTAAAGAAATCGGAATTTATGGCCAAATTCCAATTATTGGCATAGCAAAACGTCTGGAAGAAATTTATTTCCCCGAAGATACGCTACCACTTTACATTGATAAAAAATCAGAGTCGCTGAAACTCATTCAACGTTGCCGTGACGAAGCTCACCGTTTTGGTATTACGCACCACCGTGATCGCCGAAGTAAAAATTTCTTGATTAGTAGTCTAGAAGGTGCAGATGGAATCGGTAAACTGACAGCCACAAAAGTTTTGAAGCAATACAAGACGATTACAAATATAAAAAATGCCCCCGAAGAAGAATTAATAAAGCTAATCGGAAAAGATAAAACCCACAGAATTAGAGAGTTTTTGGAGAAAGAAAGTTAAGGTATGAGCGTGTTAAGTGCTGAGAAACGAGATTCGAGACCGTTCAACAAAGAAATAAAAGCTTGATTATCAACGAATTGAAAAATTCTTTTTTCGCTTATTCTTTTCTCAGTGCTTTGGATAATGATGACTCTGTGCTTTCCAAACAGGTTCTGATTTTATTTCATGATTACAATACTCCTCGTTTCGATAGACTCTCCATAAGTTAATTTTACGATATATCTACCAGGACCTAGGTTTGATAAATCCAAAACTCGACGTTCTGTTAGATTTGGAATTGGACTCATATAAATAAATTGACCTCTACTATCATAGATTGTCAGCAACAAGTCTTCGACATTTTCTTTTGCTTCCAACGTAACTATACCATCGCTCGTCGGATTCGGATAAATAATAATACCTGACAATTCTGCATTTGGAACAAACGAATATGCCCCTGAAAGGTTCGAACGACAGCTAAAAGTTTTGTTTGAAACTGTAAAGTTTCGGAGTGCAGTAACAGTTACAAAGCTTGGCGTATTAATCTTGATAAACGATGTTTTATTGGTCGCAATACTACCATCTTGCTTCCATTCATAAGACAAATCCATTGCTACAGTTTTCTGCTTAGCCTGCAAAGTATAAATACCAATTTGCGTAATTTCGGGAGTTTCTGGACGAGGCTTGATTGAGAATGTCACTGGTTCTGACTCGGCTGAAATACAACCATTTTCATCTTTCTGTTGCACCGTAACCTTATAATCGCCTACGTTTCGAAGCGTAATAATAGGTGCCGTTTCGTTGGTACTCCAAACACTTTCTTTCAAACTTGTCGATGCCAATGTAATAGTATTACCTTCACAAACGGCCACATCACTCTGATAAATTACAGGTTTTCCTGGCAACGAAAGTGTTTGTGTTTGTATAATATTTGATTCGGGCGATGCACAGCCTGTTGCACCTATGCCTTTCACACTATATGTGCTTGAATTTTTTACCGTAATTTGTTTTTGAGTTTCGCCAGTATTCCACAAAAATGATGTGTAATCGGGGCTATCTGTCAGTAAATCTGTACTAGTTCCTTCACAGAAAAACGGACTTTTTTTTGCGTAGGCAATAGGCTTGGCAGTCGGAAAAACTTTTTTTACGTCAACGGTCGCTGTGAAAAAATAATTACCTGTTTGGTCTCTTAATACACTGCTATATATACCAGTCGATGCTGCAATAGTAGAAGTTGTAAGATTATTCGACCATTTTTGCGAACTATATAAAGTAGGTAAACTAAGCGTAACTTTATCGGATACTTGGCAAGAAGCATTTAAAGGTACTATTGGTGCAGGCAAAAACGGAATAGATTGATTAAAAAAACGTGTGTTCATTTTAGTATCCCACGCCTTCGCCAAATCCGAAATACCTGAATCAGTAAAATGTACGCCTTCTGGGCGAGGAGTTTGAATCGAATCAGTGTAGGGTCCTTCAAATATATAATCATCAGGATTGATAACACTATTCTGTGCGTTAATTACAGTTGGATAAGTTTGGTTAGTCTTAATCAAGGATGCACGAGCAAGCATCCAACTAATTTTTTTACCGGATTCCAAACGACTTTTTTCAATGATTTTTCTCAGAGCAGTTACATAATATTCTTGCGTAGTTTTTAGGTCAGATTCTGCTTCACCTTGTTCCCACAAAACCGAACGCAACCCCATTTGAGAAATATAATATTGTAGCGAAATTCTTAAATATGAATAAGGTGTTTGGTTAGGAAATGTAAACTGAAAAAATGGGTGTTTGGTAGAATCTCCAATCGAACTACTATACCAATTTTCGATACTTGTTCCTTCATAGGCAGCATTGAAAAACATGATTGGGACATTCAAACGTTTGGCCAATAAATCGCCTAATTCGCCCCAACACCAAGTTCCCTGCCCACGTGGAGCAATAGAAGATGTTCGCTCGATATGTGAAAAACTCTGAAAAGGAGGAATTTCATCTAAAAAGTCGATTTTTTGATAATCAAAACAATTTACACGATCATCGACTGAGGCTTTTTCACCAAAATTTCGTTTTCCCTCAGCATTTGACTGCCCTGCTATCAAGAATACCTCACCAATACCTACTTTTTCGACCGAAGATTGAGAAATAACAGCTCCGTTTTTCCAAGCTCTTACTTGTAATTGATACCAGCCACCTGTACCTTTTATTGAGCCTACAAAAAAACCATTTTGTGGTTTGTCAGTAATAGTAGTCCAATCAGTAGCAACACCCTGCCCTACTTTTACAGGCAAAAGTCTTGCTTCAACTTTTTCGATGACATCTTCATAAATTCCTGATATATAAATACTTGAAGTATTGTTATTATCTCTCTGAAAGACGCTTCTTGTTAATGGCAGGTTAATCGTAATTTGGGCAAATCCAGCAAGGTTGACAAATACTAGGAAAAACAACAAAATAAGGTTTCGCATCAGTAAGGACTGTATTTTGTTAAAAAATGACGGCAAATATACTCATAAACTTAAATTTTTCTTTGTTTTTTGAGTCACAATCTAAATTTATGAATTATTTTTTGAACTTTTAGTTTGTTTCGCTTAACCATTTTTTCACTTTTAATTCCCAATCAGCCTGTGATTGTCGATAAAGACTATGGTTCGATTCATTATCATATTGCTTTTGTAACTGATTCATCTCACGGTAAGATTCTAAATATTCGTACTGAATCATACTATTAAGGTCAATTATCAAATCGGCTTGCATGGTGGCAATTTTCTTTTTGAAACGCTCTGTTACAAGTTTTGCAATATCAAAATGTAATTGTTCGTGAGCCAAAGCATAATCATTAAGTGAATTAGGCAAAACCCAAGACATTCCACGCACCATATAGGTTTTGGTAGAAACTTTGGCCAAAATATAGCCGTCAATGACTTGAAAACTCGCTCCGTAAGCAAAATTAGCAAAAATTGCAGCTCCATAACGTGTGTTAGTAGGTTTCCCTTTAAAATCATTCCAATTGATTTTTCTTGTGTTGTAATAAATCGTATCGCTATCATTCATATCGTTTTCGGGAAGAAAAACGATTTTTACACCTTTATTTAAGGCTTCGTGTTTACTGCCATTGAGGGTTAGCCATTTATCAAAATATTCAAGTGATTTTATAAATAAAGAAACTAAAATAGACTCGTATTTTGAATTAGGCATTTGAATATCGGAACGCAAAAAAGAAGTACTAGTGGTAGTCTCAGTAAGCGAAATTGTATCTTTTTTACCGATTCGATCGAACGCTACTTTTAACTGTATTTGACCAGAAATATAGCTGTTCGATAACTTAGATTCGATAATTTTTAAATCAAGAATTCTGTATCTGAGTAAAAGTTGATTTTCTTTACTCGGCAGTGATTGTGAAAGAAATTTCTTGATAGCAACCTCTGTTCCACCTTTAAAACCAAGAGGTTCTTTCTGAGTTGCAGAAATAAAAATTTGACCTATATTTTCTCGCTGTATTCGAGCATCAGTTACATTTATAATACTAAAACTTGGAGAAAAAGTTACTTTTTCGGGGCTTAGTATGAGTAAATTTTGGGAATACCCTTTCGACCCTAAAACCACAATAATATATAAAATCTTAACTATTTTCATTAATTTTTTAACGTTTCTCTATCAAAATCTACTTTTAAGCGATACAAAAAACTAATTAAGCGTGAGTAAGCAGACCAATACTACCCACATATAAAAGTCCTTTACGATGACAACCAAATCTCATTTACATTCGGTGACTTTTATAGCTAAAAGCCGAGCCAATATTTGCTTAATATGTTTATTTTTCAAACCTATGGTTTTGGCAATTGATTTTAATAGAAATATAGAAAAAATATTTGGGTGAAACTTTGTATTCTATCAAAATTATCACGGATTTTGCATTTTCTTATCAATTCAATTATTATTACTGTTTAAAACGGTTCTCGTTGCGATTTTAATTTACTGATAAATATCGGAGGATTGTGAGCGAGACAATTAATTTCCTTGAGTCGAAGCAGAGTTGCGGTGAAAATACATTAAGAAGTTTTAGCCAAAATGTAGCAGTTTTTAATCAACAGTCCACAGAAAAACAAATTTATACTTTCATCAATCAAATATCTTAAAAAACTATGCGTATTTTGATAGGCAAAGGTTTTTTATTAATTTAGAATTTAAAATCCTCATCCCTAAAAGATTATGACAACTCAAAAAACCACTGAAACTAAAGCAAGCGTCAGCGATTTTATCAGTCAAATCACAGACGAAGCCAAACGGAAAGATGCCTTTCGCTTAGTTGATATTTTTCAAAATCAAACTAATCTTGAACCTAAAATGTGGGGATCAAATATCATTGGTTTTGGGAGTTATCACTATAAATATACTAGTGGACACGAAGGTAATGCTCCGCTTATAGCGTTTTCGCCACGGGCTACGGCAATGTCTTTGTACCTTAATTTACCCACAGAACAAAGAGAAGATTTATTACAAAAACTCGGTAAAACCAAAGCTGGGAAAGGCTGTATTTATGTAAAAAAACTCTCAGAAATTAACCTAGAAGTGCTTAAGGAATTGATTGAGGTTTCATTAAATTTCATTAAACAATTATATCCATCTTGAGAACTAATTAATATGATGATTAAACAGATAAATGCCCTTACACCAGCCATACAAACAGCTATTCAACATTTCATTGACTTGCTTGTAAGTACTCCGTACACGGCTTCTAGCGAAACACTTACTGCTCTTGTGGCCTCAGAAAATAGTCATTTGTTTTTGGCTTATGATGAGACAGAAAATATCATGGGAATGATAACCGTAGGAATTTATTATAGCTCAACCGGCAAAAAAGCATGGATTGAAGATGTAGTAGTAGATGATACGTACCGAGGGAAAGGAATCGGTGAAAAATTAGTGCAACATGCAATCGAATTTGTAAAAACCAAAAACGTAAATTTCTTGATGCTTACCTCACACCCAAGCCGAATTGCGGCCAACAAACTTTACCCAAGAGTAGGTTTTAGTAAACGAGAAACCAATGTTTATAAAATGATTATTGAATAAATTGAACGACTCGTAAACGATTGATATATAATCAATCAAAAAAACAATGAATACTGAAATATGAGATGCAAGTTTGATTATCAACAAATTAATTATTTAGTCCAACTCCCTTTTTAGAAAAAAAGTATTTTTTTTTGAACCACTAAGAAACTAAGTAAAAAGAGGTAAAAACTTAGTGAATCTTATCAGTCCGCCGAGCGGTGACTTAGTGGTTAAAAAACTTTATCAAGTCTTTTCTAAAAAGGGAGTATAACTAAAAACTCTTACTTCTTTCTCGGCAATTTTTCGTCACGCATTGCGGCGTTATAAACAAACGAAGCAACGATAGTTGCAGCCTGTTTTAAATCTTCAGGTTGAAGATGGTCGTATGAGTCCATATTTGTATGGTGTGTGCGAGTGTTATATTCGATTTCATCTTGAATAAACTGAAAGCCTGGAATACCGACTCCGACAAACGAAAGGTGGTCAGTTCCACCAGTGTTTCTAATCGTAACGGTTTTTGCTCCTAAATCATTAAAAGGCTCAAACCATTTCGTGAAAATCGGGCGACAAGCGTCGTTTCCTTGCAAATAAATCCCTCTGATTTTGCCGGTACCGTTATCAACATTGAAATAGGCTGCCACTTTATCTCCTTCGGCATTACTTTTCTTGGTTTCGGCATTGGTTAAGTGATTTTTTACATAATTCCTTGAGCCAAAAAGCCCTTGTTCTTCACCACTCCAAAGAGCAATTCTTATGGTGCGACGAGGCTTAACACCCAAAGTTTTCAATATTCTAACAGCCTCCAACATCACAGCTGAGCCTGCGGCATTATCGGTTGCTCCAGTCGAACTTTGCCAAGAATCAAGGTGTGCTCCCAACATTACTACTTCTTCTTTCAATGTAGGGTCAGTTCCTTTAATTTCAGCCAAAACATTATAACCTTTCAAATCTTCGGTAAAAAATTTTGTTTTTACATCTAATTCCAATTTTACAGGAATTCCCGCTTTCGTCAATCGGCAAAGCGACAGATAATCTTCCGCAGCAAGCATAATATCGAGCAAACCTTCGGGGTCGGTAGCTTTGTATGAACCGCCACCCGAAACAAACAAAGTACCATCCTTTCCTCGGGCACTCATGCTCAAAAGTGCCAAAGCACCTTCTTTTTTAGCCATATCTTTGGTTTTTGTAGAAAGCATATTGGTTCTACGCATGGCCTGCATCATTGAGCGAAAAGCCGTATCGGGTGGCGTAGTCGTAGTTGGCGTTGCAGCGGCCATTTTCTCCAATTCTTCGTCGGTATAACGGCTCGCATCTGACTTGAAGGATGGTTGAATTTTATCGTTTTTATAAAGTAAAATCACTTTATCTTTTAGTTTTCCTCGATAATTTTCTAGACCAAGTGTATCAGTTTCTTCAATCAATAAAATCTCAGCCGATTTAAGTTTTCCTTTTGTACCAGCTGTCCATGTTTTAGGGTACGCAATTAAAGGTCGGTAATAAGGAGCTGTCATTGCCACATAACTTTTATTGAGTTCCCAACCTTTACCAAAATCGCCCCATGCTTCGAGCTTGGCATCTTCTAATCCCCATTCAGCCAATTTCCCTTTAGCATAATTGGCGGCTTTCATATAGCCTGGCGAGCCTTGCAAACGTGGGCCGTTTACATCAGTCAAATTAAAAGCAATATCCATTACTTTTGAATTTTGAAGCCCTTCTTGACGAATTTTCTTGGTTGTCTCTAAGTCAACTTTCTCTTCTTGAGCATTGGCAACGCCCAACGAAAGCATACTGAAAATAACAATAGATAGGTATTTTTTCATACAATACGGATAAGTTTAGTTTGTTGAAGGCTAAATATATACGTAATAATTCGGGTGGACAAAATTTTGAGATTAATACGGTCGATAAAGCGATTAATTGAGCTTAAATATTGATATGGAGTATCAATATTTGAAAAAACTAAGAGAAGATATGACTTCAGAGCGTTATTTTTCCTATTATTACAGAAAATCTATTCTAAGTTACTTAACAATGAAAAAACACTTTTCAATATTAATACTTTCTTTTCAATTAATCGCTTGTAACACAAATACAACTACTCAACAAAATGACTCGCTAATAGTTGAGCCAACTCAAACCAAACCGCCAATCGTAGGCAATGATGCCGACGAACACAGCTGTAAATCATCGGCAGGTTATCGGTGGTCGGTTTTACGCAACGAATGTATCAGAATTTTTGAGGCAGGCATAAGATTAGACCCCGTATCCAAAGACCTTGAACAAACCTTATCCGCATTTGTGGTCATAAAAACTGATGGCAGCGACCAAGAAATAGAACTTTTTGTACCTTATGATGAGCAAACGATTATCGTAATAAAAGAGTCTGCTGATAAATGGAAAAATGATAAATATACTTTGACCAAAACTAAAGATACTTACAACATTGAAGATGTCAATAGGAAATTACTTTATAAGGGGATGATAGAAAGGTGATTGAAAAGTATACTTTTAATAAAAAGTGTCAAATCTCGAAAGATTTGACACTTTTTTATGTGTGAGATTAAACAGATTCAATACTTCAAATCAAATACCGCTCCAACATACACCATTCGGGTGATTGGTGCTGATCCGTAAACCGTAATAGCATTGGCATTTGTAAGATTCGTTCCACCCAATTTGAAAGTAGTTTTGAGCGGTTTTAAATGATAATTTACTTGTACATCAAATATTCCGAAAGCTTTTATTTCGCCTTCATCAAATGGCATAAAGTAAGTATAAGTATCTGTCCAACGATAATTCACTGAATATGTTAAATCTTTCTTTATCAAGCCATTAACTCCTAAATTAAACTTATGTTTGGGTGTATTAAAACCAGCAATCAGACCTTTAATATCTGATATTTTCGACCACGTGTAGTTTCCGTATAGACTTAGACTTTTGTTTAAACGATAATCTAAACTCACAAATGTGCCTTGCGTAGTTACTGGTTTATCAAAATTTGCCCAAGTCTGAATAAATCTTCCACGGGTGCGGTTGCCTACTGGCTTCGCCCAATCGCCTGTTTTCTTTACAAAATCTCCTTCGGGCAATTGTCCATCTTCACGCCCTTGGAAACGCACGATTCCAATAAAACCATTGAAAAGACTTCTATAATAACTCAAATCAATTTGTAAATCTTTGGTGAGCAATGCTTTATAGCCAATCTCCCACGAATTCATTTTTTCGGGAGAGAGATTTTTTACATCATACGATGCCGCTCCTGTTGAATTTAAGCCCTTAAAACCATTTTCTGTATTTCCGATGAGCAAAATACTGCCATAATCTAAATAAATATATTGGTCTAGTTGGGCTGGAGCTCGAAACGCTGTCGAATAATTGGCTCTGAAATTATGTCGGCCTGAAGTATAAACGGCTGAAAAACGAGGAGATAACTTTGTATCAAAATTCTTGAAAGCATCCAATCTAGTAGCAGCGGCAAGTATCAGTTTTTCATGAAGAAGTTTTTGCTGAACTTGCCCATAAATACCTGATTCCCAATTGATTATCTCGTTTCTTTGCTCAGTATTTAATGGCGAATATATTCCATCTGAAAGTAACGTTCCAGCCGATTTTAGAATATATTTTCTATATGCTCCACCCACTACCAAATTAGTAGTTTTGAAACGAAACTCACGCTGTGCCGAAAAATCAATATTACGAGCATTATTTGTAAATGCTGCCCCTTTTACGGTCGAGCCATTGATTTTTAAGTCTCCTACGCCGTTAGCTACCTGTTGCGTCACACGCTCAAAAACTGTCGGCACAGATGCTCCTTGGACTTGATTAATTTGCAGATTTTGTGTCAAATTAAATGCCAATTTTGCGGCATTTTCAATGCTTTGCCCGCCTTGAATTATTGGTAAACTAAAAACAGATGGAACAACCGAATTGGCCAATTCAGGCACATAAATTCCTGCTAAATTTCCACCAGAAAAACCATTTCCACGAGCGGAAGCAAAAATCTGATTCCAAGCACTAAAATAATTGGCCGCAACAGTCGGAAATGTTCCTAGCGAAGGGTCAGCTAATCGCATATTTTGAAGGGCATTTGCCACACCTCCGATTTCGTAAGCCTTGCCACCGTAATCGTACATTGAGTAGGCACGCACAAACCATCGGTCGTTTTTAATCTCAAATTTGTGCAAATCATACTGCATTTCTCGCCAAGAAAAGCGACTTGTACTTTGAAAAATACCATTTCCAATTGATTTACGATATTCATAGGAAGCTTTGGTACGTTCGTTGATTTTAAAATGAAGCGAAGGGTTCAAACGTAAATTCCCTGCTTTATAATCTCCACCAAAACCAAATTGTTTTCCATCATTTACTGTCAAAATTTCACTTTCTTTAAAACCTGGCATATAAATTCGGTAAGGTTTCCCATCATTGTATTTAGTAAAAGCTTCGTTTGTAATAGTAGAACCAATGTCGCCAAAATAGTTGAGTTTATTCCAGCCAAAAGGCGAGCCGTAAGCATTATTTGAGGCATCTGAACCAGCCAAACCACCTTCAGTCATGGCTTTGATTGCAGCATCAGATTCGCCCAGAAACTCATCAGCCGAAATAAAATTTGCATTGAGTTTAAACGCAAAGCGTTTGGCAAAAACCTGTGCATAACGCAATTGGGTATCGAATAAAAGGCGTGAACCTCCACGTACCGAAACAGAAATGCCTTGGTGCTTAAATGGGTCTTTTGAGTTCATCAAAATCACACCATTCAATGCTCCAGAACCATAAAGGGCTGAATTTGCCCCGTAAATTATTTCTATATTATCAATGTCTAGTTCGGGTGTTCCCATCCAATTTCCACCATAAAGCGACGAAGTTGGCGACATAAACTCCACATTATCAGCTAGTTGCAGCAATCTTTCGGCTTTTCCACTATTGAAACCTCTTGTGCTGAGGCTTGTTACAAACAAGCTCGACTGACTTACATCAATGCCTTTGTAGCGAGCCAAAGAAGAAATCAATTCTACACTCGGAGAATTTTGTAATTGAAGGGCTGAAATCTTTGTAACCGAAATTGGGGCTTTAAAAATACTCTCTTCGATACGAGAAGCCGAAACCACGACTTCGTTGAGATTTTGAACACTATCTAACTGAGCCGATGCTCGAAATGACAACAATATGACTAAAATACTGTTAAAAATTGTAAATGTTCTTTTCATTTTTTGTTGGTTAATTTTTTAGTCCACAGACGATGGACGATAGACAACAGCAAGAACTGTGGACTATTGTCTGCGGACTGTTGCCTAATTTATTCCTCAATCCATTTCTTAAACTGGGCGGCGTTTTCTTGGCTGATACTTACTTCGGCTTTGGCGAGGTGCAGGAGTTCGAGGGCAATTTTGCCTTTGAAAGAAGGTTTAAAACTTAGAATAGCATTAATATGAACAATAAATTTGCGATTTACTCTAAAAAATTCTCGATACGGAAGCTCAATTTCGAGTTCACTTAAGCTACGTTCTATGGTGTAGCGTTCGCCTGTTCGGTCTATCAAAAATACAATTCTTGATTCGGTATAAAGAAACGCAATATCTTTGGTTGAAACCACATAATAGTTTGTACCTTTCTTAGCAATCAAGCGGTCTTTCTGAATAGCCGATTTTATTATTCTTGAATCATTATCGGCCGAAAAACGCTTCAAAAAATGCAATTTCAATGCTTCATACTTCTCCAAAACCCGATTTACCTCTTCCTTTCCAATTGGTTTTCTGAGGTAATCAATGGCATTAAAAGCCATTGCCTGTGACCAATATTTATCATAAGCCGACATAAAAACAACAGGAAAACTCGGCATTGATTCTTGAAATATTTCAAATATCAATCCGTCCCTTAATTCTACTTCGCACAGAGCCAAATCATACAAGACTCCTGCATTGAGTGCTGTTCTTATCTCCTCGTTGGTTTGGCAAAACTCAATGTTGCTGACAGGAAAATACTCAGCCAAAACATGCGTCATTAGCTTTGCATGATTCTCATCGTATTCGACCAAAAGAATATTCATGACAATTTGAGTAGTAAGATTTCCGTTTTCGTGCAATGATATTCGGGCTTGGCGAAATAAAATTTGCGTGGCAAAATTACGGAGAACAAATTAGAATACAGGCATTTCGAGGTTTTTCGTAAGTTTTTCCACAAAAACTCATCAAAAACAACTATTCTTTGCAAACTTAGCCCAATCGTATAAAAATAAACACCATTTACAAAACCTATCAAAATATTGTTTGCCGGCATAAATTGATGTCTGTATATTCGGCAGGACAAAGAATATTGAGGCTCTAAACCTAAAATAAAAGACATAGTTTTGTCTCACAATTTTTGGAGAATGGCTCTAATATTTCGATTAATACAAAGTTTGTTGAGCTATGAAAGTTTAAAAACAGTAGCAGTCTATAAACATATAAGAAACAAAGGCTTTGATAAATCAAAAAGACCGTTCGGCAAATTGGATATTTTGGTTTATTTCCTATTTTTGGATTTGATTTTTTAAATCAATAAAAACATTAACAACTATATGAGATATAGACACAACTGAGGTTAATGCTTCGTTTATATTTTCGTTATCGGCTATTCCAAAAAAAATCCTGCGAAAATTCAACCTACTTTCAAATCAGATAATTTCATTTCCAAAAAAGAAGATAAAAATAACTAACTTGCAACTTTAACTTTTGAACAAACAAAATGAAATTAAAAGAGCAAATTAGCATTGATGAATTTGACAGCAAACGCTTTCAGATTCGACTTGTTGAGCCTTCTGAGAACAAAAAAGCTGTTTTGACTCATTATTTACATAACATTCATAACGGCGTTTCAAAACATTATAAAGATGATGCTTTAAAGGCATTAAATGAATATGTAGAATACAAAAACGAGTATGAAAATTCGTCAATGGTTGCTGAATCTGCAATTCAATATTTACTTTATGAGGTTGAAAATGTTCCATTTCCAACTCCTAAAAATTACAAATTCAAATTTATAGACCTTTTTGCTGGTATTGGTGGATTTAGAATTGCATTACAAAACCTTGGCGGAAAATGCGTTTTTACCAGTGAGTGGGACAAAGAAGCTCAGCGAACTTACAAAGCTAACTTTGGTGAAGTGCCATTTGGCGACATAACAAAATCAGACGTAAAGAACTATATTCCAGACGATTTCGACCTGCTTTGTGCTGGTTTTCCATGCCAAGCCTTTTCAATTGCTGGCAAACGTGGTGGTTTTGACGACACAAGAGGAACTTTGTTTTTTGATGTTGCCGAAATCATCAAAAAACATAAACCAAAAGCAATTTTTCTCGAAAATGTAAAAGGTTTAAGAAGTCACGACAAAGGACAAACTTTGGCAACAATTCTGAATGTTTTACGAAACGACTTAGGTTATTATGTGCCTGAACCACAAGTGATTAACGCAAAAGAATTTGGAGTTCCACAAAATAGGGAACGAATTTATATTGTTGGTTTTAGAGACGACATAGGAATTACAGAATTTGAATACCCAAAACCAACCAACAAAAAAGTAAAATTTGCCGATATAAAAGAAGAAAATGTAGTGCCAACAAAATACTACCTTTCAACCCAATATGTACAGACTTTGGTTAACCATAAAGCACGACACGAAGGAAAAGGCAACGGTTTTGGTTATGAAATTATTTCAGATGAAGGTATTGCAAATGCAATTGTAGTCGGTGGTATGGGCAGGGAAAGGAATTTAGTTCTGGACGACAGAATCACCGATTACACGCCAACAACTCATATAAAAGGCACAGTTAACCGTGAAGGAATACGTAAAATGACACCTAGAGAATGGGCAAGACTTCAAGGATTTCCAGACAATTATATAATTCCAGTTGCTGATGCATCTGCCTATAAACAATTCGGCAACTCCGTTGCCGTTCCAGCTATTCAAGCTACAGCAAACAAAATTTTAGAACTAATTGGCATCAAGAATAAATGATAACTGGAAACAAAGGAGAATGGAGTGAAATTTACGCATTATTCAAATTACTTGGCGACAAAAACTTGTTTGCAGGAGACGCTAACCTCAACAAAATTGAAGAGTTGTTTTATCCAATTATCAAAATTATTCGTATTGAGAATGATGGAAATTTTGAATATGAAATTAATGGAGATTTAGTAATAATTTCAGGTGGAATCGAGGAATTACGAATTCCAGTAAAGACATTTTTATTAAAATCAGCTGATTTGTTGGCTGAGATTAAAGGGTCAACAGGAGTTTTTAGTATTCCAGAAGTGGAAACATTTATGAAATCCCTAAATATTCAAACTTTAAAAGCTAAATCAACTTCAAAAACTGACATTAGGATTGTAATTCACGACCAAAGAATAAACCAAACAGCCGAATTAGGTTTCAGCATTAAATCTCAATTAGGTGGCGAAGCGACACTATTGAATGCTGGAAAAACTACAAATTTTATCTATCAAATCATTGATTTTAACCCAACTAATAAGGAAATCAAAGGTATAAATGAAATAGAAACTAAAAGTAAAATTAAAGATAGAATTGGAGCCATTAAATCAAAAGGCGGATATTTAAAATTCATCAATCTTGAACATAATATTTTTAAGAATAATTTGGTACTTATTGACAGTTTATTGCCAAATATTGTTGCTGAAATATTAAACACATTTTTCACGACAACTCTTAGCTCAACAAAAGATTTAACGGAAAATATAAATGCCGACAATCCAATAAACTATGATACTCAATTTGCACATTCATTTTATGAGTACAAAATGAAACGCTTTTTGACAGATGTAGCATTGGGCATGACACCTTCCAAAGTTTGGACAGGAGTTTATGATGCAACTGGTGGTTACATAATCGTTAAAGAAAATGGCGATATTTTATGTTACCATATTTACAATCGCAACCAATTTGAGGACTATTTATTTGCTAACACAAAACTTGAAACGGCAAGTAGTACACGACATGATTTCGGAAAAATTTACGAAGAGAATGGTTTTTTTTACTTCAAACTAAACTTGCAAATTAGATTTAAGTAACTTATATACAGTAATATACAATCGAAAGAAGAAGAAGGAACAGCCAATAACATGGTATTTAATAAAGACTGGCTAAAGGAAATAAATAAACCTTTGAAATGCTATTGGGTATCAAGAAGTTATTGGAACTTCAGGAATTCTATTCCAGTCCTCCTTAAATTCCTACACGTTATAATCCATTTCACGAAACGTCTTTCAGAGGCTATTTTTTAAACCGTATCAAATAAAAATTTAGACTCAGACTATGTATCAGCTTAGAGTAAAAGTACAGCAATAGGTACTAAAAATCGTGAAATGCTGTATAAATCAGACAATAGAGCAAAAGGAAACAAGTTAAGTCGTTAAAAACAAAACTTAAATAAAATTCAAACATAAAATAAATGGCTAACCTTTCGGTTGGCCATTTATTTTATTATCAATTATACAAGAAAAAACATTTTTTTTTATATTTGGTCTATTATTAATTTAAAACCAATAAATCTATGGCATCAACTTCTGAAACAGGACACGCTAAAAACGTGACAAATTTCCAAAATTTAATTGCATTTGTAACAGGTTATGGAGCAACTTATAGTCCATCAAAAAATGCTTTAAAATTACCGCAACTAATAGCACTAAAAGTCGAAGCAGACACAAAATTGGCTGATGTAGTGGTTAAAAACACAGCCTACAACAACAAAGCGAATGAACGTCAAACTGCTTTCAATGGTTTAAAATCATTGTCAACTCGTTTAATTAATGCATTACAAACTACCGATGCAAGCGACCAAATTATTAAAGATGCAAAAGGATTTAATCGTAAAATACAAGGTAAAAGAGCCTCGACAACCGTAACTAATACTGCCGACCCAGATACTCCAGCACCAAATATAATTTCGTCAAGTCATCAATCTTACTCGCAACAAATACAACATCTTGCAGGATTAATTTCAGTTTTAGAAAGTGAACCAAGCTACGCACCAAACGAAACTGATTTACAAGTAGCAACATTAACAGCAAAACTAAACGAGTTGACAACTAAAAATAATGAAGTTGCCACTTCATTCGCTAACATAAGTAATTCAAGAATTGCAAGAAACAAAACATTATACAACACCGAAGGAAGTGTTTTTGACGTAGCATCAGAAGTAAAAAAATATATCAAATCAATTTACGGAGCAGCAAGTCCAGAATTTGCTTTAGTAAAAGGAATAGAATTTAAGAAACTAAAATCATAACAAAACTAAAAAAGTAAATATTGCTTCCGCAATTATAAAAATGACTTCCACCATTAAATAGGTTTGCCCCGCAAACCTATTTATTATAACCGCTAAATAATTTGTAGCGACCGCTTTTGTATTTATTACAACCGCAGTTTAATTTATACCTTCCGCAGTTTAATTTATTGCTTCCGCAGTTTGATTTATTGCTTTCGCAATTTGATTTATTGCTTCCGCAGTTTGATTTATTGCTTCCGCAGTTTGATTTATTGCTTCCGCAGTTTGATTTATTACTTCCGCAGTTTGATTTATTGCTTCCGCAGTTTGATTTATTGCTTCCGCAGTTTGATTTATTGCTTCCGCAGTTAAATTTACAACAACTGCCGAAAGGAAACTTCGTTCCTAAGGGTATAGGGTACAAGATCTTGAGGGCATTGGTCTAAGCAAATAGAGATAATCTAAAAACACCAAGAACAAAAACAAAACATTAAAGGCGTATGCCGCCTAGTGGACGCCACCCGGCAAACATGACCATGTAGAAAAAAATCTTGTAGGTGTTAGAGGAAATGTAGCATGTGATTATTTACATGAAGAAATTCATCTGCAAAATTTTATGATTTGAAAAAAATGAACTCATAGCATTTATGCATTATAAAGATATTTGAGTTTGACGGTCCAATACCAACAAGGTTTCGTGCCAAAGACCCTTAATTGAACAACAAAAATAATTTCTGCTAAGTGTGATTTTTTTGAAGTTAATACGAATAATAGTTATTGACAATAAACTACAAACAAGTTTCTACAATAAATGGACGAAAAAGAACAAAGACAACGCTTTCAGAAAATTATTGAGCAACACAAAGGTATTTTGTTAAAGGTTGCTCGAACCTATTGTCGGAATGAAGACGACAGGCAAGACCTTATACAGGAAATGATGATACAAATATGGCAGTCTATTCACAAATACAACGACCAATATAGAATTTCAACTTGGCTATATCGTATTTCACTGAATGTCGCAATCTCATTTTATCGAAAAAACACCACAAGAGCAAAGAAATATACCGAGTTGAATGAACAAACGGCAAAAATACCAATCGAAGATAAAACGGAAATTGAACAGCAACTAGATTTATTGGAACAATTTATAAGTGAACTAAAAGAGATAGACAAAGCCCTAATGATATTGTATTTGGAAGACAAAAATCACGCTGAAATAGCCGAAATATTAGGAATGTCGGCAAGCAATGTTGGAACGAAAATAGGACGCATCAAAGACAAATTAGAAAAACAATTTTCACAATTAAATTCGTAAGACAATGAATGAAATGGAATTTAAAAACCTTTGGCAAAAAACTAATGAGAAATTGGAAGAAAGTTTTGTCATAAATAGAAATAACACTGAGGATATCACCCGAATGAAGGTTTACAATTTTATAAGTTCGATGAAGCCTATTAAAATATTTGCCTTATTGTTTGGCATTTTATGGGTTGGAGTTGGAATAAGTCTTTTAAGCCCAATTTACCTAAATGCATTTTCAGAAGCGAACAAATATTTTCTTTTTTCGGCCTCTATTCAGGTTGGAATCACTGCAATTGCATTGTTAATTTATCTTTATCAGTTATTCACAATTAGTGAAGTAGACATATCCGACTCAGTGCTGAAAACTCAGAAAAAATTAGCAAGTTTAAAACTATCAACAATTTGGGTTACTCGTATTCTCTTTCTTCAGCTACCTGTTTGGACAACCTTTTGGTGGAACGAAACTATGTTCAATGAATGGAAATGGTATCAATGGGCTGCGACAGAAATAGTTACTCTTTTATTCACCTATTTTGCTATTTGGTTATTCTTCAATATCAAATATGAAAACAGAAATAAAAAATGGTTTAAACTCATTTTTAAGGGAAAAGAATGGACACCATTAATGAACTCAATCGAACTGATAGAACAGATAAATTACTATAAAGACAAGTAATAAAATTCAGGAACGCTATCACCTAATTTAGGTTTGGTGGAGGTTTAGTGCTTCTTAAGAAAGTTTTCGTAAATTTGAAATGTGTACATTAGTAGTCATTTTTGTAGCGGTATAACCACCTAAACAAGTCACAAATAGTTGGATAATCACCAAAAAAACCACTAAGTTTTAGACAAATTGAAAATTTATAACAAAAGGAGATGAATTTTACAAAATTAGTACCCAGTGTATTTTATAAAAATCTTTCAGACGGTTTGAAATTATTTGTTGATTGCCTACAATTTTCAATCGAACACCAAGATTTAAATGCCTCGCAACCTTATTGTGTACTAAAAAAAGATGGTTTAAGCATTATGCTTTTTCAAGATGAACAATTGGCTGAAGAGCATAATCCCGAATTGAGACTTGTGACAAATAATATTGAAGAAGTATATGCAAAGGTATCTTCATCTCATCCTCACCTACTTCACCCAAATCTTAATAAAGTTACACTAAGACCTTGGGGTGCAAAAGAATTTGCAATTGCAGATATGCAACTTGGTATCAGATTCCAACAATGGGAATGATTAATATCAACCAAAATTGATTTCATAGCCGAATTATACAAAAGTTGCCAGTTTATTTCCTTTGATATACACAAATCTTACGTTTTTAAAGTACGCATTTATTGATTTTTAGCCAATGCCGCAACGAATTAGGCAAAATACAAATCTTATATAAAAGTATTCTTGCAGAAACACCTTCCAAAATAGATAAAACCTATCGGTAATAAAGTAGTTTTATTTCAAGTATTAAATTTTGTACCGATATTGCTAAGCCAAACTATTCGTTTGGAAATAGTAAGTGAACACAATAGACTAAAAACATGAGAATTTCAATTTTACTTTTATTGCCTTCCTGCCTTATTGCATAATCAAAAAAAGATATTCATCAGAATGAAGTAAAAAAATAACCGAAGTATTTGTTGAATATGAAAATGGTAAAAAAGTTGCCACAATGCCAATAACGAAAAGTCATTGAAAATAAAATATGATGCAAAAATGCCATTTTAAATAGGTCAGTCTTTCAAATCAACGGAAAAGGATTAAAAACCGAAAGAAAAACTTACGATGCCACAGGTAAGATAATTCAGACACAAAATTAAATTTATGAGTTTTAAAGCCCCATTGCCCAATTGGGGAGTTTACTATGACAACAGATATTTTTTTAGATAAAATAGAAAGAGTAACACAGTTATTTGAGCCGATTACTTTGTCTGAAATGGAAGGTGTAAAACTGATGGACAGAATGGATGTAAAATACCTAATTCCAATACATTTCTTACCTGAAATTTTATCCGATGCTAAGCAGCATTACAAACTCTTAGAGATTGATAATCAACGAATTTGTACTTACCAAACACTATATTATGACACCAAAGATTTATGGCTATATCACCAACACCAAGCAGGTAAGCAAAATCGGTATAAGGTACGTTCACGCAATTACGTTGGCTCTAATTTGCAGTTTTTTGAAGTGAAATTTAAGAATAATCACGGGCGAACCATCAAAAAACGTATCAAAACCAATGGCATTGACGAGCCTTATTTACATGCTGAAAGTTCTGCATTTTTGAGTAAAACCTGTCCGCTCGAGCCTGAAAATTTACAGGGAGTTATGTGGGTAAATTATACTCGCCTTACACTTGTGAGTAAGCAAAACTTCGAACGCCTCACAATTGATTTGGAACTTACTTTTAAGAATGATTTAAAAGAAGTACAATACGCTCAGATAGCAATTGCCGAAATAAAGCAAGAAAAAGTCGGAGTATCGCCAATACTAGGAATTCTGAAAAAATACCAACTAAAATCTGGCTCAATAAGCAAATATTGCTTTGGAATCATTAGTCTTTTTGAAGGCGTCAAACAAAATAATTTCAAAAAACACCTAAAAAGAATATCAAAAGTCTTACATCAATATGAATCTTTTACCGCAAACGCTATCGTCTGACACCTTACAAATCGTCCAAACAGCTACATTTGAGATATTCGACAATCTTTCGAGCAAATTTTTCATCCGTTTATTGATTGATATAGTTTCAGTTTTTGTATTAATTCGTTTGATTTTTTACAAAAATTACAAGAAAGCCGACCAATATCTTACTTTTTTTGCTTTCAACTTGGTTATTTTCTTGATAACTTATTTGCTAAATAAAGTAGAGATGAGCATGGGAGCAGCATTTGGTTTATTTGCTGTTTTTTCGATGCTTCGTTACCGAACTGAGAGTATTTCTACCAAAGATATGACCTATCTTTTCTTAGTAATTGCTATCGGTTTACTTTCGGCTATAAGCAAAGGTGGTTGGGATGAACTGGCTCTTTTAAACGGCATTATTTTATTTGCTACTTTTTTACTAGAAAGTAATTGGCTTATCAAGAAAGAGTTTACCAAAAACATTATTTACGATAATATAAACCTCATTACGCCCGATAAACGCACTGAATTACTGGCAGATTTGAAAAACCGTACAGGTTTCAATGTTCATCGTGTAGAAATCCAAGAGATTGATTTTTTGAAAGATGCTACTAGAATGACTATTTATTTTTACGAATAATTCCTTAAAATTCATTTATGAAAAAATACCATAAAATAATCACTCTTTTATTTCTCTCTTCGGTCACTTTTGCTCAAAAATCGGAGGTTGATCTCCAAACTAGAGCCTCAATTTCACTTGATATAGATTTTAAAAAAGGCTGGAAAATTGGCACTGAGTACCGAGCAAAATTCAACCAAAATTCAAGTAATTATCGTGGTTCATATTTTTATTTAGAAAGCAGCAAGAAAATCAATAAGTATCTTTCGGCAGGTGCAGCATATCGTTTTGGTATTGTTGATGGCAAAAACTTTCACAGATTTGCAGGTAATGTAGAAGTAAAATATAAACTTAATAAACTTACGTTTTCATTGCGTGAAGCCTACCAATCACAAAAGCAAACATTTACCGGTGATGATGAAGGAACAGCCGAAAACTACCTCCGCTCTCGCTTAGGTGTAAAATATGCGATTACTAAAAAAATAGATTTTAGTGTATCTACTGAGCCATTTATGCACAAAAAAGATGGAGTTTTCGAGACTGATTTTTGGCGAAACCGTACAGGAATTAGCTACGAGTACATAAAAAACAAAAGTGTTAACTTGTATTATATTTGGCAACCTGACGTAAACAAAAAATATCCCGACACCAAAAACATCGTAGGTATCAATTTTATTTTTGGAATAAACGTAAAGTAGAAAATCCTGATTATTAGCATTAAATGACACTTGTAGGAATGTCTACTATAGACCTTTCTGTTTTTATTATTAGGAAATGATTTCAATACAATGCCTAAAAATAAGCGTAAGGTTTGGCTATATAGCTCTTAAATCGCAGTTTCTCCTATCCTAAAAGTTTTGTTTCACGCCCTAAAAGAATTTACATGAAATACAGGTCAGCAACTCAATAAAAATTTAAACAATCAAGTAGAAAAGGCATAATTACAGCTAAAAAACATTAATGAAGCTTCTTTTTCTGAAGTCAGATACCTTGAGCTAAAATCTTTTCCACCTTATTTAGTTTACTTTTTCGTGTTGCTAAACAAACTAGGAGGTATTTCGGTCAAATGATATTTATTTTAAAAGTAGTAAAGTTGGTAATTGATTAATCAGCTTTATAGCATTTTTTCTATCTCCTAAAACAAGTTTTTCGTGAATCTTAAGAATCGCCATTTTTGTTTTTTTAGTACCAATCATATCCTCCAAAGCGTTTTCAGTGGCATATAAACTTCCGTTTATTTCAACAATATCAGCATCCATGAGCACAGCAGCACGTAACTTGCTAATTTTGGTTTCCAAAACTACACTTTTGCTCTGTTCGGGCGAGTCTTCAATTAAAAGAGGCTCACTTTTCGGAACACCGTTGAAGGCATAATAGCAAATTATTAACATAAAAATTGCTAAGGCAAGTATGTTTTGAAAATGTTTTTGATGAGATGGTATCGTTGTTTGCATCGACTTTGTTTTTAATACAAATTACGGTTACAGATATTAGGAAGATTTTATCAGAATATTAAGAAAAAGTAAAGTTTAGAAAGACGTAAAGTCAAACCTTTATTTACGATTTCTTAACAATGCCACAATTTTTAGTTCATAGTAAAATGCGACCTTTGTGTTAGTAAAATTAAAATATATTAAATAAAAATAAATGTTTAAGAGTGCATTCAGATTACACCAAACTCATTGGAAATATACAGTGAGAACCACAAACGGCCTTAACGAAGAGCGTTTGTATGAAGAAACTGACGAAGATTTGTACGGTGATGCCTATGAAGGTGATGATTTTGATGAAATTTCCGATAGGCTATCTACGGAAAATTGCTCAATGGCAGCCTAATTTTTAGTAAGATTTACTAGATTTGAAGATATTAACAAGCGATTTCAATAGTTTTAAAAACTATCAATCCATCATCTTAAAGAATTTCATATAGTTTTGTTTAGGTTAGTAATTAAAAGAATTAGCAGAGAGATTTTTCACTCTGCTTTATTTTGTTTGTGGCAATCGATAAAAAATAGAAGCCCTTCAATATAGGTCGAAGGGCTTCATTATTTAAACACTAACTGTAACTTGAGTTTTACGAAATGTTCGATTAAGAATTCCTCTGTAGATACTTCCGAAACGCTCGTAGCACCATTTCCTTAGTTCTCGAATTTCCTTGAAGGATAATAGTTTAAGACCTTTTTTTAATTCTTTTTCAAACAATTCTCTCTCAAAACTGACTTTTTCTAAAATCAGTTTTACATATTCAATCATCTTCATAGAACATTTACTTTTTATAATGAACTGATGGGTTATGTGAAAACCTAATGTAAATTTATAAATATTTTTTTGTATTATACTAAGACTTTCAAAGATATTTATTAATAAATCATTTTATTTCTTTAACCTTTTTTGGCTATAATTTCATAACGCCAAAAGGAGTTCATCTATTTCTTTTGTGGTGTTAAAAAATGATAAAATTTTCAACAAAACTGCTTCCATAACTGCATCTGGGCAAGATGCTCCACAAGTGAGCAATATGTTTGTTTTACCTTTTTCTGCCAAGAAATCACCAGTTATTTCTTGTTTTTTATGCAAATCATAACTTTTTATTTGACTTTTATCTAAAATATTCTCATGCGATTGGATAAAAAACGTTGTGAGCTTTTCTTTACAAAGTTCTACCAAATGCGAAGTATTTGAACTGTTGTACCCTCCTACAACTACAGCCAAATCGGCTTCATTTTGTAGCAAAGCGTAGGTTGCTTCTTGGTTATCGTTGGTTGCATAGCAAAGTGTATCACGAGTGTTGGCGAAATAACGCTCAACCTCTGTTGGCTGAGCGTTATGATGCTCAACGATTATCTTTTTCAGATAATCGGCAATACCTTGTGTATCAGAAGCCAACATTGTGGTTTGGTTCACCACTCCGATTCGTTCTAAATCTTTTTCAGGGTCAAAACCTTCCGAATATTGTCCAGCAAAATCTATATAAAATTGTTCTTTCGGTAGCTCACGAGTAATGTATTTAGCCAAATTCTCGGCTTCATTTATATCATTTACGACTATGGTTGGAGCATTTTGTTTGCTATGCGAAAACGTCGCACGGGTTTCTTCATGAGTGGGCTTTCCATGTACCACAACGCTGTATCCACGCTCTCCAATTTGCCCTGCCCGATTCCAAACTTTCTCAACAAATGGACAAGTTGTATCATATTTATATGGATCAATCCCAAGTGAAGCAAGTTGCTGCTGAATTTCAATCGTCGTTCCAAATGCTGGCACAACGACGGCATCATCGGGCTTTAATTCTTGCCAATCAATAAGCTGATTTCCTTTTGTATCCATTAAAAACCTCACTCCTTGTGAGAGCAAATCGGCATTTACATCAGGATTGTGAATCATTTCACTCAAGAAAAAGATTCTTTTATCCTGATTTTCGGAAATGGTTTTGTAGGCAATCTCAACAGCATTTTCTACACCAAAACAAAAGCCAAAATGTCGAGCAATCAGGAATTTAACCGAACCAAAATCAAGCACGGTTGGTGTAAAATCTTTCTTTAGTTTATCTTTTGTTCGACGAGCCTCTTTGATTTTACCGATAATATTACTCTTATAAATCTCTGGAATGACAAATGATTTCATATTTATTAAAGTTAAAAGCCACTGACCAAAGCCAATCACTAATTAATTCACAAATCTAAGGATGATTTACAGATAATGCGAAATTATCTGTATTTTCGCACAACTTTACAGTTATTGAAAACAGTAAAAATTTGCTGCTATAAAAAAACAACATATTTTAATGGGATTGTGTTTGCTAAAATATTTTAAAATTTCGACTGGCTACCTGAATATCCCGCTCCGATTCCGTGAATTCAGTTTATTCGTATTACTTCTATTTTTATGGCAACTGAGCGGTTTTGCTCAAAGTAATTTTGCTCCACTAAACGAAGAGTATTCGAACCTAATCGAACGTTACGAGATAAAAAGTGGCAGTTTATTAAATCTTCATACAAACATAAAACCTGTAAGAAGAAAAGATTTGGTAAAACTTTCTGTCGATTTAGAAACCGATGATAAAGCTAAACTTTCAAAAACTGACCGTTTCAATTTGGTATATCTACAAAACGACAGTTGGGAGTGGCTCGATGATACCAAACTTCCGCAAAGTGATTCTAAAAAAGCAATATGGAAGCACCTTTTCATAAAAAAACCTGATTTTTACAGTACCCAAAACAAAGAATTAGATTTTCATGTAAGTCCGATATTCCAGTTTTCGTTTGCTAACGATAATCAGTCGAAAGAAACACCTTATATTAATACTCGTGGAATTGAGCTTCGTGGCACATTAAATAAAAAACTGGGTTTTTATTCGATGTTTACCGAAAATCAGATACTTTATCCAGAATACGTGAGAGCGTATGGGCGTCAGTATAAAGCCAATCCGTACGAGGGCTTTACAAAGGTTCCGAATGCCGATTCGAGCAAGTATTTAGCTGATTTTTTTTCGGCAAGAGGGTACATTACATTTCAAGCTCTGAAAAGTGTACAAATACAGTTTGGACACGACAAAAACTTTATTGGTTCGGGTATTCGCTCAATGATTTTATCTGATTTTTCGGCTCCATATCTGCATCTAAAAGTGCTGACAAATATCGGGCGTTTTCAATACATGAATTTGTTTGCCCAGCTGATAAATAAACAAATTCCAGTTGCGGTTGATGGCACCGAGCAACTTCCCCCAAAATACTTTTCATTACATCATCTAAGCATTAATCTTAGTCGAAATCTAAACATTGGTCTCTTTGAAAGTATCGTTTTTGGAAAACGCCAAGTAGGTTTTGATATCAATTATCTCAATCCTATTATACTTCTACGATTTGTAGAAGGGCATCTTGGTAGTGCCGATAATTCATTCGCTGGGGCCAATTTTAAGTATAATTTCAAACGACATTTCTCGATTTATGGACAATTTGTGCTTGATGAATTTAATCTCAAGTATTTTAAGAAAGATGGGTGGTGGGCAAAAAAATATGCCGCACAAATTGGTACACGATACATTGACCTTTTTGATATAAAAAACCTTGATTTTCAGGCAGAATTTAACTTAGTTCGACCATATATGTATAGCCATAATTCTACTTACAGCAATTATGTAAACTATAATTTACCATTAGCTCATCCGCTTGGAGCGAACTTTAAAGAACTTTTGTTAATCGGGCGTTATCAGCCTGCGGGACGTTTACTTCTGAACTTTACAGCAATGATTGCCCAACAAGGCAAAGATTCTAATATTATCAATTGGGGTGGTGATATTTTACGAAATTATAACTTTACTCGCCCATTTGACTACGGTAATGAAATCGGACAAGGACAAAAGGTTCATACTAAATATTATCAAATGGGAGTTTCGTATATGCTCGCACATAATTTGTTTGCTGATTTGAAAGTACAAAACAGAAATACTAATCTTTTTGGAAATGTGAATGATCAGAAAAACACGATATTCTCGTTGGGTCTTCGCTGGAATACAAGTCAACGACATTTCTTATTTTGATTTTCTAAAATTTAGGCTTCATCCGAATATTTTTGCAGATATATTTCGTAGTTTCCAATTATCTATTCTTCATTTATCATGCTGATCTTAACCGAAAATAACTCCTTAGCCAATCACTTCCTTTCTGAGTTGAGAGACGAACAAATACAAAAAGATTCGATGCGATTCCGTCGAAACTTAGAGCGTCTTGGTGAAGTTTTTGCTTATGAAATTTCAAAGACATTAAATTTTCAGAAGCAAGAAGTTTCTACTCAACTCGGTATAAAGAAAACCTATCAACTTTCACAAGACGTGGTTTTAGTCACGATTCTTCGGGCGGGTTTACCATTGCATCAAGGACTGCTTAATTACTTCGATAAAGCAGAAAATGCTTTCATTGGGGCTTACAGAGGCAAACATGACGAAAAAGAGGCCTTTGAAATAGAAATGGACTATATAACGAGTCCAGACATTCACGGTAAAGTATTGATTATCAGCGATCCAATGTTGGCTACTGGCAAGTCAATTGAAAAAGCTTATCATGCCATGCTACGATATGGTGTTCCAGCAAAAACTCATATAGTTTCTGCCATAGCGAGTCAACGTGGAGTGAGATTCATACAAGCACGCTTACCACAGTGCCGTCTTTGGGTGGGTGATATTGATGATAAAATGAACTCAAAATCATATATTGTTCCTGGTTTGGGCGATGCAGGTGATTTGGCTTTTGGAGGAAAGATTTAGATTTGGTTACTGGGAAATTTATTACTAGTTATACAGAATTTATTATTGATTACTTGGAAACAAAACTACGCGTTTACCAACAAGCAGTTTACCAGTAACCATTACTTGAGCCGTTCTAAAGTGGCTTTCATTTCAAACTGAAGTACTACTTTTTTACCTGATATATTTTCGAGTAAAGGCTTCAATACCAACTCAGCGTTTTTCTTGGTTTGTTCCAGAATCCCCATTTCGAGTGCCGATTGCTTGATTTTCGCTTCAGCACGTGTGTAGGCTTCATTCATCAACGATTGCTCGTTCATAAAGGCATATGCTGTATCATATATCTTCGATTTACTATGGTCGATTCGGTAGCTACAAAGTTCAGGGTCGGGTAAATGCACAATCAATGTATCATCTTTGGATGCAATATCCTCAGGTTTAATTTTAGTTAAATCTAAACAGCCAATTGCCTCGCCTTGTACAATCAGAATTGCCTTCGGGTTCGGCAGATAATCACGTACTAATTCTTGTTCTACTACATCTCTGAAAGAAAAATTCGATAATTCGAGTTTACCGAGAACTGTCATTTCCTTCAATACCAAATTATGTGTTGTCTGAATATCTTTGACAGCAAATGGGCTAAAATTTTTAAATTTCTCCCACAAAAAAATAGTTAATACTATTGTTACCACTATCACTAAGATTTGAAAATAACTCTTAGATAAACCCATAATTTCTTAATTTTATATAAACTAGCTCTACCGTAAAATTACTTAATAAAATAAACATTTTTGCTATATTTTTCTTATGATTCAACACAATTTATCCAGAAACATAATTTGATTTAGCCTTAAAAGTAAGTAAGAATAAAAATAGGCAACAAAAATAAAATATTTAAATTGCTTATAATCAAACTTTTATCGGTGTGACTAACAGTCTCGAATTAGAAATCCAGTTTTTTGAGTATCAGCATTTAGTGCATAGCTAATAATTGAGAATCCATAGTTAGGTAGATTACTTATAATCAATTACTTATCCATTTTTACAATTGTTGATTGTATCTGTGTCGCTACTTAATACAAATTAATCTCAAACATTAATATGTTTTTCGTATCTTTGTGAGGTTAAAAGTAACCAAAAACTCTATTTACAGTGACGCTTATTAAATCAATTTCAGGTATTCGAGGAACTATTGGCGGAAAAAGTGGCGATTCCTTGACCCCTTTAGATGTTGTAAAATTTACTGCTGCTTACGGTTCTTGGCTTAAAAACAAAAATTCAGAAAAACCACTTCGTGTTGTAATTGGAAGAGATGCCCGTCTATCAGGCAAAATGGTTTCCGATTTGGTATCTGCCACGCTCGTAGGAATGGGATTTCATGTAATTGATTTAGGCCTATCCACGACACCTACTGTCGAAATTGCGGTTCCTCTTGAAAATGCTTTGGGTGGAATCATCCTTACTGCCAGTCATAACCCAATTCAATGGAACGCACTTAAATTACTCAACGACAAAGGTGAGTTTATTTCGGGAGCTGATGGAGAAGCATTATTGGCCATAGCCGATAACGATAGTGCAGAATATGCTGATGTAAAAAGTTTAGGCAAAATCGAAACCAACGATTCTTATTTACAAAAACACATAGAAATGATTTTAGCTTTGCCAATGGTTGATAAAGATGCCATTGCTAAAGCCAATTTCAAGATTTGTGTTGATGCAGTAAACTCTTCAGGTGGAATAGCTGTACCGATGTTATTAGAAGCATTGGGTGTAAGCGAAATCAAGAAAATAAACTGTGAACCAACGGGTATCTTTGCTCATAATCCTGAGCCATTGCCAGAAAATTTAAGAGAAATTTCGGGTGAACTTCGCAAAGGAAGCTATGATTTAGGAATTGTAGTTGACCCTGATGTTGACAGATTAGCATTTATCAACGAAGATGGTGAACCGTTTGGCGAAGAATATACGCTCGTGGCTGTTGCAGACTATATTTTGCAAAACGCTCCTAACAAAGAAGGCTTAACAACTGTATCGAACCTTTCTTCGACCTTAGCATTGAAAGATGTAACAATAAAAGCAGGCGGAACTCACCATTCAGCCGCAGTTGGAGAAGTAAACGTTGTGACCAAAATGAAAGAAGTTGGTGCAATTATTGGTGGTGAAGGCAACGGAGGAATTATTTATCCTGAGTTTCACTACGGTCGTGATGCGTTGGTAGGTATTGCTCTCTTTTTGAGTCATTTGGCTAAAGTCAATAAACCTATAGGTTTCTTACGTAATACCTATCCAAACTACTATATTTCAAAAAAGAAAGTCGAGCTTACAACAGATTTAGATGTTGATAGTATTTTGGAGGAAATAAAAACGAAATACGAACGATATCCAATCAATACAGAAGATGGCGTAAAGATTAACTTTGATAAAGAATGGGTACATTTACGTAAATCAAATACTGAGCCTATCATCAGAATCTACGCTGAATCAGAATTCGAAACAACAGCTTCGAATCTCGCTGACAAAATCATAAGGGATATAAAAGAGTTAATTTCTCAATAGTAGTTTTTAGCCTCATCCTTAGGCATCATATCTATAGTTTTAGTAATAAAAAGCTTAAAATTGTTTGTACAATTTTAAGCTTTTTGATTTTTATTGCAATCAAACGGTACTTTTCGACCAATTCATCAATCAAGAATCAGTAAGGCCTCCTTTTGGCACTGATTTTGTTAATTTTTTTTCACGTAGACAATTCGCTATTTATACAATGATTGTTATTTTCAATCATCCAATTATTTCATTTAATATGTTTAGGAAAAAAGTCATCCCCAAGTTTATATTGTCTATCTTTCTACTGATAGGTAGTCTGCACGTAATTGGACAAGGTTTTCCAACAAATCTTGAATGGCAGAAATGCTATGGTTGGAGCGATTACTATGGCGATGAAGGCACAAAGATTATTCCGACCCAAGATGGAAATTATATTGCCATAGGGAAAAAGAGTCTAAATGGCCTAGAGGTTATATGGGTATCAAAAATGGGCTACTTAGGAAATATGATTTGGGAAACAACCGTATCTGGCGATAATGCCTACATTGGTTTTAGAGCACAAGATGTAATTCAAAATCCTGATGGCAGCTACATTTTGATAGCCCGAATCAATAACTATTCTAATCTCCGATTCAGTAATTCCAATTCACTCAAGATTTCTCCAATACAGAATAAAGGAAATGCTGATATTTTGATAGCCAAACTTGATGGTGATGGAAATATGACATGGTTTAAGAACTTCGGCGGTGATGGAGAAGATATTCCAATAAAAATAATACCTGCAAACGATGGTAATCTGATGATGCTCGCCTACACGGGTTCTTCCAATGGTGATATCTCCAATTCTGAAAAAAATTCATCTGGGTTTAATCAAGATTTATGGCTTGCTAAATTAGATCAAAACGGTTCTTTACTTTCAAAAAAATGTATTGGTGGTAGTGGCGACGAAGTAGGTTTTGATATGAAAAAGACATCAGATGGCAGCTTTATTATTGTTGGTTCTTCGACATCAAACGACGGTGGTTTTGGCCCAAATAAAGGTGGTAAAGATATTTTAGCCGTAAAAATTGATGAGTCTATCAATGTTGTTTGGAAAAAAACTTTTGGTGGAAATCAAAGAGATGAAGCTCGTAAAGTATTGGCAAAATCAAACGGAGACATTATTATTGGCCTGACCTCCAACTCTTCGGATAGTGATTTTCAATTTGTGCCGTCAGATATTTTTCCTAATAATTTTGAAGAAAATATCTGGTTAATGAAACTAAATTCAAATGGAGATACACAAAGCAAAAAAATGTTTGGGGGAGCCGGTCGGGACATTATCAATGAATTAATAGCCACTCGTGATGGTAATTTTGCAATTGCTGGGTCAACAAGGTCAAATAATGGAGACATTCGTGATCGTAACAGAATCCCTTCAAATAATAATGGGCAATACGATGTACTGCTAATGAAAGTGAGCAGTAATTTTGACTTTATTTGGTCAAAAACACTCGGTGGCTCATCAGATGATGAAGGAAACGGAATAGTTGAAACCAACGAAGGTGCTTTTATCGGTATCGGTACGACTCAATCATTTGATGGAGATGTTACAGGAAACCATTACAGTTCTCAGAATAATAAAGATATTTGGTTTATGAAAATAAATTTTACATGTCTTGCTGATGTTGTAACTTCGGTTGATTTGGTTGCAGTTAATTCAGAAGTACTGGCATCCCAAAGTATTGATACATCAGATAAAGTAACTAAAAATTCATCAGTCCACTACGGAGCAAATAAAAGTGTTGATTTAACCACTGGTTTTGATAGCGAATTAGGAACAACTATTGATTTTAATTTAGCGGGTTGTAATTTCGTTGGAGAAATAAAAGCTAACCCAATCCAAATCAAGGTCAATAATGAGTGCCGTGAGGGTGGTATGAAATTTAAATTCATGCCTTTTACGCCAAATACTGATTTAGGGCAATATAAATTTTCAGTTCAGAACCTCGACCCGAAAATTGAATTTAGTTTCAATGGTAATACCCTAATAACGAAGAATAACCTACCCAATAATGGCAATGCATACTTTGTAGTGAAAGTTTCAAAAGAAGGGCATGAGGATTTTGAATATCAAAGTTATACTAGTACATGCGAACACGATAACGCTCCAATTGACTGTCCCGAAAATAATCGAGATGTAATTTTAAATAAAGAGTATTTTGATGTAGGAGAAACTTTTACTGCCTCATGGACGGGCACTCTTCTTTCGGGCCAGGATTTATCATGGTATAACGAAAATGTAGAAACGATTTCAAAAACAGCTACAACCTTTACTGGCAAAATCACTTCATTTCCGGCTCATCTTCAAGCACAGCCTGGTATGTTGCCAAACTCTCGTCCATGCCACGGCTCTACGAGAGTTGAGTTTAGAGCAAGGAAATAATACAAAGATTTATAAAAAGTCCTCAAAAGTTTAAATTTTTGAGGACTTTTTGTTTATTCCACTACCACATTTCCACCACCGCTATAACTTCGGTAATCACCATTGTACATGGCGTCAGCTGAAACTGGTCCAAGAATAAATTTACCCCGAGATACAACTCTTACCAAATAATAGAAGGTTTTTTCGGTAGCATCGGCTGTGGTGTAGAAATTGATTCTATCATCACGAATATCGAAATGTTGCGGTGTTGATGCATTTTTTATCCAAGTCATATTTCGATCTTCGTTCAAACGAGGATTTTCAATCTCAAATGCTGCTGGTAGCATATCAGTTACAACAACGTTTTCAATGGGTGTACCGAGTGTACTGCTTATACTTACTTTTACAACTACAAGCTGATTTTGTTTAAGAATCCCTCCTATTGGCTCACCGTTTCGAGTTAAAAATTGTCGGCGAACTTTCAAAAAATTATCTTCCTTTGTGTAGTTGCCCATAGCCCTCAGCCCTTCTTGCTGCGAGAAGTAATATAAGCTTCCCTTTCCTTTAGCTGCAATATTAACCAATTTTCCTGAAATACCTTTTTCAACATACAAATCCGTTCCTACGAAATTCGCCAAAATCTTATTATCGACTGATAATGAAGCCGTTACAATCGATTCGCCACTACGTTTGGCAATTTTACCTAAAGCCAAGAAACTAAATACCGATTCTTGCGTAGAAAGATAAGGCGTCGATTTAATAGCCTGCGAAAGTATTCTTGCCAACTTTGGCACTTGCAAGTTTTCGGGATCGGATTCTACCAAACTATTCAAAGAAATAGCCAAGTTTCTGATAGGCGAAGCAAAACTTCCACCCGTTTGTTTTTGGGTATTTTCAATCAAATAATCTTTCGGTAAAAGTTGTTTAAAACTACCTTCATCGCCAATTTGGGCAAAACTTGCACCGAGCATATATCGCTCATCGGTTGTCAATAAAGTTTGATTTGCCTTATAATAATTCATCACGGGCTGATTGGCTTTTCCTGCCATTGAGAGCGTATAAAGTGAATAAATCATTTCATGTTTGGCAATTGTACGAGTTGTCCAGCTACCAACTTCATTATAAATATAATCAGTTTCGGTCAAATCTTGCATCGAAGTTTTGGTTGTCAGATAATCCAACATTTTACTCAATACTGCTTCGTTTACTTCATAATCAGCCTTTTTTGCTTCAAATAAGAAATGACTTGCAAAAGCCGTTCCCCACCAACTTTCGTTATCGCCACCTTGCCAGTAGCTCACTGCTCCATTAGCCAATTGCATACTTTCTACTTTACGAATCGCCGCTTGTACATTAAATTGTGGATTCCAATCATTTTCGCCCGAAACGTTAAGCGAGCGAGACTTTTTAGCAATCGTTTTCGTGAAATCAGCAAAATATAATTGTGGAAAAGCCTTTGAAATTGTCTGCTCAACGCATCCATGCGGATAACCCAACAAATAATCCAACTGCTTGGCAAACTGCACCATCGGCGAGCGACTCACCAATAAGCTTGCTTGTGCCGTGCCTGCCATATAATCGTCTCCGAGGTTAACAGCTTCGGTTTTTCCTGACAAAACTATACCCGATAGCGAGGTTTTGAGCAATGAAGTTGAAGGTCTGATTGCTAAATCAACTTTCTCCGAAAACTTCTCTTTGAAACCATTTACCACTACAGTAATACTACCAGTTCCGATAGTTGCAGGTGCTTTTACGCTGAACATTGTTCGCATTTCTTTGCCAGCAGGGACTGTAATAGACTGATTATTAGTACCTTGCAGAGCTAAACCACCATTAAGATTAAGCGAAACTTGAGTAGTTGTGGCAATTTTAGTGGTGTTAGTAACCGTTACAGGAATCATCACTTCATCGTTTGGACTCAAAAATTTGGGAACTCCCGTACTGATTATAATTGGGTCTTTTACTTTCATGTTGGCATTGCCGGAACCAAAAGCCTCATCTTTGTATGCAACTGCCATGATACGTAAATCTCCGGAAAACTGTGGAATTTCAAATTCAAATTCTGCTTCGCCGCCCATGCCTGTTTTCAAGATTCCTGACCAAACTGCAACCAACTTCGTGCGTCCGTTGCTCAATGGATTTACTCGTTTTTCGAGATTATATCCATCACCCCCAACACTACTGCTTGCCAATGATAATTCGGGGAAAAGGAATTTATACAAATCGTGGCTGCTTACTTCGAGGGCCTGTTTTTGATAGAAATAATTGTAAATGTCAGGCGTTTTGAAGTTTTTGATTTGCAAAATACCTTCATCAACCACCGAAATCGTAAGTTCGGTATTGGCTTTGGTTTTTATCCTAATTTTTTGCTTGCGTTTCGAGCGAGATTCTTTCACCGCCACAATTTCTACAGGCAATTGATTGGCTATTTTTTCAACTTTCATTGGTGCAAAACCATGAGCTACCGTTAGTGGCATATCAGTGCCTTCAGGCGATGTCCCGCTCATTGGGCGAATGAGCGTTGCCGTTACATATACATTCGGCAACATTTCGTCAGTAATTTTGATGTCGATTTCGGCTGATTTTTTATCGGTTTCTAGATAAAAATACTCTAAAACAGATCCTTTTTCAATTGTTATGAGCATTTTCCCAGCAAATGGTGTTTTCATCAAAACCTTTGCTTTATCGCCCACCTCGTATTTTTCTTTGTCGAATTCCATCAAAACTTGTCCTTCGTTGCTCACTTCAAATGAGCTGCTAGATGTATTTCCGTAGCCATAGGCATAAAAACCTTGCGAAGCATAGCTTTTTGCTCCTGCTTGAGCAATACGAATTTCATATTCACCCGAAACTTGTGGAATGAATTTAATCGAAGATTTTCCTGCAGAAAAATTCACCTCTTTGGTCTGAATGAGTTTTTCTTGTCGCTTAGAATTATAACGAATAACACCATCAGTTTTCTCGACAACTGTTTGATATTCAATACGATATACCAAAATTTCAGCTTTGGCAGATTTAGCTTTCCCATCAGTCGAAACGGCAGCAAGCGGAATCTCCATTGGGACATGCGTTCCAACATAATAATCCGGCAAACTAATGCCATAAAAAGTATCTTGTGTGAAAACATCAAAACTTTTTACTCGATTGAGCGGACGGCCAGTTTCATCAAAAACTGTTACAAAAACCTTACCTTCAAGCACGCCCATATCTTGATAAGTATTGACGAGTTGAAATGCCTGTTCAGCCTTTCCATTTTCATCTGTTAAACCTTGACGCAAATCATGGCTTAAAGCAGCCCCCTGAAGCTTTGTATCATTCTGAATATCAAACGAGTATGCTTCAAAACCTTTCGCAAAAAAGGCTTTTCTTTTCAAAGAAAAATCCATTTCATAGTTTCGGCTCGATGCTGGCGGGCCAAATAAATTAGTTGCCGTTGCTACCAAACTTACGGTTTCACCAGTTTTATAAATATCTTTTGCCATTACGTCAACCTTGATACGATCGGGCATAAATTCTTCGATACTGATAGATTTCGAGGTAAGCAAAACATCATTTCCGTTCAGAATTTCGATAGCGTAAGTACCCGTTACAGCTGCACGGTCAAGTGGAATCGAAGTTTCTATTGCCCCTTGTGAATTGGTGTTTTTCAAGAAAGATTTAAACTCACGACCATTTGGTAAAATAAGTCTGATTTTCACAGGAATTTCGCTGGCAGAAGCCCATTTTGCATCACGTACAACGGTATTGAAATGAATCGTTTCTCCTGGACGATAAATGTCACGGTCGCCATAAACGAAGGCATCGAACCCAGTTGAATTTGCTCGTTTGCCTTCCACCTCAAAACGTGAAGTTTCTACCTTTGTATCTTCCAAAAGCATATAATTAAAATCGTCGTCGGTGCGAGCTGTAATCATGGCTAACTTGAAGTTTGGTGCTTTTTCTTTGAGTTTTTCAAATACAATAACACCCTTACTGTCAGTCTTTTGCGTTTCCATAACCTGATTATTGGTCGAAACAAGTTTTATCTCGACATCACCCATTGGCTCGGCATCAATGATTGAATTCACGAACACCATTAGTTGGTTGCCATCAGCCGATTTTTTGGCAATCATTCCTAAATCAGATATCGAAACTAGTTTAGTGGCATTCTCATAATATTCATCATTTGAGTTGAGATTAACCAAATAAACTCCACGTAATTTGTCTTGCTTAGGCATTGGCATATTCAACACCGAAACCCCATGAACTTTCGACAAATTACCTGTCTCTATGGTTCGGTCAACGATTATATCGCTATAAATTCCTTGGTCGTCAGTACTATAATTAAAACCATTTACTTTACTTTCTTCGCCATCATAATCGTAATTTTCGTATCGGTTATTTCGTACGTACGAAAGCAAATTGTTTTCATAAATCTTCACGATTTTGAGTTTCACTTTCGGGATATTCGTGATACGGATTCCTACATTTCGACTGCCTTTTGATGATAGATACAATCCTTTTTTGCTCGTAAACTCAATACTTGCTGGCATTTCTCCAAAAAACAAATCTTTGGTTACTTCACCATCGAGTTTTGCCCCGAGTGTGCCTCGTAGATTGTCTTTAATGGTCAGCGTATAAGTCTCTGAAGCACTAAAAAAGCCTTTGATTATAAATCCGTTTTCGGTTAATTCGGTTTGAGTTTCCACAGCTGGATCGATTTTAAAAGCATCTTTGAGATTATCGCCCGAAATCTGTTGGGTCGTAATGACTTTTATAAAACCTTGATTTTTCTCGAAACCAGTTTCAATATCCGCAATTTTGACAATATACGGAGAAGGCAAAACTCCTTCAATTTCAAATTTTTCTTGGGTAGAACCAGCACCTCCTGCAATTTTTACACCTTTTTCGATAATTGTTTTGAGCGAACTTTCATCTTTTAGTGAAGGTGCATTATCGAGAGACAAAACCAATTTTTGGTCGTTGGGTGTACTATTTAGATTAAATTTTGTATCAGTATCTTCGAGCTGCACTTTTAGCAAATTACTTACGTCAGTTTCTTGAACTGGGTAATTAAAATCAACTTTTACTTTGGCAACTGGTTTATTATCAGTTCCCTTCATCCAATACGTTTCTATTTTCTGAGCCTTTAGGTATGGCGTATGAAACTCAAAAGATTCGTTATCTAAGCCATATTTTTTTGTAACTGATTTACTTAAAAGAGATTTTGTCAAAACGGCTTTATAGTTGGTTGCATCTTTGAAACCATTCGACGGTGAAAACACCAATTCGTTTTTGGCTGACCACTTAAAAACACCCTCAACTTTTGGTTCTATTCTTACATACTCAACGGCTTGCCAAGTTTCTAAGTCGGAATCAGAAACCAAATCTTTGTTGAATGTAAAAACTAAGTTTTGGGCAAGCTGAATTTCATCCTCAAAGTTTCGGGCAGCTACACTAACTTCGTTGAGTTTTGAACAACCCGTAAATAGATAGGAGGTTTGAAATACAAAATATGAGAAAAAGAGAACACGCACAAAGCTATTGGTTTTTAGTCGAGAAAAAGGAGCATTCATGGGCGATTTAGGATTTAAACAGGTTTCGAAGGTATTAACGAAGGAAGTTTGTGATATTGTAGTGGATTATCAAAATTAATTTTTTAATAAAGCAACACTTTTTCTAAAGGATTTATATATGAAGTCCAATAGAAGAATTATCAAAAAAATCAATGAAACCGAAAATGATGAGTATTAGTGAAAAAAATCAAATCTGATATTGAGGATTAATGACGAAAGTTGCCGTAGTTAAATCTCTTTTTACTTAGCTTAGAAGTTAGCCTTTCACTATTAATCTTGTAGTAATTGAAAGATATACTTTCCTTAATGCTCTTGAAGAATAGACTTTGTTGATAATATATATTAATCTCATCATAACCCTTAAAAGATTAAATAAAACTAATTGGATTGGTAGCAAAAGTTAAGAAATAGTATGAAAAGGAATTATTCAAACTTAACATTATAAAATTTAAAATCGCAAAAAAAGTGACTTCTTTGCGATTTTTTACCATTTCATAAAAAAGTAAAAAAGCCGAGTAGTTTAGATTCAACTCGGCCTAAATATTTTATCTATAAAAACCCATTGCTACACCACCATCAACATTGATGGCATTGCCGGTTGATTTACTTAAAAGTCCGCCGACAAAGGCAAAACAAGCATTGGCTATATCAACAGGTAATATAATTTCGTTGAGCAATGTACGTTTGGCATAATATGCTGGTAATTCTTCAACAGTAATTCCATAGGCTTTTGCACGGCCTTCAGCCCAACCGCCTGCCCAGATATTTGAGTCAGAAATTACAGCGTCTGGATTTACAGTATTTACACGAATTTTGTCAGCTCCAACTTCGGCTGCCATAAGGCGAGTTAAGTGTGCTTGGGCTGCTTTTGCCGAGCCATAACCTGCATTATTAGGCCCCGCAACGACGGCATTTTTCGATACAATATTCACAATATCACCCCCGAAACCTTGTTTTCTTATTACTTCGATACCCGCCTTCGAGACAATGAATTGTCCTTTCACCAAAATATCATATAATCTATCCCATTCTTCGAGACTATGTTCAGCAATTGATTTTGAGATACTGATTCCTGCATTATTTATCACAATATCAACACCGCCAAAGGCTAAGCAGGTAGCATCAAGTGCTTTTTCGGTGCTTTCGGCATCGGTTACGTTAAGCAAAGTAGCCGCAACAGCATCTCGTCCAAAAGTTTTGATAAACTCAGCTTTCGCACTTTCCAAACGCTCCTCATTAATATCATTGATGATTACACAAGCACCTTCTTCAGCAAATTTCTTGGCAATTGCTTTACCAATTCCGCCGGCCGAACCTGTAATCAATGCAATACGTCCTGAAAGTGCTTTTGGTTTTGGCATACGCTGTAATTTTGCTTCTTCCAATAACCAATATTCGATATTAAATGCCTCTTGACGTGGCAAAGATGTGTATTCCGAAACGGCTTCTGCACCTTTCATTACATTTACAGCATTGATATAATATTCTGATGCCAAACGAGCCGTTGTTTTATCTTTTGAGAAAGTAAACATTCCAACACCTGGGTATAAAATTACGACAGGATTTGGGTCACGCATGGCAGGCGAATTTGGATGTTTACAAGTATTATAATACTCGGTGTACATCGCACGATAAGCTTCAAATGCAGGTGTAAGCGTAGTTTTAATTACCGAAACATCAGTTAAATCTTGATTTGGAGCTAATTCAAGAACCAAAGGTGATATTTTTGTACGTAAAAAATGGTCAGGACAAGAAGTTCCAAGTGGAGCAAGTCTATCCAAATCATTTGAATTAATGAATTCTAAAACTCTTGCATCGTCGGTAAAATGCCCAATCATTTTTCGTTCGGATGAACAAAAACCTCTTAAAATTGGAGCAATTTTAGCGGCTTGCAACTGTCGTGCATCAGTCGGCAGGCTTTCTATTTTCTGTCCACCAAAAACATTTTTATAATTACTTTCTAAATATTCCGCACATTTTTCGATTACTTCGAGCGTATTAATATAACTTTCGAAGGCAGTGTCTCCCCAAGTAAAAAGCCCGTGTGAACCTAGCATGATTCCACGCAATTTTATACCACGAGAAGCAGCTTCTTCCAAACAAGTTTGTAGCTGTAAACCTAAATCAAAACCTGGACGTTGCCAACCAACCCAACCAACTTCACCATTGAATAACTCTTCGGTAATTTTCTTTCCATCTTTGGCAGCTGCAATCGCAATAGCTGCATCTGGGTGAAGATGGTCGATATGTTTGAAAGGTAAAAACCCGTGCAGAGGCGTATCGATTGAAGGGGCTTTTGAAGCTAAATCAAAAATACAATGATTAAAAAGTTCTACCATTTCATCTTCAAACTCGATTCCACGATATACCTTGGTAAGGTTTAGAAGCCTTTCCATGTAAAGTGCCGCACAGCCCGATTTTGTGAGCGTACCAATATCGCCTCCAGAGCCTTTAATCCACATTACTTCAGCATCAGCACCTGTTAGTGGGTCTTTATCTATAATTTTTACTGAGGTATTTCCTCCTCCGTAATTAGTTAATCTCAAATCAGCACCGAGAATATTTGAACGATATATAAACAAGGCTACTTCATCACCCGCCAATTCAGCAGCCTTTTCCTCATCCCACAAGTAGCTAACATGGTTGAAAGTTTTCGTATTTTTCATTTCTTTTATCTATTTATAGCTTAAAATCTCTTTTTCTACTTAACATTATTTCAAAAACTCTCCAATATTCTCCTTCGTTACCAACTGAAAAGGTATCATTAATTCTTTTTCGTAAGGTTGCCCTTTGGCAATTTTTACAGCAGTTTCAATTGCTCCTTCACCTTGTTTCTTAGCATTCTGAAAAACAGTAGCATCAAGTGTGCCTTTCTTTACCGCCTGTAAAGCGTCAGCTATAGCATCAATGCTTACGACAATAACTTTATCTTTTAGACCAGCATCCTGTAGGGCTTTTAAAGCTCCTAAACCCATTTCGTCATTTTGAGCAAAAACTGCATTTATTTTTGTTCCGTAAGATTGAATCCAATTTTGCATCAAATCCATACTTTTGGCTCTATCCCACTCGCCAGTTTGGTGAGAAATAAGTTTTAGATTAGGATATTCTTTTAAAATCTCTTTTGCACCTTGTTCTCGTTGAATCTGAGCAGCCTGCCCCATCAAACCATGAATCATTACAATATTTCCTTTTCCACCCAATTTTTCAGCAATAAATTTCATCGCTATTCTACCAGATTCTACATCATTTGAACCTACAAACGCCGTTGGTTGAGTACTTGTAGCGGAATTTACATTGATAATCGGTATTTTGGCCGCCAAAGCCTTTGTAATTGCCGGCGAACTTGCCTCAACTTCACAAGGATTCATGATGATAACATCTACTTTTTGAGCAATAAAGCTTTCAACTTGTTCGATTTGCTTCAACGGTTGATGTTCTGCATCTACACTTATCAATTCAACTCCCAACTCTTCGGCTTTTTTGCTCATTTCATCGCTAATATTGACGATAAACTCATTTTGCATGCTGAGCATTGTTACACCAACTTTAATTTTTTTATCGCTTCCATTTTCAGATTTATTTGACTTACTGCAACTAAAAAAAAAGAAAATCGAGATGAATAGTATTGAATAAAGGTGTTTCATTTTTTAAATTTTGGTAAAATCAATTGTCACCAGCTAAAGCAGGTGAAAATTGAAACATGTACAACTTTTAATAGCTAAAGCAGTCGTTAATTGAAATATGCACAACCATTCAAAATTGGAGACAATTCAAAAACAAAAAGAATTAACCATTACTTTTCTGATTCCAACCATCTAGAACTACTGCTCCAATAATTATTATTCCCATCACAACTTGCTGATAATAAGACGTTACATTGAGTAAATCGAGTCCATTATTAATAACTCCAATGAACAAAACACCAACTAAAGTTCCTGTCATTGTGCCAGTTCCACCCGATGTGCTAGTTCCGCCAATAACTGCCGCCGCAATGGCATCTAATTCAAAACCAGTTCCTGCGTTTGGTTGACCAGTTGTGATTCTTGATGTCAATAAAATTCCTGCTAAACCTGCCAATAAACCCGAAATCGAATAAACTGCCATTTTAACTTGATTCACATTAATCCCAGATGCTCTTGCTGCCTGTTCGTTGCCACCAACGGCATAAATATACCTTCCAAGCAATGTTTTTTTTAGTGTAATTGAACAAATAGCAAAGATTAAAATTAATACAATAATTGGAAAAGGAATACCTAAAACATCACCCCCACCAATAAAGTTAAACGAATCAGAAAGGTTTGAAACTGGGCGACCTTTACTTAAAATCAGAGCTAAACCTCGCCCGATTGTCATTGTTCCAAGCGTAACTATAAAGGGTGCAATTTTGCTTTTAGTGATAATAAAACCATTGAAAACACCCATCAAAAGCCCAGAAAATAAGCCTGCAAAAATCGGCAAGGCCACAGGAAATGTATCAGGATGAGCCAACATAGCGGCAGTTACGCCAGTTACAGCAACCATCGAACCCAATGAAAGGTCTATTCCACCAGTAATTATCACAAAAGTCACACCAAAAGCCAATAAAGCGTTGATAGAAGCTTGAGTAATAATAATTGTCCAATTTGAAACTGTCAAGAATTGAGATGAAATAAAGGAAAGAATGAGGCAAATAATAATAAATACCACAAAAATTCCGTATTGCCTAAGACGATTGATTAAAAACATATTTACTAATTACATTTGGAAATGACGAGTAAGAAATAACGAGTGACGAATTAAAAAATGCTATTTTTAGTCAAAATTAGTAAATCGTCATTCAAAAAATCGTCTTTCACTCCACTGCATATTGCATAATTTTTTCTTGTGTTGCTTCTTGTTTTGTGAATAAAGCGGTTTGCTTTCCTTTTGAAAGAACCAAAACCCTATCACTTATTCCCAAAATTTCGGGTAATTCTGACGAAATCATAATGACTGCTATTCCTCTATCAGTCAACTGATTAATCAATTTATAAATTTCAAATTTTGCTCCAATGTCAATGCCACGCGTGGGTTCATCCAAAATAACAAGACTTGGCGAGGTCAGTAAAACTTTACCAATTATTACTTTTTGTTGATTTCCACCACTCAAATTCATCACTTTTTGATTAATATTCGTTGACTTTATTTTCAAATCAATTGACAATTGAGCTGTTGCTTCTTTCTCATTCGTTGAATTGATAAACCAAGCTTTTGAATAATTTGCTAAACTCGACAAACTAATATTTTCATTGATTGACATCGCAGGCATAAAACCCAATGCCTTTCTATCTTCACTTACATAGCCAATACCTTTTTCAATTGCTTCTTTTGGTGATTTTAAATTAATTTTATTGCCTTTTAGTGTAATTTCTCCACTATCGTATTTGTCTAATCCATAAATTGCTCTTACAATTTCTGTTCTACCTGCTCCCATCAAGCCTGCTATGCCAAGCACTTCTCCTGCATAAACTTCAAAATTAATATTCTCGAATTTGCCTTTTTTCGAAAAGTTTTTGATGGTTAAAATTGGTTTTTTTTTACATTTGAAAGTTACTTTTTCAGGAAAAATATTTTCAATTTCACGGCCCACCATTAAAGCAATTAAAGAGTTTTTGTCTAAATCGTTGGTATTTTTTGTATCAATATAATTTCCATCTCTGAAAATCGTAATTCTGTCGGTAATCTCAAATATTTCGTCCATTTTGTGCGAAATATAGATGATTGACACGCCCTTGGCTTTCAAATCATTGATAATTTTGAAAAGTATCTCCACCTCTGTATCTGAAAGTGCAGATGTTGGCTCATCCATGATGATTACTTTTGCATTTGTTGAAATCGCTTTGGCAATTTCAACCATTTGCATTTGAGCAATACTCAAATTCTTAATTTTGGTTTGAGCATTGATTTTCACACCTATCAAATCGAGCAATTCTTGAGCTTTCTGATTGATGGCCGTATCATTTAGCCAATATCGATAATTGGCTTCTCGACCTAAAAAAATATTTTGGGCAACGGTTAATTCGGGAACGACAAGGATTTCTTGATGAATCATAGAAATGCCTTTCAGTAAATTTTCGTGAACGCTTTTGCTTTTTAATATTTTTCCTTCAAAAACAATTTCGCCCGAATCAGCCGTAAATAAACCCATTAAAATCTTCATAAATGTCGATTTTCCAGCTCCATTTTCACCCATTAATGCATGAACTTCGCCTTTTTGGAGATCAAATTGAATGTTATCCAACGCCTTTACCCCTAAAAATGATTTAGAGAGATTTTTTACTTGGAGGATTAGATTTCTATTCATTATTCTAAATTTCCGTAAGAACGTCCAAATTGGACGTTCTTACGAGTTTTTTCAAACAAAATCACCATCCACATTTGTATCTTTCCAGCTTCTCGAATTGGCCGAATCAATAACTGCCGCACAAACTTTTTGAGTTTGAAGTGCTTCTTTGAATGTTGGAGAACAATCTTCACCAGTTTCCAAACTTTTCAAGAAATCGGCTACTTGATGAACAAAACTATGCTCATAACCAATACCGCAACCTGGAATCCACCATTTATTCATGTAAGGTTGGTCGCCATCAGTCACATGAATTGACCTCCATCCTCGAACAATAGAATCATCACGATGGTCGAAATATTCAAGACGATTTAGGTCATGTAAATCCCAACGGATAGAAGCATCAGCACCGTTAATTTCAAAAGTATAGAGAGCCTTGTGTCCACGAGCATAACGAGTAGATTCAAAAAGTCCGAGTGAACCATTGGCAAAATGACAATGAAAAATACAGGCATCATCAATTCCAACAGGTTGAACTTTTCCCGTTAGCTGATGCATACGCTCTTTAATGAAAGTTTCGGTAACGGCAGAAACATCAGTAATTGCTCCGTTTAGCCACATAGCTGTATCAATGCAGTGAGCTAAAAGGTCGCCTGTTACGCCCGAACCTGCTGAATCTACGTCCATTCGCCATAAACCCTCACCCCCTTGTGGAAGGTCGGCACTAATAGTCCAATCTTGTAAAAAATTTGCTCGGTAATGATATATTTTACCCAATTTTCCAGAGTCAATAATTTGTTTTGCCAAAGTTACGGCGGGCATTCTACGGTAGTTATACCAAACCGTAGTTTTCAGTGGAACGCCGTCCGCTCCTGCTTTATCGATGGCATCTACCATTATTTGCCCTTCTTCCAAAGTACGAGCAAGCGGTTTTTCACACAAAATCATTTTTCCTGCCGCTGCCGCTGCCAAAGCAATTTCAGCGTGGGTATCGTTAGGTGTACAAATATCTATGGCATCAATATCATCACGAGCAACGAGGGCTTTCCAATCGGTTTCGATAGATTCAAAACCCCATTGGTCAGCAAATGCTTGTACTTTTACGGCATTTCTTGAGCAAACGGCCTTTAAAACAGGCGTATATTCCAATTCAGGAAAAAAATTTGTAATACGATTATATCCATTAGAATGAGCTCTTCCCATGAGGCCCGTTCCTATTAATCCGATTCTGAGTTGTTTCTTCGTTGACATAGTTTTATTAATTTTAGACCGGAGAACTTAGACAAGAGACAAGAAAATTATTGAATTAATCTCATGTCTTTTGTCTAATATCTTAAATAAATTTACGCTTCATACCACCCGTGTTGTTTTCTGACATTTATCATGGCTGCCAAAATATCATTCCAAGTTTTTGGCTGAGTCATTACTGCGTTGTCAAACATACAGCCATCCCAACAAATATGTCGGAAAGCTTTGGTTAATTCGCCCGAATTATTGCGAAGCCAGAGGCCTGCATCGTGAGCTATATCAAGTTTTCCATTTGGGTCGGTAGCTTGACAATGACGTCCAGTTTTATCGTGTGAACCTGTGCCATGTACAGTTCCATCGTTTTGAGCAACGTGAAAGTCAATTGTCCAAGGACGCAAAGCATCAGTGAGTTTTTTTAATCCTGCAAGGAAAGTTTCTCTGTCTCCCCATTGAAAATCTTCGGGCAAAATACGAGCTTCGGGAGCATTATAACCAAGCAAATAGAGCGTAGTATGCGACATATCGGCCTGAAAACCAATATTTGGGCGGTCAACTGCCTCTAAAGTATCAATCATTGCTTTCCATGAGTGCATTCCACCCCAACAAATTTCTCCTTCAGCTGCGAGTCTTTCACCATAATCGGCAGCTACATCGCAAGCTTCTCTGAATGTCTGTGCAATCAATTTGGTATTTCCTACTGGGTCAGCAGCCCAACTTTGTGGACTACTCGCAGAATCAATTCTAACGATTCCGTTTGGACGAATGCCCATTTCACGCAATTTTTGACCGATATGACAAGATTTACGAACCATTTCTACAAAACTCGCTCGTTCCTCTTTGCTACCCATTGCTGGCCCTCCCCATATAGGAGCAACCAAACTGCCAATTTCAAGACCGTGTTTTGTAACTTTATCAGCCAATCTTTTGATGGCGTCATCAGAAGTATCAAGGTCATAGTGTGGGTCGAAAAGCCCTAAGTCAACACCATCAAATTTTACACCATCTACCTCAGCAGCAGCTGTCATTTCGAGCATGGTATCTAACGAAATTGGGGGCTCAGAGTCAGACCCTTTTCCTACAATACCCGGCCATGTGGCATTGTGGAGTTTAGGATAGTTATTTTCCATAGTTTAATAGAATTTTAGGTTGATATTTTAATGAGTAAATGATTGAGTGAATGATTGAATTTCGAACGAATGTTTAATAATTAATGCAACTTCTCACAAAATATTCATTCATTCCATCATTCACTCAGTCTATGATTATAAAATTAAATCAGGGTTGTTAGGTCCAAAATGCTTGAGCATCACGATTGGATCATTTGCTGAATGATTTGTAATTGTAACACCTTCCATTGCCGCTTTTTCGGTGATGAAAAACTCATCATTTGTGAGTTGTCCGTAACGAATCAAGGCTGGTGTTTCGATATTCCAAACACCCATTTTACCGTGTCCTTGCATCATGATTATACCGTAAGCAGCACTATCTTTAATTATTACAGTTTGTCCCGGTAAAACAGTCAATTCTTTTGCAGAAAATGCTTCTGAACGATAACAAACCCATTTTTCAATATAGCCTTCTGCTTCCATTTCAGCCATATCTTTTACTGGTTTTGGCTGCATAAATCGAGTTTCTAAAAGATTTGGATTGGTGTTAAGTTCCCAATCAATTACACCCATTAGTTGGTCATAATCGCCAATTTGGTCAGGAGGTGTGCCATTCCACAATAATTCTTCGGGAATAACTGCCTCATTTACCAAAGATTGATACATCGCAAAAACATCCGATGCTTTTTGTGGCTCATACGTACACAAACTCCCCGGAGCATGCAACATTCCTGGAGGAACATCCCAGCCAGTTCCAGGAATTAATGGAAACGCCTGCGAAAACATCGTAATTTTATTATCGCCTTTCGTGAAATTCATCAAACATTCTTTGATTTGCTCCTTTGTTGTACCAGGAGCAATGCCAAAAAATGTATAGGGGAAATCTCCACCATGATTATTCAATTGTGGGGGATAATAATAGGCTTCAGGTTTGCCGAGTTGACCAATTTTGGCAGCTTCTTCGTCGTTATGGTGAATGTGATGTGGCAAAGGCCCCATATTATCAAAAAACTTCGAGTACATTGGCCAACTTTTGTATTCATCCCAAAGGCGGTTTCCAATAATTTCTGCACCGAGTTCTTCAATTGCATCTTTTAAAAGCACTTTTTCATCACCTACAATAACGAAGCTTAAACCTTCATTTTCGCCCGTTAATGGGCCATTTTTTGCAGGAGTTGTTGACGAAAGCCAACGCTCGTCGATTCCGCCACGTACACCACCGAGTACATAATAATCATCGGGGTGAAGTTTTATTCTGCGGCCCGGCACACAAAATGAACGTGGAACCCAAGTCGGTGCTAATCGTAAAATTCCTTTTCCTTGTTCTAAAGCTTTTTGTGCAATACTTAAATCTGACATAATATAATATTTGAAGGGTTGAATTTGTATTATTAGTCCAAAAGGAACGGTTTAATATTAAAGCGGTGGATTTTAACCCACTGAAATAATTCAATTAAGTACTTGTAAATCCCATTAGAATGGGCTATTTAATGTGCTCCGAACCAGCGGTTCTTAATTACTGTTTCTTTGTTTTACGATGGGTTAAAAACCCATCTCTACAAGATTTAATATGCCGATGAGACTTTTACAGGTTTTGTTTTTCAAAAACTTTCACTTCCAAATCAAACGAACGAGTTTCGTAAGATTCAAGAAAAATTAATTCATTATTGGCTCTTGCTTGTGCTTGTCCAATTGGAGGATTTGTTGCGGGTTCGATGCCTGTTACGTACTCGCCTTTGCCCCAATGTTGCCAATTAACTAAGTGTGGTAATTGGTCTTTCTTGAAAATAATCTCTACTCTTAGCCCAATTTTAGCATTATAAAGTCCTGCCATACACATTCCCGAACCATCAGAATTTGGGTCAATGAAGACAACTTCTTCACCCGTGCCGAGATGTTCATTTAAGGGTGATGGGCAGGTTTTGAAATCATTACCTTCTTTGAAAATCTTGGCATTCTCATCGCCAAAACGTGGTTTCCATTTTCCTTCCCAAAGTATTTTTGTTCCCTCATCAACCATCGGATAACCAAAATTGAAGTGATACATAAGCATCAGCGGTGTGGGGGTATTTCCACGATTGATAACTTCATCATGAATTTTTAGCGTTGGCTCACCGAGTGTTCCCGAAATTGTTCTTCTTAGCTCTAAACTTGGCCCAAAAACTTTGGTTTCTTTAATAATTCCCGTGATACTCATTTCCATTTTTCCTGCCACAGGGTCAGGTTGAATGATAGAAACAATTTCAGCAGGAAGATTTGAAATATTTCCATGAATACCTCTTTCACCAAATTCATCTTTCTCAGGGCCACCCACATGTGAAAGTCCGCACGTAGTTAAGAGTCCGCCACCGAAAGTTTTAAGCCAATCGATTCCTCGGTCAGAGTTGGGTTGTGGAACAATAAAACCACCGTGACTAAGCCAAGCCAAACTATGTTGGTTATAGAACGCCTCAGCAATGTCCATTCCTCTATCAATGACCACTTTATATCTCAAGCCAGTTCCTGTATTTATCCAAGCGATACGATTTCCACGACCTAAACCATTGTCAAGAACGGAAGTTTCTATGCCTCCCATTTGGGCATGATTTGATATTTTATCTTTAAAGTTTTGAATTTCGCTCATCGAAAATTAATTGACAAAGTTTTTAATTTAAAACATTTTAATGATGTAAAAACCAGTCTGTAACCCGAATATTAAAGTCTTCCACGTTTTCAAAATGGAAGGCATGACCCGCTTTTTCGTAAAGGAAAAGTTCGGCATTAGGCATTATTGCCACAATTTCGTTGGCCATCCATTCAGGGGTAAAAATATCTTCTTTACCACCAATTACTAATGTCGGCTGAGAAACTGAACTTAATTCTGCAAGCACCGAATGATTGATACATGCAGCAGCCTGACCTTTTAGTCCGTGTAGTGGTTGAGGATTTGGGTCTAAATGAGCATTTTTTCGACCTTCCTCCAGTTCGGCCACAAACTTTTCATTGTCCCACGAAGCTTTTGAAAAAATTAATAATTGAATATAGAGACTAAATTCCTCTGGATTAAACTTTGCTTTACAATTGACAATATGCTGAAAAATTGCTTTTGCTGTATTATCACAGCGAGCCCAAGGACACATTAAAACTAAAGACTTTACTTTTTTGGGGTGTCTGATTGCCAATTCTTGGGCGATTGTACTTCCCATTGAGCAGCCAATTACGTGGGCATTTTCGATTTGAAGTTCGTCGAGTAAACCAGCATAATCATCGGCCATCATTGCTGTTGTATAATCTCCTTCTGGCTTATCGGTTTGACCCACACCACGATTATCTCCGATTATACATCTAAAATTTTTTTCAAAATAAGCAGTATGAGGCTCCCAAACAGTACCAGCTGCGGTAATTCCCATTATCATCAAAAGAGGTGTAGCCGAACTTAGACCACGCTCTTCGTAGTAAAAATTGATTCCGTTTGTTTGTACGAATGGCATACAATTCAACTATTTTAGATTAGGAATTAGGTCATTTAATATCCATTTACCATCATGAAGTGTTACAAAATCGGGGTCATCTAAAGCTTCTTCCCCCTCATCTTCACAAATAATCCAACCTTTATAATTAATATCTTTGAGCCATTGAGTAATTGAAAGAAGGTCAACTTTTCCTTTACCCATCAAAGTAAATTCGGGTTCCCCGTTCCAATCCTTGTAATGAACATGGTTGATGAGCGAAGCATATTCCTTCATTTTTTCGAGTGGATTCATATCACCGTTGATAATATGCCCAACGTCGGGTGTCCAGCCTGTTACCGTACTATCCAAAGATTCTAAAACTAATTTATAATCTGACTCTGTTCTAATAATTGAACTATGCGGTGAATTTGGGTGAAAACTGCAAGGAATACCTTTATCGGCTGCTCTTTTTGAAACTGTATTAACGATATTTACCAAATTTCTTTGGCGATTTTCTAAATCATGGCGACCCGTTGGAATTTGAACTGTATTTAAAATAGCTCCGGGAAAACGCTCTAACAATTTAATGGCATTATCGGCTATTTGCTTTTCGTATTCTGATTCCTCTGACCCATTCCATTCTAAAGCCAATGCAAGAGCCGCTAACTCTATGCCTTGCTCTTTTAGTTTTGCTTCCAAACGATCGGCATCAACTAAATCGCCCATCCAAGTAAAAATTGGTTGAATACCTGTAAAACCCGATTTGGCAATAATTTCTATCATATGAGCCAATCGCCCTTGGTGCGTTTGTCCGTTGCCACTCATAAACCATGTATAAACTTCCGAACCAAATCGAAAAGGCAATTTTTCTTTCATTTTTATATCGGGTGAACAGTTATTGGTTACTTGTTATTTGTAAAATGGTTACTGATTTGTGGTTATTAGTTACTAATGAGTATTTTTTTATATTTAATTAAGAGATAATCAGCAAATTAAAACAAAACAAACAACCAATAACGAGTAACCATTAACTAATTATAATCCATGTTTCATGCACATTTCTTTGATAAATTTCAGACCACCTTCGGCTATGTCCCATGGGTCGTTGTACTCACGCCAAACATTGATTGCATTGGCAAAATCTGGGTCGTTTCTTGAAAAAGCCTCAATTGTTAGCCATCCTTTGTAATTTATAGAAGCCAGTGCCGCAAAAGCATCATCAAATGGTATGTGTCCATCACCTGGTGTACCTCGGTCGTTTTCGCTGATGTGTACGTGGCTCAAGTATGGAGCAATTGAATTGATTGCCGAAGCGTATTTTTTTTCTTCAATATTGGCGTGATGCGTATCAAACATTGCTTGAACATTCGGATGATTGACCATTTTTATCAATTTTGCCAACTGTTCCATCGTATTGCACAAATAGCACTCAAAACGATTGAGGGCTTCGGGAGCTAAAATGATATTGGCTTGCTTAGCGTGTTCACCTGCTTGGTACAAAATTTCGGCTGCTCTTTTATATTCCTCGTCGAGAGCTGGATGTGCCTCAAAATGTGCGTGAGCAGAATGAAAAGGTCCACAAAGCACTGTAGAACCCAAATCATACGAGCGATCAATTGCCCATCTTATTCGGTCTAATCCTTTCTGACGCACACTCGCCGACTCATTGATTGGATTGGCATCTGGACTTACGACCGTAACCGTTGTAACTTCCAAGCCAATATCTTTTGAGTGTTTACCAACTATTTTATAAGCATTTTCGTCGGCTGCCCCTACAAAATATTCTACTCCATCATAACCAATGGTTTTTAATCTCTCAATAATCGGAAATAACTCCTCTGAAACATTGGCCGACCATGCCAAAACATTGAATCCTATTTTATTCATTACTTACTTGGGCGTATGCGATACACCACTACGTTATTTTCTATTTCAATTCTTTAATTCTTAAATTACGATACTGAACTTTCATTGGTGGGCCAACGTGTACTTGTACGCCCAAAATACCTTTCGATTTTCCATTAACTAAATCATTGTCGCTTACATCGCTCATCAGAATATCATTGATGTAGTGCTGTAAACGGTTGCCTTTGATTACCAAGTGAAATGTATTCCAATCTTGCTTATTAATTTTGGTTTTTAATGCTTCATTTTCTCCTAAACTTCCTGTTACTTTTAGCTCTGTCCAAGCATTTTTTTGCACTTTCTTGCGAACTTCTTCGGGCGTCATTGGGCTTATTTGTGGATTGATACTTGTAATCTGACCACGATAAGCCAAAGTAGTTCGACCACGTTCTTCATAATTTTGGCCGGTATAAGTATTATTTCCGTCAATATCAGCTTGATAACCTCTTAATGCAAACTGAATATCGGGCAATTTTACGCTTCTGTAATTAATGCCTGAATTTCCTTTTTCGGTAATATTGAATTCACCTTTTAGCTCGAAATCTGCGGGTTCTCCACCTTTCCATGTAATAAATGAATTGGTTTTGAGTAAGGTTTCAGGGGTAATCTCACCCACTAAATTACCATTTTCTACTCTCCAATATTTAGCATCACCTTCCCAATTGTTTAAGGTTTTTCCATCGAAAATTGACTTGAAACCCTTTTCATTTTGAGCAGTACTCGAAACTTTGCAACCAACTGCCAAGATAGCAATTAGAACAATAATATTCCAATATTTTAAATTAAATTTTGTTGTCATTGGTGTATGATTAAAAAGAGTATTCTGTTTTAAATTCTTTGTTTCCGAACATATAAGTTCAATTTTAAATATGCCTGCCCAAATTCGTTGATACTCCTTCAAGCAAGCATATAAAACTTAATCATATTTACTTTTTAACTTCCGCTTTTGACTTAAACATGGCATTGTTTTCACTTCCTCCAGCCATCAAATAGGCCATTAAATCTTTTAGTTCATCTTCGTTCAAGCTATTTATCAAGCCACCAAACATAATAGATGCAGCTGATGGTTTTGACGATATTACATTCTTTTTCAAAACTTTCTCAAGCTCATTTGGTGCATAAGGGTTTTGAGAAATGTAATAAGCAGTTTTGTCTTCGTTTACTAAACGTCCTACGATTGAACTGCCATTTCTTAGGCTGTAATAAGTAGCTGCGTATTGGTCAGAAACCGTTTTGTTTGGTTCGATAATTGACTCCAACATATCCTTTGATGAGAAACGTGAATATAGTTGGCTTAAATCTGGTCCAATTGCTCCACCATCGCCTTTCATCGAATGGCACATTTTACAGGTAGTTGCGGCATACATGGCTTTTCCATTGTCAAAATCTCGGTCAGTTAGTCCTTTTTCTATGATTGGTAAAGCATTTTCCATTCTCCAGTTTCTACCTGGACCTTTTGGTGCGGTTAACGAAATAAAATCATTTCCATTTTTACTTAATCTCTCTGCACCAGCTAGTTTCTCAAAGTAAGCTCTTTTACTATCGGGAACATTTTTCAAGGCCAATTTTAATGATCTGTCCAAGAAACCTATATAACTGTTTCCCCCTTTGTATTCAAAGGCTTTGTAGTACCATTTAAAATATTTGTCTTGAAGTTCAGGTGTCCAGCCTTCTTTCGCTAAACTCAACATAACAGCATAATAAGTATGCTGAGCTGGTGGTAAATTTGCTAACATTGCAGCAATATCTTTACCATATTGAGGGTTTCTCAAAATTAAATCACTTGAAGCAGTAGCGGTTTCAGTGTTTAGTGCATCGCTACCTGGCTCGGTTTTAACATCCATTAAAGCCAAAGTTTTTGCAACTGCTTCTGGAGCGTCTAAATAAATCAACAATTTACTTAATGAGCGATTCAAATGTGCAGTATTGGCAGGATAAAGCGGGTTTAGATATGCTATCACTTTAGGTTTTTGTGTAGCATCTGGTTGACCCATGCGAAGGAATGTGAGTTCAAATGCTCTCAATAAATCTAATTGTTGAGATTGTTGTAAAGTTTTGAAATTTACAGCCAAAAGAGCATTTACAATATCGTTTTTCTTAGAGCCATCGCCCATACGAATCAATGAAATCAATGATTGGGTTAGAGCAACTGGATCTTTTTCTTTTAAAGCTAAATCTTGCCATTGAGCAATTGGTTGATGCTCCAATGCCATACGTGCCGCATAACGAATAAATCTATCTGGGCTTTTTAATTGTGGCCAAGCCGTAGCGACTGCAGCAGGATTTGCTCCACCAGTATGAAATTTCTCCAAACTTCTACGTAAAGCATTGGCTGGATTAATTGGTGCTGCCGCTATCGGAGCAGTGCTTTCGTTACCAACATAAGAAACACGGTATAAATCACAATCTAAACGACGACCACCTGTGAGGAAGTACAAAGCACCATCTGGGCCAATTACACCATCTGTCAATGGAAGTGGAATGCCTGATAAAAACTCCTCTCTTTCGCCAGAAAAAGTTGAACCAGAAGGTTTTAGGTGAATAGCGTGCATTACACCAAAAGTCCAGTCGAAAGCCAAGAGGGTATTTTTATATTTTGCTGGAAATTTAGCATCTTTTAAATGAAGTAAATTGGTAGGTGAACCTTGCCCAATATTAATTACAGGAGGAAGATTATCTGGAAAAGTTGGCGACCATTTGCTGTTTCCTGTTCTCCAACCAAATTCTGATGCACTTGTTGCATGACAAATACGAGTCGGACGATACCAAGGTAAACCAAAATCCCATTCCATATCGGCATCATAAACAAACAAATCTCCATTCGCATCGAAGGCCATATCGAAAGCATTTCTGTAACCGGCACTTACCAATTCCCACTTTTTGCCTTCGGGGTCAAGATTCGCAATCCATCCTCCTGGAGCCATACGGTCGTTGGCGTGGCCACGAGGGTCTTTAATAAGCGGAAACATTTGGTCTTCTTTCCAATTTGATGGCAATTTATAAGCATCTAATGGTGGCACATCAGTGTGATTTCCATTAATTACAAAAAGTGATTGTTTATCAGGCGAAAGAATAATACTATGTGGGCCGTGTTCTCCATCACCAACCAACTCTTTCAATAAAGTAACTTTATCGAATTGGTCATCATTGTTAGTATCTTGAAGACGATACAAACCACTTTTTTTCGTAAAAATCTTATTACCCTTACTATTGTTTATCATTACGTAAAGGCTATTAAACGCATAAAGCAATCCATGTGCATAGCCCATACCCATTGTGTCAGTAGCAGGTCCAACTTTTAATTTTTCTACATCTGAAGCTGAGATTTTACCATCAACTGCAGGCATTTTTAGGCGAAAAAGTTTTCCATATTGGTCTGAGCAAATCATTCGGCCTTTATCGTCGAAAGTCATTGAAACCCATGAACCTATTTTGTTTTCAGAAGGGCTAAAAAGGTGTTCGGCTTTAAACCCTGCAGGATATTTTAGTTTGTCCAGTTTAGGGTCACCCGTAGTTATTGCAGACAGGTTAGGCTCTTTTAGGAGAGTAAATGAAGCAGCCGTGGCAATAGCGACTATTCCAATCCCCATTTTAATGGAGTTTTTTTTAGAAAACATGATAGAGTAAGGGTTAAATATTATTTATTGTCGAATAGTGTAATTTCGTCTCTAAATAATCGCTGTATATTGTCGAGTAGAAATTCAACGACAATATACAGCGAAAAATGATATTAATAAAAAAAATTAAAAATGCGGCGTTAAAGCTGCTTCATCAGCAGGAAGGCCGTATAGTAAACTAATATTAGTGAAGGCATTACTTCTCGGCAATGCACCTTCTGGATAATAATGAGCTACGGGATTAGCTTTTACTTGATTTCCGTAAGCGGTGATAATTTCAATGGCTCTTCCAGTGCGTACCAATTCGAACCAGCGTTTGTTTTCAAAAGCTAACTCGCTTCTACGGTCTTGATAAATTTGTGTTCTTAAAGCTGCTTGTGCAGTTGCCGTTGCTGCAGGTAAGCCAGCACGTGAACGCACTAGATTAAGAATTGGTAAAGCTTCTGACATTTTCCCTTGCTCAGTCAATGCTTCTGCCAAGAACAACAAAGTTTCAGCATAGCGATAAATTGGGAAATTATTACCAGTGTTAGCATGTAAAGAGTGAGCCTTAGCAAACTTTTTATTGTAAGGGAATCTTTTATCTGCTCTTAAACTTCCACTAATTGTAACGTAGGCAATTGTTCCATCCAATCGTTTATCTCCTTTTTCAAAAGACGCAATCAAATTGGGTGTTGGAGCACCATTTCCTTCGCCTGTTAGTGGCTGTGGATTAGATGTACCAGAAATTGGTCTCAGTTCATCAGGACTCATTGGGCGTGGTAAATAATTATAGATGATTGCACCGTTTAGTCCTGCTGCTCCTTCTATAAACTGGACTTCAAAGATTGATTCAGCGTTATTTTTATTTCCGGTATTAGTCGAAAAAGCATCATTAAAGTCTGGCATCAGTTTGTATTCATTACTGGCAACAATTTCTTTTAATAATTTTTCAGCCTCTGCCCATTTTTTCTGCACCATATACACATTCGCGAGTAGCATTCTTGCAGTTCCCGAGGTTACTCTACCTGCTTCTTGAGTTGATTTTGGTAATAATCCCGTTATTGCGGCAGAAGCATCTTTGATGATTTGTGCATATATTTCGTCAACAGTTGCCAAAGGCAATGCTGCTTCTTGACGGTTGGTTACTGGAGTAAGGTGCAAAGGAACTTTCCCGAAATATTGCACTAATTCAAAATAAGCATAAGCTCTCAAGAATTGTGCTTGACCTTTCAAGTTATTTTTTGAAGCCGCCGGAAACTCAACTGCATCAATTGAAGCCAAAATCTGATTGGCACGTGCAATGATTTGATAATCAAGACGATACTGATTCAATACGTGAGTGTTAGAAGTCACGCCATTGGCAGTTGGCACTGCAAAATCTGCTAAGTCTTCTTGCTGCTCAGTTGCTCCAAAAAGGATATTTCTATAATAATATGCATTATCAGAGTGCATTTCACTCAAAAGCCATGCACGGTCGTTGACGATTGCTCGTAATGGTACATAGTTGGCATTTACTGCTTGTTGAAAATCAGCTTCTTTTGTAAAAAATATGGCGGTACTTAGGTTAGTTTCTGGAACAACCGTTAAAAAGTCTTTATCACAACTCATTAAGCCCAGAAACACAAATATTGCTGTTGTTATTATCTTTTTCATTATCTTAAAATAATTTCGTTAATTAAAAATTTAAGTTTAAACCAACAGTGTAGGTTCTTGGAACTGGATAGTTTGATAAGTCAACTCCTTGGCTCAAGTTTCCGCCATCGCCATTTCCAGCACCGTTTGCACTTGTTTCAGGATTTGGACCTCCCCAATATTTTGTAAATACATATAATTGTTGAACAGAAGCATAAATACGAGCCGATTTAAATATTTTATTGCTCTTAGGAATTGTATAACCAAGTGTTACGTTTTTGATGGTGAAAAATGACGCATCAGCAATAAAACGACTATTCATCCAGTCTCTTTCAATACCTGTCACATTGCCACCACCAACTGTTGTTCCGTACATTCCTTTGCCAGGATTTGCTTCTGAGCGAAAACGGTCTTTTACTTCAGCCACCATATTAAATACACCATCAAGATTGGCAGTACTATAAATATGACGAACCAATAACTGATTTCCTTGCGAACCAGAACCCACGATACTAGCATCGAAATTGCCATAAGTAAAGTTATTGGTGATACCGTAAGTAAATGTCGGGAAAGGATTTCCCATGATTACTCTATCATCAAAGTCACCACCATTTGTAATAATTCCGTCACCGTTTTGGTCGGTCAATTTGATACTACCAATCGTCGAACGGCCTGGTACTTGTGGTGAACTTTTTAAATCTTCGGCATTTTTGTAAACTCCCTGCGAAATATGTCCATAGAATTGTCCAAAAGGTTTTCCAACTTGGGTAATGTGGAAAGATCCATAAACACGGTCAATACCATCGGCTAATGCAATTACTTTATTACGGTTAAATGAGATATTAGCGTTTGTACTCCATTTCAACTTACCCGTTGTATTTTTGGTATTTAACGCAAATTCATGTCCCCAAAACTTAATTTCTCCGATATTATCGTTAAAGTTGCCAAAGCCAGCTTCTTGTGCAATTTGCACACTATATAATAAGTTTGTAGTACGTTTTGTGTAATAATCATATACCAAAGTAATGCGGTCATTGAAGAAACCTAAATCTAAACCTAAATCAATTTGTTTGGTAGTTTCCCAACCTAAATTGCTGTTTGCTAAAGTCGTAACAACTGCACCAGGAGCAACATTATTACCGAATGCGGCATTTACAGTATTGTTTACCAAGGCATAAGGTGTATAATTACCGATATTATTATTACCAATTACTCCATAACTACCTCTCAATTTTGCAAAAGAAACCTTAGGCATTGATTTCATAAAATCTTCATCCGATAAAACCCAACCCGCTGAAAACGACGGGAAAGTACCCCAACGATTGTTTGAACCAAAACGAGAAGAGCCATCACGACGAACCGCTGCAGTAAACAGATATTTGCCTTTGAAATTATAAGTTAATCTTGATAAAAGAGAAGTCAAAGCCCACTCTTGAACACCTGTGTTTGTACCAGCACGATTGACGTTAATTGCACCCTGTACAGTTGGAAGACGGTCATCGGCATAAGTATCTGCCTGAATTCTTGTACTTTCCTGCATGAATTTTTGTTGAGAAAAACCTCCCAAAATTTCAAAATTATGGTCGTCGATACTTTTTGAATAAGTAGCTAAATTTTCGTTCAACCAAGTAAGGTTTTCAACATTCTGACGAATAGAAACGGCAGTGGTTGGAATAGCCACATTGATTGCACTCGTTGCAGTTGATGGGTTGAAGAAGAAAAACTTAGAACGCAACATTTCTACATTGAAAGTAGATTTTAAAACTAAATCTTTGATTGGGCGATATTGAATAAAAGCATTTGTTAATAAGTTGGTTGTCGTAGTTTCGTTTACCAATTCATTGGCTGCTCTCACCCAGTTTGGATACGCAAAAATATTTCCCGTACTGGCAGGAAACCTATTAAATAAAGTCAAAGTTTGACCATCAGCTTCATAAATCGGCATTACTGGCCATGTGTGCAAGGCATTAAATAAAATCCCCGTTCCTCTGTCACCATCCGTACGTGGCGTGTTATCAAATACGTATTGCGGTGCAACATTAAATCCAACCGTAACTTTATCCGAAATATCATATTCGGAATTCATTCTTAATGAATATCTTTTATATTCATTATTAATTACAACCCCTTGTTGGTTGAACACTCCACCGACAAAGGATGTACGTGAGCGATCTTTGTTAGACGTAACTGTTAGGTTATAACTTTGTAGAGGGGCTTTTCTTAGTAATGATTTATACCAATCATTATTTTTTCCTGCATATTGTGAAGGATTTTGAAACTCGGCAGGTACCGGTTGCTTGGCATCTTCATAATATTCTTTCTTAAATTGAGCAAATTCTTCAGCCGTAAGCATTTGAATTAATCCTCTATCTGGCACTTCTTGAGTACCTACAAATGTATTAAAACTAACATTTGTACCATTTGCTTTGCCTTTTTTAGTTGTAATCAAAACTACACCATTGGCCGCACGAGAACCATATAATGAAGTAGAAGAAGCATCTTTCAAGATTGAAATATCTTCAATCTCGTCGGGGTTCATTGCTCCGATATCACCCGTAATAGGAAATCCATCGATTACATACAAAGGGTCGCTACCTGCCGAAACCGATAATTGCCCACGAATTCTGACACTCATCCCCTGTCCAGGCTTTCCCGTTGTCTGATTGATTTGTACACCAGCTAACTGACCTTGTAGTTTTTGAGCAACTTGTGATACAGGAATGTCTTTAATTTCTTTTGAGCCAATTGTCTGAACAGCTCCCGTCACATTTTTCTTTAATTGACTACCGTAACCAACTACAACTATTTCACTTAATAGTTTGTCGTCAAGAACTAAAGAAACATTGATTTCTTTTTGACCTGTGTAAGCAACTTCGTTGGCTGTATAACCCACAAAGCTAAATACCAAGGTCGAATTATTTGGTACATCCAATTTGTAGCTACCATCGGCATCAGACTGTGTGCCTCGATTTACACCTTTGATAGTTACACTTACCCCCACTAAAGCTTCGCCATTTTGGCCAGTCACTTTGCCCTTAACTTGTTGGGCAAACGCAAATGAAGTACATAACAAACCCAACATCAGCGAGAAAACACTCGCATAGAGTTTTGTTTTGTACAAAGTAAATCTTTGTCTCATTTGATTAATGTTTTAGGTTGAAATAGAATGATTAATAATAAAAGGATATTTTTCCTTCATATAATACAAATATAAAAACATTCCAATATCAAACTATCCTGTACTGTACTGTGCTGTGTAAAGAAAAAATAGTATTATTTATAGTTTTTTAATACAAAATCCACAAACACGGTGAAGTGAGATTAAGTTTTATATTTTTGTTTTTTTAAAACAAATAAAAGTTGCGATAAGATGTTAAAATCTGCTCAAAAAAGGCTTTTTTTACTCATTAAACATAATCTATTCATTTTCAATAAAAATATTTTAGCAATATAATTTTTCAAATTCACTAATGGAAGAACCTATAATCAATATTTTAGCACAAAAAGTACTCATCGGGAAAAAACTCGAAATGAGTTATTCAAATAACCGAACTGTAGAATTATGGCGTAGTTTTATGCCAAGAAGAAAAGAGATACGCAATCAAGTCGGTTCTGAGCTTTATTCAATGCAGATTTATAATGGTGTTTTCGACTTTCAAAACTTTAACCCAATGGATACTTTTACGAAATGGGCAGCCTCAGAAGTGACTGATTTTGAGTATATTCCACAAGAAATGGAAAGTTATACGCTCAAAGGTGGACTATATGCAGTATTCACGCATAAAGGCTCTTCGTTGGATTTCCAGAAAACATTTCAATCCATTTTCAACGTTTGGCTACCAAATTCTGATTTTCAGATTGACGACAGAGAGCATTTTGAACTTTTAGGCGAAAAGTATAAAAACGAAAGCCCCGATTCGGAAGAAGAAATTTGGATACCAATAAAACCTTGCTCTTAAATATACAAAAACACTCACCAATCATCGAAGGCGAAAAAGCCGACTCTTATCTTGATAAGAATGAAATTCTCTACTCCTACTTGAAAAGTCTTAAAGGCATTGTAGAAAACAGTGACAGATATAATAAGTTATAGATTACCCTTGATGGATTCGTTTCGAAAACACTGAAAGCAAGGAATATTACTTGCGGCTCATCCCATGCTCCCGAGTTGGTCTTTTAAGCCCTTCAATTGGGCTGTTGCATGCCTCAATGTTTCATGCTAAGAACTTTTTTTTCATTGTTTTTTTGTTATTTGATTTTGTGTAAACCTATTTTTGGATAAGGCACTGTTGAAGACCCTAATAAAACTTAGTTGAAGATATTAAAACCCATCAAAATATTAGTTTAAAGCAACAAAGGAATATCATTACAATATTTCCTTTATTGCTTTTTATTGAATAAATTGGCTAAAAAGGTGATTATTTCATTATTTCGCTCCTTCAGCATGAAGCATTTCTAAACCTACCGAAGCACGAGGCTTGAAGCCTGTCCAAGGTTTATCGTTTGAATTTTGGTTTACCTCTAAGTATTTGGCGTAATCTTTTTTCTTGAGATGAATACCTAAAAAAGCAGTTACGAAATGTTGATTAATATTATTGATACGGCGTTCGTTCCAAGCGGGTTCGGCGTAACGGTAATATTCATCAAAATGTAAACCTGGCTTCAGTGATTCAGCAGGCGGTGGATTTGGTGCGACATTATGGCGAGCGTTCATGTAAGTTAGCATATATCTATTGGCATTGACTGCTCCGTTATAAATCGCCTTGATTCCTTTCTCATAGCCCGAAACATCGTCTTGACTTCCAGCCACAAAAAATGTCGGAATCTTTAAGCCTTTCAAAGTTTCGGTATCCCAAGCTCCACGTTCCATTCCCCACGGAGCAAAAGCTACCACTGCTTTTATACGAGGGTCGATACTTGCTTTGTATTCAGCATTATTGCCAGTACGGACTTCTATTGCTTTACTACCACCACTCAAAGCACCAAAAGTTTTGATAATTTGGTCGCTATACCCAGCACCTGCCACATTCAAAACACCATATCCACCCATCGAATAGCCAATCAGACCAATATTTTGGTCGTCAACAATTCCTGATAAAAAACTGTAGTTATCCTTTCCTAAATTCGCAATCTGATTCATGATAAAAATATCATCTTTCGAGCGGTTGAGTAAGGTGCTTTGAAAACCAGCAGCATCATGAAAAGTCGATTCTGTATGATCAATAGCTACTACGATATAGCCTTTTGAGGCCAAGTTTTCGGTCAAATAAGTCAATAAAAGTCTCGAACCTAAATATCCGTGTGAAACTATAACGAGCGGAAATGCTCCATCGGTGGTTTTGGGAGCAGCATCACGCACGGCACGACCTAAGAATGTAAACGGAATCAATGGGCGTTTGGGGTCATTTGAAGAACCCATCACTTGGTCGTAAATTACTAAATCATTTACATCGGCCGCCACATTGGCTGGATACCAGACCTCCACTTTGAGTTGTCGGTCGTAGGTTGGGTCAATGCCACCTTTCGATTTTAGGACATCAACTTGGTTTTTATTCACAAAACCAAGTGTCCGAACGCCTATTTTGTATTCACCACGCGAAGCAAGTTCGGGAGCATCAGGCAAGGCATCGCCATAGATAAAAGTTTCGGCGGTGTTTTGGGCAAATGAATTTGAATAAAACACTAAACTGATTGCAAGAATCAGTAATTTGATGGAAATTAATTTCATTGTCTAAGGTAAAATTTGAATGATAATATTTCTGCAAATTAGACAAGAAAAAAGGATTTTTGTTGGTGATTTTCTATTTTTTTTAGTTGGCTATTTTTACCAAAAAATATTTACTTTTTTTCTTATTAACATACTTTTCAGCCGAAACCTTTGCTCAAAACTAATTCGATAGTTTGAAACAAGTTTAAGTGAAAACTACAATTATTTCTAATTGACTTAATATTTTAAGGAATATCATCAACCAAAGCTTGAAAATTTGCGTGAAAGCCCATTTCATAATGCAAATCTTTTATATATTAACTTGGCATATTTAAAAAATCTCAATTTATTTTAAAACTTTGAATAATAAAACAATAGCATAATCTGTTTTGAATTAGGTTTATAGAAAGATAAAGCCTTCATCGAAAATAGAAAACTATGCAAAAACGACTTATCATTTTGTTATTTGCCTTAATCGGCTTTCAAGCATTTGCTCAACCTCAAGCGGGCCCTAGAGGTGAACGCCCACCAATGCCAAATGCAGAACGGTTTACTGAAAGGATGACCAAAGAATTGAACCTAAATGCGACTACCTCAAAAAAAGTAAATGATGCTTTTTTGAATAATATCAAGAAAATGGACGCAGTTTTTGTTAGTAAATTAGAAGAAAAAGATAAAAGGGCTGCAATGGATGCTAATAAAAAGGAGTTTCAAAAATCTATGAAAAGCATTCTTAGTCCAGCTCAATATGTCCAATTTTTAAAGTTGGAAGACGAACGTCCAGGGCCACCACCTCCTCCTCCGAGTGGTGGACGACCACCAAGACAAAGATAAAAAAAATCGGTTTAAGGTTATGAATCTTAAACCGATTTTTGTTAAAAGCGTATCTTTTAAACCTTACGTTTCAACTCAAAATGCTGCCCGAGATATACTTTTCTTACCAATTCATCGCTTGCCAATTCTTCGGCTGTTCCTTGTCGGAGGATTTTTCCTTCAAAAAGCAAATAGGCACGGTCAGTGATTGAAAGTGTTTCATTTACGTTGTGGTCAGTTATTAAAATTCCAATGTTTCTGACTTTAAGTTTAGACACAATTCCTTGTATCTCCTCTACTGCAATTGGGTCAACACCTGCAAAAGGTTCATCAAGTAAAATAAACTTAGGGTCAACAGATAAAGCACGAGCGATTTCAGTTCGACGGCGTTCACCACCCGAACACACTATTCCTTTATTTTTACGCACGTGGGTCAAGCTAAATTCTTCGAGCAGCGATTCGGTTTTTTCTTTACGTTCGACTTTTGTCATGTTGGGTTTTGCCAATTCCAAAACTCCCAAAATATTTTCTTCGACCGTCAAATCTCTAAAGATTGATGCTTCTTGTGCCAAATATCCTACGCCCAATTTTGCACGTTTATACATAGGCAACGAAGTAATATCCAAATCATCAAGCCAAACTTTGCCACTATTTGGTTTTACAAGGCCAGTTGCCATATAAAACGATGTAGTTTTTCCCGCACCGTTTGGGCCGAGTAGTCCAACAATTTCCCCCTGCCCTACTTGGTAGCTTACGTTATTATTGACCAATCTTTGACCGTACTTTTTTATTAAATTTTCTGTTCTTAAAATCATATTTTGTAGAACAGGTTTTCAACCTGTTGTTTTTCTCGTTCTCTGTTTTAACAGGTTGAAAACCTGTCTTACAAACAAAATTACGCTTTAATCAACAAAAATCAGCGTTAATATTTCTTAACTATACTTAATATCCTTTATCATCAATTGCAAAGATGTCTTATTATTGAAAGTATTTTCATCTACTTGATAAGCAACACTAAAATATTTATTAGTGTTCAATCGCTCAAAATGCTCTTCTACCATTCCGAAACCGATGGCGGACAAAATTGCTCCTGTTTCTTCTTCAAAAAGCTCTAGTTTTAAGTGCTTTTCTTTCATTACTCTCGGGGCATATTTTAGCGTAAGATTCTCTGTTACGAAAACTGGCTGCATGTTTTCAGGGCCAAAAGGAGCCATTTGATTCATAATTCGATAAAATTTAGGGTTTATTTGAGCCAATTTTATCTTCAAATCAACGGTCACGACGGGCGTTAATTGCTCAGGCGTGATGTATTTACTTACAACTCTATCAAATTCTAAGCGAAAAGCATCAATGTTTTCGATGGGCATTGTCATACCTGCGGCGTGGGTGTGTCCGCCATATTGTTCGAGTAAATCGGCACATTCTTCAATCGCACCGTAAAGGTTAAAACCCGCAACCGAACGAGCCGAACCTGCCGCTTTTTCGTGCGATTTTGTGAGAATAATTGTTGGGCGATAATATTTTTCGATACAACGACTTGCTACAATTCCGATAACTCCTTTGTGCCAGTCTTCTCGATAAAGCACCGTGCTTTTGGCAGTATTGAGTAGCCATTCATCACCCTCAATCATAGCCAGAGCTTCTTCTGTAATGCGAGAATCAAAGGTTTTCCGCTCTGAATTATGTTTCTGAATCTCGCCTGCAAATGCCAACGCTTCATCATAATCATTTGATAATAAAAGCTGAACGGCGGCTTTTGCGTGTTTTATTCTTCCTGCGGCATTGATTCTTGGGCCTAATACAAAAACCACATTTTCGACTGTCATTGGAGTCTTAAAACCCGCAACATCTTTCAAAGCCTTTAATCCGATTCGTGGGTTTTCGTTGAGTTTTTTCAAGCCATAATAGGCTAAAACTCGATTTTCGCCTGTTATTGGTACAATATCAGAGCCTATGCTGACAACACATAAATCCAAAAATTCATACAAATTTTCAATTGGCATTTCAGTACGAGTGCAGAAAGCCTGAAGTAGTTTGAATCCAACGCCATTTCCTGTCAATTCTTTGTATGGATACGAACAATCTTTACGTTTTGGGTCAAGTACAGCTACTGCGTTGGGTAAGGTTTCGTCAGGTTCGTGGTGGTCACAAATGATAAAATCTATGTTGAATTTATCTTTCGCCAATGCCACTTTATCTTGGGCTTTGATGCCACAGTCAAGACAAATAACGAGAGAAACGCCTTGTACAGCCGCCCATTCGATTCCTTGGACTGACACACCATAACCCTCTTCGTAGCGGTCAGGATTATAATATTCTAAATTGCTATAAAACGTTGATAGAAAACCATATACGAGTGCAACTGCCGTTGTACCATCAACGTCATAATCGCCGTAAATCATTATTTTTTCACCATTTCCTATTGCTTCTCTGAGTCGTATAACAGCCCTTTCCATATCGGGCATCAGAAATGGGTCGTGCAAATGGCTTAGTTGTGGACGAAAAAAATCTCTGGCATCGTCAAAATCTGTGACGCCTCGCTGAAGGAGCATAGCGGCAAGGGCTGTATCGATATTGATGGTTTGCGAAAGTTCGTGAACTGATTCGGTACTTGGACTAGGTTTATATGACCAACGTTTTTCGGACATTATGGTTTCTTATAAAATTGAAGTATAAAATTACGGATTTATCATACGATTAAAAAATATTATCAGCATCAGAAGGATTAATAGTAAGTAAATTAATAGTTTTTTACCAAATTCCCCTTTAACTTCATAGATTTCACATCTTTATAAAATCTTTATGTGCTGATAACTTTGTTTTACATTTCATTTATAAACTTCCACCTACATTTGCATCATCATAATTACCAACAATAATGAAGCAAATTCTTAGTCAAAAATATACACAAGGCAATCCAGCATATTTGATTAGTATCATCATAATATGCTTTATTTCGGCGGTATGTTATCCTTTTACTGATTTTATCGGCTACCGAACTGTTGCACTTATACTTTTGTTTACGGTTTCGGTGTTAGCCATGAAACTCAGTCTTTATCCTGTGCTTTTATCAGCCATATTAAGTGCTTTTATTTGGGATTTTTTCTTTATTCCACCACATTTTACTTTTCATGTGTCGAAGTCAGAAGATGTGCTTATGCTAGCGATGTATTTTATTGTAGCGATGCTCAACGGCGTACTTACGGCTCGAATTAAGCATTTTGAAAGTTTGGCAATTCAGCGAGAAGAAAGGGTAAATGCCTTGAAACTTTACGACACATTATTTAATTCTATTTCGCACGAATTTCGCACACCAATTGCTGCCATTTTGGGAGCTACCGATAATTTATTGACCGATAATTCTAAATTTAGCGAAACCAGCAAAACAAATCTTTATCAGGAAATAAATACCGCAGCCGATAGACTCAATCGACTCGTGGGAAACTTATTGAATGTTTCGAGACTGGAATCGGGGTCAATTCGCCCAAAATTAGATTGGTACGACCTCAACGAACTGATTCACACTGCTATCAATCAATTAGAAACTGAGTTGAAATCTCACGAAGTAAAAGTAGAAATGCCTCCGAATTTGCCTTTTTTAAAGCTCGATTTTGGGCTGCTCGAACAAGTAATTTATAATATTTTGTATAATTGTTCAATTTATACACCCGAAAAAACACTCATTCAGGTTTCGGCCGATTACAACAATGGCAAATGTATTATTCAGATTCAAGATAATGGAAAAGGTTTTCCGAAAGGCGATTTATCTCAAGTATTCAGTAAATTTTATCGCTCAAAAAATACGCAAACTGGCGGTTTAGGTTTGGGTTTATCAATCACCAAAGGCTTTATTGAGGCTCACGGAGGTACAATAAAAGTAGAAAATACCGCAGGAAGTGGTGCTTTATTTACTATTGAAATTCCAACACAAGCTAATTGGGGCGATGATTTTAGTGGAGGATTTTTACAATAAAACTCAAAAAGCAATGAATAACCCAACAATATTAGTCATCGACGACGAAATTCAGATTCGTAAACTTTTAGAAATCACGCTTTCAGCAAATGGCTTTCGAGTACACGAAGCGGGAACGGGCAAAGAAGGGCAAATTTCGGCAGCCATGCACCCACCCGATTTGATTTTGCTCGATTTGGGTTTACCCGATGAAGACGGACAAAGTATCTTGAAAAAACTCAGAGAATGGTACAAAGCTCCTGTCATTATTTTGTCGGTCAGAGATAACGAAGATGATATCATTCAAGCACTTGATAGCGGTGCAAACGATTATCTGACCAAACCTTTTCGCACGGGTGAATTATTAGCAAGAATAAGAACAGCTCTCCGATTGGCTCAAAATACCGAAAATTTGCCTTTGATAGAATACGGTAGTTTGAGTATAGACTTTACTGCTCGAATAGTAAAGAAAAACCAAGAAATATTGAAACTAACCACAACCGAATATCAACTTTTAACTTTGATGGCACAAAATGAAAGTCGAGTATTGACACACCAATTTCTCTTGAAAACCATTTGGGGGCCAAGTTATCTCGAACAATCACAATATTTACGGGTTTTTGTGCGACAACTCCGCAAAAAAATTGAAGACAATCCTGACCAACCAAAATTTATCATTACCGAATCGGGCGTTGGATACAGGTTTGTTGGTGGCGGAAAATGAGTATTTTTGCCTACAATTTTATCAAAATATTATCGAAATGAAGCGTTTTATCTTATTTTTAATTCTTTCCACCAATTTTTCACTCATTGCAAATGCCCAAAATGATTCATCGCAAGCATTAACCTTGAGTGCTTATATTGAGACTTATTATGGTTATGATTTTGCAAACCCTGATAATCATTTAAGACCAAATTTTATTTATTCGCATAACCGCCACAATGAAGTAAATCTCAATTTGGGTTTTGTAAAAGCAGCTTATCTGAAAGCCAACATCAGAGCAAATATGGCTTTAATGGCCGGCACTTATGCCAATGCCAATCTTGGTACCGAAACTGGTGTTTTGAAAAATATCTTGGAAGCGAACATTGGAATTAAAATTTCAAAAAATAAAAATCTGTGGCTCGACGCAGGCATTTTTAGCTCTCATATTGGTTTTGAAAGTGCTATTAGTAAAGATTGTTGGACTTTGACAAGAAGTATTTTGGCCGAGAATTCGCCTTATTATGAAAGTGGTGCAAAGATTTCATATAATTCTGATAACGAAAAATGGTTTTTAAGTGCCTTAGTACTTAATGGTTGGCAACGAATACAAAGGCTTGAAGGCAATAATTCACCTGCCTTTGGGCATCAGATTACGTTTAAACCAAACGCTACAATCACATTAAATAGCAGTTCATTTGTTGGAAGCGACACTCCCGATGCAGAGCGACTGATGCGATATTTTCATAATTTTTATGGCATATTTCAGTTCAACGACAAGTTTGATCTAACGCTTGGTTTTGATGTTGGTTTTCAACAAAAAACTCCCAAGAATAAAAATTATAATGTTTGGTATTCGCCAGTGCTTATTGCTCGTTATGCACCAACTAAGAAGTTAAATTTTATTGCTCGTAGCGAATTTTATTCTGATAAAAACCAAGTGATTATCAGCACCAAAACTCCAAAAGGTTTTCAAACATTCGGTAATTCGTTCAATATAGATTATCATTTTTCTAATAACCTTTTATGGCGAATTGAGTACCGAAATCTAAGTAGTAAAGATGCTATTTTTCAGAAAAAAGACTTGTTTGTTCACAAAAACAATCTCATAATCAGCTCTTTAGCAATTGCTTTCTAAGTTCTAAAAATCAATTTAGTATTCAAAAAAATAGGCTAATCAGTTTTACTGATGAAGGTTATCATTTTGTCTAAAAAAAGGATATTATGGCACAGAAATCCTTGTTTCAATCAGTCTGAAAACCTTATGTAAGGTCATTGGTTCTGACGAATAAATATTATCACTACTACCAATATGTTGATGAAAAGGATAAGTTTCAATATGATTATGGTGCGGCGAATTGTCCCACCTAATTATGAGTTCATTATTAGCGGATGTCCACTGATAACCGTATTCAAATCATCGAGTTTCTTGAATTGTAACTTCGCTTACATACAAAATAGAATCATCAATTAACTCAAATTTCATTTTGACTTTGGTGATGTCATTGCGGCGAATATTTGTGAGAAGTTATACTTTTTTAATAAGATGGTCGAAATCTGAGTAATTAGGAATCATAAGAGTTTAGCTAATCTTTTTTCATTGATTCGTAAAACTTCTAATTCAGCTCTCCATTCCATTCCATCGTCTTCTTTTTCAAAAACACTAAATGAAGTTAATTGATGGAATTGTTCAAAGAATTCTTGGTAAGACATCTCATATTTCTCTTCATAAACAGCCATGATACGCAGAGATTCTTGCATATCTTTCAAAATTTCGTCTTTGATTTTTTGAAGAGCAAATTCACCAATAGAATTAAAACCTCTGCTATGAACAGCGTTTTCAAGTTCTATCGTTTGTTGCAGTCCCATGCTTTCATTATTAAAATTTGTAGCTGTCATACGTTTAATATTTTATCCAAAATTACAAAAAAAATGAATTCTCAATCACAAGCATCTTTTTAGAAAAACAAGAAATAAACACGTAAAAAAATGACTCATTCTAACACAAAAAAAATTACGGCTGCTTCGCTGCTCGTTGCCCTCGGAATTATCTACGGCGATATTGGCACGAGTCCACTTTATGTATTCAAATCAATCATCGGTGAGCGTGAAATCTCCGAAATATTGGTCTATGGAGCAATCTCTTGCGTCTTTTGGACACTGACTTTTCAGACAACTTTCAAGTATATTATCCTGACCTTAATGGCCGATAATCATGGCGAAGGTGGCGTTTTTTCACTCTATGCCTTGGTGAGGCGTTTCGGCAAGAATCTCATTATTCCAACAATATTGGGAGCAACTACACTCTTGGCAGATGGCATCATTACACCACCGATTTCAGTCGCTTCGGCTGTCGAAGGTCTTGAAATTGTTGTTCCTCACCTGCCCACCGTACCGATTGTGATTGTGATTTTATCATTACTTTTCTTTTTTCAGAGATTCGGCACCCAAAAAGTCGGTAGTGCATTTGGTCCGATGATGGTTGTTTGGTTTACGATGCTTTTTACACTCGGAATTTCTCAAATTATTAAACATCCCGAAGTTTTAAAAGCCATCAATCCGTATTATGCTTATGAATTACTCGCCAAATATCCGCAAGGTTTTTGGTTGCTGGGTGCAATTTTTTTGTGTACAACTGGTGCCGAAGCTCTTTACTCAGATTTGGGGCATTGCGGCCGAGAAAACATTCGCATCAGCTGGATTTTTGTCAAAATATGTCTTTTGGTCAATTATCTGGGGCAAGCAGCTTGGGTATTGAATCAAGGCGAAAGCGTGCTTAGCGGTCGAAATCCATTCTACGAAATCATGCCCGATTGGTTTCTGATTCCAGGCGTAATTATTGCCACTGCTGCTACCGTTATTGCATCGCAAGCACTTATCAGCGGCTCATATACGCTTATCAGTGAGGCCATTAGCATGAATTTTTGGCCAAGAGTTACGGTCAGAAATCCAACCGAACTGAAAGGACAGATTTATATTCCGAGTGTCAATAATATTCTTTGGATTGGCTGTGTGATGATGATTTTGTATTTCCAAAGTTCTTCAAATATGGAAGCAGCTTATGGTTTTTCGATTACAGTAGCCATGATTATGACCACGATTCTTCTGGCTTACTTTATGCGGTACATCAAAAAATGGAATCCGTGGATTATTGGAGTAATTTTAATCGTTTTTATTGTAATCGAAGGCTCGTTTTTCATCACGAATGTGGCAAAAATCAAAGAAAGATGGATGTTTTTGTTCTTTGAAGTATTCATATTTTTGGTGATGTATGTTTGGTACAAAGCCCGAAAAATAAATAATAAACTCGTCAATTTTATTGATTTAAGGCATTATATTTCAAGAATCACCGAATTGAGCGGAGACGAAAACATCCCAAAATTTTCGACGCATTTGGTATATTTATCGAAAGCCGACCGCAAAAATCATATTGAAGAAAAAATTGTAAAATCTATTTTCTCGAAAAAGCCCAAACGTGCCGATGTTTATTGGTTTGTGCATATCAATCGCACCGATGAGCCTTATACGCTCAACTATGAAGTAAGCGAATTACTAGATGATAAAATCATCAAAATCGACATCAATACTGGCTTTAGAGTACAACCACGAGTAGAACTTTATTTCAAGAAAATCGTGCAGGATTTGGTCGAACGAAAAGAATTGAATCTTCATATTCGTCCCGATGGCTCAACGAAATATAATCCCGAACCCGACTTTAAATTTGTAGTAATTGAGAAATTCCTTTCGGTTGAGAATGAATTTTCGGTGAAAGAAGGAATTTTACTAAACTCTTATTTCTTCTTAAAAAGAATGAGTTTATCAGACGAAAAAGCCTTTGGACTTGATAAATCGGATGTAGAAGTAGAATACACGCCTTTGGTGTATCATCCTGTTGAGAAATTGGAACTCATAAGAAAGTAAAACTAAAAATCCGTGTTAAGTCAAAAAACATGACTTACCACGGATAAACTTTGGTTTATAACTATGACAAAATACGCTTGAATTTATCGTCTATTTTCACACTTAAATCGGTTATTATCCTACAAAAATAACGAACTAATACCCTATTAGAAGAATTCCTTTAAGAGGAAGATGAAGACGATTTGAGATATAGAGTGTTTCTAAAAATGTATGAATAATTTCAAAATCTTTATGCTTACGATAAACTTTTCTGACAACAATTACTAAATACTCTACTTCAAACATCATACATGCTTGAAATATATCTTTCAAAAATTAATTATTTTCAGTTGCACGACCAGCTTCTATTTCAATTACTATTTTACCATCATTGCTCACTGCATCAGCATTAAATGCTTTATCTATTTTGTTATCATAGCCAAATAATACTGGAACACTAATTTTCTTCTCTTTTGTCTTTCCTGTTTCACAAGTAAAATCCAATTTTTCTAAATGAGGTCGAACTATTTCTAATACTTCATTACTCGAAAGATTAAAATCGGGAGATTTTATTTTTTCATATTCAATTTGGAAAGAAGAAATTACAGCTTGTATTTCACGATTGATACCTTGTGAACGTGGAAAAAATTAAAAACGTATCATCTAATATTTGAAGTTATAAGGTTCATCAACTCGTAACTACTTAGTTCTATTTCAGATTCTTCAACAAAATAAAATATACTTTCATCAACTGAGATAGCCTCATTGGAAACATACCTACCATTCTTATCCAACAATAATTCATTGAGTGAATTAGTAGAAACTAAAACAGTACCCATCTCAGGAAACTCTATTTCTTTGGCTTTAAATTCTCTATTTTGAAATTGGATTATTTCCATTGAAGTTGTATTTACATTGCTGAAAAAACTAAAATCACTATCAACACAAATTTATGGTTTATTATGAAACTACCAAAATAAAAAGTCCTAACCATTGGAGCGGTTAGGACTAAAATATTTTTCATCAAAAGGTTTTCAAAACTACTTCTTCTCTTTTTTCCCAAACAGCGAAAAATGCACATATCGCTTAGGATTTGTTTTCATATCAGCCATCAGAAGAGCAATATTTGCGGCAGTTCTATCAAGATTTACATAAAGAGAATCATCTTTTGCGAGCTTGCCCAATGTCCCTTTTCCTTGATTGATTTCTTTGATAACACCCTGTAAACCAGCAATCGAACTATTCAATTGATTGACTGTTTGCCCCAAACGCATGGCATTGAGTGAGTCGGCGAAAGTGCTACTTTTCTGCAAAATTGGTTTAATCTGAGCATCAAGATTATTCGATAGAGTATTCAAATTGGCAGTCAAAGTTGCGGCATTGGCTGTAATTGCCGAAAGATTTTTTGAGTTTGCCGCCACAATTCCGTTGACACCTGCAGTAGTTTGGGTAGCACTTGCCATCAAGGCTTTGAGAGCCAAAGCCGTTTGGTCAAATTGTTTGATGATTGACGTAGTTGTAGTCAGAAGCGAATCAACGTTTTTGAGGGTTGGAGTGAGTTTATCTGTTACCGAAGCTACCATTCCTTTCTCGATTTCGCTTAATATAATACCTTCGTCACCTAAATCCTTTCCTGCGTCTATTCTGAGTTTTACTACTTTTCCGCCTAAAAGACCATTATCAGCCAATATAGCAGTGGTTTTATCGCTCAATTTAATATCTCGCTTGATAGCTAGCATCACTTTTATACGATTTTTATCTTGTTCTGGCTCTACCAAAACCACACGTCCAACCGACACACCATTATAAGTCACAGGGTTTGATGTCTGTAATCCCTCGGCATTTTCGTAGTAGGTAAAATATTCATTCTCGGTACGGAAAATATCCAAACCTTTCAAGAAATTAAACCCTAAATAAAATATTGCAAATGCAATAATACCCAATAAACCAACTTTGTATTCTTTTTTCATAAAAACGAGTGAAGCACCATTAAGTAATATATAATTAAGAATGGCTCGCCCGAGCGTTGAAGAATTAAGAATGAGTGAGGAAAATTTTCTTAATGCTTTTCTTAAATATCACACAAAAATACATTCTTAATTCTTAATTCTCAATTCTTAATTAAAATATCATTTCTCCTTTTCTTCTTTATACGCCTTTACTGCCTTAAATATTGCATCGGCTAGCTTGTCTTGTCCATCAGCGTTTCCTAAAATCTTTTTGTCACTGGCATTGGTCAGATATCCAGTTTCGACATAAATACTTGGCATCGTTGTTTGCCATAAAAGCTGAAATCCAGCTTGTTTAACTCCTCGACTACGATGCCCCACTTTCGAGATTTGTTTCTCAACCATACTTGCCAATTTTACACTTTCTTTCATAAAAGCATTCTGATAATTGGCGAGCATAATATTGGCCATTGGCGAACTTAAGTCATACCCTTTGTAGTTTTTCTTATAGTTTTCTTCCATCAAGATAACTTCGTTTTCACGCATAGCAAGTTCGAGATTATCTTCGGTTTTGTGCAAACCCATCACATAAGTTTCTGAACCGCTCAGTTTGGATGAATGCGGATTTGCATTAACATGGATACAAATAAATAAATCAGCTTTATTGCGATTAGCAATAGCAGCTCGCTCATGTAGCGGAATAAAAACATCGGTTTTTCGGGTATAAATGACTTTGACCCCAGGAAGATTTTGTTGCAATTTTTTTCCCAGTTTGAGCGTCAAATTCAGAGCAATATCTTTTTCTTGGAGCTTATTATGATGCGTGCCTGGGTCTTTACCACCATGCCCTGCATCAATCACAATCGTTCGAATTTTCCCGCTCTGAGCAAATGCAATTTCGAGCGAAAATAATAAGATAAGTATGACTTTAAGAATTTTTAACATGATTTTATGAGCAAACGTTCTTTCGATACTTTATAATAGCTAATTTTGTGCCATTAATAAGCGTAGAGTACTGAAAAACAAGAAACGAGATCTAGAATTAGAGATAAAATCTTGATTATCAACAAATTATATATATATATTATTGTTGCTTATTTTCGTCTGAGTACTTATTATAATAGTTTTTGTAGAAAAAGCCCAAAAATTGAAGTTTTAGATAAATATTCGTCACAGCTTTCTCTCGTAGGTCATAATTATAGGACATTTTTTACAAAGATACGTTTTTTGGAACAACTGAAAAAATATTCAACAGCCCAACTCATCAGCAACAGCTGCAGCCCCAATAGGGTGAGGCTTTTGGGGGCTCTTTTTTTAAATATTAAGAGACAACTCATCTTTTTATCAAATATTTTAAAAAAAGGATTTAGTGTACTTCTATTTTTGCTGTCATTCAATACTTATGCACAGTTTCCTGGGAGTGGACGATTACAGAATCTTGGAGGAGGAAATACCTCTCGCCCTACCACAACTCGGCCTAATAGCACAGCCAAACCATTTGGCAATAAACTTTTTGAAGAGAAGAAAGACACTACTCGTGTATCGATTCCCGACTCCCTTCGTAGTAAAGACTCAGGTTTACAGTCGACGGTAAAGTACGTAGCAGAAGATTCGACGGTAATGGATGTTTCAGGAGAAGTACTGAATCTTTATGGAAAAGCAGTGGTGACTTACGGAGACATCGAACTAAAAGCAGATTACATAAAAATAGACTGGGGAAAAAGCGAAATTTTTGCTTACGGATCACCCGATACCACAAAGGCGAATCGAACGAAAGGGAAGCCGATTTTTTCTCAAGGTGGTGATAGTTATAATACCGATACTATTCGATATAATTTTAAGTCTAGAAAAGCAATCATCAAAGGTATCGTAACTCAACAAGGCGAAGGTTTTGTAACTGGAGAGCGAGTAAAAAAAGACGAACATGACGATATGTATTTGGTCAATGCTAAATACACAACTTGTAATTTAAAAGAGCCACACTTTCATATTTCTGCCAGAAAAATCAAACTTGTCAATAAAAAACAAATTATTTCGGGGCCATTCAATTTTGTGCTGAGTGGAATTCCACTGCCCATCGGATTGCCTTTTGGGTTCTTTCCTGTACCAAAAAACAAAGAAGCTGGTACTTCAGGCATCATTATGGGCACGTATGGCGAAGACCCCAATAATCGAGGTTTTTATTTCAAAGATTTTGGTTATTATTTTGCTATAAACGAAAAAATAGGCGTAAAACTTATAGGTCAAATTTATACGAAAGGTAGTTTCGGACTTGGAATTCAATCAAATTACTCGAAGCGATATAAGTATTCGGGAAGTTTAAATTTTCAGTATAATTTCAATAATAATACGCCTGAAGTTGTTGGTACTGATGATAACAATAATTATAAAACCAAAGATTTTAACCTAAGTTGGTCGCATTCGCCAGCCAATAAACGCCCCGACCGTAGCTTTTCTTCATCAGTAAATTTACGAAGTAATGGTTTCAACCGAAATAACGTAAATACGGTTGATGTGAGCAATTATTTGAGTAGTACTTCAAATTCCTCGGTGCAATTTGGACGTACTTTTGCCCAAAAAGTTGTGACAAGTTCGGGGATAAATATTTCACAAAACTTCACCACTGGGCAAGTTGATGCCTCCGCCAATTATAGCATTGGTCTGAACCAATTTAATCCTTTTGTGCCAGAAAAAAAGCAAATCGGCCGTTGGTTTGAGTCATTTAGGCTTGGTTTAAACGTAAGTGGCGGTTATCAAGCAACAAATACAAGAGTAAATAGTATTACGAATTATTCAGATTATAAAATTGTCCGTGAAAATGACAATGGCACCTATTCTACAATCGAAGCAAAACCTTTGACCAATGAAGAAATCAAACTCCGTGATGCCAATCCTTTAACCTTAACTATCGAAGAAAGAATTGCCCAAAAAGCCTTACAAGAACGACTTAGTAATGTCAGAAAACTAAATGGTTTAGATGCCATCAATGAGGTTTTGAAAGATGGAAAGTTTACAAGTACTTACTCTATTCCGATTGCCTTACCAAACTTCAAGATAGCACGCTACATTAACTTTACGCCAAGTATATCGCTCAGAGGTGATATTTCTACACAAAGCCTTAGTTATGAATATGTTGCTAGCGAAAACGCGGTAAAAATAGATACCGTGAATGGCTTTTTCCCGACATATCAAACATCAGTTTCGGGTGGAATGAATACCCGAGTATATGGCACTTATCAGTTTAAGGGAAAAGGACGTTTACAAGCAATTCGCCATACTTTAGCACCTTCATTGAGTTTGAGTTATGCACCCGATTTTACGAAGCGACTTTTTGATTATAAAATAGTTAGAATCGATAAAAGTACTACAAATGGTGTTACAACTTATGATACACTACGACGACTTTTATCAAAATATCCAACTTTAGGTTCTTCGGCCGGTGCATCGGGAAATATAAGTTTTAGTTTAACCAACCAACTCGAAGCAAAAGTTCGCTCAAAATCTGATACCGCAGCCAAGGCATTTGAAAAAGTTTCATTGCTTGATAATCTTAGCCTTAGCACAAGTTATAATCTCTTGGCCATAGGTGATTCGATGAATCTTTCAAATATTAATTTGAGTGCTAACACCAATTTATTCAAAAATCTAATCAATCTAAATATGGGTGCAACACTTGACCCCTATTTTTATCAAGAAGAAAGTACAGCCGAGTTGAGAGCCTTAAATCCCGCGGGACGTATTCGTCGTTTTTATAAAATTCAGCAAGTGCAAGGCTTTGCTGGTTTGGCAACCTTACGCTCAGCTAATATCGCTATTTCGACTCGTCTTTCGCCAGAAACTTTCAATCCAGATAAGGCAAAACCAAAGACAAATCCGCAAAGTAATAACCCACAAATGGACGCCATGAAAAAATTTGTGGCGGCCAATCCTGAATTATACGTAGATTTCACAATTCCGTGGACGCTGAGTTTTAGCTATAACTTTAACTACAACAAACAAGGTTTGGCAAAAGCACAAATCACACAGGCCATTACAGTTCAAGGAGATTTAAGTCTTACACCAAAATGGAAATTGGGTTTTAATACGGGTTATGATATGGTATTAAAGGCACCAACGCTCACTAATATCACGATTAATCGTGAATTACATTGTTGGGATATGGCTTTCAACTGGACTCCGATTTCGGGGTATTCGGCCAATAGTAGTTATTCGTTTACGCTCAATGTGCGTAGTGCTTTATTGCAAGAATTGAAAGTAAGCCGTAGAAGACAATATTATGGAAGTGGCGGGTTTTAATAATCTAATATATTTTGTCAAAGCAAAAAGGCAGTGTTGAAATCTCAAAACTGCCTTTTAAAATTATTTCAAAATCCTCAACCCAATTTCGCCAAAGCTTCTTCCAAAGCATTAATCTTAATTTCGGCATCGACCAATTTTTGGCGTTCTTTTTCGATGATTTCTGGCTTTGCATTTTGTACAAAACGCTCATTCGATAACTTCGCTTCAGTCGATTTCTTAAAACCTAAAATATAATTTAAATCTTTTTGTAAAGCTGCTTTTTCTTCTTCAATATCAAGATTTTTGCCTAAATCAATTGTTAGTTCATCTCCTTTAATAACGAAACTCACACCATCAGCTTTATCGCTAACGTATTGAATATCAGAGATATTTGCCATTTTCTTTATTAAGCCAGATAATGTTTCATAACGTGCTTGATTCTCGGTTTTTACTGCCAATGGCAATGCTTCTTTTGGAGAAATTTGCTTTGAGTTTCGGGTATTACGAACTGTTGAAACGATTTCGTATAATAACTCAAAATCAGCTAATAGAACTTCATCAACTTCGCCACCTTGTGGGAATTGAGCCAAACAAATGGATTCATTTTCGTTCCTTTCTCTAATCGTTTGCCAAATTTCTTCCGAAATAAATGGCATCCAAGGATGAATCAAACGCATCAATTCATCAAAAATTTCGAGCGTTGAATTGTATGTTTCTTGGTCGATTGGTAAGCCTTTTCCATCAACATAAGCAGGTTTAATCATCTCCAAATATAACGAACAGAAATCGTCCCAAATGAGGTTGTAGGTACTCATTAAGGCATCCGACATTCTGAACTTATTGTAATGGTCAAGTGTCTCAACAACCACTTTATTCATTTTCGAACGGAACCAAGCTACTGCCAGCCCCCCATCCCCCAAAGGGGGAGTTGCTATCGGAGAAGTCCCCCCTCTGGGGGCGGAGGGGGCTATTTCCCAGCCTTGAATTAGGCGGAAGGCATTCCAAATTTTATTGCTAAAATTACGTCCTTGCTCACATAGTTTTTCATCAAAAGGTAAATCATTTCCTGCGGGTGAGCTAAACAACATACCTGTACGAACACCGTCGGCACCGTATTTTTCAATCAATTCGATTGGGTCTGGTGAATTACCCAAAGATTTTGACATTTTTCGACCTTGTTTGTCTCTTACGATACCCGTCAAATATACATTTTTGAATGGATATGTACCTTTATATTCATAACCAGCAATAATCATACGTGCTACCCAGAAAAATAAAATCTCAGGAGCAGTTACTAAATCATTAGTCGGATAGTAATAATTAATATCTTCATTATATGGTTCGCCGTCCGCAGTCTCTTTGAAGCCATCAAAAACTGAAATTGGCCATAACCACGAACTGAACCAAGTATCCAAAACGTCTTCGTCTTGCGTTAGGTCGGTTTCGCTCAAAGCAAATAATTGATATTTATCACGGGCAATTTTCAAAGCCGCTTTTTTATCTTTTGCCACGATACAAGTACCATCGGGCATATAAAACGCTGGAATACGATGTCCCCACCAAAGTTGGCGGCTGATACACCAATCTCTTACGTTGGCCATCCAATGATTATACGTATTCTTGAATTTCGGTGGAATCAACTGAATCGTATCATTCATTACATTTTCCAACGCAGGCTCCGAAAGGCGTTTCATTTTCAAGAACCATTGCAACGAAATTTTTGGCTCGATAATCGCACCCGTACGCTCAGAGGTTCCAACAGTAGATTTGTAGTCTTCTTCTTTTACTAAATTACCCGATTCAGTCAATAATTTAGCAATTTTCTTACGAGCTACAAATCTATCTTCACCGATTAAAATCAATGCCTTTTCGTTCAATTTACCTTCATCGGTCAAAATATCAATGATTTCTAAGCCGTGTTTTTGTCCGAGGGCATAGTCGTTTTGGTCGTGGGCAGGTGTTACTTTCAAGCACCCAGTTCCGAAATCCATCGTTACATATTCATCGGCAACAATAGTAATTTCACGGTTGATTAGCGGAATTCTTACTTTTTTACCAATCAAATCTTGAAAACGTTCATCGGCAGGATTCACACATATAGCCGCATCGGCCATGATAGTTTCAGGGCGAGTTGTGGCAATTGTCACGCTTCCCTCCGCTCCATCGTATCTGATATAATACAATTTTTGCTGAACATCCTTCATAATAACCTCTTCGTCCGAAACCGTTGTTTTGGCTTGCGGGTCCCAGTTTACCATGCGGTGTCCACGATAAATATCTCCTTTATTATGTAAATCAATAAAAACATCAATTACGGCTTCATACAAACTTGGTTCCATCGTGAAGCGAGTTCTGTCCCAATCGCACGACGCACCGAGTTTACGAAGTTGTTGCAAGATAATTCCGCCATACTTTTCAGTCCATTCCCAGCAATATTTCAAGAATTCTTCACGAGTAAGGTCAGCTTTATTGATTCCTTGTTCTTTCAGCATCGCCACAACTTTTGCTTCGGTTGCGATAGAAGCATGGTCAGTTCCTGGTACCCAACAAGCCTCTTTGCCTTCCATACGTGCCTTACGAGTCAATACATCTTGAATCGTATTGTTGAGCATGTGGCCCATGTGCAAGACACCTGTGACGTTTGGCGGAGGAATCACGATAGTATAAGGCTCTTTATCAGGATTTGGTTTTGACTTAAAATACTGATTATCAATCCAATACTTATACCATTTATCTTCTATCTCTTTCGGATTATACGTTTTGCTGATTTCTGTCATTATTCTTTGAGTCAAGGGTCGATAGACGACCAACGACGGTTATTTGTTATTAATAGTGCAAAAATAGGGAATTTTAGGCCATAAAAAAACCTGTAAGAACTCTTTAAGCCTTACAGGTTTTAGTTTTAACGAATTTATTTTCAATTAGCATCAAAAATCTTTCCCGAACCCGAAATTCGTTGGCTGATGCGTGGATTTCCTCTAAACCAAACACTTCCACTTCCCGAAATACTTACGTCAAGATTGCTCAGTGCAGTAGTTTCACATCGTCCAGAGCCACTGATTATAATGTCCGAATTATCTGCGTGCATTCCGAATGACTCAATTTTTCCACTTCCCGAAACATCATAAATGCCATTGTAAGTATCGCCTTCCATAAAAATTAGTCCAGAACCACTCAAATCGGCTACTAAATCATTTTTTACATCTAAAGCAACATCAATGAGTCCGCTTCCCGATAAGCGTAGATTTATATTTTTCGAGAAAATTTTATTATCGCCGATTACACGGCCACTTCCCGAAACAAAAATAGCGTTGATGTCGGGTACTTGTACATAGATTTTAACATTGTGGCTGCTACGAAGGCGGCCGTAATCATCTAAAACCAAGGTATTTCCGCTTACTCGACTATAAACCAAATCAATGATGTTGCTTTCGGCAGTTATTTCAATATCTTTGGTTGTACCTTGACGAATAATTACTTCGGCAGGAAATAACAATTCGATTCGATTAAAATAGGCCATTCGACGAAATTCCGTCTGAACAATGCCGCTACCATCAATAATTTCGTAAGTATTACAAGATGACAATCCAAATACTCCCAAAAGGATTGTGATGATTACAATATTTGAACGTTTCATGGTAATAATTCTAATTTAGCTTTTAATAAAAATTGTTGTCTTTAAGGATAAGATGCTATAAGTTTGTAATACGTTGCTCAAACATTTGTTAATGAGTCGTTAACGGCGTTTTTAGTTGTTTTTGTTGGAAATTGTTGCAAATGGTTACAAATTGTTCCTTTTCCAACAACGTGAAACGACGTTTTTAGTTATTTTTGTTGGAGATTGTTGCAAATGGTTACAAATTGTTCCTTTTCCAACAACGTGAAACAATGTGCAACCATCTAAAACAATTTTAAACAAAAAAAATAAAAAATGAAGACACTTTGGGGTGTAGACTTAGGTGGCACGAAAATCGAAGGCGTAGTGATGAATGCCGAAAATAATGAAATTTTATTAAGAAAAAGAATTCCGACAGAAGCCACTAAAGGTTACGAACATATTATCAGTCAAGTTGTAAGATTGATTGATTCTATCATAGAGGAAATAAATATCTCTCCAACAGCCATTGGATTCAGTACGCCCGGGACGACCGACCCAACTACGCAGACCATGAAAAACTGCAATACGACGTCGATGAATGGACGACCAATGAAAGCTGACCTTGCAAAAGCTCTTGGCGTGCCGGTTGAATTAGCCAATGATGCCAATTGTTTTGCTTTGGCAGAAGCAACGATGGGAATTGTGAAAGATGTTTTGCCCGATGCCAAAGTTATTTTTGGAGTAATTCTCGGTACTGGCGTTGGTGGTGGAGTTGTGGTAAATGGTCAGGTAATCAACGGAAGGCATGGAATAGGTGGCGAATGGGGACATAATTTCTTTGAAGAAGATGGCGTAATGTGCTATTGTGGAAAAACTGGATGCAACGAAAATGTATTTTCTGGCCCAGCTTTGCAGCAATATTATAAGAAATTGAGCGGAAATGACCTAACAATGAAGGAAATCTACGAACTACATAAAGCTGGAACAGACTCTCACGCAACAGCTACGCTTAAGCATTTAGTAAAATCTTTCGGACGTGCTATTTCTTCTATTGTCAATGTACTTGACCCTGATGCGATTGTAATTGGTGGCGGTGTAGGTAATATTGATATGATTTATGAGGCTTTCCCCGAAGAACTCAAAAACTGGATTTTCAATAACCGTAAAGTAGAAACGCTTTTCTTAAAACCAAAACTCGGCGATAGTGCAGGTGTTTTTGGTGCAATTGAGTTGGTTAGGGGGTATTAAGGAATTTCATATTTACCGAGCGTCGGCTGCCACAGAGGCACAGAATACACAAAGTTTCACGAAAATTATCTATGAAAATCTGTACCTCTGTGGCGAAAGTACTCATAATTTGACGTTCGCTCAAATTAAAAATAGCGACCAATCTTAGGATGGTCAACAATTATTCTTTTGAGTTTTTGGTTCTCGATACTTCCTTGAATGCTGTAAACTACTTTGCCGTTTGGCTCAACCAAAAGCGTATAAGGTAAAGCTCCATTCCATTTTGGGTCGATAGCTTCAATGAGTTTATAAATATCTTCATCTTTAAAAATATAATTTTTCACGCCTGAATGTTTTTCTTTCAGAAACTTCAAAGCTTTATCTTTTTTCTCCAACTTATCAGCCGAAACTGACACAAATTCAAAATCTCTTGCTCCGTACATTCGGTGAATATCTAAAAAATCAGGATATTCCATCACACATGGTCCGCACCATGTTGCCCAAACATTTATAAGTCGAAGTTTATCCGAATCATCATTTTTTACTAGTTTTTTGATGCCTTCTGTGTTTATTTCTTCAAGATTTACAGGGCGAGAAGTCCAATTCTTTTCGTTTTTCTCGTTATATTCGGTTTTCCAAGCCCATTTTATCGAACATCCGAATGTTTTGGTGGTGGGTGTTGTTACTTCTTTTCCTGCCAAAATTTCATCAATTGCATTACGTAAATCTTCCGAATTTGCACCTTTATTTGGATTTTCAAGGGCATCGAGGCGGCCATTATACTTCAGAATACGTTGATTGTCAAATACATACGCATGAGGTGTAGCCACTGGACCGTATTTTATCGAAACGGCTTCATTGTCGCCATCATAAAGATACGGAAAGTTAAATTGCTTTTCTTTTGCTCTGATTTTCATGTTATCAAAATCATCGTTGAGGTCTGAATAACCCAATTCTTCCAACAAAAGTCCATTTGGACTATTTGGTGAAATGGCAACTACCGCCACACCTTTACTTTTATAACCATCCACAATTTTCTTGATTCGGTCTTCATAAGCCTGTGCTGTTGGGCAGTGTGTACAGGTAAAGACGATTACCAAAACCTTTGCCGAAGCAAAATCCTTTAATGAATAAAATTTACCATCATAATTTGGAAGTCGAAAATCAGGAGCTTTTGAACCAATAGCCAATGTAGGCGTTTCTTGAGATGGAATTGCTTGCGGACGAGCCACAAATTTATTTTGTGCATGGGCAAAGCAGGATACACAAAGCATCAAAATAAGAAAAAAAGATTTCATCTTATAAGGTTGAATAGAGAGAAATTATTATTAAATCAATTATCAAATTTATATAAAAATTTAATAAAATAATGATACTTTTTCAGAAATAATAGTAATGAATTAAAGAAATAGTGTATTTTTGTTATTCAATTATTCAACTCAATAATCAAACAGATAATGAACTCAAATTTCTCACGTCGTGATTTCGTGAAAGCTTCAGCAGCCGCGGTGGGTGGCATCTCGATGACTTCCTTACCAATCGAAACATTCGCTAATTCTTCGGTTGAAGATACTATTAAAGTTGCCTTAATTGGCTGCGGTGGTCGTGGCACAGGTGCAGCTTTACAAGCACTTTCGGTCAAACAAAACGTAAAACTCGTGGCAATGGCCGATGCTTTTCGTGACAGAATTGACTCAAGCTACCAAAACTTAACTAAAGGAAAAGTTAAAGACCGTGTAGATGTACCAGAAGACCGTAAATTTGTAGGCTTTGATGGCTACAAACAAGCAATTGCATTGGCAGATGTTGTGCTTCTGACAACTCCCCCAGGTTTCCGTCCAATCCATTTTGAAGAGGCTGTTCGTCAAGGAAAGCACGTTTTCATGGAAAAGCCAGTAGCGACCGATGCACCGGGTATTCGTAGAGTTTTGGCAGCAGCCGAGGAGTCGAAAAAGAAAAACTTGAAAGTGGTTGTAGGTTTACAACGCCATTATCAAAAATCCTATCTTGAAACTTACAAAAAAGTAATTGACGAAGGTGCAATCGGCGACATCGTAGCGGCTCGTTGTTATTGGAATAATGATGGTGTTTGGGTGAAAGAACGCCAAGCTAACCAAACCGAAATGGAATACCAAATGCGTAATTGGTACTATTTTGTGTGGCTCTGCGGCGACCACATCAACGAACAGCACATTCATAACATTGATGTAATCAATTGGTTCAAAGGTGGTTATCCAACTGAAGCTCTTGGAATGGGCGGTCGTCAGGTGAGAACTGATAAGAAATTTGGCGAAATTTATGACCACCACTATGTTGAGTTTAAATACGCTGATGGAATGATTTTATCAAGTTCGTGCCGCCACCAACCCGGTACAGTTTCTGATGTTTCTGAGCATTTGATCGGTACAAAAGGACGAGCTACTGAAGGCAAGATTTTTGACCTAAAGGGAAATAATATTTGGCGACACAAAGGCGAGGGTGATGGCGACCCATATCAAGTTGAGCACGAAGTTTTATTTGATTGTATTGTAAACAATAAGCCAATCAATGATGCTGAAAGAGGTGCGAAAAGCACAATGACTGCCATTATGGGTCGTATGGCTACTTATTCGGGCAAAAGAGTAAAGTGGGAAGAAGCTCTAAACTCTGATATTAACCTTATGCCAGACGCTTATACTTGGGATACTTTGCCTAAAACTTTACCTGATAAAGATGGAAATTATCAGATTCCGATGCCAGGTAAAACGAAAACGGTGTAGTTTTTAATTTATAATTGAAAATGGATAATGTAAAAATGATTAATTCATTTACATTATCCATTTTCAATTTTACATTATCAATTACCTAACGAGTTCTCCGCTCAAACGCATGATTTGTAACTCTGAGATTTTGATATTATAACGAGCATTTGTAAGCCGATTCAATGAAGTATTTAAACTTCGTTGTGCTTCGTTCAATTCTAAGATTGAAGAGCCACCCAACTTAAATTTCTCTAACGAAATCTTCAAGTTTTCTTCGGCTACTTCGTTGTTTTCTTCTTCAAGTTTCAATAATTCTTTATCAGTTTGATATTGATTATAAGCACGCATTAACTCTGACTCAATCTGAATCCAAAGGTCTTCTTCTTGCTTTCGCAAAATATCAGTATTGATTTTGGATGTCTGAATCTGGCGACGAACAATTTCTCCATTGAAAATATTCCAAGTTGCCCCCAAACCTACGTTTAGACCAATATTTTGGTTATACAAAAACAAACCCGCATTGGTTTTGCTCAAAGAATACCCAAATGATGAGTTTAACGTAACTCTTGGAAGTTTTGCTGCTGCCACTTCTCTCTGCGTAATCAGGCTTATGTCAGTTGATTTACGTAAGGCTTGTAAGCCTTTATTGGCGGCACGAGCTTGACTTTTAAGTTGTTCGGTTGTAGGGTCAAACATAATTCCAACAACTTCTTGTACATCGAAATCTTGGTCGGCAGTTCTTACCAAAAGGTTATTGACCGTTACTTTTGCATTTTTCAAAGAGTTTTTAGCTTGAACCAATTGTGTAATTTGTGTATTCAGCTCAGTTTTTGATTGCAAATAATCAAGTTTTGAACCTTTACCAAATTCCCAACGCTGTTGTGTAATTGTCAAACGTTCTTCATAATATTTAATAATTGTCTGCAAAAAAGCTACCGTTTGTTTCTGACGCATCACTTCATAATAGGCCTGCATAACATTTACAACGGCATTTTCCATCATTTGGCGAGTCTGCAATTGACTTAATTGACCTTGACCTTTTAGGCGGTCGAGCGTTGCGTACATTCGTTTTCCATCATAGAGTACCCACGACATTGCCACGTTTGTGATTGGAGCAAGACTACTACCAAAACGGTTGATTTCAGTACCATTCGAGAGTTTTTGACTTACTCCGTTGAAGGCACTACCGACGTTGGCATTCAAATCTACTCTTGGCAACATTCCTGCATTTCCTTTAAAGACTTGCAATTCCGATGCTTGTTGTTGCATTTGAGCAACTTTTATATCGAAGCTTTTTTCGAGAGCAGTTCCAACGGCATTTTCGAGTGTTAATATTTCTTGGGCTTGTAAAACAGCAGGTAACAAAAATATAAACAGAAAGTATTTTTTCATGATTAAGGATTTCATTCTGTATGTAAGAGCGTATCGCATACGCCCTTACAACGAGTAGTTGTACTTGTAGGCGTATGCGATACGCCATATATCTTTAAGCCAATTCAGCTTCGTGAGCAATTTCTTCGATTTGTTTCATACGCTCGAAATTTTTGTTGCGAGACAAGAAAGTGTAAATCGCAGGAATTACGTATAAGGTCAGAACCAATGAGAATAATAAACCTCCCATGATAACGATACCCATAGCCATACGGCTTTTTCCAGCCGAACCCAATGCAAAGGCAATTGGTGCCGCACCTAGAACTGTTGCAAAACTTGTCATCAAGATTGGGCGGAAACGCATAGAGGCAGCTTCAATTGCGGCTTCTCTGACGCTCATGCCTTTTTCTCTTAATTGATTGGCAAATTCTACAATTAAAATACCATTTTTAGTTACCAAACCAATGAGCATAATCATACCAATTTGGCTGAAAATATTAAGCGTTTGGTTGAAATACCACAATGAAAACACCGCTCCAGCAATAGCTAAAGGTACAGTAAGCATGATAATAAATGGGTCAACGAAACTCTCGAACTGAGCAGCCAAAATCAAATACACTAATACCAATGCCAATAAGAACATATAAAAAGTATTTGATGAACTTTCAGAAAAATCTCTTGATGAACCAGCCAAAGCTGTTCTGATTACTTCATCGCCCATCTTATCTCTGATTTTGTCCATTGCCTTGATACCATCGCCAACCGTCTTTCCTGGTGCTAAACCAGCCGAAACAGTGGCACTCATATAGCGATTGAAGTGATATAACTGCGGTGGGCTACTTTCTTCGTTAATCTTGACGATATTATCTAATTGGATGATTTCACCACGATTATTTTTTACATAAGTATTTTTTAAATCAAGTGGTTCGTCACGGTTGGCACGGTCAAATTGCCCAATAACTTGATACTGACGACCATTCATCGTGAAATATCCAAAACGTTGTCCAGCAAAAGCCAATTGCATTGACTGAGCCACATCCGTTACCGAAACCCCCATACTTTTAGCTTTTTCACGGTCAATACTCACTTCAAGTTCAGGTTTATTAAACTTCAAGTTCAAATCGGATATCATGAAGGTTGGATCTTTCGCCACTTCTTCCATAAATTTCGGCACATACTGACGAAGTTTCTCGAAATCTGGTGCTTGAATCACGTATTGTACTGGCAATCCACCTCTTTTATCTAAAGATATTGTTTCTTGTTGAAGCACAAACGCTCTAGCATCTGGCATTTTCTTAGTGATTTTACCTACTTGGTCAGCAATTTGTTGTTGCGTACGTTTTCTGTCTTGCGGGTCGTTGAGAACTAATCTAGTAAAACCTGTATTAGCAGCACCCGATCCAGAAAATCCAGGGGCGGTCATCGTAACGACAACATTCGCTTCTGGCACTGAGTCACGAATAGTTTTTCCGAGTTTTTGGATATAATTATCGGTAAATTCAAAAGAGGAACCCTCAGGAGCCGTGATTTGTAAACGCATGGCACTACGGTCGTCGAGTGGAGCTAATTCTTGTTGAAGATCTTTTCCAAAAAACCATGTCATACCGAATGTAAGCAAAACCAACGGAATGGCAACCCAACGAATATTCATAAAACTTGTCAAACGAGCTTTGTATCCATTAATTACTCTTAAAAAGAAAGGTTCGGTAATTTCGTAGAAACGACTATGTCTTTGATTTTTTCTTACTAAGTATGCATTCAACATTGGCGTAAGTGTCAATGAAACGAATGCAGAAATCAATACAGCAGTGGCTAGTACGATACCGAATTCTCGGAAAAGACGACCAACGAAACCTTCCATAAATATAACTGGCAAGAATACCGAAGCAAGCGTAATTGAGGTAGAAAGTACTGCAAACATGATTTCGTTTGCTCCTTTGATTGCAGCCTCAATCGGCTTCATGCCTTCTTCAATTTTTTTATAAATATTTTCAGTAACAACGATACCATCATCAACTACGAGACCAGTTGCCAAAACAATAGCAAGTAATGTAAGAACATTGACTGAGAACCCGAATATATACATGAAGAAAAACGTACCAATGAGCGATACAGGAATATCAATCAATGGACGAACGGCTATAATCCAATCACGGAAGAATAAGAATATAATAATAACAACCAACCCGATAGCAATCATAAGGGTCTCTCCAACTTCTTCCACTGATTTTTTGATGAAAGTAGTGTTATCAGACATCAACTCCATTCTGTAATCTTTCGGAAGCTCTTTTTTGATTTCGGCCAAACGCTTGTTCACTTGTGCCGAAATATCAAGATAGTTTGCACCAGGCTGTGGTACTATTGCCAAACCAATCGAAGGAATACCGTTGATTCGCATGACTGTTTCTTCGTTTTCAGCACCAAGTTCTGCATCACCAATATCTTTGAAACGAATAATTTTTTCGCCTACTGTTTTTACAATCAAATTATTAAAATCTTCTTCACCCTTGAATCGACCAATCGTTTTTACAGTTAATTCTGTATTATCTCCGGCTAGTTTTCCACTCGGAAGCTCTACGTTTTCACGGTCAAGAGCTAATTTTACATCTTGCGTTGTTACGCCTTGTGCGGCCAATTTGTTGGGATCCATCCAAAGACGCATAGAGAATTTTTTTTGTCCCCAAATCATTACTTGGCTGATACCTTGAATGGTCTGAAGGCGTTGAGCAACTACGTTTTCTGCGTAGTCGCTGATTTCCATGTGGCTTCTAACGTCCGACTGCAAGAGCATACTCATGATTGGATCAGAGTTTGCATCGGCTTTTGAAACCGTTGGAGGACCATCAATATCTTGCGGGAGCTGACGTACTGCACTCGAAACTTTGTCACGAACGTCGTTGGCGGCAGTTTCCATATCAACGCCGATTTCAAATTCGATGGTAATTTGGCTTGAACCATTGTTTGACGACGAATTAATAGACTTTATTCCCTCTATAGCATTTAATGCTTTTTCGAGAGGTTCGGTAATCTGAGACTCAATAATGTCGGAATTAGCACCAACGTAATTGGTACGCACCGAAACAACAGGAGGGTCAATGGATGGATACTCACGTACACCCAAAAATGTATAGCCAATTGCCCCAAACAAAATGATGAGAAGATTCATCACGATGGCTAATACAGGACGTTTGATAGAAATGGTTGAGATTGACATAGTGCCTTGTGCAATTATGAATTAAGAATGTAGAATTAAGAATGTTCTGAGAAACACCATCAATTCGTTTATTATCAGCGACTTATCAAAACTTTACTTATTTGCTCCTTTAACTTTTATTGATGCATCTTTTTTCAATGCCATTATACCCGAAACGATTAAAGAATCGCCGGCTTGCAGTCCGCTTGTAACTTGAATTTTCTTATCATTCCGAACACCCGTTTCAATCATAACTTCAGCAGCTTTGCCATCACGAACCACATAAACTTTTTTACCTTTCAAAACTGGCACAACTGCTTCAGTAGGAATCATGATTGCTTGAGCAATGTCTAAATCAACCGAAACTCTTACGAACATACCTGGAATGAGTCTATCAGATGGATTTTTAGCCAATGCTCTGAGTTTCATAGTACGAAGATTTGGATCGATTTTTGGGTCGATAGCCACAACATTGGCGTAATAAGCTTCGGGCTGGCCTTCAACTTCAAATTTTACATTTCTGCCAACTCTGATGAGTGTAGAATATTTTTCTGGAATCGAAAAATCAACTTTTACAGGATTTGTTTGTACGAGTGTTGCCAAACTTGTGGCTGGCGTAACGTACGCTCCTTGACTAACATTTTTCAATCCTATTTTTCCTGCAAATGGTGCTTTCAAAACTGTTTTTTCGACATTTGCCTCGATGAGTTCTTTGTCGGCATTGAGGGTATTAATTTTATTAGCCGTAATTTCATACTCTTCTTTGCTAATAGCGTTAATATCCAATAATTTTTTCTGACGAGCTTCAGTTTGTTTTGCCAATTCTATCTCGAAATTAAGCTTTTTCAACTGAGCTTGAAGGTCCGTATCCTTGATACGAGCTATCACTTGTCCTGCTGCAACTTGGCTACCTTCTTTGATATTGAGAGCAAGAATTCGGCCAGAAGCCTCAGCTCTCAATTCGATTTCTTCATTCGGGAAAATCGTACCTGATGATGTAATTACATTATCAAGACTTTCAGTATTGACCACAAAAACATTTACCGAAACAGAAGGGCCAGCACCTTTCATATCTTTGCCTTTTTCGCCTCCTTTACCGCCCGACGCTCCTGCACCTGCTCCGCCACCTGGGCTTTTTTCACCTAAATCAGGCTTTTTAAAAAAGAAAATTTTGCCAAGTACCAAGACCGCAACAACAGCAACAATAGTCAGAATCGTACGCATATTAAACTTAATGATTAGTGGAGTATCTGTTAGAAATGTTAAATATTTTTATAAACTAAATACAAAAATATACCTAACTATTACGATAATAAAAGTTTTTGCATTAATCCTACTAAATAATCGACCTAAGGGGTGTTTTTCACGACTGTTGGAGTAAAATTAACTAGTTTGATAATTATTTTTTCCAAAAAGAAATTGAATTTCATTTTGAAAAAAATATTCTTCAATACAAAAAACTTGATTATAGCTACAATGGAATTATTTCTACATAAAACAATAATAGTTCTATTCGCAATTCTAAATCTTAACAAGGATGAAATTATTAAATATTACAATTCCATTCCTTTGTAGTTTTCCCTGCTAATGTCATAACGTTTCCTATACCTTGTTTTACTCCTTTGGAGCTAAAATTTAATATTTGGAAGTACTACAAAAAATACATCACCCCAAATTCATAACCTTTTAAGCCCAAACCTGTAATCATTCCTTTGCAAACACGAGTAAGATATGAATGATGACGAAAAGCCTCACGGGTGTGAATATTCGAGATATGTACCTCAACAGCAGGCGTTTTTACAGCCGAAAGAGCATCGGCAATTGCAACCGAAGTATGAGTATATGCCCCAGCATTAATTATAATTCCTGCAAATTCGGTTTCACCATAGCCTATATCATGAATTTTATCAATGATTGCTCCCTCATGGTTCGACTGAAAATAATGTAATATAACATCAGGAAAAATCGCCTTTAATTCTTCAAAATAAGCCTCAAAAGTCAGACTTCCATAAATATGTGGTTCACGTTTTCCCAAAAGGTTAAGGTTTGGGCCGTTGATAATGATGATATTTTTCGACATATATTTTTTGTTCAATCCCTTGTTTCATGATTGTTTTTTGATGTTACAAAGTTTCTAGGTGAAAATAAATGAAACAAAGATACCACTGATAACATAGATTTTCACAGATAAGAACTAAAATCAGTATAAATCTCATAAAATCAGAGGTATTATGGTGCAATCATGACAACTCAAAATTTTGTATGAAAGTTATAATTGCTATTATAAATTGTTCAGAAACTAGGTTCAACCTAACAATTTTGCAACTAAAACAACTTTAAAAACTATTTTTACAAGATAAAAGACTTATTTTGCTGTAAAATTAATAGAATAACTTTTGAATTGGCCAATCTACATACAGCATTTTAAAAATTATTTGCGTTTAGAGCGTTCGATGTCTGAGAACTCTATCGAAGCGTATGTACGTGATATAGAAAAACTCAGTCAATTTACCGAACTTGCCAAACACAAGCCAAAGCCAGAAACCATCACCGAACGTGATATAATGGACTTTCTGGAATATCTGAATGACTTAGGACTTTCTGCAACCTCGCAAGCACGAATTTTGTCGGGCGTTAAGTCGTTTTACAAATACATGGCAATCGAAAACCTAATTCAGTCCGACCCTACGCACTTGATAGAATCGCCAAAAGTGGGTAGGAAATTACCCGATACGCTGTCTTTTCCCGAAATCGAACAAATGCTAGAAATAATTGATGTTTCAACGCCTGAAGGGACTCGCAACCGAGCAATTTTAGAGGTTTTGTATAGCTGTGGCATGCGAGTTTCGGAATTGATTGATTTGAAATTGACCAGCTGTTATTTCGATATTGGTTTTGTGAGAGTTTTTGGAAAAGGACGAAAAGTAAGATTGATTCCAATCGGCAATGATGCTATTAAATTCACAAAAATATATTTGGAAAACATCCGAAACCATCAAGAAATTAAAGAAGAATCAGAAGACATAGTATTCTTGAATCGACGAGGAAAACAACTTTCAAGAGTAATGATTTTCTTGATAATCAAAGACTTAGCCGAGAGAGCAGGTATTCAGAAAAATATTTCTCCGCATACGTTCCGCCATTCATTTGCCACGCATCTCATTGAAGGTGGAGCAGATTTAAGAGCAGTACAAGAAATGCTCGGCCACGAATCAATCACAACCACTGAGATTTATACCCATCTTGATAGTGTGTTTTTAGAAGAAACCATGAGAAGTTTTCATCCGAGAGAGAATAGAAGTTCAGTTGAGACAAGGCATGCCTTGTCTGTGCCGAAAAATTGATTATGTATCGTAATACCAACATTATGTCAAATAAAATAATTACCCTCACAGTCAATCCAGCGGTTGATAAAAGTACAAAGTTTTCAGGCTTGGTTGCAGAACAGAAAATTCGTTGCGAAAACCCACATTTCGATGCTGGTGGTGGCGGAATAAATGTATCAAAAGCTATTGCTCGCTTAGGCGGACAATCAAGAGCAGTTTTCACAGTAGGAGGCCCAACTGGAAATTTACTGCAAGATTTACTAAGAAAAGAAAACATTGATTTTCAAGCTATTACAACCAAAAATTGGACTCGTGAAAACTTCATTGCGGTTGATGTGCTAACCAATGCACAATATCGTTTTGGAATGCCTGGTACAGAAATTTTACCCGAAGAGGCTACCGAAATTTTGAAACAAATCGAAGCATTAAAACCTGATTTTTTGGTAGCTAGTGGTAGTCTTTCGGCAGGTTTGGGCGATGATTTCTATGAAAAAGTTGCAGCAGTTTCTCGAAAAATCGGTTCAAAACTCATCATTGATACTTCGGGCGAACCACTCAAACATGCCATTGATGAAGGTGTTTATTTGCTAAAACCAAACGTTGGCGAACTCGCCAAACTGGTAGGCGTTGAAGCTTTAGAAATTGACCAAGTTGACGAAGCCGCTCGTGAAATAATCGCCAAAGGTGGTTGTGAAATCGTGGTAGTTTCACTTGGGCCACAGGGGGCTGTATTGGTAACGAAGGATACTTGTGAGCATATTCCCGCTCCATCTGTCACGAAAAAAAGTACCGTTGGTGCAGGTGACAGCATGGTTGGCGGCATGGTTTGGGCATTATCGGAAGGTAAAAGTGTTCAAGAAATGCTTCGTTGGGGAGTAGCGTGCGGCTCAGCGGCAACCATGAATGAAGGTACGCAACTTTTCAAAATCGAAGACGCAAAAAGATTATTTACTTGGTTGCAAAAATACAAATAGAGCAAGTTTCCGAACTTGCTTAAATCAATATAAACCTTATAAACATGAAAAAACTCTTTTTGTTCTCTGCTATACTTTTGGCTATAAGTAGCAACATTTTCGCCCAAATCATTCATTCTCATAATGATTATGAGCAAAAACAACCATTTTTTGCGGCTTACGATTTAGGTTTTGATTCGATAGAAGCCGATTTATATTTAAAAGATGGCGAACTTTGCGTAGCCCACAACCTTAAAGATGTATCCACCGAGCGAACACTCAGAAAACTTTATATTGAACCACTTTTGGCAAAAATTAAAGAAAATGGCGGTTATCCTTACCCTAATAAAAAATCTTTGCATTTATTGCTCGACCTAAAAACACAAGGCAAAGAAATTATGAAAGTGCTTGATGCACAGCTAAATCCTTATAAAAAAGAACTTCGCCACGTAAAAATTTCTATTAGTGGCGATATGCCAAAACCCGAAGAATTTCAGAATTACGATAAGATGTTTTCATTTGATGGTCGAAAAAGCCTAGCTTACTCAAAAAAAGCCTTCAAAAGAATATACATGGTCAGTGCCAGTTTTACTGACTTCGGGAAATATTGGGCTGGAAAAGAGCCTCTTTCTCAAGAAGTTGACGAAAAAATCAGTGTTTTTGTCAATGAAATGCACGCCAAAAACAAAAAAGTAAGGCTTTGGGGAACACCCAACACAACGCTGGGATTTGAAACCCTCAAAGCCTTACAAGTTGATGTAATCGGAGCAGATGATTTGCCTTTACTTAGAAATTTTATTGATAGTTCGAAATAAGTTTATATCAAGGAATATCTTTCGGTGGACGAGCAAAATACGCTTCAATTTCTTCTTTTGAAGGCTGTTTTACTGGCCTTACTACTCTAAAACCTAAAAATGGGGCATTAGTCAGCCACCAATCAGATTTCGGAATTTGGGGGTCACGTTGCTTCAACTCTGGTGTTGAAGTCAGTCGAGATGCACTACGGAGTTTATCAGCGTCATCGTCCCAATGCCCGCCCCGAATCACGTGCGGATAATGATTGGTTGGTTTGATATATGGGTTGTTAGTGGCTTCGGGTTTGCTATAAAAATCGGCTACGTAAAGGTCAGAAGTCCATTCAGCTACATTTCCGTACATATCGTAAAGTCCCCAAGCATTGGGTTTTAGTTGACCAGATTTTTTATATGCCCCATCGGAATTTTCAAAATACCACGCATATTCTTTCATTTTTGAGGCATCATCGCCAAAATAAAACGTAGTTTTCGAGCCTGCACGAGCGGCATATTCCCACTCAGCTTCTGTTGGGAGTCGGTAAAAATATCCTGTTTTTGCATAAAGCCATTTACAAAACGAGCGAGCAGCAAACTGCGTAACATTACAAACAGGAAAACCACTTTCTTTTCCTTGCCCGAATGACATCTCGACGTAAGGTTGAGTCGGGCGTGCAACTGTACCAACACGAGTAGCTACTTCGGCAGTATTTTTTTCGTCTTTTACTTCGAGTTCTTTATTAAAATATGCCTCGTACATTTCCCATGAAGTTTCATATTTAGCCATCCAAAAAGCATCAATTATTACTTTATGTTGCGGACCTTCATCGGGTTTGCGGTCTTTTTCAGACGCTGGACTTCCCATGGTAAATTCACCAGCGGGAATCGGCTGCATATCCAAACCATGTTGTAAGCCGGGAATATGCTCAGTATAAGGTTTAAAGTCTTCGCTACGAAAAGCTACGCAAGCAAAGATAAGTAGGGAGAAGATAAATTTTTTCAAGGTTGAATGAGTTTTTTTTACAAATATAGTCTATGAATTGACTTAGGTTAAAATGATTTGTCATAAATTTAAAGACATTTAGTAAATTAGCACACTAAAAGTTTTTTGTTCCTTTATAAAAATCCACAAACTAATTTGAAAACATCAATCAGCATTTACCTTGAAACTTATAAGCAGATTTATGATCAAATCCCTCAGTCAAATTAGAAAAATGCTTGCCAAAAAATAAATTCTTTAATCATTTTATAACAAATGTGATAGCTAAATGAGTTTTAGATTTCGGCACTTTACACAAGAAACATCAAACAATCAAAATTATGAAATCATTTTTTTTGCTCACTTCCTTACTGTTCTTTGGTTTTTCAGAAAGCCAAGGACAAACTTTTAACTTAAAAATCTCCAGCATAAAAAGTACAGCTTTACTTAGAATTGCTTTTTATAAGAAAGAAAACAAATTTCCGGATGAAGGTAAATTTGCATTTGCAAAAGAAATAAAGCCAACGAAAACTGGCGATATTACCCTCGCATTTACCGACATTCCAGCGGGCGAATATGCTTTAGCTATCTATCAAGATTCAAATGGCAATAAAAAGCTGGATACTAATTTAGTTGGCTACCCGAAAGAGCCCTTTGCTTTTTCGCAAAACATCAAACCAAAGTTCTCAGCTCCAAACTATGAAGAATGTAAAATAATATTCGATACCAATAACACGACATTTTCAATCAAACTAATCAACTAACATGAACGCTTCTTCAATTTTTCAATTTGGCAATTCTTTTATCATTTTTGGTTGGCTATTGCTAATAATAGCTCCGAACTGGAAACATACACAAAACATCATTCTGAATGGTTTCATCCTCTTGTTTGCAGTCATTTATACCGTCTTAATTCTAAAGGATATTGGAGATTTCAAAGCTGATAGTTTTAGTACATTATCAAACGTAAAAGCATTATTTCAGAATGATAATGCCGTGGCGGCAGGTTGGTTTCACTATTTAGCTTTTGATTTGTTTGTGGGGGCTTATATCGTACGTGCGGCCAAGAAACTTAATATTTCTCGCTGGTGGGCTACGCTCCCATTACCTTTTACGTTTATGTTTGGCCCAATGGGGTTTCTTGTTTTTTTTATCATAAAAACCATTATATCCGCATCTAAAAATGACACAAATAAATGAAATATATCAAGAAATAAATTGTTGATTTTTGCAACTTTTCAATGATTTCAGTATAAAATCCCATATAAATAAACTAACATTTATAATTTAATTCCTTCGGGATTTAAAATTCCTGTGACTTATTTTTTCTGTAAACATATCATCTCTTCGGGTTTTTATACTAAACATTTTTTTTAAGACTTTGTGGATTGTTGACCCTCGAACGTGAACCTAAAAACGCTCACTTCACCGAAATCACATTTTCTAAATCTGCCTTTTGTTTTGTGGTATTTCCTACTTTTTGAAATGGAAATTTTTTTAAAATTCGTTTTACTTTCATACAGAATATCTCGGTAGCATAAGCTGGATTATCAATGATTTCGCCCGCAGTTCCACGCCAAACCAACTGCCCAGTTTGAGCATCTACAATATCAATGATTAATGTTCCGTCGTCATAATTCACTATTTTAGGGCTTTCGCAGTAAGTTCGTTGGCTCAAATCGGTCAAATATCGCTCGCCTCTATAAAACCCTGCTTCACACACTAAATTCTGAAATTTTTGTTCTTCCACATAAATATGGAAATCAACCAAAAAATCGGGCGTGGAAATATTTATACGAAAACCTTTTTTTGCTAAGTTTTTATCAATTGCTCGCACAATAGCTTGATTCAACTCAAACGAACTATAAAGCGGATGTGCCGCTTTAGTAGCTTCAAGTTTATTCCAGCCATAAGTTCGGTATTGTTCGATAAAAATGTTTGGCTCTCGTTCAATGTGCAAATTCCGAGTACAACTAAATCCAAGTATAGCTAAAAATAATACAACTATGATTCGTTTCATGTCTTTTTAATTTTTATCAAAACTAAGATGACTTTAGTTACTATTCTATGTCAAATGGCACACAAAATTATGATATCAGTCAGTTATTGATGTAAACTTCCTAAAAAAAAAGAGTAGCTTGATGAGCTACTCTTTTTTATTTAATTGATTCTGTGATATTAATATTGAATCGACTTTATTTATTTCCTTGTTTCTAGCATCACGTCCACTTTTTGTTAGCAAATTCTTCTGCTTATAATTTTGAAGTTTATCATCATTATTTACAGCAATTACAATCGTTTTTGAGAGAGATTTTTGAGAACCCTGTGCTTTGTAATTCCGATGATTGACTTGAGGGTTGGTCGAATAATCGTTATTCAACTGAACTTGAGCTGGGTCTGAGGCGGTTGGTTTGCGTCCTAAAAGCTGATTTTGTTGCTTATAATTAGCCGAATTAGGGGCTTTTGACTGTGCAAAACTCGTGGTAGTTATCGCCAAAGCCGATAACACCACTAAGGTCTTAAGTGTATTTTTCATTTTTCGAATAATTTTTGTTATGTGTAGCCTTTCGGAGACAATTCAAAATTATACTCGAAATAAATACAGAACAAAGATTGAAAGGATTTTTTGAGTAAAAATACTCAATTCTAATATCGTTCTAATCTCGCTTGGCTTTCTTCTCACGCTTTTCTTCTTTTTTCTCTTTGGCTGTTTTCAAAGGCTCTTTTTTTACAGCTTTCTTTGCATCTTGACTTTTTGCCATATTATTTAGTAGAGTTTAAGGATGATATTCTAAAATCGGGTAAATTTAGCGTTAAATTTTTTCAAAAAGAGATTTTATCGAATAAATAAAAAACTATTTGATTAGAGATTTGAATATCAAAACAGTAAAGATTTTTGATGTAATAAAATTAATATTCTACTTTTGTAGCTGGTATTTCACTAACATAAAACACACACTTAACTGTGCTAAAAAAGACTTCACTATTTGGATTAATTTTACTTGTATCAACAACGATTTATGCTCAAGACAAGGTTTCGTTTGGGGCTTCATTGATGTACAACTTTCCCCTAAATACGATTGGTGTTGGATTACGTTCACAAATTCCAATCACCAATAGACTCATTCTTACACCCGATATAAAATACGCTCCAAAATTCAATCAGATACATGAATTATATGCTGGGCTCAATGTTCAATTTTTGTTGATTACTTCAATAAAAAATATCTCTTACAAAAAAAGTAGGGTTGAACCACAAAAACCAAATTTATACATAACAGCAGGAGCCGAATATAACCACTGGTTCAATTATATAAATAGTATAAATAGCAAAGCAAACAAGCAAAATGTATTGCCAAAGGTCGGACTTGGTACTTCGTTTGGCTCGCATATTACAAGGTTTTTTGCAGAAATAAAATACAATATACTTTGGGACGAAGCTTATACTGAAGCAGGCTTATTGGTCTACCCAGGTTATATAAAATTAAAAAAGAAAAATAGCTGTCCAGTTACCCACTAATCGACCTACTTCTATGATAAAATTACATTTTTTGTTGAAAACGCTCTTACTCGGAATTTTTGCGATTTCAATTTATTCATGCTCGAAAGACCGCCTTATTCCCATAGAGGTTAATACTTTAGTTGAGGAAGTAAACCCATTTAAGGATAAGGTTTTTGAATATCCTTATAATTTACCTTTACTTCCCAAACTTGCTAGTAAAGCTGAAAAACTTAGAATAAATAGTGTTAATGATCTACCAATTATCACCAAAAAGGGCACTAAACTCTGGATTTATGAATCGAATGTAAGAACCCCTCAAAACGGTTCTGTTACATATCCTTTTGATATTGAAATCATCGAATTATATACGCTAAAAGATATGTTATTGCATCGTAAACCAACGGTTTCTTTTAGTAGAATGCTAGTTACAGGTGGGGCAATTTATCTGAATATTAGCAAAAATGGAATAAATCTTATTGCAAATGCTCAAAATCTACCTAATATTTCAGTTCCTGCTAACAGGCCTGATAGAAATATGTGGCTGTTCTACGGAGCTATGGACAATCAAGATAATTTTACGTGGGCAGAAGCTCCAAGAGATACCATAAGAAATGATACAATCAAAAAAGTACAACCAATATTTGCAGGAAAAGGCACTTATGAATTATTTCCTAAGCGTTTTGGCTGGATTAACTGTGATAAGTTTTATGATTATGCAGGAGAAAAAACAAGTGTAAGTTTTGTTTCGCCAAAATTAGGTTTAGAAAATATAATAATATTCATGGTTTTCCCTAATATAAATTCAGTTATTCAAGTCTATCAAGGCAAATCGCTCGATATCCCTGTTGGCGAAGATGTCAAAATTGTAGCATTGGCACAAACTAAAGATGGAGAGGTTTTTGCATTCTTCAAAGATATAAAAGTTGAAAAAAAACAAACTGTTGAAATTGACTTGAAAGCTTCAACTGAAAAGGAAGTATTAGAGGCCTTAGATAAACTTTAAATATTTAGTAGAAATAAGGCACACCTCGTTTTTCATTACTTACGGGTGTGCCACTTTTATTTTTTATTCCTTATAAAAAACTCGCTTCACCCGCTCACTTACCCCCGTCAGGATTTCGTATGTAATTGTACCAATCGAAGTTGCTAATTCTTTGATTGATAAATCTTTACCGAAAATAACTACTTCATCGCCTTCTTTACAATCCGTTTCGCTTACATCAATCATAGTCATGTCCATGCAGACGTTACCAACAACTGGGCAAACTACACCATTAACCAAAACTTTGCCTACGCCTTTGCTGAATCCACGGTCAAAACCATCGGCATAACCAATGGCAATTGTTGCTATTTTTGAGTCTTTCTCTAAAACTCCCTTACGACTATAACCAACAGTTTCACCTGCTTTTAGATATTTTATTTGAGAAATAACAGTTTTTAATGTTCCGACCGTCTGTAATTCTTTTTGTTCACTATTCGTTGCTTCTAAGCCATAAAGCCCTATTCCGAGTCGAACCATTTCAAATTTTGCTTCTGGGAAACGAATAATTCCTGCCGAATTGCATATGTGTCGCAATGGTTTTTGTCCATCTAATTCATTTATAATTTGTTGAGACATTTGCTTAAATCTTTCAATCTGAGTTTTCGAGAAAGCATTGTGTTCGCTTTCATCCGCACCTACCAAATGACTAAAAATAGAGGCAATCTTTATTTTTGGATTTTGCTTCAATAATTCAATCAGTTGTTCGATATCCTGTGCCTCAAAACCCAACCGGTGCATCCCTGTATCAAGTTTGAGATGGATATTGCCATCCAACTCAGCCGACTGCCCAAAAGGAGAGTTTTGTTTAATATATGTTAAATATTCTTCAAAAACTTTAAAACTATAAATTTCCGGTTCTAGGTTATACTCAATAAGCTTTGCGAAAGATTCTGGTTGCGGGTTGAGTACCATAATTGGCAGTTTAATTCCATTTTGGCGAAGCACAACACCCTCATCGGTATAGGCAACTCCCAAATAGTCAACCCGGTGATATTCAAGTAAACTCGCTACCTCAGCACTGCCACTCCCATAGGCAAATGCTTTTACCATTACCATTATCTTTGTACCCGAACCAATTTTATTCCTATAAAAATTTAGATTATTGGTCAAAGCATCGAGATTTACTTCAAATACCGTCCCATGAACTTTCAGCGTTAATCGATTAATAATTTCCTCAAACTCAAATTTTCTTGCACCCTTCACTAATATCAACGAACTTTGAAGTTGATTAATAGGAAATTTTTCAAGAAATTCTTCTGTAGAATGATAAAAAACTATCGATGAAACAGTTGTTTTGCTGTCACTAGTTGACGATGGATAAAATGGCTTTTGGTTGCGAGAAATCACTTCTCCGATACCTACAACCCTATCAATTTGCTTACCTTTAATTAGTTCTGCAATACTTTCGTACAAATCTGCTTCTTCTAGGCCAGACTGCAATACATCGCTGATAATTAACACTTTATCTCGCTTTGTATGTTGTTGAGTCATGAAATCAAGTGCAACCGAAAGTCCAGCATAATCATTATTATAGGTATCATCAATCAAATAGCAATCATTGATTCCTTGCTTCAATTCCAAACGCATTGCAATTGGTTTGAGCATATCTAAGCGGCTCTGAATTTCGAGAGAATTGATACCTTGACGCAACATCAAAAATATGCAATGTGTAGCATTTTCGATGGAAGCATCATCGGCGAACGGAATCTTGAAATCGTAGATTTGGCTATTCCACAAAATCTGTAAAGTGCAGTACGTATTTTGTTTATTAGGTTTTACAAAAATCTTACTTCCCGCTTTTTTCGACCAAGCGATTAACTCAATTGTTGGATTAACGGCTTTGAGTAAAATTCTGATTTCATTGTCAATATCTTCAAAATCTTTGCAATAAATAAGCGTTTTACTTCGCTGAAACAAACGAAGTTTTTCAGTTGCTTTTTGTTTACGACTTCTAAATCCTTCATCATGTGCCGAACCAAGATTTGTAAAAATCCCGATAGTTGGACGAATAACTGGCTCGATAAATTCCATTTCGCCCGATTTTGAGATACCCGCTTCAAAAATTCCGAAATTATGGTGTTCGTTTATTTCCCAAACCGATAGCGGTACACCTATTTGAGAATTATAACTTCGTGGACTTTTTACTAAATTATAGTCCTTAGCCATCAGTACACTCAACCATTCTTTTACGATAGTTTTGCCATTACTTCCCGTAACTCCCACAATTGGAATATCAAAAGCCTGTCTATGATTAGCTGCCAAATGTTGTAAGGCTCGAATGGCGTTTTCGACTACAAAAAACTTGGCATCTGTTAGGTTTTTGAGCTGAGATTTTAAAGTTTCGTTAAGTGCTTTTTTCTCGACCACAAACTCACGCACGCCTTTTTTGTAAAGTTCTTCGATAAAGACATGACCATCATGACGCTCGCCTTTAATAGCAAAAAATATACTATTCTCTGATTGTGACACAAAACGGCTATCGGTTAGAAGAACCGTAGCTTTGGTAATAATAGGTTCGGAAAGGAAATTCACTTACAAAAGAAAGATTTAACACCCTCCTGTTTGGCTGGACGGCCGTTGAAGAGGGATTGGGTGGGGCTACAAAGTTGGAACAAACTCCATATTTACAAATTGTCCAGCACTAATCATTTTGTTGTTTTCGGCCTGTAAAACCAACTTAGTTTTCGAAATTTCAACTACTTTAAATTGTCCTTTAAAGCCTAAAATATCAATATCTAAGACTTGATTATCACTAATTAAATACCATGTGCCTGCATTTAAGATTTGCTTCGTAATTCGATCTTTGGCACGAGTTACGTTATCGTTCCGAAATTCGTAATCTAAGCCAAAAAGGGCTTGTGCTTGCGAATTTAGCTGATTTTGACTCAAAGTTTTGCCTTCTATATCAGCAAAACGGTCGAGTTTCCAAAAATTAGCCGAAAGAACTTTTGTTGGTTCGGTCGCCGTTATTTCTACTTTTTTGCAGCTAAAGGCAAAAAAGACTACTCCAATCAATAACAAATTTTTCATCGTATTTAATATTTTTATAAAATCTCAGTCCAAATCATAAGGTAAATAATCATCCACTTTTGCTCCGTATTTATGCAATTCACGCACGATTGTTGAACTGATTGGAGCAAGTTCGGGTGAGGTAATCAAGAAAACAGTTTCGAGTCCACCAACCAAATGTCGATTTACTTGCGAAATTGTATTTTCGTACTCAAAATCGGTCGTATTGCGTAAACCTCTCAGCAAAAAATTGGCTTCGTTGGCCACCGCTGCATTGGCAGTTAGGTCGTCATAAGAGATAATTTTTACTTTTTCGTTATTGTTGAAAGTTTCTCTGATTTTTTCGGTCATTTTTTCGATTGGGAAATAGCGTTTCTTGGTCGAATTTGTGCCGATACCAATAATTACTTCATCAAAAAGTTTCAATCCACGCATCACAATATCAGCGTGTCCTTTCGTAAATGGGTCGAATGAACCTGGGAAAAAGGCAACTTTTTTCATGTTTTTTAGCTTTTGGCTCGTAGAAAGTCTAAATTGGACATTCCTACAAAATTCTTTAAAATTGGAGGTTTTTCATTAAGTAATCCTTACTTTTCATAACACTATTTTAAAAGCTAATAACTCATTTCTCAATACAAATAAAACGAACTAAACAAAGTATAATAACGATGCTCTGGTAAATCGTCAAAGTATTGGCTAAAACGAATTTTTGTTGGGTTTAGTGCAAATTTTACATTACTAAGTGAATGTGTAAGCTGAATATATCTGTCTGAAAACGAAGTGATTTCGCCATAAAAAATAGTTGAAGTAGCAACCGGCAAACCAAGTTCATTCATCACGAATAACACATGATAAACCATATCTTGTGATGTTCGGAAGTGAAAACGATTACAGAAATGCAATTTAGCATCTTTGAAATAGATAATCGTAATATAATAATCTTCAAAGTAGAGGTGAAGCCCATTATTAGTTTTGTCTTGCACGATACCCTCAATCAACGAACCTACCACTGGTATGGGGTCAATCTTTCGTGCAGGGTACATTTCTTTAAACCACGCAAAAGTATCTTTTTCGATACCAAAAACACAAACCGCCCCAAAACAGCTATGCTTAAAATCAAAAATTTGCTCTCGCTCCGAGACGTTATTTCCAGCAGCAAAATTCAAGTATTTAGAAGCTTCATCGGCTTCGTAATATTCATCAGGAATAAGGGTAAAATGACTAGCATTTACCGACAAACAAATAGTTTTCCAATAATTAGCGGCTAAAAACTGATGCTGATGATAAACCGTTTTAAGCGTTTTTAATAACTGATTTTCATTCAATAAAGAAAATACATGATAATCTTCAAGCCACATAATTACATCGTGGAGGGTATTATAAACAGTAAAACGAAAACGGTCACTGCTCACTTCAATCAACAGATGGCATTCGGCTATCTGATTGGTATCGAAGCGGTCGTCCTTTATTTCAAAACTCGGTAAAATATTTAAAAAAGAATTCTCCAACGATTTAAATCAGTTTAGATTATTAGCAAAAGTAAAATCATACTTAAGTTGTGGGTGGTTATTTTTATTTCAAGTGGTCATATGATTGTTAAGACTTTGAAAAATATATTCTACTACACAACAATTTGCAACAAATTAAACAATCTGTAACAATATTTAAACAAATTTTTAAGTAATTATTTCACCAAAATTTCTATATTTTTGCCAAAAATTGTGCTTTTCGCCCAAATTTAAGCTTTTTATCTTATCTAACGACAACCATTCAATTTTTTGAATCAGTTGTTGGCTCAAATCCATTTCAGGATCATGGCCTAAAATCAACTCACCTCCTACTCTTTTTACCTCAAAAAACAGTTCGATTCCATGTAAAGGTAAATTCACGAACTCGTTCATTAACAATAATTTTCCTACTGAAATTTTAAGCCCAGTTTCTTCCAAAAACTCTCTTCGCAGTGCATCTTCGGCCATTTCTCCAATTTCAAGGCCTCCACCTGGTGGACTCCAAAATGTATTTTTGCCCAAAATCGCTCGATGCCCAATCATCAATACTCGGTCATTTTCTATACAAATTCCACATGCACGCACCCTAATTTTATTTCCATACAATTGTTGAGCGTTTATTTGAACTTCTGATTGTGGCATTTGTATTAAAGATTCTTGCTATTTTGGTACAAAGATAATGAATCGACCACAAGTGATTTCATGAATCTTGAATGTTTTTAAAATTTAAAGGTTTATTTTGCAACGAAATAAGTGCAGAGTGATGAGTTTAGAGTGCAAAATGGGAAACTCCTATGCTCTACATGCTTAACTTTACACTCTAAATTTTGCATTATAAATAAAAAAAATGGCACTAGAAGAAAATACAAAACCTTCCGAAAGATTTCTTAAAAAATTTCCGTTTGCACCCACTTTTGGACAAGCGAAACTTTTTAAATTGATGGATGAATTTATTGAAGTAGAAGACCGTTTTCGTGATACTTTTATTTTGAAAGGTTATGCGGGAACTGGCAAAACAACATTTGTGAGTACACTCATCAAAGTTTTAAAAGAATTTGGGTATAAGGCAGTTTTACTCGCTCCAACTGGTCGAGCCGCTAAGGTGATGTCGAGCTACTCAAAACGAATGGCTTTGACTATTCACAAAAAAATTTATCGCCAAGTTGAAAATGCATACACTGGTGCTTTGGTTTTTGAACGCATGAAAAATACCCAAGAAGGAACGGTCTATATCGTCGATGAAGCCTCGATGATTTCAGATGACCGTGAATTCGGTACAAATAGTTTATTACACGACCTACTCGATTTTGTATTTGAACAAGAAACTAACAAACTCATTTTGATTGGCGATGAAGCCCAACTTCCTCCAGTTGGAATGCAGGTCAGCCCCGCTCTTAGTGCCGAACATTTAGTTGGGCGATACCACGCCACCGTCACCGAACACGTGCTCACCGAAGTTATGCGTCAGGGTGAAGGCTCAGGAATTTTGACAAATGCCACTGATTTAAGGCAACAACTACAAGTAGAAACTCCTAACATTCAGCTTATTACGAGCAAATACAAAGATTTCTATCGCATGACGGGAGAACGTTTGGAAGATGGAATAAGGTATGCTTACGATAAATATGGAAGAGAAAACACGACCATTATAACTCGCTCGAATAAAACTGCAGTGCAGTATAATCGTTATATCAGAACCGCTATTAATTACTCCGAAAACGAACTTGATTCGGGCGATATGCTGATGGTCGTAAGGAATAATTATACAGTTTTGGGTGAAGAATCAAAAGCAGGTTTTATTGCCAATGGCGATTTTGTGGAAGTTTTAAAAATTCGTCGAGAAGAAGAAATGCACGGTTTGCGTTTCGCCAACGTAACGCTCAAACTCGTCGATTATCCAGATGAGGAGGAATTTGACTGTAAGATTATTCTGAATACTCTTTATTCAAATTCGCCAACATTATCTACAGAAGAAAACAAAATGCTTTACGAAAGTGTACTCAAAGATTATTTTTGGGTAAAATCAAAAAAAGAACGCCAAGATTTATTGCGTAAAGATCCTTTTTTGAGTGCTTTACAAGTAAAGTTTGCGTATGCTCTCACCTGCCACAAATCGCAGGGTGGGCAGTGGGATGCAGTCTTTGTTGACCAAGGCTATCTACCGCCCAACTCAGAAATAGATAGTGATTTTATTCGTTGGCTTTATACGGCCATCACTCGTGGTGTAAAAGAAGTTTTTTTACTTAATTTTAATAAACAGTTTTTGGAAGGGTAAAAGATATGTCGAAACATCACAAAAAATACAAAAAATATGTTCAGCAAAAGGTTTTTACTTCACCCGGTACGCTTGAGTATGTGGGCAAAGATGTGCCGATTGATACCATTGTGAAATTAATTGAGTTTAATGATGAAACTTACCAGCAAAAAATAGTTAAATCAATCAACGAATGTCAATTTTCAACAATCGAATCTCATGTAAATTGGCTCAATGTTGATGGCGTTCACGAAGTACATATCGTTGAAGAAATCGGCAAACATTATCACTTGCATCCGCTACTACTCGAAGATGTACTCAACACTGAACAAAAGCCCAAATTGGAGCATTTTGGCGAGCAGAATATATTTGTTATCATGAAAATGCTGCATTTCAATGAGACACTTAATGAAATTGAATCTGAGCACGTTGCTTTAGTTTTAGGCAGAAACTACGTTATTTCGTTTCAAGAAATACACAAATCCGATGTTTTTGCACCAATTTTTGCTCGATTAAAAGCATCAATCGGAAAAACTCGTCGTGGCAAAGCTGATTATTTGTTTTATTCACTCTGCGATTTAGTGATTGATAATTACTTTGTAGTTCTTGAAAAATTTAGCGAAAAACTGGAAGAATTAGAAATAAAAATCATTGAAACCCCACACCGAGACGACCAAACTGCACTTTATGAACTTCGCCGAGAATTGATGCAGATTCGTAAGGCGGTTCTGCCCCTTCGAGATATTTTTGGCTCAATTACTCGTGATAATTCTGACCTGATTCAAGCAAGCACAATCATTTATTTAAGAGACGTTTACGACCATATTCTACAAACCCTCGAAACGATTGAATCTTACAGAGAAATGATAGAAAATATTCAGAATATTTATCTCACAAGCTTGAGTAATAAAATGAATTCAGTCATGAAAACACTTACGATTTTCACGGCTATTTTTATGCCATTAACCTTCATTGCAGGCATTTACGGCATGAACTTCGACAATATGCCCGAACTGCACAATCCAAATGGGTATTTTTATACGCTCGGCAGCATGGTTATAATTGCTATTGGTTTTTGGATTTACTTTAAATGGAAGAAATATATTTGATTCTGAGAGGTATGTAATATCTACCTTAACTGAGCATTTTTCGTAAAACCCTTAAAATTTCGCCTCATTATATCACATTTTATCGCTGAAAAACAGAATAGATTAGCAATGTGTAACCAAGCATACCGAGATATTTTCTATCTTTGAGAAATATGGTCTTCATTAACAAAAACCCATTTCCTAAAACTGATGAAACAACTATCAATCCTTCTACTGATTGTTTTGCCTTCTTTCGGGGCATTTGCCCAAAATAAAAAGAAAACAAAAGCTTCCCCTACAACCACTACTACGGTTGTACAGACCATTAAGTCTCCACAAATCAATTACGACAGCACTTTCAAGGCCATCAAATGGCGAAACATTGGACCATTTCGTGGTGGACGTTCGGTGGCTGTTTCGGGCGTAGTGGGCAATACACAAGTTTATTATATGGGTACAGCAGGTGGTGGCCTTTGGAAAACTACCGACGCAGGACTTTCTTGGGAAAACATTTCGGATGGCTATTTCAAAACTGGTACAGTTGGGGCCGTTTCGGTAGCAGAATCAGACCCAAACGTTGTTTACGTGGGAATGGGCGAACACGCACCCCGTGGTGTGATGACCTCTTATGGCGATGGCGTTTATAAATCCACTGATGCAGGTAAAACGTGGAAAAAAATGGGTCTTGACCTAACTCGTCATATTTCTCGCATCAACATTCACCCACAAAATCCTGATATTATTTATGTGGCGGCACAAGGTGCTTTGCACGGTGCTGGTGAAGAAAGAGGCGTTTATAAGTCGATTGATGGTGGAAAAACGTGGAAAAAGGCACTTTTTGTTGATAATAACACTGGTTGTGCAGATTTGAGCATGGATATGACCAACCCACGCATTATGTATGCCGCAATGTGGGACCACCGACGTTTGCCGTGGCAAATGGTAAGTGGAGGCAAAGGCAGTGGCTTGTATAAATCAGTGGATGCTGGAGAATCTTGGACAAAACTTGATAAAGGCTTGCCAAAAGAATTGGGTAAAATGGGAATTGTAGTTTCGAGAGCTAATCCGAGCCGAGTTTTTGCAGTAATAGAATCTGATACTGAAAAAGAACAAGGTGGCGTTTTCCGCTCCGACGATGCTGGAAAATCTTGGACTCGTATAAGCAAAGACCACCGAACGGTTCAGCGTGCGTGGTATTATATCGAAATCTTTGCAGACCCAACCAACGAAAACATTGTTTATGTACTCAATTCTCCTGCCCTTAAATCTATTGATGGTGGCAAAACCTTCACTCGTGTTTTTGGTGGAACCCACGGCGACCACCATGATTTATGGATGAATCCGAAAGATGGTAAAAATATGGTTTTGGGAAATGACGGTGGTGCAGCCGTTTCGTTCAATGGTGGACAGTCATTCTCTCCACAAAATCAAATGCCAACAGCTCAGTTTTACAGAGTAAATGCCGATAATTTGTTTCCTTACAGAATATATGGCGGTCAGCAAGATAATACTTCGGTCATGATTCCGAGCAGGGTAACCTATGGCGGTGGTATTCGTGAGCGTGACTGGGAATATTCAGCAGGTGGTGAAAGTGCATTTTTGGCATTCGACCCCGACGCTCCTCAATACGTAATGGGTGGAAGCTATCAAGGCACAATCGAACTACTCAATCTGCAAAACAAAGAAGGAAAAGGCGTAATGACAGCCCCGATTCAGTACCAAGCCTTGAAAGCCAAAGAAATGAAGTACCGCTTCAATTGGAATGCTCCGATTATCTACTCAAAACGTGAAAAAGCCTATTATCATGCAGGAAATGTGGTTTTGAAAACAACCGATTTGGGTAAAACTTGGACAGAGTTTTCAACTGATTTGACTCGAAAAGATTCTACAAAATTAGGTTTAGGTGGAGCTCCTTATACCAATGAAGGTGCGGGTGGAGAAAACTACGCAACAATTGCCTACCTCACAGAATCACCAAACGAAGTAGGTGTTTTTTGGGCAGGAAGTGATGATGGATTGGTGCATATCACAAAAGATAATGGCAAAAGTTGGATAAATGTAACGCCAGTTGGCCTCGAAGAATGTTTGGTAAATGCAATAGAAGTTTCGACGCATGATAATGCCACGGCTTATATTGCCACGCATCGCTATAAATTAAATGATTTTACCCCTTCCATTTATAAGACAACCGATTACGGAAAAACTTGGACAAAAATCACCGAAGGCATTCCTTATGGAGCGTGTGTGCGTGTGGTGCGAGAAGATTCACATCGCAGAGATTTACTTTTTGCAGGAACTGAAACTGGTCTTTATATTTCAACAAACGGCGGAAAAAATTGGTCGAATATGCAATTGAACCTTCCGATTGTTCCAATTACTGATTTAAAAGTTCACCATAATGATTTAATTGCTTCAACTCAAGGACGCTCGTTTTGGATTTTAGATGATTTAGCTCCAATAAGAGAATTAAAAGGCGAATTATCAAAAGATAGTTTGACAGTTTTCATCCCCGAAGATGCTTATCGAGTGTCGGGACGTAGCTCACTCGATAATGTTAGCGAAGAGGATGAAGAAACAAGTTCTACACTCGGACAAAATCCATCTACTGGTGTAGTTTTCTATTATGGTTTACCTGCCAAACCTGATACCACAATGGCAATTACTTTAGAAATTAGCAACTCAAAAGGAGAAATCGTAAGAACTTACAGTAGTAAAAAAGAAAAAGACTTCGAGATTTACCCAGGTGGGCCATCTCCCGACCCAACACTTTTGACAAAAGGCGGCATGAATCGTTTTGTGTGGGATATGCGTGCGGAAACCATAAAGGGTATTCCAAAAGTATTTATTGAAGGCAGTTATAATGGTCATAAGATGTCGCCAGGAACTTATTCCGCTAAATTTACTTACGGAAAACAGACCAAAACTGTTTCTGTAAAAATTCTCGCTGACCCACGCATTAATGCAAGCACTGCCGAATACGAAGACCAAGAACATACGCTCAAATCGCTCGAAAGAAGCGTGAATGATATTCATGAATCAATCGCTAAAATGCGTACGATTTCTAAGCAAATTAGCGAAGTAAGTAGCCTTTTGACTACAAAAACAGAGCTAAAATCAGTGGTAGATGCAGGAAATACGATTGTGAAGAAAATCAAAATTTGGGAAGAAAAATTGGTACAGAATAAGGCCGAATCAAATGATGATATTATCAATTTCAAGAATATGCTAAGTGCTGATTATATTTTTGTAAGAGGTGAAATTGATGCAAACATACCGACCGTTACGAGCGGACAGAAAAAGCAATTGGCCACCCTTGATACACAATGGAATGTACTAAAAACCGAAATGAATGATTTGATTGCAAAAGACATTGCAACTTACAATAAACTTTGTGCTGAAAAAGTAATCAGTAAAGTGATTATTCCATAGAATACACATTAGGCGAGTTTAAAATAATTGTGGCACATCCTTTAAGGTGTGTCACAATTATTTTCACGAAAAGCTAATATTCCCGTTCTTTCCAGATCAATTTAGTAGGCAAAATATAAGCTACCAACTGCAAAAACCAAAATATATACATATACATCGTATAGGCAGGAATATATTTTAGCAATTGATTCTGATTAAGCATATTAAAGATTCGGCCGCCGACCAAAAAATTTATCAAAAGATTTAAGACAAAAACAGACAACACAATTTTCCACGAAAAAAGACTGATAATCAGCAAAATAGGCAATAATAAACCCTGAATTAAGGCAGGAAAAATCAGAATTGAACCTGTTGAAAACCCACCTGCAACCCAGCGTTTACGTTGTTCAAAATACTTTGTTGGTGGTTTTGTGAGTGTCATTGCTTCGGGCTTGAATAATTGCCGAAACGCAAAACCTTTATCGATAATCGCCTTATAAATGGCATAATCTTCCACTATAGAAAAACCGATTTTTTCATAACCACCAACCGCCCAATAAGCTTCCGCCGAAACCACCATATTATTACCCATTCCAGTGGATTGAATCTTGAAATCGGCCAATGTTTTCATTAATTTCAGCGTAAAAAGCCATTCTATTGCTTGGCTTGCTTCAAACCAATTTTTGTTTTTCACAAGTGTCAAGCCAACCATCACGCCTTCATTTTTTCTTTCCTCTACAAATGCTTCAATCCAATTTTTGGGCACTTCAATATCAGCATCGGTAAAGAAAAAAAGCTCACCCGTTGCAAGATGAGCTAATTGTGCCAAAACATTCACTTTACCTTTTAGGTTAGGAATTTGTTTTTCTATTTTAACATATTGAATATTTATGTGAATATTTTTAGCTGTAAATCTTCCAATAATCTCAGCAGTTGCATCAGTCGAATCATCATCTCCGATAAGAATTTGCAACTTATCTTTAGGGTAACTTAGTTGACTAAACGTAAATAGCAAATCTATAATATTATCTTCCTCATTTCGAGCCGCTACTAAGATGCTTACTTTCGGATATTTCATCATACTAGTTTTTTTTATTATTATATCTAATGGCCAACTGTGGACTAAAATCAATCTTTAATTGTTAAAGTATTTTTGAAATTACCCACAATATTTTGGTAGCTAAAGGCAAAAGTTCGGTATAAAACTTGATAATAATGGGTCTTAGATTATACCTAAGTTACAAAAAAATATCACCTTAAAATTCAATCGCTCTTGATACTTGTACTTTCGGGTTTTCTAAAATAAGGCTTTTAATCATAAAATCCTCGATTATTACAACATTCACACGTTTAGTTTTTGCAAAAGTATTTAAAGTTTTGAGAACTGAAATCCTTGGCTCGAAAAATGCTCTAAAAATCTCGGAAGTGCGTAAGACATGTTGGCATTTGCCTTGATACTATCATGAAAAAGTACAATTGAACCAGCTTCTGTGTATTTAATTGTTTTATGCAAGACAGTCTCGGGCGATAAATTTTGAGAAAAATCTCCGCTCAGTACATCCCACATTACTATTTCATAATCAGTCAATAAACTACTCGCCTGCTTATGCTTAATACGCCCATAAGGTGGACGAAATAACTTTGAATGATGGCCATTTATATTGATAACGGCTTGACATTTGACAACATTTTGCAAATAAGTAACATCATCAGTTGACCAGCCACGCAAATGATTGAAAGTATGATTCCCCACCGAATGCCCATTGTTAATTATTCTCTGAAAAATGGTAGGGTTTTTACTAATATTATCTCCGATACAAAAAAAAGTAGCGTAAGCATTATATTTTTCGAGGGTTTCCAGTACAAACTCAGTTACTTTTGGTATTGGACCGTCATCAAAAGTTAAGTAAATTTTCTTTTCATCAGAAGATTTTCTCCAAATAAAATTGGGGTAGATAGCCCGCATCAAAAAATTGGTTTTGTGCAAAAACATAACTTATTGTTTTTCTGCAAAAGTCTGAATTTTTAGTCAGAAATAATATTTAATTTCTAAATTGCATCAACGAAATCATAAAATTCTATGAAAAAGCATTTTCTGTGTATAATTTTCTTACTATCATTTTCCAAGACAATGGCTCAAACTAAACCTTTGAGTAATCGTATTGCCAACTATGATATTTCTGTAAAACTCGACCACGAAAAACATACACTTGACGGTAAAGAAACCCTAGTCTGGACAAATACTTCGACTGACTACATCTCCGAATTACAATTTCATTTGTACCTCAATGCCTTCAAAAACAAAAACTCAACTTTTATGAAGGAATCGGGCGGACAGCTTCGTGGCGAAATGATGGATAAGAAAAACAGAGGAAATTTTGGATGGATTGATATAATTTCAATGAAAGTGCGTAATGGTGAATATCTGACATCAAAAATCAAATTCATTCAACCCGACGACCAAAACGACAAAGACCAAACCGTTATAAGTGTTTCGCTGAGTCGCTCGCTTGCACCTAACGAAAGCATCACACTCGACATCAATTTCAAGGCTCGATTACCCAAAGTTTTTGCTCGAACTGGTTATGTAGGCGATTTTTATTTATTTGGACAATGGTTTCCAAAAATCGGAGTTTATGAGCCCGCTGGAATGCGTTATGCTAAACGTGGTGCTTGGAATTGTCATCAGTTTCATGCTGATAGTGAGTTTTATGCCGATTTTGGCACTTACAGAGTTGATATGACAGTGCCAAAAAACTTTGTTTTGGCTGCAAGTGGCGTTTTTCAAAACGAAAAAATAAACAAAGACGATACAAAAACTATCAGCTACCGAGCCGATGATGTTCACGATTTTGCATGGACGATTTCGCCTCGATTTGAAGTAAACGAACGCCAATGGAAGCATGTAAAAATAAAAACAGTTATGCAGCCCGAACACAGTGGTAGCACCGAACGCTATTTTCAGTCAGCAATTGCGGCTTTGGAGTATTTTCAGAAACACCTTGGTAAGTATCCATACTCTGTACTGACATTGGTTGACCCACCGCTCGAAGCATCAGGTTCATCAGGCATGGAATACCCAACTTTTATTACTTGTGGCGAAACTTTTTGGGGCTTACCAAATGGAATTCGTTCGGCCGAAGTAGTGACGATTCACGAATTCGGTCATCAGTATTTTCAAGGAATGCTGGCCTCAAACGAGTTTGAAGAGTCGTTTTTAGATGAAGGGTTTAATCAATATTACGAAGGTCGAATCATGGACGCCACCTACGGCAAAGGCTCAATGATAAATCTTTTTGGTTTCAAACTCAATGACTCAGAAACTCCTAGAATGGCCTATGTAAGTATGCAAAATATAAAGATTTCAGAGATTTTTCGAAAATCATGGGAGTACCCAAAAGGCACTTATGGAACATTAACTTATATGAAAACCGCCACGATGCTCCAAACGCTCGAAAATCTAATTGGAACGAAGACGATGGACGAAGTAATGCAAACCTACTTTATCAGATGGCGTTTTAAGCATCCCACTGTGAAAGATTTTGTAGCAATCGTCAACGAAATTGCACCGAAACGAACAAACTTCAAATACGGCAAAAACTTTGATTGGTATTTTGAACAAGCTCTCTACAAAGCACCCGATTTTGATTACGAAGTTAGTGAAATCAATCAAAATCAATGCACTATCAAACGTCTAGGCGATATGATAATTCCAACCGAAATATTGGTAAAATTTACTGATGGAAAAGAAAAATTAATCAATTGGAATGGAGAGGACTACTCTAAAGTGTTAATGTTTGAAAAGCCAATCAATTCGGTGACAATCGACCCAAAAAATAAGATTTTGTTTGATTTAAACCTCAATAATAATAGCCGTACTTTAGAACAATCTTCTCTATCTTTTGTGAAATATGCTATGAAAATAATGTTTTGGGTGCAGAATTTAATGAGTTGGCTGGGGTAGTCAGTCTTCAGTTTTCAGTCAACAAGAAAATATAAAATAAATAAGGACGTCATGGTTTGAAATCATGCCGTCCTTTCAGTTAAAAAACAAACTACTCAGCTTTTCTCGAAAGCAACCAAAGCCCTACGAATGTTATAAATCCATTGAGCATCAATTTCGAGAAACCAAATTCAAAATCGAAAGTTACTTTCGTAAATTCTTCAACCGCATACGTCAAAAAAGGAGCGGCAACACATACAAAAGGTACAAATTTATCCAATAATGGGCGTTTGAGATAAAGTCCAAAGGCAAAAAGCCCAAGCAATGGCCCATAAGTGTAACCCGCAATACTAAATACCGCCGAAATAACTTCTTGACTATTTAATGCTCTAAAAATCAGAATAACGATAATAAAAACCACAGTAAAACCAATGTGTACATAATGCTTTAAGGTTTGACGTTTGGCTTCTTCATATTTTTCGATATTCAAAAAATCTACACAAAACGAAGTCGTGAGAGCAGTAAGGGCCGAGTCAGAACTGGCATAAGTAGCGGCAGTAATTCCGAGTAAAAAAGTTACGGCAGCCAAAGTTCCAAAATGATTTCCCAATGCCAACGAAGGATATAAATCATCAGTTTTTATAGGAATCGGAATACCCATTTTTTCAGAATAAATATACAAAAGCACGCCTAAACTCAAGAAAAGTAAATTGATGAAAACCAAAACTACATAAAACCAAAACATATTTTTTTGTGCCTCACCGATGCTTTTACAAGTAAGGTTTTTCTGCATCAAATCTTGGTCAAGACCAGTCATTACAATAGCAATAAACGCTCCCGACAAGAAATCTTTCACAAAATGGTGCTTATTCGCCCAGTCCCAAACAAAAATCTTTGAATATTGGCTGTCTCGCACGGTTGAAAACAAATCGCCAACTCCCAAGTCAAGTTGTTTTCCAATCAAATAAATTGTCAAAACTAAAGCCGTAAGCAAGAAAAACGTTTGAAGTGTATCGGTGATAATGATTGTTTTAACGCCACCTTTGAAAGTATAAACAAAAATCAAAGCCATTGCAATCATAACAGTCACCTCAAAAGGAACGCCCAAATCATCAAAAATAGCAAGTTGTAAAACCTGTACTGCCACATACATACGTACAGCCGAACCAATGGTTCGAGAAAGCAAGAAAAAAGCCGAACCAGTTTTATACGACCAAAAACCAAATCGTTTTTCGAGATAACCGTATATCGAAATCAGATTCAGTCGATAATACATCGGCATCAAAATCGTGGCAATGACCCAATAGCCAACAGCATAACCAAGCACTACTTGAAAATAAGAAAACTGAATTTTTCCTACTGCACCTGGCACCGAAACGAACGTTACGCCCGAAATTGATGTTCCAATCATACCAAAAGCCACCAAATACCAAGGCGATTGACGGTTAGCGGTGAAAAAAGTGTTGGTATCAGCTCCACGAGCTGTATAAAAAGAAATTGCAATCAAAATTAAGAAGTAAATTACTAGAATCGTTAGTGCGAGTGTTGATGACATAAATGTTTAGTTTTTAAAATCTTATCCAAATATCAAAACTTTTTTTTCGATAACAAAACTACTCTTTCATAAGAATGAATTATCTTAGCATTAGATTTTGATTTTTGTGACCCCAAAAATCTATTTTTATTTTTTAAAACTAATTGATTATCAGCTTTCTATAAATAATAATTAACCTAAATTTGTGCAAAAACTTAGACTAATGACAACGTTACCAAGTCCAGAAATTGAAATAATTGAAGAAATTAACGAAGACCTTTCTGCAATTAAATTATGGGAACTAATCGTTTTCAATGATGACATAAACACCTTCGACCACGTAATTTCTACACTCATTGATGTTTGTCAACACTCACCTGAGCAAGCCGAACAATGTACTTTGATTATTCATTATAAAGGTAAATGTAGTGTGAAATCAGGCGATTTTGAGGAACTTGCTGCCCTACGCAATGAAATTTGTCGTAGAGAAATTTCAGCTGAAATACAGTTGAGATAGACGATAGTCAATAGTCCGTGAGTCGATAGAAAAAAGTGTAAAGAACTGATATTACTAAAAAAATCAATTATCAAATGGCATTCAAATTTGAACAGCTATTAGTTTGGCAAAAGGCGATTGACTTAACTGGTATTGTCCATGAATTAACACTTAAATTTCCAAGAGATGAACTTTTTATTCTTACATCTCAAATCAAAAGAGCAAGTGATTCTATTGCTTTGAATATTGCAGAAGGCTCAACTGGTCAAACTAATCCTGAGTTTAAAAAGTTTTTATCATATTCTATCCGCTCTGCGATTGAGGTAGTTTCTTGCTTACATATTGCAAAAAGAAGAAATCTCATAACTGAACAAGATTTTCAAATTATTTACAAAAAAATTGAAGAAATATTAAAAATGCTCCAAGCATTAAAAAAGTCAATAAATTAAATATCCGTCATAAGAAGGTATTCAATGGAAAAACTCAATAGAATATAAAAAACTATCGTCCATCGTCTATTGACCATGGACTTAAAATAAAGAATGAATTTCCCCTCCAAATTAATAGAAGAAGCCGTTATAGAAATATCAAAGCTGCCTGGAATTGGCAAAAAATCAGCTTTGAGACTCGCTTTACACTTATTGAAAAGAGATGAATCTCAAACGCAACTCTTGGCTGAAGCACTCATCAGTTTACGGACAAAAACCACTTTTTGTCGTAAATGCCATAATATTTCTGATGCCGAACTTTGCCTGATTTGTACTTCACCACGCCGTGATACCGCAGTACTTTGTATCGTTGAAGACACTCGCGATGTACTGGCTATAGAAAATACCGCCCAATATCGTGGACTTTATCATATTTTAGGAGGAATCATTTCGCCTTTGATGGGCATCGGCCCCAATGATTTAAACATTGATTCTTTGATGAAAAGAGTTGAGCAAGAGCCTGATATTCAAGAAATTATCTTGGCACTTAGCCCAACAATGGAAGGCGATACGACTGCATTTTATCTGCAAAAAAGACTAAAACCTTTCAATAAAAAGATAAGTACTATTGCCCGTGGAATTCCAATCGGTGGCGACCTCGAATATGCCGATGAAGTAACCCTCGGACGTAGTATTTTGAGTAGGATAGCTTATGAGTAGAGCCCGAATTCGCTCAACCTCTTCGAACAAGTATTTTATGATTAAATAATGCTTTTATACAAAAATATGATACCAAAAGTCAAAATCTGTTGCATCAGTTCACCTCTAGAAGCTAAACTAGCCATCAGCCACGGAGCTTCGGCATTGGGTTTAGTAGCAAAAATGCCTAGCGGACCTGGACCTATTTCTGATGAATTGATTCAAGAAATCGTCCGAACAATACCTCCACCGATTGCATCATTTCTACTGACCAGTCGCATAGATAGTTTGGAAATTATTGAACATCAGAAAACAGTCAATTCAAATGTAATTCAACTTGTTGATGCTTTGCAGACAGGTTCTTATGATGATTTTAGAAAAGAAATTCCTGCAATAAAAATTGTACAAGTGATTCATGTAGTTGATGAAAAATCATTGGATGAAGCACTCAAAATTTCGGAAAAAGTTGATGCACTTTTGCTTGATTCGGGAAACCCAAATTTGGCAGTAAAAGAACTCGGTGGAACTGGCCGAGTACACAATTGGGCAATTAGCCGAAAAATTGTCGAGCAATCAAAAGTGCCCGTTTTCTTAGCAGGTGGACTGAAAACCGAAAATATAAGAGCCGCCATTGATGCCGTTCAGCCTTACGGATTAGATTTATGCAACGGTGTCCGCACAGACGGCAAATTAGACCCTTTTAAATTAGAAGCATTTTTTAATGAGGTTAATCGGGTTTAGCACCCTTAATAAAAAATTTAATACCGCGTTTGTATAAAAAATCATTACCTTTAATTACAGTTATTAAGTTACCATAATTTTCCTAGACTTATGAACAGAAAAGATTTTATCAAAGCCTTTATAGGAAGTACTTTCGCTTTTAAGTTAAGCGATACTTTTGCAAGTAAACCAGTCTTTTTCGACGGAATGTTTACCCTCGCTCCTCTCCCATACGCCAACGATGCTCTTGAGCCACATATCGACAAAATGACGATGGAAATTCACCACGACCGTCACCACAAAGCGTATGTCGATAACCTCAATAAAGCCATTGCGGGAACCGATATGGAGAAACTTTCAATAGACCAATTATTGAGCAATATTAGTAAATACCCGGTTGCAGTTAGAAACAATGGTGGTGGACATTGGAATCATACTTTTTTCTGGCAAATCATGGCACCAAATGCTGGCGGGCTTCCTTCGGGAAAATTAGCCGATGCTATCACGGCAACTTTTGGTAGTTTCGATAAAATGAAAGAAGAATTTGGTAAAGCTGCCACTACTCGTTTTGGTTCGGGTTGGGCTTGGTTAATCGTTACGCCTAACAAAAAATTAAAAATCGTTTCGACCGCCAATCAAGACAATCCATTGATGGATGTAGCAACCGACAAAGGAACACCAATTATGGCTCTTGATGTTTGGGAACACGCTTATTATTTGAAATACCAAAACAAACGTGCTGATTACGTGGCAGCTTTCTGGAATGTTGTAAACTGGAAAAAAGCAAGCGAAAACTTTGAGGCAGCAATGAAATAATCAATTTGAATGAATCGGGTGCAAAGAATTCTCGGCGACCGCACTCAATTAATTTATACAAAAAGAGGCTCATTCCACATCGGAACGAGCCTCTTTTTTATGAACAAATGAATAAAACTTATTAATTAATCGTCAGCTCAAAACTTTATTCCAGCCGAAACATAAAATGTTCGGCCATCGGCTGGCAAAATACCTGGACCTGGATATCCACCTGCACGACGTGTGAAATAACGTTCATCAGTCAAATTATTTATACCTCCTTTAATATTATAATGTTTAAAAAATTTGAAACTTGCAGAAAGGTCTTGTACTATGTAGGCTGGAATCACACCCGTTGTAGCAGCTGTATTTGCCACTTCAGTATTTGAAGCGTCGGCGTATGCTTTACCAATATCGCTCAACTGCCACGTAAAAGAGAAGCCCTTTTTATTGTAAGTAACGCCAAAACGATTGATTTTACGAGGAGCATTTTCAACTCTTTTGTCCGAAAGATTACCTTCAATAACCTGTCCGTTAACAACTGAAGTGGTCTTAAAATCACGGTAAGTTGCATCGATATAGGCGATAGAGGCAAAAATGCTCAAATACCCAATTCTAGATTTTTTAAAAAAAGCTGTCACTGGGTCAAATTCAATATACCCTTCAAAACCTTGACTTATCGAACGCCCTAAATTTGTGCGAAACTGGTAAAGTTGGTTATCAGTATTAGTCTGTGTTATTGTTCCGATTCGATTATTATAATTTAAATAGAAATAATCAACATCGAAATTAAGGTAATTACCAACTTTACCACGATATCCAAAATCAAAGTTGTATCCACGAGCATCTTGAAGATTTTCGTCAATGATATCGGTAGTTGCAGGCGGGGTTAAGTCAGAAATCAAAACTGGACGATAAGCCTGTGAAATATTGCTGTAAAACTCTGATTGCTCGGTCAGATGATATTCAGCCCCTCCACCAAAAAGCAAGAAACTACGATTTCGGATAATGGGTGAAAGATTATTGGCAATTCCATTTGATAGGCTAAAACGCCCTTGCATGGTTGAGCTTATATTTTCAACTCTCGCTCCTGCTGTCACTAAAAACTTTTTGCTTAGGCGGAAAATGTTCTCAAAATAAGCTGATTTATTGATATTATTGAAGTCTAAATCACGTGGGTAAACACCTTCGATATTGAATTCCATATCTTGGCCTAAAGTACCTTTTCCTTGTTGCTTGCGGTCGATATTTCCGTTATAATACCTCAATCCACTCGCAAGCGTATGGTTTAATCCTAAAAATTTATACTCGGTAATGAAGCGTAATTCTGAACCAAAATTATTGTAATAGTCTCTATCAACTTGTCGTTTTGATGCCAAGTTATCAATAGTTGTGATGGCTGAAATATTGCCAACACTACTCCGCTCGGCAATCACGCCAAAGGCTTTCCAACTCAATTTTGTTTTCTCACTAAAAATATACTCTGCCGAAAGCGAAGGTACCAACCATGGCGTGCTAAACCAATTTCGACTACGCACACTTTGGCGTGCATCTTTGGCAAACTGGTCGTCTGTCAAACCACCTGCTTGTTGACTTTTGTAGGTCATATAGGTTGCTTCTGCTCCAATTTTGAATTTATTTGTAATGGCATAGCTTAATTCGACATGAGCGTGGTCGGTGTTATAGTAGCTGTTTTCTCTCCAACCATTACCAAATCGTTTTTGATAGTAAGCAGTATAACTCAAACGACCTTCTGTACCGCCGATATAATTAAAAGTACTAAACAAGCCATTGCTACCAACGGTATTCTGAGATTCGACAGTGATACGAGTGGAAATATCTGGCTTACGAAGTACAAAATTCATCAAGCCACCAAACTGTGGGCCGTATTGTAGTGAAGATGCTCCGCGTACAATTTCAATGCGGTCAACCACTTCCATTGGTGGGGTATAATAGGCTTCTGGATAACCCATTGGGTCGGGCGTAATGTCGTAGCCATTCATTCTAACATTAAATTCCCACGAACGATTTGGACTCAAGCCACGAGAAGCAACACCCAACTGAATACCCGAACCATCATTCTCCCAAACCGAAATACCAGGAGTTCGACTAAATATTTGACGACTATTATTCATCGCCAAGTTAGCATTAAGATTATCAAGTTTTATTACTTCATTTTTCTTCGAGGCATTAATCGAATATCCATCCACTTCAGCCAAATGTTCGTTTCCTCTTACTCCACGACTTGCTACAACTTGAATATCTTTCAGTAAAGTTGTTTCTTCTTCCAATTCAAAATCAAGGCTTTTTACCTCGTTTTCTTGAAGCAAAAAACTCAATTCTTTACTTTTCAAACCTATGCTCGAAACCAAAATTGTATAATTACCAGCTTTCAATCCCTTGATTATATACTCGCCATTTGTATTTGTTTGAACACCTCTAACCGTTCCTTTCAACGTTACACTAACTCCCACAATAGCTTGTTTCGATTGATTCATCACCTTGCCAAAAATAGCAACTTTTTGCCCAAAAGTGGCAAAACTCACAAGCCAAAAAAGTAAAACTGTATTAATCCAATACTTCATTTAATTATTTTTATTTATGTTTAGACTAATTCTAAATAACACAACAAAGGTAAATACGAAATTTTATCGTACAAGGATTTATTTAGAATAATTTTAAATAAGGGTTCAATAAAAATGGTTCCTCGAAAAATAATAGCATTTTTTACTATATTTGCCTTATATTATTATGCTTTCGCTAACAGACTAACATGAGTGACGAAACACCAAAATACGACCCCCTACAACAAAAAGAAGTAATTGACGATATGTTCGAGACTTGGTTTCTCGACTATGCGTCGTATGTAATCCTCGAACGTGCCGTGCCTGCTATCGAAGATGGACTCAAGCCCGTACAACGCCGAATCATGCATGCCCTTAAAGAAATGGATGACGGCCGTTTCAATAAGGTGGCCAACGTAATTGGTTCGAGTATGCAATATCACCCTCATGGTGATGCTTCAATTGGTGATGCCATCGTATCGATGGGGCAAAAAAACCTCTTACTTGATACGCAAGGAAACTGGGGCGATGTACGTACTGGTGACGGTGCAGCCGCTCCTCGTTATATTGAGGTTCGTCTCTCAAAGTTTGCGAATGACGTACTTTTCAACGAAGATACCACCGAATGGCAAATGTCGTATGACGGTCGCAAGCGTGAACCTGTCAATCTTCCAGCAAAATTTCCGTTGTTGCTCGCACAAGGTGTAGAAGGTATTGCCGTAGGCCTTTCAACCAAAGTAATGCCTCATAATTTTATTGAATTGTGCGAAGCATCGATTTCATATTTAAAGAATGAACCATTTCAACTTTACCCCGATTTCTTGACGGGTGGCTTGGTTGATGTAACCAACTATAATGACGGTTCAAGAGGTGGCAAAATAAAAGTTAGAGCAAAAATTGCAGAAATCGACAAAAAAACGCTTGAAATTCAAGAAATTCCGTTTAGTACCACAACTGCGACGCTTATTGATTCTATCATAAAAGCAAATGATGCAGGAAAAATAAAAATTAAAAAAGTTGAAGATAATACGGCTAAGAATGTTTCAATCATCATTCATTTGGCTCCAAATACTTCGCCCGATATTACAATTGATGCTCTATTTGCATTTACGGAATGTGAAAACTCCATTTCGCCCAATGCTTGTATAATCATTGATAATAAACCGCATTTTGTTTGTGTCAGCGATATACTGAAAGATTGCACCGAGCAAACCAAGCATTTACTTCAACGGGAGCTCGAAATAAAACGTCACGAACTCAAAGAAAAATTACTTTATAGCTCGCTAGAAAAGATTTTCATCGAAAATAAAATCTATCGTGATATTGAAGAATGTACGACTTTTGAAGCCGTAGTAGCAACGGTTGATAAAGGTTTAGAACCTTACAAAAAAGATTTTTATCGTGAAATCGTAGAAGATGATTTACTTCGTTTGCTCGAAATCCGAATTAAACGTATTTCAAAATTCGATGCATTTAAGGCAGATGAATTAATGAAACGCCTGCTTGATGAACTGGCCGAAGTTGAAGATAATTTGGCCAATTTGGTTCGATATACGATTTCATTCTACAAAGAATTATTAAAAAAATACGGCAAAGGTCGTGAGCGTAAAACCGAGATTCGTCAGTTTGAGTCGGTGCAAGCAACCGTCGTGGCAGCCAATAACCAAAAACTCTACCTCGACCGTGAAAATGGTTTCGTAGGTTATGGATTGAAAAAGAGTGATTCAGTAGAATATATCATGGATTGCTCTGATATTGACGATATTATTACGTTTAAGCGTGATGGCAAATATGTAATTGTAAAGATTCAAGAAAAAGGCTTTGTTGGAAAAGACATTATTTACTGCTCGGTTTTTCGCAAAAACGATGAACGTAAAATATATAATGCCATTTATCTCGATGGGAAATCTGGCACTTCTTACGCAAAGCGTTTCTTCGTGACGGGTATTACTCGCGACAAAGAATATGACATTTCGATGGGAAATCCTAAATCGAAAGTACTATATTTCACTGCCAATGATAATGGTGAAGCCGAGTCGGTTGCAGTAAACCTAACAGCCAATTCAACCGCTAAAAAGAAACAATTTGACTGGGATTTCTCGACATTGACTATCAAAAACCGTAGTTCAATGGGAAATGTTTTGACGAAATTCCCTGTGCGTAAGATTGTCTTGAAATCGGCGGGTAAGTCAACCCTTGGTGGTGTAGATATTTGGTTTGATGCGGTAATCGGAAAACTCAACCGTGATGAACACGGTCAGTATTTGGGCAATTTTGGCTCAGAAGACAAAATTTTGGTGATTTACAAAGATGGACAATATGAATTTACCAACTTTGAGTTGACGAATCGTTATGAGCAAAAAGACATTTTGAAAGTAGTAAAATACGACCCCGAAAGACCAATTTCCTGCTTGCATTACGAAGGTGAAAACAAGACCTATTACATCAAACGTTTCAAAATAGAAACAACGACAATGGACAAGAAATTTTTGTTTATTGCCGATACAAAAAACTCTCGTTTGCTGACTGCTTGTTTAGACAAATATCCTCGTTTTGAAATAAAAACTAAAGCTGATAAAAAAGCAAGTATCGAAACTCAAACAATCTTGGTTGATGAATTCGTAGAAGTGCGTGGTTGGAAAGCAATCGGACAGAAAATCAATGCTTATGAAGTTTTGGAAGTAAAACAACTCGAACCAAAACTTGAGGAGGTAGCAGTTGTTGAAGTACCACAAGCGGTTAACGATAGCTCTGAAAATGATTCAGAAAACCTTGATAATCAAGATGATGACAAGCAATTAGCTTTGTTTTGAGGATAAGTTTAGGTTCGAGATTCTATGCTTAATTTTTGGCAAAATAAAATACAGAACTAATTTTAGAAAATTTAAACATCTAATCTTCAAAATTAAGCCTCAATATTTCAAAACTCCCAAACAGTTGGATTTTTATGGCGACGTAGATGCTTTCGAACTTCCATCCAAAACGCTAGTACTAGATAAATGATAATTGGAGAGCCAAATGTAAAAAACGAAGCATAAATAAAATATATGCGGACACTTCCTGCCGAAAAGTTAAGTCTTTCGCCGAGTCGAGAACAAACTCCGAAAAGTTGATTTTCAACCAAGTATCTTAATTGTCCTGTTTTTAGCATTGTCTTGTAAAAGTAAATACGAAGTTAGTAAAAAAAATATGTTTGTCAAGAGTTTTACAATAAAATAATAAACAACGATATGATTTTGTACAATCAAATATTGGTTTAGTACAAAAATATTTTTTCTGGAAACTTGTTATTTCTTGAAAATTATGTACATTGCATTTCATTTATTTACCCTCTTAATTTATTTTATTTCAATGCAAACAGGTATAGTAAAATTCTTCAACGAAACAAAAGGCTTTGGATTTGTGGTTGATGATACTTCAGGACAAGAGATTTTTCTTCACGTGACTGGCTTGAACGGCACAAAGGTTCGTGAAAACGACCGTATTGAATTCGAAACAGTCGAAGGTCGTAAAGGTTTGAATGCAGTTAACGTGAAAAGAATATAATTTTTTTCTGAGTTTAAATTGACTTCAGTAATCAAGCCCCTCAGTCTGCAAGACTTGGGGGGCTTTTATTTGAATAAAAAGACCGTAAAACTACTCCAATCATTAAGATTTTTTCACTCATCTACAAACATAAATTATTTACTATCAACATATTATACAATCCGATTATTTGCAATTTTATCGGTGCAACGTTGATATCGCAAGAATTACGCCACCAATATGGCCGAAAACTCAATTTCTACTAAATAATTTGCATCAATCAAGGCACTTACCTCGACGACTGTTGTGCAAGGTTTTATAGTTCCAAAAAATTCTCCGTGGGCTTTACCGATTTCTTCCCATTTTGAAATATCAGTTGCAAAAATACGGGTACGAACTACGTCTTTCAATGAAGCACCCAATTGTTCGAGAACTTTCTCAACTTTCAAAATAATAAATTTTGTTTGTAAATATACATTTCCTTTACCTACGAGTTCGCCACTTCCATCAGTTGCTACTGTGCCAGATACTTCTATTAGATTACCAATTTTTACTGCACGCGAATACCCAACAATATCTTCCCATTTTGCTCCTGTCGATACATTTATTCTTTCCATTACAATTTTTATTTTGATAAATTTAAAATACAAAATCAATAAAACTCTGTGCCATTTCTGAGGTGTCATTCTATAAATACCTAAATATATTAATTTTCTGCCATCTTGTCAGTAAATTTCTTATTGGCAAAATAATTGTCGAAATTTGCACAAAATTAAATAGATTACAAAATGGCAGAAAATACAGAAGACGCAACAGTTGATAACGAATTAGTAACAGAAAACAATGAACAATTTCCCGAAATAGAAGTTGATAATGAAACAATAGAAGAAATAAGCTCTGAAAAACCGACTTTTGAAGACCAACTTGCCGAGGCAAAAGATAAGTACCTACGATTATACGCTGATTTTGAAAATTTTCGTCGCCGTACATCGAAAGAAAAAATCGAAATGATTCAAAATGCCTCGGAAGGTTTACTTAAAGAACTCATTCCGATTGTTGATGATTTCGAGCGTGCCAATAAATCATTCGAAACCGTTACAGAAGTTGAGCCAATGAAAGAAGGCATTGCCTTGATTTTCAATAAATTTCAAAAAACGTTGGCTGGCAAAGGTGTAAAAGCTATTGAGTCTAAAGGGAAAGATTTTGATGTTGAATTGCATGAGTGCATTACCCAATTTGCAGCAGGCGAGGAAAATAAAGGCAAAGTAATTGACGAAATAGAAAAAGGTTACTCACTAAACGATAAAGTAATTCGCTACGCTAAAGTTGTAGTGGGTTCATAAAATAATGCGGAATTACGTATTACGAATTACGAATTTTTAAAATATTATTCGTAACTCGTAACTCGTAATTCGTAATTTCAAAAAAATGGCACAAAAAAGAGATTATTACGATATACTGGGTGTTGCTAAAAATGCCTCAGAGGATGAATTAAAGAAAGCTTACCGCAAGCTAGCCATTCAATATCACCCCGACAAAAACCCTGGGGATAAAGCTGCTGAGGAAAAATTTAAAGAAATTGCCGAAGCTTATGGTGTATTATCTGATGCCGAAAAACGCCAACGTTATGACCAATTTGGGCATCAAGGTGTTGGCGGTGCAGGCGGTGGCGGTGCAGGGGTAAACATGGAAGATATTTTTGGAAGTGTTTTTGGCGATGATAGTCCATTTAGTAGTTTCTTCGGAGGCGGGGGCGGAAGCCGTCGTGGTGGTCCGAGTTTAAGAAAAGGTTCGGATTTGAGAATAAAACTCAAACTCGACCTAGAAGAAATTGCCAATGGTGTAGAAAAAAAAATAAAAGTAAAAAGATACGTTTCGTGCAACACTTGTAGCGGAAATGGCTCAAAGCACGGTACTTCCCTAAAATCTTGTGCAACTTGTAATGGCCAAGGACAAGTCCGTAAAGTAGTGAATACTATGCTCGGACAAATGGTTTCGACGAGTCCATGTCCAACTTGCCAAGGTGAAGGAAAAGTTGTTACTGAGCGTTGTGATATTTGTTTTGGAGAAGGTCGTCAATTGAACGAAGATTTACTTTCAATCAAGATTCCTGCGGGTGTGGGCGAAGGAATGCAACTTTCGATGACTGGCAAAGGAAACGTGCCAACTCGTGGCGGTATTGCAGGCGATTTATTGATAGTGATTGAAGAAGAAGAACATCCAGAACTCAAGCGTGATGGAAGCAATATCCACTTTGATTTACGCATGAATTTTGCTGATGCCGCTTTGGGTAGAGAAATTGAGATTCCGATAGTTGGTGGAAAGGTAAAAATAAACATCAAAGCAGGAACACAATCTGGCGAAATTTTACGCTTGAAAGGAAAAGGTTTGAAAGAACTTAACAGCTACGGCGTAGGCGACCAATTGGTTCATGTGAGCCTATATACTCCTACTACTTTGAGCTCGGAAGATAGAGCAATTCTCGAAAAAATCAGAATAATGCCTAATTTTCAGCCAAAAGTTGATAAAAATGATAAAAGCATCTTTGAAAAAATGAAAGATTTCTTTCATTGATATTTTCATAAACAGAACATAGAAAACGGTTTGGAGAATGTACTTCAAACCGTTTTTTTATGTCTGAAATATCCGATTATAAGAAGTAAAATTACTAAATACCTACCTTAAATGAATCATACACGCCGTTTGAAAAATTTGGTTTAGTTGAATATAAAGTACTTTCTAACTCTTACCAAATTTTTCAAACGGACCGCCGAAGCGGAGGGGATTATATGATTCATGTTTTTTTCGGATCGCCGAAGCGGTTACTTTTTTCAAAAAAAAATTAGGCTGAGAATTAATTGACAGTGTTTATCTCTGAATTTATAAATTACTTTTCAAGCAACATCATCTTTAAATTATTAAATTTTTTATCCAAAAAACAACAAATAGTTTCACCATAAAAATTTTCAAAGTATTTTGCAGAAATTAATAAAAACTATATGAGCAAAAATTACAAATGGTGGGTTGTTTTTATGTTATGGTTTGTATGTTTCTTTAACTACGCCGACCGCCAAGCTATTTTTTCAGTGTTTCCACTTTTAAAGCAAGAAATGGGCTTGAGCGATGTTCAGCTCGGAATCGTTGGAGCTGCTTTCATGTGGGTTTATGCTGGTTTTGGAGCGATTGCTGGCATTGTTGGCGATAGATTCCAACGTAAAACCCTAATCATTGGTGGACTAATCTTTTGGTCACTCGTTACAATCGGAACGGCTCTTTCTACCAACTACGTTCATTTAGTTATCTGTCGAGCCTTAGAAGGTTTTGGCGAAGCTTTTTATTTTCCTGCATCCATGTCACTTTTGAGCGATTATCATAACAAAGAAACTCGCTCGAAAGCAATGTCATTTCATCAATCAAGTGTTTATGCTGGCACAATTGCAGGCGGAACTGTGGCAGGTTTCATGGGACAATATTATGGCTGGCATACAAGTTTTTATCTTTTTGGTGGTCTTGGCGTACTTTTAGGAGTTATTTTACTAGGTTTTCTGAAAGAACCTGTTCGTGGGCAAGCAGAAGTACAAGTCGAAAACCAAGACAACTCACATGTATTGCTTGATTTAAAACAAGATAATATTTTTGATAGCATTAAACAAGTTTTCAAACAACCAATGGTTTGGGTTTTGGTATCGGTTTTTGTAGGAGCGAATTTCGTAGCCAGTATTTTCTTAACTTGGATGCCTTCGTTTCTCTACAACAAATTCAATATGAGCCTTTCGATGGCGGGACTAAACGCCACATTCTACTTACAAATGGCATCGGTTTTAGGCGTTATTTCAGGTGGATTTTTAGCTGATAAATTAGCAAAAAACCACCGAGGCGGCCGAATGATAGCACAAAGTATTGGTTTGATAATGGGCGTGCCGTTTATCTTTTTGGCAGGTTGGACACTCTCCATACCAATATTGATTCTTGCACTCATCGGATTTGGCTACTTTAAAGGACTTTACGATGCCAATATTTGGGCATCGTTGCACGATGTCGTAAAACCCAAAAACCGTGCAACCGCCGTTGGTTTTATGAACTCAATCGGTTGGTTTGGTGGTGGAATCGCTCCGATTGCCATTGCTTATGCCGGTACAAAGTACGGTATGAGTGCCTCAATCAGTGCAACATCGGCACTTTATTTGGTCTTTGGTTTATTATTGATTTTTGGAATTCGGAAATTTATGAGAAATCAAAAATCTTGAAGGAAGTTTTCTGCAATAAACATAACCTCTTTTATTTTTTACTCAATTTTAATTTTCCAACTAAATGAATTTTCCTTATTTTAAGATAATTTAAGTTTATTTTCTGCCTGATTATCCTGCAAATTCCCTAATTTTGGGTCATCAAGAGAATATTTATTCACTAATCTCAAAAAATGAACAATTTCACAAGGCTAAACAATATCGTCGGATGGGCGATTTTTGCCGTTGCACTCCTTACTTATACCCTCACCGTTGAGCCAACCGCTAGTTTTTGGGACTGCGGCGAGTTTATCGCTTGTTCTTACAAACTACAAGTTCCACACCCTGCTGGGGCACCTCTTTTCTTACTCATCGGCCGTATGGCCTCACTCCTTGCGGGTGGAGATGTAACGAAAGTGGCCTTGATGGTAAATATGGTTTCGGTAATTGCTTCGGCGTTTACTATCCTATTTATGTTTTGGACAATCTCGCTTTTGGCTCGTAAAGTGTTTGGTAAAAAAGGTGACGACCTCAACACAACTGAAATCATTTTGGTACTTGGTGCAAGTGCCGTTGGTTCGTTGGTATATGCCTTTTCTGATTCTTTCTGGTTTTCGGCAGTTGAAGCCGAGGTTTACGGAATGTCTTCGTTCTTTACAGCAATTGTAATTTGGGCGGCTTTCCGTTGGGAAAACATCGAAGACGAATCAAAAGCTAATCGTTTCTTGATATTTACGGCTTATTTAGTTGGTCTTTCTATCGGAGTTCACTTGCTCAACCTCGTTACGATTCCAGCTTTGGGCTTAGTATATTATTACAAAAAAGCAAAGAAAATCACTTGGAAAGGAGGCGTTATCGCTTTTTTAGTAGGTTTATTAGTTTTGGCCGTTGTGAATACGGGTGTTATCACAGGTTTCCCTTCTTTGGGTTTTACGTTTGAAAAACTCTTCGTTAATACCTTCGGAATGCCGTTTAGTTCGGGCATTATTTTCTTTATAATCTTGCTCGTTGGTGGACTTACTTATGGAATTTTCTATACTCAAAAAAGAGGTATGGTTATAGCCAATACGGCTTTGATTTCATTCGCTTTTGTCTTAATTGGTTATTCTTCTTACACTATCGCTTTGATTCGTTCAAACTATAATCCGCCAATCAACGAGAATAATCCAAGCAATGTTCTGAATTACGTTTCGTACTTGAAACGTGAGCAATATGGTAGCCGTCCGCTACTTTATGGACCGGTTTTTACAGGAAAATTGGAATCAATCGAAAATGGCGAGCCTATTTACAAAATGGGTAAAAATAGTTACGATGTTTATGATTATAAGCCAACTTACGTTTGGGGACCAAATAGCGAAAGTCTTTTACCTCGAATGTGGAGTAGCGATGGCGGTCATCAGCAAATTTATCGCCAAGAAATGGGACTTGCACAAGACCAAAAGCCTACGCTTTTTACAAATATTGGCTACATGATGAAGCGTCAGATGGGTTACATGTATTGGAGATATTTTGCATGGAATTTCTGGGGTCGCTCAAGCGATATTGAAGGTGCAGGACCAACTAATATTTTAGAGTCGAAAAGTGCACTTCCGCCAGCCATCAAAGAAAACCGTGGACGTACTAATTTCTTTGGTTTACCAGTAATCTTAGGTATTTTAGGTTTACTATATCACTATTTCCGTCGTGAACGTGATGCACTCGTAATGTTCCTTTTATTCTTGCTTACAGGCGTTGGTTTGGTTGTTTATCTCAATTCACCGCCAGTTGAGCCGCGTGAGCGTGACTATATCTACGTTGGTTCGTTCTATATTTGGGCAATTTGGATAGGAATTGGCGTGTTAGGCTTGTTTGATTATGTTTTGAAATTCATCAAAAATTCACAAGTAAGAGCAGTTGGAGCAACAGTTTTAGGCTTGGCAGTACCACTTATCATGCTTCCCCAAACTTGGAAAGGTCACGACCGCTCAGGCCGCTATCACCAAGTAGATTTTGCTAAAAACTTATTAAATTCTTGTGCTCCAAACGCAATCTTATTTACGGGAGGAGATAACGATACTTTCCCTCTTTGGTATGTACAGGAAGTTGAAGGTTTCCGTACCGACGTTCGTGTATGTAACCTTAGCTTATTGGGTACAGACTGGTATTGCGAACAAATGAAACGTAAAACTTATCAATCGGAAGCATTGCCGATTACGTTTACGACCGACCAATTATTGAGTGGTGTAAACGACCAAATACCTTTCGTTGAGCGTCTAAGCGATCCAATCAATTTAAAAGATTATTTGGAATTAGTGAAGAAAAACGACCCAGCAATTCAGATTCCTCTAACAACTGGCGAAAGTATCAACTCTTTACCTTCGGATAGCCTTTTCTTGAATTATGATGTTGAGGCAGTGAAGAAAATGGGCTTTGTGCCAAAACAATTTGAACAATATTTGACTGGTCAAATAACTTGGAATATTGGTAAACGCGACTTGTTGAAAAACGATTTGATGCAACTCGAAATGATTGCTCAAAACAACTGGAAACGTCCAATCTATTTTGCAGGGACATTAGCAAATGACAACTATTTGAATTTAAAAGATTACATGCAGTTAGAAGGATATGCATATCGTTTATTGCCAATTAAAGTGAGTCAAGGTGATGATGGTTTTGCGAATACTGACGTAATGTATGATAATATGCTGAAGAAAATGGCTTGGAGAGGTATGGATAACCCGAATGTATACTATGATTCAGAAACATACTTGAAAGTGCCAATCATTACTGCTCGTTTGGCATTCTTGCGTTTGGCTGATCAATTGGTTAGAGAAGAAAAGAAAACCAAAGCAAAAGAGGTGCTTGATTATGCAAACAAAGTATTGCCTGATAACGTGATACCATTTGACCAACTTTGCACCAACTACGTCATGTATTACTTTGAAGTAGGTGATAACAAGAAAGCAATGGAAATTGCAGAAACAATCACGAAGCGTGCAGATGGCAATTTGGCATACTTTACTCAGAAAGCGGGTCAGAAAAGTGCCGAATGGATGCCTGATAATATCCAAGATTATTTACAAATCAATCTTCGTAATTTGCAAGTGATTAGTAATATTTGTAGCAGAAATAATCAAGAAGTCGCAGCAAAACGCTACGAAGCTATTTATAATAAATATTATTCGAGAGTGGCAGAATAGTTAAAATAAGACTTCGCTGGGCGACATTCACTTAAAGCGAAGCCTTACTTGAGAAACATATAAAAATCCCCGTTGAATGATTCAACGGGGATTTTTATTATATTTGCAATATCGTTGCATTTATTAGCAACACAAGTTGAAAGAAACCGCTGTATGAACCGCCCTGATTTCAAATTATGCAAAACCAAAAATGAAGAAAACATTATTTCTTTACATAAATTTATTAGCTTTTGGAGTTGGTGGACTTTTCGCTCAAACACCAAAAGACTGCGATTGCTTTATTCAAGGAATTGTACAAGATGATGTCACGAAACAACCAATTATTGGAGCAGTTGTTTTGATAAAAGAATTAAATAAAGGGGTAAGCACTAATTCAAAAGGTTTTTACCGAATCTCAAATATTTGTCAAGGAAAGTACACAATTATCGGGCGAATTGTGGGTTATGAAGAAAAAAGCTATATAATCAGCTTAGAACATGGAGCAGAGCATAATATCAAATTATCTGAAACTGAACACCACTTAGCCAATATCGACATCAAGGCTCAAAAAATTGAGAACCTTACCCAAACCAAAAACACACTCGAAAATACTACTCTCGACCAAACTCGTGGGCAGTCTTTGGGCGAAGCCTTGAAACAAATTTCAGGTGTAACTACCTTACAAACAGGTAGTTCTATTGCAAAACCAGTGATTCATGGAATGCACTCGAATCGTGTTTTGATATTGAACAATGGCGTAAGACAAGAAGGCCAACAATGGGGAAGCGAACACGCACCGGAAATTGACCCTTTCGTCGCCAAAAAAATCACAGTTTTGAAAGGAGCGGCTGGTGTTCGCTACGGCTCAGATGCAATTGCGGGCGTAATTATGCTCGAACCAGATACACTCCCAGACTCTATTGTATTGAAAGGTGAAATCAATAGCGTTTATTTTACGAATGGCCGCCAAACGGTCAATTCAGGAATTATGGAAGGAGGTTTTGATAATTCAAATGTTAAAAAATCATCTAAAATTCCATACTCTATCGGGTTTCGAATACAAGGAACTTATAAGCGTGGTGGTGATATTTCCACACCCAATTATAGATTGGCAAATACTGGAATTCAAGAAATAAACTATTCATTATCATTAGGTTATAAAAGAAAAAACTGGATAAGTGAAGTTTTCTATAGTCAATTTACTACAAAAATTGCGGTATTTTCGGGTTCGCATATTGGGAATGTTTCTGATTTGATTGATGCAATCAAACGTGGTATTCCATTGTCGATTTACACGCCTGAAAAATTTACTTACGCCATCGACCGACCATATCAAGACGTTCAGCATAATTTATTGAAGGTAAAAAATACGCTCAAAAATCGATTTGGAATACTTTCTCTGACGCTTGGTAGCCAGTATGATTTCCGTAAAGAAGTTGATATTTTACGTGGCGATAGAAACCTCACACAGCTTTTCAAACTAACGACTTATTCGAGCGAGTTGATTTTTGAACACAAACCTATCTTAAAATTATTGACAGGTTCGATTGGTGTAAATAGTCTTTATCAAGAAAATCTTACCACAGGAACGCTATCCGAACCACGTTCTTCAACAGTTTTGATTCCTAACTTCAAAAATTTAACGTCTGGAGTTTTCTTAATTGAACGCATTGTACGAAATAATTGGGAAATAGAAAGTGGTTTTAGATACGATATTCGACACTTAAATGTTTATAGGATTCCGCGTGGTGGACAAAACGTAGAGAATAATACGCAAAATAATCGAAATTTTACGGGTACGCTCGGGGCAAATTATAGACCAAATTCCAGATGGAATTTTATGGCTAATGCTAGTTCGGCGTGGCGAGCGGCAACCGTGAACGAACTTTATAGCGATGGTGTGCATCACGGAGCAGCAAGTTTTGAGCGTGGTGACGAAAATCTTGTACCAGAAGTAGCACTAAACCTTTCATTTACAGCCAATTACGTTTCTAAAAACTTTCAAGCAGAATTACATTTATACAATAATTACATTAATAATTTTATCTTTTTATCGCCTACTGGTCGCCCAGCTTTGACGATTCGTGGGGCATTTCCTGAGTTTATTTACACACAAACTGATAGCCATTTTCATGGTTTTGATTTAAACGGAATTGTACAAATTGTAAAAAATCTTTCTCTCAATAGTAAAATTTCTTATCTAAAAGCCCAAGATTTGAGCAATAATCAACCATTGATTCAGATTCCAGCCAATCGTTGGGAAAATACGCTTCGTTATGACTGGAAAAAAACCTCGGTTTCGTTGACAAATTTATATGTAGCCAAGCAAAATCGTATTCCGACAAAAATCATTTTCTCCGATATTCCGTATTCAGAAATTATATTTGCCGAATACGGTGGGGACTTCGCTCCTCCCCCAGCCGCTTACTCGCTTTGGAGTGCTTCGGCAAGTCAACAATTTTCGATAAATGCTAAGCAATCACTCAATATTTCGTTGACTATCAGTAATTTATTCAATACCACTTATCGAGATTATCTCAATCGCTTCCGCTATTTTTCTGATGAAATTGGTCGAAATGTGGTTTTCCGTGCTAAATATTCTTTTTAATTTTTTTTGCAACATCATTGCATTTATGTTTTTATGTTTTATATTTGCAACAACAATGCAAAAGTAATATTATTTCATAAACCCATATCTCATGGCAACTAAAAGAAACCAAAGAAACATTGCTCTACTCAGTTTACTACTTAGTGTTACACTTTTTACGGTAAGTTGCAAAGATGAGGAAGTAGCTGCAGAAGAAGAAAATGAATTAATTACAACGGTAAAATTGAATTTTACAAGCGGCAGTACTACTCAATCGTTTAAATATTCTGACCCCGATGGCGATGGTGGAAAAGCTCCAACGGTCGATGCCATTAGCCTAAAACCGAATACAACATATACACTTACTGTCGAGGTTTTGGATGAGTCGAAAATGCCAGTTGGTAATATTACTGATGAAGTGAAAAAAGAAAGCGATGAGCATTTATTTGTTTATACACCAACGCCAAGTAGTTTATTGACTTATACCTATGGCGATAAAGATGCCAAAAACTTTGGAATTGGTATTACAGGAAGTGCCAAAACGAACGCGGCAGGTACAGGGAAATTAAAAGTTCAGCTACGCCATCAGCCGCCGATTAATGGAAAAGCAAGCAAAGATGGCACTCCAACGCCAGGTAGCGATGATATCAATATTGACTTTAATGTGACTGTTCAGTAGAGGTTAAAAGAAAATTATACGCTAAAGCCACAGGTTTTTACAACCTGTGGCTTTGGTTTTTATATACAAATTCAGCTAAAATAATTACCTTCGTAAAAAAACAATTTCAAAAAATATTATGACAAAAAAACGTATTGCGATTGACATGGACGATGTAATGGCAGCCGCAGGAAAGAAGATTTTAGCAATTTATAATCGATTAATTGGAACAGATTTTCAAGAATATCATTTTATAGATAAAGGATACTATGATGTTTTGGCAGAAGAAAATTATCATGCAGTAAGAGAGGAAATTTTTAAACCAAATTTCTTTAGAACGCTCGAAGTAATGCCCGATGCGGTTGAGGTAATCAAGAAACTACACGATAGATTTGATATTTTTATTGTTTCGGCGGCTGTTGAGTTTCCGAATTCATTAAAAGAAAAAGTTGAATGGTTAGAAGAGCATTTTCCATTTATTTCTTGGAAAAACATTGTTCTTTGTGGCGATAAAAGCATTATTTCAGCCGATTATCTGATTGACGACCACGAAAAAAACCTAAGTACTTTCAAAGGTAAAGCATTGTTATTTGATGCGATTCATAACCAAAAACTCGAAGGTTATCAACGCTTCAAGACTTGGAAAGAAATTGAGATTTTTTTTGATAATGAGTAAAAAATGAGAAGTTAATTTAGTGCGGTACATCTGTTTGGATATGCCACACTTGAAATTCATTTATGACAAAACCTTATGACACCTAAACAAATCGTTGAAAAACTCGCATCATTCTCAAATCGTGGAGTTGCTACCGAAAATGAAGTTCCCGTACTAGATTTTCTGACACAACTATTTAACAATCAACATGTTAGTCGAGAGTCTTTCCAAACGCCAAAAACCTATATTTCTGTAGTTTGGTGGTTGATTTTTGGACTTTCGGCGGGATTAATATGCCTGAATTTTTCTTCGATTTTAGGTTTAATAATTACTTTCCTTTTCGTAGCGATGGCTATGTTGTATTTCAATTGGTATGCTTCGCCCGTGACGAATTTTCCACCATTGGTTAAATCTCATAATCTTATCATTAAAGATAAAAATATTTCTCCCAAAGCTAAAAAATTGATTTTAATGGCTCATTGGGACACTGCTCCGATTTCGTTGCTTTATCGCCCCGAAATGGTTGGCAATTTCCGCAAATCGCTCAAAATGAGTTTAATTCTGATGATGGTGGCTCAGTTTTTAGCAATTTCTCAGTTTTTGATACCAAACGATTTTCTGCTTTTAGTTTCCAATATTTTGGCTCTTTATTTTATTATTCAAGGCATTACGGCAACAATTGATTTTTTCAGAATGGGTTATTCAAACGGTGCTTCTGACAATGCAACGGGTGTAGCGGCAGCCATCGAAACTGCTCAAAAACTTTGGAGCAACAACCTACAAAATCTTGATGTTGAATTGGTAATTACTGGAGCAGAAGAAGTGGGTATGATTGGAGCAAGAGCATACATGAAAGCTCATTATCAGGAATTTACGAAAGAAACATATCTGATAAACTTTGATACACTAGGCAGTGGGGACTTGAAAATTATTACCCAAACAGGTAGCTGGTCAACGATTGTTTATGACAATAAATTGGTAAAAACGGCTAAAGAAGTTACGGCAAATATTGCGACGCTGAAAGAAGTAAAAACAGGAGCTTGGCACACAGCAGATTTCGATTCGGTTTGGTTTCAGCGGGCAGGAATTCCATCAGTTACGTTGGCAGCACTTGATAAAAACGGTCGAATGCCAAACATTCATCGACTAACTGATATTTTAGCCAATGTCGATTTTAAACCCATGGAAAAAGCCATAATTTTGGCAGAAGCAATCGGAATACAACTAAACACAAGCAATCATGACTCGTAAGGAAACTATTTTTTATTTTGCACTGGGCATTATCAATATCGCTTCGGGCATTCTCGACATTGAATGGCTCAATTATGTATCAAAGCCACTGCTGATGATTTCTTTGTTTTTCTTTTATTTTCAGAAAGTAAAGCAAAATATGAAGATTTCTGATAAAACAATGCTGGTTTCACTGATTTTCTCATGCTTAGGAGATACTTTTTTGATGTTTCAAGGTAAAAACCCGCAGTTTTTTCTACTTGGATTGGGTTCTTTTTTGGTGGCACAAATAGCTTATTGTTTAGTTTTCAACAAAGAAGGAAAAAGGAATTTCCTTAAAAGAATTCCTTTTGCAATTTATTCAACATCATTATTCTTCTATCTTAAACCTAACATTTCAAAAGACTTTTCACTGCCAATTATTATTTATACCCTTGCGATTAGTTGGATGGGGATTAAGGCTATCGAACGTCAAACCACTCAAAAAAGTTATAGCTTTGTATTAATTGGAGCAATTTTATTCATCATTTCTGATTCTTTAATTGCCATAAACAAATTTGCGTATTCGATTCCGCTTTCGGGTCTTTGGGTCATGGCAACTTATATTGCAGCTCAATACTTGATTGTAGAGGGAGTGCTTTTGGGAAGAAATACAAAATAAAAAAAGACGTATGCAATACATCGAGCGTATGAAATACGCCCCTACTAACTAATATACTCCAAAAAACTCCAAAATTTTCGGTTTTTCAGATACTCAAAATCTTCTTCGTTATCGTAAGCCTCTCTCTCAAAACTTATTTGACGATAGGCTATCCAAAAACTACGACAACGTACATAATGAAACAACCATTCGATAAAGTACCAAATATAAAAAGGTAAAACAAAGAGTTCGAGTTGCTGACGGATATGGATTTTCTCGTGATTAATCAGAACCTTACTTGGTTTTTTTGAGCGTACAATTATAAAAGGAAATAATGTAATTCCTTGTATTTTCTTTAACGGTACACCCTTTATCAAAATCATTTTTTACTTAATCATTGTATTTTGATAGAGTCAGGCTTGCATCACCCGACTCTATCAATAAACTTATTTCTTACTAAAAATATCTTTAATTGGGCTACCAACACAGCCATTTGGCTCTAAAATATTTAATAAAGCCGCCAATGTTGCTGCAATATCAGAAATATAAGTCTGTTCTACTGTTTCACCTTGCGGAATTTTCCAACCATACCAAACTAAAGGCACATGTCGGTCATATTGCCACATTGATCCGTGCGTTGTGCCTTTTTTAGAACCACTGTACCAAGCTGGTTCAAACAAAATCAATATATCACCGCTGCGTTTTGGATTGTAAATATTTTCGATGAGTGGCTTATAAAAAGGCGGAATTGTTGCCGAATTGATATCATGTAAGTTTACCACTTGATAAACTGAAGAACCCAAAGTCAACATTTTTTGCTTGACTAAATCATAAACTTGATTCATTGTCACGTTTTTCTTTGCCATCAAATCATGGTCAAGATATAACTGATAATTATCTTGTGCTTTTATCCATTTTCCTTCACCAAATTTTTCAATCATTTGTCCATTCAAATAATTAATTTCTTTAAATAACTCAATGTTTCCCGCTGGAATTTTATGTTTTTTCAGATAACCTGAAATATCAGCTATACCATGGTCAGCAGTCAAGAAAACTACATAATTTCCTTTACCTAAAGTTGCATCCAATTTATTTAAAACCTCGGCAATATCACGGTCTAAACGCAGATACGTATCTTCAATTTCGATGGAGTGTGTACCCGTTGCATGACCCACATAATCAGGTGTCGAGAAACTTACACACAAGAAATCAGTTTCTTTTCCTTGCCCCATTTTCTCATTTTGGAGTGTGGCCAAAGTGACTTCTTTTGTAATTGTGTTTCCATAAGGCGAGGTCAATAATGCTCCATAATTTGCAATTGTATGTGGGAAAACAGGCAATTTTTCGCCCGACAAAACATTTTCATATTCTTGATTATCGGCTTCGCTTTCAGTGTATTGATTGATCGGCAAAAGCGTTTCCCATTTCTTAGCCATCAATTTATCGGGCATTTTCTGAGCATTGAAATCTTTCATCCATTGTGGCAAGTCATTCATATAATACGTACTCGTAATCCAATTGCCCGATTTAGCATCGAACCAATAAGCAGCATCGGCCGAATGCCCCGCTGGCAAAATTCCACCACGGTCTTTCACCGCAATTCCAATTACTTTTGAACGAAACTCACTCGCAATCTTCAATTGGTCAGTTATTGTGGTCGTGTGCATATTTACGGGTGAACGTTTGCCTTCTACCCCAGCTTCGCCTGCACCTACGGCACGTACAGTTGTATCTTCGGCCACATAAACGCTTCTATTTGCTAACGGGTCGTACCATTCATTCCCAATAATACCATTTATAGCAGGAACAGAACCCGTATAAACTGCCGCATGACCAGGCCCAGTAACAGTATTTGCATAATGATATTGATTATTTTTGCAGTTAAAGCCTTCACTCATCAATCGCTTAAAGCCACCTTCAGAATATTTATCGTAGTAACGATAGAGGTAGTCATACCGCATTTGGTCAACCATAATACCCAAAACTAATTTAGGTTTCGAGGGTGCTTGGGCAGGTTTTGTCTTTTTTTGAGCTGAAATAGAAAAAAAAAAAAAAAAAAAAAGAAGGGTTAGATGTTTCATTATTAGTCTGTTAAATTTAGATTTTTGATGTTTACTTCTTAGTTAAATAAACATCAAAAATAGTTATCTTCTTTAAGAAACAACATGCTATCTCTTTAAATATTTGTAAAATTAAATACTTAAACTAAAAACAAAGCACTTTGCTCGCATTTTTGATTTACGACCTTTCCTTTGTACCTTTGTAAAGTTATGCAAGATTTTTTTACTGAGTCAAATCAAAAGTTAGCGTTATTTAACGAATTCTTGAGCTCACCCAAGCAAATCGTTATTACTACCCACCAAAATCCTGATGCCGATGCCCTCGGTTCATCATTAGGGTTATCCGCATATTTAAATAAAAAAGGCCACTTCACAACTGTTATTACGCCGACTGACTACCCAGATTTTTTGAGATGGATGTCGGGTGAAACCGAAGTAATCAATTTTGAAAGTGACCAAAATAGTTTAGCAAAAGAACTTATCGCAAACGCCGATATGATTTTCTGTCTCGATTTTTCTGCCTTGAATCGTATCAAAGGAATGGAAGGGTTTGTAAAACAATCGGCGGCAAAGAAAGTATTAATTGACCATCATCAGCAACCAGAAAACTTTGCTGATTTTGTATTTTGGAATGAACGTGCAGCCGCAACTTGTGAGTTGATTTATGAATTAATCGAAAAATTGGACGACAAACACCTAATTGATATTCCAACGGCTGAATGCCTTTACGCAGGCTTAGTTACTGATACGGGTTCTTTTAGGTTTGATAGCACAAGCGAAGAAGTACATAGAATTGCAGGAGAACTAATTTCAATTGGTATTCACCCAAATAGTATACATAGAAAGATTTTTGATAGCAATACCTTCGACCGTATGAAATTTTTGGGATTTGTTCTGGGCGAAAAACTCACCTATCTTCCAGAGTATAATGTAGTTTACATGGCCATCTCGAAGGAAGAGTTAAGCAGATTTAGTTCAAAAAATGGCGATACCGAAGGCGTAGTAAATTACGGCCTTTCGATTAAAGGTACAGTAATGGCTGCTATTTTCACCGAAAAAGAAGATATGATTCGGGTTTCGCTTCGATCGGTAGATGATTTTTCGGTAAGTGAGTTTTCAAGAACTCATTTTAATGGTGGTGGGCACAAAAATGCCGCAGGTGGACGTTCACACGAGTCATTAGAAAAAACCGTTGAAAAATTCCTTTCTTTATTGCCAAAATATAAAGAAGAATTAACCAAAAACTAAAATACTAATAATCAACATCTTATTCATAAATCAAACTAGTAAATTCTAATTAATACATAATTTTCAATGACAAATTTTTTAAAAACAACATTGAGCCTTGCAGCGGCTACAAGTTTACTTTTTTCTTGTAACCAATTTAAGGTTACTCAAGACCCAGATGGCTCAAAGTACCAAATCCATGAGCAAGGTAAAGGTAAGAAAATCAAAACTGGCGATATTTTAACATTTGATTTGGTTATCAAAGCAGTAAATGACTCAACTTTTGAAGATACTTACAAACGTAATCAACCAATTACGATGGTAGCTCAACAAGGCACATACAAAGGCTCTTTTGAAAATGCATTGATGCACTTGACTGAAGGTGATAGTGCAACGGTTTTAATCAATGCCGACTCACTTTTTGCTCGTATGAGTCAACCATTACCAAAAGGTATCACTAAAGGTTCTGACTTGAGATTTATCGTAAAAATCAAATCAACTCAAACTCGTGAAGATTTCCAAAAAGCACAAGATGCCAAGAAAAATAACGAAGCTAAATTGATGGAAGATTATGCGAAGAAAAACTTCCCAACTGCTACAAAAACACAATCTGGGATGTATTACGTCGTTATTAAAGCTGGAACTGGAGATTTAATCAAAGCTGGTCAAACAGTTACAGTTGATTATACTGGAAAATTAATGGACGGTAAAGAGTTTGACAGTTCGGTTGGTAAGCCTGGCCCTAAATTCCAAGTAACGGTTGGTCAAGGTGCGGTTATTCCAGGTTGGGAACAAGCATTGGCAATGATGAAAAAAGGTGAGAAAGCTATTTTTTATATTCCATCAAACTTAGCTTATGGCGAGCAAGGTGGAGGTCCAATCCCACCTTTCAGTTCATTAATTTTTGAAATGGAAGTTTTAGACGTAAAATAATACCGTTGCGAGCTGGTTGATAACTGGCTCGCACCAAATTCAAATATATCAATAATTGAGATGAAGAAAATTGCGTTTTTGTTAGTTTTAGGAAGTTTAGTTATTGTAAGCTCGTGTGGTAAATTTTTAGAAAATGACGTCGACGCCACTAATCAAAAGAATACACAGGAAATAGCCGATTACATCAGTCAGAAAAAGCTGCAAATGCTTAGTACCACTTCTGGAATGAAATATTCTATTGACCGAGTTTCTTTAGGAAGAGATGCTACAATTGGCGATGAAATTACTTTTCATTTTTCATTATCTTTACTAAATGGGACTAAAGTTGATAGTACCTCAAGAATCAATAATGCTCCTGCCAAAATCACTCTTGGTGCTTCAAATATCATTGCTGGCTTTTTAGAAGCTATTTCACTTCTAAAAGAAGGTGAACGAGGCACATTCATTATGCCATCAGTTTTAGGCTTTGGTTCGCAGTCAAGTGCAACTATTCCTTCTAATTCTAACCTAAGATTAGATTTAGAAATCATTAAACTTCGCTCAGAAGACCAAATTATTGATGAATATGTAAAAGCAACAAAGCTAACTCTTACCGAAAAGACCTCAACTGGCTTACGTTTTTTGCGTACACTTGAAGCTCCAAGTGGCACTCAACTTAAAGCTGGGCTTTTAGCTACGGTCAAGTACACAGGTTTTTTAGCCGCAACTGGTAAACAATTTGATACTGGACAAATAGGTGTAGCATTAGGAGATGGAGCAGTAGTAAAAGGCTTTGAAGAAGGACTTTTAAAAATGAAAGTTGGAGAAAAAGCAACACTTGTATTTCCATCAAGTCTCGGATATGGCATAAAGGGTAGTAGTACATCAATTCCGCCTTATGCTCCACTTATATTCACTGTTGAAATTATAAGTGCGAAGTAAATAGCATCTCAAATAATGACATAACCAAAACCTCTGAACTTTTCGGAGGTTTTGGCGTTTTTAATGGATAACCTTTATTTTTCGAAATGCCTAAATTACCTAAAGAACTTGAAAAGGCAGTTTTGAGCCTGCCACAAAAAGAAAAAGATAAGTTATTGATAAGACTTATCGGCAAAAATGAATTATTGATTCAGCAACTATATTTTCAGTTGCTCGAAGATGAATCAGATTTACCACACAAACGTGCAGAAATAAAGAATCAAATTTTAAAAGTCTCAAAGATGTATCATGACACCGCAGGGTGGATGATGATGGATATGCGAGAATTAAATGGGCGTATTACTAATCATGTAAAAATAACGAAAGATAAATATGGAGAAGTTGAACTAACACTCTTTCTGCTCAATACATTCTTTGATAATCAGTTGCAAAATTTAGAGCATTACAACAGTAAAACAGACACGATTTCGCTCTATATTGCCAAAAGAACAGAGTTATTGATGAAAAAATTACCAAAACTCCACGAAGATTATTATGTTGAGTTTGAACGAGAGGTAAATAAATTACTCGAAAGAGTACATAAATATTGCCCAGCTTACTACGCTCGACAAATGCAACTTGCCAAAAGCTGGGAATATTAAAAAGCCATTTGGGGGGGTAACTCGAACTCGATTTTATGTATAATTCAATTTAAAATCGTTCATATTCCGCTTATTATGAGAATCTCATAATGAGGCAGTTGATGAACTTTTAGGTGTAATAAAACGCCTTCCTTTTTGGTCTTTTGTTTTTTCTAATTCATTTCTCAGATAATCGGCTGGAAAAAAACCACGATACCGACCTACATATTTTGTTTTTGGGTCGAGAAATACCAAAGTCGGATAAACATCAACCGCAAATCGGTCGGCAATGGCCATTCCATCAAATGAATCAATATCAACTTTGTAAACCATATAATTTGCGTTCAGATACGAAACTAAATTTGTATTGGTTAAGGTTTCATTTTCAAGTTTTTTACATGGGCCACACCAACTTGCCCAAAAATCAAGTAAGATTGGTTTCTTTAATTTTTTGGCCTCTCTCAAAAAATCGTCATAGCTTCCCTTATAAAAATTGACTCGGCTTTGTGAAACCTCGGCAATGTTGGTATAAGATGCGAACATAACAAACGTAATCCCCAACAAGAGTATAAATTTAATTCTCACAGCGTTAAATATTGAAGTTATAAAATAAACATGAGTCTTAGTTTCCTGAAAACTTATCTAAAACCAATGTTTCTTAAATAATCAAATATTGAGCCATTTTTAATTCTATTCGCTAATAATTTGATTATAAGCAGAATAAAACAAAAAAATGGCTGCTTTCAAATAGAAAACAGACATTTTTTTGAGAATTTATAATTGTCAATACTCAACACCAAGAGATTTCAAGGTCTCAAGGTTCAAGTTGCCTGATGGTAAACTATTGTCTTTTTGGTATTTGATAATAGCAGCATTTGTACGTGGCCCAAGTACATTATCATCTAAACCTGGGTCATAACCTTTAGCTCTAAGAGCTTTTTGAATTGCACGAACGGTAGCCGAGGTTATCTTATTTCCGCAAAGAATCTCAACCCAGTCAGCATAAGTACCACTACTTGTCATTGAAGTTGTAGTAAATGTTGCATACTCAGCAGGAATTTCTCTTTCCGATGTAGCAGCAGGAGTTTTTACCACTGTTTTAGTTACGGTGCGGTATTCTCCAGGAATTTCTTTCTCAGTAGTTCCTGCTTCATTAGCTACTATTTGCTTAGTAATAGTACGGTATTCTCCAGGAATATCAATTTCACGAGTTTTTGGCTGACCATCAACTACATATTTTGTAAGCGTGCGATACTCAGCAGGCACATCAATTTCACGCACTTGTGGACCACAGCCACCGTTTCCAGCTACAAAACCGTTTCCTGTTCCCGAACCAGAACCATCAGCACAAGAATATTTAGTACGAGTAGCAAAGACCGCTGGTACTTCTATCTCACGAGTTGTTGAAGGGGCAACCAAGGTTTGTTTAGTTCGAGTAGCATAAACTGCTGGTACTTCGATTTCTTTCACTTGAGCAGGCTGTTCAACAATTTGTTTAGAAATTGTCTCAAATTGTGGACTAACCTCAACTTCTCTTGTTTGAGGGCCACGTGCAACTACTTGCTTAGATATTGTTTCGTAATAAGCAGGCACTTCAATTTCTTTGTATTGAGCAGGAATAGCAATTACAGTTTTAGTAATAGTGGCATATTGTGCTGAAGAAGTTCCACCTACAAACGCCTGATCGGATGTAAGACCAGCAACTGTTGGTTCATAGCCATCAAGCATTTGCTTTGTTATAGTTGCATATTGAGCGGCAACCTCAACTTCACGAACTGAAGCAGGCTTAGCAATTACTTGTTTAGTAATAGTTGCTGTTTGAGCAGGTGCTATACTTTCTCTTACAACAGCAAGTGTTTTTAATTTTTGTTTCATAACGGTTTTATATTCAGCTGGAATTTCAACTAAACATAATTGTAAGCAATCATCAGGGTTTGCACTCAAACAAGATGGGTCAAGCTTACGTTTTTCATATTTTGTATATGCCTCACGAATCTTCACTTTCTCAGTTACAGTTTCATAAACTGGTGGAGTTACAACCAAAGTTCTTACAGGCTCTTTCACAATAATAGTTTCTGTTACTGTTTTATAAGTGGCCGGTATAATTTCATATCTTTTAGACGCTTCTTTAGCTAAAAACTGTTCTGTAACAGTTTTATATTTTGGGCGTTGACCGCCAGCAATCGCAGGTGCAGCTTCACGAACCAATACTTGTTCTGTTAAAGTCTTAAATTGAGCAGGCATAACTTCATAACGCTTATATGCTGGGCGAACTTCGACCCTTTCAGACACTACTTTAAACTCCACTGTATTATCTACAACTAAGTTAAAATGTGCAGGCTTTACCATATACTGATCAGTGATGGTTTTATAAACCGCAGGAATGACTTCATATCGCTTGGAGGCTTCTTTTATGATTACTTGCTCCGTTTCTGTTTTGAATTGAGCCGGAATAACTTCCAACTTTTTGTAGCTTTCACGAACCATTATTTGTTCAGTCGATGGTTTGAAACAAGGAGCATTTAAATCAGCACCAATTCCTATACCTGTACCTGTAAGTTGATTACAACCAACTATCTCATAACGTTTGTAAGCTGGGCGTGTCTCTACTTGTTCAGCAACCGCTTTGTAAGATCCCGAACCCGCAACAATCTCAGTTCTTTTACTTGGCTCTTTTACCAATACTTGCTCGGTTACTGTTTTGTAGGAAGAGGCAGAAACTTGGATAACTTTGCTACCTTCTTTTACAAGAACTTGCTCAGTAGTAGTTGTTAATTCTGGAGCAGAAGCAGTCAGGATTTTTCCTGCCTCTTTTGAAATGTACTGCTCAGTACGAGTAGTAAATTGCGAAGGTTTTAGACATTTTGCATAGCATTTTCCTGGTACAGCATTTGGTGGGAGGTCACTCTGTGCCATTGAAAGCCCGTGGCTCAGCACCACTGCCGACAGGGTTAAAAAGGAATTCTTTATCATTCTATTAAATATTTTGGGGTTTTGAGTAAACTACTATTAATACAATTTACCGCTTTAAGTTGTGCGTTTATAAAATAAAAATTCTATCTAGCACCATAGCGAATACCAATACGGTAAACTTAAACACAGTAAATCCATTCATCTATTCAGACTCTTTAAAACTGTTCAAGTAACACAAATGAATAGGTTTTTTTACAAGATTTTTACAATGACTCTATAATCAACAACAAACCTTCTTTTTAACAAGTTTATGTAAATTTTGTCTTTTTTTAGTCCCTTCTGAAAGTTGGATTTTCATGGAATAGATTTATTTGTTTATTTGTTTAGAAAGACAATTGATGTCTAAACAAGGTCAAAATAAATACCTAATAATCTAAAAAATAAAAGATATTTGATACTTTTATCTATTTTTTTCAATATTTTGCTCTAAATTCGTCATTATTGCTAAAATATATTTTTTAATGAAAATTTCTATCATTGGCTCTGGAAATGTTGGCTGGCATCTAGGTATTGCCTTCGAAAATCATCATCATCCTGTTTGTGAGGTATTTAGCCGAAATAGTACAAAAGCTGAAAAACTGAGTGAAATGCTTTATAAAGCAGAAGCAAAAACCGAGCTCGATTTTTCGGAAAGTGAGGCTGAGCTATTTATCCTTTCGGTTACGGATGATGCAATGGAAGATGTTTGTTCAAAATTGCTTCTGCCCGAAAATGCTATTTTGGCTCATACTTCAGGCAGTAAATCGCTCGACGATTTGCAAAAGCTCATGCTTATTTACCATGATTTACCAGTAAAATGTGCTGTTTTTTATCCATTGATGACATTTTCCGCTAATAAAACTCTTGATTTAAGAAATGTTCCGTTTTGTATAGAAGCAATTGACGACGAAACTGAGCAAATTTTGGTAGATATTGCCCAAGAAATGAGCGATACGGTTTATCTATTGAGTTCGGAAGAGCGAAAAGTTTTGCACGTTGCGGCGGTTTTTGCCTGTAATTTCACCAATCATTTATTGGCACTATCGAAAAATATAACTGATAATGAAAATCTTGAATTCGATTTGTTGAAACCAATCATTTCGGAAACTTTCAAGAAAGCTTTAAAGGCAGAAGACCCTGCCGATGTACAAACTGGCCCCGCTATTCGAAATGATAAAACCATCATCAATCGCCATCTTGATTATCTGAAAGATGATGCCCGATTATTGGAGATTTATGAGGTTTTGACTGAGAGTATTCAGAATAAAGTCTAATGAGTTTCAACTAAAAAGCGACTTCTCATTCAATGCTTGCACCAGCGTACAAACTGCCAAAACAAAATACAAAATACCAGTAATAATCGTCAGGTCAGTATTTCGCAAGAAATAATATGAAAGCACTGGCAAAACTTGTAGGGCGTGCATACCAATAAAGTGTGCGATACGTGGGTCGCCAAACTTTTTACTCCAATTTAAAATCGGAATGCCCACCCCACCATCTACTCCACCAATGGTATGCGACATTTGGCTACCCATCACGAAACCTTCAAAGGCGAAAATTACAAAAATAAAAATACCAAGCCGAATACTCCAAACGTAATGTAAAGGCAAGTCAGGAAAATCATTCTTTAAAAACAAAATGCCAATGTAAGCAGTAGCAAGCGTGGCGATAGTGGCAGCCAAAGCCATCATCGAATACATAAATGAGTAAAAGCTTGTACTTACATTATAATGTGACAATCGTCCTCTACTAGCTTGCCAAGCGATATAAATGATTTCAAAACCCAATGTGATGATAATTACCCAATTAAAAAGTTTTGCATCAAAATTTGGCAAATAACCTATAAACCAAGCAATTGCCCAAGCATAAAGCATTGTTGAAGCGGCAAATTTAAAAGGTTTATACCATGCATTTACATTATAAACTTCTATGATAGTGAAACGAGTCAAAACCAAAAACATGATTGATAGAGTAAAGCAAATTAGACCAAAATAAAACAGGGGTTCGTTCCTGTATTTGAGTGTTTCCAAGAAATTCATCATCTTTTTTTCTACTATTTGATTTGGCTTGCCAGTCCTTTTTTAATTTTCATCATTAAGCCGTCAGGCATAAAACGAGGTAAATTTGAAATAAACCAGTTATTGAAGCCTACTAATTTCTTCCCTTTTCCATTCAATAAAAGTTCTATACCTACTTTAGCAACTTCATCCGCTGGCTTTGGCTTATTCGATTGATAAGCATTGGTTTTCAGCATAGCATCAGAGTTAAATGGTGTATCAACTGGGCCGGGGCAAAGCGTCGTAATCGTAACGCCGGTTCCTTCTAATTCGGCAGCTACGGTTTCAGAAAATGCCAAAACAAACGCTTTTGTTGCAGAATAAACTGAGTAATACGGGAAAGGTAAAAATGCCAATAAGGAAGCTACATTCATGATTTTGCCCGATTTACGAGCAACCATATCTTGAGCAAAAAGCTTGGTTAAAGCTACCAATGATGAGACATTTAGCTCAATCATATCAAGTTCGGTTTCGAGAGAAGTTTCTATAAACTCACCATACAGCCCTACTCCTGCATTATTGACAAGCATATCGACAATGATATTTTGGCTATTGATTTCATTATATAGCGAAATTGCATTGACTTTATTCGATAAATCTTTGGCAAAAATCTGCACATCAATGCCTTCTTTGGCCATTAAATCTTGTTGCAAGGTTTGTAGTTTATCAATACTCCGTGCAACCAAAATAAGGTTAAACTTTTCTGCGGCTAATTGTTTAGCCATTTCAAGTCCGATACCACTAGATGCACCCGTTAGTAAAATTGTTTGATTTTTTTTCATAACCTCATTTTTTAAATTGAACAATGTTCATTTTTAAACAAAAAAACTATAGCTTATCCATAATCTTCATAAACTCTTCATAAGCCGCAATAACTATAGTTTCAGGATTTTGAATATTTACTCCAACTGAACGATTACTAATTTCTAAACTACACATGCCGTGTACCATACTCCAAATCATAAAAGCAGTTGGTTCTAATTCGTGCCCTTTAAAATACCCTGCTGTCAAACATTCATTTACAGTCGAACACAACACATCAAAAGTGGCTTTCCCTTCATTCCATTCTTGTAGTTTTTCATCATTCAAAAATTCCATTGGGGCTTTTAGATTGAACATAAGGTCATACATATCACGGTTTTTTAAGGCAAAATTAATGTAAACCTTTCCCATCGCTCGTAACCTCTCCAGTGGATTACCTACATGTGATAGCACCTTAAATTCGCTACTTAATTGAATAAAACCTTGTGTATGCAGGGCATGAAAAATAGCATTTTTATCTTTAAAATAAACATAGACCGTCCCAATGCTACAACCAATTGAATCCGAAATATTCCGAATGGTTGTTTGCTCAATTCCCTTTTCTACGAAGAGTTTTTTTGCACTATTTAAAATCAATACTTTTAAATCTTCTTTTGTTTTCTTACCCACATCTTCTATGATTACTTTTGATGACACAAATTAAATGAACATTGTTCATTTTTACAAAATTATTTTTTACGTTGATATATATATAAGAACAAAAAAATCCTGCAAGGTTTCGCCTTACAGGATTCTTTCAATGAATATAATTTCAGTAATAAATTAAATCAAACCTTCGTTACGGTTGATACAATCTAAATCTTCAAAAGCTACTTTTAAACGAGCAATCATATTTTCTTCACCTTTGCGTAACCATACACGTGGGTCATAATATTTTTTGTTCGGAGAATCTTCGCCTTCTGGGTTTCCTAATTGCGTTTGCAGATACCCTTCTTTTTCTTTGTAATATTTCAAGATACCTTCCCAAGTTGACCACTGTACGTCAGTGTCGATGTTCATTTTCACTGCACCGTATTTGATGGCCTCTCTGATTTCTTCACGTGAACTACCCGAACCACCGTGGAACACGAAGTTTACTGGCAATTCACCCGTTCCGAATTTCTCTTGGATAAAATCTTGTGAGTTTTTCAAGATGATTGGCGATAATTTCACGTTACCTGGCTTATAAACACCGTGTACGTTTCCGAATGCCGCAGCGATTGTGAAGTTCGGAGAAATTTTACCTAATTCTTCGTAAGCATAAGCTACTTCCGAAGGTTGTGTATAAAGTTTCGAGCTATCAACGTCAGAGTTGTCAACGCCGTCTTCTTCACCACCTGTTACACCTAATTCGATTTCGAGAGTCATGCCCATTTTGGCCATTCTCTCTAAATATTTTGCACAGATTTCGATATTTTCTTCCAATGGCTCTTCTGATAAATCAATCATGTGAGAGCTAAACAATGGTTTGCCGTGTTGAGCAAAGAATTTTTCACCAGCATCCAATAAACCGTCTATCCAAGGTAATAATTTTTTTGCACAGTGGTCAGTATGTAATACAACTGGAATGCCATACATTTCAGCGATTTGATGCACGTGCATCGCTCCCGAAACTGCTCCAGCAATAGCTGCTTCTTGATTTTTATTTGGTAAACTTTTACCAGCGTAAAAAGAAGCTCCACCATTTGAAAATTGAATAATAACTGGCGAATTTACAGCTTTTGCTGCTTCCATCACACCATTTACAGAGTTAGTTCCAACAACATTTACCGCAGGAAGGGCGTAATCATTTTCGTTGGCGTGACGTAACAAAGCATTCAATGCTTCACCTGTAACGACGCCTGGTTTGATTAGAGATTGACTCATGAGTACCGTTTTTGAATTTTAAAAAGAAATAATGTTATTATAATGATAGATGAAGCCTAATTGATGAATTCTAATGCAAATTAATGATTTTTCGATAAAATGTTGCTGTTTAGACATTAAAAAATAAGAGATTAAGGAAGGCTTCGTTTAGAACGAAGCCTTCCTTTTAAAACTCAGTACTTACTTTCCATCATACAAAGCTTGAATATTTGCTGGAATTTCTGGGTCTTTGAGTATATTTTTCTTCTTATCAGTCATTCGCCAGCGATGCAACCACGAAATACCATTAGTAGTGATAACTCGCTCGGGGCGACTATAAATTTCATCTTGCAGTGCTTCTTTCAAGGTTATAAATGTATAACCTCGCTTTTGCATAATCATAATAAGTTCGTTGAAATACTCGGCGTTGAGGGCGTTGGCGTGGCACAAGAAAATATGTTTAATCGGTCGGCCAGCTACTTCTTTGGTGAGTTTTTCGTAATAATCAAAATAAGCTTCAGTGTGTTTTAGATATTTTTCGGCTACTTCTTTCATCAAAGTTTTATTATTGGCTTTTAGAGCATCCATGTAAACCTTGTTGAAAAGCCAATCGTCGGCATCAATCGTGACTGGTGCATTTTGGTAGTCTTTTTCAGCTAAAAATGCTTGAAAATCGTATTTTTTCAAACTATCCGAACCTGTATGTAAAAACGGAAATCGAAAATATCGTTCGGTTTGACCATATTTTTGTTTTAGTTTTTCGGTCAGAATCTCACCTTTGAGGGTTTCGGTCTTAAAGTCTTCTAATGATAATTTACTGAAAGATGGATGCGAAAAGGTATGATTGCCCAACTGCTGTCCATTAGCCAACCAATAATCAAGCAAACCAACACGTTCGTCGATTTGCCCTAGCCTGTAAACCGAATTTTCGTTGACAAAACCTACCGTTGTTAGTTTTTGCTGCTTAATTTTGCTTAGAAGTTTTGCGGTTGCCTCTTGGGCATGTTTGAGCGAAAGTTCCCCCACAAAAGGCAAATCATCAATCGTGATAGCGATTTGTTTTTGGGCTTTTGAGATAAAACTAATGAATATTAAAACTATAAAAAAAATTCTCATTGTGATTTAGGAAATAGTTGACAATATTTCACCTTTTTGGTGTTTATTTATTAGGATACCTACTTTTTTTAACTAAAATTATTACACCTTTTAGAGGTTTCAAATTAAAGGATTCTCAGTAAAAATTTGGGGATAAACAAAGAAGACTTCGCTGAGAAGAGTGCTCAGGCCGAAGTCTTCCTTATCCATCATTTTTAGAACCAAACTTACTTCAAAACTGCTTTCATCATCAAATCAGCCACGAATTGATTGCCAATTTCATTCAAATGTACACGGTCAGTTGTCAATATGCCAGACTCTTTATTTGTAGGATTATTTTTTAGGTTATAACCAATAAATTCTTTGCGTAAATCAATGATTGGGCAATCGAATTTTGCCGAAATCGTGCGGATGATATTTGAGTAATGATTCAAATCTCCATCCTGTTGATTGCTATTATCAGTACGTTCGCCGATGGCAGCAGGCGTGCAACAGATTACTTTGATGCCTTGCGACTGCATTTTTTTGATGAGTGCTGTATAGAAATTACCAAATTTATCGGCATCAGTGCCTGTACCATGGCTGGCCTTATGCCAAACATCATTTACACCAACATAAATTACGACCACATCAGGCTTTTGAGAAAGTACATCGTCTTCCATTCTTAGGTACAAATCATAAACTTTATTTCCACCAATACCCGCTCCTGTTAACTGATATTTATCTTTAATACCTTGTTTTTCGAGCATTTCTTTCATTTTGGTGATATATCCACCAGGATTTACGCCCGCTTGCGTAATTGAATCTCCAAAGAAAATTACTTTGGTTGGTTTGTCTTGTGTAAGAGAAAACATTGAGAGTGAGAGTAAAACTAACAATAGAGTTTTGAAAGAAGTTTTCATTGAGTTTTATTAAAATAAAATGGTTGAATATAAACAGACGAAAGTAAAAAGATATTGGCAGAAAACAAAAAAACAGCGTTTCGGAAAGTTCCAAAACACTGTCTAAATCCCCTAAACTAAATAATTCCTAACCTTTTCAAGACTACTATCTATCGACAGCTGTCGATAGACAACTAACACCAAAAAACTGTTTCTTGTGGACTTTGGATTGTTGACCGTTGACTTATTTTACTTGACGTTCATTGAGCGATATTCGGCTGGTGTTGGTGCGTGTGTTTCCAAATTTACTTCCTTCGTGATTGCTTCTTTACCATTTGATATTTCAAAACGATACTTGCCATCTGATAAGCCAACTAAGTCATATTTCTTTGAAAACTTACTTGCTTTTTTACCTATAACCTCCGAATAAATCACTTCATTACGATCGTTTTTCAAGGTAATATCTAATGATTTGCCTTCTTGCTTTTCAATTAAAACATTGACTTTCATTGAGTTTATGATACGATACATACCTACTTCAAATGTGCGTTTACTGAAGATTTTGCTTTCATCTTTTTTGCCGATTGGCTCAGATGCTAATACTGTTGAGAATGCAAATACACCCGTTGTAAAAGCGATTGCGAAAGTTTTAAGAGCCTTTTTCATAATTTTGTCGAGCGGCGAACCGCATTTTTAAATATTTGTAATTTTTATAGCTTTTCGATTATAAGATGCTGTGATTGTTAGCTGCGTTGCAGTGTATTGACTAATCGGTCGATAAAACTTATAAGCGGTATTAGTAACTTAAAGTGCCTTTTCCTTGGGCTGTGTCCAGCTTTATAATTTCTTTGGTAATAACATATTCACCGTTGGTGATTTCGATGAAATATTTACCAGTTTCGATTGAAGAGAAATCATATCTGAAATTAAATCCAGTAGCTTTTTTGCTGATTCTTTCTTCACTCAAGACATTACCGTTTTCGTTCATCAATTTTACGGTAGCGGTTTTGCCAGAATCTTTTGTCAATGACAAATTCAATTTCAATGAGTTTACTTTTCCCACCTCATACATTCCTATGTTGAGATTCATCATTTTATAGTTAAGAATCGAGTTTGAAGTCGTAGTAGCTTCGTTTTTTTCTAATTTTTTATCTTCCGCATTTGCATTGAAGAATACTGTTGTTGCTAATAAAACGATGGCGATTTTTGATTGTAAAGTTTTCATAATTTTGTGTATTTAATGTTTTGTTTTTTTAATTGTTTTTGTTTTATTGATTCAAAATTAGTATCCTGATTTAAGCTCCGAAAACATAAGTGATGAAGTAAGCATTCTTGGTCATGAAATTCTTCTTCTTTGTGATTTGGCTTATTATAAATTCTTTTTTTCTTAAATTCTATCTGCCTTTTTTGATGACTCAAAGGTATGCTTAAACTTAGTACTATGTAATACAAACTACTCTAATGGTTATTTTAAAAGGACGAGTGGCGATTAGACTTGATGACTTCAAAATGACTTTCTAACAATATTTTATTTTCTTTTAAACCCATTTTAATATTATTAATAGATAAAAACAAAATATTATTTTGTTTTTATGCCAAATTTTCTACTGATGATTTATTACTACTCAAAAAGGCAATTCCAAGAAATCAAAAGCCACACCAAATATTAGTTAAACTATTACTTATCAAACACTTAGATAATCTTAATAAAACTAAGAAGCTTTAGAGTAGTCGAAAAAATGTCCATTTTCGTACAATTAAATATCATTTTCGTACAATATTTGATTTTGATTCACAAAACTTTATTACATTTGAGTGTAAAATAATCAACCTTTAATACTGAGATGAAAAAAGTTAAAATCATTGCATCGATTGCATTAGCCATGCTCCTTAGTGCAAAATCTTATGGACAATCTTCTTCTACCCCACCCGCGGTTTCACCGATGCCGATGAAACCCGAAATGACAGAAATTTGGAACCCAGAAGTTACGGTTGTAACTCCAGGAAAAACAAGTGCCGATGCACCATCAGATGCGATTATATTATTTGATGGCAAAGATTTATCACAATGGGTAAGTGCCAAAGATGGTTCAGCTGCCCCATGGGCAGTGATTGATGGACGCATGGAAGTTGTGCCAAAAACTGGTGATATTAAAACAAAATTAAAATTTGGCGATTGTCAACTACACATCGAGTTTTCGGCTCCAGATGAAGTTGCGGGCCAAAGCCAAGGCCGTGGTAATAGTGGCGTTTTCTTCCAAGACCGCTACGAATTACAAATTTTGGATTCTTATCAAAACCGAACTTATCGTAATGGACAAGCGGGTAGTATATATAAGGATGTGGCTCCGCTCGTCAATGCTATGCGTAGCCCACTCGAATGGAATACTTATGATGTAATTTATACTGCACCACGCTTCAAGCCAGATGGTCGATTGGATTACCCTGCTCGTATTACGGTTTTGCACAATGGAGTTTTGGTTCAAAACAATACTACGATTTTAGGCCTAACAAACTATATTGGTTTACACATGTATCCTGAAGCTCACGGTGAAGACGTAATTCACTTACAAGACCACGGCAACAAAACTCAATTCAGAAATATTTGGATTAGAAGACTGTAAACAGTGAACAGTTTGCAGTAAACAGTTATCAGTTATATAAAAGATGTTTTTTTCTTCGGGAAGAAGCATCTTTTGTTTTAAAATCAAATAATTTTTCATTATCAATTATCCATTAATTACAGCAGTACATTTATAATTCTTTTGGCTTTATAGTCAGCCTTTTCTGTGGGATTGATGATTATTTGGTCGCCAGCTTTGCTGAGAGCTAATACTTCGGAGATTTCTATTTGTGTGAGTTTTGAAGCACTTTTCTTTTCATAGACAATCACTCCATTTCTTCTTAAATATACACGAAACGGAATTTTTATGGCCTCCGATGAAGTTGGTTTTCCTTTCATAAGGGTAAGTGTGCCTTTGCTTTTTATCGAAAAAGTGCTATAATCGAGTGGTTGGCCATTCAGCAAAATCGGATTTGCATAAATTGGTGTTTCTCCGCCTTCGGCGTTTCGTTCGAGTTCGGGGTCTTCGTTAGCCTTTACGGCTTCGGCTCTTTGCTCGGGAGTGAACCAAACTCGCCCAACTTTGGGCGAGTTTAGTTGTTGAGTTATATTAACATTTTCTCCATTTTTTACTTTTACATCGCTATTCAGAATCACTTTATCGCCTACTTTCAAGCCTTTGGCTGTCCATTTATCATTGACGAGCGTAGTGGTAATTGCTTTTGCAATGGTTTTTCCATCTTTTTCAGAAACTACATAAACCGAACAAGTGCCTTTATTATCACGAATGAGTGCGTCAGTAATCTGAAAGTTTTTATCGACTACTCCTACCCTAACTGGTTTTGGCGATTTAGGCGGTGAAACTTTATTAACACGAGCAGGAACTTGTGGGGCAGTTAATGGTGAAACTCTTGCTGGCGGTGCTGGTGGCATCGGTGCAAAACTTCTTGAGCGATTGTAATTATAGTCTTTGCCATAACTACTAAAATTAATATATTCACCTTTTAAACTTATACTAAAATCTTTCTCTTGAAACTCTTTATGCTTCTCTCCCCAATTTTGATTGATCCAATTCCACACTTTTCCATAAACTGCTAGTGATTGTGGTTCAAGGTCAATTAAAAGCTTTTCGCCTTTAATACGTACTTTAAAATCTTTTTTATTTTTTATCAAACCTGCATTGAAAAGTATATCAGCAAAAGCTATAATTTGCTTTTTAAATCGAACTTCTTCTTCTTGTGACAATTTTTCAAGCACTTTCCCCTTTTCCTCCATAATTTTGCCGAGGCTATCCATTGGTTTTTCATAGCGTTCCATATGTTTACTCAAACTATCCATTGGCTGATGCAAACTGTTCATTTTTTGCTCAAAAGGACGCATTTCGGCTTCTATTTTCTGCATTTCTTGCTCATAAATCCTCATTTGCTTTTCTAATTCACGCTCTTTTTTCTGCAAATCAGCTATTTTTTGTTTGACATCGGCTGGCATTTTTCCATCATCATATTTCATTTCTAATTTCTGTATAGCCAAACTTGCTTCTTGCATTTCTATAGAAAGTTCTTGAATCTTTTTCTGTGGAAGCTGCTTTTTGCGAGAAATTTGCTCTATTTCTGCACCATATTTTTCCATCTGCCCGCCATATTTTCCTTGCATCTGAAAACCATATTTTTCCATTTCCATACTATATTTTTCCATTTCTTTGCCCAAACGCTCCATTTCGGCTTCTACTTCTTCGAGTGAGGTAGAGTCCGTAACAATTAAAGTAGTTTTGGAATTTTGATTAGTTATTGTTGTTTCAGAAACACTTTTACCAATAACCGATTTACTAATAACAGATTCTTCTTTTACTACCTCTTTCTGAGCATAAACTACGCCCAAAGCCACAACCAAAATCATTCCAAGCACCGCAGCCCAATTACCATAACTCATTGGTTTTGAATCGTTTATTCCTATAATACGCTTGATTCTGTCCATGAAAGTTTGTCGTTTTGCACCGAAAGCCATTGCTAAACGTGGCTGTTGCTGATAACTCGCTACTTGTGTAAGAGCTTTGGCTAATACCAAACTATCGCCACAGATTTCGACCGCAAAATCATCGCAACAGTTTTCTCGTTCGTCACGCACTTTGCCCGAAATAAACCAAGTTGCTGGGTGAAAGAAAAACAAGATTTCAACGAAATTTTGAAAGATATTTACCAAATAATCGTAGCGTTTGATGTGTGCCAATTCGTGAGCCAAAATGGCTTCTAATTGATTGATTGTCAGACCAGAAGCAATACCTACAGGCAGTAAAACAACAGGTTTTATCCAGCCAATAGTCATTGGTACAGTTGCACGAGCCGATTCCAGTAGTTTGATGGTAGCCGGCATTTGTGTTTTTTCGAGCAGAGTATTCATTAATGCCTGAATATCGGCACTTATCGGATGTACTTGTTGTACTTTTAGGCTCTGAACATGCGTAAAACCAACGACCAATCGCAATAACAAAAGCGTAGTTCCGACCAACCAAATCATGACAAATACATCCAAATTGTTTTGCAGAAAAAACTCAATTTGTTGAAAAAAAGTAAGTCTTTTTGGCGTGAAAATCAAGTTCGGATTATTGAACAAAAAATCACCAAATGCCTTTTTGCTCTGCAAAGTAGTGGAGGTGCTGATGGGCTGATAAATCGTAAAAAAAGTAGCGATAGCAGCCACAAACTGCAAAGTTAAAGCTCCGATTCCGAGTCGATAACGAGTGACGGATAGCTTGAACACGTAGTACAAAATACCGAATACCAACAAAATGGCAAATCCTTGCCAAATTGAGTGAATGAGTGTCCAGCCAAGAGCCGAACTTGTGTTGTAGTTGATAATGTCAGTTAGCTTTTTCATAATTACCCCAAGGAGTTTACATTATATCTTACGAGGTAATAAGATATAAAATTTCGATTTTATAAATTCAAATTCTTTTCTTTTTCGGCAATTAATTTCTTGATTTCATCCAATTCATCAAGACTAACTTCCTGATTACCAAGTGCTTGCATGACCAATTTCATGGCTGAGCCTCTGAAAGTAGCATCAACAAATTTTCCGAGTAAAAGTTGCTGAGTCTGCTCTTCGCCGATTTCGGCTTGATAAAGATGATAACGCCCTTCTTCGGTGCGACTAACGATGTGTTTTTCGTGCATAATCTGCAACAATTTCAGCGTAGTTGTATAACCTACCTCCTTCATCTTGGAGAGCTCATTATTTACTTGTCGGACCGTGGCTTTGCCCAATTGCCATAAAATCTGCAAAATTTCTAGTTCCGATTCGGTAGGTTTTATTGATGGTATATTTCCCATAATTTTATTTACGAATGATTTCGTAGCAAATATAATACGAAATCATTCGTAGTCCCAAATTTAATTACGAATAACTTCGTACATAGCGTTAATTTTTCTTATTTATAAAAATTATGATTAAAAAAACTATCTTTGAATATATTTCAATTAAGCTCATCATGCCCCAAAAACTAACACAAATTATTGGTCGTAGTTCGTTTAGCCTAACTTTGTTTGCCTCTATCACGGCTTTTTTTACATATATGTGTTTTTACCCATTTAGACGTGCATATACCGCAGCCACGTATGAAGAATTGGCTTTTTTTGGGGTAAGTTTCAAAATTCTAATCATTACAGCCCAAGTGCTGGGTTTTGCGGTATCAAAAGGCTTAGGCATTAAATATGTTTCTGAAATGTTGCCCGCCAATCGCTCACGTAACTTACTGATAATGATTACGTTATCGTGGATTTGCTATTTATTTTTTGCTCTTACTCCTGCCCCATTCAACTTGATGTTTATCTTCTTGGCAAGTTTACCTTTGGGCATGGTTTATGGTACAATTTTGGGATTTTTGGAAGGAAGAAAAACGACCGATTTATTGGTTGCTGTGCTGACGGCTTCTTTTATTATGGGTTCGGGTTTTGCCAAAAGCATTGGAAAATGGGTGATGACAAGCTTGGAAGTAAGTCAGTTTTGGATGCCATTTGTAGCTTGTGCTATTATGATTGTACCGTTTGGGGCTTGTGCGTGGTTGATGGGACAAATTCCACCACCAACAGAAGCTGACAAAGAAAATAGAACCGAACGAAAACCTATGCAAAAAGCTGACAGAAAGGCATTTATCAAAGAATTTGCTTTGAGTATGTTTATTTTTGTGGTATCATATGTCCTACTGACAACTTTCAGGGAATTCAGAGACAATTTCACGCCTGAAATTTGGAAGCTACTCGGTTACGGCAATAATTCGGCGATTTTCACACAAACTGAAACCCCAATTGCCATTACTGTTTTACTGATGATGGCCGCTATGCGTTGGGTACAAAATAATTATAAAGCCTTTGTGATTATTCAGCTTTTGATGTTGGCAGGTGGTGTTCTGATTGGCGTAAGCACTCTTCTTTATCAGCAGAAAATACTCTCACCCGTGGTATGGCTGACTAGTTTGGGCTTGGGTGTGTATATGGCTTATTCTATGTGCAATAGTCTGTATTTCGAGCGAATGATTGCCGCTTTCAAAAAATCTGGCACAGTTGGTTTCTTGATTACATTTGCCGATTATTATGCTTATTTAGGAAGTATTTTAGTACTTTTTTACAAAAATTTCTTTCAAAAAAGTATCAATTACCTTGATTTCTTTATAATCTTATCTTATTGTATATCAGTTATTTATGTAATTTTAGTTGGGCTTTCGATGTGGAATTTGAGTTTGAAACGAGCCAAGTCGTTTGAATAGTTGATTCAAACTTTTATAAAAATCAAATAAACAAGACATTACATACTAAAAACCCCAATTCTATTCTTGATCCGAAAATTATTATTCCGCATTAAAATCCTTAAAAACTTTCTTGATATTGGCGTCGGTTGCTTTGCTTTTTGGCTCCCAAGCGGCATCCAAATCAAGTACTACTAAGCCTTTTAGGCTCATTGCATTCATAAAGTCATCTACTTTTCTGATAAAATCATTATTTCTGCGAGACGATTTTAGAGCAAAATCACGGGCGAAAATATCGCCTTTGCTTTGTAGTTCGTTTTTCTTTTCGATGATATAATTAAGGCGATCGATAATATCTTTCATTGAGCGACCAATTACCTCGGTTGCTTCAAGTGTGCCAATTGTCAGTACTGTTGTACCGCCAAGCGTCGAAATTAGGCGTTGAGCATCTGGATTTGTCTTAGGAACAAAAACCGATGATAAACTGGTAGTTGCCCCCAACGACGCATTAAGTACTGAGCGATTCTTTTTGCCTTTCTTTGCTCCTTTATAGGATTTTTTTAACTCATCTTCTTTTTCTTTCATTTGTTCGAGTAATTCCCAACCTCTGAGCAATGTACCTCGATACAAATTATAAAGTTTCAAGTCTGTTTCGGCTTCATTGATGGCATTTTTTACTACAAATCTGATGGTTTTCACATCACGTTTCTTAGTTTTATCCAATACAAAAAAGTCGATATTAAAGCCAAGTGAATCGAATGGGTCTTTTACAAAATCATAATTCGGATGCCACGTAAACTCGTACTGATTTGATGTGTTTTTAATTAAAGAACTTTTACTAATCTGCTGATTATCAGTCAAAAAATCAAATTCTTGAATATCATCATCGCCATTGGGGTCAGATAAATAGAATCTGATATTGATTGTCTGATTTTCTTTAATCTTAAAAACTTGGTCTTTCGGCACAACAACTATTTCGGGAGGTAAGTCAATTTGAGTTGCCTCTATTTTTAGGCGACCCTTCGATTGCGTTTTGGACGGTTGGTCTTCTACATAAAACTCCAGAAACATTGGATTTGCATCCAACGTTTTTTCTTTTAGTTTCTTAAATTGTGTCAATGACGGCGACCATGAAATTTCCCCTTGAGAAGTCATTTTCATACCTTCGGGCATACTCTCAAACGATGGAATAACCACAATTGGGTCGTTATCTTCATCATATACAAAATCACGGTCGATTTTATAGACATTATTAGTATTATATTGTACATAAAATGGCTTCAAATCTCGAATACTAGGACTTCGATTGACATGCTGAATGCGAAATTCAACCTTTGAAGATAGCGTTTCGTTGGTAGAATCGCACTTTGCCTCAAAGATTACTTGTTGAAATTTATAAGAATCAAGCCTATCGACCATAGAATAGGGAGGAGTCCATGTAAAACGCCCGAGCGAGTCGAATGCCATCCCTTCAAGTTTGCCTTGAGGTATCGTGAAACGAAATTTTTCGCAGTTTTTTCCTTCTAATTTTAGTTCAAAAGAAACCTCAGAACCTTCTTTGAGCTGAGTCCATTCTTTTCCTGTTGGGAGTAATATTTTTGGAGTTTCTTGTGCAAATATTTGGAACGAAAATAATACTAATATACTAATTGTCAGGATTTTAAATTTCATTTTTGTTGTTGATTTTTACAAATTAGCAAATATATTTGCCACATTTATACATCATCTGTTTCGACGGCTATTTCTTTAACGTGTGTTGGCATCAGTACTCCCGGAATTACCACACATGGAAAACCAAATAGACAACGGTCTTTAATCATTTTTATTACTTCTTCAGGCACGTTTTCTTCCCAGCCTTCTTCTCCTTTTCTAATCAGTTCGAGCGATTTATTGGTATTAATAGTGAGGTTTGTTTCGTTATAATGATGAATATCCTCAATCTTATTATTTGCTATCAGATAACGATACAAATCAATCAAGTGTATCGGAGGGTTAAACCTCATGCAGTTCATAATATTATTGTTTTGATAGGTTGGATAAACAAAAAGTTTAAGATTTCGACTGAAAAGTGTGGCAAATGACTCCAAAATGCCCCCTGCTAAATCTTTGTAATGGCTTTCTTCAAAAATATACTCCAAATTTGGATAACCGATGATTAAACCCATTTTGAGCTTAGTCAATTTTGAAAGATACGCAACCAACTTATAATATTCTTGGTAATTAGAAATCATTACCATTTGCCCCATTGAGCAAAGAATATCTACACGGTCGAGGAAATCTTTTTCATCAATTTCGGCATCATCTCTTTGCAAATCTTGCAGTGTGATTTCCGAAAGTACCACCACTTTTTCTTTATCAACATCTGGTTCACGCATGAATTGTTTTTTACCATTGGCGAGCATATCCAAATGCACATTTACCAACGGACGGAAACGCCCACGCAACACCAAGGCGTGTTTACGGAAAAGTACTTCTGAAGGTTGGAGGTTTTTGCCATCAGAGCCGAAAAGTGCAATATCCGAGAAACCATATTTCACTAAATGCAAGCTCATCAAGCGATTATCGACATGTTTAAAGTCTGGCCCTTCAAAGCGAATCATATCAACTTGGATTCTGTCAGGAGCGAGGTCGTCCATCAACGAAAGCAAGAGTGTTTCGGGGTCTTGGTAATAAAAATAGCACCCATACATCAGGTTTACCCCCAAAGTACCGAGGGCTTGTTGTTGGAGAATACTATCATTATCTAGCATTTTTACATGTAAGATAATATCGTTATATTCGCCATGAGGCGTAAGCTGAAATCTCACACCCATCCAACCGTGAGCATCATTGTTTTTATGATAGTTTAAAGCCGCAACTGTATCCGAAAAAGCAAAGAAAGTTGAGTCATCGCCACGTTTTTCGCCCAAACGCTCAATCAAAAGTCCATATTCGTGGTCGAGCATACTCATTAGGCGAGGCTCACATACATAACGTCCGTTTTCCATGACTCCGTAGATGGCATCAGAAAAAGTCATATCATAGGCCGACATCGTCTTCGCAATAGTTTTTGAAGCACCACCCGCCTTAAAGAAGTTGGCGGCTACATCTTGCCCCGCACCAATTTCAGCAAAGCTACCGTAGATGAGCTTATTCATGTTGATACGTAACGCCTTTTGCTTAGTTCCAAGGTTTTTTTCGTGTATAATTTCCACTGTTGTACTATTTAATTAATTACTAATAAAGTAAATAGCATATTTCTATTCACCAAAATTATCCTCAAAATTAAGCCAAAATGTTTGAAAAATCTTTAGTTTTTTGAAATGTTTGACCGAAAATCGAAAAACCTATTATAATACAATTATTACTTTTTTAGATGCAATTTTGACATAAACTTAACAAAATCATAATTTACAACAACTATTTCAGCAACAGGAAGATGGTAATTTTGAGTTTGTAAATAGATTAAACCTCATTATGAAAATCTTAATCCTCAGAATATTACTTTTGGTGATTCCGAATCTAGTATTTGCTCAGTCAAAGACTGTTTTTCCGAAAACCAATCATCAATTTATCATCATCTCTCATCGTGGTTTTCATGTTGATACTCCCGAAAATACCATTGAGTCGCTCCGAAAAGCTATCGAATTGGGCGTAGATTATGTAGAAGTTGACATCCGAACTACTCTCGAAGGCGAACTAGTTGTAATGCATGATGCCAATCTTGAGCGTACCACTGATGGAAAAGGAAAGGTTTCAGCAATATCAACGATTGATTTCAAAAATCTAAAAATAAAAGGAACAGCTATTTCTCCACCTACGTTTTCTTCATTTTTAATGGAAGCCAAAGATAAAGTAAATCTATACTTGGATATTAAGGAAGCCGACCCAGAGAAAATTATTAGTTTACTTGATAAATATCAGATGCGTGAGAGAGTCGTTATCTATTGCTCTCCGCAACAGATTTTTCAATGGAAAAAACTCGCTCCAACCATTCCTTTAATTATTAGTCCGTCTTCAAATATTAAGACTCCTTCCGAGTTTGAGGCCTTTGTTTTAAGCTTCCAAGCATCGGTTTTGGATGGTTCTATCAAAACCTATTCAACAGAAATTTTACATAAACTTGCTGAAATTAATATTCCTGTTTGGCTTGACACCTTGGGAAAAGACGATAACGCTCAAACTTGGGAAGCAGCTATTGGGCTAAATATCAAGGCCTTGCAGACCGATAAACCGAAAGAGTTGATTGAATACCTATCAAAAAAAACCCTTAGGTAGAAATACTCAATCCTAGTAAAAATAACCAACTCATAACACTGACTTTACAATTAGTTAACATTAGGTTCAGACCTTTGCATTCAATTATATAAACACCATTTGTCAATAAAAAACACCAATACTTATAAATTTTCTATACACCAAAATCAATTATGAACTTCAAATTTAAAATTTCCTTTCTATTCTTTTTTCTTTTCTCAATTATTTCTCTTGCCCAAACGGGGGTTGTTCGTGGAACAATCAAAGATGTCTCAACTAATGAAGACATTATCGGTGCAACCATAAAAATTGATGGCACTACAATAGGAACAGCTACTGACATTAATGGTTTCTTTTCAATTTCTAAAGTTCCAGTCGGCAAGAAAAAAGTAGTTATTTCTTATGTTTCCTACAAAACAAAAGAGATTGAGATAAACGTAGAAGCCGATAAGATAATTGAAATAAATTCGGTTCTTGAGGAAGATAAAGTAGTTTTACAGGAAGTAAAAGTAACTGCTAGTCGCCTAACAAACACTGAAGTTTCATTGATTTCTGAAATAAAAGCCTCTCAAATGGTTGTGAATGGTATTTCGGCACAGCAAATTGCTAAAACCCTTGACCGTGATGCTGCACAAGTAGTAAAACGTATTCCTGGGATTACGATTGTAGGTGAGCGTTTTATAAATATTCGTGGTTTAAATCAACGCTATAATAATGTAATGCTTCACAACGCTTTTACGCCAAGTATGGAAACTGACGTAAAATCATTCTCGTTTGATATTATTCCTAGTTCACAAATTGATCGTGTATTGGTTTATAAAAGCCCTTCCGCCGAGTTGCCTGGCGAATTTGCGGGTGGTTTAGTGAAAATTTTCACGAAAAATATACCAGACCAAAACTCGTTGGTTCTTGACTATGGTACTTCATTGCGTCAAAGAACAACTTTTGGAGATTTCTACCAGCCAAATCAAGGTAAAAACTACTGGACAGGCTTTAATAATGGCTTTTCGGATTTACCACAGTTCTTTCCATCAAATATTAATACATTTTTAAACAATCCTGCACAATTGGAAATTACAGGTCGCTCACTAAGAAATGAGTGGACGGTAAACAAAACAGCAGCAACACCTGATCAACGTTTTGGTTTGACAGGAAATTATAAATTTAATATCGGTAGAATCAAAGTTGGAAATGTAACTTCTATGAACTATTCAGATAGTCGCACAAATTTCTTGATTGACCGTAACGACTTTAATGCCAATATTAAAAATACACAATCACCGATATATTTTTTCAAAGACACTCAGTATAGTCGTAATATAAGAGTTGGTTTGATTCATAACTGGGCATTCCGTTTTAATGATAATCATTCAATTGAGTTGAAAAACTTGTTCAACCAAATGAGTAATTCAAATTATACTCAACGTGGTGGTCGTGCAATTGAGGCAAATTATAACCCAGACAATCAATCGTTTAATCAAGTCTATCGTGGAATTTATACGGGTCAAATTACTGGCAAACATTCTTTCGGAAAAGGCAGCACTGTTATTGAATGGGTAGGCGGCTATAACCGCTCGAATCGTGAGCAACCAGACTATCGCCGTTATCGCTCAGATGTTGATTTAAAAAACGGTTCAAAAACTATTTACGTTCCAATCGGTACCGCACAGGCTTTTTATTTAGGTCGTTGGTTCTCAGAAATGAAGGAAACAAGTTATACCGGTGCTGTGAATATTACTCAAAAAGTATCTTTATCAAAAGCAGCCGATAAAGAAATGGAAGTAAAAGCAGGTTTATTCTATGAAAATAAAGATCGTTCATTTAATGGACGAAATATTGGTTACGTGCGTGGAAATAATTTCAGTAATGAACTTTTCACTGGAACAGTCACAAACCTTTTCAACAATATCAACAGCTCAAAAGGAATTAGAATTGACGAACAAACCAACCCTAATGATTCATATACAGCTGGAAATAGATTATTGGCTTATTATGCAAATGCGAATGTCCCATTGAGTAAAAAATTAAATATTATTGCAGGTGTTAGAGTTGAAGATAACATACAAAGTTTACAAAGTGCTTTTTTAGGAGGTGCAAAAGTTAATGTAAGAAATCCAGTAACCAGTGTTTTACCTTCAGCTAATTTATCTTATAATTTTTCAGAGAAAATGCTCGTTAGAGCGGCTTACGGACAAACTATTAATCGCCCAGAGTTTCGTGAATTGGCACCTTTTTCATTCTATGACTTTGATTTTAATGTTGTTTATGAAGGTTATACTGGTTTGAAAATTTCGACTGTTAATAATTTTGATGTACGTTGGGAATTATATCCTACACCTTCTGAAATAGTAAGTTTGGCAGCTTTTTATAAAAACTTCAAAAATCCAATTGAGTTAGAAGTTGAGGCAGGAAGTGGTTCTTTAGGAGCAAAAACATTCATCTATCAAAATGCTCAAAATGCTAAAAGTGCAGGTTTAGAATTAGAAGTACGCAAAAGTTTAGCGGGTTTGACTGTTACTCCGGTTTTAGAAAAAATGAGTGTATTATTTAATGCTGCTTTGATTTACAGTAAAGTACAGTTGCGTGAAGGTGCAGAAGGACAATCAAATAATCGCCCATTGCAAGGACAATCGCCTTACATTCTAAATTTCGGGTTGAATTATAACAACACTGAAAAAGATTTTCAAATAAACCTACTCTATAATGTTATAGGAAAGAGAATTTTTGCCATTGGTTTTGAAGGGTATCCAGATCTTTACGAAATGCCAAGAAATGTAGTTGACCTTACTTTTTCGAAAGGTTTCAATGACCGTTGGGTAATTAAAGGGGGTGCAACTGATATTCTTAACCAAGCAGCTTTGATTTTACAAAATGGTAATCAAGATGGCAAATTCGATCGCAAAACTGACGAAGTAATGCAAAGTTACAAACCAGGTAGTTTGGTAACACTTGGTTTCAGTTATACACTTTCAAAAAAATAGGCTGTAGCTAGAAGTTCTATTCCATTGATAGCTAAATGTTTGAAATTAGTCAATAATAAAATATAAAAATTCAGTAAACCAAACTCAAAAAAACAATGATTAAGTTTCAAAAGTATTTTCGATTATTCGCATCAGCTACGATGCTTTTCTCGACAGCCGCTTTTATCAGTTCATGTAAAGAAGCAGAAGTGATACCACCAGCACCAATCGTTTCAGCTGGTACTGAGGCTTCTGGAATCCCAGGTGCTAAAGTAAACATTACGGCAGCAATTTCTGCCCCAGGTGGCTTAAAGACTGTAACAGTTTTAAAAAATGGTGTAGCTTTCGATTCAAAAACCTATGCAGATGGCGTAACTTCTGATAGTTACACAAAAGAATATACAGTTGAAAATTTAGCAGCTGGTGCAAGTGTAAACTTCACAATTATTGCTACTGATGTAAAAAATCAAGCATCTGCTCCAACAACATTTACAGTAAAAGTAACGGCGATTCCACCAAAAGAAATCGTTGCTGTAAGAGGTGTTTTGACAGGAAACATTTCATGGACCAAAAACAAAATTTACAAACTTGTTGGTTTTGTACGCGTTGGTGGCGATACAACTGACGTAACACCAACAGGTGTTTCTGTTGGTACACTTACTATTGAGCCTGGTACAGTAATCATCGGAGACCGTGCAACAAAAGGAACTTTGATTATACAGCGTGGTAGCAAAATTATTGCAGAAGGAACAGTTACTGAGCCTATAGTATTTACATCAGAAAGAGCTGTTGGCGAAAGAGAGCCAGGCGATTGGGGTGGTTTAGTGATTTGCGGAAAAGCAAAAAATAACTTGCCAAATGGTGTTGGTCAATTAGAGGGTAGCTATAAAGGCTGGCACGGTGGTACTAATGATGCTGATAACTCTGGTAGCTTAAAATACGTTCGTGTAGAATATGCGGGTGTGCCAATTAACCCTAACCAAGAAGTAAATTCATTTACATTTGGTTCAGTTGGAAACGGTACTACAATGGAGTATTTGATGGCAACTTTCGGTCTTGACGACTCATTTGAATGGTTTGGTGGAAGTGCAAATGCTAAATATTTGATTGCTTACAAAGGTTTAGATGATGATTTTGATGTTGATAATGGTTTTAGCGGAAATGTACAATTTGGAATCGGTATCCGTGGAGCAACCCAAGCTGACCAATCTGGTTCAAACGGTTTCGAAGTTGATAACGATGGTCAAGGAAATGCAAGAGAACCATATACTTCTGGTACATTCTCAAACTTTACTTTGATTGGTGCTAAAGGTTCGGCGGCTACTTCAATCAGCCCATTATTCCAAAATGCATTTCATTTAAGAAGAAACAATAAACTAAAAATTCATAACACATTTGCAACTGGATATCCAAACGGCGTCTATATTGACGGTGCAACTACTTCTACAAATGCTGAAAAAGGTGATTTAGTATTGAAAAATGTAGTGTTGGCTGGTGTTGAAGGTTGGGGAACAAATGGTTTTGGTCAAGGTTTTGCTTCTGAACCACGTGGTTTTGCAGTACGTGACGTAAACACTGCCACAACTCCTGCTCCTTTGGCAATCGGCACACAGTTACCATCGGTTTGGTTTTTAGCTCAAACGGGTAACAAAATTGTACCTAATTATGTAAACACGGGTATCAGTCCTTCGTTGTTTCAGGTTGGTCGTCCATCATTTGCAGTAAGCGGCACGGCTTCGGCTACAATTGCAACTGGTGGTTCAGTAACTGGTCTTAGTTCGTTTTTCACTGCTGTTACACACATTGGTGCATTTGGAACAACTGACTGGACAGCTACTTGGGCTGAATTTAGTCCACAATCAGTAGTTTACATCAAATAATAATACCCAAAAGCTATAATTAGCTTAGTAATAAAAAAAGAAAGTTCTCTGCTTCGGCAGAGAACTTTTATCACCAATATGAAAAAAGTATTTTTAGTTTCATTGCTCATAGCAATGATGTTTTCCTGCCAATCAAAAAAGTATAGTGTCTCAAAATATTTCTCTGATTATGAGCGAGATACTTTACTGACAAATATTATAACTTACGTTTTTGTAAAAGCTCCAAATGCCACAATTAAAAACCGTTTTGATACACAATTCAGACAATTTTATGTAAAATCTTTGCCAAAATTTCGCATCGAAAAATACCACCAAACGCCCGATGGATGGAATTATTTTTTTATAGTTCGCCCAGTTGGAAATAGTCTAAAATATAAAAGAGGAGTTCTCGGAAAATTCAGATTGAAGAAGGATTCACTTTCACCTGAAGCTTTTGAAGAAGTAGTGAACACTCCACATTTAGAAGAAAAAGTATTGATCGAAAGAGGTGATTTTCTTTTTCACGAATTAATAAAAAATGGAAATCTCGACAAATATTTAGCCATGAAACATTATATAGAATGGCCTGATGCGAGGCTAGTGTATGACAAAAATATAAATGAATGGGTTGGGAGAAAGCAGTCCACAGTTGACAATCTAGAGAAGATAAATAACCCTTAACTTAAAGATATTTGTGAAAACAAAAAGATTATCAGCTTATGGCTGAGACTTGAATCAACTACTTCGGTAGTTCAATTGATTCATATTGGTGTTAAAATCAGAAAAGTCAGAGGCCTTGCCTCTGACTTTTTCTTTTGAGTCATATTTTTACCTAAACAATGTAGAAATCAGAAGGATGCGACAGATTGTTTCCAAGGCAATTGTTCTATAAAATTAGCCCTCCTGACTCGCCAAAACCTCGGCCAACGGCTTAAAATTGCCACTTTTCAAGATTTGCTCTTCTGGTTTTTCGTAAGGAATAATTTCCAAAATATTCGTAATATTAATATCTGTAATTTGGTAATCTTCAACTGTACCGAGTCTTTCCGAGATTAATTGGTAAGCCAACAAAGGATTATCGGCATTGATAAGCATCGTAAAAGGTGTAAGTTTTTCTTTTTGGGCTTTTTCATCAAAACTAATGAAATTTACTTTCACTTTATACCAAGTTTCTGAACCATTTTCCACAAAAAATACTTCGTGAATTTTCATTCTTGAAAGACCAAATAACTGAAAATCTGGTGTGTTTGAGGCGACCGTATGATACACACGAGCTTCGGCATCGGTATATGAAACGGCATCCACTAAATATACTTCGGTGATTTTAATTGTTCTATCTTTTTCATCTACCTTTTGGTAGCGAATTTTCCCTTGATACCAATTCGACATCTGTAACAGTTTTTTATAGTAAGCAAAAAATTTTACTTAGCAAAGGTAAGGGCATTCAGGCAGAATTGAAAAAGTAATTATCCACGACTTTTACACCAAAAACTAACCTAAGCATAATACTTGCTTAATTGTGAGTTTATATTACTTCTCGAAATTTACAGATTATTTAACCCATAATTCATCTTGAAGAATCTGCTTAAAAATTCCGAAATTCTCCTAACAATTTGGTGCATTGTAGCAGCATTTGGCACGTATTTTTGTATGTATGCTTTCCGAAAGCCATTTTCCACTGGGCTTTATGAAAGCTACGAACTTTGGGGTGTCGGCTATAAAACTGTTTTGATAATTTCGCAGGTTTTTGGATACATGCTTTCAAAAGTCATCGGAATCAAGGTGATTGCTGAATTAAAATCAAAAAAGCGTATTTTATTAATTATCAGCTTAATAGTAATCGCTGAAGTCGCTTTAGTAGCATTCGGATTTGTACCGTTTCCATATAATTTCATATTTCTGTTTTTAAATGGCTTGCCTTTAGGCATGGTTTGGGGTGTGATTTTCAGCTTTCTTGAAGGTAGAAAATTAACCGAGTTCTTGGCTCTTGGTTTGAGTTTAAACTTGGTAATGACTTCCGGAATCTTGAAAACTATTTATCTTTTCCTGCAAGAAACATATCACATTTCAGAGTTTCATCTACCTTACGCAATCGGACTATTTTTTCTACCACTATTTTTGTTTTTTGTCTGGATGTTGGCACAAATTCCGCCACCCAATGACGAAGATTTAAGCCTAAGGAGCCAACGTGTTGCCATGAAAAATATTGATAAAACCTTAATAATTAAGGAGTTTGGTTTAGGACTTTTGTGTTTTATTGGTGTATATCTGCTGTTGGCAACAATGCGAGATTTCAGAGACAATTTTGCGGTTGAAGTATGGCGAGAAATTGACCCGAAATTTAGCAAAACCATATTTTCAGAGATAGAAACTATGATTGGTTTGGTGGTTGTAAGTTTAATTACCTTGAATGCTTTTATCAAAAACAATTTTCGGTCTTACCTCACATTTTCGAGTATGATGCTTATGGCTGTATTACTTTGTGGTGGCAGTACTTGGGCGTTTCAAGAAGAAATGATTACACCTAAGGCTTGGATGTTGAGTTTAGGAATTGGCTTGTTTTTGCCTTACTTATTGATACAAACAGTAGTTTTTGAACGCTTAATCGCACTTTTTAAAGCTCGTGGAAATGTAGGATTTTTGGTTTATATCTGCGATTCAGTCGGTTATCTTGGTAGTGTAGTTTTATTGATTTATCGAGAGTTTTTCTTGAAAAAAACATCATTTCTCAATATTTTGATGACATTCAGTTATGTCATTTCATTCGTTTGTTTTATTCTTCTTGTAGTTCAACTTTTCTACTTTTCGAATAAATATCTAAAAAGAAAATTATTATGAGAAGTTTCACAAAGGGTTGAGAGAAAAATTTTATTATAAATTGTTGAGACGTAATTCATTACGCCTCTACAAAGCCAAATCTATAAAAATAATCGCTGAATATTTGATTCAGAATAACCTGCACTTGTGGTCATTCCTTTACCGCCAATTCCTGTGAAAATATGAATATTGGGTGAAATGTTATACTCAAAAATCTCATCGGGATGTTGGGCATAAAAACCTGCCCAAGTACGAGCAATTTGATTGACAGGAAAACTTACGATGCGTTCAGCTTCTTTTAGCATAAGTTTATTTACGTAGTCTTTTGTATCAAAACCCAATTCGTCGGTCTTACCGACGGGTGCATATTCGTGTGAATCGCCGATGATTATTGAGCCATCAATAGCTTGCTTGAAAAGAATATGAACACCCCATTTTTTAAGTTCTACGTAGTGTTCGGGTATTGTACTATTTTTATAAGACGGGCATTCCTCAAAAGATTCATAACGACGAATTGAAAGTCCTGTAAGGATATTGCCTTTCAGCGAAACGTTTTTCATCGGCACTGTCTGCAACATTTGAAGTTTGCTTACAATTAGTCCACTTTTAGCATAGATTTCGGGGAAAAGCAAATTGAAAACGTAGCCGCTACAAATAATTACTTTTTCGGCTGAAAACTTTTCTTTACTTGCAGTAATTATTTCAGTTTTCCCATTGATTTCTTGACAATCAATAACAGTTGTATTGGATTTGTATGCTACTTTATATTGCTCTTGTAGGTATTCTAATATTTTATAAATCAACAAGTTAGGCTCTACGCTCACTTCGTTTGGATAATAAATCCCACCTCTTACATACTCACTTTTGAGTTCGGGATACTGCTCTAAGCATTGTCTTTTTGAAAGTAAAACGCTATTATAGTTTTTGTTTTGGTGAATACCAAAAAGTTCGTTGGCAAGTGTCCATTCAGTTTCATCAGAGGCTACATAAACAGTTCCGTTTCGACGAACTGAAATATCGAACTTTGACTGAATATCTTGGTAGATTTCCAAACTTCTACGCCCAAACTCAAACCATCTACCAGATGAGCCAGAAGGAACAGCCTGACCGAAATTTCTTACTGTTGATCCAACTGGAAAATTATCTTTTTCCAAGATTAGAACACTTTTGCCAAGTTTTGCCGCATGATAAGCATGAAATGCTCCCATGATGCCACCGCCGACAATTATTAAGTCAAAATTTTTCATTATGCTACGTTTAGAACGATGATATTTTCAACAATAGGTCTGAGTTCGTTTAAAGAAGTAATTAAACCATCATTTCTGATAAACTTGAGTTGGTCGTGGCTATGAGTGCCGTTCGTAACGCCAAGCGAGAGTCGACAACCAGCTCTGACGCCCGATTTAAGGTCAGAAGGAGTATCACCAATATTTAGAACATCATAAGGGTCAGCTACGCCAAGTAACTTCATCGCTTTCTGAATCATATATGGCTCGGGACGACCTTTTTGTACTTCATCGCTAGCAACAGAAACATCAATCACAGATTTTCCAGAAGTATTCACATAGTTTAAGTCTAAGCCATCGAGCCAACCTAGTTTTTCAAGAATAATATTGGTTACTTTTCTGTAAAATCCAGTGGTTAAGGCAATTTTTATGTTGTTTTTACGCAAATAATCAAAGATTTCAAGACAACCATCAGTTGGAAAAACATCACTAGCTTTATAATGGTCTTCCAAAATCATTCGGAAATAATCATAAGAATAAACCACATTTTCGTTGTATTCAGGATGAGATTGTCCGATACGTTCTTCCCAAAGGAGCCTAAAAACTTCAATTTTTGAGTAACCTTGCAAGGCCAATATTCTTTCTTCAGATACTTGAAGACCCGTTTCGGCACAGGCACGGGCAAAGCAAGTTTCAACTTCTTTTTTGTCTTGCACGGTTGTGCCAGCCATGTCGAAAACAACTAATTTGATAGGTGACATATTGATTGGTTTTTAATATGATTTTGAGTTCACGTTCAATAATCGGCACTCTATAATTGTATATTTTTGAAAAATACAAAATGGATCAGATACTAACAAGCCGATTTATTACCCACAGCAAAATAAATCTTTTAAAGTTAGCTTGGTTTTATCTAAATATGAATAAATTGTTAAGTAAATATTATCTATAAAATTAACAATTACTTAATTTTAAATTAGGATTTTGAGGGTAAGAGAATGATAATTTTGAAGAAAAAATATAGAATGGTTTTAACACAAGTTGATAGCAGACTTTCTCGAATTACTGAAAATTATTTTGACTACTATTTTGAAGAATTAAAGTACTTTCTAGCCCCACTTTTTGATTATAAACAAGGCAATTGCCATAATGTAACACATTTTGCCTCATTGATTTTGAAAAGTTATGGTGTGCATCATAATAAAATTTGGATTTATGCCCCTACTCGTTATAAAGAAGATTCAAAATTGACCATACAATTGCCTGACCCCAATAATATTTCGCCTAATGGTATATTAACTTGGGGCTATCATGTGGCCTTATTTCTGCATTATGCTGGTGAAGAATGTGTTTTTGATTTTTTTCTTGACTCCAAAAAACCATTGTCTATGGCAAAATGGCTTGAGACAATGCAAGCACGCAAATTCCATATTGATATTGAAAATCCTGATAACTATTTATTTTATACAGAACCTTCAGAAACAAAAAAGAATGGTTTGTTTACGGGACAATATTTTAAGTACGATGGACTTTGTCGTGAACAAAATTGGTTGGCAAAAGGCTTAGCAATCAATGAAACTGCTTTCAATTTTTACAAGAATGAATATTTTCATTTTAAGTATAAGACCCTATTAAGTACTGATTATAAGCTATTTGTGGGTCGAGTTAATAATTTTGAATGTGTCTTGAGAGATAACACAATCAACAAAAAAATGACTGAAAAATTTCAGCAAAAACATTCAAGTGTAATTTCAGAATACCGTTTAGTTTATGAGGAAAATCTTAAAAAATGGACTGAAAGATCACAAAAGTTTATATAAATCATAACAAAACCTTTACATAAGCCCTCTTTCCTTAACAATAGCTTTATATTGACTTCACATACAAGTCATAAGACATGATGAACTTTGCACCATCAATTTTTCAGCTTTCAAAACCTTCATTTTGCTGAAACTAAAACGATAAACCCAAATTATTCTAATCATCTTTTATGAACAAATCTCTACTCAAAACCAGATTTTCTGGTTTCATCAGAATTTTGTTTTGTTTGCTATTGGCCGTAACATATGCCAATGCTCAGAACCAAAATGTAAGTGGTAAAATTTTTGCTCCAAACGGAGACCCGATTCCGGGGGTAAGCGTACTTGTGAAAGGTTCCAATCAAGGAACAAATTCGGATGCCAATGGTAACTTCAAGTTAAGCAATTTATCGGCTCGAACAATATTGGTTGTTTCGGCGATTGGATTCGTTACGCAAGAGCAAACTGTTGGTAATCAATCGGTTTTTAATCTTACATTACAAGAAGACAACAAAACTTTGAATGAAGTTGTAGTTACCGCCCTAGGTATTAAAAAAGATGCTCGTCGCATTGGTTACGCTATTCAGTCAGTTGATGGAGCGTCTACAATCAAAGCTCGTGAGCCAAATGCTATCAACGCACTTGCTGGTAAAGTTGCTGGTTTGACTGTTGGTATCCAACAAGAAATGTTACGCAAGCCAAATATTTCATTACGTGGAAATAGCGAGATTTTATATGTAGTTGATGGTGTGCCTATTAACTCTGATACATGGAATATCAGCCCTGACGATATTGAAAATTATTCAGTTCTGAAAGGTGCTTCGGCGTCGGCTTTATATGGTTTCCGTGGAAAAAACGGTGCGATTTTGATTACAACCAAGCGTGGAACTAAAGATAAGCGTGGATTTTCGGTTGATGTAAATTCATCAACAATGCTTGACAAGGGCTTTTACGCAATTCCTAAAGTACAAGACGAATATGGCCCAGGTGACCACGGTCGTTATGCATTTGGTGATGGAAAAGGTGGTGGTTTGAACGATGGTGATTATGACGGAGGCTGGGGACCGAAATTTGATGGTCAACTAATTCCACAATATGATAGCCCAATCGACCCAGTTACAGGAAAAAGAACTTCTACTCCTTGGTTAGCTCGTGGAAAAGATAACATGGAGCGTTTTTTACAAACAGGTATTTTATCGACTAATAATATTGCAGTGTCTTCATCAGGTGATAAATATAACTTACGTTTTTCTACCTCGCAAACTACGCAACGTGGTATTGTACCGAATACTAAATTGAATATCACAAACTTCAATTTGGCTTCTGATTATAAGTTTTCTGATAAACTTTCGTTCAATTCGAGCTTGCAATATAACCGTCAATACACGCCAAATATTCCTGACGTAAACTACGGACCAAACTCTATCATTTATAATATGACACTTTGGGCGGGTGCCGACTGGGATGTTGACGATATGCGTAATTATTGGCAGCCAGGCAAAGAAGGTATCCAACAAATTTATGCTGAATACCAACGTTACAACAACCCATATTTTATGAGTTATGAGTGGTTGCGTGGACACCAAAAGTCGGATATTATCGGTCAAGCAGGTTTGACTTATAAGTTTACTGATTATTTAGAAGCAACAGTTCGCTCACAAATTACTACTTGGAGTTTATTCCGTAGCGAAAAAATGCCTTACTCGGCAGGTTCGTATGGCCGTGATGAGCGTCGTGGCGATTACCGTGAAGACCGTCGTAACTTATTTGAGAATAATACTGACATCTTGGTAAAATTCGATAAAGATTTGTTTGCAGGGTTTAACACTAAAATTTGGGCTGGTGGAAACATTCGTACATTTGAATACAATTCTCAATACGGTTCTACAGATTATTTAAACGTTCCAGGTTTATATAACTTCAATAACTCTTCAAATCCAGTTCGTACAGCAAATTTTGAATCAGCAATGAGAGTAAATTCAGCTTATTATTCAGCTGACTTTTCTTACAAAAACTTGTTGACGCTCTCTACTACTGGTCGTGTCGATAAACTCTCAACTTTGCCGTCGGGAAATAATACATTTTTCTACCCATCGGTTTCACTTGCAACTGTAATTTCTGACTATGTTAGAGTACCAGAGGTTATCTCGTTTTTAAAAGTTCGTGCATCGTATGCTAATGTGAAAGACGGTTTAACTCGTTCACAAATCGGCACAACCCCAGCCTTGACGGGTAACGGAAATCCGATTGGCTATGGCGACCAATACTTTGCCCCTTATGATGGCCCAAGTTATTTAAACTCAGCTGTTTATTCTACACCATTTTCGTACAATAACCAACCTGCAGGATATTTCACAGGTGCTTTAAATAATCCAAACTTACAACCAAGCTCAACTTCACAAACCGAAATTGGTCTTGATTTTAAGGTATTGAAAAACCGTTTAGGCTTCGACCTTACTTATTTTATCTCTAACGAAGGTCCAAGAATTTTCTCTTTACCAATTTCAACAGCTACTGGTTACAGTTCTGCTTTAGTAAATGGTATCAAAACTCAGAAAACAGGTTGGGAATTTGCAATCACAGGTTCTCCAATCAGAAACATTGGTGGATTCAACTGGGATGTTGTGGCTAACTATTCAACATTTAAAGAAGTTTTGACTGAAATTTACCCAGGTGTAAATAACCTCAATACCTTCTTTAAAGTTGGCGATAGGTTGGATAAGTTCTATGGTCGTGCCTTCGCAAAAACTCCAGATGGTCAAATAATTAACGATGCTTCTGGTCGCCCAATCTACAATCCAGTTAATCAATTTTTAGGCTATATCAATCCGAAGTTTGTGTTTGGTATCAACAACAGATTTAGCTACAAAAACATCAATATGAGTTTCCAGTTTGATGGCCGTATTGGTGGAGTAATTTCTAACTACGTTCAACGTCAAACATTCCGTGGTGGCCGTCATATTGAAACAACTACTGGTAAATTTGCTGAGGCTCGTGTCCAAGATTATTTGGGTGTAAAGGCGTTTGTTGGAGAGGGTGTTGTGGTATCAAATGGTGTTGCAATAAAGTATGATCTTGATGGTAATATCACAAACTATGGTGAGTTAAAATATGCTCCGAACGCTACAAAACAATTTGTACAAGATTATGTAAGCCGCTACTATAACTCTGACGAAGGTAATTTAATGAACCGTTCATTCGGAATGTTGCGTGAAGTAGTGTTAGGCTATAATCTTCCCGAAAAATGGTTTGGTAAAAAAGTTAGCAATGCTTCAATATCGGTTGTGGGCAGAAACTTATTCTATTTTGCTGAGAAAAAAGATATCGACTTAAACCAGTATATCGGCGATGGTGGTTCAGGTTTACAAACACCTTCGACTCGTAGATACGGTGTGAATTTGAATTTTACATTCTAAGCACTTTTTTAGTTTCCCCTCCTTTTTTTAGGAGCGACCGTTTCACGGGGGGAGTTTATAAAATTTAAAAGACTTTCAAAAAAATGAAAATAAATAAAATATTCACTTCAATTTTCGCAGTAGTTGCTCTAGCCTTGAGCAGTTGTGAAAAATCTTTCGAGGAACTCGAAAAAGACCCAAATAGTGCAGTAAGCGTTCCAGCATCTTTGGTACTTCAAGGTGTAGAATCTGACATGTTCAACAATACTGGTCGCCCATTTAGTGCCGAAATGCGTTGGAATCAGTTCTATTGTTCAAACTATAACTATTATGCAACCAACGAATATACTTGGACAACTGGCTCAAACCATTATAATACGCTCAAAAACGTAATTAAAATGGAAGAAGAAGCTAAGCGTGCAGGTTTGGCCGATGTAAATGGATATAGTGCATTAGGTAAATTTTTCCGTGCGTTTTATTTCTACGAAATGACTATCCGAATGGGCGATTTGCCAATGACAGAAGCATTGAAAGGTATCGAAAATACTTCACCAAAATATGATACTCAAAAAACAGTTTTTGTACAAGTATTGAAATGGCTTGATGAAGCCAATGCCGACATGACAAGTTTGATTGCAAAAGGTCAAACTTCAGTAACGGGCGATTATTACTTCGGTGGTGATGTACGTAAATGGCAAAAAGCAGTAAATGCTTACAAACTAAGAATTTTGATAGCTTTGAGCAAAAAAGATGCCGATGCTGACCTAAATGTGAAAGCTCGTTTTGCTGAAGTAATGGGCAATCCAACTAAATTCCCATTATTTGGTAGTGTTTCAGAGAGTTTACAATACACTTACAACATTTTCAATAAATACCCTTCAAATCCAGACAATTTTGGTTTTGATGCAACTCGTCAAAACATGGCAAAAACCTACGTTCAGCCTTTATCTTTGATGAATGACCCGCGTGTAATGATTACTTGTGAACCAGCAGGTTCAGAATTGAAAGCTGGAAAAAAACCATCAGATTTTAGTGCTTACGTAGGTGCTTCTTCTGCCGAAGATTTGACTGATATGAGTGATAAAGCAGGTCGTAACAATGGTGCTGGTTTCTCTCCAGGAGTTTATTCATTCCAAAATCGTTACCGTTATTATAGAAATTATGTTGCCGAAACTACTTTTATTGTAGGTTATTCAGAAATGTGTTTTAATATTGCTGAAGCTTATCATTTAGGTTGGGCAACTGGCGATACTGAATCTTGGTACAAAAAAGGTATCCAAGCATCAATGGACTTTTATGGCGTAAAAAATGGTACAAACACCATGACATATTCAAAATCTGGCGGACGTGAAGCAACTGACTTAGCTACTTTTACCATCGATTTCGATTTTGAGAAATATTACGCTCAAACAACAGTTAAATACGCTGGAAAAACAACCAAAGGACAAGAGCAAATCTTGACTCAAAAATACTTGTCGTTTTTCATGAATTCAGGTATGGAAGCCTATTTCAACTGGAGACGTACTGGTTTTCCGAAATTTGAAGCTGGTGTAGGTAACGGAAATTCAAATCGTATTGCAGTTCGTTGGCAGTATCCACTTTCGGAGCGGACTACCAACACAAACAACTACAAAGCGGCAATTGATAGCCAATTTGGAGGAAAAGATGATATTAACGATGTTCTTTGGTTATTAAAATAAAAAAATAAAGCATCATACGTTTAGTTTTTCAAGAGCGGAGTTATCTTTAACTCCGCTTTTCTTTGGTTAAAAACTATGATAAATAATGAAAAATACAATTCTAGAAATCAGACAACTCTTTGAAATTCAGGGAGATAGCGAGTATTACGGCGAAAATGTAAGCCAATACGAACACGCAGCTCAAGCGGCTATTCTGGCCAAACGTCAAGGCTACGACGAAGAAGTACAAATTGCAGCTTTTTTGCATGATATTGGGCATTTATTTCCTGCACAAACAGAGGAAGAATTAATGGAAGTTTACGGCCGAAAAGACCATGAATCGGTAGCAGCCGATTGGCTACGTGAACGTGGTTTTAGCGAAAAAACAGCCGTTTTAGTAGAAAATCATGTGAATGCTAAACGATATTTAACTTTTATTGATGAAGATTATTTCGAAGCTCTTTCAGAAGCAAGTAAACAAACACTCATTTTTCAAGGTGGACGAATGACTGAAATAGAAGCTAAAGAATTTGAGCAAAATCCTTATTTTGAACTTATTATAAAAATGCGACGCTGGGACGAAGCCGCTAAAGTAGAAGCCATGAAATTGCCAACCTTAGACCATTTTTTGAATATTATAGACATCTACCTTACAAACAAATGAAAAAAACATTCCTCCTCCTTATGCTTAGTTTTTCGGTATTTGCCCAAAACAAAACCGAAAATATTTTCATTATCACAACCGATGGCTTTCGTTGGCAAGAAATGTTTGGCGGAGTTGACTCGGTACTTTTGAAAGACGATAAATTCGTCAGAAATCGAGATAGAATCAAGAATAATTTTGTAGGTAAAACACCAGAAGAAAGTCGCCAAAAATTAATGCCTTTTATGTGGAATACCGTTGCCAAAGAAGGACAACTATACGGCAATCGTTGGGCAGGAAATAAAGTAAATGTACTGAATCCGTACTGGTTTTCATACCCAGGATACAACGAAATTTTAAGTGGATATGCCGATGATAGCATCAATTCAAACGATAAAAAATACAATAAAAATATGACGGTTTTGGAGTTTCTAAACAACCAACCAAAACTCAAAGGAAAGGTAGCAGCCTATACCACGTGGGATGTTTTTCCGTATATTATTAATGACAAAAGTAGTGGAATTCCTGTCAATTCTGGAAAAGATTTAGCTCAAGGCAATCTGACCGAAAAAGAGGAAATGCTTAACGAAATTTTAAAAAACTATTCAAGTTTGGCCAGCGACCGCCACGATTTTATTACTTACTATTTAGCCAAAGAATACATCAAAAAAAATAAACCAAAAGTTTTCTTTTTATCATTTGATGAAACAGACGAATTTGCCCACGAAGCCAAATATGATGAATATCTTTTTGCTGCAAACACTGCTGATAAATTTATCGGAGATTTATGGAGTTATTGCCAATCAACCCCAGAATATAAAGAAAAAACGACATTTTTGATATTAACCGACCACGGCCGAGGCGATAAAATTAAATCTCAATGGACAAGTCACGGACAAAAAGTAGCTGATTGTTATCAGATTTGGATGGCTGCCATTGGCCCAGACACTCCAGCTCTTGGAGAAGTAAAAATCGAAGGTCAACTGTTTCAAAATCAAGTTGCTAAGACTGCTGCGAAGCTATTAGGCTATGATTTTGAAAATGGGAAGGAAGTGGGTAAAGAGATAAATAAAATATTAAAATAAATAATTTTTTAAAGAGCAGTTTCAGTAAGTAATGGCTGAAATTGCTCTATTTGTTCAAATATACTTTCAATTTCTCGCAAAAAAACAAACGAACTACGGCTATGCCAAGTCTGAAAATCAGAGCGAGTATCTTTATGACTAGGAATGTAATCTAGGAAAGCCGTTAAGTCGAACTTGACGCCAGAAATTCCCGCACCTGCACGCTTGCCATCGAGAGCATTGCAGGCTTGTTCATAATGTTTTGGCACAGGAATCATCATCGTTGGTTTACCTAAATACATAGCTTCACAGACCGATTCAAAGCCCGCAGTAGTAACCAATCCTTTGCAGTTTTGCATCATTTCTAGGAATTTTTGTCCATTTATGCGATGAAAATGCAGGTTTTTTGAATATTTATAAACTTCTGTACTTTGTGGTTTATCCCAAAAGCAATGTACCATAACCTTCGGATTTTTTGCGTGCCATTTTAAAAGTTCGTCAGCCAAAGAATGTTGGGTCATGTATACCAAAATATAATTTTCGGTTGTGGGTGAAATTTGGGTAATTTCAGGACGTAATAGTGGAGGAATTGTGTAAATATTTTGCGTTTCGTAATTGCTAAATGGTGTAAAAGATAAGGCAAGTTTTTTAGTAGCTCCCAAAGCCGTAATTCGAGTATTAGTATTGACCAAAAATTTATCTAGCCAATGGTTTTTAGGGTGTTTAAAGTCAGGATTGAGTAGTAAATATTGATGAGCAACACAAACCATTGGGACTTTTGGACGAAAGAAAAACTGATGGATTCCGCCCAAAACATCATAAAAATTTATAATAACATCGGGGTTCAGTTGATTGATAATGGTGTTTATTTTTTGGAGACTAGAAATGTAAGTTTTTAATCTAAAAATACTGTTGACGAGGGTTTTACGAATATCAAGACCTTTAGTTTTCTTGCAATAAACCAAGCACGGACTTGCAAAAGCAACACTTGGAGATTGAAATTTTTCGGTAAAAAATTCTGGAATATTTCCATCAGCCGAACCAACTAACGCTCCAACGACTTCATGGTTACTTTTGTAAAGCATTTCACTTAGGGCAATCGCCTGTGTTAGATGTCCCCGTCCTTCTCCTTGAATAATAAAAAGATATTTCATAAAACCTCTCAGCCCCAAAAAGGGGATTTTGTTAAAGTGCCTACTGAAAACTGCTAACTGAAGACTTTACAAAGAAGCTGCTATTCTTGGTAAAACGAACTTTTCGATAATGGTTTCTTCTTCGTCGTCTAAATCCTTGTTCGAGGTTGAAATTTGATCGCTGATTGAATAATAAACCAAACTCCATTTTCCATCAAAATCTTCAACAAGTGCCGACATCGTTTCTACCCAATCACCTGAATTTAAGTAAGTTATACCGTTTATCTCTCTGATGGCAGGCTGATGAATATGTCCACAGATAATACCATCGCAACCTTTTACTTTGGCTAAATCGGCAAGCTTTTCCTCAAAATCATTAACATAATTAACCGCTAATTTCACTTTTTGCTTTACGATTTGAGAAAGTGAATAGTAAGGAAGCCCACGCCATTCACGATAAGCATTATAGTTTTTATTGAGCCAAAGAAGGAATGTATAGCCCAAATCGCCTAAGTGAGCGAGCCATTTCATATTTGTTGTGATGCTATCAAAAACATCGCCATGCGTTATATAGAATTTTTTATCGCCCGAATTAAGGATATAGTCACGACGAATCTGGAACTGTTTCCCGACAACCAAAGGTAGAATTTGGTCAAGAAAATCATCGTGATTTCCTCGCAAATAGACAACTTTTGTATCATGTTTGTCCATCATTTTCAGTACAACTCTGAAAAAAGATGTGTGCTTTTTCTTCCAATTACCGTATTTTTTCAATGCCCAACCATCAATAATATCACCGTTTAAGATGAGTTTTTGGCAGCGGTATTGTTTTAGAAATTCGGTTACTTCTTTAGCCTTAGAGCCACTTGTTCCAAGGTGTATGTCGGAAAGCACAATTGTGCGAAAATGCTTGTGTTTTTTCATGATTACAAAATACCGAATTCAATGTAAACTGCCTATTATCAAGACGTTAACAAAATGTAAAGTTGTAATAGTGAAATATTAATTCGGTAAATACAAAGAAATAGCGAAGTGGCAAAGCTGATAATTTGTGGGATGAATTATCAAAATTTGTATAACTTTGAACTGTAAATCAGTGTATTGAAGATTTTAATTATTCATTTAAAACCGCATAGATTAAGTAAAAATGTTTATATTTAATACAATTTCGGAAACACAACAATACCTTAAAGCACAACAAAGAGCAGGAAAAACCATTGGTTTTGTGCCAACTATGGGAGCTTTGCACGCAGGACATATTTCATTGATTGAGCGAGCAAAAACCGAAAATGACTTAGCAGTTTGCAGTATTTTCGTAAATCCTACACAGTTTAATAATCCTGATGATTTGAAGAAATACCCACGAACACTTGAGCGTGACTGCGAAATGCTACTTCCTATGGGTTGTGATATTGTTTTTGCTCCTTCGGCTGAAGAAATGTATCCGAGTTTGCCACAATTAAAAATGGATTTTGGCACATTGGAAACAGTCATGGAAGGCAAATTCCGACCTGGGCATTTTAATGGTGTAGGAATTGTGGTGAGCAAACTTTTCAATATCGTAAAACCAGATAAAGCTTATTTCGGCCTAAAAGATTTGCAACAAGTGGCAGTTATCAGACGAATGGTACAGGAATTAAGTTTTGATTTAGAAATTATTCCCTGTCTGACTTTGCGAGAAACCGATGGTTTGGCAATGTCGTCACGCAATACTCGTCTTTCATCCGAAGCACGGGCTTTGGCTCCTCAGATTTATAAAGCTCTAAATTTAGCAAAAGAAAAATTACAAAATGGAGTAAGTGTAATTGAAATGCAAGCGGCTGTTAATGAGTATTTTGCACACAATCCTGAGTTTGAACGGGCAGATTTCCGCATGGAGTATTTCGAAGCTGCTGATTTTGACACTTTATTACCAATCGAAGCCAAAATTGCTGATGGAAAGACCGCTTTATGCATTGCGGCATTCTTAGGCGGCGTCCGTTTAATAGATAATATCGTATTTTAGATAATTTAGATTCAAGTATTAAATGCATCTTTGTAAACCGTATATGTAACGCTTAAAAAAATTATTAATAATCGGCCTCCAACGAAAAAGTGATTTGCCAAAATTAAATAAGTAATGAGACAATATTAATCGACAAATTGAAATGATGCAACTTATTGATAGATAGCGTTTTATCTCTTGTTTAGAATCTCATGTCTTTGTCTCAGTACTTATTTTCAAAGTCCAAAAAATCTACATCTTCATCAAAGCCACATAAGTTTCGATTCCGTTCCAAATATTTTGAATTCTAATATTTTCGTTTTCGGCGTGTTGGTTATTATCGTGGTTGGCAATCGGAACGGTGATAGTTGGCGTTGCCAAATATTTCTCAAACAAAAACAATGGCAAACTTCCACCCAAACTTGGCATCAAAACAACCTCTTCATTGGTACTTGATTGCACTGCTTTTATCACATTTTGGGCAATCGGCAAATCCATTTTTGTACGTTGTGCATTATACCCTTTTTGTGTTTGCACACGAGCAATCAGTGGATATTTCATGCGTTCTTCGTCGGTAATGCTCTCATTATTAGTCACATAGTAGCCTTGTGCTTTGATGTGGTCAATCACTTTTTGTGCTTGTCGTTGGGCATCATTACCCAAAACCAAACGCAAATCTAACGCGACCGTTGCCGAAACAGGAATCACGTTTGCGGCCATTTTGCCTACATTCGCACTCGAAATACCATTGATATTGAGCGATGGTAAATTTATCAATTCAACCAACGATTTTCCGCCACCTTCGGCACGCACAAAGCCCAATTCATTTCGCATTTGCTCATCAACGGGCGGAACTTTTGCGATAGCTTTTTTCTCGGTATCGGTAAAAGGTATAACGTCATCATAGAATCCTTTTATCAAAACTCGACCATTATCATCTTTCATAGAAGCTAATAATTTTGCTAAAAGCATCGCAGGATTCGGAGCCCAATTACCATAATGTCCGCTATGCAATGGCCGTTTTGAAGCATAGACTTTTACTTCCATATTCACATCGCCACGCACACCGAAAACCACCTGTTTTTTGCCCGACTGATGCACTGGTCCATCGCAAATCACCCAAAGGTCAGATTTGAGTTTATCTTTATGTTTTACAAGAATTTCCGATAAATGCGTTGAACCTGCTTCTTCTTCACCCTCAAAGAAAAACTTGATATTTACACTCGGTGGAATGTTCAATTTGGTCAAAACTTCATAAGCAGTCAGAATCGAAAACACCCCTGATTTATCATCAGAGGCACTTCGTCCGTAAATCCGCCATTCTGGATTGATTTTTTCGTTGGCTTTGGGTGCAGGAATTATCTTCCCTCCTTTTTCGAGCGAAGCATCTAAAAAGACAGATTTGAAAGGCTCGATTCCTTCAGCCCATTGGTTTGGATTGACTGGTTGACCATCATAATGAGCATAGAAAATGATAGTTTTGGTGGCATTTGGCACATTTACTTCACCAAAAACTGCTGGTGGAACTCCCTTCGTGGTAGCATCCAATAATTGGGTTTTGATACCACGAGCCTCCATCATCTTTACGATATAAGCAGCCGTTTTCTGAATTCCGACAGTATCATAAACCACATTCGGAATCGAAAGAAGCCCCATAAATTCACCTAAAAGAGCATTTTCGTTGGCTTTTCGATAGTTTCGGGCTTGCTCGATTAAAGGACTTTGGGCAGAAGCAAAACCGGTAATAAATAAAATAGGTAAAAGGTATCGTTTCATTTTTTATTTTTTGAAGATTGATGTTTTTGACAAACTTACTCCATTCTGACTTTTTCCCAACCAACTTCACGGTATTTTTTGAATAAAAACAAGGCTAAAACCAATTGTATAACCATTAAAACACCAATCACATAAGGTACTTGCATCATTAAATAGTGAATAAATCCGATGATTCCTGTAATAAAAACATAAGTCATATTTCGGATAAAACTTCCACCACCGTTTTTCTTGATTTCGGTGGAAAATGGCAGTTCGTTACTCATTCCGATTGATAAGAGTAAATCAAGATTGATGATTGTTAGCATTCCGAAAAGCAAATCATCGAGCAAATTGACTCCCCAAATAATTGATAAAACTAAGCTCAGCAAAATGGTAATTGGCAAAAGAAATTTCACCATGATTGCCCGCAGAGAGCCACTCAAAATTTCTCCAGGTTTTCCGATTGGGGCGAGTTCGTAGAGCCACGCCGCTTTAAAATCTTCTGATTGCGAAATTTGACTTCTGATTGTGAGTAAAACCGTTCCACACAAATAAATCACTACAATTCCCATGCCCGTTGATTCTCTAAGATGCTCGATTTGCTGTACAAAACTCCCATTACTTCGCCCAGTGCCAATCATAAAAACAGGATAAATAAGCAAATAGGCTAACGAAGGATAGATTCTGAGCTTAAATTTGCGGTCACGAGACGTGATTTTCCACACAAATTCAAAAGTACCTCGCTCCATTGAAGTACCCGTAAAAATACCCGATAGTGTTTCTACCAAGCCTTTTTTGGAAGTTTTGTTTGGTATTTTCTCTTGGCGTTTGGCAATATCCATTCCTGCGATTTTTTGGTTAAAAACACCTGAAAAAACATTATTTACCAAGAAAACAACCATAAAAGGCACAGTTAAAGTCAGAAAAAGAAACAGAAATTTAGTTGCGTCAAACTCGTGTTTGATAATTACATTCATGCTATTTCCCATCCAGATTGGCGGAACGAGAAAATACCACCATTGCACTTTTGTATCTACGCCATTCATCAAAGTATCAAAGTTGACCAATCGCCCAACTAAACGATAACCGCCCATGAAAGTAAAGGTCAATATGATTTGAAAAGTATTGATAATATTTCGGAGGCGTTCTTCGCTCGTAAATTGCATCAAAACCAAATAAAAAATATTGGTTAGAAAAACTATCAAAATCAAACATAATAAACTAATAATTAGGAAAGAAATAGCTGCCAAAACTCCATATAAATGCATCGTAACGACCATAAACGGAATAGCTAAAGCCAACATCATCGAAAGCAAATACATCAGAATATGCGTAATACGGGCAATGAGCAAGGTACGGTCATCAATTGGGCGAGGCAGCAATACGGCATTATCATTGGAATCAAGAATAACTGCTGAAAAATCAGTGATGAGGGTCATGGCGAGCATGAACATCATCATCGCAAAAATCAAAGAGTAAATGGCGATAATTGATGACGAAAAGTAAATAAACGCCGAAAAAGCACAAGCCATTAGAAAATATAAACCGAGCGTCAGAAAAAATGTGCCGTTCGACTCACTTTGTTTTTTATTCCATTGATTGAATCTTGCTCGTCGATTATCCATTTTGAGTTTTACCTCAACAATGGCCACAAGTTGCTCAAAATTTACGCCCAAACGTAGAAAAATTGGGCGGAGAAGAAACAATATTTTTATGTAAAAATTTATCATTGTCTTTGCTAGGTTGCAAACCTGTCCTAGATGTTTAACGATTCATTACTTGGATAAACTCTTCTGCTAATTGTACATGTTCGTTATTACCAGTCAATTGGTTGAAAATCTGTTCGAGCGAACCTGTTTCTCGTTGTGATTTCAACTCATCGAAAGTGCCGTTTGCAATGATTGTACCTTTATTGATAAGTACTATTCGATCAGAGATTTTCTCGACTACATCCATGATATGAGAGCTATAAAAAATGGTTTTGCCCGCGTGTTTTAGTTGAGAAAGTATTTCTTTGACCAAAATCACGGCATTGGCATCGAGTCCAGAGAGTGGTTCATCTAAAAATATCACTTCAGGATTGTGCAAAATGCCTGAAATAAGCAATACTTTTTGTTTCATCCCTTTCGAGAAAGTCGTCATACGGTCGTCTCGTTGGTCGTAAAGTGCAAAAAGTCTGAGCAATTCGGTGGCTTTTTCTTCGATTTGGTCAGTTTCTAATTGGTATAAACTTCCCAAAAACCGCAGATATTCCATGGGCGAAAGAGTTTCATACAAAGAAGCATTTTCGGGAACGTATCCAATTAATCGCTTGATTTCCAACGGATTAGCTTTTACATCAAGTCCCATTACCTCTACATTTCCTGTATAATCAGGAATCATACCGATTAGGATTTTGATTGTTGTAGATTTTCCTGCACCGTTTGGCCCGATATAACCAATGATTTCACCCGAATCGACTTCTAAATTAACGTCTTTCAAGACCAATGCACTTCCATACGCTTTTTGTAAATTACTAATTTTGATTGCCTTCATTGTTGGATTAAATAAGGTTTTGAAATAAAGATGAAATGTAAAATATGAGTTTGTAATTTCCAATCAAAATACTGATAATCGGTTAATTTAAGCTACTTTATGTCAAAAATGTCTAAAATTCACACAATTCACTCTTTGTCGATAAAGTTTTTAGCAAATGATTTCAAAAAGCCTTTCAGCTTTGCAAAACCTTAGCATTTGCCTTCGTCCAATAAAATTCTACAAAAAGTCCTTGACTCGTATCATTTTTTTTGGTACGTTAGATAAAAGAAAGTTCTTTGAAAGTTAGATACGGGATAATAAAGTGGAGAAATGAGGATTTCTCTTTCATATAACTCTACTCTAACATCTTTAATATCAACAGTTTATGTAATTATTCACTTTAAATTAGTATGTTATGAAGATTCATGTGCATGCAGTCCATTTCGACATTGATCCTAAGTTAGTCGGATTTATCCAAAACAAGTTAAACAAATTAGAAACCTTCTACGACAAATTTATTAGCGGTGAAGTATTTTTAAAATTAGACAAAGGGGATAGTAACAAAGTTCACAAAAAACACATTGAAATCAAATTGAGTGTTCCAGGAAGCACCATTTTTGCGGAAGAAAAAGGCACTACGTTTGAAGAAGCTACCGATTTGGCACTTGAAGCCTTAAAATCACAAATAAAAAAATTTAAAGATAAAAGAACCGAAGTTGAACATAAAAAACGAGAGATTCCAGCAGAAGAAGAAATCGTAGAGAACGATTTATGATAAACAAAAGGAGGCTGTCTCAAAAGGGCAGTCTCTTTTTTATTTGCAGATTTATTTGTAACTTAGGGTTATGAAACATCCAAGAAATCGGGTCGTTTTTAAGACCTACACCCCTAATCAAATAAGTCTATTGCCGCCGAGCTTAGAAGAGTTGATAGACATAAATCATCCAGTTCGAGTTGTAAACTCTGTGATAGATAAATTAGAATTAAGCCAATTAGAACAGAGTTATAAAGGTGGTGGTACCTCCAGTTTCCATCCAAGAATGCTTCTAAAAGTCTTAGTTTATGGTTATCTGAGCAATATTTACTCCTCAAGGCAGTTAGAAGCAGCCACAAAGGAGAGTATTTACATGATGTGGTTGTCAGGTATGAGTCGTCCTGACCATAATACAATCAATCGTTTTAGAGGTCAGCGATTAAAAGATAATTTGAAAGAGATATTTCGCCAAGTGGTACTGTTGTTAGTCGAGAGTGGTCATGTGAGTTTGAAAGAAATCTATACCGATGGTACAAAATTGGAATCAGCAGCTAATCGTTACACATTTGTTTGGGGACGAGCTATCGAAACCAATAAGAAGAAAATGTATAAGCAGTTAGAAGAACTTTGGACATACACACAAAAAATAGCTTCGGAAGAGTCGAAATCAATAGAACTACCAAGTTTCGAGGTGATTGATAGTGAAAAAATAGCCAAAACAGTAGACCAAATTCACCAAGTTTTAAAACAAACCCAAGTAGAAGAAACTCAAAAGGCAGAGAAAAAAAAAGTACAGGCTAAAGCGACTTATGCACAGCGAAACTGGTCATCGAAATGGATAGATTATACAAAATCAGAAGAGATTTTGGGTCAAAGAAGCTCATATAGCAAAACAGACCCAGATGCCACTTTTATGAGACTTAAAGACGACCATATGCAAAATGGGCAACTAAAACCAGCTTATAATTGGCAAGTAAGTACTGCTAACCAATATGTTACCCATTACAGTATCCATCAAACAACTACTGATACAACCTTATTGAAGGAACACCTAAACAGTTTTCAGGAGCAATATCAACAAATGCCTGAAAGCATCACCGCTGACGCTGGTTATGGAAGTGAGGAAAATTATGAATTTTTATCGGACCGCCGATGCGGAAGAAAAAAAAATCGAAGCCTTTGTGAAGTTTAATTTATTCCACCACGAACAAACAGACAAATTCAAAGCTCAAATTAATAAAATTGATAACCTTTTTTACAATCAAAAACAAAATTGCTTTTACTGTCCAATGGGTCAAAAAATGACTCAAATAGGCACTTTTACTAAAAAAACAGATAATCAATTCCAGCAAACTATTACCAAATATCAAGCACAAAATTGTGAAGGGTGTCCACTCAGAGGAGCTTGCCATAAACAAGCAGGTAATCGAATTATTGAGGTAAATATGAACCTCAGACTACACAAACAGAAAATAAGGGAAAAGCTAAACTCAGAAGAAGGAATCAAACACCGAAAACAGCGACCCCAAGATGTAGAAGCCACTTTCGGGCAAATAAAATCCAATCATAATTTTAAAAGACTTCGCTTAAAAGGCTTAGTAAAGGTCGAAATAGAAGTTGGGCTGGCTTGTCTTGCTCATAATATAAGGAAAAAAGCATATAAGGATGTAAAAAACAAAGAAAATAACCCAAAAAGTGATAGAAAACCCACTAAATCCTCAAATAATTCAACAATTCTTAAAATCTCGAAAAATTACCTTGAATTTTTTCAAAAAGTAGCATAAAATAAAAGCTGCCCCAAAATTACTTTTGAGACAGCCTC
>JAIXOL010000069.1 GCA_027486845.1 Cytophagaceae bacterium
AAAATGTACCTTCTAAAAGGTGATGAAGTAGAAATAATAGAAGAAAAAGATGAATGGTTAAAAATTCGATACTACGGCAAAAAAACTATCGAAGGTTGGATAAAGAAAAGTGATGTAAAATGAGTTGTTAGGTGTGTCTTGTCATAATTTGAGTAACATAAAAGTAGCCGAAGGTGGTCGGGCGGCGTTCCGCTGTATTGTAGCAGGTAAGGCAGAGCTAAGCGGCGTAAGTGCCTCAGTATTAACCGATAAACAGCGAGCAACATTAGAAAAAGCATACGCGGCCTACAACCAAGTGCTTGACCTTGCCTATGAAAACGCAGGGGCTATTGCCGAGACTTATAATACATTTACAGAAAAACTGGCAGGCATACAGAAGAAAGCCACCGATTTAGCCTCAAAACTCAATGGAGGGGGTAAAGCCAGCAAGGCAGAAGTAGAAGCCCTCAAACAACTAACCGAGCAAGCCACCGCCCAAATGCAAACCACCCTCGATGCCATGAAAAAGGCTTATGGTGAGCAGATAAACAAAGAAATGGCGGCACAATTAGAAACAATAATCAACCAAAATAAGGCAAAAACAGCTGAATTGAGTAATTTTAAAGCTGATAACCCAACAGCAATAGCTGGAGCGGTACAAAGTTTAGCCAGTACTAAACCCGCCGAGACAGAGAAGATAATAAAAGCCCTACCACCTTTGATGGTGGAGTATGCAGGGAAACCGTATGGCGATAAGAAAGAGATAGCTATGGTAAATAACTCTAATCAGTTGAAGATAAAGAATTTAGAAGAAACGGAGGGGTATTCGTGGAAGTTATCTGACGGCATATCGGGAAGTAGTAATACGCTAAATATTTCTTTCCCAACTGATAAACCAACACTTACATTGGAAGTTACACAAGGAAATAGAAAAATGAGTGTAGTGGTGAGAAAGAAGTCTATAAAGTTTGATGGAATTATTGTTGTTGATGGAAGAAATAGTAAGAGGTTTGCAGATTCAAGATTAAATGAAGTTTTATATTTAGTAGGTGGTGGAGAACCTATTAGTTATGATGCCAGACAATTGAACTTTAAAATGATACCCAAGCCACAAAAAGATGATTTCCCGTCAGGTGAACCTTATTTTTTTACCACAAGTAAAAGTCTTGATGGCAATACATATTTTGAAGATGATTTAACTTGGCGTTCTACAGGATGTTGTTATTCAAAAGAATATGCTTTTTCAAGGACTTATCCACCTAAATGGTCTTCTTGGGCTAATGCTTCTATTGGGGCTTTTGGTAAAACTTATGATGTTGATATTAAGTTTGTAAAAGGGGATGTACGAAAAGTAGGTTTTGCAGAGAAAATCAGTTCTGTTTTAACTCAAATTAACAGTGTAAGTACAATGTTTGGGCAAATACAAAAATATATGCCATGTAAATTTGAAGTAGCTAAAGACCCAAATAAATCAGAACTTGATATTTCTTTATCTTCTTATAATGAAGAAGATGAAAAAAGCAGACATATTTATGATATTAGGGAATATGCTTTTAAATTGAATAAGAAGGACTTGTTTACAGCAAAATGTGGACTTCCAATAACCCCATTTGGTGTTTATATTGGAGATCTATATGCTGGTTTTTCAATTGATGCAGGAATATATATCAACCCTAAATTTAAAATTAATTATGAAACGAAAGTACAAAAAATTGAAGGTAAAGGTGGTGGAAGTGTGAGTATAAAGCCAAAAATTGGTTTTGAAAAAAAAATAGTGAAAGATAAATTTGAGTTTGATATAAATGCTAATATTACAGCAGGAGTAAAAGTTGAATATCCATATAAAATGGACTATAAAAACATAGCACTTTTTCCTTATTTAGATAGGAGTATGATTGATGCCAAAGCCACAATCGACTTACCAATTTTAGGAAAAAAAGACTGGAAATATTCGTTTATGTTGTTTGATACAAGGTGGCAATTAGATCCCCCTTTAAATTTATTGAAAAATATCTTTGACTAATATATTTATGCCAAAACGTCCAATTATTTTGCTGTTGAATATAATTGCATACTTGTTTGTATTTCAACAATTAAAACATGTTTACAAAGATATTACTGGTGGTTTTAAAGAAACTTCGGGAATAGTTGTTTCCTATGGGGAGGGTTGGAGTCCGTCAGGTGGTCGAGCTTCAAATAACAATGTTTATGATTTAATAATAAAATATGGTAATGGTGAAATTCTTAATGGTAGCATTAGAAGTAAGGAAGAAATATATATTGGCGACACTTTATTATTCAAATATTATGGAGATAGTAATCCTATATTTTTAAAGAAAAATAATAAAGAAATTGATGTATATTTTTCAGATGTAATTGGTTATTATTTAACATATTTTTTATTGTACACTTATTTGTTTTATTTTTCTATAAAACCAGTTTTTCGTAAATATTTCAATAAATAGATTTTTGGTTTAATACCAAAGCCACATTGGACTTACCAATTTTAGGAAAAAAAGACTGGAAATATTCGTTTATGTTGTTTGATACAAGGTGGGTTAAACCTACTCCATGGATTGAAACAAAGAACTTATTTGAATAATTATGAGAACAATATTTTGGAAAATTGTATTCGGCACACTCTACATATTGATAGCTTACCAAAATTTAAAGCATCTTTATCAGGATGTAACAGGTGGATATATTATAGATAAGGGCATTGTTATTGGCTTTGGTGAAGGGTGGGAGTCCACAGGTGGTGAGGGTACTTTAGATACAAGAGAAATGCTTATTGTTAAATTTAAAAATGGTAAAACAGAAAGTGGTTTTACAAGGCTTAGATTTGGGATACAAATTGGAGATACAGTTACTTGTAAATTGTATGGTGATGTTGATCCCATTTTCATTGAACACAATGGGAAAAATATTGATGATGAACCGATTTCCGATTTTATATTCGGCTCTTTAAAATGGTTGATAATAATCTTAGGGTCATTGTGGTTTTTTTATTATATAATTTCTCCTATTTTATCAAAAATATTTCAAAAAACATGAAAAAACTTAATACACCATTTTTATTATTGTTTTTGTGTCTATCGGGCTACGCCCAAAACCAAGAACTTCGATGCTCCAATACACCATATTTTGGTTTTGAGGCAAAAAACTTTAAAATACAGAAATATATGCCACAGTTTATTGCAAAAAAAGCATACTCAAATCTTAAAGAAGTTACTAATCAATACCCAGAGCAATTAGTAGAGTCAGAAATGTCTGTGACAAGTCAAGAATGGTCATCATTTAATTATGGTAAACCTCGAGAAGCAGAACCTCAAAGATATGCTTCCATTAAGAAGATGGATATTGATAAAAACTTTTCAAAATTGCTATTAAAAATTCAATATGAAGTAAACGGAGAAGAGTTTGCAATCATAAAATTCGATATATACTCGGACAAAAAAAATGCCCCTACGGTTTTTGTTTTAGCCATGAAAAAAGTACAAAATAGGTGGATAATTTATGATGAAGCTGCAATCACAGATTTAATGTTTTTTATGATGTTTTTGAAGACAGAAACTTTAGAGGCAATCTTCAATCAGCAAAAAACAGGAAATTCCAAAATGGATGAAATTATAGAGTCATCAAAAATTAATAACACTTTTAGTTTAAACCAATGTCTTTTTTTAACGAAAAGTGTTTTAGAAAAAGACAAAAGTAGTTTAGAATCAATTTTAGACCCTAATCGTATGTTTAAATGAAAAAGACACTTTTTTTATTTTTTAGTAGTATTGTTCTTGTCTTTGCTCAAAACAAAAACAATTATCAACAATTTGAAGGTAAAATAATAAATATTTCATACACTCAGATAACTGAGAACCAAGCATTTTGTACTTATGAGGAAACCGAGACGCTTGGAAGTATAGACCCGTTTTGGAAAATTTTCTATGCAGATGAATTAAAAAAATATAACCCTAACGATACTTTCTTCATTAAACCCATACACAAATATTCCTTCGATTATAAACAAAAAAAAGTTTTGTTTATTAAATACAGAGTAGCTAAAAAAGGAGAAAAAGAGGTTATAGAACTTAAAAGTTTTTACAGAAAAAGCATAGATAAATGGGAAACTTATTTGCCAACTGAAGAAAAAGAAATTCAAATGGCGTACATATTTAAACATATAAAAACAGAGGTTTATCAAAAATTATTTTCAAGAGACTTACTTGATAATGAATCAATAATTAATGATTTGAGGGGAAAAGTGCTTGGTAAAGATGGTTTTGTAAATTTTGATGAACTATATAGACAATTAAAAAGTATTGAGAATCGAGCTATTTTTAAAGAAATATGTGATTGACATTTAACTAATTACAACTATAAAAATATTGAGATGCCATGAAAAAGGCTTATAGTGAGCAGATAAACAAAGAAATGGCGGCACAATTAGAAACAATAATCAACCAAAATAAGGCAAAAACAGCGGAATTGAGTAATTTTAAAGCCGATAACCCAACAGCAATAGCTGGAGCGGTACAAAGTTTAGCCAGTACCAAACCCGCCGAGACAGAGAAGATAATTAAAGCCCTACCACCTTTGATGGTGGAGTATGCAGGGAAACCGTATGGAAATGGCAAAACTATCTCTGTTGATTATAGTACCTTTGGAAAGACTTTTTATCTAAAAAATGGGGAAGAAAATGCCGAAACAACATGGCTTTTTAAGTCTGGCGAAGAAATAATCAAGAGTTTTGCAGGAAATTTAACCTCAATAGATATAGATTTTACAGAATTTGATGCAGAAAAGCTGGAAGTTTACCACAAAACAGGTATGTATTTTGAAGTAACACAAGGCGAAAGAAAAGTAAAAGTTATGGTTTCTACCCAAAAATTAGTGTTAGAAAAATTAACTATTGAAGATGCCAAGCACCCATCAAGAAAAGCCACTACTGGGCAAACACTCTATTTAGTGGGTGAGGGAAAGATAAATGCCAATGTAAGTGCCACAGGTTTTCAAAACCCATTTACTAATCCAAATTTGAGTTGGTCATTTATACGAGAAGGGCAAAGTAACCCCCAAACACAATTTGCTACAAAAAGCAATATCACTTATGATTTTAAAGCAAACCCTGTTGGAGTTGATAAAAGAACTTATGAAATAGAAGCCCAAAATGCGGTGGGGGATGATAAAAGTGTGAATGTGGTGGTGGTGGATGAAGATGGAGAAAAGGAAAAGCTAACTATCGGTAGCGAAACTTTTGGAGAAACAATAAAAAAAGCTTTTGAACTTGAAAAAACAATAGCAAAAACTGCTGAAGAATTAGAAAAACTTCCTTTTATAAAAAGAACCAAAAGTAAATTTGAAAGTGCTGGTGGAAAAATAGCTTTTTATTATAATGCAATACCTTTTGAGAAGACGGAAGTGAATAAAGAAGATAATGGTTCAATACTGTATTATCGAGAACGAAAGATAAAAGGTGGGTTTGAGGCTGGTATTAAAGGTGAATGGAAATATCCAGTATGGGAAATTCCATTTGACAAATTACCAATTCCTCAAAGTGCTATTGATTGGTGTAAAAGCTATGTTACTGCAGAAGTAAATATTAAAGGTAAAGCCGATGCTGGCGGTGAAATAATTGTTGAAGAAATTGATAAAAAATGGGGTGGAAATATTTCATGGGAAATCGGTAAAGCTAAAATTAACCCAGCACAAATAAGATTAAAAGCCGAATTTGGTGCAGAGGCAGAAGTTAGTATTTTGAAAAAAAGTGATTTGTTTTCTGTTGTTGCCAATGCATCTGGTATGGCAAAGGCTGAATTATTATCATTTGGTTATTATAAAGACCATTGGGCATTAGTTCCTTTAAGAGAGGGTGTAAATTTAGAACTTTCCGCAGGGGGATATATTACTTGGATGGGATTCAAATATGAAACAAATCCTATTTACCAGAAAATTTCAATTATAAAACCGAACCCTTTTAATTATTAACTTTATGCTTAAAGATAAAAGTAAGTGGATATTTTTTTCAGGATGTATATTAATTTATGGCAGTTTGGTTCTTACTGTTGAGTTAATAAATGATTTTCAAAAAAGTAAGTCGTTGTATGCCTCAATTTTCCAAAAGGAGAGTTTTATAAAAGATTGTTTAAATTATTATGAACATACGCCAGTAGGAGATGGCGGCTGTAATGATTGTCCGTATTATTTTACCGGAATTCTCAAGAAAAACAAAATTAAAGCAACAATTATTGCCAATGATATCTTTGAGAATTTAGAATGTAAAAATCTTCCAGTATGGTATTGTACTTATTCTAGAACCGTTTATTTTAGAACTTCAAACGAAATTCCATCACCTTTTTGCTTTGACTGGTTCGGTGTATTAATGCTAATAGTACTGTTTCCTAATCTCATATTTTTTCTATACCTAAAATTTAAAAGATGAAAAATTCAAGAATTGTTATTTTTTTCTTACTAACTATACATGCTTTTGGGCAGGAAACAGACATTTCAAACTTAATTGTTTCCAACAATTTAATGATTAATGTCAATTTTATGGTTTATGAAAATCCATTGAAAATTAAACAAGTAAATTCAAAAAGTCAGATTAATTATGCTAATTCAGCAGGATTATTACAATCATTTTATTCAGCCAATACAAAGGAATGGGCAGATTCTGACTATCTAATAAAGCCAGCAACATTGGTACGAGACCAAGAACATTTTGATGCTGTAAAAAAAAGGAATGTAGTTAAAAATTATATTCAGTTAGAGAGTGTCTATAATTTTGAATATAATAATCGGCAATTTGCTTTTTTGAAGTATGCAATTACTGATGAACATTTACCATTTGCTCTATTGGGTATTTTGTCAACTGAAAAAGTAAATAACAGATGGTATATTAGCCAAATGTTAAATCAAAACCAAGTCACTACAATATTGGTAAATTTTGACAACAGCGTGTTAAAAAGTTTATTTACTAATACACACAATCCAAATATTGATTTAAATGTAGAAAAGTCAATGCAAATGAAAACAGGTACATTTTCATTTGCCAAAACAGATAGACTTTTTGATGACTTGATAAATCAAGGCAACAAAGCAGTACTGAGAACCTTAAAGGACAAAAGAAATGTGGATGCGACCTTTAAAGCACCAATAGCAATAGAGAACTCGAAAGCTACTTTATACAAAGTAGAATTGCCCCATCCATTTTTAATGGATTCTACACGTTATTTAGAATATGGAGAGACAGATAGTGTAGTTTTATCAAATACCGAAAACATGAAATTGTGGCAAGATAAATCAGAATCAATATTGGCAAATGAGGCATCAAGCATTAAATTAGATTCTAAGTTTGGTTTCTATTGGCAAAGTAAAGAATATATTATTATTACTTATTTTTCGCCAATAAAAAATACAATTGTGATTGTGAAAGAGAATGGTAGCTTTAGGAAAGAAACAGTAGAATTTCAAAAGTTTATTTCTACGTATAAAAAAGGGCATTTTGTTGAAATTGGTGCAGTCTGAAATAGAAGATAGTAATTTAGTACGTATTAAAAAAGCGTGTTCATCATCTGATGATGTGTTAAATCTTAGCTTATTGATTGATTATCTGGAGGTAAATCCGATAGATAAAAAGTTTATTTTTGATAAATAGAAAAGACCAATTTAAAGACAGCGAAGGCATTTTAGATATTTTCAAACTTAGCCTTTACCTCAAAACCAAACCACCAGCCTTAGCTAAATATTGCGATTATTAAAACCTTTATAATGCCTAAGAAACAGTATGCCAATTGATTGTGTCGTATGGTTAATTTTGCTTTGGTCAGACTGAGATAATTTCCAATTTTAATTTATGAAGCACCTTTACAAAACAATCATTTTGCTGCTTTTTGGTACTCAAATTGTCTTTTCACAAGACATCGAAAAGTTAAAGAATTTCAAGCTCAAAAATCTATTCAAAGAGGGTATCAAAGTAAGTGGTGGCATCATGGCTAACCATACTTATTATAATGCTTGGGGCATAGACAATCGGCGTACACCTTTTGCTTATATCTACACGGGCAACCTAAATGCTTCGCTATTTGGCAAAATAAATATACCTATTTCGTTTAGTTTTACCAATCAAAGAGCCAATTTTAGTTCTCCTTTTGCCAATGGATTGCCAAAGATACAGCCATTTAATAGGCTTTCTTTCAAGCCTAAATACAAAGGTTCAACTTTTCATATAGGCACTGCGGCCTTAAATTTCTCACAGCATACATTAGCAGGATTTCGTTTTCAAGGATTTGGCTATGAGTATCGCTCCGATAAATCGCCCGTCTATGGTAGTTTTATGTACGGCCGCTTACTGAAAGCCATCACTATTGATTCTACTTTTATTAGTCCCCAAAATCGCCCTGCCTATAAACGTATAGGTATAGGAGGCAAATTAGGCTATAAACAAAAACAAGATTTTATTGAGCTAATTTATTTTCAGGCAGACGATAAAGTCAATTCATTACCTTATCGTTTAGATATCCTTAATATTTTCCCCGAATCAAATATTGCTATATCCATCAATTTTCAAAAAGTATTATTTGAGAAAATATTCATTAATACTGAGCTGGCTCGAAGCAAGATTTTTTCAGAAGATAAAAACCTTGCTTTCTTTTCAAAAATAGGTCAAACCATTGGAAAACGAAGTAATATCAACAAGCAGGCACTTAAATCTTCACTAAAATATAAAAGCAAGCAATCGGAAGTTGGCTTTGAATATAGCCGCATTGACCCAAAGTACAAGACCTTCGGAGCCTATTTTTTCAATGCCGATTTAGAAACCTTCGCACTAAAAACTGCAAATCAATTTTCAGAAGGAAAATGGACAGTCAGTGCAGATGTCGGCTATCAACATGGCAATTTAGACCAAAGCAATCCTCAATCACTTAATCGTTGGGTTTGGGGCTTTGATGGCAATTTCGTACCCAACGAAAAACTGAATATGAGCCTTAATTATTCTACGTTTTCTAATTTTAGTAATTTTCAAAACAATTTTCAATACTTGACAGTGTTAGAGCCTTATCAGCAATTAGATACGCTCAATTATCGACAAATCAACAATAATATTTCGGGGGCAATGATGTATCAATTGCCGAGCCAATCGGACTATAAAAAGACGATTAGTCTCAATGCTATATATCAATCAGGTAATGATCAACAGGGCAATATTAATAGCAGCAATGGCCTCAATAATTTGAATCTGAATTATGGCATAGCAAACGAATCGAAGAAAATGGCGTATAGCATGGGGGTTAATTTTGTTCAAAATCAGACTAATTTGTCAAAAGATTTTATGTTCGGTCCTTTGTTTTCGTACAATCGGGGGCTATCCAAAAATAAAATTCAGCTTTCGAGTATGATTTCTTATACACATTCAAATAATACAATTCTTGAAAACAGAATCCAAGCCTCAAAAAGTATATTTCTGGGCAGAATAGGGCTTCAAACAACACTATTTAAGTTACATAAATTCAATTTTTCAACACTATTCTTAAAAACATCAAACCCAAACAAAACCTATAAAAATCTTTCAGAAATAACCTTAAACTTGGCATATTCGTATCAATTCAAAGCGATTACAATAAAGTCTAAAAAATAAAAATCATGAAGTCATTATTATTTAAAATATATTGCTTTTCGCTCTTCATTACTATAAGTTTTGCTAATGAACTGCCTATTAAAAATTATAGCGAAGCAGAGTGTAAAGTATTGGGCTTAAAGCCTATTATATTGCCATCTGGAGAGAAAATTATGCCACAACACGACGGCAAACATTTTTTTGTATCAGACAATCCGAATTATCAATCAGCCACAGATATTACTCCAGACCAAGTAAAAGCGGTAATTACAAAAGCAAAAAATGCAGGCCAAAAAGTCTATGATAAATTAACGAGTCTTCAATATGTAAGCAGTTTACCAATTGTTATTGAGAAAGAAATTGCAGGTACTACCTATGATATCGCACTTGATAAACTGGTGTTTACACCCAATGGCAATACAATAACCATAATGGCCATGATAACGACACCAGATGGCAATTCACTTTGTTTTGCAGGCGAACAAATTGGATTTACAGGGCAAGGCGGTATTAAGGAGGGAACATTACGATTGATTTTGGGGGAGAATAATAAAATTAAATTATTCAAAATAGAGAAAGTCGAATTAGAACTTACCGAAGGGTCATTGAAGTTTGGGTGCAATGGCTATGAGAGTTTTTTCGATTAGTGGAAACGTAATTTTCGATAGGTCTTTGATTGTACCTGACGATATAAAAACTGGTGAACCTGCTGCTGGAAATGTCAGCTCACGATTTCTCTTAGAAGACGTCAGAGATTGGAATGATATGTTGATAGAAATTTCTATGCAACCTTTTCAAATCCCTTCAATGAAAGGTTATGGTTTTAGTGTTACGAATGCTGTAATTGATATAAGCGACCATGTAAACTCACCACTTTGTCAGTTCCCAAAAGGTTATACTAATGCAGAAATGGACGAATTATGGCGGGGTGTATATATCGGAAATGTTACTGTTAGGTTTCCGCTTTATTTTAAAAACCGCACTTCAAAGCAACGCCTATCTGTTGGTGTAAATTCGCTTTTGATTGATAAAATAGGTGTATCAGGTGAAATATTTGGCGAAAATATAATGACCATCAAAGACGGAGATTTAAATGGATGGGATTATTCTTTAGATGGTGCAAGTATTGTTTTAGTAAAAAGTAAAGTTAAAGCTGGAAGTTTAATAGGAAAAATGAGGGTTTCTATCTCTTCCGAAGAAAAACTATTAGGCTACAAAGCCATCATTGACCCCACTCGTGATTATTATAATTTTAGTGTAAACGCTGCTGAAAATTTAGATTTTGAAGTTTTTAAAGCCGCAAAAGTACACTTAGAACCAGCATCGACTATAAGTCTAATACTTGAAAACAAGCAGTTTTCTGCAACGGCAATGTTGCATGGAAAAATGAACATAACTTCTTTGAAAGAAGGTGTTAGTTTAGAAGAATTTAAATTTCAAAATCTCTTCCTTTCCACTAAGGCTCCTTATTTATCAGTTGGATATTTTGGTGGCGGATCTGATAAAGAATATCAACTTGGTGGATTTCCAATAAGCATCATTTCTCCGAAAGTATTAATACAAAACAATGTAGCCGATATAAGTTTTGGTGTCAAAGTAAATTTAGATGACATGGGTATCGCTGCCACAGGTGGCTTTGTCATTCAAGGGGCTTTTGTCAACGAAAATAATCGTCATTTTTGGAAAAATAAAAAATTTGCTTTACAAAAATTAAATGTACAAGCAGATTTGTCGATTGGCAAGTTCAGCGGTACTGTTGAGTTTTTCAACGATGACCCCATCTATGGAAAAGGATTTTATGGCGAAATGGGTTTGGATTTAAATGTGGGTGTAAATATAGGTGCAAGAGCAGTTGCCGTATTTGGTAGAAAAGAGAAAAGATATTGGTTTGTAGATGGAGAATTATCTTCTGGTGGCAATGGAAGTGGACTTTCTATTAATGTATTAGCGGGTTGTTTATACAAGCATATGGCTCCTGTAGCAGGAACAACTGGAGCAAAATCATTATCAGGAGTGGTCTATGCTCCCAATTTTTCAGTTGATTGGGGTGGTCGTTTTGCTATTGGAATCTCTGCAGGTGGTTCAATGGCAGGTTTAGCTGGTTTAGAAATCGTAACCCGTAGTAGTGGGGGAATAAGTAAAATTGGTATTTTAGGAAGTGTTGTTGTGGCAGGTGATGGATGGAAGGTCACACCTGAAGCTGGGCAGATAATGTATCGAAAATTATGTAGTGACAGCGACTTAATGCAATCAGGTGGCATTGCCAACAATACTGATGGAGATACTCCACCTGAAGGACAAACACAAAAGTTCGATATGAATGCCCCTAAAGGCTTTGGAGCAAGTATAATTCTTAAAATAAATTTTGATGACCGCAGCTATTACGGAAAATTAGGCGTTAACGCTTCTACTACATCAATTTCTGTTCAGTTTGTCGGAGCATTTTACTTTTCACCAAGTAAATGGTTTGTGCATTTGGGTGAACCTCCTATTTCTGATAGGATAATTATTCTATTACCAAGTTTACCGCAAATTGATGGTTATATCATGTTAGGACATGGTGTTCCCGAATTACCTTCACCAGAACCTAATATTTTTACAAAATACCCATCCGAAATAAACAAACGCTCTTCTAATATAAGTAGCGGACAAGTTGCTTCAGGTGCTGGTATTGCTTTTGGAGCAGCCTTGTCTATTTCTTCAAGTGGCTATATTCCTAAAAACGCTACCAAGCCAATATTAGGTTATAACATCGGAGCAAGAATAGGCCTTGATATGATGCTCATGAAATATGGAAGTGGGGCTTATTGTGAGAGTAAAGAGGGGCAACCAATTGGTATTAATAATTGGCGTGCAGCAGGGCAAGTTTATACAATTGGCTGGCTTAAAGGAATTGCCTTTGGTTTTAATGTTTTAGATATTGGACTTGGGGCTGTGTTAGGTGGATCTGCTCCAAATCCTACTTATGGAGCAGGAGAAGTAGCTGTGAGTTTCAAAGTTTTAATAAAGAAATTCAATTTTAGTGTTGGGTTTTCAGTGGGCGATGATTGTGTAATTGTTGGTGGAAGTGCGGATGTTTCGAGTGAAGAAGTATTTGATGGATTTTATCCTAATGAAAATCAAGAGTGTGTGGCCAAAGAAATTATTCCTTCTATTTCTTTTACGAAACCAATTGAAAAAGAAACTCAAGTTGAGGGTATGCCAGGGAGCTTTCGCCAAAAAGTTATAAATTATTCACTTACCGACCAAGATGGTAGCAATATCGTTGGCTCTTGGTCAGTTGATGGAACATCTAAAATCACTTTTAGACCAGCTAATCCGCTTCCCGCAGGAAAACGAATTACAGTAAAAGCTAATGTGCAATTCCAAAAATTAGAAAATGGAACCTGGCAAGCATTTAATGAAGGTGGTAGTGCCGATACTTTCAAAGAGTATTCATTTTCAACAGCAAAAACGGCTGAAGAATTTGTTAAAGACTTAGGTAATATTGAAAAAGATGCTGAAAAAATAGCAGAAGACATAAAAGAAGATGCTCGCCAACAGGCAGAGGAAATAAATAAATATGCCGAAGAAAGAGCAAAAGAAATAGAAGAAAGTGCTAAAAAAGTAGCTGAACTTGTTAATGACAAAGCTGATGAAAAAGGGGATGAAATATTAAAAATAGCTGAAGAAGCCAATATTCCACAAGAGAAGAAAGAAGAAGTAAAACAGATTATAAACACTGCTGTAGAAACTGTCAAAGATTTAACCGCAGATGCTCTAAAAAAAGTACATGAAATTACAGAAAAAGCAAAGGTGGATGTCAGAGCCACTACTGACTTTGCGGTAGCACAAGTAGATGGCGTTGTAAATACTGCTTTGGGCAATGTGCATAATTATAAAATTAGTGGTGAAAGCGAAATTACAAGACTTAATAACGAACTTATTCAGACCAAACGAAATCTTGAAGCACAACGCCGAAGGGAGATTAAGTGGTGGATGGGCAGCAAGAAAAGAAATAAAATCAAAGAAAATTATCGCCAACAAGCCTATGAAGCTGATCGACAGGCTCAAAGAAAAATGCAAGAAGTGGTAGATAGAATAAAAGCCCAATCAGAAGCCGAAATGGCTGCCGCCAAACTACGAAGCCAAGATATTATGGCTGCAGCCAAAGCTCTCGCTATGCAGATTATGGATAAAGCCGAAAAAGACTCAAAAGAAGTAATGGCAGATGCCAGCAGAATTGCTGATGACATCATGGCAGAAGCCGAACGGCAAAGTATGGCAATCATCAATGGGGCTGAAAATGCACAGCCTGACCTTACGGCTTTTAGTCGAATTGCTCAACAAAAAAGCTCTTTTTATGATGAAGCTGATGAACCTACCGTACAGGTAAATAATACAGATAATGACATTAATGAAAATAAAATTCAGGCTGACCTTAATGCTGAAATAGAGAGACAAAGATTAGCAAAAGAAGAAGAAGATAGAAAAAATGCAGAAATACAAAGGCAAAGACAACAGGAAGAGGAAGAAAGAAAGCGTGAACAACAAGTAATCTATAATGCTGAACAACAACGAATTCAAGAAGATTGGAATAGAAATGATGCTATTAGGAAACAATTAGAGCGAGAAGAAGGAGAACGCCAACAACAGTCTTATGAAACTGAGCAAAGGAGATTAGAAGAAGAACGTCAACGACAACAAACTTATGAAGCTGAACAACGAAGAATTCAAGAAGAGAGGCAACGCCAAGAATATGAAGCCGAGCAGCGAAGACTCGAAGAAGAACGCCAAAGAGCTTATTTCCAATACCTTGAAGAATTGGAACGCCAAAGAAGAGAAGAAGAAGAACGCCAAAGACAACGCCAACGAGAATTTGAAGAAAGCCAAAGACTTTATAAACTCAGTCAGTTGGACGAAAGCTCATATAATTTCCCATTTGTCAATCTCAATATTTATGAATGGTAATTTTTTAATTCTCAGAATACTAAATACAAAATTTAAAGTGAAAAAAATATATTTCATATTCCCGTTTTTATTTTTCTATACGGCGGTAACTTTTGCTCAAGAATTAGCATTGGTAGCCAAAACAGAAAAAGATAAGGTTATTCTTAGATGGATGCCCCAGAGCTTTGAAACTTGGCAAAAAGGTAATGCCGTGGGCTATCAGTTGTTTCGGCAAACGACTCATCGCAATGGTGAAAAAGTAAACGAAAATCAAATTTTACTTACGAAAAACCCATTAGTACCCTTGAAAGAAAACTATTGGACTTTATTGGAAAAAAAAGAAAAGTTTGCAACCGTTGCCTATAAATTCTTAACAGTTCCCGCACCCGAAGACCAAGAATCAAAAGACCTCTCTTTGGTGATGGCAATGCTCATGAGTAATACCTCTGGGGCTATTGCAGGAGGTATGGCTCTTCTTTATGAGGATAAAACCATTGCTCCCAATGAGCAATATATCTATACCGTTGTTATTGATAAAACCTCAATTTCAGCTAGTGTAAGCGTCGAAACCTCTAAAATCACTCGCTTGCTCCCTCCAACTAATTTATATGGTGAGTTTCAAGATAGTACTCTTTTTATTCGATGGAATGTAGCAGACTCGCTGCTACATAGTGCTTTTATTATCGAACGTTCTGATGATGGCGGATTATCTTATCGCCCCACCCAAGATGAACCCATTTTGGCATTAGCCGAACCCGATTCACTGGGCAGATACTTTGGTGCAAAGTCTGAGAAACTTCCCAAACTCTACCAAGAATATTATTATCGTGTAAAGGCCATTACACCTTTTGGTATACTCTCTGAACCTTCCAATGTGATACGTATTTATGGTTATCGAACCAAGCTACCGCTTCCGAGAGTAAAAACCTTTCTACCTAATAATAAAGAAAAAGGGGTGCGAATCACTTGGAATTTCCCAGATTCGCTCAATAACGACATTAGAGGTTTTGATGTATTAAGAGCCGAAAAATTAGGAGAAAAATATGAAAAACTAAATCCTAAACGACTATCAAGACAATCCCGAATGTTTGTTGATAGTCTGCCGCTTTCCGAAGGGTATTACCAAGTGGCGGTCATCAACTGGGCTTATAAAAGCTTACCCTCCTATCCCGAATTCGTACAATTAGAAGACTCTATTCCTCCTATAAAACCCCTTTGGAAAAGTTATAAAGTAGATGATAAAGGTATTGTTTCGCTGCGATGGAAAGCCAATCACGAGAAAGATTTTTTAGGGTATAGTATTTTTAGAGGAGATAACCCTAAGCGAGAATTTAGCTTGATTACAGGTAGTATCATTGCCGATAGTGTCTATCGTGATACCGTATCTTTAAATCTACTCAACAAAAAGATTTATTATAGCATTGTAGCTTATGACAAGCGTCTCAATGCTTCGATTCATGCCGATACTGTCATCATCAAACGACCTGATATAATACCACCCGCTTCGCCTAATTTTACTGATTTTGTGCTGTCAGATAGCACTATCGTATTGTCGTGGGTAAATTCACCGAGTGAAGATTTAGATACTACTTTTTTATATCGAAGCATCAAAACCGATTCGAGTCATAGCCGTCAGTTGTTATACTCCTTTGCAGCAAAAGATAGCACTAACACCTTTACCGATACAACAGCTCTCGAAAAAGTTCTGTATCAATATCAACTTGTTGCCAAAGACGATGCAGCTCTTTTATCAAAACCTGCACTCATAGAACTTGAACTCCTATTTACAGGTGTCCGAAGGCCTATCAATCCAATTAACTTTAAGCTTCAAGAAGATACCCATACGCTTTTCTTAGAATGGAATCCACCCAAGGAAGCAGTAAAAAAATATATTTTATATCGAAAAAAAGGTACTAATGAAAAAATGGCTCTTTACAAGATTTTTGAAGGAAAAAATGGGTCGTTTAAAGAATCCGATATCGAAACCAATATACAATATAGTTATCGAATTTCTGCAGTATTTGCTGACGATAGCGAGTCTAAAATTTCAAATGTTTTTGATGCCCCCGTTTTAAAGAAATAAGAATAAATTGTATGCAAAATATCATTTTACGCAAATTAGATATTCAGAAAAGACTCTCAAGCCTAAAGTCCTTGTGGTTTTTAGTGCTTTTGTTGATTTCTTTCGAAAATAAAGGACAAAATTCTCTTAACTTCCCAGTAGATTGTCGAGTGTTACTTTCACCGCCTTATACAGGCAAATTTACTGACATCACCAATAGCCCGACCAAATTTCGGGTGCAATTATTGCTCAAAGACCTCACCAAATCAAGTATTGATATCAGCTTGCGGATTAG
>JAIXOL010000074.1 GCA_027486845.1 Cytophagaceae bacterium
ATGGTAGGAACGCCAGTTGATGTTGTATTTTTTAATATCCCTGTTGGCAATGCTGCCAAGGATGTACCATTTATTTTAACAACCGTTGCAGCATTACCATTGGAGGTGACATCACCTGTCAAATTTGCATTGGTGGTTACGGTAGCTGCATTTCCTGTAATATTTGTTTGGTCGCCCGTGTTGGTGCCTGATAAATTGGCAACTGCCCCATTCGCTAGCATTGCATTAGTAATGGCTCTATTGGCTATTGAGGTTACATTACCATTACTTGTTACCACTCCTGTAAGATTTGCATTAGTGGTTACTGTAGCTGCATTTCCAGTTACGTTTCCTGTTACATTTCCTGTCACGTTACCTACAATACCATTACTAAATGTTTTTACCCCACCAAACGTTTGATCAGTTGCAGTAATGATTCCTGGATTGGTTGCATTGGCTGGTGCTAAATTTAATACCCCACCAGTGGTAATGGTTGCACCATTTTCATTTGCACTCGAACCAACAGACCCAACAGTAGTGGAGACCGAAACGGTTGTGGAGCCCAGAGCGACCCAATCCGTACCTTTGTAAAAATAGTAATCACCATTAGTGCCGCAATCTGTACAAAAGGCAAGAAGACCTTGTGCAGGACTTGGAATAGCCCTCATTTGTGCATTGGTCATCCGTGGCAACAAAAACCCTTTGGTAGTTGATTTTAAATCTAAAATGGCTGAAGCATTGGTTGTACCTCCATTTGGACTTATTTCTATTGATTGAGCAGTTGCAATAAAAGATGTTAAAATTGAAAGCAAAATAAGTGTTTTTTTCATTAAAGCGGGTTTTTTAATATTTTTTGGTTTAATAGTTTAAGTGATAAATGTCTATCTTGTCCTGAAATAGCCTGACACCAAGACACTAAAACTACGATTATCAAGCTCAGGAATTGGAACAGCCAAAGTTAGTCTGATAGTGATTGAAGCAGTCAACGTGGCTTTGATTGCATCAAAAAACACGATGTTTTGGTCGGACGTGGTGTTAAAACTATTTCCCGTAATGGTCACTAAGGTTCCAATAATACAGCTCGTTGAAAGGAAACGGATGATGGTGGGTACTTGTGCGTATGCTAATCCTACACTATTAAAGTAAAAACTACAGCGGTAAACCACAATGACATCTGTCTTTTCATACAAAATTCAAGTTTTCAAAATTTAAGTTTTGACAACTTGAAAATATATGAAGAGAGAAGATGGTCAAATAAAAAAGTGCGTGAAGTGGACAAATTCGACTCTGAGGTGGACATTAAGAGGGTTAATTTTCAGAAAGCCACTCCATAAAATGAGTCATTCTTTCTTTACCTACAATTAATGGTTCTGAAAAAGGAAGGGTTAAATTAATTAATAATTTACGTCCAAAATGCCTGGAAACGTCCTTGATAGCTTTGCGATTTACAATAAATTGCCGATTTATTCGATAGAATTCTGATGGTAATTTATTTTCTAGTTCTTCTAAAGATTGAAAAACAGGAAATTGACTTCCTTCCAAAGTATATAATTGAACAACTTGGTTTTTAAGTTGTAATAAACCAATATTTACCACGGGTATAGGAAGGATTTTATCACCTTGATGAACTAATAAAGATTGAATTTTAGTCACTTTGGGTAATAATGAGGCCGAAAGATTACTGTAATCAATTTGGGGAGTACTAAATTTTTCTTTTAACAAGCGGTATTTTTCAAGAGAATGAGCGATACTTATTTTATCAAAAGGTTTCAAAATATAATCAATTCCATTATTTTCAAAAGCTTCCAAGGCATATTGATTATAAGCGGTACAAAAAATAATCGGTGAATTCACCGATACTTTTTTGAATATTTCGAATGAATACCCATCGCCTAATTGAATATCAGAAAAAATAAGATTATAGTCAACATTTGTTGAAAAATATTCAATTGATTGACTCACGGTAGGCAAAATAACAGTTACTTCAATACCATAATTCAATGATTGCAAATCGTGCCTTAGGTCTTCGGCAGTGAGTATTTCATCTTCAATTATTACTATTTTCATGATTTTAAACAGCTAAGTATATTTAATCAACAAATTCCTTTTTCATAAAAAACTAATAGACAATATTTTATATTAATATAGTCTATTGAGCGTGGTCAACTAACAGGGTTAATTGAACCTTAAAATAATGTTGGTTTTTATCAATAACAATGGGTTGCCCAGTCTGAATTTTCATTCTTTCATTCAGGTTGTGAAGACCTGTATTTGAACTAGCTACCTCTGTAAGGCGAGCCTGAATATTATTGATAATTGTCAAATGATTACCTTTTACTTCAACCCGAATCGTAAGTGGATTCATCAGACTCACGATATTATGTTTAAGTGCATTTTCTATTAAACTTTGCAAAGCAAAAAATGGGATTCTACTATGACGAGAATTAGGGTCAATCTCAGTTTCATAGTTTAAGCCATCTTGAAAACGTATTTTTTGTAAATCTATGTAGTCGTTACACAACAAAAGTTCATCTTGTAGCGATATCAAATCATTGGTTTGACTAATACTCCCTCTTAAAAACTCTGATAATTTCATCAAATAACTTTCTGCAATCTGAGGGTTTACTCTTATTAAATATTTCAACGAAGCCAAAGCATTAAACAAAAAGTGAGGATTTATTTGATTTTTCAAATATGACAATTCTGTTTCTAAGCGATTGATTTTCAATTGATTATTTTCATTTTCTAATTGTAATTTAGTTTCAAAAGAATTAATCAACATATTAATTGTAAAAATAGCGGTATTGAAACAAATAACAGCGAGCATACGAAAATACCAAAAACTAGGGGTTTTGATTATAAAAAGATTATTGAAAATTAAATGTGATGAATACATACATAAATTGAGGACAATGGTGCTAGCAAGCCATTTCCACAATTGTGATTTGAGCGATTGAATAAAAAAAACAGAAAATACAATATTTGATATCCAACTAACTAACCCAAGTAAAAAAAAAATTAAAAAAACATAAAAATAACGAATGATTGTTGTGTCGGTATTTATGATAACTGGTATTAATGTCAACAATCCCATAAATAGCGATGAGCTAAGAATGATTGTTAAACGTTTTAGAATTATATTTTTAATGGTCATGAGTAAAAAAAATCTTCAAAAAGTTTAGGAACGTAAAATGAGTTATACAAATCGTTAAGATTGATATGAATAAGATTTAGGCATTAGGTGTTCATGAAACAAAAATTGACTGTCAGACCATTTTAACTAAAAACAAATTGTTGTTAATACTCAAAAGGCACAGAGTTACAAAGGTTCAGAGTCGACCATCTTTCGATGCAAAGTGTTTAATGAAATAATTAAATATCTGAGTTTTCGCAAACCATTTTTGGTTAAGTATAAATGTAAACGATTAATAAACTGTATTTAGGAATAAATTCTATTAAAAGTATATTGTGACAACTATAATAAAAAAATTACGTTTGAAATAATCTGTGAATAGTCTTCAATAATCTGTGAATGGTAATTTTTCCGTTCCATCAGGGTCTTCGGAACGAGACCTTGATAGTATTGGTAAGAACTGAGATATGAGAAGCGAGATACGGGATACGAGATATGAGATACGGGAAGTTCGCCGATGCGACGGTTCGCCGAATATTACAAAAAAGAGGCTGTCTCAAAAGTAATTTTGGGGCAGCTTTTATTTTATGCTACTTTTTGAAAAAATTCAAGGTAATTTTTCGAGATTTTAAGAA
>JAIXOL010000010.1 GCA_027486845.1 Cytophagaceae bacterium
AAGTAGCATAACTTATCCACTTTTCCACACTTATTAACAAAAGAAAAAAAGAAGCAAAAAAAGAAAATTTTACAACAACAATAGTAAAAAGACTGTCCAAATATTGGGGTACACCATAAAATACTATGACAACTACCAAATTAAGTCAATTGAATCATGCTCATTTTGAGCATAAACTGTGGCGAAATGAATTCGAATTAGTTGTACAGGAAGCAACTTTTTTCTTAAAAATTCTCGATGAGTATAAAATCAAAACTATTTCACAAACGCACAATTCACTGGTAGTTGTTGAATTTGTTAAACAGTTTCGACATTTTCAACGATTAACCAAACGTTTACTCGAAGAATTAAGTGTTATTGAAAAAGAAGTGGCTCAAGGAGTTAAAGAAGACAATGTTTTGGATGTCGAACAACGAAAAGACCGTGCATATCTTGATGAAGAAATGAAGTATTTCGAGTCAGATTATCGAGAAACTAAGTTCAGTTTTCGCAATTTTATTGCCACTTATGAGTCTGCTCCAACGCTCAACTAATTTTATGATTTTAATCATGTTTGCTTCAGACCTCAGTCATGTTTTTGGCTGGGGTCTGCTTGTAATTTTACACCATGAAATTACAATAAATCAGAAAAGAGTGCAGAATTAAGAAGGAATTAACGATTCTCATATCTCAAGTCTCATACCTTAGTTTTTTACTATCTACCATAAACCAATTCTTATGCGATTATTTGCCAAACCTTTTTTCAGTAGCGACTCTCATTTAGGAGGTGAGGATGCATTAGAAGGGTTTTATTACGACAATAAAGTTGTAAAAGCTTTCATGATTGCGACTGTAATCTTCGGTGTTGTCGGAATGTTGGTTGGCCTAACTGCTGCCACTGAACTATTTTGGCCAGCCGCCAACCTAGGGATTCCATATACTACCTTTGGTCGTATCCGTCCTCTTCATACCAACGCAATCATTTTTGCCTTCGTGGGCAATGCTATGTTTGCTGGTATTTATTATTCAATGCCAAGATTATTGAAAACCTCAATGTTTAGTAAACAATTAAGTTGGATACACTTTTGGGGTTGGCAATTAATTATTTTAGCGGCTGCCATTACTTTACCGCTTGGAATCACAACATCAAAAGAATATGCTGAACTCGAATGGCCAATTGATATTGCGATTGCTTTGATTTGGGTAGTTTTTGGTAGCAATATGATTGGTACAATTATCAAACGTCGTGAGCGACATATGTATGTTGCGGTTTGGTTTTATATCGCTACTTTTATTACGGTGGCAATGCTTCATATTGTCAACTCGCTTGCATTGCCAATCTCTTGGACTAAAAGTTACTCGCTTTATGCAGGCGTGCAAGATGCTCTTGTCCAATGGTGGTACGGCCACAATGCGGTTGCGTTTTTCTTGACAACACCGTTTTTGGGATTGATGTACTATTATCTACCAAAAGCCGCTAATCGCCCAGTTTTCTCCTATAAATTATCAATTATTCACTTTTGGTCACTTATTTTTTTATATATATGGGCTGGCCCTCACCATTTACTTTATTCTTCGTTGCCTGATTGGGCTCAAAGTTTAGGTACAGTATTTTCAATTATGCTCATTGCTCCATCTTGGGGTGGTATGTTGAATGGTCTTTTGACACTTCGTGGTGCTTGGGATCGGGTTCGTGAAGACCCAGTTTTGAAATTCTTCGTGGTTGCGGTTACTGCTTACGGTATGGCAACTTTTGAAGGCCCATTGTTATCGTTGAAAAATGTTAATGCGATTTCTCACTTTACCGACTGGACAATCGCTCACGTTCATGTTGGTGGTTTGGGCTGGAATGGATTCATGATTTTTGGTATGCTCTATTGGATGGTACCAAGAATGTGGAAAACCAAAATATACTCAATTTCTCTTGCAAATACACACTTTTGGGTTGGAACACTCGGCATTTTGTTCTGGACTTTGCCAATGTATTGGGCAGGTTTTACACAAAGTTTGATGTGGAAAGAGTTTACAAAAGATGGTTTCTTAGCATATCCTAACTTTTTAGAAACGGTAACTCAATTGATTCCGCTCTACGCAATGCGTGCCTTCGGTGGTTTACTTTATTTGATTGGTACATTCATTATGATTTATAACTTAATCAAAACTGCTGGTCAAGGAAGTTTTGTGGCTGACGAATATGATGAAGCTCCTGCTTTGGTTAAGAACGTAACGATTTCTGGCGAAGGATGGCACTCTGTTATTGAGCGTAAACCTGTGATGTTCATGCTATTATCTTTGGTTGCTGTTATAATCGGTGGTGCGGTTGAGTTTATTCCAACTTGGTTAGTTGAATCAAATATTCCAACAATTGCTTCGGTAAAACCATATACACCACTCGAGCTTGAAGGTCGTGATATTTATATCCGTGAGGGCTGTTATACTTGTCATTCTCAGATGATTCGCCCGTTCCGTTCCGAAACTGAGCGTTATGGAGAATACTCAAAAGCAGGTGAATTTGTATACGACCATCCATTCCAATGGGGTTCTAAGCGTACTGGACCGGATTTACACCGTATAGGTGGTAAGTACCCAGATAGCTGGCATTACAATCACATGATGGATCCACAAACAATGTCGCCAGGCTCAATTATGCCTAATTACCCTTGGTTATTATCAGATAAATACAATAAAAATCAATTACCTGATAAAATAAATGCCATGCGAACTTTGGGCGTTCCGTACCCAGAAGGCTTTGAAGACGAAGCCATTGCAAATGCAGAAGCCCAAGCCGCCAGCATTGTAAAATCTTTGGCTGATGCCAAAATCACGGCTAAAGGTGATAAAGAAATCATCGCCCTAATTGCCTACTTGCAACGCATGGGTACTGACATCAAGAAGGAAGCAACAGCGGTAAAATGAATTCAGTCGAAATTCCATTGTCCACGGTCAATAAAATCATTAATATTGAGCATTGACCTTCACACTCATAAATAAATAAAACTATGTTTAGAGATATTTTAAATAGTATAGAAGGGGTATCAATTTTTCCTGTCTTTTCATTAGTAGTATTTTTTACTTTTTTTACTGCACTTGGTTTTTGGGTTTTTAAAGCAGACAAAAAATACGTAAAACACATGGAAAACCTTCCTTTCGATAAAGAAAAATAGGTTTTCTTGTAATCAAAGTTGACTGAATACTTCAAAATAATTGACTGTTGATTTTGGACTAAAATAAATTATTAATTATAAAAATTGTCATAAATGAACTTATCATTCAAAACAGGAGAAGAATTGATTCTATTCTTGGTATTGGTAACTCTCATCATTTTCGCAGTTGTGATTTTGTTTGTGGTATTCGGGATTTTCCATGCCTTAAAACAAATTGATGCTGTGAGAAGTGGTAAAATTAACGAGGTATTTAGCTTCGATACTTGGTGGAAAGGTCTGACAGGTGCAGTACCTTTGGAAAAAGAAGAAGTGATTTTATTGAATCACAATTATGATGGAATTAGGGAACTTGACAATCATCTTCCACCTTGGTGGAAATACCTTTTCTATGCTACAATTGTATTCGCTATTTTCTATCTGCTCGATTATCACGTTTGGTATTCAAGTCCGAATCAAGAAACAGAATACTTAAATGAAATATCGTTTGCTGAGAAACAAATTGAAGAATATCAAGCCAAAAATGCGAATAGCATTGACGAAAATTCGGTAAAATTGTTAGTTTCTGATGCTAAAGTTCTCGCAAAAGGCAAAGAAATTTTTACGGGAAAATGTGTAGCATGCCACGGTGCAGCTGGTGAAGGTGGAGTTGGACCTAATTTAACCGATGAATTTTGGATACACGGTGGAACAATTGGTTCAATTTTCAAAACCATCAAAAATGGTGTTCCTGAAAAAGGAATGATTGCTTGGAAAGCTACTTTAAAGCCAAATGAAATGCAGGATGTTTCTAACTATATAGCTTCATTAGCAGGTACAAATCCTCCAAATGGTAAAGCTCCGCAAGGAGTTAAAGTAGTTGCCGATTCGACTGCCACAAAATAAGAAAAACTAAAATGCCTATAAAAATCCTCGCCTTCGGGATTATCAATCGATGGCGAGGATTGTGAGGGGCTGCAAATATGAATACATCACCTGAAATATCAGCATTTTATGAAGAAGAATTCCGTGATACAATCGCCACGGTAGATGCCAACGGAAAACGTATTTGGTTACACCCTAAAAAACCAAAAGGAAGTTTTCATGATAAAAGAATCATTGCTTCAGTTATTTTTTTAGCTATATTCTTTTCTACTCCTTTCATCAAAATTGAAGGTCAGCCACTTTTGATGATGAATATTTTCGAGAGAAAGTTTGTCATTTTTGGTCAACCCTTCTTTCCACAAGATTTTGTGTTGTTTGGTATAGGAATGATTACTTTTTTTGTATTTATCATTCTATTTACGGTAGTTTATGGCCGATTTTGGTGCGGTTGGGCTTGCCCACAAACAGTTTTCTTGGAAATGATTTTCCGAAAAATAGAATACTGGATTGAGGGTGATGCACGCCAACAACACAAACTTGACAGCGGTCAGTGGACTTCCGAAAAAATTAAAAAGAAGACTCTCAAGCATTTTATATATATTATTTTTTCGTTGATTATTGCCCATTTCACAATGGCCTACATCATCGGAATCGAAGAAACCATCAATATCGTAGCCGTTTCACCTGCCGAACACTGGTCTGGTTTTGTCGGAATTATTGTTTTTACAGCTTTATTTTATTTCGTTTTTACTCGTTTGCGTGAGCAAGTTTGTATCGCTATTTGTCCATATGGACGTCTGCAAGGAGTTTTGATGGGACGTAACACAATGGCAATTATGTACGATTTCGTGCGTGGCGAGCCAAGAGGAAAATTAACAAAATGTCCCGAAAAAGAGGCTACTGTTCAAGCCAAACACGGTGATTGCATTGATTGTGCATTATGTGTGCAAGTTTGCCCAACAGGAATTGATATTCGCAACGGAACTCAGCTTGAATGTGTAAACTGTACCGCTTGTATTGATGCTTGCGATGAAGTAATGATAAAAATTGATAAACCAAAAGGACTAATAAAGTACGCTTCCCAAGAAAGTATTGAGAATCGTGTGCCATTCAAAATGTCAGCTAGAGCGTATGCTTACTCGGTTGTTTTAGTGCTTTTAATTGCAATTGAAGCATTTTTATTAATCAATCGCTCAATGGTTGAAACCACAATTATGCGAGTGCCAGGACAAATGTATCAAGAGCTTCCAAACGGAATTATCAGTAATTTATACAATGTTCAGTTTATCAACAAAACATCTGAACCAATCGAACTTATGCTTAAAGTAGCTGATAATAAAGGGATTATACGCATACAAGGCGGGAAAATAAACGTGCCAATGCAAGGCAGAGTCGATGCAGTATTTTTCTTGGATATACCTAAAAAGCAAATTATAGATATAAAAACGTTGCTTAAAATCGAAGTTTATAATGGTACAATATTAGTAGAAACCGTAAAAACAAACTTCTTAGGGCCAGCGGAATAATTATTTTAAAGTTTAGAGTGTAGAGTTAAGAATGTAAAATGTTTTTAATTCTACATTCTTAACTCTACACTCTAAATTATAAGTACGATGAACTGGGGAAAAAAAATAGCAATCGTTTATTTAAGTTTTGTTGGTTTTATGGGCTTTTTAGTCTGGAATTGTCTCCAACAAGATGATATTCATTTGGTTAGTAAAGATTATTATCAAAAAGAAATAGCTTATCAAAAAGATATCGACCAAATGAATAATACGAATCTACTTTCTACACAATTGAAATTTGACTATATGTCTGAAAATCAGATAGTTAAATTAGTTTTCCCAAAAGAATCTATTGGTTCGAATGGTAAAATTAATTTCTATCGGCCTGCCGATGCCCGAAAAGACTTTACTGTGAAACTTGAAATTACAAATACCGAAAGTCAATCTATTCCAGTTGCAAATCTTGATCGAGGTTTGTGGGTCGTAAAAGTTTTTTGGAATAAAGACAGCAAAGGATATTACAAAGAAGAAAAAATGACCTTATTATAAAAAGTAAGATATTAAACAAGAGCCAAAAGGTTTTTTTGAAATTGTCATTGCCTAAAATAGGTTGCCCTGCGATTAGAAAAAGTGAATATAGTTAAAATTGTATTATACATTGATTTGGGTTTTGTTTTTTTGATAAATCACAAGTCCAAATAGGTAATTTAGGCTTGTTTTCATCATTTAGTTCTTTGATATACTGTTCAAATGCCACTGGCGTTCTATCTCCGATAGCAGAATGTGG
>JAIXOL010000055.1 GCA_027486845.1 Cytophagaceae bacterium
AAGCAATCCTTCACGGTTTGCTCCTCCAATCGCACCTTTATGGGATTGATATTAATCTGCATGTTCGGCTATTATTTCAAATAGCACAACTCCAATCGCACCTTTATGGAATTGAAATTTTTAAAAAATGCGATTGGTACTCAGGAAGGAGCCGACTCCAATCGCACTTTTATGGAATTGATAATGAGGTTTTTCTTATAAAAAAGCGAAAAACGACAATAGTGAGTTATTTTGTTTTTGGTCAAAAAAGCGGAATTCAAGTCACAAATGCAGCTTTAAATTATACCTTCTTACTTCCTGGTTCTTTTAATAATGCAATAAGGTCTGGAAGATGTTTTTCATAGACTTGTCGAGGTGTTGCATCTTTTTTTACACATATCGAAGCAGCCTTCCCTACTACTTCGCCCATCATTCCGCAAGTTCTCATTACTCTTACTGGCCCGAGTCCTGTTTTTGTTACGCTAATGTTTCTACCAGCCATGAACAAATTACTTACGTTTCGACTATAAAGTGTACGATAAGGTGCCCAATAGAGACCTCCATATTGATACTCTGCTCCTCTGGTGTAGTCAGAGATGAATTCCATTCCTTCTAAACCCTCTTTAAATTCTTTTTTAGGTGTGTGTAAATCCACGTGCCAAGAACATGGAAAAGCACCATCTTCAAATTTGGTTTGTTTTTTAAAATCTTCTGCATCTAAAACAACGTCGCCCATCAATCTACGAGATTCTCGTTTACCGGCAATGTATGCCGACCAGCCTAGACGATGGTTCGGATACATTTTATCAACGTTTTTAATGACATCCCATGCTCCATACATCGCTCTAAAGTTGTGGTCTCTAATTTGCTCAATTTCCGTAACTTGATTTTGATTGAAACCACTTTCCCAGTACCACATATTGGCAAAAGATTGCAGGCCTTCTGCACCAAAAGTTTTTACGCCCTTACGGCCAGGGAATGGTTTATCGGCTAAATCTAATGCCCACGGACATCTTGGAAATGGTTGAACGAACTCACCTATCTCACACTTCATCGCCAAGGCACTTTTATCTTTACATTCACATTTTAATACCTCTTCTTTATTTGTGGCATCAAGTACATTGAATAGATTTGAACTACCCATCAGATTTTCAACTTTATATTCATGGTCAGCCCCTGCCTTAAAACCTACAACTGCATCGCCAGTACAATCCGCAAAAAACTTAGCTGTCAATCGTTTTTGATGGCCAGAACGAATATTTTGAATCACAATTGCACTAATTTCATTGTCATTCATGACTACTTCTATTGCTCTATTTTCGATAAATAGCTTAATATTAGGTTCACGCTTAACTACTTCTAATTTCAATTTATCGTCATAATAATCGGCACTGACACCATTGAAAACTTGTCCAGAACCTTTTACAATATTGGGTAAAATTTCACTCACAATATCGCCAACGTGAGGATAAGGCTGCTTGTTTGTATGTCCTTCGGGCCATACCCGCACTTCTGAGCTACCGTTTCCGCCTAATACAGGTCTATCTTGCACCAAGGCAACTTTAACACCATTCCTTGCCGCAGAAATAGCAGCACAGGTTCCTGCCAAACCACCGCCAATGACTATCAAATCAAATGCTCCACCGTCGACAGGTTTTTCGGGTAGTCCTAAAAGGTTACGTCTAAATTTGGTTAGAGCGGCAATATCATTGATTGGTTGAAAATTGACATCTTTGCAAAATAAAATAGCTTCGCATCTACCTTCAAAGCCTGTTAAATCGTGTAATGCTATTTTTGTCTTTTTTCCTACTTTTACTGTTCCACCATCATGCCAATGCCAATCCGCACCTTTTGTGCCAAAGGTTTCTTTTAAGGGTTTATTATTGACTAATAATTGAAACTTCCCTGGAGTTCCTGGGGCATTCCAATGAGCCACCCAATCTTTGGTTCGTACCCATACACGGTAAGTACCTTCCGAAGGAAAGACTATTTCGGTAGTCGCATCTTCCACAGGAATTCCCAGTCCGTGAGCCAATAAATATGGGCTACCCATTTTTTCCATTGATTGCTGGTCTATATTCCAGCCGCCAAAATTGGTAAATTGTTCTGCTTCAAGAAAAACAAATTCTTTATTAGTTTTTTTGTTTGAAAATGCGTTAGTTTCTGTTAAACCTCCAGCCAAAAGCATCAAACTGGTATTACCCAATGCACCGATAAAATTTCTTCTTTTCATGTTTTTTAATATTTAGTTCTTATTTCAAGGTTAATAGAATTGAAATCAATAGTAATTGTGTTTCAGAAATATTTGATTTAAGCAAAATAAAAGTTAAAACTCTCGTGTGCGGTTTCAATTAAACTACTATAGGTTTTGAGCCAATAGTAGTTTGATATTTTGATTATTTGTATGTCAGCCACGTTGTAGCCTTACAATCTTTATTGGTAGAAAACCTTATCCAGCGTGCCTGAAAGCCTGATGGAAAATTGAAATCTATTGTTTCATTAGGTTTAACGATTACTTCTTTATATTTCATCCAAGGACCATGGCCTATAGGTTCTATATGAATTGTAAATGTTATTGCTTGTTTTGAGTCATGCGATATTTTAAGATTCTTTTTGTCATAAAAACCAATCAAATAAGGGTCTGAAGGAGTTCCAGCTTTTACCTGACTGTCCTTCCATGGGCCACCTTCTCCAACAGCTTTTCCCAATTTCCAAAGGTCATCAATAGTTCCTGCCCATATTTTTGCTTTGCCATCATCAGAAGTAATGATGTGTTCATTTTTAGAAAATTGATTATCAAGCCCTGTCATGACTAATAGGCCACGATAAGAGGCATAATCATGAATACTAAGTGAATGTGAAGCCACAGGTCTGATTTTAGCAAATCCATCGGCATTTTCGGCTGGTAATTCATAAAATGTACCATGTGCATTAAGCAAGTCTCGCTCTGTGGCTACTTCACGACAAATTCTTAAAGCTGCTTGTTGAGTTTTAGCAGTAAATGCCTGATTTCCTTTTGGAAGCCTCCATCTTCTGCCGTTGTCATCAACAATTAGCACCGAGGCGGCATCAATCGTAATCACTTCCCGTGGGATTGCAAATTTTTCACGAATGAACTGAGTCATTTTTGGGTCTTCTTTTTTTGTCAAATGCATAGCACTGTCCAATTCGTAGTAGCCATTTTCTGTAAAATTTTCATTACTAAATTGACCAGCCAAAACGCCTAACTTTCTACGATTATTGCCCAAGCCATAAAGAAGTCCACCTGAATATGCGGAGACATTTACAGTGGCCAAACCATCGAATTGTTTGTCTTGAGTTACCTGAAAATGAGCAACATCACTATAATTAAAATTAACGGTTGCTTTAGTGGCTCGATTGCTTTTTACACGAATCCACTCTCCCTTATCACTTGATGCGAAGGTAAGTCCAACGGATTGACCTGCACCCACTTCTACTGACCTTAAGGTTTTCCAATTTCCTTTGCCATCAACGTCGGTTTCAAAGCTGAATTTAACCTTTTGACCTCCATCATTTACTACCCAAGCCATCCGTTGTTGCCAACCTGCAAATAGAAATGGTTCGGAAAAAGCATTTGCCTCAATTTTTTCAGAAAGCCAAACAGCCCCTTGAGCTGTATTAGGCCCTAAATTGTCAGGTGTAGTAAGTGAAGTAAACCAAAGGTTTGAATTGGATTGTCCTGGCCCTTCGATGTTTCCTTTGGTATTGCGTTTGTTTAAAAACTCTTTTTGTGCGGAATCATCACAACCAAAAACTAAACCATTATTCCATCGGGTGAAGTCGCCAATCACTTTAAGATAAGCCGAACGTGGGCGAATACCAGAAGTATTTTTTGATGTAAATGTTTGTGGAAAACGCCAAAAAAGCCCGTGCATGGTCATGAGATAATCAGGTTTTTCAGTAGTACCGATGTCACGAATTCGAGGCCATTCTGTATTCCAACCGTGAGCACCATCGTAGCTGTGACTGGCTTTTGGCAAGCGAAAGAACGACCATTTTCCGCCGTCACGGACACCCAACAAAACTGATTTGTGGTCCCAGCCTGTTGCCCAGATTGGGTCGGTTGCAGGATTGTTATTACCATAAATTCCTCCTGGACCTGTTACTTCCACAAATTGATTACGACGTATTACTTTCCAGTCTTTTCCATTCCATTCGGCCAAAACACCTGATTGTATATCAAACTGTTTCAGTGCCAAAGAACCAGATTCTCCATTATTGGAATACACCATTACTCCCTGACCTGAATACACACCTTTGCCGTGTGCACCAGGAAGGAGTGTTCCATTAAAGTTATTCTGAGTATCGTCATGCTTTTTTTCTTTAACATTACCATCTTGATAAAGCATTTGGGTTTCGAGATTTTTAACATCTAATTTGTAAAAACCTTCTTCCATGGTGGCAATTAAAAGCTTGTTTTTAGGGTCAGACAAATCACGAGCTAAACCTGTATAACGGCCAGGTGCTTGGGTATATGGAATGGTACGAACGATACGGTTTCCATCAATGGCATAAGGCCCTATAAATAACTGATTGCTCTCTTTATGAATCATTCTATTGGCAGGTGTTCCCCCAATACTTTCGGGTCTTATTATTCTGCTCAAATCTGGTGAAATTTCATATAATTTATCAGAAGAACCGAATGGTAAATGTGGGCCATAGGTTACGACCCATAATCGGTCTGCCCATGGTACTACCGCACCAGTACCACATTCACCTTCATTGTTATAATTAGCCAAATGAGGATAAATACCGCTAAATTGGGGGTAGGTTGACTTAGGTTGAGCATGAGCAGCACTACTAATTAAATACAAACATGCAATGATGCCTGTTGATAGAGTTTTGGTGATTGATGGAAGCATATATATGTTAGTTAGACCTTAAAAATTTGACAAATTTGTAAATTAATTTATTTAAAAGTAAAATAAGCTGTTCCAACACAATCTTTATCGGCTACCAACCGTATCCATTTAGGGTTAAACGATTCTTTTAAATCAATGCTTTTACTTTCGTTTGCTTTTACCGTTATAGTTTGAAATGTTCTGTAAACCCCATCACCAACAACATCTGCTTCAAGTGTAAATTTCACATCGGCGGTGCTTTTATGCCATAAATTCAACGATTTGTTATTAAAATTAAAGGTAAAAAACGGGTCGGAAGGTTTTCCTTTCTTAATTTCTGTATTCAGCCAAACGCCGCCTTCTCCCTGCAATTTACCAAAGTTCCACAAATCGTCAGTTTTTCCAAACCATAAGCCTGCTTGGGCTTGTCCAGCCAAAGGGTTATTGTCAATACCGCTGCTGAAACGCATCGGAGTCGCTTGGTTGCCACCCAATACGAGCATACCCCGCCAACTGCAAAAGTCTGGGATAATACGTAGATGGGAAGAAATAGGTTTGATTGCCCAAAGTTGATTACCGTAAGTATGGTATCCTATTTCATAAAACAGGCCATGACAATCCATTAAGGCTCTTTCTGTTTCGACTTCCCTGATACGCATCCATTCTGTACAGCTGGTTTCATCAAAAGTGCGACTTCCTTTTGGCAGACGATAGCGTTTCCATTCTTTGGTAGAAGGAAAATACACATTCATTAAAACAGAGGCTTTATCCCAGCCCGTAGCAATCATAGGTTGGCCAAACGAACCGGCACTCCATACTTCCGTAAATGCCGTTTTTTCTAGAATTTTCCAAGTAGCTCCGTCCCATTCTGCCAAACGTCCAGCCGACCAAGCACCGCTGTAATCTTTTTCGTTATAGCTATTATTTGTCACTACAACTCGGCCGTGCTTTGTAAATCCTGATTTAAAATGAGGTTTAGAACCAACCGGTTCGTCCAACTCTTTCATTAAATTGAAAAGTTGCTTTGACTCTAAGGTCGTTACATCAGCTTCAAAAAACTCGCCTTCCATGGACAAAAAATAGACTTTTTTGTTGGGTTCTGTTAAATGAGCCATTGTTGCGGCCAAACGGTAGTTTTTTACGCCTTCAATCACTCTAACATTTCCAAGAGTATCAATGACGTAAGGCCCTATAATCAACTGATGCGTAGAGGCATGAATAAACCTATTTGCATAAGTTCCTACTATGCTCTCAGGTCTTTTCTTCAACTCCATTTTTTCGTTTATTTCATAGAGCCCTGTTCCAGAACCTGATGGGGACATGTGTGCAACGTATGTAATCACCCAAAGGCGATTTGCCCAAGGCATTAGACCACCTGTCCCCGCTTCGGTACGTGGACTATGATTAGCGACCATGGCTAAATTTGGAAAGATGCCACTGACGGATGGTGTGCTTTGTCCGTGTAACTGAAATAGGAACGAACTTACAAATAAAAGCAGGACACTTAAACTGATTTTCATCTCACAAAGTATTTAATTATTGATAAGTAAAAATAGCGGTGGCTTTACAGTCTGAATCGGGTACTAAGCGAACCCAATGTGCCGAAAATCCGTCTGGGAATTGATAGGTAATTGATTTTTCCGCTGGCACTTCTATCGTTTTGTAGTGATAAAAATCACCGTTTGCTAAGAAGTCAAGTTCGATTCTAAATTTTACAGTCGTTTTTGAATCGTGGTTAAATTCCACTGTTTTTTTGTCGTAGCCAGTCATTAAATAAGGGTCGCTGTATGTATTGGCTAAAACCTCACTATTTTTCCATGGCCCACCTTTGCCAGTTGGTTTGCCGAGTTTCCATAGATCATCAATCTCGCCAAACCATAAGCCATGCGTTTGATTAGTGACTTTAAAAATATGACCATCAGCTTGAGCGTCTGCTGAAATGCCACTCAATACCAGTAGTCCTCGCCACGTACAGAAATCTTTGATATTCAGCGAATGAGAAGAAACTGGTTTCATTCTGACATAATCGGGCGTACTACTTTGCACATCATTTTTCCAGCTTGATACCCTTGGCACTTCATAAAAAGTACCGTGAATATTGGCGAGAAAACGCTCCTGAACACATTCCCTTACAGTACGAATATTATTGATTTTATCGAATCTTTCGTCACCTTTTGGCAAACGATAAATGATGCCTGCATTTTTTACTATAACAGAAGCCTCATCAACCATTATTTCAGGAACAATCCCATGCGTATTTTTTAACTCTAAAATACTGGTTTTGTCTTCATTTTTAGGAATAAACGCCATTGTTGAATCTACTTCAAAATAAGAATCGTTGCCTTGTTCATCTGTTGCCAGGTATTGTAAATTTCGTGTAGGAAAACCTTGACGAATAACAGCCGTTGGTAGATTTTTTTGATTATCAATTTTTGCAAGTCCTTTGAATATTGCATACTCTTTATTGTCAAAAACTCTGTTGGAATAAGCATGAATATAAGCCGTAGCTTTTATAGATTTATCACTCACCAAACGTATCCATTCTGACTTAAATTGGCTTGGAATATTTCTTGTTACATATTCTCCTGCATTTAATTTGATAGATTCTACAGTCTTCCATTGGTTATTGCCCTTCTCATCTACTTCAATTTTTATATTAGCTGTTGGAGTCCCCGTTTGATAAAGGTGTAATGTACGATGCTGAAAACTGTTGATACTGAGGGCGTCACTTGGCTTATTGGCAGAGACATAATCGTCTCGCCATACGCCGCCCCACCCGATAAGTGGGCCTTTTCGATTTAGTCCATCTAATGAGGTAAATATTAAGTTAGAGTTGGGCTGTCCTGGAACGTACTTTTGAATGCCATGCCAACTTGTTTCCTGACTTGATAAAACAAGCTGATTATCCCACATGGTATAATCTGTAACAGTGCGAAGCATGGTATTTAATGGTTTCAGCCCCGCCGAATTTTTATTTGAGAATGATGCTGGAAAATCAAAAAAGCCTCCATTCATAAACATTAAATATTTCGAGGGTACTATTTCTCTGATTCGTGGCCATTCGGTATTTGAGCCATTACGCCCCTCCATAGCATAGGTAGGTTTCAGGAAACGGTAATTTTGCCATTTACCTGCATCTCTTACGGTTAAGAGAAGCGAACTTTTATCCCAACCCGTAGCCCAAATAGGCTCATCTTTCGTTTTAGCACCTGTTAACCCACCTGGACCTGTAACTTCTACATATTGATGGCGAGCAATTAATTTCCAAGTTTTTCCGTCCCATTCAGTAAGTGAACCCCATACCTGAGGCCCTTTTGGCTTTGGACTTAGAAAAAGGCTATCTGCCTTAATTTCAATTTTTGCTACCCCAAATGGGTCTGAATAATTTACACTCCAATAGGGCGTAGGGGCTGATTCTTCGCCATTATTTGACATAATAAACACCCCTTGACTTGTATAAGCTCCTTTCGCGTGCCAAGCCACCGCTGGTTTTTTAAATAGCATTTTTGATTTGAGCGTATGAACATCAACTTCAAAGATTGCCCCTTCTTGGGTCAAGTACAAAACTTTATTTTCAGGGTCAGTTAAATCTCGGGTTACTGCTGTTAACCTTCCTGAAAGCTCTTTACGGGGTACTACTCTTACTTTACCTGTTCTATCAATAAAATAACATCCAATAATTAGTTGCTCTGACTCTTTATGAATCATCCGACAAGCATGAGTACCTCCTACGCTTTCATGGCGAATTTCGTGCTGATATTTTTCGTCAATGGAATGTAATTTATCTTTTCCTTCAAATAAGTCGTGTGATGTATAAGATAAATACCAAAGTTTACCTGCCCAAGGCACTAATGCCCCAATACCACATTCAGCTTGTGGTTTAGGGCTATTAGGAGAAGAATTAAAAGCAGCAAATGCAGGATATACTCCCGAAATTTCAAATGGTTTTTGTTGAGAAAAAGCTGTATTTGCTAGGTTTAAAAGCAGCAATGCGATATATTTTTTCAATCTATTTTTTGATTTCATATCTGTAAAAGCCAAAATCGGCAGGGTTTTCAATATTAAATTTCGCAAATCTATCTGCATTAACATGTAATATTGTTTCTGTTTGATTACGTAAATTCAGAACCTTTAATTTTTGGTTTTTCAAGAAACTTAGCTTGATTTCCTTTTCAAACTTCATTTGAGTATAATTCTCTGAAAGGCAATAATTGACCACTTTGGTTATTGCCATTTACGAACTGAAAACCTGTAAATGAAGCATTGTTGGGTCTATCGCCATATGGTTTTCATAAATATATTTATTTTTAAATGAATGATTTTTGACATAAGCCCACCAAAATACAGATGGTGGGCTTATATGAAAGGATTAATACCCGGGATTCTGTTTCATATTGGTATTGATTTGAATTTCAGCCGCAGGTATGGGCCATAAATACTGACGGTCGTCCCAAGTCGTAAGTACCAAGTTCTTAATCAGTCCTGTCGCTGCCATTGCTGTAAAGTCAGGTGTACCGTCTTGGTCAATTGTAGGTGTACCGGCGAAAAACCAAAGGTTTTTATCTACAACTTTTGACTTCAAATCAGCAGGGTCGAGTATTCCATAAATTGGACGATTGAGTACTTTACCTGCAATTTTCCAGCGAATGATGTCCATATATCGAAGCCCCTCAGATGCCAATTCCACTCTACGCTCCATGCGTATTTCACGGCGAAGTTCGGCTTGGACTTTCGTTTTAATTGCAGGATAGGTCGTGGCTGTAACAGCTACTTTATATGCCCTTGCTCTAACGGCATTGATAGCCGCTAGTACAGTATCGTCAATCTCATTGAGTTCTGTTTTGGCTTCAGCATACATTAATAAAATATCAGCATAGCGAATGATAAAATGTTCTGTTTCGATTAATCTACCATTGAGCAACCAAGAATCATCTACTCTTTTTTTCCAAACTAAACCATTAAAAGAAGCAAATTGAGCATTAGCTCGGTTGTCATTATTTGTTACTTTGGTATTACTGCTCAAGCGAGTTACTTGCAAAGCAGTAGGATTTGGGTCGTAAATAAAACCAAGGTGAGGCGTACCAAATTCAACAATTGTTGCGGAGCATCTTGGGTCTCTATTTGCAAATGGATTTCTTGGGTCATATAAAGAGGACTTATCAATCGTTTTACCATCGGTGCATAAATAAGAACAAAATAAATCCCAAGTGGGATTTTGGGCTCCGAATCCACCTGCATTTCTGGTGATAATATCAGAAATAGGGCCTACTGTTTGTTTTAATTCTAATGAACGAGGAATGGAGAAAATTACCTCCTTGGAATTTTTTGTACTTTGAAGAAATAAATTCGAATAATCAGGATGTAAAGTAAAAGCATTCAAATCTATACAGGCTTTAGCCGCTTCGGCAGCTACTTTAAAATCACCCTCATAGAGTGCAAATCGAGCTTTTAGTCCCATAGCTGCACCTTTAGTAGCTCTTTTTACGGCAGTAGTAGCATAAGACGTTGGCAAGTTTTTTATGGCAAAATCAAAGTCTTCGTAAATTTTGGTAGTAACTATTTTTTTATTTGTTCTTCCTATTGAGTATGCTTCTTCGATAGAAACTACTTGGTCAGTATATACAACATCTCCAAAATGATTCACTAATCGGGCATATTGAGCCGCACGATGAAAGCGAGCTTCTGCAATGTAAATATCTAGCTTTGATTGTGCTACCTTTGCCTTGGTTTCATTGCTATTTAAAGCAACAATTGCTCTATTTGCTCGTGCAATAGCTTTATAGGAATTTCTCCAAAGAGTTGTTGAAAAATCCCACTGGCTTGTTATTGTACCTGATTTGACAGGAGTAAGAGACTGACGATAATAACCATCATCTGAAAGATAATTATTACTCAAATCTTCGTCCCATTGCCACCAATCTATGCGGTATAAGTCATTGAGTGCCAACTGAATTTCTGTTTCATTTGAGTACCACTTTTCAGCTGAAGGTTCTGCCAAAGGATACAAGTCTAAGGAGTTTTGGCAAGAAGCAAATAAAAGTATGCTCAAAACTGCTGCAAATATTTTTGATTTCATTTTATTTATATTTAGGCAAATGAATGAATAAATTTTTGAAAGAGATTTCTTGAAACCTCATTTTAAAAACTGATATTAAATCCACCAATCACAGTGGTAACAATACCAAACCCCTCTGGATCCCAGCCTTTCGGGTATTTGTTAATCGTAAAAACATCAGAAGCATTTACATAAAACCTTATGTTATTAGACATGATTTTATTTGAAATACTTTTCGGAATTGTATAACCTAATGCAATGTTTTTTAGACGAAAATACCCTCCATTGAATAACCAAAAGTCGGATAGCGTACGGTTGAAGCCTTTATTTGTTTCAGTATATCTTGGATATTTAGCAGCAAGGTTTTGGTCTGGTGTATTATTTACACTCCAAGTGTTACCATCTAAATAAACAGGGAATACGCCCCAGTTTTCGGCATTATAATCTGTATAATCAAGGTTTGAAACTTGCTGATAACCTATCCCTTGAAAGGTAATACCCAAATCAAAATTGCCATATTCTAAGCGTACATTACCACCATACATCCATTGGGGTAATGAACCTCCTAATAGCACACGGTCGTACTCTGGAGATATTTTACCATCGGGAACACCATTTGGGCCACTAATATCAGTGTATTTTAGATCGCCAACTTTGACAGTATTGCTTAATTTAGGCGAATTGTTTAGGTCTTCCTGTGTTTGATAAATACCTCCTGACTTATATCCATACCACTCGTCAAATTGGCTACCTTTTTTCTTTATTTTACTGCCAAGGAATTCAGTACCGCCCAAATCGCCCATTATTGATTTAAACTGTGATAAATTGGCAGAAACTGAATATTTAAGTTTACCAATATTATCTGTCCAACCCAAATCTAAATCTATACCCTTAGTTTCCATAATTCCGGTATTTTGATTAGGGTTTTCAAAGCCTACAAAAATTGGAATCTGTAATGCTAGTAGCATATCTTTGGTTTGTTTATAATAAACATCGCCAGTAAATCGTAGTTTATTTTTAAAGAAATAAGCATCAAATCCTAAATCAGTAGAAGCTGTTTTTTCCCAAGAAATATCTTTAATAGCGTACTGAATCTGAGCGGCTGTTTGCTGAGCAACAGCTACATTGTTTTGATAAAACAAGGCATTTCCAAAACTTATAATGCCGAAAGATGGGTAGTTTCCTATTCTCTCGTTACCCAATGTTCCCCACGAAGCACGCAATTTCAAGAATGAAATTAGATTCTGTTTTTGCATGAAACCCTCTTCAGATACTACCCAACCTGCCGAAATCGAAGGAAATACGCCCCATCGATAATCTTTATTGAACCTCGATGAGCCATCACGTCGTACATTGGCTTGTAGTAGATATTTGTTATTATAGCTATAGGTGATACGACCAAATTGTGAACGATAGGCTGTTTCGAAGGCAGTACCAAAATTATCTCTCAAAGCGGCAGGACCTTGGTTTAAGAAAGGATACGTATCAAAAAGATATTGGTCTCTTGATGCACCCATAGACTCACCTTTGTAGTAATAATTTTCGTATCCAATTAATGCTGTAAAATCACTTTTTCCGATTGTTTTTATGTAATTCCCCAATAATTGAGTCGTAAGACTATAGTTTGTTGTCCGATTTTCATCTAAACGTGTCGTAAGCCCACCACTTATCAAAGTTGCAGCCAACTGATTTGGGTTATCGGCAGAATAAGCATCTACTTGTTTATTGAATCGTTTTTGATTATTAAAATCAAAAATAGGAGCAAGAATAGCCGAAAGTTTTAAGCCATCAATGGGTTTTAAATCCAATGCAATTCGGCCTCCTACTTGATTAAAATTATTGTTGTTTGTTCCACCGTATTTAATTTTGGCATAAACATTTTCGCCTGCTTTTCCGTCGGCAATTCTTCCATCTGCCCATAGTGCTGGATAAATAGGTGATGAAATTCTTATCCTACCTAATGGATCATTAGCAGTTGGGTCGGTGGTATTTGTTCTTTTGAAATTAAAGTCCACAGTTCCACCAATAAATTTATTGATAGTAAAGTCGTTATTTGAGCGTAAAAAGATACGACCATAATCTTTGTTTTCATAGAAACCACCCAGTTTTTCATAACGAATGGAAGCATTCGATTTTACAAACTTTGAACCACCTATGATGCTAATACTGTGTGCTTCACGTCGTGCCATCTTATTGAGGGTCAAAGCCATCCAATCGGTATCGGGGAATTTGTTGGGGTCGGTCTGATGTTTTTGGTCATAGTTATTCAACAAATCTTGGCTAAAAGTAGGGAATTTGTTTGCTCCATTGCCTGCATCATTCCAACGAAGTTCATTGACTAATTCCATGTATCTTGATGCCCTCATATAGTCAGGTAATTGAGTGGGCTTGTCAAAGCCATTTTCGTAGTTATATTGTATAGAAGCTTGGTCTGTTTTAGCCCTTTTGGTAGTTATTAAGATAACACCAGAAGCAGCACGAGAGCCATATATAGATGCCGATGCAGCATCTTTTAAGACCGACAAGTTTTCTATATCATTTGGGTTCACTTGGTTAACATCAGCCACAGGAACACCATCTACAATCACCAAAGGATTTGAATCTCCGATAGTAGTTACACCTCGAATTCTGATAGTAGCACTACCCATCGAACCATTTGCTCCACTACGAGTTACCGTAACGCCCGACATCGCCCCTTGGAGTGCCTGTGCTACTTGGGTTTCTTTACGTTCTTTAAACATTTCACTACCAATAGACGACACTGCCCCAGTAAGGTCTTTCTTTTTCTGCACACCATAGCCTACTACTACTACTTCATCAAGTGCTTTACTATCAATTTTGAGTGAAACATTAATTTTTGTTTGATTTCCAACAGTTATTTCTTGTGCTTGAAATCCAACAAAACTAAAAACCAAAATGGATTTACTGTCAGTTACCGCTATCGAATATTCGCCATCGACGTTTGTAGTGCCTCCACGACTTGTGCCTTTAAGGGTTACGCTTACACCTGGAAGTTTTTCGCCTTTTTCGTCGCTTACGGTACCTTTAATGGTGATATCGTTATTTACATTGTTTTCAATGGTAGGCAAAGTCATACTTATTTGATTAGAGCCATTTTCTTTTAGGTCTAGCCCCAAAGACTTTGAACGAATCAAAATAATTTGTCTTTCTCCCACGGTTTCAAATGAAATATTCCTTGGCGTAAGCACTTTTTTAAGTACATCTTCCACCTTTTCGTTTTTTATTTCCAAGGTTAATGGCTCATCATTCGCAATCAAATCTTTTTTGTATGAAAACAACACGTTTGTCTGCTTTTCTATTGATTTCAACAAAGTTTTTATACTCCCTTTCTGGAGAGAGATACTCACCTTTTTTTGTAGCATATCCTGTGCTTTTGCAGGTATTGCAAAAGCATTTGCCGCAAAAACGACTGCTATAATCAATTGTATGAGGTTGATTTTCATAAACAATAGAAAATTTTGTTTAGTACTATTTTTTGTCATAGTTTTAAATGTTTTTTGAAAGAAAAATGAAAATTCACGCCTATCTCTCCTAAGTATAGGCTGGAAGTATCGGGGGATAAATGTTGACGCATTTTCCCTCGATTTTTTTGTTTAGGTAATCATTGAATTCATCTATTATTGGGGTGGTTAAGGTTGAAAATGGTAAACTTTAACTGATTTATTTGATTAATTGCAGCCCATTGACTGAATCACTATTTGGGCATCTACTATTTTGTAGCTTGCACCAATTGTTTTACACATAATGTCGAGTTTATTATATAATGATTCGTTGGCGAGTGTAGTTGTAATGATGCAATGTGATAGTTGCTCGGTATCATAAATAATATGTACACCATAGGCTTGCTCAATGGCTTTCAACACCTCTGAAACAGGTTTATCTTCAAAACTTTGTTCAGGCAACTGACTTAAATCTTTAATCATGATTGGTCTTTCAACCAAAGATTTGGTAAGCGATTCTTCCTTTCTAGCGAATACAATTTGCTGATTGGGTGTAATTATTAAAGCTTTCTCTTCTGGGTCAGCGAAAGCGATTTTATTTTGATGAAAAACGGAGACTTTTCCAGTTTTTACACTCACTATAACTTCTGGAGAATCTTCGAACGCTTTAATTGTAAAACTTGTCCCCAAAACTTTTGTAATTACTTCATTGGAATAGACATAGAAAGGTTTTTGCGGATTTTTGGTAATTTCAAAAAAAGCTTCACCACTCAAAAAAACTTGCCGTTTATTAGGTTCAAAGTGCTTTGGATAGCTTAATTTGGCATTCTTTGCCAATGTGATTACACTTCCATCTTCAAGTTTTATAGAAAGTGGAGTGTTAAATTTATTCGTTTTTTCAATTAATTTGATTTGTTTTTCTGCTGTAGCTACCAATTCTGAGTAACTTATTTTTTTAGGATTGTTGTTTGATAATAATCCTTTTAGGCCAATTCCAATCACAAGACAGGCCGCCGCCGCCCAACTAATTTTTGACCATTTCGTAGCATATAATTTTGATAATAAACTAGGTTTTAATGATTCAGAATCATTATCAATATTGTCGTTTATTAACATCCATACTTTTGATTGATTAATAGTAGGTTGGTGAAGTTTTTCTGCCTCAGCCACTTTTTTAATAAAGTCGGAGGCTTTACTAATAATGGTTTGCTTATCTGGGTTGTCTGATATAAATGCTTGAAAAAAAGCATCATTTTCTCCATACTTTACCCAACCGATAAAGGCATCGTCTTTTATAAAATCTTGTACCTTAAAAAACTTATATTCCATCTTTGAAAAAAGCTATTATAATGGCTTTCAACAACACAGATACGAGTCTTTCATTAAATTACTCACTTAATACAAAATATTTTAAAAAAAATATTGGGATTGTCCAACTTTTAAGAATTGTACGAAGGGTAGCATAAGAACGAAATAATAAATTACTAACGGATTGTTTGTTTAAATCCATGAGTTTGGCTATTTCATCTAACGTAAAATCGTGGTAATATTTTAGGTTGATTGCCTCTTGTTGGCGTATTGGAAGATGGGCGATTGCCCTTTGTAGTGTAAGTATTTCAGCATCAGATTGTTCTGAATCAATCTTTTTTTGTTCCTCAGATATACTTATCAAGAAATCTAAATAGGTATCAATATCTTCTGATTTGTCAAAAATGTCTCTTTCGAGTTGTCGGACTATTCTATTTTTTAGAGAGCGGAATAGATAAAATTTAACTTCATTTACTTCTGAAAGGTGCGTTCTATTATTCCAAAGACTTATAAAAACCTCTTGAATAGCATCTTCAATGAGGTTTTCATTTTGTGTAATTCGAAAACCGTAGCTAATTAATGATTGAAAATATTGTTTGTATAAATTTTCAAAAGATTTTTTATTACCCGAAATCATATCCTTCCAAAGTGCTTGTTCTTGCTCTTTGGTCAAATTTCTGACCGATTTAATATATTCTCTATTGATTGGCAATGTCTTATAATTTACAATTTAGTATTTTTCAATGCAAAAGTATAATGATTTAAAGTAAGAAAGTATTGAAATATTATTAAATACTGGTGAAATATTATCAAAAATATGAGTAGGGTTTACTATTTTCATAAAAAATCCCCAAAAGAGCCTTCTGGGGATTTATTCTTGTATCCTTAACCATTACTATTTCCAAACATTTACTCCTCTAAAAAATCTAAGTCTCTATTATGCGTTTCTGAGATGGTAGCAATTGCCAAAAATCCGAGCATAAAGCAGATTATACCTACACTTGCTCCTGCATAAATTACTCCATAACTTGGCTTTATGAATCCGAATAAGGCAGTCATTCCTACCACTGTTCCTCGTACCATATTTGGTATCGTAGTGGCGGCAGTTGCTCGTAGGTTAGTACCAAACTGTTCGGCCCCAATGGTTACAAACATTGCCCAATAACCTATCCCAATTCCCATGAATAGGCAACCGCCGTATAATTGGGTACTGGTTTCGAGTCCATAGAATAGATAAAGGCAGGCAAAAAACAAGGTAAACAACATCATAATACCAACCGCTTTTTTGCGAGAATGAAGAGTATGGCTAAGAAAACCGCTTAGTAAATCGCCAATTGATAAACCGATATAGCACCACATGATAGCTAAACCAGGTTTAATGTTATCAATTCCAAACGCTTTTCCGAATTCGTTACTAAAGGTTGTTAGAATTCCAATTACGAACCACGTAGGCAAACCGATTGTAATACATTGTAGGTATCTTTTCAGACGGTTTGTATTGGTAAAGAATGAAAAAAAGTTGCCCCGCTGGATATGTTTTTGCTCTTTGATAGCTGCGAATGCTCCCGACTCAAAAACGCCTATTCTGAGCAAAAGCAAAGAGATGCCCATACCACCGCCAATAAAATAGGCAGTTCGCCATGCAAACATTTCTACTGTAAAATAGGCAAATACTGCTCCGAGTAGACCAATTCCTGCTACTAAAGAGGTTCCGATGGCACGTAAATGCTTTGGCAAACTCTCGGAAACGAGTGTAATGCCTGCTCCTAATTCGCCTGCTAAACCGATGCCCGCTACAAAGCGAATGACCTTATACATTTCTGGATTTTGAACAAATCCACAAGCGATATTGGCAAGTGAATAAGTAAGGATTGAGCCAAAAAGCACGGAAAGGCGACCTTTTTTATCTCCTAAAACGCCCCATAAAATACCACCTAACAAAAGGCCAGTCATTTGCCAATTTAAGATAGAGGCTCCAATACTTGAAACCTCAGATTCGCTCAAGCCTAAATCTTTTAGACTTGGCACTCTTACGATTCCAAAAAGTAGCAAATCATAAATATCTACGAAGTAACCTAAAGCAGCTACGATTACTGGGATGCTGAAAAGATGTTTAATATTTGATTTATTTTCCAATTTTTATTTAAATTTAATTCATCAAATTATTGTTTACACTTCATTCCATTTTATTTCCTTCGGCAACCGCATTTTCAAAGCAGCTTTAGCAGCTATTTTACCCGCTGCCTCACCCATTGGTACGGCATTGCCTGTTACTCGATAGCTGGCATGAGCATAGAAATCTCCGCTGATGCAACGGCCTGCCATCATTAAATTATGCACATCTTTCGCTATCAGCGAGCGAAGAGGAATTTGATAAGGTTTCATTTTGACACCATTATTACCATATCCACCTCCTTCGCCTTTAACTAATGAATGGACATCAACAACAAAGCTAAGTGCATTGCAGTCCAATCTTTTAATCCAAAATTCCCTGAAGAATTTGGATTTTGACATTAATTGGCTTCCTAAAAGTGTAGCATTACGCTGCCGCCCGATTCTCTTTAGTCTGAAAGAACTTTTCTATACATATTTTTTAAACTTCATAATTAAGCCATTACACTCCTATCCATTACTGGAAATTCATAAAATGTAGTTTAATTTAATCCGGCATTTGGTAGTCGTCTTTTTTAATTGATTTTTGATCTTACTACAAAACAAAGTTATTGTATTTTTTCATTTTATTGGGTCAAAGGTTTGATTCTATACGTACCAAAGAAATATCCATTGGCACGGTTGTATTCCTAATAAACTGTTAAGAGCTAAAACAAAACTTCTTAGTGTGTAAGTCTTGATATTCTATAAATTTATCCATTTTGCCAATATGCAGAAATCTTTTTTTTTAATTTTAAAAATAGGGATTCTGAATAAAGAAAACTATTTATGAGACTTGAAGTAATAGGCATATTCCGCATAAAAAAACTCCGAAAGGAATAATTTCGAGTAGTCGTAATGGGCTACCACTTCATCTATAAGTTTAAAATCTTCGGGGTTCTCAGCCAAAGCCAGAATCGAGGCAGCTGCCAGCGGAGTAGTCATATAATCCCTTTCGTAGTTTTTCCTTAATCCCGCTTTAGCGTCATTTCGTAATTTTGAGACCGCAATGGCTTCAACAATTGTGAATTGAGGAAACCACTCCGTATAACATGCTCTCCAATCTGTATTTCCGAAGATTGTCGAATCCTTGTTGTCAAACTTTGTGTAACCCTTAGCGACTTCTAGCACAAAGTCTCTGTTTTTCTTTATTCCTTCTTTGTAATTTGCTTTGATGTGAGCTTCCTTCTCTAAACTTGCAAGTTCTACCAATGATGCCTGCTTCATAACATAAATCCAGAGATATGAATTGTTTTTCCGACCTTTCCAAAAAGCAAGATCATAAGGTATTCCTTCTGCACAGACTTCAGACCGAGTTTTTATACCGCCTTTAGGTACTTCAGAAGCTGCTCTTTTGTACCAGTTGAGCCATTCTACATTACCAGTAAGTTCATACATTCCCCTTAGAAGATATAAATAGCAAGGGACTTCTAGAAAGCGGTTGTCTTTTAGGTCATCACGGGTCAAGCCAGTAAACAAGCCATCACTCGGAAACTCCCAGTCCTTAAGCCTGAGTGCATTAATAACCTCAACCATTTTGGCTTTGATGATTTCTCTTTCTTTAACTGAAGGAATATCAGTTTTGAGGTATTGGAAGAGACCATAAAACCAAGGAACTGTTTGATCATTCGAGCCGTTGGGGTAATGAGTAAGACCGTCAGTACTCACTCCCCGAGAAATAAATCCTGGCACATCAGAAACCATAGAAAGTTTAAGAAGCCCCTGAGCGAGTATTCTGGCCTTGTCTTTGTCAATATCTGATCTTGTTTGCTTAAATTTTTCACAAGTTGCAGCTAAATACAATCCCGTAAAAAAAGCACCGTCTTCAATTGGTGTCCACCACCCAAAAGCATTGGGCCGGGACAAACGGCAATCCATTGCTGTAGGAATTTCACCAACAAAATCATTGACGATGCCATATTTATCGATAAACTTATTCCAAAGTTCATGATTTGCCTGATCTGCAGCCGATTTGGCTTCGAACTGAGCATTTATAGAAGGTACCGAACAAAATATCCCTAGAAAGATGAACAAAACGCACCTAACTTTACTTTTTATATGATTTATTTTCATTGTATTTTGAATATTAAAGAGTATCAAAAAGGCTGGTGCTAATTTCCCCAGCCTGGACTTTGTGTTAAATTTTTATTGATAACCAATTCTTCAATAGGAATAGGAAAATAATATTGCTTGGGCTCTTGAAAACTCCGACCATTAGGTAAGGAAACTTTATATGGAGCTAGATAGCCTTCATTATCAAGGAAAATATCACGATTAACCACTACACCTGGGTATTGATATTGTTTAAATTTTATACCTCTGGTAGCCTGTGGTGTATTTAACAATTTTCCGGCTTTCCAGCGAACAAGGTCGTCCCAACGAAAATTTTCCATTACTAATTCCACCCTTCTTTCCCTCCTTATTTCCCGGATAAGTGAGGATGGTGTATAACCGCAAAATTTAGCATATTTTTCATCCATAACAGGATCTAAAGGTAAATTACCTAATACCATATCTGGCATTCCTGCCCTTTTACGTAGTCTGTTTATGGTAATATCCAGAATAGCCTGGGTACAGGTTCCAAGTTCGGCATTGGCCTCAGCATTAATCAATAGTGCTTCAGCATATCTGAAAATAGGGCAAGGCATAACTCCATTTTGGAAGGCATTAACTTCTGTTTGGTCATTCTTCCAATACTTAACAGGCCAATACCCTGTTGGTGAAGGATACTCCTCCCCAGTACCACGTATCCCTGGCATTAATCCGTTATAGCCTTTACCTCTGGAAACAAACGATCCAGTTATAGATTTATCCAGTGCGTACTGACCAGGTAAGCTAATTGTTTGAGACATTCGAGGGTCTCTGTTCATAAATTCGCTTTGTAAACTGTCGTCTCCCATGTAAAGTTTACTTTTGCTAATGGGCAACCCATCTGTGCACAAATATTCCTCTACAAATGACTTTGAAAAGCCAGCTACATTTTCGCCTTGATTCCAAAGAAAATACCTTAAAAATGCATGGCCAAGGACGCCACCACTATATTCTTTCCAAAGTAAGACTTCTGAATTAGTCCTGTAATTGCTTTGAATAAAAATGTTATGATAGTCATTTTTAGTATCCCCAGTTGACCAAATGGCATGAGCTCCTGATTTAATAAGCCTATCCGAAGCAGCAGCTGCTTCTTGCAAAAATCTTTGGGCTGGTAAGTTAGCCTCATTATGGTATTTACGGTATGTTCCTTCATAAAGGCACACGCGAGCCTTAAGTAATAATGCCAGGTTCTTGTTTAAACGGCCTGTTGCTTCCTTACCTTTTTCAGGTAACCAGGCCACTGCCTTGTCAACTGTTGCCAAAACAGAGTCCATCAAGACCCCTCTTGGTGTTCTCGGATCAAACAATTCACGAGAGTTTGTCTCAAGAGGTTTGCTGTACCATGGTACCTCACCGAAAAGCCTTACTTTATTAAAGTACTCCATTGTCTTAAAGAACATCACCTCCCCAGCATATACATTTTTAATCTCTTGCGATATATTTGCTTTTTGGTAGTTGACAAGGAAATAGTTAAGAGCTCTTACATTAGCCCAGTTCCATCCCCCGCTCCCTGCTGCCGAGGGTTGCACATACAATCCATTGATCATTCTGACTGTAGATACATCCTGTGGAATGGCATTATCGGAGTGGAGGTCTCCATAGGGAATTGAGGAACCTTTAAAGCCAAAAGGTTCTCTTACTCCAAGGGCGTTGTCAAAGCCCTCAATATAAATACCGTAGAACGAATTGGTATAAAGTTTAAGATCGGACTCGGTTTCCCAATAGTTCTGGTTAGAAATACTATCAAGTGGGTACCGTTCCATAAAGTCATCGTTACAACTGAATATGAACAAAACGGTTAGAACAAGAATCGATATATTTGTAGCTTTCATTGAAATCTTATTAAAGGTTTTGTAATTAAAAATTAACCTGTACACCAATAGTCATGTTGCGTATCATTGGATAAGCATCATTCATATTTTCAGGATCCATAAATTTAGGCACTTTGGAAAAAGTCAAAAGGTTAAAACCTGATGTAAAGACCCTTAGCCTTTCCAACTTCACTTTCTTACTTAAGTTTTCTGGTAACGTGTAGCCTAGCGTTATATTTCTAAGCCTCAAAAATGCAGCATTGAGCAAATATCTGGATTGCACTTGCATGTTCTTTATTGCTGGCTTAAAAGCAGGGTAAAATGCGTCATTACGCTCAGGAGTCCATGAATTATAATACACTTCAGGTGTTCCAACTCCTCCATTGATATTAGTACCATTAATAAGTCCCCAAAACAGAAAGCTGTTAGTCCAATAATCTCTTTTTCCAGTACCTTGCAAAAACATATTGAAGTCGAAACTTTTCCAGCTCAAGTTTGCATTAACTCCAAATTGATATCTTGGAATGGAATTTCCGATGATTTTGCTATCTCCAGGATTACCCAAAGTTGAATTTCCAAGGGTTATTTTCCCATCTCCATTCAGATCAGTATATCTTACATCTCCTGGCCTCCATACTCCACCAGCTATTTGGGATTGTACAGGTGCTGCTTTAATTTCATCGCTGGTTTGGAATATCCCTGCAGTTTCAAAGCCCCATATTTCTCCCATTTGCTTACCTTCATACAGGGAAGAGTAAAGTTGTTGTGGGTTACCCGAGAATTTGATTACTTCTGATCTTGAATCAGAAACCACAATCGAGACATCGTAGTTTAATCCATTCTCAAGAGCATCCATATATTTTGTGGAAAACTCCCATCCTTTGGTTTCTAGACTGCCAGTATTTTTGTTTGGGACGCTGGTACCTAGCACCGAAGGAAGTTGTTCAGCCGTTGTTAAAATATTTCGGGTAATTCTTTTATACCAGTCGAAAGTTGCACTTAGTTTGTGCTTTAAAGAAACATCAAGACCAAAATTGGCAGTAGTTGAAGTTTCCCAAGTCAGATCTGAACTTACCAAACCAGGTGGATTTATACCGATTGGCCTTACGCCACCTAAAAGATATGCCACTTGCGGTGTAAGTCCATAATTGGAAATATAAGCGTAATTAGCTACGTCTTGATTACCAAGGCTTCCATATGAAACCCTTAGCTTAAGGTCGGGTAACAAAGACTTTAGGTTACTCATAAAATTCTCCTCAGATATTCTCCATCCGGCAGAAACAGATGGGAAGAACTTAAACCTGTTTTCCTGAGGAAACTTTGAAGTTCCATCATATCTAGAATTTACCTCTAGCAAATATTTGTTATCAAAAATGTAATTAAACCTAGCAAAAGCTCCTCGAATAGCCCAATGCGACTCATTGTCTCCAAAAATCTTGGCTCCATTTGCTAACTTAAGAACCGGAATAACGTCAGTAATCAAGTCATTGCCCTGAGCGGTAAGATCTCGATATATAGAAAGCTCTTGGTTATAACCCATTACCGCAGAAATGTCGTGCTTATTATCTATGGTTTTAAAGAAATCAAAGTAACCATTATAAACAGTGTAATCACTTTTCGAAAATGTCTTACTTACAGTACTGAAGCCTTCTACGAAAGGAACCCAAGTTCTTTCTACTCTGTAAACCAGAGGTAAATGCATTTTCTGATTTTCGTTGATTGTTTTGTATGCAAAATTAGTTTTAAAACTTAGTCCATCAAACAGTTTTATAGTCCCTTCAATTTTCATCAGAAGGTTGGAATTTTGCATCGATATGTTACCATCATTCAAAAAGGCATTTAATTGTGAATGGGTAGGCATTACACCCACAGGTGAATTTTCAGGTGTAAATCTTGGAGTCATCAAGCCCCTCCAACCGATTCTTGAAAGAAATTGAAAATAGTTATCGGAATAAGCTGAATACCCCCCTTGGCCATGAGGACGCTTTGAATTTGAACCAGTATAAATCACTTTGGTATCTACATTGAGCCATTTGTTAATATCAGATGAAAAACCCAGCAAAGCATTATAAGTTTTTCTCCAGTCATCGCCCAATGCTATCAACCCCTCCTGATCCCTTATGCCTAATGATGCATAATATGTACTCTTTGCAGCTCCACCAGAAACAGATAAATTGTGGCTTTTGAGAGGTGCGGAAGATTTGAGAAATTCTCCCCAAGGGTCAACATTAGCTACCCAAATATTAGTAACACCTGAAATATAATAACTAGGTGCCTTGTCTGGGTTTTGGTAATAGTTTTTTACTTGTTGCAGTTTGAAAAGATCATCTGTAGAAGCAGTGCCACCTTCTAAAATTTGAGCATTAATTACAGCTTCTTGAAATTCAACAGAATTAAGTTGCTTGGGTCTATTTATTGGGCTTTGATCCTGATAACTATATGAATATGAAACCTTTGGGGCTTTATCTTTACTACCCTTCTTGGTCGTAATAAGAATAACGCCATATGCTGCACGAGCTCCATAAATGGCAGCGGATGCTGCATCTTTTAATACTGATAAACTTTCAATATCGGAAGGATTCAAGTTATTAATCTCCATTGGAATACCATCAACTAAAATGAGGGGACTACCGCTTCTAAAACTTCCGCCCGAAAATGAAGTCCCCCCCCTGACATTGAAAGACGGATCTTTGACAGGGTTACCATCTGAAAATGTGATGTTAAGGTTAGGAACCACTCCCTGAAGAGCTTGTCCAATATTAGCCACGGACTTAGTTTCAATTTGTTTAGCTGTAACCTGATCCACAGCACCGGTCAAATTAACCTTCTTCTGTGTACCATATCCAACCACTACCACTTCATCAAGGGCTTTGCTATCCACTTTGAGGGTAATATTTATGTTAGTTCTATTACCAACAAGCACTTCTTGTGGCAAATAGCCCACAAAACTAAATGCTAAAACTACCTTATCATCAGGAACAGAAATAGAATACTCTCCATTGGCATTGGTAGTACTTCCTCGTGTTGTGCCTTTAACAGTTACACTTACCCCTGGAAGTTTTTCACCGTTTTCATCAGTAACCGTACCTTTGATGTTTATATCGGCAGGCACCAGTATTTCGATTTTGGGTTTCTCAATACCTTGAATTAACCCTAATTTAATCGCTTTAGGTGTTAATAATATGCCATTATTTGTACTTCGGTATGAAATATTTAGAGGATTTAAGAAGGCTTCAAGTACTTCACCTAAAGATTGATTTTTTACATTGATTGAAGCGATTCTATCCGCTTGAATTACTTCTGCACTGTACATAAACTTTACCTTAGCTTCCTTCTCTAATCTCGATAGAATCGTTTTTACAGATTTATCTTCGAGACGAACACTAATGCGTGTTTCAAGCATTTCTTGGGCTTTTGCATCATGAGCATAACAGAGGCCTACAAAACAAACCGCAAGCATCATTTGAATAATTGAAATTTTCATGATTTTAAGGCATAAACCATGGTCGAATAGTTTTTTTTTCATTACTTTTAAACGTTTTTGTGATTTTGTGAAAAATTGAGCAAAACAGTTCCCTATACACTTTATTTGAAAGGTAAATGCGTTTGGGATTTCGAGTCGGTGATGTTGAGACCATTGCCGACTCTCTTTTTTTGTAAAATGCTTATATCATAGGCATATATTAGGGTTTGAAAATTGATTTTGAGTTACTATTGACATCCTTTTCCATAAATCATTATTTCGCCATCTATGACTTCGAATTTGGCTTGTATGAGTTCACAAATCAGGTCAAGTTTTTGGTATAAAGTTTCATCTTGTAAATTTGCTGTAATTGAGCATTTACTAAATACTTCTTTATCGAAACCTATTTTTACGCCGTAAATATTTTCAAGGGTAGTCAAAACTTCCAAAATCTTTGTTTCTTCAAATACTAAATTTGTGTTTTTGGGTATTTCATTGAGCTGTACTGGTTTATCTACTAATGTTTTAACTAGTAATTCTTGGTCTTTTTCGAATACTGCTTTTTGGTTAGGAACTAACACAATTTCGGTAGAAAGTGATTGGCTATTTTTCGATTTAGCATCTTGTCTGTAAACCGTAACTTTACCCGTTCTTACTGATACCGAAATATCGTTGTCTTTTTCGTAAGCTTTTATGCTGAAACTTGTACCAACCACTTTCGTTACCAATTTTCCTGTATAAATCAAAAAAGGTCTCTGAGTGTCTTTTGTTACCTCAAAAAATGCTTCGCCAGTCAAAAATACCTCTCTTTTTTCTTTGCCGAACTCATTGCCATAGTGTAATTCGCTTTGTGGCTCTAATGTAATTTTACTGCCGTCTGATAGTTCAAAAATTATTGCTTTTGTCCCGTTATTGAAATGAATAGCTTTTTGCTCCTTTGAAATGATATTATCCAAACTTAGTGGATTCCTGTTAATGAACCACCAAGTAGCACCGAGTATCAAAGTAATTGATGCTGCTATCCGAAGCCAATTGCGACTAATAATTTGGAAATTAGCATGTTTAGGTTGAGTATCGTTTAAAATATCAAGTATGCCATCACTGATTTCTTGTTGTGTAAATAGGTCTAAATTCTTTACTTTCAGAGCAATAACTAAAGATTTTGCTTCTTCAATAATTGCGTTTTTTTCAGGATTTAATTGAACCCAATTTGTCCAGAAAGTATCGTTTGGAGAAAGTTCATCGAATACCCAGTTACGAAAGTAGGAGTCTTGAACAAATTCTTCAACATTGTATTTGTTGTAATTTTTCATATAAAAACATGATTATTCCGTGTCTTCATGGTAAAGAGACAGGGAATTGGATTTGGTACTGAAAAAAATTATTAAAAAAATAAAAAACTTGAAAGTAGCAATATAAACCAGTTTTGACGGATAGTTTTGATTGCTTCATGGATAAGGTTGACTACGGAGCGGTAGTTGATTGACATGATGTTGGCAATTTGTTCGTAGGATAGGTCTTGGGTAAATCTTAAGAAGATGGCTTCTCTTTGGCGTTTGGTTAATTTAGCAAGTTCAGATTGTAGTTTTTGAAGTGATTCGTTTTCGATTTCACGAGATATTAAATAGGTCTCAATGTTAAATTCAACATTAAAATCATGGTCATCTGAAATTTTATCCGCTTCTCTAAACCATTTCAATCTACTGCTTTCTCGGATAATATTTTTACGGAGTGCTTGCATTAAATAAGATTTCACCGAAACAACATCACCTAAGTGTTCACGACGATTCCAAATTTCTACAAACAAATCATGTACACTATCTTTGACAAATTCTTTGTCTCGATAAAAACGAACACCATAATTTAGCAATAAAGGGTAATACTGGTTCAGTAAGGATTCAAAAGCGGCTCTTTCGCCTCTTTTAAAGGCTTGCCAAATCACAGAATCGTCTGGAGTTTCAGTATTTACTTGCTTTATTAACACACTTTAATTAGTTTTTTGGTATTTTTCAGTGCAAAAATAGTATAAAATTTAGACAGTTTTTGTTGAAATATTATTATTAACTGGTGAAATATTATCAAAATATTTGTTTGATATATATTTAGAAAAAACAGTTTACTTTTTAGCTATTCCTCAAATAGATTGTCCATTGTCACTTCATTTTGAACCAATTGATTGGCGTACTTATTTTTATCAACGCCGTAGCTCGTTATCATGGTTAAATACACCGCTTTTTTAGTGTTGGTTGCGGATTTGAATATGGTCATTTTTGACCTCAATTTTTCTGAATATAATTTATCTATCGTGAAGGTGTCCAATGAAAACTTGCATTCATATAAGTTTATTACTTGGTCTCGCACATCAATCAGCAAATCAATTTGTGCAGATTTTTCTTCTATTCCGCCACGCCATGAATGGTTCTGTGATTGAACCCCGCTAATCCCCAAAGCTTTCTTTATGGAATTTATATGGTCTATACAAACTTGTTCAAAAGTAAATCCTTGCCAATCACTATGTGCAGGATTATCAATCATATTTAGCCAAGTATTCTGTCCAAGTAACTTGTTGCCTTTCAAAAACTTAAAATAAAAATTAGTGTAATAGTCTGACAGTCTGTATGTTATATTTTTTAACTTATCATCCAGCGAATGATAAGAACTTATAAATCCACTTTCTTTTAAATCTGATAATACCTTTGTGAGCGTTCCGCCTGATGCTATTCCTGAATGTTGAATAATCTCGTTACGTTGCATTCCTGTGGTTTTTGTAGAAAGTACCTCAACAATTTTTTCGTATATTTCATGTTTCCGATATAGGGAACGGTACAAATTAAAAAATTCATTTCTCAATAAGCTTCCTGTCTCAAAAAAAAGTTCCTGTATATTTTGTGTTGCACTTAAATGAGGCTGTACTGCTTCCAAATAGTAGGGAATTCCCCCCAATGCCATATAGAGTTGGACAATCTGATAACGGTCAAAGACACCGTTTTTTGCTAAAAGCATCTCCTCCGTTTCTTGTAAATTAAAAGGACTAATTTTTATTTTTTGTGTGATACGATTGTGTAGCCCTCCTGTATTGTTGATAAGCTCGTTAATCATCCAAGAGGCTGCCGAGCCACATACTATCAGTAAAATATCTTTCCGATTTGTAGCCCAACTATTCCAAAAATGCTCTAAGCCCATCATAAAATCAGAGCCGACGGTATCAAACCACGGAAGTTCGTCAATGAAAATAATTTTTTTTTCTTGATGCGTGTTACTTTCGATGTGGCTAATTAATCGTTGAAATGCGATTAGCCAGTTTTTTGAAGGTGATTCAAAAAAAAGGGGAGACTGTCGACTAATTTCGGTGTCAAAATTGAAAAGCTGCTGATGTGTATCTGCATTTGCAAGTCCTGTCATGTGGAATGCAAATTTTTGACTAAAATATTCTTTGATAAGAAAAGTTTTACCCACACGCCTTCTTCCATATAAGGCCAAAAACTCAGATTTTTTACTTTCTACAATCCTTTGGAGCTTTTCTTGCTCTTTTTTTCTACCAATAATTTCTGAGATTTTTTTCATAATCAGCCATTTTTCTGTAAAAATACAAGATTTTGGCTGATTAATAAATATTTATCAGCCAAAATGTATAAATATTATATAGTTTTGGCTGATTTATTAAGAGAATAATTAGAAAACTAAATTTTAACTTACGAATTTATTTACTTAGGGCTTGCTGAAAAAGTATAAGTCATTGACTATAAACAAGTTAAGTTGATTTTTCTGTACATAAGTGCAAGGTTTTTTAAACATTTCCTTTGTTTTCCTTGTACTTAATATTAATTTCTGTTGAATCTGATTTGATGAATTTCTTGCCATTATATCAAAAAGAATATTTTACAAAATATAACTTACTCATTATCAATAAGTTAAAAAACACAAAAAACAATTCTCAAAATCTATATTTTAGAGAAACACTTTTTCAGCAAGCCCTAAATATAACCTGTGTACCAAGGAACGGGCACATTACATTTGGTTCATAAGTCAAATGGAATCTTCTGCAAATCCTACAAATTGGAAAATTTGTGGAGGGCTAAAAAGGATTTTTGTCAACCTTTATACCATTCAGGTTGACTTTTTTGGAGTCCTTTTATTCTATACGTCCAGTCTTATTTTAGGCTCAATAAATATCCAGTTAAATCCGATAAATCTTTTTCTTTTAACCCCATCGAGGTTGGTTCTGGCATCAAACTGTTTTTTTGCTGTACCCTCGACCTCACGTCTGAAGCTTTGATATTTATTCTTTTTCCCGTTAAATCTTTTATGATAATTTGTTTAGAATCAGCCATTAAAAATCCATAATAACTGCCTGACTGCGTGCTAATCATCCAAGGCTCATAACCAAAAGCTAGGCTTGCCGAAGGATTAATGATAGCGTCAAGCATGCTTTTTTTGTCAAATTTCTTTTTGATTAAAGTTAAATCAGGACCAATATCAGCTCCTTTACCAGCAATTTTGTGGCAAGAAATGCAATTAGTTTCAAAAATATTTTTACCTTTTTTGGCATCAGAAGGCATGTTCATGGCCAAATCAAGTGAAAGTGATTTTCCTCCTGGGCGTTTAAAATAATCGGCCGCCAAACTGCGAATTGAAATATCTTTATTATTAAATATATGAAGTTCAATTAATTGCCTAATCTTGGGCTTGATTTTTCCTTTTGCTGCATCAACCATCAATAATCTAGCACCGTAAGTATCCAATGCTAATTTTTGAGCTAATTCTTGCCTTTTTTCAAGCACTAATGTAGTATCATTTAATAATAAATTTTCAGATTGAATCATCCATTTTTGTTCACGACTTAATTGTTGCTCTTCCTCTTGTTTCCAGGCAATTATATTTCCCCATGTATTTGTTTTACGGAAATTAACCCAATAATCCGCTTGTTGGGCTACGTCGGCCAGTTTCGATTTTGTTAAATCAAGCATCGTATGTGCAGCCTCTGGAGTGCTCATAAATGCAATGGTTGTTATGGCTTCTTTTCTTTGATTGACCGTTAATGAAGGTGATTGAGCTCTTTTTTTAATTAAATTTATGCTGGCATTGGGGTGTAACTCCCACAAAATTGAACTTTGAGATGCTGTAAAAGTAAGCGGATTTGTAGGCAATTGCTTAACATAATCCGCATAGAATAATTCTCTTTTTTCATCCACACCGATACCCAATGCAGTCAATAAATAAGGATCCTTAGAATTAACTTTATTTGCTATTTTCAATAAATCTTCTTGGCTATTTTGGTAGCTTAGGTCTCTGAGTCCTATCGCTATTTCTCTTAATAAGGCTGAATTCAAGGAATATTTAAAAAGCGTGTTATTAATCAGGTGAAGATTTTTTCCAGACTTACGCAAAGCACGGTAAGCAGTTACCCCAATTTCGGAAGAGGTTTCGGTCTTCTTTGCGGCGTTTTTTATGTTTTCGATTAAAATATTTTCGACTTTTTCTAAACCTTTATTGCCCAAAGCGGCTAATAACCAAATAGCCCTGGCTTGAATATAGGGATTTGGGTCTGCCAACAGGGGCTCAATATTTGGGATTATTTTTTCACCAGTATTCTTTAATTTTTCATAGGCTACAGCTCTTACATTGATGGCGGGTGATTTTAATACGCCAATGAGTCCATTAGTGCTTGTAAAATCTAAAGTTGGCACTTTTAATTTTTTACCTTTTGGTGCAATGCGATAAATTCTACCGTACCCTTTTTTATCGTTCATGGCATGGCCACCCACGACCGCATCATACCAATCGGCTACGTAAATGGCTCCATCGGTACCTGTGACGGCGTCACTGGGTCTAAACCATTTTCTTTTATCGGCTTCAAAATTATCATTCCAAATGTAGTAATCATCAGAGACTGGAAACGAACTTAAAAAGTCAAATCTTTTCATATTGAATCCCGCACCTTTTGGACTTGTCTTATATCCAAAGACTAAATTTCTTCCTGCTTCGCAACTTAAAAGCATGCCCCTATATTTTTCTCCCAATGCATCTCCTTCATAAACGGTCACTCCAGTAGGGGAACCAGCACCTGTTTTATCGCCAACTTTCAATACACCGGGGTCTTCTTGGTGCCAGTGTGCCGTAAAAATATCTTGGTCTAACCTTCGATCTCCTTGCCAATATCTAGTTCCGTCTTTGGAAAAATATCCTGCATTACTTCCTTCCATTAGCCAAGAAGTTCGGCAGGCAATGACTTGGTCATCGTTGTCATTTTGCCACATATTGCCATAAGAATCCATGGCAACCTCATAACTATTTCTAAAATTATGTGCCATAACTTTTAATTGGCTTGCATCGGGAGCAATTTCTAAAGCCAAACCCCCTACCCACACTCGGCCATCATCGCTTTTTTGATTTCCCTCATTGTTTTTATTGTAAGGAGTTCCACCCGAATATAGACTACCTGAACGTAAGGTCCAACCTGTTTTATCTTGTACCACATGAGGACCAGCATTTCCTACATTAAATATAAATTTTCCATAAGGAGTGGCTAAAAATGAGTGCAAAGAATGATCATGATCAAATCCACCAAATCCTGTTAAAAAGATTTCCTTTTTGTCGGGTTTATCGTCGTGATTTTCATCTGTATATACAATTACGTTAGGCGATGCACTTACAAAAATTTTATTGCCTATAACCGCAATGCCCAATGGGGCTTTTAAATCCATATCCTGTACAAAGACAGTCGACTTATCCGCTTTGCCATCTTGGTCAATATCCTCTAAAATAACGATTCGATCACCTTGGTTTTTGTAGTTAAATCGGGTTTCTGGTTTATTATTAAAATCTCGATATTCAACGGCTTCGGTCACCCAAATACGTCCTCGGGCATCCACGTCCATGTTGGTCGGGTTGTACAACATTGGTGATTCCGCCCAAAGTTCAATCTCCAAACCCTCGGGAACAAACAATGTGGTTCCATCATTTATGAAAACCAATGGAAATAAAAACAGGAGAATGGTGCTTATAATTTTCATGAATAACAATGGTTGGAATATTAATCAATAGTAATTTTTTTAGGATACTAAATCTCTGACAAATCGATTGTTTTTTAAATAGCTTTCTAGCATCGTTTTTCCTGGAGGAACGGCTCCTTCTATTTGAATGGCTCCAGAATATCCAATCTCATCGATACAATTTTTTACCCGTTCGAAGTCAACCTTTCCTTGCCCCAAAAGAGCGTCATTTTCTTTAAAATGAAATTCACAGATTTGATTTTTTTTACCAAGCCATTTAATTTCTTCATAGATGTTGTAACCCATTTTTTCTGAATTAGCCACATCATAATAGACCTTTAAATTGGACGAGCCCACTGCGTCGATGATGTGCATGTGTTCCTCTGCACTTAGCCAAGATTCTATACCCAAAGTAACACCCGCTTTTTCTGCGATTGGCATAATATCTTTAAATTTTTGAATGACAACATCTTGTCCCTTTGAGTCATTTTTCAAATCCCCTTGATTAAAAAAGGCAATTAATACGGCTTTAATATTGAATTCTTTGGCAACTTGAATGCTATCAGCTACCCATTGGTCCGTCTGTTGGTCTGATTTAAATGGGTAATTGTTGAGTTCGCCAATACCCAATCCGGTAAAACCGACTTTAAAGATTTTAGCTAAAGATTTATAGGCTTCTTGTACATCCTTTCTTCGTAAATGCATATTGTTTGCCTTTAAGCCAAGGCTTAATTGGACACCATCTAAGCCTATTTCTTTGGCCATTTCCATAGCCCCTAAATTAGAGGTATTGGAAATCGACCAATCGCAGGCACCGATGAAAAAACGTTTGCTCTTTTCATTGGTTTGAGACTCGGAAAACCATGTGTTTCTATGTGGCATGGTAGCAAAAATCCCCAATGCACTTTTTTGCAAAAATTCCTTTCTTTTCATAGGTTTATTTCCTTTTCATCTTTACCCAACTTTTTTAATTTTTTAAAATTTAATAAAGTTGGGTAAAGATGCGTTAGAGTTGATCACAATTCATTCATTTTATTTACTACCTTAAAAACTGAGTGAGCTGCCCTTTATTTTTGACATAGGTAAATAGTGGTATTGAAATGGCCAATTTTCTATTCACTTTTTGCTTAATAGTTGAGGGATGATACAATTAGAGAAAAGTTCTAAAAGTGGTTTTATCGCCCAAATTTATATTGTTTTTGAAATTGTGAAATATCTCAATAATTGTATAGCGTCCGAGCCATAAGGATTAGCAATTAAGCACTCACTTTGTTTAAACCCTTATATGGCATTTGGTTTTCATCATAAAGTTAAAACATTTCTTTTATTAGTGCAAAAATTTACTCAATATTAGATTTTCTATATTTATATAGGATACTGAGCTTGAGCTGTTCTAACCATATCATTATGACAAATTGCTATTTTTTAAATAAAAGATTGATCAAAAATTTTATTCATTTGTTGAAGTACTAAAAATTGTCAAATTTATTGTCTAATTCTATCACTTATTAAAACTACCAAGCTTTGAAGAAAGATAAACTCAACTAACTTAAAAGCTTTTCAAGAGTTTGATTGGATTGAATATCGAACTTCGGAAGCGAATTGATAATCATGTATATATTTTTGCAAATCTTATAGGTTTTTGGTTTTTATAAGACCCCTTCCAACTTAAATACCCAAGCATAATTACTAGGACTATTGGCTGGTGTGACCACTGGTGGCGTAATTGTTAATTTGTTATTTTTAAATTCGGTTTTCACTGCGGACTTTAATCCCAGCATAGTTACATTGAATGGCTTACCAACATTACTAACCACAATTTCTTGCGTAGGGAATTGCGTGCATAAGATATATAAATCCTTTCCTTTTTTGGTAAAATATGTCTTTGTTTCTTTGGTAACAACTGGTGCATTTTCCCATTTTCGGGTTTCATAAATCGCTTCTCCATTCACATCAAGCCATGCACCCATGTCGGCCAATCTTTGTTGCATGATTTCGGGAATGCGTCCATCGGCAGTTGGCCCAATATTTAGTAAAAGGTTTCCGCCACGTCCCACTTTGTTGATGAGAATATGTACTAATTCTTGTGAAGTAGAGTAATCATCTAACATTTCATTTCGATTATAACCAAACGAGCCAGCCATACCTCTACACTCTTCCCAAGGGCGTTCAAACTTTACTCCATCAGCATTACCTTCATGTACTAAGTCGTACTCGGTTGTAAAAAACCCACCATGTTTACCACGAGTTTCTTTACCCCAACGGTCATTAATGACTACTCTATCTTTAACAGGTGATTCATTGTATAACCAAGATAAAAATTCTGTACTTCTCAGTTTATCTGAGGTATAGTCCCATTCGCCATCTGTCCAAAATACATCAGGTTTGTAGGTATTAACCAAATCTTTCATTTGTGGGAACATGTGCTGGTCGATGTATTGATTGATAGTTTCCTTTTTATACAAAGGATGATACCATTCTAAAAGAGAATAGTAGTAGCCCATTTTCAGGTTACTTTCTCGCACTGCATTGGTTAAATCTCCCAATAAATCACGATGCGGTCCAACGTCCATCGCATTCCAATTCCATGAATGTTGAGATGGCCACAAAGGGAATCCCTCATGGTGTTTTGAAGTAAGCACTACATATTTGGCTCCTGCACGTTTGAAAAGTTTAGCCCATTCGTTGGGTTGGAACATTTCTGCTTTAAAGTCATTTGCAAAATCTTGATACTTAAAATTAGCACCATAGTTTTTATTGTGAAAATCGGTAAAATAGCGTTGTGTTTTGTTTGGCTCATTCCAACGTCTCCAATAGTGTTCGGCATAGCGGTCGTAGATACCAACATTATCTCTGACTGTTGGACTATACGCAGGGACAGAGTAAACACCCCAATGGATAAAAATACCAAATTTAGCATCTTCAAACCATGCTGGTACAGGGCGGCTATCAATCGACTCCCAAGTGGATTGGTAAGTCTTTTGAGCAAAACTCACTTGGATTGTGAGTAAAATCGATAGAACAGAAAGAAGTTTTTTTGTCATTTTATTTAAAACTAAATTTTATGATGAATTATATAAAGTACTAAGTTAAAGGTTAATTATCTGCCCTGTAATGCTTCAAGAATACCATAATATGCAGGCTTTCTTTCAAAGTTTTTATCATAAAGTAAGGGAGCGTGAAATGGGTACCATCCTTTATCTACCTCGTCGGCTACTCCCCAAAAGAAAATTCCATCGGCTTTGGCTATTAAAGCTTCTTTCATCAATAACTTATAGGCTTCTTTCTGTTTATTAGCCAATTCAATTGGTAAAACAGTGTCTTTGAACTTATCTAAAGATGAGATATCAACTTCAGTTAAATACACTTTAAGTCCCAAATCTTTAAATTTCTTGATGTTATTTCTGAAATTCACAAAATTTCTACTCGCTATATTAAACTCTTTGAGTTGATTAATATGACATTGGAAGCCGACAGCACCCACCGAAACCCTTTTATTTTTGAGGTGTTTGGCTAATTGAAATAAAGCCAACAATTTTCTATCAGCAGGGCCTGAGAATTCAAACATATAATCCCGTAGTTCTAATTCAGCGTTTGTATATTTTCGAGTATATTCAAAAGCTTTTCGGATATATATGGGGATGCTGTCATTTATTTTTTCAGAACCCGTTAGCCCAGATGCATCCGCCTCCCAGCCCATTTTATTCCAGACACAAGCACTATCAACTCTATATTTACCAGCCTCAATTCCTGTAGCTTCCCAACCATTAAGAGATTCATTCACTACATTCCAAATATCGACCTTATCGCCAACAGATTGCACCACTGTTTTAATATGAAATTCAAGCATTTCATCCAGTTCTTTTGCCGACCAATTGCTATTCAAAAACCACTTATTATAATAGTGATTCCAGCTCACAAGTTGGTGCATCATTATCGTTTTGTTTTGCTGTTTACCCCAATCCACCCATGCTTTAAAATTAGTAAGATTGTGGGTTGTTTTAGAAGTCCAGATAAATGGATATGCAGTGGGTTGAATAGCATTAAATTCAGTACGGCATATTGCTTCATTTTTAGGATTACTTATTGGGGAACCTCCAGCATCGGGTCTTGTTCCTATCAGAAAAGTAGTGACATACGAAGAAAGTTGTTTATTTTCAGCAATGGAGGATTGAGCAATAATTTCTACTTTTTCACAAGAAAAGAGCGAAATAAAAGCCATTAGGAAAAAAAATATTTTTTTCATTACAAGTGTTTTTTAAGATAAAACATTTTTTGAGGATACCTCACTCTTTCTTCAACCCCTTCAAATCTGAATCTATTGTTATTAGACCATTACTATTTTGAATTTTAGCTATAAAACCATCGTATAAAGCAATGTTACCGAAGGTTTTTAGATGAATAACTTTACTTGAAACAGAATTATTAATTAGTTCTAATTGTCCGTTGTAGCCAAATGAGCATCCATAAATATTAATGCTCGTTTTCAGATAATCGGTCATTGCTTTGTTGCTTACGAATTTGATATTATTATTTCTAATACTCGAATTGCTGATTGTAACCAAATCTACTGGAGTTGCAATCAAAAGAAAAGGAATGGATTTGTCGTGCAGTACCCGAATGTTATCAAAACTCAATTGTTCTTGTAAGGGAATAGGGGCGTTTGGATAGTAAGAACGGCTATATTTATCATTGTCGAAATGTATAGATAAACCGATACGGGGCTTTTCTAGGAAGATATTTCTAAAAATAACATTACGAACGCCCGCTGTATAGGTAACATCGTTTTGAACAACTCCCCAGTTTATTCCATCAATAATTTGACTTCCTTTTTCATGGGTTGGGGGCGTTTTAGAAATGTATTTTGTACCATCGGGCTTGGCTTGAACTCTATATATTTTTCCATTTGAAACAACTGCATCAGATTGCTGTACTTCCATCTCTGATTTCCAGTCTGTCCAAGCTCCTGCCAAAATTCTGCAAAAATAGCCTGTTGTATTTTCGGCATTCAGGTCATGGCAGTTTTCAATAACACCGTTTTCAATCCAACCGAGTTCGGGGTTACTGGTGGCGTAATCATGGGCATTTAATGCAATGGCATCGTCAAATGTTTGAAAGACGCCATTTTTTATTGTAAAACGTTTACCTCTGCCCAAATGCACTCCGTCCTTTTCGCCTTTGATGATGACATCATCAATAATTAAATCTTCAAAGGTGCAAACGTGAATACCAAATTGCATTTTTGTTAAATCATTACAACGGAAACGTTCGATACGAATATCTTTGGCGTAAAAAAAGGCTAATTGTCCACGTAAACCATAGACTTCTGAAAAAGGTTTATCAATGCCATTGACCATAATATTGAGGCCTTTGACGACAATGTTTTTGTCATAAGTTTTAGTTAAAGCACCTTTATTGAGCAATACGTGGGTAAATAGACCTTTTTCATTGACCTTTTGAATGAAAACGCCATTACCAAAATCTAAAGTAGTATTGCTGCCAATGTAAACGGTTTCGGCAAATTTATAGGTACCAGGTTTGCTTATGGTGATTGTACCAGCATAGTCTAAGGCTTTCTGTAAGGCTGCGGAGTTTTGTAATCCAGATGCTTCAGGAGAAAAACCAAAATAGGCAGCATCTATAAAACCTCCTTTTTGGCAAATGCCTTCGTTTATTTGTAAAAAAAAGATAATTAGGGCATATAAAATTGTAGATTTCATTCTTTAGTTATATATTAAAATTGTACAATATATTTATGCAAAACTACAAGTTATGTCGATTCTGCTTTGTTGAAATTTTATAGAATACTGATGATATATTATCAAATTAAGGAGTAAAGTTTGTGAATTTGATTAAAAATCCCCAAAAGAATCTTCTGGGGATTTATTGTTGTATTCTTAACCATTACTATTTCAAAACATTTACTCTATTAATTCTCTGCTAATCTAAATAACTCATTCTCGCTTAAAGCTCTATCAAATACGGCTAAACCTCCAATTTGTCCTTTGAAAAAATTGCCCATACCACTTTTAAGCAGCACTGCCCCGACTGTAAAATCAGAGCCGTTATTGCACATGCCATCAGGAAAATGATAAGGATTTTTAGAGTGCACTAAGCCATTCGGAAAGCCTTGAAAACCTTTGGTATTATTGATTAGTTCTGGTTCTCGTTTTTCAAAAACACCATTCATAT
>JAIXOL010000028.1 GCA_027486845.1 Cytophagaceae bacterium
AATCACATTGAAGGAAAGTTTGGACAAGGCAAAGTTAAATACAACCTTAATAAAATAATGGCAAAAATCTCTGATACCACTGAGTCATGGATAGCTGGTATTTTCTTTGTAATGAATATACTCAAACTAAGTAAGGATTTTTTATGCCTATTCTTAATTCGACTCACAAACGTGCTTTTTCAAAAAAAACAATCAGATTTCCAATATTCTAACCTATTGATGATAAGCTCAATTTGATATTTGAAACTTTTTCAGCAAACCCTAAAATATAACTTACTCATTATCAATAAGTTAAAAAACACAAAAAATAATTCTCAAAACCAATGTTTTAAAGAAAGACTTTTTCAGCAAGCCCTAAGTAAAATTTTTCGATAGAATGGGCTTTATAAACTCTGATTCGATTCATTTGCTCAATTGATTTTTATCCAAATTTGATAAGACTCTCGAAAGAAATTTTATCTTTACAAATCATTTAATCTTTGGGCAGACTTATGGAACTTCTTCACAAACACCTTACCTTTGTGCTTTCAGTAATTATTACATTTCTAACCAATATGTCAGCGATTGCACAGCCAAAACTCCCAGATTTTTCAAAACAATTATTCGATATTCACGAACAAATTAAAGAACAAAGCCTCACGAAACGCCGTTTTAAGCACAAAGATATTGTTCCGTTGATAGAAAAATTGCCTTTTTGGGTCGAGAAAATTGGAAAGTCGTTTGAAGAACGAGATATATATCAGATCAAGATGGGAAGTGGTAAAACCAAAGTTTTGTTGTGGTCGCAAATGCACGGCGATGAAGCAACTGCTACAATGGCCTTATTTGATATTTTTAACTTTTTTCAAATTAAAAACGATGGGTTTGACTCTTTAAGAAATAAAATTCTTGAAAATTGTACACTTTACTACGTGCCAATGCTCAATCCCGATGGAGCAGAACGTTTCCAAAGACGCACCGCTACCGATATTGATATGAATCGTGATGCCTTACGTTTTCAGACCCCCGAAGGTGCAATATTAAAGAAACTACAAGAAGAGATTAAACCCGAATTTTCTTTTAATTTGCACGATAAAAATACCAAATACAGTGCAGGAGCAAGCGGAAATCAAGCAACGATTTCATTCTTGCCAACATCATATAATTATGAAAAAGAATGGAATCCTGCCCGAACACGAGCGATGCAAGTGATATGCGGCATGCACCAAACACTCCATCAATTTATTCCAGGGCATTTAGGACGCTGGAATGACGACCACGAACCCCGTGCCTTTGGCGATAATATTGCGAAGTGGGGTAGTAGTTTGATTTTGATTGAATCGGGTGGATATAAAGAAGATACCGAAAAGCAATTTATCAGAAAACTTAATTTTGTTGCGATTCTGACTGGATTACAAGCAATTTCTGAAGAATCATACACAAAATTTGAGCTAAAAACCTACGAAGCTATTCCTAAAAACGACCGATATTTGTTTGACTTACTCATTCGTAATGCCCAATTTGTGCAGAATGGAAAAACCATCATCAAAGATATTGGTATCAATCTTAGCGAAAAAAATATCAACAACGCTACTGGTTTTATGCTTTCAAGCGTTATAGAAGACCTCGGCGACCTTTCTACTTTTTGGGGAATCAAAGAAATTGATGCCAAAGGTTTGACGGTAAGTTTATTGAAAGAACTTCCTGTGGATGATGTTTCGCAAGTTTTGCAGAAATATAAAGTTTCGGAAAAAGAAGTACAAAATCAAGAAATTAACCTCGACGAAACAGCAAGCTTTTTGCTTACGAAAGATAAAGAAGTGAAATACATCATCTTGAATGGACAAATTAAATAGCCCTGCCGTAGCGACGGTCGCCTCTAACCCCTCCCCGACAAATAGGGGAGTAAAAGTTTTTATTTTTCTTATCTCTTGGCAGGGCTTAGGTATGCTTTCTTCCTTTGCCCAAAAATCTTATGTTCTCGGTAAAGCTATTGATAAAGTCACAGGAAAGCCCGTTCCTTCTGCAACGGTCGTAAATAAAGAGACCCGACAAGTAACCAAAACAGGCGATAACGGTAATTTTTTGGTACGAGCATCGAAAGGAGATTCTATCAAAATTACATCGGTTGGTTATAAAGCAGTGGGCATTGCTTGGGACGGTGTAAATTTAGAACCTATCATTGAAATGCGACAAGATGCCATTGCTTTGAAAGAAGTTATTGTCAGAGATAAGCGTTCGGAACAAGTTAAGCAGCAAATTGAAGAATTGATGGGTTCGCCCGAAGCTTCAACGAAACTAAAATGGAAAGACATTGCTAATCTCATTAATACAAATACCTCAACGCCAGGCACAATTGGTATTTCTATTGATGGATTATATGAACTTTTCAGCAAAGACGGAAAATCTCGTCGGAAACTGGCAGCTATGAAGCAAGAAGACCTCAAGAAACTCTTAGTTGAGTATCGTTATAACTCCGAATACATTTCGTTTGTAACAAAACTCAAAGGGCAGGAATTAAAGTATTTTATGAAGTTTTGTAATTTACCAGATAATTTTGTGCTTACCGCCAACGACTACGACCTAACTTTAGAAGTTTATCGTTGTTTGGATGAGTTTAAGCGATAATTTTTGATGCGAGAAAAATAGGTGATACAAGAAATAAAATTCTCAAATCCCTAATGCAGTATCTCGAATCCCATATCTAAAATTTAAAAATATGCAAGAAATAGAAATACCACAGCGAAAACCACGCACATTTATTGGTGAAGAATTTGCCCTGACTTCTTGGCAAGATTTAAAACCACTTTACGAAAATTTAGTAAGCCGTGCAATTACGAATTCCCAAGAATTACGTCAATGGTTTATCGACCGCAGCGAGTTAGAGTCGTATTTATCAGAAAATTTGGCTTGGCGATACATCAAAATGACTTGTGATACCGTCAGTGAAGAAAATCAAAAAAACTACCAGTTTTTTGTGGAAGAAATTCAGCCCGAACTCTCAGTTTATAGCGACCAACTCAATAAAAAGGCTCTCGAAAGTGCATTTTTGGGCGAATTGAATGAAGAAGGATTTTTCATCACAATTCGTGGAATGAAGAAATCGGTTGAGATTTTCCGTGAAGAAAACATTCCGATTGAAACCCAAATTCAGACCAAACAGACTGAATATCAGTCAACTACGGCAGCAATGACCGTAAACATCAATGGCGAAGAAATGACTTTGCCAAAAGCAGGTGATTTATTGCAGTCGCCAAATCGTGCGATTCGTGAGGAGGCTTGGACAAAAATTGCCGAACGTCGCTATCAAGACCACGAGAAACTTGATACTCTATTCAACGAACTGCGAGATTTACGCCACCAATTGGCCGTCAATGCGGGTTTCTTGAATTTTCGTGATTATATGTTTGCTGCCATGGGGCGTTTCGATTATACGCCACAAGATTGCTTCAATTTCCACGAAGCCGTGGCTGAAACCGTTGTTCCTTTGGTTGATGAAATGGTCAAAGAACGCAAAATAAAGCTGAATGTCGATGAGCTTCGTCCGTGGGATTTGAAAGTTGACCCCGATGGAAAACCGGCTCTCAAGCCATTCAGCAATGGGGAAGATTTGCTTGATAAAACCGTTGAATGTTTTCGAAGAATCGACCCAAAATTGGCTGATTATATTCGTATCATGCGTCGAATGGGGCATTTTGATGTCGAATCTCGTAAAGGCAAAGCTCCAGGTGGATACAACTATCCACTCGAAGAAATCGGTGTGCCGTTTATTTTTATGAATGCCACTTCTAGCCTGCGTGATGTGGTCACTATGGTTCACGAAGGTGGCCATGCTATTCACTCTTTTGAAGTGCGTGATTTACAGCTAAACTCATTCCGAAGTACAACTTCAGAGGTGGCCGAATTGGCTTCTATGTCGATGGAGTTGATTTCGATGGAGCATTGGGGTGTATTTTTTGAAAATGAAGAAGACCTAAAACGTGCCAAAATCGAACATTTAGAAGACATCTTGGAGGTTTTGCCGTGGATTGCAACGGTCGATAAATTCCAACATTGGATTTATGAAAACCCTTCGCACACAATCGAAGAACGCCAAACGCAATGGGTGAAAACCTTTGAACAATTCTCAGATTCGCTTACTAATTGGCAAGGTTTTGAGCGATTTAAAAAATATAATTGGCAGCGTCAGTTGCATATTTTTGAAGTGCCATTTTACTATATCGAATACGGAATGGCTCAGTTGGGAGCAATCAGCGTTTGGAGAAATTACAAACAAGATGCCCAAAAAGGACTTAATGGCTACTTAAATGCCCTAAAATTGGGTTATACCACAACAATAGGTAAGATTTACGAAGCAGCCAATGTAAAATTTGATTTCTCGAAGGAATACATCGCCGAATTGATGGATTTTGTGAAGTTTGAATTGGAGAAGTTGAAGTAAGAAATAGTGTTTTATAGATGTGTGTCTCTGATAATTTTATCAGAGACATTTTTTATACCCACCGCTGTGAATTATTTTGCTAAAATGATGAAAATTCAGAAAATTCACTCATTTTTGTATTTTGAAATGTGCCCAAAATTCCATCATTAACAAACTTTTATGAAATTTACTTTTCCTGTATTTCTACTCCTGTTTTTAGTTTCAACATTTTCGTTTGCACAAAATATAACTTGTGGCTTTGACGATAACGAAATCTCGCAGGAAATCATGAAACAATTACCGCAATTTATCAAAGAACGCAAGGTTCGGAAACAGGCTATTGATGATTTTTATATGTGCCGAGTAGTAGTTGATGTTGACTATCAGACTTTTAAAAAATATAATGGTGACACGCTCTTTATAAAAAATGAAGTAGCTGCTATGATTCAGAAAACATCCGAGATTTATGAAAACGAAATCGGTACAAAACTGGTGCTGACTTATGTAAATATTTGGAAAGAAGAAGCCAAAGATCCTTACAATAATGTGACAGATATTTTTGTAATGCTAACAAACCTTCGTAATGCTTATACAAATACTCCGTTATCGCGGATTCCAAACGATTTAGTCATGTATCTCAATTCTAAAGGGTTTTCGGGTGCAGGTGGAGTAGCGAGTGGTAAATTTAATGTTTCGCCATGGCAAAATATCTCAACTATCGCCCACGAAATCGGACATAATTTTGGTTCGCCACATACACAAAGTTGTACTTGGCCAGGTGGAGCAATTGATTTTTGTTATGCCGTAGAGGGAAACTGTTATTCGGAAGCTCTAGACAATATTAAAGGAACGTTGATGAGCTATTGTAATCGGCGATTGAACAATTTTCACCCACTTTGTATCGAATTAATGAATCGAAATTCTGCCACTCGATATCAAAAAATAAGAAACACTTTTGAAACCATAAAATTGGCTGAAACATGGGATTTTAACAAAGATTTATATTTTTCATGGAGTTCGGTTCTACAAGCCGAAACTTACCTAATTGAAGTGGCTGATGGCTCAGATTTTAAAAATATTATTTTGCGAGATAGTAGTGAACAAGCATATACAGTTTTGTCTTATTTGAAAAAAAATAAAAATTATTTTCTTAGAATTAAACCTAAAAATAGACTTGGTGAAGGAGTTTGGTCAAATACAATGAGGGTGAATACGCCTGCGATACTTGAAACACCGCAACCACTAACAGCACTTGATGGGAAAGTAAATATTGATGGAACAACGCTCACGCTTAGGTTTGATAAAATTGATGATGCGACCGAATATCAACTTCAAACAATTGGTTTTAGTTCTGGAAATACTTCTTATTCGTTTGATTTAAACGCTGTTGTTCGACGTGCAACTACCAATTCGTTTGCCATGACAACATCGAACGAAGGTTTCACATGGCGAGTGCGAGCCTTGCGAGGAAGCGAGACAAGTGCATGGTCGAAACCAGAAACTTTTTGGATAAAACCCAATTCTTCAATTCTTGATTTGACCCAACAAGCTATCAATGGTTATCCGCTTACTTTTCCGATAAATTACACTGGTGGTAGTGGCGATATTCTTGAGGTGAAAGTAATTGTTTCTGAAAATGCCAATTATTCAATGCCTATAGTCAATAAAACCCTTAAATCGGGTATTTATGCGAGCCAAATAAATTATCCGTTTTTGCTCCAAAATCTAAAGCCAAATACCAATTATTATGTAAAATTTGAGGAATATAATAATGATAAATTTAATATCATAGGTCTTCCCAAAGGCTTGGTTAGGTTTACTGAAAGGTCTTTCAGAACTGGTTCGGAGTCAAACCCTGCGAGTTTTTCGTATTTCAATAATGGCAATATTGATAACTTGAGTCGCACATTACGAAAAGTTGTTTTCAATGATAATTATGCTTTTGTAAGCACCAACGAAGGAATCGTGCAAATGAAAGTTGATGGGACTGCAGGTAAACTTATCAACCGACAACTAACCAATGGAATTGTAAGTAATGCAGTGGTTGATACTAAAACCGATGATGCTGGAAATCTGTGGATTTTGACGCAAGTTAGCAAACGCATTGCTTTCAATGGGGTTTTTCCGAAACCAACCTACCGATTGGCGAAATTAGAACCTAATACATTCAAAATCCTCGAATCAAGCGATTTTGTGGGGAGCAAGAATACTTCTTTCAATAGTTTTGATCCACAAACAAAATTGGTAAATGATAACAGAAATATACAAAAAATAATAGGTGATTCAACCGAGTTAGTTTTTCAACTACCTACAAATGTAAGTTTACAACAAAACATGGTTTGGGGAAAAAATTCAGTTTGGATGCTGGTTTATAATTCTACAAGTGCCATTAATGAAATTTATAATTATAATTTTGAGCAAAACAAACAGACAATTTTTAACCGAACAAATACTTTGCTGAATGGTTCAATTAGTCAGATTTATTTAGATGCTCAAGAAAACCTTTGGGTAGTAAATGGCGGAACAAACCTATTGCTCAAATATAAAGAAGAATCGGGTTGGGTCAATCAGAATTTAACGCTTTCGGGTACTAATCGAATAATCGGTGAAAGTGATGGCGTATTTTACTTATATAATATTGCAGGTTTGAAACGAGATATTTACTCATTTGGGGAAAATGGCCTAAAATTGGCAGTAAATGTGCCTTTGGTAAGTACCACAGGAACAATACAGTTGGATAATAGTGGAAAAATATGGTTGTTGCAAACTGATAAATTATTGAAAATAAATCCTTGTAATTACTTAAAAACTCCACAATTAAAGGCTTCTTCTAGTCAGATTTTGAAAGGTGAACAAGTTACGCTTAAGGCCGAAGGTTGTAGCAGTGCAAAGTGGACTTGGAACACAGAAAATAAGCCATCTGAAACCCAAATTACTAATAAAAACAATGTTTTGCTCGTAAATCCAGCTTTAAATACACAGTATAAAGTTCAATGTATTGACCAAGAATGTGTTAGCGATTTAAGTAACTTGTTGGAAGTAAACGTTCTGACGCTAAGTTTGAGTAGTGCAGATAAAAATAAGTATTGTACCAACGAAAACATCGTCTTAAAGTTCGTGGCAGGCGGAAAATATACTACAAAAAATGAATTTAGTGCGATTTTCTCAAACTCAGGAAAGAAATATACTGCAACTATAGCTAATGATAATTCGTTTAAAGCGGCTATTCCAAGAGAGATAGTGAGTGGTAAATATTGGGTCAAAGTTGAGAGTACTGAGCCAAAAATTACATCGACAGATTCGGTTGAAGTGCAGATTTTTAAAGCACCAACAATCAGTATTTCGGGTTTGAATGAGGCTTATGTTTTAGATACTACTCAAATACTAGTGAAGCTAACTGGTACTCCGCCATACAAGTTTGTTTATAATGGGAAAGAGTCAGTTTCGAGCATGAGCAATACTGTTATTAGAAGTTTTGTGCCGTCTGAGCCAATTAGTTATAATTTTTATGTTTCTGAGTTTTCTGATACAAATTGTGCGAGTGGAATTATAGAGAACCGAGAAATAAATATAAGGGCAACCGTAAACCCAAAAGTTTCTAATTTTTGGGTAAAATATTTTCCAATTCCGTTTGATGATGTATTGGATTTGCAAGTTTATAACAAGCCCGGCTCTAAGTTGACCGTAACATTATTCAATACAAAAGGAAAAATGGTTGTTCAGAAAGAGTATCCGATAGGTTCGTATTTAGATAAATTTAAACTCGATACTACTGATTTGAGTGCAGGATTATACTTTTTGGTACTTGATACTGGTAAACGTAAAGAAACCAAAAAAGTTGTAAAGTGGTAGAATATCAAGAGCCTTAACGTTGGCATGCTTCATAACCATGCCAACGTAATTTTAAAATTAATTCATTGACTTGACTGAATCTTTTATCGATGAACTTGTCTTTACTGTAGCTACACCTTTGGATCATATTAATGATATCGGCCAAGATTTTGCTGATTATTATTGCAGGAATAACCGTTTGAAGCTTCCGAAACATCAGCATCAATTCTTTTTCCGTTGCCGATAAGCGTAATGATCAATACTCTCGAACAATATCTTGATAAATCAAGGGGCATTTATTCCTACGAACTTTTTTGTATTTTTGGTTCTAAAATTCTTTTCATCACTCATTCCTAACTATTCATTATGAAAAAACTATTGACTTTATTAATGCTCACTGTGGCAACTCAGTCATTTGCCCAAACCGATGAAGAACAAATAAAAGCATCTATTAATCAAGTATTCGATGGAATGCGAAAGAGCGATTCGAGCCTTGTGCATGCGGCTTTACATCCTTCATGTACGCTCAAATCAATTGGAAAAGATAAAACTGGTGAAGTACGTCTACAAGAAGATGCAATTTTGAGCTGGTTAAAGCAAATCGGTACGAAGCGTGAAGGGGTAATTTTAGATGAGAGATTAACGAGTTACGTTATCAAAGTCGATGGAGAAATGGCTATGGCTTGGACTCCCTACGAATTTTATGTCAATGGAAAATTTAATCATTGCGGTGTAAATGTATTTATGATGATGAAAACCGACAAAGGCTGGAAAATTATTGGAATCGTGGATACCCGCCGTAAAGAAAATTGTATAAAGTGAGAGCTTTGAAATTAGTTATTGGTTGATTGGTTAATGGTAAAAAAATCTCATAGAATATTCGTTTTTAGGGACTTTTGATAAGTATTTACAATTAAGTGCTAAAAATATAGCTTTTTTATAAGTTGACAATTAAGTAGTCCACGGTCAATAGTTTACAGTCAACACTAATATAAAATACTGTCTATCAGTTTTTTATGAAAAAAAATTTTTCGATTAAATATACCCAACTGCTTAACAATGAAAATCTGTGGTGCTTATATCGACTTTATTGACGTCTCACTTTTTTACTTCGTAAAATAGTTTGTTAAAATCAGCGGCTTAGGAAATTCCATTTCAAAATCACTAACAGCTAAAACAGACAAAGGTTTTAGCTGAGAAATTGGAGGGAAATGGGCATCATCAGTTTCGATATTAAGCAATTTGGCAAATGATGCTTTTCCTTTGGCAGGTGAATTGGTTATCAATAAATCATAGCCCAGTTTTTGAGCAAGTTTGAGCGGAAAAAATTTAGTAGAAATCGGAAATTTGAACGAACCGTCTCGCAGATGTGCTTTAAAGAAGATTTTGCCTTCAATCAATACTTCTACAATCTTTTCTTTAGCTGTTAGCTTTATGATTGAAAAGTCGGCCAACTCTTTAGGAATTCCCCAATTGGCAATCCCATTTTCTACACTATCTTGACTTGAAACATAGATTTTTGAAATAGAAAAAACCTTCTTTTTGTCAAAATCTAACCTTCCTGGCACAAACAAAAGTTCATGATAAGGCCCAACGGCTGAGGTTTCATAATCAACCAACATAACCGTGCCCACAAAATCACCTTCGAATCTATTGGTTTGATAATCAGACAGAAAGCCAAATTTTTCAACAAACGATTTTGGGAAATGATAAATAAAAATGTACCCGTTGCCCTTGAGTTTCCACGGTGGCGGTGCTTGCATGTTTTGTTATCAGTTATTGGTTGATTGGTTACTGGTTTTGACTGCCTACTGAGAATTGCTTCAAAACGCAATCAAAGCTTTAGCTTGTTTTTCGAGGAAGTTTCGATATACATCAAACGTAAACTCTTCACCGTTAAAGTGGGCTTTCATGTTGCCGAATTTCATACGTAAGCCCAGTACATCGGTTCCCATGTAGCTCAAAATGTCATTTAAATGTCCGAGTCCAACTGCATTTCCTAATAATCCTGCCGAGATTCCTACTAAAGCCGCTTTTTTATTATTGAAACTATCAGGATAACGCAAGCCATCGAAAAAAGTTTTCAATACCCCTGGAAACGAACCGTTGTATTCGGGTACAATAAATACAAATTTTTTGGTTTCGTCAACTTTTTTCTGAAACTCATTGAAAGCCTCGTTTTTACCAGAATTTTGGTACAAAGCCGAAAATGTAAAATCGACTGGAAGTTCGGCTAAATCAATAATCTGACTTTCTTCACCGAGCGATTTTAAAAGATTTTGGTAATTGATGCCTACTTTTCTCGAAACAGAGTTTTGGCGATTAGTACCTATTATGATGGCAATCATTATCGAAATTTTATTGTGGTCATTGATAAATTAACAAAAAAAACGATAAAATGTTCATCTTCCGAAAAAATTGAAACGCACAATTAACAAATCTCGTATCTTTGTCAAAAACTAAAGATTTATGTTCAAAACCACTTTAGGCAAATTTAGAGTTGTAGCTTTTTTGGAAGGCTGTTCTTTTATACTTTTCGGAATCACGATGCCTCTTAAATATATGTTGGGTTTTCTAAAGCCTAATTATTTTGTAGGTATGGCTCACGGCGTACTTTTTATTGCGTATGTGGTGCTTTTGGCCATAGTCGTTATTCAATACAAATGGTCATTTAAGAAAGTCGTTTTGGCATTTTTGGCCTCATTTGTGCCTTTCGGAACTTTTTATGCTGATAAAAAACTATTTCGAGAAGAATTGAAATAATTTATTTTATGGTTTGTTTTGGCTAACGAGTTTCAAGCGGCGTTCCGCACTGTCAAGTTTTTTACTTGAAATACCCATTGGAAAATCTTTGATTTCTTTCTTTTTGAAGATGGTATTGAAACTGCGGGTATGCTGTAAACTTACGCCATTGACAGATACGTTGCTATTGAAATTGTAATAATAATTTGGCACGCTTCGGCTATAAGCCTTTAGTCTCCACGAACCATCTTGACTCAATAGCCACTCTACTTCACCACCATAGAAATAATTGTTAGTTGTTTGGCCTTCGTTTTGGAGAATGGTATTGTTCAAACTTACCTTGATGTTATTTCCGAATTTATACGAAAAATTGAGCTGTGTATTATTAATCAAACTTTGACGGAGATTATTCAAATTTCCTTTGCCAAACTGTACCGCAACCTCCAAATTAGGGTCAATTTTTGAAGCAATATTTCCGAGTTGGTTGGTCAAAATTCCACTCACATTATCTAATAATAGTTGTGTGTCGAGGGCATCTTTGAAGCTATTATCATTGAAAAGCCTATTTAATGCCGTAATGCCCACAAAGTTATTGTTGCGTAATTGCTCATCATCATGAAGGCGTTGCTCAAAAGCGATTACTTGAGGTTGGAGGTTAAGCGGAATTCGGCGTTGATTAAACTTAATGTCAAACTTGGTCGTTGGCTTCATTAATTTATCAGTAAGCATTATTGATGCTACTACCGGGTAAAGTGTATTTAACTCCGATGAATTGGCCGTTGTACTGGTAGCGATACCATTCAATGAAACATTGGCAGTATAACTCGCTCCGATATTTATTTCAGCATCGTAAGGGTCGCCAGACCACAAGATTCGGCTTCCTTCCGAAATGTCAAATTTTCTTAGTTTGGAGATATTTTGTAAGCTAAAATCATATTTTCCGCTCTTAATGGTGTAAGGCCCCGACATCGTGAAACCTCCTCGAGTATCATATTCGATACTGATATTACCATTACCAATGGCATTGAGTTGGTCTTGATTGGTACGGTCAAAGATTACGATACATTCGGCATCGGGTGTTATCGTAAAATTAAAATCCATTTTTAACCCACCTTCACTACTCATAATAGTGTCATTCTTACTAATATTATCTATGGTTTTTTGCGTGTTTTTACTCATAAACGTAATGCCTTGCTCTTCGGTATTCACTGTTGTTTCACCATCGAGTGGAATCGTAATTCTTGTACCTTTTTTACTTGTTAAATTTGCCGCAATATTTACATTATTAAAATCACCTGTAATGTGCAAATCGCCGTTTGTGATACCCGTTCCATAAAAATCTTCATTGTCTTTGATGCCAGTATTCATAATTTTAAAACCATCACGACCTCTCATGTAGGCATGAATACCTAACATAAAATTCCCACCACCACCATTAAAAATACCGCCTTCAAGTTCTGCAACATTGCCATTTTGTGCGGCATCACGCACCTTGAAGCCTTTTGCTGCTACAAAACCTTCTTCATTGAAATTAAGTTGGTCATCAAAGTACAGATAAGAATTTAGTGCATTGATGCGTAAAATGCCTTTCTCAAAATCCACTCCACCTCTAATAATCGGGTCGTTGGCTGTTCCAGACACACTTAATGTTCCACTGGCATAGCCGCCAATATTGGAGAAAATATCGTCTACAAACGACTCAAAAATTTCTAGATTAGTTTTCTTTAAAGTGGCTTTTAAGTTTAGTGGATTACGGTCATCTTTCGGGTCGTAAGTTCCCGATACTCTAAATATTTCGTTATTGATTCTGATGATGTTTCCGTTGATATTGAGACGTTGTTTCAGATTATCCCAAAGGGCTTCGCTTGCAATTGTTCCAATCAAAATATTCTTGTAAATCAACTCATCAATTCCGAAGCTACTCGTCACGATGGCGTCATCGTAAATATCTCGCATCATAAGTTTTCCGTTTACAATACCCTTCAAGTCGAGGTCTGAAAGTGGCTTAAGAGTCTGTAAATCAAAATCTCGAATATCAATAAACGATTCTATCGTAGAGTCGGGCGAAAACGAACCATTCAACGAAACACTTTGATTTTGGTTAGATAACGCCACATCTTGAAAACAAATATCATCGTTTTTAATGTTAATCAAATTGTTTTTACCTAATATCCATTGGCTACCCAAAAGGTCAAGTTTTGTGTTTTTTGGATTAAAAGTAATATCAAATCCTTCTGATAAAAAAGCTAATTTGCCAAAAATTTGAGCTTTATTTGAACTATTTTGTTGATTGATTCTTCCGTCAAATTCAATTATATTTCCTTGCCCCCACATTCCTGCTACTTCAACTTTTTCGGTCGGAGTCATATCTCCCAATTTCTGAGAAGCCGAATTGAAAATTAAGGAGGTCAAAATTCTTGGTGAAGTCGCTTCTTTTGAAGTATTAAAATCAATGTCATTGTCATAAAAAGACAAAGTTTCATAGCGAAGTGTATCTATTTTTCCTGCCAAAGATAACTCGGCTGTATTTCTGATATTCAGATTTCCACTCAATTCGGCACCATAAGAAACATAAATATTGGGGTAGAAATAAGCAAAAAATGGATCCGATTTTTTGAATGTCACCTTATAATTTAACTGGTATTTATTGCCCACATCGGCATAGGGTAGCCGGGCGTAATAATCGAGGCGAGTTTGTTCTTTTTCGTAGAAATATTGGGTATATTCTTTGGATAAACGAGTGACATCGGCAATGACTTTACTAGGGGTAAATTTACCTGAAATATCAATATTGAAAAACTCAGAGAGTAAACTTATTTTTCGAGAATTATCTAATAATTCGGAATTTACAAAAAGTGAGTCGATACCCAATTGGCGTTTATCATATTGCAAAACGGTATTCAAAAATTTTGCTTCGCCAAGCCAATTATCAAGTTCGTTTCCTTGAAAGTTGAGGTTAATTTCGGAGCGAAGTTTTACATCATTTTTTGAGTAACCGAGTGGTTGGAGGTTCGCATTCTGAACCATTCCATGAATATCAAATTTATTTAAGGCTTTCGCAAAATCGACTTTCCCACTCACATTAACTGCTAAATTTGTATCTTTTACGATTACTTTTCCATCAAAAAGCGAACGGCTCATTTTACCATCGACATAAATATTCTTATAGTCGTAGCCATTAAACCAAATTTGATTTACTTTACCATCGAAGTCGAGGGCTGCATCTTTTATCGTGAAACCCTTGCCTTGAATCTTTCCTGCAAAAGATAATTTTTGCAAAAACTCTGACTCATCTACGAGTTTCCCCAAATCAAAATTTTCAGCCGTCAACGAACCATCATAAGTCGGCAAAGTACCATTGGTTGGGAGTTTCATTTTGATATTTCCAGATACATTTCCCATGGCCGATTTAAAATTAGCATCAGTCACAAAATCGTTATAAACACCTTTGAAAGTACCAGCAAAATTTACAATACCGAACTTACTTACTTGTGAATTGTAAAGCGAGTCGCCCACATATTGGCGAGCATCAACAGCATCAACTTGACTCGTTCGCCAGTTCAAATCCATGTTGGCTTTATACAAATCGGGTAGGTGCTTAAAGGCAATATCGCCATCTAGAAAACTATTTTTGCCAAATTTTAGCTTGAAATCTTTTACCCGAAAGTCGTGAACCGTTCCTTTGAAATCGCCATTGAGCAGGTAATTTTCTCGATAAGCATACATATCGGTTGCAAATCTTCCGAGGTCTTGGGCGTCAATTTCACAATCTTTTAAATTGCCAGTCATTACCACTTTTTCATTGAAATCGCTAAAATCTCGTGGGCTGTCATAATTGAAAATAACCGAATTTCGGAGGGTTGAATTATTGATTTTTGCATACAAATCATTCAATCGCATTGATTTGCGAGAATAAAAGAACTTGGTATTTAATTGCTTGATATTGAGGTCACTTCGGCGTTCGACTCCCTGCATATTTTTCAAACCGAACGTAATTGTATCGCCCATGATAAAGAAATTCTTTAAGTTTCCATTCAAATCATTGATAGTGAAGTTTTTATAATCAAATTCATCTTTCGGAAAACGTGCTTCTTCGGGGTCGGCCAGTGTAAACGTACCGTCTTGAATGTAGGTTTCATCAATCGTAAAAGGTGTGTTATGTTCGCCTTTTACTCGATTAGTTGTATCTGTCGAGGCGGTTAATTCTTCAATTCTAGCAAGCCATTTATCGATATTCAAATCGCCATCGGGTTCGTAAATAAGTTTTACTCTTGGATTATGAATCATCACATAATCAAGATTATTATCAAAGGTTAAAGTTTTTTCCCAGCTAAAATCAAAATTGGTTTTGCAGTTTACATAAAGCTCTTTTACAAAAATCATTTCACGATTTTTGTGGTCGTAAATCGTTATGTTTTCGAGCGTAATTTCATCAAACCAAGTCATTCTAGCCTTTTCAATAGTTATTTTTGAGCCTAATTTTTTTGATAATAACTCGGTGGCTTTCTGTAAAGTTTTGGTCTGAAATTGGGGCAATTGCATGGCATAAAACACCAATCCAAAACCCAATAAAAGTTGTAGTAGAATCGTAGTAATCGCCCTTTTTGAGTAATAACCCAACACTAAACTACCCAACAAAATAGTAATTAGAATGAGTAAGGTTTTGGGTAGTGGTGTAAACACTAACAAGCCACTCATCATAGCAACAACGATGAGAGAAATAAGCGTGAGAGTGATTATTTTAATTACTTTACCCATTTTTTAGGACAGTTTTGAAAGCTGTCACTGATAATTTATTTAAGAACAATTCGGAGAATTGTGTTATAAATAGTACTAATTTTGTGTTTTATTTAAAAAAACAGGACTTTGGACTCTCGTCTATTGACCAGGCGAAATTCCGCCATGGACTATGAATATTTTAGCAATCGAATCTTCGTGCGACGATACGTCGGCCGCTGTTATTTCTAACGGTAAAATCTGCTCCAACATTGTAGCTGGGCAGCTAATTCATGAACTTTATGGTGGCGTTGTGCCTGAGCTTGCCTCCCGAGCTCACCAACAACATATCGTTAGGGTGGTTGATAAGGCTATACAAGTTGCGAATATAACAAAAAAAGACCTAAATGCCATAGCTTTTACTCGTGGGCCTGGACTTTTAGGGTCTTTATTGGTTGGGACATCATTTGCGAAGGCAATGGCTTTGGCTTTGGATATTCCGCTGATTGAAGTTAATCACATGCAAGCACACGTGTTGGCTCACTTCATTGATGAACCTCGTCCAGACTTTCCATTTTTGTGTTTGACCGTAAGTGGTGGACACACCCAGATTGTACTTATCAAAGACCATGCTATAATGGAAATTTTGGGAGAAACGCAAGACGATGCCGTTGGTGAAGCATTCGATAAAACTGCAAAATTACTTGGCCTCCCTTACCCTGGTGGCCCTTTGGTAGATAAACACGCCCAAATTGGGAATCCATTGGCGTATGAATTTCCATTGTCTGAAATGCCAAAGTATAATTTTTCGTTTAGCGGAATAAAGACTTCAATTTTGTGCTTTTTGAAGAAGAGAGTTGCCGAGAATCCAAACTTTGTGGCCGAAAATTTGAATGATATTTGTGCTAGTGTGCAGCATACTTTAGTGCGAATGGTGCTACAAAAATTACGGCGTGCAGCAAGAGAACTCAACATCAAAGAGGTAGCGATTGCGGGAGGAGTTTCGGCCAATTCGGGACTAAGAAAAACTTTGTATGAAATGGGAGAGAAAGAAGGTTGGAATGTATATATTCCCGATTTTCAGTATTGTACGGATAACGCAGGCATGATTGCAATGGCGGCACATTTCAAATACCTAAAAAATGATTTTTCGAGCCAAGATGTTAGTCCGTTGCCGAGAATGGAGTGGTAAAAATGAGCAAGTAATCTGTTTACCTTTTAAAACGTTTAAAAATCATTGTTTTTTTTAGTAAAAAGCACTAATTCTGAGATATGATTCTACCAAATGCTGAAAATGCTTTCATTGATGATAGAAAATTGATAGATTATTGTCTATCAGAAAGCCATCCAGTTGGAAAACATAAGGTACGGGTTTTTATATCGGCATTAGGTTTTTCAATAGAAAATTATCAAGATTTAAAAAACGCTATTTTAATAAATATACAAAATAATGAAGCAACAATTACAGAAATAAACCAATATGGAGCATTGTACGTTGTTGATATATCAGCTGAAAATTCACCTAAAAATGCAATTGTCAGAACAAGTTGGATTATCAAAACCGATGAAAATTTCCCAAGGTTAACAAGGTTAACAAGTTGTTACGTAATTTTATAAAACTCATGGACATTCTTGAATTATTTGATGTGGTGGTTTTGACTGAGGCAATTCCATCGTACAATTTACGCAAAGGGGAGCTAGGTACTATCGTGGAAATACTCGATGAAGAAGTATTTCTCATTGAATTTGCCGACACGAAAGGAGTAACCTATGCCATTGTTCCTATAAAATCAGCTTCTTTGATGAAAGTTTATTATGAACCTCTTTTAGCACAATAAACACTAAAAACTCCTCAAATCATTGATATAAGCCACGCCACCTAAAGCACGCATTTGTCGAGCAATTGCGGCTGTACGGCGGTTGACATAAGGCCCAGGCTTAGCTGCTGACCATTTGATTGGACTTGGTAGAACGGACGCAATTCGTGCTGCTTGTTGACGAGTTAGATTTTTGGCTGATGTATTAAAATATCGCGTAGAAGCCTCTTCAACACCAAAAGTCATGCTTCCCATTTCGGCTACATTGAGGTAAACTTCCAATATTCGTTCTTTTCCCCAAATCAATTCTATCAAAACCGTGAAGTAAACTTCAAATATTTTTCGAATATAACTTCTTGATTGCCAAAGGAATACGTTTTTAGCAACTTGTTGTGAGAGTGTGCTTGCACCACGCAATTTTTTGCCTTTGAGATTTTTGCTGAGAGCATTGCCCATTGCCTCAAAATCGAAACCATTGTGGTCAGGAAAAAGTTGGTCCTCGGCTGCTACCACGGCCAAAGGTGCTTCTTTCGATATATTGGCGTATGATACCCAATCATAATAGATTTCGCTATCTCGGCCATCGGATATGGCTTCCATTTTGCGAGCAATCATGGTTGAGGTTACGGGAACTGGCACAAATTTGTACAGCACAACTAAGCCAATCGAAATGACGAAAAAGTAGAGTGTTATTTTTATTACCCAGTATTTTAGCTTGCTTTTCCATTTACTTGATTGTTTTTTTGGAGCTACTTCTGGTGTTTTCATATTTTTGGTGCGAAATGTATTTTTCCCTCCTCGTGGGTCGTTTGCCATAGCCTTGATTAGTAATTTACTGCAAAAGTCGGAAAGAATTTCCTTTCAAACAAACCATTTGCCTTGTGCAATCAACTTTGTTTTTCCACCAACATTCAAACTAAAAACCTGTTTTTCGTTTAATTCCCCTCTTATTTGGATAAGCGAAGGTCGCCCCATTTCGCAACCTTGTTCCACTCGGCAGCTAATTTTGCTTGATTCGTGTTTGAGTAAATAGGCGAGCAAGCACGAGTTAGCACTACCTGTGGCGGCATCTTCTACTATTTTTTCGTTTTCGTAACAAAACATTCGTGCATGAAGTTGATTGTCGGCTTTTTCGGTTTCACGCGTGAAAGCAAGAAAAGCAGTTGTTAACTCATCGGGAGCGTTGGTTTTGTATAATTGATTGTCAAGAAGCCAGTTTTTTATTTGCACATCGTTGAATTTGATGTTTCGGATAGCTGCAAGTTTTTTAAGAGGAAGTATTATATATGGAAGCCCAGTTGAAACTACTTCAATTGGATATTTTTCGTCAATATCTTCTGGTGTTAAACCAAACAAATTGGCGATTTCTAGATTAAAAATTTTGCCAAAAATTGGATTTCTAACTTCTAACCAAAGCGTTTCTTTTTCCTTAGTTACGGGTACTTGTCCAATTTTTAGGTTGAGTTTAATGCTTTTTTTATCAATATTTTGAGGATAATTTAGTAAAACGAATGCAGTTCCCAAAGTTGGATGCCCCGCAAATGGAACTTGGTATTCGGGTGTGAAAATTTTTATATCAAATCCACCGTTTTTCTCTTCATCAGAGATGATAAAAGTAGTTTCTTGAAAATTAATTTCACGGGCAATTTTGAGCATCATTTCATCGCTCAAGCCATCTGCGTATTCAAATACAGCTAATTGATTTCCTTGATATTTTTCTTCGGCAAAAACATCAACTATATGAAAATTGAGTATCATAGAAGATTTTTAACAAAAAAAATTTTGGAGAAAACACTATCTAAAATATATTTGATTTTTAGATAGTGTTTTAATTTTTCCCTTATTTTCTATAGGTAATTCGGTAAACGGTTCCGCCTAAATCATCACTTACATACAAAGCACCATCGGGGCCTTGTGCGAGTCCACATGGGCGATGCTGTACTGGGCCTGTTGGTTTTACGAGATCGATTCCAGCGAAATTATCTGCAAAAATTTCCCATTTACCTGAAGGTTTATTGTTTACAAATGGTACAAAAGCTACCAAATAGCCTTTCTTTAGTTCGGAAGATTGACCATGAAAAGCAATGAAAGCTCCATTACGATACTTGGCTGGAAACATTTTCCCAGTATAAAAAAGCAGGTCGTTTGGCCCTAAGTGTGCGGGAAATGCCACAATTGGATTCAGTGCTTTTTCGCCACCAGTTTTTTTACCATCTCCTCCGTATTCGGGAGCAACAATTTTCTTTTTCTGAAATTGATCATAATAAATATACGGCCAACCTGCATCATCGCCTTGGTGAAGTTCATATAATGTTTCGGCCGGCATTTCAGCACTTTGTTGTGGCGTATAATATTGAGGATAAAAATCATGGAATTGTCCACGACCATGCACAGTTGCAAAAAGGGAGTTGGTTTTTGAATTCCAAGCAGTTCCGACGGCGTTTTTTAGCCCTGTTGCGTATCGAATTCCGTCTGAAAATGTTTGGTTCATTTTTTCGGCATTGAATTTCCAGATTCCACCCGCTGAGTCCAGAATTGAGCAAGGCATAATGCCTTTTCCAGTGCCTTTTTCACGACAAGGGTCGTTGTATGAGCCTACCGTTACGTAAATATTATTGGCATTATCAAGCACAAAAGGTTTTGCGTTGTCACGTCCTTTATCGACCAATCCATCAACAATTTTTTCTGGATTTTCAATATCAATTATTTCTTCATTTGCATTTAATTTATAACGCATAACACCTGTATTGGAGGAAGCATATAAATAACCATTTTTGATAGTCACGCCTGTGCCGGGGTAATTTCCAAAATATTTGGTTTCGTCGATTACGCCATCTTTGTTGGTATCACGCATGAGCAAAATACCTTTACCGTCTTTTAATTTTGAAAGTTTGGCATAAACATCGCCATTTTTTGAAACCGTAAGGTGGCGAGTTGCCCCTAATTCTGTTCCAAGAACGGTAGCCGAAAATCCCGCAGGAAGTTTGATTGCATCGACAACAGCGACTGTTTTTTTCTTGACAGGGGGCTCGGCTAGGTTTCTAAAAGCAAATAAACCAGTAATTCCAGCAAGACTTGCCAAAATATAGCTTGAACGAACAAATGATTGTTTCATTTAAAATGGAGTTTAGAGAGGTTGAATTTTTCCCTAAAAATACGATAAATTTCTGTGTTTGCTTATTTCTTTCTAAATATTCGTTGAAATGGCCTTACGTTCTGACCAACAAAATCTTTCGGAAAATGCTCGTCGTCGGGTAAGCCAATTGGAAGGTTTTCATCATCAGATGGCCAATAGTTTGTCTTGAAAATAAAGTCCCAAACACTCAAGGTGATGCCATAGTTAAAGCCTTTTGGGTGGCTTGCAGGCATATATTTGGCATGGTGCAAAAGATGCATTTGTGGGCCATTGAGCAGATATTTGAGCGAACCGAGATTTATTTTGAGATTGGCATGACCGAGTTGACCAGTGACGAGGGTAAAGATATGAACGATAAAAAAATCGGTCAAACCAACGCCCACCATCGCCAACGGAATGTATTCAAGACTCCGATAAATGACGTTTTCCATCCAATGGTAGCGGAGAAGAGCTGCAAACCCCATTTCTTCGGTACTGTGATGTACTTTATGGAATTCCCACATCCAATCAACATTATGCAAAAGACGATGAATAGCCCATTGCATAAAATCCCGAAAAACGAAAATAATGAGAATTTTCGACCAAAAAGGTAATTGCTCGATATTGATTGCTACAATATTTGTAATGCCAAAAAGCCCAAGAAAATCTTTGAATGCCTGAACGCCGACCATCGAAAGGGCATTGTAGGCAATGAGCGAAAAGAGAAAATAATTCCATAATAGATAGAAGGCATCCAACCAAAAATGTTCACGAATCAAAGGCTGGTTTTTTCGCCACGGAAACATGATTTCAAGTAACCAAATAGCCAAAGAAGCTCCCACCAACCAATAAAAATAGTTGTGCCAGCTTGGATTGAGCATCTCGTTGATGAAATAATTGAAATAGCCCGTATATGCTCCTTGAATGATTTTTAGATACTTTTCCATATAATTTGCAAAAAAAATAAGGCCTACGAAATATCCAAAGCCTTCGTTTAAAACCCCAAAAAATGTATTTTAGTTTTCTTTTCTAGTGAGTAATTTAATTCTAAATAATCTTTTTCTAATTGTTTTTTACCAAAAACTGGCATAGTTACATTGTTCAAAAGATTGATTTTAGCGTATTTTTGATAGAATACCAATAGTTCTGCACCGAAACTAAACATTTTTATATCGAATAGGTTCTTTAAATATAAATTTGACCTTTAGCAAAAATGAAAATCATATTCTTGATATTTTTGTGTGTATCGGCTTTTGCACAAAGTAAAGTTCCTGTCAATCAATCAAAAGCAGGTTGTGGGCCAGTAGCCGCAAAAAAACAAATGAAAAACAACAAAATTATGACAAAGAAAGGTGAAAAAAATGTACTCGGAACTGACCTACAAATAGCAGGAAAATCGCCACTCACAGGATTTTATAGAGATGGTTTTTGCTCGACTGGCGACCTTGATGCAGGCGTTCATGTGGTTGCGGCTGTGGTAACTGATAAATTTTTACAGTATTCAAAAGCTCGAGGTAATGACCTCATAACGCCTTATCCAGCTTATGGATTTCCTGGATTAAAAGCAGGCGATAAATGGTGTCTTTGTGCTGCTCGTTGGAAAGAAGCATATAATGCGGGCGTAGCTCCACCAGTAATTTTGGAAGCAACCCATGAAAAAGCACTCGAATTTGTAACAATTGAGCAGTTGCGTAATATAGAAAAACAATAAATAAGTGTGTTTTTCTTGCTAAAAATGTCTTTTAAAAATGCCCTAAAGATTGAGCTTTAGGGCATTTTTCGTGAAAAACTGTATTTTTAATTGATTAGAACGAAATCGGTACTTCAACCAAAGTCATATCCCAAGCCATTTTCATGGTTGTTTCTTTATCATTGCTACCTTTTATGCACTGAATTGAGAAGTTTTCTACTACCTCATCGGTTTTCTTGGTGGGTACGTTTACACGCAACACGTCGTTGTCTTTGTTGTAGCTATATGCTCCCCAAAAATCGAGGTCCTTGTTCAAAATAATTGTCCATTCGGTAGCCGTTGGAATCGCAAAAAGCGAATATGTTCCTGCTTTTACTTTCTTGCCTTGAATCGTTACATCTTGATAAAACTTTATCTCGCTCGATTCGTTAGCTCCCAAACGCCAAACTTCTCCATAAGGCACAATTTTAGTCCCGAAAACCTCACGCTCTTTTTTGGCAGGACGGCTATAAGTTATACGCACAATAGCGGGCATATCGCCAATGAGTTTTGGAGCAAATTTGCGGTCATGAGCAAAATTATCAGGATAATACGCCATATCCATTGGACTTTTGTCTGTTCCACGAAGTTTTTGTGCTTGAACTTCAATGATTATTAAGCCAAAAAGGCAGAGTAATAGTAATGTTTTTTTCATGGTATTTGATTGATAAAGTTTAAGTTTGAACAAATATAAATGGTTGTACTGTAAAATTAATACTTCACTCCAAAATCAACCAAGTAAAACCCTCAGCAGGAATCGTTACATCGACGTCAATTTCGTAGTTACGGTTTAGCGTATAGCTTTTGCTTTTTCCTTCTTTTTCCCGAACCAAAACTTTATCTGAAAGCCCAGTATAATAAAGTGGTAGATTGATTTTTCGAGAAATACTTACTTTCAGTGGGTTATAGAGCATCACAAAACCTTTCTCTTTCAGATTTAGATTTACGTGCATGATTCCGTCCCAATCTCGGCCATCGGGGCGGCGAAGATGAATAAGGTCGGAGTTCAGAATTTGGCGGTATTTTTTATACCAATCAATCGTTTTTTTGACAATTTGCTTAGTTTCTTCGGTGTCGTAGAGGCGTGGACCACGATAACAGGCTTGTACACCCGCACCATAATACTGCACCATTAGTTGCTCATAATCTTTGAGATGCTCGCTCAAAGGCTCTAAAACTGCCTCTGCTCCGCCACCTTGATATTTGGTGAGCGGTACAAATCCCCAACTCATTGAAGGTGTTTTTTCCCAAGTACCATCAAAGATATTTTGTCGATTCAAGATTTTTTGTTGTTCACGAGAAAGCGAAAAATTTACTTCTCGGTAGCCCAACGCAATTTTATGCGAACCATCCAAAAAATACCAATCAGGAGCATTGATATACACGCCACGCTCATTGAGCCAGCGATAAAATCCTTTTTGCATTTCCATCTGCACCCACTGCGAATCATCAAGCCCTTTGTGGCCAGGGTGTTTGGTCGAAGCACATACATCGCCTGGGTAGGGACCGTCATGTTCGAGTAAATCGAAGCCCGTTTCGGTGATAAATTTCTTTAAATTATTTAGATAATTAATTCCCCATTGGCTTGCCAAACATGGAGCATTTCCGAAGAAAGCACCTTTGTCGGGTAAACCAGTTTTTGGGTCAATTACATCGTTTTCGTCATCAATTCTACGGCTACTAAAAAGCGAGTATCCACCCAGTAGAATGCCCTTACTGTGGGCATAATCGGCCAATTCTTTAAATTTCTTGATATTTTCAGCACTTGCATCTTCCATGTTCAGGCCACTGCCAAAACTCAGAATCACCATTTCGTAGCCAGTTTCGGCACATTGGTCAATCGTGGTTTTCACCTTCACAGGGTCGGTACTGACTAGGTGCATGAAAGTCGGATTTTGGGTAGTATATGGAAAAAGTGTGGCGTACATACGGCGGCGAGCGAGTCCGTTTCGCTCACGGTCATAATTATCCAATAATAGTTCATAACTACGAATCGATTTGTAAGTTTGATTGGGCAACAGTTCAAAACCAATACCAAAACTTGGGTAAACCTCCAGTACACAAGGCGTTTGAAAATTATAATTGACCTGTGAAGTATAGCTCGAATCAATTTTCCAGTGCGTAGCTTGGTCGGATAACTCATAACGCATGGCATTATTGAAAGCGTAGTTGTTTTCGATATAAATCCGTTGTGGTTTTTTCATTTGTTCGGGGCTGCCTACCACGGCCGATTCCTCTTCGGGAGTTGCGAGTATTTCATTAACCAATTGGTTGATTTTTAGCGATTTATCTCCTTTGTTTTCAACGCTTACCCATTTACAAATCGTCGGAATATTATCAAAAATCTCGTAGTGTACCGAAACCAAAACACCTTTCAGTTCAGGTAAATTCGACTCAAAAATCAATTCTAATTCTTTGCCTTTGGGATTTTGCTGATTCATAGCCCAAGTGCGAGATTTAAAATTTACATGTGGAGTTAAAGGGTTGATTTTAAAGGTTTTATACTGAAAATCCTGCGGTTTACTTTCTAATTTATCAATCCATTCGGTGAGTAAATAGGCATGTTCTTTTTGACCATAAAGTCCGCCAATATTATAAGTTTTACCATCAATCGAGATACGTGCTTCGGGGCGAACTGAACGAATAAACTGCTCGTTGGTTCGGAGATTTTTGAAGTCAATCGTCGCAGCATTGGGCGAAATTCGGATTTGGCGTTTGATTAAACCATTCGACAGAACAATGTCTTTTCCGCTACTTGTTTGATAGATTTCTGCCTTAAAATTTTGCTTTGAAATTAACCAATCGGTACTTGGTTTAACTTCTTGATAAAGTGGGAGTTGTGAAGGTTGAAAGATTTGTGCAAAGCTGAGATTGATGCCGATAAAAAGTAAAAAAATGAGTTTCATTGTATATCAATTTTGTAAGGTTGAAGGTTTGGTAAAGTTAAGATTTAATAGTAAAAAAGCCAATAAATTGATTTGAACTATTGATTTTCGACTGAAATCGTATCGTTGCCTTATTTTCCGTACCTTTGCAGCTCAAATAATACAAAAGAGTTTTGGAAACATTCAAACAAATCGGCGTAACAGAAAATTTAATTAAGGCTTTGGCCGAAATGAAAATTACGAATCCAACCGAAATTCAGGAAAAAGCGATTCCGTTTTTGCTAAAAAATACATCTGATTTTATTGGTCAAGCCCAAACGGGTACAGGAAAAACTATTGCTTTCGGCATACCTTTATTACAAAAAATTAATCCAAACGACAAGCATATTCAAGCCTTGATTTTGTCGCCCACGAGAGAGCTTTGTCAGCAAATTGCCAAGCAATTGTTTAAAATGACCAAATACACTGAAAAGGTATTTGTGGAAGCAGTCTTTGGTGGAGAATGGATTGAAATTCAGATTAAAAACCTCCAACGCCCAACCCAAATCGTGGTAGCCACTCCAGGGCGTTTGATTGATTTATTGCAAAAAGGAGCTATTGACCTAACTCACGTAAAAACCATCGTACTTGATGAAGCCGACGAAATGTTGAGTATGGGTTTTAAAGATGATATAGATGCTATTTTAGCGAAAATACATAAGAATAGTAATACGTGGCTTTTCTCTGCAACGCTTCCAAATGAGCTTCAAAGCTTGATTTTGAAGTATATGTCGCCCGATTTGCATACCGTTCAAGTAAGTAAAACTGAGGTTGTCAATGGCTTGATTGAACATCAGTTTTTTATCAGTGAAATTTCAGAAAAATTTGATTATTTAGTACAATTCCTTCAATCGCAAGGTGCTGCACGAGGAATTGTTTTTTGTCGAACAAAGGCTGATGCTCAGGCAGTTACAAGAAAGTTGATAGCTAAGAAGTTTTTGGCAGACGCTATTCATGGAGATTTGGAACAACGTGACCGTGAGAAAGTAATGCGAGCTTTTAAGAACAAAAAAGTGCAAATTTTGGTAGCTACCGACATCGCAGCAAGAGGAATAGATGTCGAAGGATTGGCTTACGTAGCCCATTATCAGTTACCTGACCAAATGGAATATTACACTCACCGAAGCGGCCGAACGGCTCGTGCGGGCAAGCGAGGAATCTCAATCAGTTTCGTTTCAAAAGATGATTTGAAAATGATTACGCAAATCGAAAAAACGCTAAAAATTAAGTTTACAAAAATTTAAAAAGTCTTTAGTAGGAAGTTTTCAATGGGCAGTCTTCAGTGAGCAGTCGTTTCTACGCTGCCAACTGAAGACTGAAAACTGGAAACCACGCACTATTACGCAATATCACAAATCGTAACGCCTTGTTTGAGAGATGCGAGTGCATCTGGGCGTTTTGGTACAAATTCTTGTCCAACAAAACCTTTATAGCCAGTTTCTACGATTGCACGCATAATGGCTGGGTAGTTTAATTCTTGTGTATCATCAATTTCGGCACGACCTGGTACGCCTCCAGTATGATAGTGTGAGAAATATTTGTGAGACTTTTTAATCGTTGCGATTACGTCGCCTTCCATGATTTGCATGTGGTAAATATCATAGAGCAACTTAAATCTATCTGAGCCAACTTTATCGCACAACGCAATGCCCCATTTGGTAGTATCACACATATAATCTTTGTGGTTTACTTTACTATTGAGCAATTCCATCGTTACAGTAATACCGTATTTTTCGGCTGAAGGCATCAATCTTTTTAAGCCAATAGCACAGTTTTCGAGTCCTTGTTCGTCTGACATTCCTCTACGATTTCCTGAAAAACAAATAACTTTGTCTAAACCTGCTTCCTTTAATTTAGGAAAAATTTCTTCGTAGCTTTTTACCAATTCATCGTGCAGCTTGAGGTCATTAAAACCATCGTTGATACCTTTTCCTGCACCCCATGGCATGGCACAAGTTAGACCGTATTTTTTCAAAATTGGCCATTCTTCGGGCCCTTGAAGTTCGATGGATTTAATCCCCATCGCTACAGCTGCTTTGCAGAGGTCTTCTAATGGAGTTTTGGCATAACACCAGCGACAAACCGAATGATTGATTTTGCCGTTGAGGTCAGCACCGAGTGCTTTTTCGTTGGCTGCGAAAACCTCGCTGAATGTAATAGGAGAAAAAGCCACGGCTGTTCCTCCAACAATATTTTTGAGTGCCGAGCGGCGTGATGAATTAGTATTCATTGTTTTGTAAGTTATTGGTTGAATGATTGAGGTCGTTAATTTAATGAATTTGTTTGAATCATCCTTCATGTGGTTTATAATAAAGTGTATAAGGTAACTTAATTATCCAAAGCTATTAGTCGATATGACTTCAATATTGCTAAAAACATCTAATTGGATAGTTGTCTATTGATTATACAAACCTAATTACTCTTCTAATAATTTATTCAACCTAACCACAGACTGCACCATTGCTCGCACATCGTGGTAGTTGATTTTCCAAGAATGACTCATGTGTCGCCAAATTGGTTCGCCTTGGCGAGTCATTAATGGCCACCATTCGCCCAGTTTATGATTAATCATTTTATCAAATACAAAACGATGAATATTTACGTAAGCATTCCAGTATTTTTCGTCTTTTAGATAGCGGTAAGCATCCAACATTCCGATAAGCATTTCGGCTTGTTGCCAAAACTCTTTTTCTCGGTCATAGACCTCGCCAGCGTGCGAACCTTCTACAAAAACGCCACCAAATTCCCAATCTACACCGTTATCCACCGAGTGACTAAATGATTTTTGTATTTGGTCGTGGTGAATATCATACGGTAATTTCAGAATGTCGAGGGCGTGCATCAATAGCCATGCAAATTCGGCATTGTGACCGTAGCTAGTGTTATCTTCGGCAGCGGCTTTTTGACCATCATCGCTAAACCTGTCCCAACCCCAAACGATGTCAAATTTTATTTGTGGAGCAACCGACCAATCGGCCCAAAACTGCGGAATACCAGTGCCATATTGCGGGTGCATGATTTTCTTCGTCAGCAACTCGATAGATTCCAATAATTTACGGCGGTGTACTTGTTTGCCTGTACATTCATAGAGCGTTGTGAAGGCTTCCATCAAGTGCATGTGAGCATCGAGCGTTTTGCGGTCGCCACCTGCTGAGCCAGCACCTTTCAAATCCCAATTTCTTTGAAACATTTCCCAGTAGCCACCGTAATGTGTGTCAACCACGTGTTTTTGGAGTAAATCGAACACTTTTTCTGCATATTCTTGACCACGAGGGTCGCCAGTAGCGAGGGTATATTCGCTCAAACTATAAATAGAAAAACTGTGTCCGTAAACGATTTTTTCGTCAATTACTACCTCGCCTTTGCGGTTCATCATCCAGTAGAAACCGCCGTGTTCTTCGTCCCACATTTTATTGAGTAGAAAATCAACGCCGTGGCGAGCCATTTCAGCCAGTTTTCCATCGCCATATCCAGCACGATGTGCCGAAGAATAAGTGAAAACCGAACGAGATTGAGCAATCAACGATTTTTCGTCTTCGCCCGAATCATTTCCAAATTCATCAAAATGAGTTAAAAATCCACCGTATTGCGTGTCAACAGTGCGGGAAATCCAAAAAGGTAAAAGGCCATTGTTGAGATAAGCGACGATTTCGTCTCGCAGCTCTCGAGCATTAGAAGTATTCATTTTGAATAGTTTTTATAGAGGTTGAATAGTTATTAATGTATAATTGATAATGTAAAATGTATAACGCAAAATATACAATGTTTTACATTAAATCTAAAATCTCTTCCAAAGTAGCTGTGCCTGTTTGGTGTAATTTTTGGACTGTTACGGCTGCTGCTAAGTTAGCGATTTCGAGTGATTGAGCAATGTTTGCTCCCGTGCCTCTACTTGCCGAAAATGCGGCTACAACAGTATCGCCTGCACCAACGGTATCAAGTTCAGTATTTAGTTTTAATGCTCTTACACTTTGTATTTCGGTTGGACTGATATACAAAATTCCGTGTTCTCCACGAGTTATTACGAGCGAGCCACCAATTTTTTCGAGTAATGTTTTTGCATGTGTAACACAAGCTATTTCGTCGGCTTCTTCGATTGTTGAAATGCCTATCAATCGGGCTAGTTCTTCGGTATTTACTTTTAAAATAATATTTTTAACATGAAGTCCATAAGCCCGTAAATCGGCTACAAAAAGGCAATTTGTAAACTTCGATAAAACATCATTTAATCGCTGAATGCGTTGAGGTGTAAGTAATGGATTTGGAAATTGTTGATTGATAATCAGTACGTTAAGGCTAGGAAGAGCCGATTCGATTGCCTCCAAGATTTCCTCAAAAACTGATTCAGAAAGTGCATTATGAGTGCCAAAATCCAAGCGGTTTTCCTCACCATTGGCCGACATCGGTTTGGTATAAGTACAAGTATCCCAACCGCTTTGAATTTTTTTGAGATTTGCGGTATCAACATTCAGTTTTTGAAATAAATATTGCATCTCTCGGCCATAAATATCATCACCTACACAGCCAAAAACTTGGAGATTTTCTACACCCAAAGCGGCCAAGTTTTGCACTACATTTCCTGCTGCACCGAGCGAAGTTTTGGGTTGGTTTCCCCAAAAAACTTCTTTGCTGGTTTCAACCGAAAATTCTTGGGTTTGCTGATTGACTCCATAATAAAAATCAACAGCAAAATCACCGATAACACCTACTTTTAGGTGTTTTATTTGTTGAAAAATCTCTTTTATTTCGGTGGGTTGGAGGGGCATTGTTATGAAAGATTGAATTACTGTTAAAATACTCATTTACACCTTTTTATACATTCAAAACCAATGCTTTCAGATGTCGTAAAGTAGAAACTATTTGTTTTAAATCTTCTTTGTTGGTGGCAGAGAGTTGACGACTCGTGCAATATGAATTGTTAACCAATGTTGCCAAACGCCAAATGGAGCCTATTAAAAAGCCTCCGTAGATTGTTTGTCCATCATTGTTTGCCTTTTGTGCTGCCAACATAGCTACTAACATTTGAGCTTCAGGGTCACACTTTTCACCTTTCGCTTTTTTAAATTCTTGTAAGAAAAAATAGGGGTGAGTTGGCGTTTTGAAAATTGTAGAAGAAGCCACCATGCAATCGCAAATGACTGAGAGTTGATACTCGTCAATTTCGGCAGAAAGTGAGCGTTCGTAAAATACACGAACTTTGTTTTCTTCATCAATATTGGCTATTTGAAACAAAGGAGCAATCAACCTTATTTTGATTTCCTCTTCATTCAAATAATCGCTTGATTCAACCATTTCAGCATGAACTTCATTTAATAATTTTTCCTCAGATTCAGTAAATTCATAAGATTGGTTAATCCATTTTTCTAAATGTTCGCATTTGCCACTACGCTCCAATTTGAAGGTTTCGGCAATAATGCTGAGGTCGAAAGGAAGTCTCTTTAGTGCCATGATTTGTTTGGAATATAAAGCAAAGATAGAGAGTTTTTTTATGTTTTTTTGTTATTGGAGGAGGCGGTTTTTTTTATTACCGACTGATGATGTTACTATTCTATTATTAGATTTACATTCATTTAAAAGTTCATTTCTTGTTGAAAATACAAAGTTTATTGAATTTAGTCTTTGAGTTGAATAGTAAGGTTTAAAATCTTGATTAATATAGGAAATTGGTAAAAATGTTAAAGTCGAATTGTTTTTAAGCCTTAGATTCTTATTTTCAACCTTAAAAATATTCAGTCCTATTCCTGAGTAAATCCACATATAATTAGTGAAAATATTTCTGTCGTGGACTGAAATAGGAATAATGGTCAAATTAATATCATAGCCAAAGGAACTTCTTAAAGCTTCTTCAATTTCAATCTTCTTTTGGGTAATATCAATATTTTTCTTTGTGTCTTGTCCGATAATTGTTAGCTGAAAAGGAATGCTTAATGTATCAGGCATCAGATTTTTCAAGAAGGGGATTAGATTTTCCTTCATCTCTTCGTTATTGTAATCAAAAAGATAATTATCCGTCAAAACCATAGAATTTGATGGATGCTTAAAATCAGTAAGAAAATTCCAATTCTTAGGCGTTCTATTTTTCTTGCTGATTGGTAATAGAAACCAACTAAAAAGAAACGATGCTTTTTCTAAGTTTTCAGAATTAAAAGCCATACAACCAAAATCTCTTTCTATTTTCTGAACATCAGTATCTTCTGTAAAAAAATATTTACTTGCCGAGCCAATTTCATAAAAATCGACACTTTTACAATCTTCTTTAAACGCAGAAGTAGGAGTAACAGATTTAATATTTACTAATTCATCTAAAAAAGGGTTTTCGGCAGTGGCTTTCTCGAATTCGTTTATTGTAGAATATTCAAAGTCCAGAAAAACTTTCCCCATATTAGCTTTACTTAGAAATTTACGAAGATTTCGATGAGTATCATTTTCAGCATCATATTTTGCATAGAAATTATCTAAGAATGCTCTATCAATATAAATTTCCATCAGTTTTTTTGTGCTTTACGTAATTGTAATAATTCAAATTTCCAATTTGTAGCCTCATCAAAGAAACCACTACCAAAATCATCAGACAAACTACCATCTTCCAAAATCTCAATTTTCTTTACTTGTGGCTCGCCTGCGGGAATATTGTTTGGGTCATTGAAGTAGTAAATCACAATATCTTCTTTTTTCATTTCGCCCTTTGCTACCAAATACTGAAACTTACGCACCATGTACTCGCTGTGGGTTTCGATTATGAATTGCTTGCTTAATCTCTTTTGAGCATCTAAAAACATATCAGCCAATTTACTTTGAAAAGCTGGGTGGAGATTGGCTTCTGGTTCTTCGCAAATAATTATCGCGTTTTTGAATAAATTATTGCTTATTCCTAAGAGTAAGGATAATATTTGTGAAATACCAAAACCCTCTTCAACTAATGAACGTAAGCCAAGTTCAATGGTTTGAATATTATATTTATCCTCTACAATAGGCTTGATTTCTCCATTAAGTTTAAATCCATTGTTACCGCACCAATACTCTATAAAAGCAAGTCTAAATCCGTCACCTATCGAACCTCCCTTTTCATCTTCTATTATACTTAAATAATTTTTTATGAGTGTATTGAAAAAAGTTTCTTCTTCTTTTAGATAACTTCGTTTTATTCTTTCTTTTACTCCTTGAACATGTATAATATTTTCAAATCTATATAACCAAGTAAGCGATAGAAAGGACTGGGGAGAAATAGAAACATTATCACTAAACTCTAAAACCATTATATCAATCCATTTAATTAGATAAGCTGGCAAGCCAATTTGTTGTAAAAGTTTTTCAAAAGGATTCTCTACACTTTTTCTATAATTATCATCTTCCGTTGTTTTGATTGAGTAATAAAGCTCTTGTGAAATAATACCTGTTTCACTAAATCTGTTTTTTTTATAAAATTCTTTTATATTTTCAAAATTTTCGTAAATTTCTCTTTTGAAATCGTCATCTATTGAAGTATGATGTTCAGAACTTATCCTAAGAAAAGCATCTAAATCAAATTTATCCTCATCATGAAATTCTAAATAATTCAAAAAGTCAGTGTCGAAATATATATTTTTTTCATCTCTCCAAATAATTTTTCCATGATTTGACTCAATACCTATTTCAGTAACTCTAGATCCAGCAGAAATAATAATAAAACATTCAGCTTGCGACCATTCACCAAATGTTGGATATTGCCCTAAACTATGAGGGAAAGTGAATTTTAATTCTTTTTTCTGGGGAATCTTATCCTCCGAATTGCAGTGAAATACTCTATTTATACCACCTGTTTGTAATGTTAGTTCACTCTTATCGAAATCAACAGTGAATAAACGACTTAAGGACGTTTCAAGAGTTTGTTGATAAGAAGCTTTTCTTTCTTCTTTTTTAGGATACTTTTTTCTTGTAGCAGAACCAAATGTATACTCATTAAATTTTATGCTATCTTTAAATAGAGACAGCCCTTTTGTCAAGCTACTTTTTCCACTACTATTCGGTCCAATAAGCAAAGTTATCGGAGCCAAATCAAACCAAGTGTAATCTTTAAAAACTCTAAAGTTTTCCAGCCCAAAGCCTTTTAAGTGTTGCATATTATTGTTTTAAATCATTGCTAAAATATAAGAAAAACCTTTATTTTGTTTAAAAATAGCTAAAACTATGTCAGACCATGTTTTATTTTCAAAATTATCAACACTTCCTCAAAACCTCAAAGTTGAGGTAATGGATTATATTGAGTTTTTAGAAAAAAAATATAAAGTCTCAAAACCTCACCCAAAAGTGGGCTGCATGAAAGGAACGTTCAAAATGACAGATGATTTTGATGCACCATTAGACGATTTTAAAGACTACATGTACTGAAACTACTTTTAGATTCGTACGCTTTTATATGGTTTGTTGAAAACTCTAAAATTTCCCAGCCAAAAGCCTTTTAAGTGTTGCATAGTTTATGATGGATTAATCAATCTAAGATTATCAATTCTATTGAAATGTTTGGTATTGAGTGTTGCTAATTCAAAGTTATGTATTCTGGCAGTAGCTGCAATTGCCATATCAGCAAACTCAATTAATTTGCTTTTCTTTTTCAATTCATTATTAATTACAACTGTCTCGCTCGCAATATCTTCATCGAACGAAATGATTGAGATATTTTGATACAATCCTGTCCAAAAAGCCATGTCTTGAGGTTTTGCACCAACCTCGATTTCATATTTTGTAATAGACGAAATAGTAAATTCGCTCGAAATCTGTGCTAATTGGAAGAAAAAAGCGTTTTGTTTATTGACTTTACGGAAATAATCAATCACCACAGAAGTATCTAATAAAATAATCTTGCTCCTGTTTTATTGATTGACTCTCTATTTTCCAAATATTCTTTGTATTCTTCATCAGTCCACGTCGGACCTTTTAATAGCAATTCTTGCAATTCTGTTTTGTTTTTCTCTATTTTCTTTTCTTTTTTCAACGAAATCAACTGTAAATCCACCAAATTTTTCAATAATTTGATAGCCTTCGGGTTCAATATTTCTACTGAATATGTTTGCATAAGAATGTTTATTTATTCACCAAATCTATAACAAAAACTCAATAAAACCAACTCCGAACTTCCTCGCTCGCACGGGTTACTGCGGTGTAGAGCCATTGATGGTTTCCGTAATTGTATTGAGGGTCAATCAATACTTTTTTCCATTCGCTGCCCTGTGCTTTATGGCACGTAATGGCATAAGCATAACGTAGCCTAATGGCATTCATATAAGGGTCGTCTGAAGCCTTTTCAGTGCTTCTGTAAGTGTCATTCTTTGCCATTCGGTTAGCTTTTAGTTGTTTGAGCGTTTGTTTATCAACTTCTCCTTTAGGGCTTATCAAGCTTGCAAGTAGCACTTTTGTTTCTATGATAATTCCCTCAAAATCTATCGTAGCATCAACAAATTGTAAATCTGCTCGCGTTACGGTTTTGTTGCTTACTTCTTTTACAACGCCCACCGTTCCTTTGGTAATTGAGCGTTCTTTATTCATCCAATTTTTATCAAGCATCACGGCATCACCTTTTGAGAGAATTTGGGCATCTAAACCTAAGGCCACACGAACCTTTTGGTTAAATAACTGCACTTTTTCGTTAGAATTGGCAATGCAAACGATGTTTTGTAGATGATTTCTATCAAAATGATGCAAAAAATAATGCAAACCGAGAGTTGCATTAGTCAATTTTGGTAAATTCAATCGTGATAGTGGCATTAGAGCATCTTTTCTACGTTTGATTTCGTTGGCGAGGGTCAAAATTGGCGAGTTTTCGGCCTGACGTTTTACTTCCGTAAGGGTAGTTTGTTGAGCCGAAATGTTCATTTTCTCACTAATCAATCGTGCAGAAAGTGCCACTGATTCTTTTTCATGGATGGGAGGAAGTTGATAAGTATCACCCACAAAAATTACTTGGTTATTGTTATTCCCTTCTTTGATATGGCGAAACAAATCAACCAACAAAGCATTGGGAGTTTTAAAGTCATTTTGCTGTTCTTGCGTAAAAGGCAACATAGATGCTTCATCAACCACATAAATGGTTCGGATGCTCGCATCGTTGGTTTTGTAGTTAAATTTTACCGTGCCATCCGCCAATTCTTCGGGCATATAAATTTGAAAATGAATTGTAGAAGCCATTTCGTGCGTTCTACTTTCTAAAATCTTTACAGCTTTGCTTGTTGGAGCTAACAATACAAAGTTTAGTTCAAGTTTTTTTAAGTGTTCGATTACCGCTTGCATCAACGATGTTTTGCCCGTACCCGCCGACCCACGTAAAACAAAAGCTTTACAAGATTGAGGTTTTTCTAAAAACTCTTCAATCAAAAATAAGGCTTTTGCTTGGCATTCGCTTGGTTGATGAACAAAACTATTGAAAATTGAGGTAATCGTATTGGTCATATATTTCCTTTTATTTGATGTCGATGCAAAGTAAGATATGTACTACGCAGCCTATCTGCGTAGATGAAAATATTAGTAAAAAATATATATAAATAGCTATTCTGATAGCAGTTGAATCGCTTTTGGATAGCCTTTTATGAATGTTGTGTTTTGATAATGAGCTAATTAGTTGAGAAAGTAATTATATTAAAATGAGGAGTTCACTAAAAACACCTTAAAATCTGCATTTGTATTTACTAATCGGCTCACATTATAGTTTTGACGTTTTCTTCTTTTTCAACTTCCACAAAAACGTGAAACTTAGTAAATTGCTTTGGGCATTTGTTGGCAATTGTTACGATTTTTGATAGAGTAAACAAAGGTTTAAACCACAGGGCTGACCAAATAAATAAAATGCCTTTAAAAGTAATTTTCGCGGTATTTTTCGTTAAGAATTTTACACAAAACACTAAAAAGAATCACATAAATCAATCTAATCGAAGTTTAAGAAAAGTTTTATTCTTATTTTTGCAGTTCAATTCAAGAATAACAGAGAATTATGCAAATTAAGGAATTACTGAAGCAGTCGCCAAGCGAACAAGAAGTGACCGTAAAAGGTTGGGTACGTACCAAACGTGGACAAGCAGCCGTAACTTTTATTGCCATTAATGATGGCTCAACGATACATAATATTCAGGCAGTAGCCGAAGGTGGACTAATAGATGAAGAAACATTGAAATTGGTTTCGACGGGTGCGTGTGTGGCCGTGACTGGTAAACTTATCGCATCATTGGGCTCTGGACAAGCAGTAGAGGTAAAAGCTGAAAAAGTCGTGGTTTATGGCACTGCCGATGAGACATTTCCGATGCAGCCAAAAAAGCATTCGATGGAATTTTTGCGTGAAAAAGCCCATTTACGCTTTCGAACTAATACTTTTGGAGCAATTTTTCGCATTCGTCATGTTTTGGCGTTTGCGGTTCATAAGTATTTCAATGACAATGGTTTTTTCAATCTTCATACGCCAATCATCACCGCCTCTGATGCCGAAGGTGCAGGCGAAATGTTTCATGTGACGAATTTCGACATGGAAAAACCTCCAAGAGCCGAAGACGGAAGTATTGATTATAGCCAAGATTTTTTCGGTCGCCAAACGAGTTTGACGGTTTCGGGACAATTGGAAGGCGAATTGGGAGCTTTGGCATTATCGAAAATTTATACTTTTGGGCCTACTTTTCGTGCTGAAAACTCAAATACTACTCGTCACTTGGCTGAGTTTTGGATGATTGAGCCAGAAGTTGCTTTCTACGAATTGGAAGACAACATGAATTTGGCCGAAGATTTTGTGCAAACGGTTATCAAATATGCTCTCGAAAACTGTGCTGATGATTTGGCTTTCTTGGAAAAACGACTTTTGGAAGAAGAGAAGAACAAGCCACAAAATGAGCGAAGTGAATTGAGTTTGATTGAAAAACTAAAATTTGTAATTGAAAATCAATTTCAAAGATTGACATACACCGAAGCTATTGATATTTTGGTGCGTTCGAAACCTCATAAAGAGAAAAAATTCCAATATCCAGTTGAATGGGGAATTGATTTACAATCAGAGCATGAGCGTTATTTGGTAGAAAAGCACTTCAAAAAACCAGTAATTTTGACCAATTATCCGAAGGATATTAAGGCGTTTTATATGAAATTGGACGACGATAATAAGACTGTTCGTGCAATGGATGTACTTTTTCCAGGAATTGGAGAAATCATTGGCGGCTCGCAACGTGAAGATGATTACGAGAAATTATTGTCTCGTACGAAAGAAGTTGGCATCGACCCTGAAAATATTTGGTGGTATCTCGAAACCCGTAAATTTGGTTCGGCTCCGCACGCAGGTTTCGGGCTTGGTTTTGAGCGTTTGGTATTGTTCGTAACGGGTATGACCAACATCCGTGACGTGATTCCTTTCCCTCGCACGCCCAAGAGTGCAGAGTTTTGATTTTTAGGAAGTATTTTTACTTTAAATATTTTATAATCATGCACCTACAGTATTTGACAGACGAAAAAGGTTATAAAAAATCGGTTGTAATTCCATTGATGAGTGGAATAAACTTCGTAGCAAATACAAAATTGAGGAAGAACCGACAATAAGTTCGGAGGAAATTTTGGAAAACTTAAAAAATGATTTAAATGCCTTAAATAATGGTACTTTGAAAACAACTCCTTTAAAAGATTTTATGCAAGAATTAAAAAAGGGAGGGTTTTGATGGAGAGATTTGATACAGTTTTAGGTGAAACTTTCAAGAAAGAATTTAGAAAATTGCTAAAAAAGTACCGTTTTATACTGGAAGAGTTAGAAAATATTGCCGAAAGTATAGCAACAAATCCGACTCAAGGTACGCCACTTGGTAAAAATTGTTATAAAATTAGACTTGCTATAAAAAGTAAAGGTCAAGGAAAATCTGGTGGTGCCAGAATTATTTTTTGTGTAGTAGTTGTATAAGCAAAGGTTGTATTAGTTTCGATTTATGATAAAGCTGAACAAAGCACAATTTCGGACAAAAAGTTGAGGCAAATTCTGAAAGACGAATAATTAGATTGAGATAAAAGTGTAATTTTATCAGGCACGAAATTTGAAATTTCAGCAATAAAAACATTTTTAATGTCCAAATTTTTATAAGTTTATTTTTTCAAAGGTGATAAAAATTGATTAAATGCTCATAACATTACTCCTATTTCTTGCGATTGTTTTCGCCAATGTGGTCGTTGCGGTTTATGTCGAGCGTAAGGTTTCGGCATTTATTCAAGACCGTACTGGCCCAATGGAAGTTGGAAAATGGGGCATTTTACAACTTATTGCTGACCTTTTGAAGTTGATTCAAAAGGAAGATATCGTACCAGCTGCTGCCGACCGACGGATGTTCAAATTTGCTCCGCTGATGATATTCATGGTAATTTTTGCAGGTTTTGCTTTGTTTCCATTGTCTCCAAATTTACGAGGTTCGGCTACACAAACGGGAGTTTTTATGCTTTTGGCTGTTGTTTCGTTGGATATTCTCGGAATTTTGATGGCAGGTTGGGCATCAAATAATAAATACTCTTTGCTCGGAGCTATGCGTTCGGTTGCTCAGATTATTTCCTATGAAGTACCGCTTGGTCTTTCGGTTTTATGCGTAGTTTTGATTACCCAAACGCTTGATTTGCAGGAGATTAGCTTTCAACAAGGTTTTCTTTCAATCGAGAAAAATTATCTTTTTGGCATAAAAGCCACTGGAATTGAAGTAAATCAATATGGTGGAATTTTGACTTGGAATATTCTTCGAAATCCGTTTTTATTGATAGTTTTTGTCATTTATTTTATTGCTTCATTAGCCGAAGCCAACAGAGCTCCTTTTGATTTGCCAGAGGCTGAATCTGAGTTGATTGGTGGTTTTCACACCGAATATTCGGGTTTTCGTTGGGCGATTTTGTTTCTTGCCGAATACGGAATGATGCTTTTGGTGTCGATTCTGGGAGCTATTTTGTTTCTCGGTAGTTGGAATACACCTTTTCCAAATATTGGTTCGTTTACGCTCGGAAGTTGGACAAGTGGGCATATCGGACATTGGTCGAGCGACCTTTGGGGCGGGTTTTGGTTGATTTCAAAAGCCTATTTTTTGATTTTGATTCAAATGTGGGTGCGTTGGACACTCCCTCGCTTGCGTGTTGACCAACTCATGTATCTTTCTTGGAAAGTGCTTACACCTTTCTGTTTGGTGCTTTTGCTTATTTCGGGCGTTTGGCGTTTGTTGATGATTTGAGAAAGTCAGCGGTTTTCAGTCCACTAGTCCACAATAATTTTTAGTGGTTTTCGCACTTCTTTCTGTAGATTAGTTAAAAAATTCCTTCAAAAATATCACCCATTAAAATCGAAGCATCAAGTGCGGTTAATTCGATACTTTCTTGTAAATCAGTGAAGTAACTAAACTCCCATTTATTGGCATTTTTTGCGTAAATTTCTACAAAAGGCTCTTCTTGCGAAACTATCAAATAATACTGTAAAGTAGGCAAAGTAGAATATTCTCTTAGCTTATCAACAGTATCGGTTTTTACTGAATTTTCTGAAAAAACTTCTACAATTAGCACAGGTTGTGTAATAGCGTGCGAATCTTCATCATCAATCATTGGTGCAACAACAATATCTGGGTAGCGATAACGGTTATTTTCAAGCATCAATCTTACGTCGTGGTTATAAACTTTCAAAGCTCTTTTTTTGAAGCTATTTCGTAAAGAAACATAGATGTTTCCTGCTATTTCGTTTGCTTTTTTTGATTCTCCAAGCATAGCAATAATATCTCCATTAATGAATTCATGACGGATTTCGGAGGTTTTTTCTAATTCAAAATACTCCTCAACGCTATATTTTTTGTCTGCTACTAATGTTTCTGTCAGCATTTTTTAGAAGTTTTTTTTCAAATTTAAGCGATTTTTTGATAAAAACAAATATTTAGCCCAACTCAAACCAACCTCTAAATTGATGGGCTTTTTCTTTACTCACTACGATTTCATCCTTGGTTGTAACAACTAATTTTAATTCAATTTTTCCAGTAAAATGCGTTCGATAACTTTCGACAGCTTGTTTGTTGACTATAAATTGGCGATTTGCTCGGAAAAACCCTTCGGGGTTTAATAATTCTTCGATTTCATCGAGAGAGTTGTAATCAGTGATAAGGCGTTGATTGTCAGTAGTTTGAACCCAGATAACTTCGTCTCGATAAAAACAAACTATTCTGTCGATTGTAACTGCTACGATATTTCTTTGGAATTGTGCCGTAAATCGGGTCTTAAATTTTAGACTCGTGGAGCGATTGTCGAAATCGCTCAGTAAATGTGTAAGCTTTTCTTTAAAATCATCTTGATAGGGTGCATGATTGAGCTTTTTAAACTTATCAAAAGCAATACGTAGCTCATCTTTATCAATTGGTTTCAACAAATAATCAATACTATTGAGTTTGAAAGCTCGAATGGCGTATTCATCATAAGCAGTTGTAAAAATAATTGGACATTGAGGCTGAATTTCCTGAAAAATATCGAAACTAACGCCATCAGAAAGCTGAATGTCACATAAAATCAGGTCGGGTTCGGCATTAGCTTTAAACCAATCTAACGACTCTTTTACACTGCTAATTATGGCCAATAAAACTGCATTTGGTTCGAGTTTTTTGACCAAATTTTCAAGGTTTTTAGCTACGAGTGGCTCGTCTTCTATTAAAAGTACTTTCATATTAAATCAGCGGAATTTTTACGCTAAAAACTTTATTTTGTTCAATCAAGACTTCATTAACACTCAAAAAGCTATACAATGATTTTAGGTTGTTTAAGCCTTGTCCGTTGGAGGTTTCAACTTGTTTCTTTAACTGAATGGCATTCTCAACAACCAAATATTGCTCTTGGTTAAAAATGTTGATTATTAGTGGATTAGCTTGATTGATGATATTGTGTTTGAGTGCATTTTCAATCAATATTTGTAGTGTGACTGGAGCTATTTGTTGGTCTAATACATCGGCCGAAATATTAAAATTAATGCTCAAAGATTCTCCAAAACGAGTCCGAATCAAAGCCACATAATTTTTGATAAAATTAGTTTCAGTTTCGAGGCTTACCAAGCCTTTTTCTTTGCTTTGTAAAACATATCTAAATACTTTCGAAAGTTGTCTCAGAAACTCACTGGCAAGTGTTGGGTTTTCATGAATCAGCGAATCAAGCGATGTCAAACTATTGAATAAGAAATGTGGATTAAGCTGATTTTTTAAGTTATCAAATTGTACCTGAGATTTTTCTTTTTCGAGATTAGTGGCTCTGAGTGCGTTTTCTCGCCATTTATTCAAGGAATATTTGGCAAAATGAATGACATTTAATAGAGTCACAACCAAAACCTCGGTAGCTACACCTGCAAGTTGTGCAAGATTGGTGACTTCTTTTTCGACGACTGAATGAAAAGGTAACATTGTTTGTCCGATTAAAAATGCCACTCTTGAAATAATCGTAATAAATGCAAGATTGAGAAGTATTTGTGGTATTAATCGCTTAACAATTCCTTTATCATAAGGCATGAATTTATCGAAAACAAGGCAAGTTTTACTAAAAAAAATAAAAGTTGTAGATAAAACAATGATAGAAACAACAAATAAAATAGCGTTGCTTTTAAGGTCAAAATTAAAAATATACCACCTAAAAAAGGCTGCTACTGTAGCCATTATGGCAATTACATAAATTACTATTTTCTTTTCACTTATCATTAGCTAATAATTTGTCCGTCAGACATTTCAATGATTCTATCGCTTCCTTTGGCAAAATCGGGGTCGTGGGTTACGGCAATGATTGTTTGATTATTTTCACGGGCAATTTGTTTAAAAATCTCGAAAACTACCTCCGAATTTTTCTTGTCCAGATTACCTGTTGGTTCATCACCCATAATAATTGTAGGGTCATTGATTAAAGCCCGTGCAATAGCAACTCTTTGTTGCTGACCACCCGAAAGTTTGGCCGATTGTTTGAGAGCGTGGTCTTGCATATCAACCAACTTTAGTTTTTGGTAGGCTCTTTCTTCGATATCTTTGCTCGAATATTTACCTAGTTTCAGAGCTGGCAGCATTACATTTTGTAAAACCGTAAATTCTGGCAAAAGAAAGTGAAATTGAAACACAAAACCTAAATGTTCGTTCCGAAATGCCGCTAGTTGGTCTTGGGTGCGTCCTGTTAGGCGTTCGCCATTCATCATCAGCAGACCATCATAGGTAGTATCCATTGTAGAAAGAATGTACAAAAGGGTTGATTTTCCACAACCAGATTTTCCGACTAAGGCTAGAAATTCACCACGATTTGCTTCAAACGAAATGTTCTTCAAAACTTGAAACTTTTCGGGTTCGTAGAAAAATTTATTGATGTTGGTAGCTTTTAAAACACTGTTCATTAGTGTAGAGTTTAAAGTGTAGAGTTGTTTTTTTTCTCTTTTGCCGAAAGAATAATACTACTGAGTATATTTTTTAGTTCCACACAATCTTTATGACTTGACTCGAAAGCATCTTTTTTAATAAAATCGCTATTATGAAGTAAGTTTAACCAGTAAAGTGTTTCTCTTGACTCTTTCAATGAAATTGCCATTTTATGAATAGAGTCATTTTTAGACTCAGCTGATTGTGCCTCATTAACATTTGCACCAATCGATGTACCACTTCTAAGAACTTGTTTTGATAAAATAAATTCTTTTTGATCTTTAGTCAGAAACTTATACATTTTTATTACCCGCAAGGCAAACTGATAGCTTTTCTTATGAATTATGCTTTCTTTCATTGAATTTTCTATTTTAGAAATACCAAAACTCTACACTCGTAAACTCTACACTTTAAAAAACTACCCCCTCAATATTGCCACAGGGTCGATTTTTGATGCTTTTCTGGCGGGCATATATCCTGCCAAAATGGTGGTTGTGATGCCGAAAATCATTCCTAGACCGTAATATTTTGGTTCAAACAAAATCGGGAATGTTTTTATATCAAGAAAATCTCCCGCATCAAAAGGCATTGACGAAAGCAAGTAACTCAAGCAAAAACCAATAATAATGCCTAATAATGCACCTAAAATGCCAATAATGATTGATTGGATTAAGAAGATTGAAACAATATCATTTCCTGCAAAACCTGTGGCTTTCAGAATAGCGATATCTTTCATTTTATTGATTACATTCATGTTCATAATATTGTAGATGCCAAAACCAGCTACCACTAAAAGTGTAATAGAAACCATGATTACCATTCCGTTTCGGATTTTATCACCTGCCAAAAATGCTGAGTTGGCTTCGGCCCAATCCTGAGTTTTGTAACCGTACTGGTTTTTTAGAACTTTGGCATACGTAAGAGCCGCTTGCGAATCTTTCATTTTTATGTGAATATCAGTTACGAAACTTTTGTCTTTTTGTAGAATTTCCTGCACCATCGACATGTTGGCATAGCATTTTACACCATCAACTGTTTGGATACCAAAACCAAAAATTCCTACAATTTTGACTAGTTTTAGATTTCCTGTGGGTGTCGTAACAGTGATTTTATCGCCTACTTTTACGTTGAGATTACGAGCTAAAACTTTACCCATCAGAATTCCGTTGGGAGTTGAAAGTAAAGATTCTAAATTACCTGATTTGATTCGTTTTTTTAAATCGTATAATTTGTCTTCTTTCAAAACATCAACCCCTGAAATTTGCCCCGAAAAGGGAACAGGCCCTTTATTGAAGAAAACTTGCGAACTTATTTGTGGAGAAACGCCTAAAATTACTGGTTCTTTTTCAATATTTGCCGCAATTTGAAGACCGTTTTTGATGTTAATTAATTCATTTTTAGGTAATTGATGATAAATAATATTGAAATTGGATGGGTTGGCCTCTTCAATAATGCTTGGATGATTGCTCGTTATTTCTTTATAAATTCTGATGTGCGGCGATGAGTCGAGAGCCGAATCTTCGAGGAATTTATTGACACCCTTAATGACCGAAATCATGACAATGAACATCGCAATTCCGAAAGTAACGCCTAGCATCGCAATCAAGGTCTGACGTTTTTTTGTCAGTAGGTGAGTTTTGGCTATTTGGAGTGATATTTTTAGATTCATTTTTTGTGGGGGTATTGGGCGGTAACCGTTTCCAGTTTGCTGAGTGGTTTCTAATGAATAATCAAATTTACGTTTCTCATTTTTCGGCGAACAGAATGTTCGCCCCACAGTTTAATTTCCGAGCACCAAAACCGATTTTTCGGTTAGACCTGACTTAACTTCTACCATATCAAGGTTTTCAACGCCTTTCGTGATTTTGATTTTCTTTTTATCGCCGTTTTCTTCAATCCATACCGAATCTCGGCCTACTAAATAGTTTTTTGGAATCGTCAGTACTCTTGGGCTTTCCGAAACCACAATGTTTGCTTCAATCGTCATGCCGTAGTAGGCCTTGGGTTTTTCTTCTATAAATTCGGCATCTACTCTAAATGTTTGGTCCGCTTTATTGAGTTTTGGGTAAAGTTTGGTCACTTTTGCCTTGAAGATTTTGTCTTTATAAACATCAATTTTTACTAAAACTATTTGTCCGATTTGCACTTTCACAAAGTCTGATTCGTCGATGGCCAATTGAGCATAAACCTCGTTGGCATCACCTACTAATGCCACCGCTTCGCCACGTCTAACGAGTTCGCCTTGTTTTTTATAAATTTCGTAGAGCTTTCCTGCTTCAAAGCTTTTTATTCGATAATTATCTTCTTCACGGGCATTGACTTTGAAGTTCGACTGTGAGTTTTGTAAATCTACGTACAATTGATTTTTTGTACGTAGCCACGCTTTTCTGCGAGCCGAAACATCATTCTTGGAGGTTTGGAAAGCTAATTCTGCTCGTTCATACTCTATTCGAGTGGTGGCATTGCGGTCGTAAAGTTCTTTATAGCGTTTGAAATTTACTGAGTCATTGGCCAACTTTGTACGAGCATTTCGAACCTGAGCTTCGAGTTCATCAAGAATCGGTGAGTTATTACTGAAATTGGCTTCCGATTGGCGTAAAATATTGCTCGAAGCTTCCACTCGAGCTTCTTGTGAGGCACTTTCAAGTTGAAAAAGCAATTGGTTTTTACCTACAGCATCGCCCTCATAAGCTGTTTGTTTTATTAAAAAACCATCGACATTGGCAGTGAGTTTGTATTCATTTTTGGGATAAATATTCCCTGAAGCATAAACCGCTTCGGTGAGAGATTTATATTGAGGCGAAGTGTTGGTGTTCTCTGTTTTTTTGCAGGAAACAAATATACCAACGAAGACTAAAGTAAGTAGGTAACTATTTTTCATTTGATGTTTATGCTTTCTGAGGTACGAAAAATATCTTTCTTAAATATTACCCAAAGGTGTATCTAAATTATAGAATCATCAAGAAATTTTGAACGAAGCGGAAGAAAAAAACATTGAGACAGTAATAAGTTTGCCGTTGAGTAAAGAAATATTTAATTTTATGCTTAATTATTCGTTTTAATAAATTGTTCAATACTAAATTTATACACTTCAAATTAAAAAAGCCAAAATCTATGAAAATCTCATCTAATTTTAGAAAATTACTTATATTACTTGTTTTGTCGTCTTTGTCGATGCTAATAATGAATTGTTCGAAATCTGATTCAGACGCATCGACACCTACTGCTCAGATTGTAGGAACATGGAAAGTTATAAGTATTTTAGTAAAAGAAGGAACAAAATCAGAAGCAGACCAATTTCCTGCATTATTACTTTTTTTTCCATGTTTCAAAGATGTTTCATTTACATTCAAAAGTAATGGAGACTTATCTGCTTCAGTTCCTGCGGCATGCCAGTCAACAGCAGATAATATTATTGGAACAAGTGGCTCTGCTAAGTATGAAGTAACAGGAGGGAAATTAATTATTACGGATACTGATGGAACAAAAACTACAGAAGATGTATCGTTTAGTGGTAGTCAAATGACTTGGGCGTCATCAGAAACAAAAGGTGGAACAGTTACGACTACGAAAGTTGTTTTAACAAAGCAATAAATAGTCAATCAAATATAACTATTAGCTCATTGCTTCGGTGATGGGCTATTTTTTTGGAACAATTTTCCCAATCATTTCCCAAACCAAATCAGCCTCAAATCCTTTTCCAAGGGCATATCGAGCTAGTTTTTGCTTTAAAATCAAAGGCTGTTTTTCGGTGCGAAGTTCGTGCTTTTTCTTTTCGAGAATTTCTTGCAAAGTTATTCTGTAATCTTCATCTTCGATTTCAGCCATACCTACTTTTATGCAATATTCTGAGAGTTTCCGGGCTTTAAGTTCGTACTTTATTTTCTGCCTTCCCCATTGTTTTACTCGAAATTTGCTTCCTGCAAAAATCTTGGCAAAACGCTCTTCGTTCAAAAAATTATCTTCAATCAGATACGCAATTATTTCCTCTGCTTCATCGCCCCAAACCTCCCATTTTTGTAAACGCTCACGCACTTCTGCGTGCGTTCGTTCTTGATACGCACAGAAGTTGGCTGCTTTTACGAGTATGTCACGGCGGGTTATCAATTATCTATAAAAAATTATCAATTTTACACTCAGAACTCTAAACTCATAACTCTATAACGTTTGCATCGAACTTAGTTTTTTGTAGAAACCATCTTCGATTTTCAAAAGTTCGTCGTGTGTGCCACGCTCAATGATTTGTCCTTGGTGAATAACTAGAATTTGGTCTGCACTCTGAATTGTACTTAGGCGATGGGCAATGACGAGCGTCGTGCGGTTTTTCATCAAATTAGTAAGGGCTTCTTGCACTAATTTTTCGGATTCTGTATCAAGTGCCGAAGTCGCTTCATCCAAAATTAAAATTGGTGGATTTTGCAAAATAGCCCTTGCAATCGACAATCTTTGGCGTTGGCCGCCCGAAAGCTTTGTGCCTCTGTCACCAATAACTGTCTGATAGTCAGATGATTGTTGCATAATAAAGTCGTGAGCATTCGCAATTTTAGCTGCTGCCATCACTTCTTCCAAACTTACATTTTCGCCAAAAGCAATATTATTAAAAATGGTATCATTGAATAAAACAGCTTCCTGCGTAACGATTCCCATGAGCTTGCGAAGCGAATGCTGCGAAACATCTTTTAGGTCAAAACCATCAAGAGTGATTTGTCCAAAAGTAGGGTCGTAAAATCTCGGAATCAAGTCGGCAATCGTTGATTTTCCACCGCCCGAAGAGCCAACTAAAGCAATAGTTTTTCCTTTTTGGAGTGTAAAATTGATGTTTTTCAAAACCTCAACATCGCCTTCATAAGAGAAACCAACGTTTTGTGCTTCGATGCTGCTGCCAAAATCTTTGATTTGAATCGCATTTGATTTGTCTTTTATAAGTGCTTGATTATCAATTAATTCTAAGATTCTTTCGCCCGAAGCTAGGCCTCTTTGTGCCGAACTGAAAGCATTTGAAATATCTTTGGCCGGACGCATCACTTGCGAAAAAATAACTATATAACTGATGAATTCTGAAGCGGTCAACTCAGATTTCCCATCAAAAATCAATGAGCCTCCGTAAAGCAAAATGCCGATTACGACAAAAACGCCCATGATTTCGGAAAAAGGTGAAGACATTTCTCGGCGAGAAGCTAATCCAAAAATAGCATTTCGATAGCCTTGATTTTCGGTACGAAATTTTTCGGTAATAAACTTTTCTGCCACAAAGCCTTTCACGACACGCATTCCACCAAAGGCTTCGTCCATTAAACTAATTAGATTACTTAGGCGTTGTTGGCCTTCGCCTGCGTCACGTCTCATACGTTTCACGAGCGTAGAAATAAAAATCCCTGAAATTGGAATCACCAACAGAGCAAAAAATGTCAGATTCCAAGAAATATAAAAAAGCGAAGCAATGTAAAATATAAACAGAAAAACCTCTTTGGTAGCAGCCGAAAAGGTGTTAGCAATAGAGTTTTCTACTTCCTGTACATCGGTTATGATGCGAGAAATAAGATTTCCTTTACGTTCGTTACTGAAAAATCCGAGATGAAGATTAATTGAATTATCAAAAACTGCTTGTCGGAGATTTGACACCATATTTGCTTTGAATTTTTCTAAAAGTCTGATACTCACATATTTAAAGATATTGGCCAACAAAACCGAAAAAGCTATAACGCCACAGACAAACTGCAATGCTCCAAATTTTCCGTGTTGAGTCAAAAACTGACTGAAATAGTAATTAAACTGGTTTTTTAGGTCGAAAATTGATGCAGGTTTTGCTACTGCTTCGAAGGCGATTTTATCGAATAAAACATCTAAAAGAGGCATCAAAAGTGTAAAATTGAGTACACCAAATAAACTTGCCAAGATAGAAGTAATGACAAATGGCACAATAAAACTACCAAGTGGCTTGGCGTATGAAAGTAATCGAAAGTAATTTTTCAATTGAATATTAAAAAATGTTAATGCTGCAAAGTTCGTTAAAATACAGCTAAAACCTATAAGGTTTCGCAAACCTTATAGGTTTAGTCTGAAATTTAAACCGTCATTGTCTTCCAACGCCCTCTTCGGAATACAAAAATCGCCACAATTGCTAGAATTGACTCACTGATAGCTATTGACCAAAATACGCCTGAAGGCCCCCAATCAAGTGTTTTTGCCAAGAAATAAGCGAGTGGAATTTCGATTAGCCAAAAACAAACAAAATTTATAATTGTTGGTGAAAGTGTATCGCCCGCACCATTCAATGATTGCCCGATAACCATTCCGTAGCCAAAGAAAATATAGCCTAAACATACGATTTGTAAGCATAAAACGCCGTTGGCAACTACAGTAGGGTCATTACTGAAAATCTCAACAAAATTTTTGGCAAAAAAAGCAAATATTAGTCCGACCAAAAGCAAGAATATCATATTGTAGAAAGCTGTTCGCCAAACAGAGGTTTCAGCACGTTCGGGTTTTCCAGCACCGAGATTTTGTCCAACTAAAGTTGCAGCGGCATTCGACATGCCCCATGAAGGTAAAATCGTGAAAATAATAATACGAATCGCAATCGTGTATCCAGCCACAACCTCACTTCCGAAAGTCGAAAGAATACGAGTCAAGAAAATCCAACTAGCCGACTGAATCAAGAATTGTCCGGTTCCGCCTGCCGCTACACTTAGTATATTTTTGCTTACTTCTTTATTTGGTACAAATTGTTTGGCAAGAATCTGAATATTTCCATTTCCGCCATAAAGTGCGTATAATTGATACAAAACGCCTATAGTTCGACCAACAGTTGTAGCAATTGCGGCACCTTCAACTCCAAAACCCATAACCGGAATCAGAATAAAATCCATGATAATATTGATTAAGTTTGCCAGTAAAATCGAACGCATGGCCGTTGAGGCATCGCCCGCACCACGCAAAGCTCCGCTCAAAGTATAAAGCAAAACAATTGATGGACTACTCGCAAAAATAATGCGTGTAAAACTTGAACCTTTTTCAATCAAATGTTCGTTTCCACCCATTAATCTCAGAATGTCTTCGGCAAAAACAAAGCCCAGTATGCCAACTGAAACACCTAAAACCAACGAAATGATAATGACTTGAGCTACTGCCAAACCGCCACCAATTTTGTTACCTTCGCCCACTCGACGAGCCACAATCGCAGTAGCAGCTGCACTCAAACCAATGGCTATTGAGTAAATTAAAGTTAGTACCGATTCGGTCAAACCAACAGTTGCTACACCTTCTGTACCTACATAACGAGCCACAAAAAACGCATCAACGACCGCAAAAAGCGACTCACCAATCATCTCCAAAATCATAGGTACTGAAAGCAGAAAAATTGCACGATTAATGCTAATATCTGTATAGCTTTGTTCTTCGCCACGAATGGCATGCATGAATAATTGTAAAATTTTTCGCATGAAAAAAATATATGTCTGAAAGGCTCAGATTAAAAATAAAATTTAGTAAATCGGAAACTAAGAGAATTATAGAAATAATTTCCCGTAAAAGAAATAAGAAGAAAATAGTTTGTACTAAACAAACTCACCTAAGAAAATCATGGACTTTTGTAGATTTTAGGCTACAAAATTAGAAATATGTTTTTTAACAAAAAATATTTAATGAATAAAATTCAAAATTACGCCCTAATTACCCCACGCCTCAGTAGTTCCCAAAAGCATTTGGCCGTAGCTGCAATATCTATGCTGGCATCGTGAGCGTCGCTGATTTTCTGATTAAATAATTTATAGTGTAATTCTTCTAGTTTAGGCCATTTGTAGCCATTTTTGCCCGAAATTCGACAAAAACTTACGATATCTTTGTTTTTCATCGTACAAAAACTTCGTTTGGTCAAAATCGGTTTTGTATCAAATTCCTTTCTAACAAACTCTGCTCCGACAATATTTCTATCAAAATCAAAATTATGGGCAATTAAAATGGATGATTCTGTAATTGCATCGGCAAAAATATCCAGCACTTGTGTTAAATTATGTCCTTCGGTTTGTGCTTGTTCGTTTGTTATTCGGTGAATGAGCGTAGCCTCTCGTGGAATCGAAAAACCTTCGGGTTTGATGATGTAGTTATGCTTGGCAGCAAGTGTACCATTTTCATAAAATTCAATAAAAGCTAATTGCACCAATCGAGGCCAGTTATTGACTTGCGTGATTGGTGCATTGTAGAACTGTGGTAATCCGGTAGTTTCGGTATCGAAAAAGAGGATTTTTCGCATTTTTATTCTCTGTTTTATTTACCACAGAGGCACAGATTACACGAATTTTCACGGAATAAATTCTGTGTTAATCTGTGTAATCCGTGCCTCCGTGGTGTTTTTAAATTTCTTCTTTCTTGCTATTAAACCAATAATAAACAGGAATTCCGATAGCAACAATTCCAAGTCCAGGGTATGTAAATTGAGGTTTTTCTTTTACTAAAATCAAAACAATAATTGAAGCAATAATTACATAAATCATCGGGATAATCGGATAACCTGGAGCTTTGATTGGACGCTCGGCATCGGGCATTTTTTTGCGTAAAATAAAAATTCCGTAAATTGTGAAGGCATAAAATAGAATCACAACACCCATCAGATAATCGAGCAAATCGCCGTATTTCCCTGTCAAGCAAAGAAAAGATGCCCAAAAACACTGCCACCAAAGAGCATTTTGCGGTACGCCAGCTTCGCTTAATTTACCAAAACTTTTGAAGAATAAGCCATCTTTTGCCATAGTATAATAAACCCTCGAACCAGATAAAATCAGTCCGTTATTACAGCCAAAAGTCGAAATCATAATCAAAATTGCTACGATTATCGAAAATCCTTGTCCACCAATGAGTTGAGCGGCTGCCGCTGCAACTCTATCTTCGGAAGCAAACTGAATACCTCGGCTCATGACGTCAGCACCATTTGGGTCGCCTTTCAAGGGTAAAATGCATAGATAAACAATATTCATCAAAATATACAAAGTTGTTACCAAGAATGTACCGATAATCAAACCTCTTGGAATTGTTTTTTCTGCATTGACAACCTCATCTCCTGCGAAAGTAAGACCATTCCAAGCATCGCTCGAAAACAAAGTTCCAACTTGCGTTACGCCAATCGCCAAGATAATTCCGAAGCCCGTAATGCCTGTTACAATCCACTGTCCGTCAACTTTGGCAGTACTTGAAGCATCAAAAATATTTGAAAAATTTTGAGTAATTACCTCAGCGTTTGCACCCAAAATAAAGCCCAAAATAATGAGCATTGCAATCGCTCCAAGTTTGGTTGTGCTGAAAATGTTTTGAATGATTTTGCCTTCTTTTACGCCACGAGTGTTGGCATAAGTAAGCAAAACGATACTCAAAATAGCGAGTAAACGCTGTGAAGTGAGTTTGAAACTTGTATCGCCAATACTAAAAAACTCATGTTTATCACTGATAAAATCTGGGAAAAGTACACCAGCATATTTAGCAAAAGCTACCGCAACTGCAGCAATTGTACCAGTCTGAATTACTGCAAAAAACGACCATCCGTAAAGAAAACCCGTCAGTTTGCCGTAGGCTTTTTGTAGAAAAACATATTGTCCGCCCGCTTGCGGAAACATGGCGGTGAGTTCGCCGTAGCATAATGCTCCTACCATTGTTAGTATGCCTGCTAAAAGCCAGGATGCTAATAGCCAGCCAGTTGAGCCAACTTGTCGAGCCACATCGGCACTAACAATAAAAATTCCAGAGCCAATCATCGAACCAGATACGAGCATCACAGCATCGTATAGTTTGATTTCTTTTTTAAAATTTGCCAAAATAGTAGGAAGGTTAGGGTTTATTAATGAAAATCTTATTCAAATATATTGCTTAACTTTAATTCAAATCCTTGAATGATTTCTGATTTTAAAACTTCGTTTTTCTGAATATCTTTCTGACAACGGAGTTCATTATCTATTTGTTTGTAAAGCGTCAGCGTTTGTTTCTCTACATTTATTAGCCAATATTCCTTTACACCTGTGGTTTCATAAATGTGCTTTTTATACGACATCGGGCGGCGTTCCGCATCGTTAGTGTCATTTGACGGAGAAAGTATTTCTACTACTAAATCAAGCGAACCTTCAATTTTGCTTTCACCGCTAATATTGAGTCTTTCTTTTGAAATAAAAAGCAGGCCAGGTTGAAAAGTATCATGGAGAGTGAAAAGTACATCCATTGGAGCCGCAAAAAGCTTTCCAAGTTTGTTTCCAACAATATAAAATCCAAGAAAAGTATGTAACAAGCTACTTATATCTTGGTGCGAAGGTTTAGGTGATGCAATAAAGAAAATTCTACCATTTAGCAATTCAAAATTTCTACTTTCAGGGGGCGTTAGTTTTACATAATCATGATACGTAAGCAATTTAGGTTGAGGAATTTTCTTCTCAACCTTCTTTCCTCCAAGTTTATACCTCGAATGTGTTGCTATTGCATTCATCACAAATAAATTTTACACTAAAAAAATATTTTTATTTTTGATTGCCTACTGAGAACTGCCAATGACTTTATTTCTTCGCCAATTTACTGTGTCTATATCCATAAGAGAAATAAATCACCAATCCGATGCTCATCCAGATAATAAACATTCGCCAGTTTGTCCAGCCGAGTTCGGTCATTAAATAAAGATTAGTTAAAATTCCGAAGATTGGAAGTAGTGAAAAATTATATTTAAAACTCATCACCGATAAAACAAACCAAACCGTCCAAAATACAAAAAGTAGTGGCTTTTCTTCGATATGCTGTACGACGTTTCCTTGCGAATATGTAAAATACAATGCAACAATCATCAAAATGCCACACAAATATTTTGCGTTAATGTAAGGAATTTTGAATTTAGCATCTTTGCTCATACCTTTTGTATCAAGATAAAGTACTCCCGCACAAACCAAAATAAAGGCAAAAAATGTACCCACGCTCGTGAGGTCAACAAAGAAACTCATTTTGAAAAATAATGAAGGAACTGCTACCAAAATACCCGTGATTATTGTTGCAAAGCCTGGTGTTTTGAATTTTGGATGAATTTCGCCAAATTTTTTCCCTAACAAACCATCTCGACTCATGGTCATCCAAATACGTGGCTGTCCGATTTGATAAGCCAACAAGGCACTTGTAATTGCCACAACCGCACTCACTGAAATAATTCCTGCAACGGCATCAAAACCTACATTCGTAAAAACATAGGCAAGTGGGTCAGCCACATTCAATTCTTTATAATTTACCATTCCAGTAAGTACCAACGAAATCAATACATACAAAACCGTGCAAATTATCAAACACAAAATCATCGCTCTTGGCAAGTCTCGTTGTGGATTTTTAGCCTCTTCGGCGGTTGTCGAAATCGAATCAAAACCAATAAAAGCAAAGAAAACTGCCGCCACTCCGCTCAAAACGCCTTCAACGCCATTGGGTGCAAAAGGCGACCAATTAGCTGGTTTTACGTAGAAAACTCCGGCTACAATTACTAAAAGTATGACAAGGAGTTTCAAACCGACCAAAAAATTGCTGGCATTGCGAGATTCTTTTATTCCGATATAACAAAGTGACGTAATCAAGACTGTAATCATTCCTGCAGGAAGATTAAAAATAACTTTCAAAAAACCAATATTTGGAGCATCTTGGTAGCCTTTTGCAAGACGTTTTGTGCCTTCATTGATTTCTGTACCGCCGGCTTGAACGCTTTCAAAAGCTTCTTTAGCAGTTGTATAATCAATCGCGAGCCAAGTCGGAAAGTGTACACCGAAACCTTCGAGCATCGAAGTAAAATAACTCGACCACGAAATAGCAACTACCATATTTGATACGGCATATTCGAGAATCAAAGCCCAACCAATAATCCATGCAAGCATTTCGCCAAAAGATACATAAGCATAGGTATAAGCACTACCGCTAACAGGAACCATTGAAGCAAATTGGGCGTAACTCAAAGCCGTAAATACACAGGCGATTGCCACAAAAACAAAAAGAACCGAAACAGCTGGTCCACCATTAAAACTCGCTAAACCAATTGTACTAAAAATACCTGCACCAATAATAGCAGCTATACCAAGTAATGTTAAATCTCTGACTCCCAACACTTTAGCCAACGAATTGCCGTCTTCTCGATTTTCTGTTTCTTTAATCGCTTGTTTTACATCCTTTCTCCGAAAAAGTGAATTACTCATATAAGTTTTAATAAGTTTAGGTTTAGTCTTGCTGATTTCTTTCCAAAACTATTAAAAAAACATCAAGAATGGTGTTTTGTTGAGTAATTATTTATTAAATGACGTCCTACTTTAGTATAAAACACTTTTGTTTTAAGAATAAATATACTTTTTAAATATTAACTTGTCTATACAAGTTGTGTCGCTTATATTTGTGTTAAGTAATTATAAATTCTAAAATATGAACTATTCTATCCATCAAATCGCAAAGATGATTGACCATTCTTTGCTGCATCCAACAATGACTGACGCCGACTTGATAGCAGGCTGCGAACTGGCTAAACATTATGATGTGGCAACGGTCTGCATAAAACCATATTTCGTGAGACAAGCCGCTGAGTTGCTAAAAGATTCAGATGTAAAGGTTTGTACTGTAGTTGGTTTTCCGCATGGAAGCAGCACTATTCAACAAAAAGTGGCCGAAGCCCGTCAGGCTTGCAAAGATGGAGCTGCCGAGATAGATATGGTGGTCAATGTCGGTAAAGTTTTGTCAGAAGATTGGCGATATGTCAAGAAAGAAATTAATGCGATTTTGAAAGAAAGCCATAAATACGGTGCCATCTTGAAAGTAATTTTCGAAAACGACTTTCTGCCAAAAGATAAGTTCAAAATAAAACTCTGCAAGATTTGTAGCGTTGTAGGAGTAGAATTTGTGAAAACATCTACAGGTTACGGTTATGTAAAACAACCTAACGGCGACTATAATTACAAAGGAGCAACCGAGCATGATTTGCTGTTGATGCGAAAATATTCATCAGAAAAAGTTCAAATAAAAGCAGCAGGTGGCGTACGAACACTCGACGGTTTATTGAACGTAATGAAACTGGGTGTAACTCGACTTGGAGCTACGGCCACGGCCACAATTATAGAAGATGCCAAAAAACGTTTAGGTTTAGATGCCAAACAAATTGAATCTACAACTACAGGGTATTGAACATTTTATATTAAAATTTGTTTAGGTAAATTTATTGCTTTTAGGGCAAAAAATGATACTTTTTTGACTATTTATTGTCCATAGATACTAATTATAAAAAAAACATTTAAAATATTTGCCTAAATACTGATTTTTAGTTTCTTTTGTAAGTAATTATTCTGTTGTCTATACAAGTTGTATAAAAAATATATTCGATTTCGTTGAAATCATAAAGAGTTTGAGTACCCCGATTTATCGGGTTTATTCATCATAGGTTAAAGTATTTTCGTCTTGGAAAGGCATTTGGGATTCCTAAATGCCTTTTTTCATAAGTAATTTTAAAAAAAACTCTGAAAATATTCTATCTTTTTTGGCGACTTTTATGAGTTTTTTTAGATTAATTTGCTTTCAGAATTTCTAAATCACTTTTTTGATATCGCCATACGCTGAACCTAGCTTAATGAAAACACCCCTTTATCGACAAATTCAAGCGAGTTTAAAAGAAAAAATCACTTCGGGAGTGTATGAGGAAGGTGGATTATTGCCTTCCGAAAACGAACTTTGTATAGAATTTAATGCTACTCGCATGACGGTTAGACAAGCATTAAACGAACTTGTTCGTGAAGGCTATATTACTCGTCAACACGGAAAGGGAAGCACAGTTTCGGCAAGCAGGAAATCGTTAGGCTTACTTTCCTTGAAAGGCTGGACCGAAGTAGTCGTGGCGAGTGATAGACATGGAAAAACTTTGGTTTTGGAAGGTCCAGTATTAAGAAAATTAGAAGATACTGCTTTTAAACCGCTAATTGATAATGAAAATCATGAAGAATTTATATTTTTCAAACGATTACGTTTGGTAGAAGATTCGCCTGTAATGTACGAACATACTTATATACCAAACGAAAATTTACCAAATTTTATCAAAGAGCCATTGCTCGAAGGCTCACTTTTTCGTACTTTGCTTATCAAATACCAAATAGATGTGCAGAGCATGACTCAGGAAGTTAGAGCCGTAGCTGCCGATAAAGAAACAGCGAATTTGCTGAAAATCAAGCAAAAATCGCCTGTTTTGCATCTATTAAGAAAATACAAAACTTCGATTGATGGTTTTTTTCTTTACAGCTCAATCTATTGTAATACCGAAAAATTTGCGATAAGTAGTTTTAACTAAAAATCTCTTACTATTTTTGGGACGAAATTCTTTTTTTAATTAAACACCCCCTTAGCCTCAAACCATGAAAAAAATTAAAGTTGCCGTAGTTGGCACAGGTTTTATTGGGCCAGCTCATATTGAAGCCCTCCGCCGTTTGCCAAATATTGAAGTTTTAGGACTTTGTGAAGCAAACATTGATTTAGCAAGAGAAAAAGCAGATGCTTTGGGAATCGAGCGTGCGTATATCTTTGAAGATTTATTGCTCGATTCAGAAATTGAGTGTGTACACATTTGTACGCCAAATTTCTTGCATTATTCGCAGTCTAAGGCTGTTTTGTTGGCAGGAAAACACGTTGTTTGCGAAAAACCTTTGGCAACTAAAATTGAAGACGCAGAAGAACTGGTAAAATTGGCCGCCGAAACTGGTTTAGTAAATGCTGTTCACTTCAATTTGAGATATTATCCGTTGGTTCGTCAGATGAGAACTATGCGTGAAAAAGGTGACTTAGGTGAAATCTATTCAATCATGGGTAGCTATTTACAAGATTGGCTTTTCTATCAAACAGATTATAATTGGCGTTTAGAACCAGACAAATCGGGTGATTCGAGAGCAATTGCCGATATTGGTTCGCACCTTTTAGATGTAACTGAATATATAACAGGAATGAAAATTACGGAAGTAATGGCCGATTTTAATACTGTACACAAAACTCGCTTAAAGCCACTGAAAGCCATCGAAACGTATTCTGGTAAAATGCTTGAACCATCTGATTATCAAGAGGTTCCGATTAATACCGAAGACCACGCAAGTGTACTCTTAAGATTTGATAATGGTGCGAAAGGAAGCGTAACAGTTAGTCAAGTTTCGGCTGGACGCAAAAATCGTTTGAACTTAGAGATTTCGGGTTCAGTAGCGAATTTTGAGTGGTGTTCAGAAAAACCAAACGAAATGTGGGTAGGAAAACGTGAAACTGCCAACCAACAATTAATGAAAGACCCTTCGTTGTTTTATCCTGAAGCACAAAGCCTTGTGAGTTTCCCAGGTGGACATAACGAAGGTTTCCCAGATACATCGAAGCAATTATTCAAGGAAGTTTATGCGGCAGTTGTAGCAGGAAAACAACCTGAAAATCCAACGTATCCAACTTTTGCCGATGGCTTACGTGAATTATTAATTTGCGAAAGAATCATCGAAAGTCACCGCAAGCAAGCTTGGGTTACTGTTTGATAGTTTTTGAGATAGATTTATATACAAAAAGCGAGTTATTCTGAGGAACGGCTCGCTTTTTTGATTTATGACGAATGAAGTTTTTATATTTACCACGGAGGCACAGATTACATAGATTTACACTGAGATTTGCTCTGTGAATCTCGGGGCAATCCGTGCCTCCGGGTAAGTAATTTTAATGCAAGAAGTGTCTTACACCAGTCATGACCATCGAAAGACCATTGGCATTGCAATAATCAATCGAGTCTTTATCACGAATTGAACCTCCAGGTTGCACAACTGTAGTGATACCAGCTTGGTGAGCAATTTCCACACAATCAGCAAATGGGAAGAATGCTTCCGAAGCCATTGCCGCTCCGTTGAGGTCGAAACCAAAGGTTTTTGCTTTGTCTATTGCTTGTTTCAAGGCATCTACACGGGAGGTTTGACCAACACCACAAGCCAACATTTGACCATCTTTTGCCAACACCACATTATTAGATTTCAAGTGTTTACAAATTTTCAAGGCAAATTCTAAAGCCTTTATTTCACTTTCGCTTGGTTTTTTTTCGGTTGCTACCTTAAAGTCTTTCGCAGTTTCAATCGAATTGTCTTTATCCTGTTCTAAAACGCCATTCAATAGCGTTTTGAATTGCTTTTTGCTAACTTCAACTGGCTTTCTGATTAACAAACGACGGTCTTTTTTTTTTTTTTTTTTTTCTAAAGCTTCATCATCAAAACTTGGAGCTATCAAAATTTCAAAGAAAAGTTTGTGCAATTCTTCGGCAGTTGCCAAATCTACATTAGTATTGGTTATGATTACACCACCAAAAGCCGAAACAGGGTCGCAAGCCAGGGCGTTTACGTAGGCTTCTTTTGCAGTTGGGGCAGTCGCCACGCCGCAAGCGTTGTTATGCTTAACGATTACGAATGAAGTTTCGGTAAATTCATCCATCAAACGCACGCACGATTCTACGTCCATTAGATTGTTATATGATAATTCTTTACCATGAATTTGCTCAAACATTGCCTCTAAATCACCGTAGAAAGTAGCAGCTTGATGCGGGTTTTCTCCGTAACGCAGCACTTTTTTTGGCAATAAATCAAAGCTTTGAGTTAATTGATAAATGTCATCGGCAAAGTAATTATGAATAGCCGTATCATAGCTCGAACTCATTTGAAAACCTTCTTTCGCATATCTACGGCGGTCAGAAAGCGAAGTCGAACAATCTTTTTCCTTTAAAATTTCAAAAATATCATCATATTGTTCACGAGACGAAACGATCAAAACATCATTAAAGTTTTTGGCCGCCCCACGAATCAGCGAAATACCGCCGATGTCGATTTTCTCAATAATTTCTTCATCGCTTGCACCCGAGGCAACGGTTTCTACAAAAGGATATAAATCAACAATCACTAAGTCGATTGACGGAATCTCAAATTGGTTGGCGGTTTGTACGTCGCTTTCATTATCACGGCGGTAAAGAATTCCTCCAAAAATCTTTGGATGAAGCGTTTTTACACGTCCACCAAAAATTGATGGGTAGCTTGTTAAATCTTCAACGGCTGTAACAGGAATGCCCAAATCTTCAACGAATTTTTGTGTTCCACCAGTTGAAAAAATTTGAACATCGTGTTCGTGAAGCAACTGTACGATTTTATCTAAACCGTCTTTGTAATAAACCGAAATAAGTGCCGATTTGATTTTCTTGGTCATTTTGGAGTGTTTTTTTGCAGTATTACTAATATAGATATGTTTAATACCCGTTACAAGTTTTGATTGACGAGCCATAAATATTGAAAGTACAAATTTAATGCTTTTTCTTGATATGATAGTTATTGCTCCCAAAACATTAAATAAATAGCAAGAAATGATTGAAAAGTACGGAATTTAGTTAATTTCTATACTATTTTGTGTGATTAGAATTTCTGCACAATCTCAAAATAATACAAATTTGATGCGTCATTATTTGGGGCTTAGGAATAAATATTATCGAGGGTTGCGAGAGCTTATGAAGGTAAATTGGAATATAATTTTTCTTCACAATGGAATTTCATTTATATAAAAGAAATACGATAAACATTTTCTTGTTTTATCAAAGTTTGAAAACGCCGAAAACCATTCAGACGATTTTCAATTAAAGCTGATAGGAATCAAAGTGGTTCCGAGATTCAAATGAGTTCTATCAATGTTTCGGTAAAAGGTGTTAGCGAAATGTCAAAAACGAACCACCGCTTTTTATTTGAGAATCATTGAAAAAAACACCTAACAAAAATAATAAAAGTTTGGAACTTGAATAAAGGTATGGATAAAACTTAATACTTTTGAATAACTTGCTCCACATTAAACACGTGGTTTCCAAGCTACTTCTTCGCTGCTTAATTCCTGAGTCATTTTTCGTGAAAGCACAAAAAGATAGTCCGAAAGACGATTTAAGTATTTTATAATCAATGGATTAACTTCTTCTTCGTGTGAAAGTCGAATACTCAAACGCTCTGCTCGACGACAAACCGTGCGTGCAACGTGCGTATAAGAAACTGATTGGTGTCCACCAGGTAAAACAAACGCCCGGAGTGGTGGAATTTCGGTGTCCATCAAATCCATTTGTTTTTCGAGCAACTCAATGTCATCATCTAAAAGGTCTGGAATTTTTTTTCTCCGAACTTGTTCTGGCTCAGAAGCCAAATCAGAGCCAATCGTAAATAAGCGGTCTTGAATTTCCTTCAAAATATCCTTTCTAGATTCATTAATTGCTTGGTCACGCACCAACCCAATCCATGAATTTAGTTCATCAACCGTTCCATAAGTTTCGATTTTCAAATCTGCTTTGCTGATTCGAGTACCGCCAACTAACGAAGTCGTGCCAGCATCACCTGTTTTTGTGTATATTTTCATTTTATATTTTGGTAAGTTTTAGTAGGCTTCACATTGTGCTAAAACTATTTTTTATCAAATACATTACTTCATAAAGATATAACTCCTGTTTATCGAAATTAGTTTTTTCAATAAAAAACTAATTCTCTCGAATCTCTGCCCTAACTTTGCACTTGAAAACAATCGTCTAAAACAGGCGGTTAAAAAACACTAAGATACATTCTCAATTATACATTCTCAATTATACATTTTCCAATTTACATTAGTAAAAATGTCAATATCAAACGTATTTTTTAATTTTTGGCGTAAAGCCTCAATGCCTCTTTTGGTAGTGGCTCTTATGTTATGTTATTTCACAATGCCCGATAATGCCGCCGTTCACCATGACGAAAAAGGCAATCCTGATGGCTTTATCGACAAGCAAACTTTCTTTTATTTTACATTCGCAGTTGTCATTGCCTTCAATTTCCTCTTGAATTTACTCAAAACACAAGTGTTGAAAATTGATTTTGCGAAAGTAAATCCATTAAGCACTTGGGCTAAAAATCCTCAGAAATTGAGTGGTTTGATTGAAGGTTGGTTCAACGCTTTTGTGGCCACCACCAATACATTTATCGCATTTGTATTAATCGGATTACGCCGAATCAACGGCACTGATGGACAAAAACTCGACTTCGATTATAATTGGGTTTTGATTGTAGGTTTTGCTTTGTTGATTATCCTAATTTTCTTCTTGCCACTCAGATTGCTTTTTTCAAATCCAAGCGAAGACTAATTGTAGGACAGGTTTTTAACCTATCATATTATTGAAGAAAATGATTAAACTTGACTTAGAAAAATACAACTACGAACTTCCCGATGAACGAATCGCACGCTTTCCAGTAGAACCACGTGATTCATCTAAGTTGTTGATATATAAAGATTTGCAAATTTCGGAAGATGTTTTCAATAAGGTAAATAATCATCTTCCTGATAATACATTCTTAGTTTTCAACAATACCAAAGTTATACCAGCTCGTTTGTTTTTTCAGAAAATAAACGGTGTCGTAATCGAAGTTTTTTTATTGAATCCCGTCGAGCCTTCAAGTGTAATTTCGCAAGTAATGGAAACCACCGATACTTGCACGTGGGCTTGTATGATTGGCAATAAGAAACGTTTCAAGGAAAAAGTTGTAGGAACGTATCATATACGCCCAGAAAACGTAGAATTAACAGCCGAATTAGTTGATTCTGAAAAAAATTACGTAAAATTTTCGTGGAATAACTCAGATTTAACTTTTGCCGAAATAGTTAGGTTTTTCGGACAAATTCCATTGCCTCCTTATCTCAAACGAGAAACTGAACAAAAAGACTACGACACTTATCAAACTGTCTATTCAAAAAATGACGGAGCAGTGGCTGCACCAACTGCCGGGCTTCATTTTACCAAACAAGTTTTTGCGGATTTAGCTCAAAAAGGCGTGAAGCACGATTTCGTTACCTTGCACGTAGGAGCGGGGACTTTCCAGCCAATAAAAGTTCAGAATGTAGTAGAACATAAAATGCACTGCGAACAAATTGTTTTTGATAAATCGTTCATTATCAATTTATTAGAAAATGTTTTGTTCGTAATACCTATTGGAACAACCTCAATGCGTTCGCTTGAAAGTCTTTATTGGTTTGGTGTAAAGTTGTTATCGGGTGAGCAGACTTTCTTTATTGAAAAACTTTCGCCATATAACCAAACGGAAAGCTTCACGGCTGAACAATCACTGAAAGCAATCATTGATTATATGAACGAGAATAACCTTTCACAGCTCGTCGGCGAAACCGAAATTTTTATTTTTCCGAGCTATGAATTCAAAATATGTAAAGGAATTATAACTAATTTTCATCAACCAGATTCGACCCTCATTCTACTTGTGGCGGCATTGGTTGGCGAAAATTGGAAGAAAATTTATGATTATGCTCTCGAAAATAATTTTCGTTTTCTAAGTTATGGTGATTCTTCGCTTTTGATTCCGTAATTTTGCGACTCAAATTTCGTTATCAAAGTGGTGTGAGCTTTTAGTTCACATATTTATTTCTTATGAATAGTGAACGTAAGGTCACTAAAACCAAAAGCGACAGGTTGAAAACCTGTCTTACAAGACAAAAAATTTCAATGAAAAAAGCACTTACCACTATTTTAGTTTTGATAAGCATTCTTAGTTTTGCTCAAGTGCGTCCAGCTACGCAATATGGTTTTAAAATTGGAATCAGCGATTCTAAAACTGCTATTATAAACAACCGCACAAATATTACTCCTAAATTAAAAAACAACATTAATGCAGGAGTGTTTTATCGTTGGAATCTAAAAAAAATAAGTATCCAACCAGAGGCATATTTTCAAGCAAAAGGAGGAAGCTTTAAAGCAACAACCAATTTTGCAGAAACGGAGAATACAATTCTCCGTAATGACTATCAATATCTTACAGGTTCGGTGGTTTTGGGTTATGAAGTTGCCAAAAACATACATTTAGTAGTTGGTCCCGAATATGGTTACTCACTCAATTCAGGCTCAAAACGTGGGCCTTATGCAAAAACTGACTTTAGTATAGCTGGTGGTATTCGTATAGACATGCTTGATGCTGCCCATTTGTTTAGTTTGAATATTAGATATATACATGGTTTGACAAATACGACTAACAAAACTTATAAGCTCGAAGATAAATCTGTGATTCCACTCAATTTTCAAAATCGTACCTTACAAGTGTCTGCAAGTTTCAATTTCAGCGATTACTATCGCTGGGCGAAAAAAGATAAAGTTTTAAAGAAAAAATAATAATGTGAGATGATTCTCTCAATCGTCAATAAGTAATTATTATTTTTGCGGAAAATATCTCATGCCACGCCCGAAAAGCGTGGCATAATTGTAAAAAAAAATATTGAAAAGTGTCCATAGGCCTTCATCTATTGATCGTTTACTATAATAATTATGAATTTCATCGAAGAATTACGTTGGAGAGGAATGTTACAAGATGCCATGCCAGGCACCGAAGAACAACTTAATAAAGAAATGACGGCTGGTTATATCGGTTTCGATCCAACCGCAAAATCACTACATATTGGCAATTTAGCAACCATTATGTTGCTCAAACACTTTCAATTGGCAGGACACAAACCTTATGCACTTGTTGGTGGAGCAACTGGTATGGTAGGCGACCCTTCGGGGAAATCGGCTGAACGTCAGTTTTTATCAGAAGAAACTTTGAAAGCAAACCAAGACGGCATCAGAAATCAATTAGTAAAGTTTTTGGACTTTGATTGTGGGGCAAATTCGGCCGAAATGGTCAATAACTACGATTGGTTCAAGGAAATCGGCTTCTTAGAGTTTTTGCGTGAGGTAGGTAAATACTTGACCGTTAATTATATGATGTCGAAAGATTCGGTAAAAAATCGTTTGACGACAGGTATTTCATTTACCGAATTTTCTTACCAGTTACTACAAGGATACGATTTCTACTGGTTATATAAAAATAAAAATGTTCGCCTACAAATGGGTGGTTCTGATCAGTGGGGAAATATTACAACCGGTACAGAGCTGATTCGTAGAAAGGAAGCCATAGTAGACACTGCCGCAATCGTTAGTGATGTTGAAGATGAAAATGTATCGCATAAAGCATTTGCTCTTACTACCCCATTAATGACAAAAGCTGATGGTCAGAAAATGGGTAAAACAGCAGGTGGCGAAACTATTTGGTTGGATGCCAATTTGACTTCACCTTACCAATTTTATCAATTTTGGCTAGGCCAAGACGATAGAGACGTGCCGAAATTATTGAGAGTATTTACTTTATTCTCTAAAGAAGAAATCGAAACAATCGAAAATCAACACGCTGAAGCTCCACATTTGCGAATTGCTCAAAAAGCATTGTCAAAAGATGTAACTGCTCGTGTACACGGCGAAGAACAATATGATTTGGCAGTGAAAGCATCAGAAGTATTATTCGGGAAAGGTACGCTCGAAACGCTCCAAAGTTTAGATGAAGCCACTTTTACAATCATATTTGATGGCGTACCACAAACCGAAATCTCACAAGAAGCATGGGGCGATTGTGCAAGTGTTTTGGATTTAATTTCAGTTTCGACCAACAATGAAGTTTATCCATCGAAAGGCGAAGCACGTCGTGCGATGCAAGGCAATGCCGTAAGTATCAATAAAGTGAAAATCACCGACGAAAAATTGTCAGTTTCAGAGTTACAATTATTGCAAGGTAAATATTTATTAGTAGGAAAAGGCAAGAAAAACCATATTGTGAAAATTGGTTAAGAAAATTACGAATTACGATTTATGAATTACGAAAAAAGAAATTAGTCTAAATTGTTGATTATGAGTGTCTTGTGAAAGTATTTTACTTGAAAAAAATATTCATAATTTGTAATTCGTAATTCGTAAATCTTTTTTTTGGCATAATTTTGGCGTTTCTAATTTGCAAAGAAAAAAAATACACTTATCTTTGCAGTCCCAAACAAAAAGGGAAATATACACGGGCATGGTGCAATGGTAGCATACGGGTCTCCAAAACCTTTGATCTGAGTTCGAATCTTAGTGCCCGTGCAATTTTATTAATAAAGAAATTATGCAAGAATTTTTTAAGAACTCTTGGGAAGAAGTAACCAAAGAGGTAACATGGCCCAAATGGAGTGAACTACAATCAAGTGCAACACTTGTATTGGTGGCATCACTAATTTTTGCTTTAGTAGTAGGTGTTATCGATTTTTTAATCGAAAATGGTTTGCGTTTGTTCTACCAGTCAATCTAAGTTATTCCTAAATTTCCTATACAATGAGCGAAATCAATTGGTACGTTGTGCGGGCAGTTTCGGGACAGGAGAAGAAAATCAAAACCTACATCGAAAACGAAGCAGCCCGACGCAAGTTGGATGAGTTAATACCGTCGATTTTGATTCCAACCGAAACAATTACCGACGTTCGCAATGGCAAGAAGCGTACTCGTGAGAAAAATTTCTTTCCAGGTTATATTATTGTTAATGCCGACTTGAATAATGGTGAAGTACTTCACTTAATCAAAAGTATGCCAGGTGTAATTGGTTTCTTAGGTCGTAATAATGGTACTTCTATGACACCTGAGCCTCTGCGTCAGTCGGAAATTAATCGTATTTTGGGTGTGAAAGAAGAAATAGTTATAGGTGATAATATTTCTCCATCATTAACATTCACAAAAGGCGAAAACGTGAAAGTAATAGATGGTCCATTCAGTGGTTTCGATGGTGCAGTTGAAGAGGTGAATGAAGATAAGAAGAAGTTGAGCGTAAGCGTAAAAATCTTCGGTCGTAGTACACCAGTAGAATTGGGATATATGCAAGTTGAAAAAATGCAATAGTCATTCAAAGAATATTGAAGAGGGCCTTTCTGAAGAGAAAGGCTTTTTTTATGCCCAAAAGTGATAGATATTTTGAACTGACTTTTCTGTGAAGCCACATTTTTCGTAAAATTTGCAAGCTTGAGCATTATCAAGCTGAGTTGGTACATCAAGAGTATTTATATTTTTGGCTTTACAATACCGCATACAAGCATCAATCAGCGACATTCCGATACCTTTTCCCTGCAAAGTTTCATCTACCGCTATGAGCCCGATATTTGCGACTTTTTCCTTTATTCCCAAAGTTATCATTCCCTTTATTTGCTTATTTTCTTCATAGACAAACACCTTTTTAGCAATTTGACGACTCACCGATTTATCAATCCATTCTCGGTATAAACGTTTGAAGTTTTCTATTTCTAAGTTTTCATCCAATCTAAAACGCGAGTATTTTCCACTCAAATAAGCTAATTCGTATAATAAATTGCCGTTTTTTTCTTGAAATTCATTAATTTCGACCGTGTTTTTAGTTTGCAAATCTTCGATTTGAGCAGTATATATAATTTTTTTATCAACTAATTTTCCGTTAAATTTTGAAAGAATCCGGTTCGGAATATCAGTGTTTTTATGTCCAAATACATAAACTAAATCGTATTCTTGTTTAAACGCATTTTTGAGATTTTCGACTAAATTGAGGTAATCGTTTTTAAACTCAATTCTTCCGATTTTCTTATTGAAAAAATCACTATCCCACGTAAGTTCTATCATTAGAAATTGAGTTTTTGGTCGATAATATGAGCAGGACGGCCTTTTACTTGCTCGAAAGTTTTGCCTAAATAAATACCGATAATGCCCAAAATAAATATAATTAAGCCTGAAAAAAAAGTAATAGAAATAATGATACTGGCAAAGCCTAATTGCTTGATTTGGTTGGTAAAATATAAATATAGGTAAGCTACTCCTAAAAAAATCGCAATTACCGACATAATTAGACCCAAGCGTACGGTGAGCCGTAAAGGTTTATCAGAAAATGAAATGATATTATTGAAAGCAAGTTCGATAAGTTTTGACCATGTGTAAGAAGATTTTCCCGATGCTCGTTCATCATGTTTGACGGGTAAATACGCTTTTCGGAAACCAACCCACTGAGTCATAGTTGGAAAGAACCGAACGCGGTCGCCCAGACTTACAACTGCATCAACCACTTTTCGGTGGTAAATACCGAAATTAGCTACACTACTATCTTGCACGGTATCTGTCAGATAACTGAAAACCTTATAGAATAATTTTGAAGAAAGTTTCTTGAAAAATCCGTCTTGGCGAACTTGACGTTGAGCAAAAACAAGTTCAAAGCCTTCTTTTGCTTTAGCCAGTAAATGAGGAATCTCATCGGGTCGGTCTTGAAGGTCACAGTCCATAACCACGACCCATTCCCCTTTTGAAGTGGCCAAACCTGCTGTAATTGCAGCGTGTTGACCAAAATTTCTACTAAGTTTTACGCCTTTAACTGTTTTATCTCGCTCACATACACTCAAAATAGCTTCCCAAGATTTATCTGGACTGCCATCTTCTACCAATATAATTTCATATGAATCAGTTATTAGCTTAACTGCTTGATGGATTTCTGTTACTAATTGTTGAACGATTTCTTCGGCTCTGTAAACGGGCGAAATAATAGATAAATACATTCGGAAAGAGTTTTTACTGCAATATTCGTTACTTACAATTAGAGTGCCAAATGATTTACCGATGATTTTAAAATATATTAATAAAACCGTAACTTTGGACACAAATAATACAAAGCTATGAATCTTGACTTAACAGGAAAAACTGCCTTCGTATGCGGCAGCACACAAGGAATTGGAAAAGCCACAGCCATTGAATTGGCTCTTTTGGGGGCAAATATTACGCTTGTCGCTCGAAATGAAGATAAACTGAAAGCTGTCTTAGACGAATTACCACGCAAAAAAGGTCAAAAACACCGGTATCTTTTGATAGACTTCTCGAAAACTAATCAGATTAATTCTCGTATCGAGCGTCATTTATCAAAGTATCCCGAAGCACATATTCTGATAAATAATACAGGCGGACCTATAGGAGGGCCAGTGCTTCAGGCAAGTCCAGAGCTTTTTGTGCAAACTTTCAACGAACATGTTGTTTCGGCTCAAATCTTGACTCAATCCATTGCTCCAAGCATGATAAAAGCAGGTTTTGGACGAATCATTAATGTGACTTCGATTGGAATGAAACAACCGATTATAGGTTTGGGAGTGTCGAATACCGTTCGTGGGGCAATGGGAAATTGGGCGAAATCAATGGCCAATGAGTTGGGGGAATATGGCATTACCACCAATAATGTTTTGCCAGGCTACACAACGACTGCTCGTTTACAGAAAGTAAACGAAATGAAAGCTGGTTCGACAGGCAAACCAATTGCTGATGTTGAGCAAGATTTAATCAAAGATATTCCAATTGGGCGATTTACTACCCCGCAAGAAACGGCTGCCGTAATTGCATTCTTATGTTCGCCTGCGGCTGCCTCTGTCAATGGTGTAAGTATTCCAGTTGATGGTGGTAAAACGAGTAGTTTATAAAAATTGTCAATAGTTTTTAGTTGGCAATCAGCAATAATAAAAAAGCTCTTTGAAATTAATCAAAGAGCTTTTTGCGATTCTCACCTTAAAAAATTATACTTGTTTCGATACTTGAATGTTGAAAGCTAATCTTACTTCATCACTTACTACAACGCCACCAGCTTCGGTAACTGCACCCCAAGCAAGACCAAAATCTTGACGATTGATTTTACCCGAAATATCAAAACCCGCTTTTGTATTTCCGTAGAAATCGCCCATAATTCCACCAAATTCGGCTTTCAATATTACTTGTTTTGTTGTGCCTTTGATTGTTAAATCGCCAATTACTGTATAATTTTCTTCATCACCTTTTTCCATTGAAGTGGAAACAAAAGTCAATTTCGGAAAGTTTTCTGCATCAAAGAAGTCACCAGATTTCAAGTGTCCGTCTCTTTGCTCTTGTCCAGTCGAAATACTGTCGATGTCAGCCGAAAAACTCACTTTTGCCCCTGCAAAATCTTCGTCGTTTGCTGTTTCTACACTTCCTTCATAGGTTTCGAAATTACCAGTTACTGTCGAAATCATTAAGTGTTTTACTTTGAAATTTACTTCTGAGTGCGTTGGGTCAATAATCCAATTTGCCATTGTTTTTAATATTTAATTTTTTATGAAATTATTAATTATGTATTTACATTGTATGTATATACATACAATACAAACAAATTTAATGAATGGTTTCAAAGGAATAAAAAAAAGTGCTATTCTATTTTCAGAATAACACTTTTTGAGGATTACCCCGTTGATTATCAGTTAATTATTTCTTTGGGGTTTCTTTCAAAATTCCTTTACAAATTTCTTTAACTATACTTGGCCCTTCGTAGATAAAGCCTGAATAGACTTGCACAAGAGATGCACCAGCATTTAGTTTATCAATAGCATCTTTTGCGTTGTAGATTCCGCCCACGCCAATGATAGGGAATGCTTTGTTTGATTTTTCGGATAAATATCTTATAACTTCGGTTGAGCGGTTGGTAAGGGGTTTTCCGCTTAAACCACCCGATCCTATTTCACTAACTATCTCATTATTAGACACTAATCCTTCACGACTGATGGTTGTGTTGGTAGCAATTACTCCGGCTGTGCGAGTTTCTTTTACGATTTCAATGACATCATCGAGTTGTTCGTTTGTCAAATCAGGGGCAATTTTTAAGAGAATCGGTTTTGGTTTTGATTTGCGACCGTTATCTCTTTCCAAAATCTTCAAAATATATTTCAGCGGCTCTTTTTCTTGTAAATCTCTTAGTCCAGGTGTGTTGGGTGAACTCACATTTACCACAAAATAATCAACGTAAGGATAAAGGTCATTGAAGGCTTTGAGATAATCAATGACAGCATCGTCATTGTCAGTTATTTTATTTTTACCGATATTTCCACCGATAATCACTTTTGATTTGCGTTTACGTAGATTATTAGCCGCTTCGATTGAGCCATTGTTATTGAAACCCATGCGATTAATGAGTGCTTCATCTGATTTTAGTCTAAAAAGACGAGGTTTATCGTTGCCTGCTTGTGGTTTTGGGGTCACTGTTCCGATTTCGATAAAACCAAAACCAAGATTTGAAAGTTGATCAGTCCAAACACCATTTTTATCAAAACCAGCCGCCAGACCTACTGGGTTTTTGAAGTGTAAACCGAAAATATTTCTTTCTAGGCGAGTATCTTTTTTTTCAAAAATCAATCTCAAAATACTTGACATGAGTGGAATCGCACAGATAATCTTGAGTGCATTCATTACTACATAATGAACTTTTTCAGCATCGTAGCGAGTGAGGTATGGAAATACATTTTTTTTGTAGAAACTCATTTAGGCTTAAAAAATTTAGATTTTTGTAAGTGTTTTTTGCTAACTATTTGATATTCATTTCGAAATTTTGGATAGAACCAAAACCATATTCTGAATTTTGTAAAAGACTTTTTGAGTATTAAAAATATATAGTAAAGCAGAACTAATACAAAGGTTGACAAAAGTACAATTTATCCACAAAATTTCCTCAAAAATCAATCATAACATTTTGTTATTGAAATTGTAAATTAGAAAAGTGCAATTTATTATTGTCTTGATTCAATTGATAAGATGCTTATTTTATATTTAAAAACATGTTCATCCTCATATTTTTAGGGTTTATGCCAGTATTTTATTGCTTCATCATCTTTGTTTTCTAAAAAAAAGTTTGATTTTTAAACTTTGTGTAATTAAAGTGGAGTTCTAAAAAAAATTATAAAAACTTTGAACCTTTTGAAAGTTTCCATAGTTTCTTAAAAAGTAAAAGAAATTAATTCGATGGAAATATAGGTCATTTTAAGGACAAAGAATGGAGGTGAGAGAACGTATATTAAAAGCTGCTGAAGAACTTTTCTTAAAGTTTGGGATTCGTAGTGTGACTATGGATGAGATTGCTTCTAAACTTGGGATTTCAAAAAAAACAATCTACATGCATTTTGAAGATAAAGATGCAATCGTGCATGAAGTTGCTACCAATAGAATGAATCACGAACAGGGAGTTTGCGAGCAAATTTATAAAGAATCAGAAAATCCTGTTCATGAGGTAGTGAAAGAAATTGAAGTTTTGAAAAAGGATGCTGCTACATTTAATCCTGTTATAATTTACGACTTAAAAAAGTATCATCCTAAAACATGGGCGGTTTTTCAGCAACATAAACAAACTATTTTTTTGGATATAACTCGACGTAATTTACAAGAAGGTGTAAAGCAAGGACTTTACAGACCAGAAATTAATATTGAGATTCTATCAAAGCTTCGTATGGAAGAAATTGATTTTGCTTTCGATCAAAGTGTTTTTCCGAATAATACATTTAATCAGTTTGACATTCATAAAACTTTTATCGACCATTTTTTAAGAGGCGTGCTGACCGATAAAGGTTTAAAAATTTACGAACAATATATAAATGCAGACAATAGCTAAACTTCAATTTTTAAACCAAAAAATCTACAAATCAAAATCTTAATTAAAATCAAATACAAAAATATGGAAATAAAATACCTATGGGCAACATTCCGCAGGGCGGCGACATTCCGCAGGGCGGCGACATTCCGCCGAAGGGCATTAGGCTTATTGTTTCTGATTGTTAGTACAAGTGCGTATAGTCAGCAATCGTTTACAATAAAAGAGGCAGTTCAATATGCCTTAAAAAATCACATTACTGTAAAAAATGCCGAATTAGAGATTTATTCAGCCGAAAACACTATTAAACAGGTCAAAGCTGCTGGTATGCCGCAAATCAGTGGGCAGTTTCAATACACGGCCAACGTGATTGTTCCGACACAATTAGTTGATGCTAAAAACTTTAATCCACAAGCAGCAGATGGCGAAGTAGTAAAATTTAAGTTTGGCGTTCCATGGGGCGGGCAAGCTGGCATTGGCGTTAATCAATTGATTTTTGACGCTACTTGGTTGGTTGGTTTAAAGGCCGCTCCAGTTTATCGCGAGTTGGCACAACGCACAGTAACAAACTCTAAAGTGTCAGTTGCCGAAAACGTAATGAAGGCTTATTATTCGGTTTTAGTTGCTGAAGAAAGAAGTAAAATTTTGACTTTGAATATCAGTCGTTTAGACACGCTTCTTAGGGAAATCAAGATAATGAATGAAAAAGGTTTTGTAGAAAAATTAGATGTTGACCGCTTACAGGTGCAACGTAATAATTTGGTTACGGAAACAATCAAAGTTCAGAATTTGATTCAGTTATCTTATGGTTTGTTGAAATTTCAGATGGGAATAAAGCAACAAGAGTCGGTTTCATTGAAAGATAAACTTTCTGAAACTGATATAAATATGTTGCAATTGCCCGAGTATTTAGGGGTTGATTACGAAAATCGTATTGAATATTCAACTTTGATGACACAACGTAAACTTACCACACTTGATATCGAACGTATTGAGAAAGGTTCTTTGCCAAAGGTGTTTTTTAGTGGTTCGTTAGGAGCCGGTCATAGTAATCCACGTTTTAATCCTTTTGAACGTTGGTTTGGTTCGTCTGCTTTAAGTTTGGGCGTCCAGATTCCGATTTACGATAGCGGTCTTCGAAAGATTCAGGTTCAACAGCAAAATATCAATTTGACGAAAATCGACCAAAGTGCTTTGTTATTGCGTGAATCATTTGAATTACAAGCTAGTCAAGGCATTATTAGTTTGAAAAATGGTTTGGAAACACTCAAATCTCAAAAAGCAAATATGGAATTGGCAACGGAAATAGTACGAGTATCTAAAATCAAGTATCAAGCTGGTGCAGGCACAAATATCGAAGTAGTAAATGCTGAATCTTCATTAAAAGAAGCACAAACCAACTATTTTGCAGCATTGTATGATTTATTGATTGCAAAAGTAGATTTAGACAAAGCAATGGGTAAACTATTGGTGGAGTAAATCAGTGGGCAGTTTTCAGTAATTGGTCTCAGTACTTTTTGAAAAAACTCAAGGTAGATTCATTCACTCATTCAAACATTCAAAACAGGCGGCGTTTCGCCTCATTTATTAATTTTTAATATGAAAAACACATTATATATTTTATCAGCAGTTGTCATTTTAGCTTCTTGTGCGAAAGGAGGTGGAGACAAAATTTCAGAAAAAAGAGCAGAACTTACTAAACTTCAAGGCGAAGAAAAAGTAATTGCGGCAAGTATCAAAAAACTACAAGCAGAGCTTGATATTCTTGAGCCTAAGAAAGAGGTTGAAAAAGTCGTCGCCGTAACGGTTTCGCCGATTGCAGCACAAACTTTCAAGCATTTTGTTGAAATTCAAGGTCGTGTTGATGCTAAAAATAATCTTTTTGTTTCGCCACAAATGGGTGGAGCCATCACGAATATTTACGTAAAAGAAGGTGACTACGTAAAACAAGGGCAACTAATAGCTTCGATTGATAATGCGGTTTTGAAGCAATCTATTCAAGAAATTGATGTGCAACTCGGTACAGCGAAGGTTTTCTACGAAAAGCAAAAATCGCTCTGGGATCAAAAAATTGGTACTGAAATTCAATATATTCAAGCCAAAGCTAATGTTGAAGCTCTTGAAAAACGTTTGGCTACCCTCCAAACTCAAACAGGTATGACTAAAGTTATTGCCCCATTGAGCGGTTTTGTTGACGAAGTACGTATGAAGGCTGGTGAAATGGCTGCCCCAGGCCTCGGCATCGTAAGAATCGTAAATACGGATAACTTAAAAGTTGTTGCACAAGTGGCTGATACTTACGCAAGTACAATCAGACAAGGCGATGTGGTAACTATCAAATTTCCAGATTTAGGCAAAGAGACTATTGCTAAGTTGACATTCGTTGGCCAAACAGTAAATCCTGCTTCAAGAACATTCTCAGTAGAGGCCTCAATTTCTAAAATTGACCCGCAATTAAAGCCAAATATGACGGCCGTAATGAATATCAACGACCAAGCTAAAGGTAATGCGATTATCATTAATCAAAATTATATTCAGCATACAGAGTTGGGCGATATTGTTTATGTAGCCGTAAATGAAGGAGCAAAAAAAGTAGCACGCAGTCGCAAAGTGACCACTGGTATCACTTATAATGGTGACATCGAAATTACATCGGGCTTACAAGCGGGCGATATGCTTATTACGCAAGGCTACCAAGATTTAGTTGATGGGCAAACGGTTAATTTTTAATAAATTTTTAGAATTAGTTTCTTTTTTAATCCCCCCATTTGTAAGGAGGGGTGGCAAAATTTCGACAAAGTCGAATTTTGACGGGGTGGTTAATTCCAACTAGACTACCTTTCGAACTAATTCTATGGCAACAAACCACCCTCGACTGGGCGTCCCCGCCAAATTTGTCAGGCGACTCGTGCTTGAAAAAAGGAGCGACCGTCGTACGGGGAAAAATATCGGAATCAAAAACATATTATATTATGGAAAAAGATAATTTACATGAACAAGATTTACCTCACGGAAGTGGGTCAATCTACAACCTCGTACGCTGGTTAGGAAATAATCAAACGACGGTTTATATTTTTACGGTCATGATTTTTATGGCAGGTTTGGGAATTTATTTCAACCTTCCAAAAGAACAATTTCCCGATATTAAAGTACCACAAATTTATGTGCAAACAATTTATTTCGGAACTACGCCTTCCGATATCGAAAATGTTATCAATAAGCCAATTGAGAAACAATTAAAAACGATTTCAGGCGTAAAGCGTATTAAATCAAATGCTTTACAAGATGTTTCAGTGATTTTAGTAGAGTTTAACCCTGACGTAAAAGTTGAGGCAGCTTTACAGAAAGTACGTGATGCGGTCGATAAAGCTAAACGTGATTTACCACAAAAATTGGATAGTGGTCCAACTGCCCAAGATGTTAACTTCTCGGAGTTTCCGATTATGAATATCAATTTGGTTGGAAATTTTCCGCTTGAAAAACTCAAAGGATACGCCGAACAATTACAAGATGAGATTGAATCTTATCCAGAAATTACGAAAGTTGATATTGTTGGTACTTTGAAACGTGAGATTCAGATAAACCTCGATTTGTATAAAATGCAAGGAGCTGGTCTGACATTTTATGATATTCAGAGTGCGGTTCAAGGCGAAAATGTGAATATTTCGGGCGGCGAACTAAACGTTGATAATGTGCGTCGCACAATTCGGGTGAAAGGAGAATTTAGTAGTGTTCAACAAATCCAAGACTTGCAAATTCGTAGTTCGACAGGTGCGACAGTTCGTTTGGGTGATGTTGCTGATGTGCGAGATAGTAACGAAGAGCAACAAGATTTTGCTCGTTTAGATGGAAAATCGGCCGTTACGCTCAATGTCGTGAAGCGTGCAGGTGCTAACGTAATTGCAGTTTCGGAACGTATCGAACAATTACTCGAAAAATACCGCGGCGACCGTTTTCCACAAGGATTGGAGGTAAAAGTAACAGCTGATACTTCGGAGCGTGTGAAAAGCGAAATTGCTGACTTAGTAAATACGGTTGTTTTAGGTTTTATTTTCGTAGTAATCGTTTTGATGTTTTTCATGGGTGTGCGTGATGCCATCTTTGTTGGTCTTTCGGTGCCACTTTCGGCTTTGATTGCCTTTATTCCGCTTTGGTTTTCGGGTTTTACTCTCAATACAATCGTACTTTTTGCGTTCTTGCTCGGACTTGGAATTGTGGTGGATGACGCCATCGTGGTTATCGAAAACGCTCACCGTTTGTTTAATAGATTCAAGAATTTAAGTATCAAAGAAGCGGTAGCATTGGCAGCATCAGAAGTTTTCTTGCCTGTATTGTCAGGAACACTCACTACGATTGCTCCGTTCTTCCCTTTGTTATTTTGGCCAGGAATCGTTGGTGAATTTATGAAGTATTTGCCAATTACTTTAATATATACGCTTTTGGCTTCTTTGATTGTTGCTTATGTAATCAACCCAGTTTTTGCGATTTCATTTATGAAACGTCATAATGAAGGTGATCATGAAGACACAAGTTTCAAAACAATCAAACGCCCCTTGATTATTATGGCAATAATAATATTGCCAGCTTATTTAATCAATGTTGGTATCGGTAACTTGTTAGTTTTGTTTGCATTGTTGTATGTTTTCAACCACTTTATTCTTACGCCAAAGATTATCATACCTTTCCAAGATGGAGCCTTACCACGTTTCAAACAAGCGTATCGCAACCTTATCTCTTGGGTAATTACAGGTTATCGTCCAGTAATTGCGGTTTTAGCCATGTTTGGCGTCTTGATTATGACATTCGTTTTGTTGGGAATAGTTAAACCAAAAGTTATTTTCTTCCCAAGTGGCGAGCCAGATTATATTTATGTTTATAACGTTATGCCAGTCGGGACTGATGCTCGTGTAACTGACTCGGTGACGAGAATTATCGAAAGCAAAGTTTTTAAGGTAATCAAGAAAAATAAGGCAGAAACCGCTATCAATTCAGTAATCTCGAATGTTGGTAAAAATGCAGGTGACCCATTCAATCCTGACCGTTCTGCAACACCTCAGAAATCGAAAGTGACGATTGCTTTTGTCAAAAAAGAATTCCGTGGAGAAACATCTTCGGCCAAACTTTTGGAAGAAATGCGAAAAGAAATTCAAGGAATTCCAGGAAGTGAGATTTCAGTTCAAAGAGAAAATAATGGACCACCAACCGGAAAGCCAATTTCGGTAGAAATTTCGGGTGATGATTTTGATAAATTGATTTCTATCGAGAAAGAGGTGCGTAAACGTATCACCACCGAGGGCATCCAAGGTATCGAAGAATTGAAATCAGATTTGATTACAAATAAACCAGAAATTATTATTGATGTTGATAAAGTAAAAGCACAGCGAGAGGGTATCAGTACTTCACAAATTGCATTGGCGATTCGTACAGCTTTGTTTGGTGCAGAAATTTCAAAGTTTAGAGATGATAAAGATGAATTCCCGATTCAGCTAAGATTAAAAGCCGATGATCGTAATCAGATTGAAAAATTATTGAGTTTAAATATTACTTATCGTGACATGAACTTGGGCGGTGTTTTACGTCAAGTTCCGTTAAATTCGGTCGCAAAAGTGAGTTATTCAACAACTTTTAGCCAAATTAACCGTAAAAACCAACAACGTATCATTACACTTGGATCTGAAGTTTTGAATGGTTTTAATGCCAACGAAATTGTTAGTGAAATCCAAGAAAAAGTTATTGATAGAATGGAAATTCCGAGCGGTTATATCGTAAAGATGGGTGGCGAGCAAGAGGAACAAGCTGAAACAGGAATTTTCTTAGCAGGTGCCTTGGGTGCAGCCGTTTTGTTGATTTACTTGATTCTTGCAACTCAATTTAACTCGGTTATTAAGCCAATTATCATTTTTGTAACAATTCTACTTTCATTTATTGGAGTTTTCTTAGGCTTCATGGCCTTTGGAATGACTTTCTCAGTTCTAATGTCGGGTGTTGGTATTATTGCTTTGGCAGGTATCGTGGTGAAAAACGGTATTTTGCTCATTGAGTTTACCGACGAATTACGCAACAGGGGTTATGGCCTCAAAGAAGCGATTATAGAAGCAGGTGGTGTGCGTCTAACGCCTGTGTTATTGACTGCATCTGCCGCTATATTAGGACTTGTACCTTTGGCTTTTGGTGTGAGTCTTGATTTTGTGACGATGTTCACCGAACTGAATCCACATTTATTTTTTGGCGGAGATAGTGCTGTTTTCTGGGGAATCTTAGCGTGGACAATCATTTTTGGTTTGAGTTTCTCGACCATTCTTACCTTGGTTATCGTGCCATGTTTGTATTACATCAATGAGCGTGTACGTGACAAATGGTTCCGCAAGAAAAAAGTAGTTGAGTTGGTGGAAGAAACAGCTTAATTTCTGACAACTTGCTTAAGCGAAGTTGTGGTGCTGCTCGAGCGAAGTCGTAGGTAATAACAAAAACTCCCCATTCTCGTAAGAGTTTGGGGAATTTTTATTTATTTTTATACTAAAATTCAACCCTATATAAATGATCTCTATTTCAAAAACCCTTTGTTATTCTTTATTATTATTATCGTCAAACTATTGTTTTGCACAAATAACCCTCAAGGAAGCCTACAAAGATGCTTTCATGATGGGAGTTGCTGTAAACGATGGTGTCGTTTCGGGGCGAGATAAAGACTCGCAAAATATTGTCGTAAAGCAGTTTAATACTATTACGATTGAGAACTCAATGAAGGCAGAGCGTATTAATCCTAAGCCTGGGGTTTTTAATTACGAATCTGCTGATGCGTTTGTAGAGTTTGGCAAGAAAAACAATATGTTTATTGTAGGCCATACGCTTGTTTGGCATAACCAAACCCCTGATTGGTTTTTTCAGAATGAAGATGGAAAACCAAAAACAAAAGATGAAGTGATTGAACGTTTGCGTGAGCATATAAAAACTATTGCAGGAAGATATGTTGGTAAAGTAAATGCGTGGGATGTGGTCAATGAAGTAATTGATGATGACGGAAATTACCGCCAAACTACATGGGTAAAAGGAGTGGGTAGTGGCGATGAATTAGTAAAATTGGCCTTTAAATATGCCGCAGAATATGCCCCAAACACTGAATTATATTACAACGATTTTAATGCGTGGCGACCAACCAAACGAGATGGAATCGTGAGAATGGTAAAAATGCTCCAAAAAGAGGGCATCAAAATCGACGGTATCGGCATTCAAGGGCATTGGGGACTCAATTATCCAAAAACTGAATATATCGAATCGGCAATAGAAGCTTATGCCGCTTTGGGCGTAAAAGTAATGATTACAGAGTTGGACGTTGATGTTCTGCCATTGACCAAAGAGGGACAAGTAATCGGACAAGGAATGAGTGAAAAACAATTTCAAAACGAAGAGTTTAAAGAGTTTCTCGACCCATACAGCAAAGGTTTACCAGCAGAAGTCCAAATCCAATTGGCTAATCGTTATGCTCAGTTATTTGAGATTTTATACCGAAAACGTGATAAAATAGATAGAGTAACGATGTGGGGTGTTCACGATGGTATGTCTTGGAAAAATAATTATCCAGTACCTAAACGAACAAATTATCCGCTACTTTGGGATAGGAATAAACAGCCAAAACCTGCCTATGATGCAGTTTTAAATCTACCGAATAAATTGAAGTACTAAAAAAAATTGTACTGATGTGAATATATAATAACTTAAATTTCATGCCTAATAAAATTTTGTACAAAAGTGGTATAAATATGAGGTTTATTTGACCTTCACTTTAAAGTTTTCAAAGAACTATAAAATTTTAGCAAAAATTAATTAAAATATAATAATCTGATTATTAGTTATTTATGTATTGAAATAGCAGTAAGGAATTTGTAATTTGTAATTTCATTTTGTACTTTTCTCATTTCAAACTACTTTTACGTAAAATTCAAAATACACGAAAATAATGAGCGTTCTTGTTAATAAAAACTCCAAAGTAATCGTACAAGGTTTTACTGGCTCGGAAGGAACTTTCCATGCAGGTCAAATGATTGAATACGGCACAAATGTCGTTGGTGGTGTAACGCCAGGAAAAGGTGGACAATTGCACCTTGACCGCCCTGTTTTCAATACTGTTGAGCAAGCAGTAGTTAGCACAGGAGCTGATGTCTCAATTATTTTCGTGCCACCGGCGTTTGCAGCCGATGCAATCATGGAAGCAGCCGATGCAGGTATAAAAGTAATTGTTTGTATTACTGAAGGTATCCCAACTAAAGATATGGTAACTGCCAAATCTTACATTCAAGGTAAAAATGTTACCCTAATTGGGCCAAATTGTCCAGGTATTATCACAGCCGAAGAATGTAAAGTTGGTATCATGCCAGGGTTTATCTTTAAAAAAGGTACAATTGGTGTAGTTTCTAAGTCAGGTACCTTGACTTACGAAGCCGTTGACCAATTGTCAAAAGTAGGTCTTGGCCAAACAACCGCTATCGGTATCGGTGGTGACCCAATCATCGGAACAACTACAAAAGAAGCAGTTGAATTATTAATGAACGACCCAGAGACTGAAGGTATCGTTATGATTGGTGAAATAGGTGGTGGAATGGAAGCAGAAGCCGCCCGTTGGATTAAAGAAAATGGAACAAAACCAGTAGTTGGTTTTATTGCAGGCCAAACAGCTCCGAAAGGACGCCGTATGGGTCACGCAGGTGCAATCATCGGTGGTGCTGATGATACAGCCGCAGCTAAAATGAAAATTATGGAAGAATGTGGAATCTTTGTAGTAGCATCTCCTGCCGACATCGGTGCAACAATGTTGAAAGCTCTTGGTAAAGCTTAATTCAAAATTGACGATTCGTTAAGAATTTGTAAATATTTATCCATAATTTCAGCAATCTTGCCCATTAAGTTTACAAATCTTTTTGGTCTAATTATAAAAACAAAAGGTCAGACTCTATAAGTCTGACCTTTTTTGCTTAATTTTGCAAAAAAAATTAAAGCAGAACTTTGAAGAAGATTCTTTTCATATTTTTACTAATCATATCGTCAAAGTCGTTTGCCACAACCGTTGGCCCAAACGAACAATACTTCTTAGTGCATGATTACCACGATGATTGGCAAGTGTATGACGACCGAATGAAATCCTATATTCCATACATTTCAGAAAAGCACTTGGGGTATCCTTCGCACACTGTTTTCTGTGATATACAGAGTAATCGAGGTTATAATATTTTGGTTTATGCCCAAAAGGCTGATAACTTCTTGTTTATCAATGGTTCCCTTCGTCAGAAAATCCCAGTTGGCAAATGGATGGTCTTGAGTGTCGATAGTCTTTATCGTGCTTATGAACAACCCATAATCTACATTACTCTCTACGGCTCAAATGATATCGGCGATAAAAAATTGATGCTGGGATACAAACGCTCACTTAATCAGAAACCAATAGTATTGGCAGAGTCAGGTATCACAGCTAAACCTCGAACACCTACACCTTACAGAAATTACATCGTACTGGTGTCGATGTTTATATTGGTTTTCTTTTCATATTTATCTAACTCATATATTAGAGCTTTTCAACGATATTTCAACCTAAAAGATTTATTCAACACCTTTGTCCGGGAGCAATCGTCTCTGATAAACAAGCCACTGAATAGAATGAATGTCATGTTTCTGATTCTACTGAGCTTAATAATCAGTTTGTTTTATATGCTTTTGCAAAGCAAAGGTATTCATGTTTTTGGAGGAAGAACAATCTTACAAGAAGGTGATACACTTGGAGTTTTGCTTTCAAACTATTTCCGAATCAGTTTAGCAGTGTTTGTTATAATGGTTATGAAATACTTTTTCATTGGGTTAGTTGGGCAATTATTCAACCTCGAAAAAATAGTCGATTTGCATTATTTCAAGATTGTTCAAGCATCAATCCTTTTTTACTCGGCTTTAGTTTTAGTCTTATCGATACTCTTTATGCAATACTTACCGAACGATTTCAACTGGCAAGTATATCTATTTACACCAATAGTCGCATTTTATTTTATTAGAATATTCATTCTATATTTCACTATTATTCGTAGTATTCCTAAACAAAGTCTCTATTTAATTTCGTACCTTTGTATAGTAGAAATATTGCCCGTTATTCTCGGCATAAGGTTTGCCATATAATGATTTCTTTTAGTTTTCATCATTTAAAAAAACCAAATAAAATTTTGTACTTGAAAACCCGCAATTTGGATGAGTGAAGTAGCAGAAAAAATAATTTTAGACCGCCTCCGCAAAGTGGAGAGTATTTTGGTAACTCAAGCGAGACCTGCCGACGAGAAGTCTCCGTATTTTGAAATGGCCAAAAAATTTGATTTAAAAGTGGACTTCCGTTCTTTTATTGAAGTAAAAGGCTTAGACCACCGTGATTTTCGTCGTCAAAAAATAGATATTTTGGCTCATTCAGCTATTATTCTTACAAGTCGTAATGCAGTAGATAATTTCTTTCGTATTGCAAAAGAAATGCGTATCGAAATTCCAATAGATATGAAATACTTCTGTATTTCTGAGCAAACGGCTAATTATTTACAGAAATACATCGTTATTAGAAAACGTAAGATTTTTGTAGGTCAGAAAATTGCTGCTGACTTGGAAGCGTTGATTTTGAAGCATAAAAGTGAGAAATTCTTGTTCCCTTGCTCAAACATTCGTAGTAATGAGATTCCAAATTTGATGAACCGTAATGATTTACACCTCACAGAGGCAATCATGTACGAAACAGTTCCATCTGATTTGTCAGATTTGACAGAGGTTTTCTACGATATTATTTGTTTTTATAGCCCATCTGGAATTACATCATTGATTTCTAATTTCCCAGACTGGAAACAAAATAATACGCGTTTGGCAGCTTTTGGCCCAACAACTGCCAAAGCTATTCGAGATGCAGGCTTTATTCTTGATATTGAAGCTCCGCTACCCAACGCACCTTCAATGACTGGAGCTTTAGAACTCTATATAAAAAAGGCAAACAATATTTAATAAAAATAAGTTAATAGGCTAAACCATAAGTTTAGCCTATTTTTTTTCGTTATGGTGTAAGGATACAAATAATTAATTAAATTGCCTTTGGAAAGAGAAATATTATAAAAAAAACGTTGCTTTTGCAGCCTAAATCTTATCAATTCTCGTTTATTGACTATTCGACTATTTTCGCCCACTATGAGAAAGATTTATTATATAGTTTTTTTGATAGCATCCTTTACAGCTCATGCTCAACAAGATGCACAGTTTACCCACTTCATATACAATCAGTTATTTCTGAATCCCGCTACGGCTGGTTCTGAAAATGTTACTCGTTTTCAAGCAATTTACCGTACCCAATATCAAGGTTATCAAAGTACTTTCGATGATGGTGGAGCTCCGGTTACGCAAGTAATTTCGGCCAATATTCCGCTTAAAATGCTTAAAGGTGGTGTCGGAATTACATTCGTTAATGATAAAATTGGTGCAAGCACACAGAGAGATTTTAAATTATCGTATGCTTATCAAATGCCTGTTGGTAATAGCCAATTAGGGATTGGTGTAAGTGGCGGTTATTTTTCACGAGGGATAGATTACAGCCGTTTACGTGCAAAAGATGAAAATGACCCACTTTTAGCTACCGGTCGCTTTAGCCAAACCGCTATTGATTTAGGAGCGGGTCTTTATTTAAACAATCCCTCTTATACGATTGGATTATCCATGAATCATATCAATCAACCAACATTTGGACTCGGAACTGATAAAGCAACAAATACTCTCAAACGTAGTGCCTATCTGACGGGAAGTGTGTTAATTGGTGTTTCATACACAATCGACGTAAGCCCTATGTTGATAATAAAATCAGATTTAAGCACAATTTCTGCAGAAGTAGGGGCGATAGCTACTTATGATAATCGTTATTGGATAGGTACTAGTTATCGCACTGGAGATGCCATGTCGGGGCTTGTAGGTGCGAATTTACTAGGTGGAAGTATGAGAGTTGGTTATGCCATTGATGTGATTATTGGAGGAAAAAATGCTAAAAGTCCGATGTCACACGAAGTGCTTTTGAGCTATTCGCTAGCAGCTCTTAGAGCTGGAAAGAAATCAATCGTTCGTACACCAAGGTATAGATATTAATTTTAAAAAAAATGTCAAAAAAACTGAAATAACTACTCGTTTTTATTTCAAAAAACACCCAAAAGCCTAAATTTCGGTGTTATTTGATTCATTTGTCATTAAAATTAATATTTTCTCCACCCATCTCTATAGCCCAACAAAACCTTGTGGTTTTAACAATAATAGGTTGAAAATTGTTAATTTGTTTGTTCTAAACCTTCAAATTGATATTTTGGCTTAATAATTGCTTAATCAGTTTATAGTTATCGGAAAAGCTTATTTTTTTTTATAACTTTGCGGGCTAATGCAATATTAATTTCAGAAGTCACGTTTCTATATTATCGAAAGTATCAATACAAAAAAATAGATAACCAACTTGTTTTCAGCTATGAGCAAGAGAATTTTAAGTACCTTTTTGAAAAGTCTGTTAGTGATTGCTCCAATCGTAATGATGCAGAGTTGCGGTTCCAAAAGTCCCTTAAGTAAACTGGGGATTGGAGGAAAGAAGAGCAGTAAAAGTGGAGGCAATGATAATGGCATGAATGGTATCCGTGATGGTGAAATCATGGCAACCTCTCGTAAAGGATTCAAGCAAACTGCTCCTTTCGGAATGGTGCTAATTCCTTCGGGATCTTTAATGATGGGACAAGCCGATGAAGACGTAATGTCGGCTCGTATCTCAATGAACAAGCGAGTAACAATTGTTCCGTTTTATATGGATGATACAGAAGTTACTAACCATGAGTACCGTCAGTTTATGAATTCAATGATGACTGACTCGGTTTCTTTTTTAGGTGAAGAGTTTATTATGTCAACACTTTATCCTGATACTTCGGTTTGGAGTAAAGATTTTACTTATTTCAATGGCGACGTAATGACCGAGAATTATTATTCGTCACCCGCTTTTGATACGTATCCAGTAGTAGGTATTAGCTGGGATGCCTCTGTTTATTTTAGCAAATGGCGAACAAAATTATTGAATGACAATAGATCTCAGAAAAATTTATTTAAATCACCTCGCTATCGTTTGCCTTCTGAAGCAGAATGGGAGTGGGCAGCACGTGGTGGTAAAGAAGGAGCAAAATATCCTTGGGGAAATCCTTACGTAGCAAATGGCAAAGGATGTTTCTTAGCAAACTTCAAACCCTTGAGAGGAAATTATCGTGCAGATGGATATGTGTATACAGCCCCAAATAATGCTTTCAACCCGAATGATTATGGTTTGTATAATATGGCAGGAAATGTTGCAGAATGGTGTCAAGATGCTTATGCTGAATCGTATATGCCAGTTACATGGGATTTGAACCCCGTGTATAATGACGAAAACGAGCCTCGTAAAATTATTAAAGGTGGTTCTTGGAAAGATGTTGCATATTTCCTCGAAACAGGTACTCGAACTTATGAATTCCGTAACGAACGCCGTTCCTACATCGGTTTCCGTTGTGTGATGGACCGTTTGGGTAGTGTTCCAGGAAGAGAATAAAATCAAAAATGATTGCGAAGTATATTCTGATTTATTCAACACGAATATTTCGATTTATACTTCGCATTTATTATGTTTATTTGAAATTAGATTCAAAAAATAAATTCCCTTTTAAATTAAAGATTAATTCTTAACTTTTTTAAACACATGGCAGCAAATAGTAATAGTACAAGTTTATTTTGGGACAAAATTATTCCGTTTTTCTACGGAGCTGGAGCATCAGTTGTAATTTTGGGTGCGTTAGGTAAAATCATGCACTACGATTGGGCAAATTTTATGTTACCTATTGGATTAGGTACTGAAGCTGCTATCTTCTTAATCTATGCTTTCCAGTCATTTCTTCGCCCAGATAGTGAATATCAGTGGGAAAAAGTATATCCAGAATTAGCTGATGATTTTCAAGGTGAACTTCCAAAAAGAAGTATTTCTCCAACTCAAGGAGCAGGTTTAACAGCAAAAATGGATGATATGCTTGCAAACGCTAAGATTTCGCCAGATATTTTTGATGGTTTGAAGACTGGAATCCAAAGCTTAACAGGACAAGTTGCAAAAATGTCAGATTTGACAGATGCGACGGTAGCAACAAGCGATTATGCTAAAAATGTAAAAACAGCTTCTGGTCAGGTAACAGCCATGAATACAGCATATGGCTCAGCAATGAATGCGATGAACAGCATGGCCGATGCAACCAAAGATGCTCAAGAATATCGTTCACAATTCAGCAAGATTACTCAAAATATGGGTGCATTGAATGCCGTTTATGAACTCGAATTACAAGATACTAATAAACATTTGAAAGCAATGAACGCTTTCTATGGTAACTTGACAACTGCTATGCAGGATATGTCAGATGCCTCGAAAGAAGCTCAACAATTCAAATCTGAAATGTCTAAATTGACAAATAACCTTACATCGTTGAATAACGTTTACGGAAGTATGTTGTCTGCAATGAAAGGAAACTAAAAAAGAGTGCTGAGTTAAGAATGCTGAGTTATATTCTACATTCATTCTTAATTTTACATTCTACATTCTTAATTTAAAAAAATATTTACTAACTGTATAATATATAGAATATATGGCAGGTGGAAAAGAGTCGCCACGTCAGAAGATGATCAACATGATGTATCTCGTTCTGACGGCAATGTTAGCACTCCAGGTAAGCAATGCACTTCTACAAAAATTTCAGCTTTTGAATAATAGTTTGGAAAGAGCAAACGGTTCTGCTAATGGCAATAACGAAAAATCATTAAAAGCAATTGAAAAAGAAATCAGGGAGAAACCAGGTGGTGCTCAATATGCTGAGATTCTTCAAAAAGCTGTTGAGGTAAGAAAGATTACAACCGAAATGGATAATTATATCGGTGGGTTGAAGCAAGAAATCGTCGATGCTGGCGGTGGAATGGATGCTGAAACTGGTGGTGTAAAAAATCCTTCGGAAGAAGAAAAAGTAGCGATTTTGATGGTCGGTAATTCAAAAAATGGTAAAGGATACGAATTGAAAAATAAATTGAATGATTTCGCTATTCAATTACAAAAATTTGCTGCACCAAACACAAAATTTCCTGAGTTAGCAGTTGATGCTGCTCAAGACCCTGCTTTGGCCAAAACTGATGCAATTACTAAAAGTAAAGACTTTACTGAATTATATTTTGCTCAAACTCCAGTGCCAGCAGCATTGGCGGTTTTAAGTCAAAAGCAATCAGAGGTTCGTCGTATTGAAGGTGAAGTTTTAGAATATCTTGCCAGCCAAGTTGGTATTAAAGAAATCAAATTTGATGAAATCTTTGCGGTGGTTATTCCAGATTCAAGATCGGTAGTTGCTGGTCAGAAATATAAAGCTGAAGTAGCGATTGGAGCATATTCTAAATCAATCACGCCAAGAATCAGCATTAATGGTTCGGCTTTACCAGTAAAAGATGGTAAAGGTTTATACGAAATTACAGCATCAGGTGGCGATTTTGACAAAAATGGTCAGTTGAAACGTTCATACAAAGCAACAGTTTCTTATCCTTCACCAGATGGAACAATGAAGTCGGTTGAAAAAGAAGAAACTTATACAGTACTGAAGCCTTCGGTACAAATCGAAACGGCCTCAATGCCAGCTTTATATTTCAAATGTGCTAACCGTTTAGCAACATATTCCCCAGGTTTAGGTGGTTTGTATAGCCCAACATTTGGTGGTTCAGGTGCTGAGTTTATAGCAGGAGGAAGCGGCAAAGTTACCATCGTGCCAAATTCAGCAAAAGTAACAATGGATGTTGTGAACAATGGTATTACTTTACAAACATTCCCATTTCCAGTTCGTCGTGTTCCCAAGCCTACAATTAAATTGGTGGGAATTGATGAACGTAGAGGGGCTTCAGCAACTGGTTTAAGAACGATAAATATTGCTGCTATTGCAGACGAATCTTTCAAAGCAACTAACCCAGAAGATGCTCAATTTAGGGTAGCAGAGTTTGAGGTAAACTTGGCTCGTGGAACAAGAAAAATTGATGGTAAACCATTTAGTGGTGGCTCCGCAAATATTTCAGGCTTCGCACAACAAGCACAAGCGGGCGATCGTTATGTAATTATTGTAAAAAGAGTAGAACGTAAGAATTTTAAGGGAGAAATAGAATCAGTTGATGTAGGTGAAGTCTATTATACTATTCCTCTCAATTAATAATAAAATAATTGTCAGAATTATGAAGAAATTACAAGGCTTGGCTTTTGGTATCTCATTGATTATCAGCCATTTTTCAGTAGCTCAAGAAAAGTCAAATAATTATTTGAATCCGCTATCGCTTCGCCCTATACATGAGGAAAACGTTATGTATAAAACAACTTTGTGGCGAAGAATTGACTTGAAAGAAAAGCAAAATCAACCGCTTTTCTCGAAAGGAAATGAAATTACGAGACATTTAATTGATGCCGTAAAAGCAGGCTTGATTGAAGCTTATGACAATGATTCTTTGACAACTAAACTTACTCTTGACCAATTTATGGAGCGTTTGATGCTGAAAGGTGAAGGTGGTGGTTTATCTGAAGAAGAAAAAGCTGCTGGTTTTTCTTCAGGTGGTGACGATGGTTGGGGTGGAGATAGCGGCGGTGCTGCAAAACCTGCGACTGGTGGTACTGCCCCTGCAGCAGCAGTTGATCCAGGTGCTGGTGTAGAGATTTTTCCGACTCAATTGACAACTTTAGAATTGAAAGAGGATTGGATTTTTGATAAACAACGTTCACGTCAGTATTTTGACATCCTTTCGTTGAAATTAATCATTCCAGCCGAGCAAACAACTTTAGGTTTTGACCGCCCTATTTGCGTATTTAAATATAAAGAATTAGAGCGTTATTTCCGTAGCAATCCTAAATGTATTTGGTACAATGCTGCTAATGGAGCAGCACACAAAAATTTGGCTGATGCTTTTGAATTGCGTTTGTTTCACGGAAAAATTATCAAAAAATCTAATGCTTTAGATAGTTTCTTAGATGATATTTACAAATCTCCACGTGAAGGTTTGTTGAAATCTGAGCAATTAGAACATGAATTGATGGAGTTTGAACACAATTTGTGGGAATATTAAGATTCATTTAGTAATTTATCAAAAAAGGGAAAATCGAAAGATTTTCCCTTTTTTGATATCTATTACATTTATTAGAATTTCAAAGTAGCGGGTAAGTATTTAGCCACTAAATCTTCGTAATATGGGCGAAGTTCTTTTGCATTTGGTGGTACTGGCACTTTAGAATACAAATCATAAGGATTGAATTTATCTACCCATTTGAACATTTTATAATCGTGAGCTGACATCAAATGGCTGTAAGCATCATCACGGTGTTGTGGGTAGAATGAGTGATAGCGAATAGGGTAAAGAGCTTCTTCTGGTAAATAATTTTTCATCATTTGGTAAAGATACTCGTCGTGTCCCCAAGACATCTTAACGTTTTCAAGTCCACAATTTGGGGCATAAACACCATATTTTGTATTGTAACGCTCATCTTTTGAGTCAGGATTTGCCTCGAAAAACTCAGGATAAACGATTTTGTCAGAGTGCTTGCAACCAACAGGGAAAGTATCGCCTACAACTGCCCATTGTGGCTCGCCGAACAAGCAAAGAACTTTACCTAAATCGTGCATAAAACCCATCAGAACGAACCAATCTGGGTGTCCATCAGCTCTGATAGCTTCTGATGTTTGAAGTAAGTGTTGAAACTGGTCGAGATTTGTGTCGGGGTCAGAATCATCAACCAAAGTATTTAAGAAATCAATCGCACCCCAAATTGACATTTCTCGTTTATCAAACTTCAAGAATTCTTTTTCTTTCTGAACAACAAAATCGTAGGTTTGGTAAGTATGGTTTAAACGATAGAATTCTCTAACGGTATTTACACGCTCAGAATCAGCGTAGTTCCGATATTCTTCTTTTGTTTTTGTTGTTTCTACATTTTTAGGCTCTGGATATCTTACTAGCAAATCATCTTCCCATTCTTCGATACTTGCCAAAGGTGAAATTTCTTTTTCGGTGAAGTTCATTTCTATAATTTTTTGAATTTTCTAATGAATTTTTCGACTTTTTGGAATTTTATAAAAATATCTAACATATGATATAGACATTTAAATAAATTCTAATGCAATAAAGGGATAAAATTTATATTTCTAAAAATAAACTTTACGCAAACGTTTGAAATTGTTATAATAATGTAATTTAATAAAAAGCGATGATAAAGTTTGATTTATCATCGCTTAATCATTTCATAATGAACTCTTTATATTTGCTAATGTTATATTACCAAAAATCAATATCCTTGATTTTGTTTCAAATAACCAGGAAGGTTTGAGGCCCCATCAATGGCGGTTTGTGGAATTGGGAAGACACGTTTTAGTTTATCGGTATTGGTTTTTTCTGTCCAAATTCCTTCATATTTTCCGAAACGTATCATGTCAGAACGGCGAAGCATTTCCCAGTAAAACTCAAAACCACGCTCTTTGAATAGAATATCAAGAGACATAGAAGTGAGTGGTGGGGGAGGTGTAGTACGTGAGGCTCGAACGATGTTTACATCAGCCAAAGCTCCAGCTGCATCATTACTTTTACGAAGTTTTGATTCGGCACGCATCATGTAAACATCGGCCAAACGAACAATCACAATATCGGCATCGCCAAAGTTACGTCCGCTCACTGATTTTCTGCTAAATTCATATTTCAATACTCGAAATCCAGAGCTATAATCGCTTCCCGCAGTTGTATAATCTACTTTTTCGGTGAAAAGTACAGGTGTTGTTGGACGGTTACGAGTATCATTGAAGATTCTACCAACTTTAAACCTACCATCAGGACATTTCAAGAAAACTCCATTTTTTCTTATTAAACCGAATTGTTGGCCACGCAAAATACCACGATTCATATTAAAATTAGCATCAGTAACACAGGTATCGGCAGGATTTGAGAATGCAGAAATATTCTGCTTATAAAATCTTGGGTCAGAACCAGCGGGGTCTTTAGGGGCATATTCGTTTACCCAAGTTCGGTAGAAATCAGGCGTAATAGCAGGGCCGTCAGTACCGTTGGCGTTTGGATAAGCAGGAAGCGGAAATTGGTCGCCCGAAAGAGAGAAATACGCCATACGGTTATGTCCATTTAATTCGGCTCTTTGGTCAACAGCAAAAACTAATTCAGGGTTTGAATGATTATCAGAGTTGAAAATAGAGAAATAATCAGCCGCTAATTTATACTGCCCTGAATTGATGATTTTATCGCAATATTCGGTTACTTTATCCATTTCATCAGCTTTGAAGCTTGGTGTTCCGTAAACGTCACGATAGACAGCGGCATTCAAGTACAAACGAGCTAATAATCCCCAAACCGCACCTTTCGATAAACGACCAGGGCCAACAGTTGTATCTAAGTTTGGCTCAACGGCTAAGAGTTCGTTTTTGATATATTGAAAAGCCTCTTCTCCACGAAGGATTTTTGAAGTTTCGCCAATATCTTCTTTAACAAAAACCAAACCAAACAAGTCGAGTGTTAGCATCGAATAATACGCACGCATACCACGAGCTTCAGCCAAATAAACTTTGGCATTGGGGTCATTGAGTGTTGGAAGTGTATTAATAGCCGTGATGGCACGAGACATTCCTTGTAGAATCAAATTCCAAGTATTTCTGATATTCGGGTCGGTGCTTTGATAAGTGTGTTGGTGCATTGCCAAGTAGATACCGTTATCACCCCAATCAGTACCGCCACGATAAGGCAAAATTGCTTCATCAGTCGAGATTTCTTGAATAGCAAAATAGTTGGTATGTAAGAAAATATCAGGGAGACGTGCATACACAGGAGCAATGATACCATCAGCAGCTTGCTTATCGGTTAGTTTGGCAGCAGAAAGGGTTTCGTCAAGAATTTCTTCCTTTAGGTCGGTGCAGCTTTCTAAAAAAGCAAAACTACACAGTAATAATAATGAATATATTTTCTTTTTCATTGTTTTTTACTTTATGCCTTATGCTTTACGCTCTAGGCAGTTTTTAAACATTTATTTATAGCTTACAGCAATTTTTTTAGAATGAAACATTTAGGCCAAAGATGATTGATTTAGCTTTTGGATAGCTTAAATAGTCGATACCGTAGGATGAAATACCGTTGATTGTTCGGTCGGTATTTACTTCTGGGTCATAACCATTGTATTTGGTGATTACGAAAAGGTTTTGGCCTGTAACTGATAAACGTAAAGCTGGAATGTATTTATCAATGCCGAGTGCTTTGGTATTGAAACTATACCCTAAAGCCATATTGTTGAGGCGAAGGAACGCTCCATCTTTCAAGAAACGTGTTGAGACTGGGGCTGCGTTATTCACCGATTCTTTGGCATATTGTACGGCCTCTGGCGTTGTATTGATTCCTTTTGATAAACGTAATTTATAGAAATTTGAGTTGGCCGTGTTATCATAGATTTTATTGCCACGCACACCATTGAAGTTTACGACTAAATCGAAGCCTTTGTAACCAATATTTCCGAAAAAGTTATATTGCATCGTTGGTAATGCACTTCCTGCCGCAATGCGGTCTTTGTCGGTCACGATTCCATCACCATCAGTATCACGATAAGTGCTTATGCCTTTATCATCAAAACCTGTGAAATCTCTCAAGAAGAAAGTACCGATTGGTTCGCCACTAAGATACCCATTGATAGTTGCCGATGTAAGACCTGAACCCGAAGCACTTCCCGAAGGGATAACCGAATAAGGTGAGTTGGTTACTTTATTTCTGATAAAGGTAGTGTTTCCTCCGATGCCGTAATTGATACCGCTGGCAGTTTTTTGGCGATAAGCTAGTTCGATTTCTAAACCTTTATTGATGATATTCATATTATTAACGTTTGTCCAAAATGTACCTGCTGGTTGAACAGGGTCAGACGGAATTACTTCCAAGAGAATATCGCTTGAGATTTTATTGAAATAATCAACCGCACCTGTTAAAGCACCATTAAATAAACCAAAATCGAGACCAATATTTGTTTGGCTCGAAACCTCCCACTGGATATCAGGGTTGGCTAAACGACTATAAGTTGTTCCTGCTGGAAATGGGCCAGTGTTTAAGAGTGGATAACTCGTAGAAGCTGAAACCGTTGAAGTAAACAAGGCTTGGGTGATTTTTGATGGAATTTCTTGATTACCAGTTTGTCCCCAACCTGCACGTAATTTCAAATTGCTCACAGGTGAGCCTTTCATGAATTCTTCTTCCGAGATTCTCCAACCTGCGGCAAAAGAAGGGAAAATGCCGTATTTATTATTTGCACCAAATTTTGATGAACCATCGGCACGAACTGTAGCAGTGAGTAAATATTTATCTTTAAAACTATAGTTTAATCTTGAGAAAAACGATTGTAACTCGTTTTTGAGTGCATAGCCCGATGGTTTATTATTGGCCAAAGTAAGTTCTTGACCTAAACCGGGATTGTAGATTGGGTCAATATCTGAAATTGGGAATTTGTTGATACTCGATGAGCGACCTTGTAAGAAAAACTTTTGGTAAGAGTGTCCAACCAATGCTGTAAGGCTGTGGTTATTGAAGTCTTTGTTATACGTCAAATAGTTTTCAATGAGGCTATTATTGTTGGTCAAGTAAACCGTTTCGAGGCGGCCATCTTGTAAAGGTACTGCGTTGGGCAATGAAACTAAATCACGTACTGAGTTTGAGTTATCGATACCATAATTTAATTTATAAGTTAAATCCTTCGTTATTTTGAGCGATGGCGAGATATTTCCAATCAAGCGATTTGTTTTAGTAATATCTTTTTCCAATTTCAAACTAACTAACGGATTTACCAAGTTGGGATAAACCGCAGGATTTCCTTGTGCATCATAAGCAGGATAAGTTGGGTTTACCGAAATAGCATTTCCAATCATACTTCCGATTGGCGGACGTGTATTGTTTGTAAATGTTGCATTAAGGTTTACATCAACATTTAGTCGGTCTTCCCAGAATTTCTGATTTACATTGATACGACCTGTATAGCGATTCAAATCATTGTTTTTTAAGATACCTTCTTGTTTTTGAGCTCCAAACGACGCATAATAAGTCAATTTCCCTACACCGCCACCTAATGTAAGGTTATGATTTTGTGTGTATGCTGTGCGAGTGATTTCATTTTGCCAATTAGTATTTCCTTTTAAATCTTCCAGAACACCACCTAAACTCGGTACCGCTTTGCGGTATTCGTCTGCAGTGTAAAGGGGCAATGCACGAGCAATTTCTGAGATACCCAAACTTGCCGAATAATTCATTGAAGAAGTGCCAGCTTTGCCTTTTTTAGTAGTAATCAAGATAACACCATTTGCTCCGCGTGCACCATAGATAGCCGTTGCTGAAGCATCTTTCAATACATCTATTGTTTCAATATCTTGGGGGTTTAAGAATGTTAGAGGGTTCATTGCTCCGCCTGTTCCTGAATTGTCTAGAGCTAAACCGTCCACTACGAATAGGGGAGTACTACCAGTACGAACACCACCCGGCCCTCTGATTGAGATATTTTGTGCCGAACCTGGCTCGCCACTTGCTGAGGTAACGTTTACACCCGCTACTTTGCCTTGTAAAAGTTGTTCAGGAGAGTTGATGATACCTTTATTGAAATCTTCGCTTCTAACTGATTTTACCGCACCTGTGATGTCAGTTTTCTTGGCTGTGCCGTAACCTACCACCACTACTTCGCTGAGCGTTTTGCTATCAGATTTGAGCTGTATATTGATTTGGGTTTGTCCACCAACATTTACTTCTTGTGGCGTGTAACCTACGTAGCTAAATACCAAGACAGCTTTGTTATCAGGCACATCGATTGTATAATCTCCATTGCTATCGGTAATTGCACCTTTATTACTGCCTTTAGCTGTTACGCTTACTCCTGAAAGTCCGTCTCCAGTTTCGGCATCGCTTACTTTTCCTTTGACCGTGATGTCGGCAAGATTGATGCTTTTGTTGGGATATGTTTTTGCATAGCCAATATCAACGCAAAAGAGCGTGAATAATAATGTGATAACAGATAGTCCTAATGCTTTACGGAACAATCTATTTTTTTGTAGTTTTTGATTCATTTTTATTGACTGGGTTTTGATAATACTTTTTTTAAAGAGGTTCATTTTTTGAATTAAATCATTCAATTAATACATTGTAATTGACGTTTTGAGTTTACTTTTTTATCATTTACTAAGAAATTGATGTTATTAAATAAATTGTAAAGGAGCAAAAATAAAGATGAGCATAACTATAGGCTGTTGCTAAAATAATCCTTTAAAAATGCAAAATTACATTTCCAACATTACCAATGTGTTAATACATTATTATCAATATTTAGCATATTGATTCTTTTGAGAAGCAGATTTTTCATATAGGTGTTATTAGGTCAATAGAAGGTAATTCTATTTTTACGATGCAACTTACTAATAAAAAATAAGATATTTTATGTAAATTATTACGCAAACGTTTGAAATTGTTATGCAAACATTTGAAATTGGGGAGGATGTTATGGAAAGAGAATGGAATCTTTAAGAAAGAAGAGATTCCAACAACTCAGGATTACTAACATATCGTTTCAGTTGTTTAAATAATTTTCCGCCGTGCGAGGCATCAATTACTCGATGGTCGAGGGCTGCTCCGAGCATCAAAATACTACGAGGTACGATTTCGTTATTCACAACCCAAGGTTTTTTTGTAACTCCACCCAAAATCAAGACAAAGGCAATATTGGCCGAAGGCATCAAGGCTGGGTAGCCAATGTCCAGACCAATGCTACCGATATTTGATAAAATAAAAGAACCAAAATTATTTGCCGAAAGCCCAAGTGGAGGAATAGAAATACCAAGCGTGGTAGTTATATATTTAATTGACTGATAAACCCACCCACGCAAAGGCCAAGGTATAGCCGCCAGTTTTTCCTTCATTTGCATGGTAACGTTTTCATCTCCATTATGTGTTTTCTGGATTTCTTCTTTTAGTTTTTTGGCAGATTCCGTGAGTGTCAGTTTATCAACGTTTTGCATTTTTACCGAACCCATTTCTCCGCTGTGCAAAAGCACGCTTACGGTAGCATCAACCTGTTCGTGTGAATAAATATTGCCTCTTTTTACATAGGTATTGAGTTCTGGAACGTGTTCTTTGATTGCCCGAGCCGTAGCCACCAAAAAAAAATGTGTTAGTGTGATTTTAATGCCTGATTTACGTTTTTTGGCAATGTATTTTTCTAAATCTGTAATATCAATCTCGACCGAGCCAAAGATTTTTGAATCTACAGGTTTTTTGTATATCGTTAAGGCAGTCTTTCGCCAAGAAGTATTTAGTGGGTTGTTTTCTTTCATTAGCTCGTTTTTAGTTGCTTTCTTAAATTCTCAAATGTTTGCAAATGAGTTTTTTTTAGAATTGATGCAAAATAAACAATTAGTAAAGGATTTCCTTTTATTTCGATTCGTTCGGTTAAATTAAAAGCAGTATTTAAGCCATTTTCAGAAAAAACAAAGTCAATATTTAGTAAAAACGCACTTTTGATATGGCTGAAATATCGAATATGTTTCTGGGCTTCAAGTTCAATTACTTTAGCTTTATAAACTGGCTTGGTTTTTACGAAACCCAATAAAAACACTTTCTCCTTTACCTCATAATTGGTACTATTTGGCTCGATTTTAGAAAGTTCTGTAACCTTTTTCATGTACGGATGAACATCTCCAAATTTTTTGAAGTTGAGGATATGTTCATAGACATCATCAAATTTTCTATCGAAAGAATGATATAAAAGTAATGTTTTTTTTGCCATTTTATTTTTTCTCCAAAAGTGCCATAACTTCTGCATCACCCAATACGGCATTAGCTGGACGTGGATGTTTTTCATCAAAAACTTGTAGTTCAGTTTGGGTCAAAACTTTATTAGCACTTTCGTCGATTTTTTCATCAACCATTACTTTTTGTATGTCGAGTTTTAAATTTTTTGCCAAAAACGAATAAGCAGCTTGGCGTTTTGAAGGTCCATAATCGTGCTTTTCATTGGCGAGATGAATATTTGCCACCTTGTTTTCAGCACCAAAATACGAATAAACATTTTTGATGTAAGGATACTCCATCGTAGGCGTATTTACTGTCCAATCGCCACCATCTGAAATCAAGAGGAGTGGTTTTGGAGCGAATGTAGCGGCAATTTCTACATTGCTTGTTTGATGAGTTGGTCGTTTATGAATTGGCATTCCGCTTTCGCAAGTGCAACCTCCAAAGAAATAACCCGAAACCATCACAACGGGTACGGAAACTTTAATGCGGTCGTCGATGGCAGCTAATAAAAACGTTTGTGTTCCACCACCAGATTCGCCTGTAATGCCAATGCGATTTTTATCGATATTGGGTAAGTCGAGCAAGAAATCAAGAGCTGATTTGCTATTGATAATTTGTAGTTTTAGTGCTTTTTCTATTTTATGCATAGATTGTTTCGAATCGCCGACGCCAATCATATCATAAGCGAAAACAACGGCTCCCATACGAGCGAGCGTCGCACAACGTTGTTGAGTATAGGCCGCAAAACGTGGGTCGGGACCATGCCCATGCGGACATAAAATTCCCGCAGTTTTACCTTTGGATGTCAGACCGTTAGAATCGGTAGGACGATACAAATTTCCTGTTACATAAATGCCCTCAATGCTCTGAAAAGATACATTTTCTACTGAATAACCATTCAAAGTTTTTTTGCTGTGAATGCTAATATTAGTTGGTTTTTTGAACTCATAACTACTTAATTCGGCACCATCCAAAATTCCCTGTCTGATTTCTTGAGCGTGTTTTTGCCAAGATTTTTTATCAGAATATCGCTTTGCAAAATCAGCGTGCAGGTTGTTTGCATCTTCTTCCGTAAAGAATTTGCCTTGGCAAAGGTCTGGCTTTTCGGGATTGTATTGAGCAAAACTTAATTGCCTTATGAACAGTAAAGAAAGTGTTAAGAAAGAGATTTTCATGGTTTTTTTAGGTTGAATAATTGGATGCTATCAAACTTTTACAAAATCTTCACGCATTGGGTTGAACACATCAATCAAAATGCCATCTTCCAAACAAACTGCTCCGTGAAGTAAATCAGAAGGAATAAAGTAAACATCGCCTTCTTTCAGGATTTTGCTTTGGCCGTCGACCATAATTTCAAACGCACCACTAGCTACATAACTGATTTGTAAATGGGGATGCTTGTGTGTAGTACCGATTCCGCCTTTCTCGAAGGCTACTTTTACGAGCATGATGTCTTCGTTATAAGACATGATTTTACGCTTGATTTTTGGTTCAACCACTTCCCACGGAAGTTCGTCGTCGGTCACTAAGGTTTTATTGAACTGTATCATTTTTTGTATCACAATTTTCAAAATGGTGCTTATATTTTACATTAAATATGTTTGATAAATGGACAATTCGGTGAATTGTGCTATTTAAATACTTTCATTAAAAACTTATCGATAAACTCAACCGTAGGCTCAAACCACGGTGAAAGTAAACAAAATGAGTGCGGTGAATTCTCGAAAGTATGAACTTCTGAATAAATACCAAAAGTATCTAATTTCTTGCGATAATCATCACGGCCAGCATGCATTCTGTCAACTGAGCTATTCAGGAAAAGCGTTGGGGGCGTGTTTTTGCCAGCATGTGTAAGTGCTGATGCTTCGTGCCAAAGTTCGGGATTCTCATTTTTGCTAAATCCGAACCAATAGGTAGCAGCAGATATGCTTTTACGGTCATCTCCCTCGCCTGATTCTGGGTGAATATAGGCCAATATTCCATCAATATCTATGATAGCGTTGATTTTGCTCGATTTTTTCAAATTGCCAATACTTCCTTCAAATTTTGGTAAATTATTTGTATTTCCCAAAAGTGCTGAAAGCTGTCCGCCCGCCGAAAAACCCATGCTGGCAATTTTGTTCGTATCAATTTCGTATTTCTTGGCATTTGCTCGAATCCATCTTACGGCGGCTTTCAAATCGTGTACGGCAGCAGGGTAAAGGGCTTCGGTTGAAAGGCGATATTCGGCCGTAAAAGTAGCATAACCCAAAGCCGCCAAGCGTTGAGCAAGCGGAATATGCTGCGAACGATTTCCCGTACGCCAGCCACCACCATGAATAATCAATATAGCAGGACGAAGTTTTTTAGATTTATTTTTCGGATAAAAAGCATCTAGTTCCAGATCTCTCGTGCCTGTGTTGGCGAAAACGATATTTCGTTCTTCAAGAATATTAGCAGGCGTATTTTCAGAAATTAGCTTTGCTTCTGGGTTTGTTTTTAGCGAATTTTTCAATGCACTATAATTGTTGTAAGAAGTATCTCGAACATTTGTTATGCCTTTTAGGGAAGGTATTTTACTCCAAAAATCTTGGTTTTGAATCAATAATTTTCCTGAGAAAACTTCCTCTTTGGTATAGTTTTGTGCTTCTTTTTCACTCAGTTGATGCGACCATTTTACTCTTTCTTGTATATTGGTACCTACTCCTTTTGAGCCAAACTCGGCAAAGAAAGTGCTTTTTTCGGTTTCTGGACGATTCCAGTTATTCCAACCTTCGGGTAAAATGTGGCTGTCCATCTCGCAGTTAATGAAAACAGTTTTGGCAAAATCTCGCCATGGACGGCCCAAATATATTTTCGTAGCTGCTTTATCGGCAGTTAGTTTACAATCTTTGAAAACATAACCATAAGCTACCCATTTTGGTGTAGAAGCTGCCGTAATATAACCATCGGTTTTGGAGTGAATATGGCAATTTTCAAATAAAGCCGTTGACGACCCGAAAATAAAATCGACCGTGCCTTCGATATAGCATTTCGAGAAATATTGTCTTGAGTTTTCGCCTGAAGCAAATATGGTATCTTGATTTCCAAGAAATTTACAGTTATCAAACATACATCTATCGCCTTCAACGTGCAGAGCTACTGCTTGTCCGACTCTTCCTGCAGTATTTTCTATGGTTAAATTCTTGAATTTAATATCATTTCCCGACACTTTTAAGGTGTAGGAATCGAAGGTTTCCATTTTGCCTTTTCCTGAAAAATCATCGTAGCTAATGATTGTGCTATCGAGGCTTTCGCCCACAAAAGTGATATTTGTAAGTGTGCTGTAAACTTCAAGTTTTTCTTTATAAAAACCTTTTTTGATTTTAATCGTAATTGGTTTGGGCAGATAAACCCGAACTGCATTAATAGCATCTTGGATATAACGAAAATCGCCAGTACCATCTTTGGCTACTACCAAATCGTGCTGCACTTTAAGGGTTTGGGCGTGGATTTTTGTAGCAAAAAGGCTAAAAAAAAGGAGGAGTATTTTGATTGTATATTTCATAAAAACGAATGTTGCTATTAAAAAAGAGCCTCTCCACAAATATCGGGAAAGGCTCTAAATTATTCTTGTTATTTTGAGTCAAATCTTACGATTTATTTTATCAAAGGATTATTGGTCAATTCAATATCTGGAATGAAATACGTAAATCGGGTAATGCTTCCGCCCGTTGGTGTTTTGCCTGCGGCTTTGGCCACTGCATCGGCTCTGCCTGTGCGAATCATGTCCCACCATCTTTTACATTCGTAGATAAATTCATAGCCACGTTCCTGAAAAATTAAATCATCAAAAGCTGTTTTTGATAATCCAGCAGGAAAATCCGATACGGTATTTGCTTTGGTAAAATCAACACCATAGCCTCTTCTACGCACTTGATTTACGGCATCGTAAGCGGCGGCAGTTGGTCCATTTACTTGGTTTTCGCTTTCTGCAAAAATCAAAAGTGCATCAGCATAACGATACAAATAAAAATCGTTGCCCGAAGCGGTTTCTTCTGGTGCTGCACCATCACGATATTTGCCAAACATATAAGTAGAACCAGGAATGAGATTTGCTCTTATTTTTACGCCAGCAACCGTAATGCTGTCCATCAGATTCCAAGTTCTACGTAAATCTTTTCTATCCCAACCCTTGATTAGTGGCGAATCACGAACCATTAAAGCTGCAATTCCACGAGCGGCAAGACCTGCCTGTAAAGCTCTTCCTTCAAAAGCATAAGTTGGCAAAAACGAACCTAAGGCTTTTTGTTGAGAAAATTTAATCGCAAAAATCTCTTCTGAATTAGTGGGCGTTGAAGGCGAATAAAGTGTCTCTAATGATTTTACTAATTCGTAGCCATATTTGGCTTTATTATCAATTACCTCTTTTGATTTTGTACGTGCGTTTGCGTAGTCTTTGCTCCAAAGATAAATTTCGGCTAACATCATTTTTGCTGCTCCTTGTGTAGCACGACCTGTACTTGCTTCGGCAACTTTCAATGGTAAATTTGCCTCACAGATAGTCAAATCTTTGATAAGCTGGTCAATTATTGTCTTTTGGTCAGACAAAGCGAGTGCAGTATCATTAGAGTTTTCGATAGGTTTTAGGCGTAAAGGCACAGCTCCAAACATACGAGTAAGCCACCAATAACAAGTTGCTCTAATAAAAAGAGCTTCCGATTTAAAAGGTGCTTTGATAGCTGCATCAAGGGTTTGGTCATCTTCAATTGTTTTGAGAATAAGATTTGCCTTGCCGATTGCTTCATAAAAAGTTGTCCAACGGGCAGTATTATCGCCTCTTTGTGGCTCAAAATTATAGTTCATATAATTTGTACCTCCACCAGCAGGTAATTGACAGTATTCTGCACAACCTTCAATGTCACGGGTGAGGGTTGATTCCCAAAGGCGACCACGAGAGCGGGAAAGTGGCTCATAAGCCCCAATGACAAAGGCATCTAACAAGGGTTTGTTAAGGACAGAAATCTGGTATTTTGCAGGTGGAACTTCTTCTAAGAATTTTTCACAACCTGTTGATAATCCTATCAAGAGTATTGACAGTAAAGGAATAATTTTTATATTTTTCATTTGATATTTTTATTTAAACAATTAAATAAGTCAATATAATTAGCGTGTAAAGTCTGATTATCAGTAAATTAACAATTAATCATTAACCATTAATCATTGTGCGTAAGCACTTAAAGACTTATTGATAAACCCAAAGTAACAGATTTAACGCCTGGATAAACGCCATTATCAACACCTTGTTGGAGTGAGTTTCCGCTAAAAGCATTTACTTCTGGGTCGAATCCTTTGTATTTTGTGAAGGTTATCAAGTTTTGACCAGAAATATATACACTTGCTGATTTGACGGTTTTGTTTGCGGCAATCGGAAGTCTATAATCTAATCTGACATTACGCATACGTATATAAGAACCATCTTCAATAAATAATTCAGAACGGCGGTGAATATCCGAAGCCTTTGGATTTGGATAATATTTATAGATATCAGCAATTCTGTTGAAGGCAGGCGTTGGCGTTGCCAATGTAAATAAAAGCTGATTATCAATGCGATTACCTTGTACGCTCGACCAAATCATTGTGAAATTAAATTGTTTATAACGAATCGAGTTCGTTATACCAATGATTGATGTAGGGTATGGACTTCCGAGAAACTGATTATCTCGTCCATCAATGATTCCGTCTTTATTGATGTCTTCAAATGTCAATTCTCCTTTTTCGTTTACGCCACTCGTTTTAGGGCCATAAAAAGCCGAAAGTGGGTCGCCAGGAGTTACGATTGAGTTGCCCGAAGTAAAGGGAAGATTGTTTTTGGTAGCTACAACTTTGTTTCTATTGATTGATAAATTGGCATCAACTGACCATCGAAGGTTTTTCGTGTTCATTATATCAGTGCCAATTTCCAACTCAAAACCTTTGTTTTGCACTTCACCTACGTTGTCAATAATGGTATTGTAGCCAGTTGAAGGAGCTAACTGTACCGTTGCCAATAACGAAGTTGTGTTTTTGATATAATAGTCCATCGAAACACGGTATTTGTCATTGAACAAACCTAAATCTACGCCAACATTACTTTGGGTTGTAGTTTCCCAAGTAAGGTTATCGTTTGGAAGTGTCGGTGCCAGACCAACCGCCAAGCCCGCACCCGCACCTTGTGCCGTATTGATGATATTTCCGACCAATAAAGATTGGTAAGGTTGAATGGCTGGATTACCCGATTGTCCCCAACTTCCACGCACTTTTAGGTTAGAAATAGCTGCAATTTCTTTGATGAAAGATTCTTCGGATGCTCTCCAAGCAAGCCCCACCGAAGGGAAAACGCCATATTTGTTATTTTTGCTGAAAACCGAAGAACCATCTCTACGAATACTTGCCGAAAACAAATAACGCTCTTTGTAATTTAAACGCAAGCGACTAAACACTGATGCTAAATTATTTTTGATAATATCAGTTATAGGTTTTGTTACACTTCCTGCTGCCGAAAAATTATAGTTTTTCAAGTCATCATTGATATATTTCGAGCCTAATAATTGAATAATATCTTGTTGGGACGATTGAACCGATGCTCCGATAACTCCTTCAAAATCTAATGCCCCAAATTTCTTTTTATACTCTAAATAATCTTCTGCCACCACATTGAGCGAATTATTGGTAGATAATTGGCCAATACCTACGCCAGAACTTAGCTGAGGTAATACAATCGGGAAATACAAATCGGCACGAGCAGTGTAATTATCACCACCAAAACGTGTAGTATTAGTTAAGCCTTCGGCAAGTTTTATGCTAAAATCCATACCTCCTTGAAAACGGGTAACAGTGTTTCTATCCAACGATTCTTTCGTGAAAGCCAATGGATTTTCGATGTCAATATCACTGAATGAAAATGGACGAGCATTGCCATAAGTACCATTTGCATTATAGGTAGCAACGGTTGGAGATGCCAAAACCATTGCACCAACGCCATTTTTTCCACGATAACGAGTCGGCGAATTATCTGACGGAGAAAAACCATTGGATTGCGTGCGTGAAGCACTCATATATGTACGCAAACTTACTCTTGAATTTATTTGAGTATTTAGGTTAAAACGAAGCGAACCTCTAAAAAAATTGGTTGCCAAGATAATACCAGGTTGCGTTAGGTAGTTTCCCGAAACATAATATTGAGTTTTGTCGGTTCCGCCCGAAAAACTCAAGGTATGATTTTGTTGCAAAGCATTTCTCAAAATTTGGTCTTGCCAATCGGTATTTGCGTTTGTTGCATTCGTTACCTCGGCAGGTAGCGTTAAATTAGAGTTGGCATAATATTTTTTGATAAAGTCTAAAAATTGCGTGCCGTCCATTACATCCATTTTCCGTTGAATGGTCTGGTTCGTAAAACTCGCATCATAAGTGATTCGATTTTGTCCAGCCTTACCACTTTTTGTAGTGATTTGTACCACACCGTTTGCACCTCTCGAACCATAAATGGCTGTTGCAGAAGCATCTTTTAGCACTTCAATGCTCTCAATATCGCTCGAATTGAAAGATGCCAAACCATTCAGTGTACGGCTATCATTATTGTATTGTGGCACACCATCAATCACAAATAAAGGCTCATTTCCACCAGCAATCGAAGTTACACCACGTACACGAATCGAAACACCCGCACCAGGTTGTCCCGAACTTTGCTGCACTTGCACACCCGTCATACGGCCTTGCATGGCACTTTCTACACTCGTAACTGGCATTTCTTGAATCGTAGCCGCCTTAATTGCGGTAGAAGAACCAACAAATTCAGATTTTTTCTGATTACCATATCCCGTTACCACAACCTCCGAAAGTGTTTGATTATCAACTATTAAGCTGATATCAAGCGTACTTTCTCCACTAATTTTTACTTCTTTTTTCTGAAAGCCGATGGAAGAAAAGACCAAAGTTTCGCCTTTATTGGCATCAATCGTGTAATTTCCAGAAGCATCGCTTGTTGTACCTTTCGATGTACCTTTTACGCTCACACTTACACCAGGCAAGCCCTCGCCTTTGTCGTCGCTTACTTTTCCTTTGATTGGCTGAACTGCTACTGCATGAACCGAGGGCATTTTTGCGAAAGAAGTTTGTGCAAAACCTCCCATTAGGCAGGTCGCAATGACAGCACATTGCCACGTTTTTTTAACAAACAGCTTTGAAGCCGTCGGTAAACGGAGTTGTTTTTTCATGAATTAATAGATTAGTTTTAAGAAAAAAGAATGATTGTATTTTATTAATACAATTTTATCAAAAAAAAGTGAAAAAAAATTCTGTATTTTATTGATTTATAATACTATTTTGACAAAAATTTATATTTATTAAATACTGCAACATAATGTCATTATAAAATGCAAAATAGTATTATAATAAAAAAGGCTCATCAAAATATAAAAATTTTGATGAGCCTTTTTTATTACTTAATCTTCTTACTTCACAACCTTCATCACACCATTCATGATACTCCAATGACCTGGGAATGTACACACAAATGGATAATCACCGACTTGGGCTGGAGCAGTAAATTTCAAACGATAAGTTTCACCTGCATTTACCAATGGTGTCGAAAATAGTATCTGTGGAATAGCAGGAACGTAGTTTTTCTCAACAGCGTCTTTCTGCGTAATCATTTTATTGGCCGCATTTCCGATGATTTCAAGGCTTTTTGGCTTACCAATTACCAAGTTGTGTTGCATGGCATCGGGATTTTCAAGAACCAAAATTATTGTTTTTCCTGCTGGAACCGAAAATTCTTTTTTATCAAATTTCATCGCTTCTACCACAGTTTTGATATTGATGATAATGGCATCTTTTTCTGCTTCGCTGGCCGAATTTTTCAAGTTCCAAGCTTGCATTAATTTGTTGATTCTTGTTAAATTATCATCACTCAATTTATTGCTTAAACTAACCATAAATTCTTGATTAGCAGCATTTAGTGTTCCTTTTTTACGAGGATTCCAGCCATTTGATAAGCCCTTTAATAATGCGGCGTTTTCGGTATTTGGTAGTTTATCATACAATTTCAAGAGACTAACAATCGAGTCAGGAGCTGAAACCGAAGCATAACTACGAGCAGCTCTTTCGAGAGCAAACGTGCTGAGTTTTTGTGCTTGTTGGAAGGTTACTTTTTTCACGAAAGTGTTGTTTCTTTCGTTTCCTTCTGCAATTTTGTTTTCCTCATCAACCATAACTGTAAAGGTATATTCACCTGCCAAATCGGTTGAGTAACCAAAATCTCCTGACCATGGTCCGTTGGTATTTTTACTAATAGTCACGGTTTCGTTTGGTGCAATGCCAGTTGTATGCACCTTACTCCAAACCGTTGATTTCTGTCCCACGCCCATAATTTCAATCTTTAGAGAAGCAACTTGACCTTTTTTCAATGAATCAGTTCCGTTGTTTTTTACTTCCACAAAATATCTCATTCCTTCACGAACAAACGGAGAAGTTGGCTCGGTACGCACATTTGTGATAACTAAATCCACCCCTTGCGAAGCTGTTTCTGCCATAGTTGTAGCAACTTTAGTTTCGGTCATTGCAGCACCATGATTCATCATCGAGTGGTCGTGCGATGCTGCTGCTGTTTTGCTCATTGTTAGATTACGCAAGTGTTTTTTTAATAAAACCGATTTGTGACTTGTCAAAGCAGTAGCAAAGGCATCTGGGAGCCAGCGGTCGGTTGCCTCCGTTGCTTGTTCGATGCGTGTTAAAATTGCTTTTTCGGCCGCTGCCGTTAATGGCATTTGGTTGAGTGCTAAAACACTATTTAAAATAACCAAAGGCTCTTTATCGTTCAATAAATTATTTTTCAAGATAACATCAACCGACTTGGCGTTGGTTGGTAAAACTTGTACAGCATTCTTGCGAACAGCCCATGATTGGTGTTTCAATGCTCCAACGGCTGCTTGCAATGCCGCAGGGTTTTTGTCAATCGCACCTAAGCCTTTCAAAGCCCAAAGTGCATGAATAGCAGCTGGATTTAGTCCAAGTTCATCAACTGATTGGTCGTTTACGAGAGCAATCAAAGCAGGCACAACGTCGGTGTTTCCACGTTCTACCAAAAGACGTTGAGCGTGATTTCTCCAAAACATATTATCGTTTTTGAGAGCTTTTAACAAGCCATCTTTATCGTTTTTGTTGAGTGTAATTGGCTGATAAGCAGGAGCGTTTTTGTAGCCAACTCGGTAGATACGTCCGTGCGTGAAATCTCTCAAATCTGTATCGTAGGCATTTCCTTTACCATTGCCAAAGCCTTGTGGTGTTGGATTGTGCTGAATTATATAACTATACCAATCGGCTACCCAAACCGCTCCATCGGGGCCAACTTCGGCAAAAACTGGCGAAAACCACTCATCTGCACCTGCCATAAGGTTGAATGATTCTTTGTCTTCGTAGTTTGTTCCTTTTTTCACCATCATGTTTTGGTGTAAAATATGTCCAGTTGGCTCGGCAACAAATGCAATCTGATTCCAATAATTTTTCGGGAATGCACGAGCCGTGTAGAAATTATGTCCAGCCGCCGCCGTAAAACCACCAAAAACATCTACTTGACGAACCTTTTCGGTGATAGGTTTCATGTCTTTGTGCGTATCTGTTCCACGACTTCCGTTATCGCCATTAAAACCTGGATTTAAGAAGTTTTGGTGCGGAATAGCCATGTACCAACCGTGTGAGTTGTTAGCCGTTGAACCAAATACGTCACCCGCTTCGTTGAAGCCCATTCCCCAAGTATTGTTTGAAGTGCTGGTTGTCCATTCCATTTTCGAGCCATCTGGTTTGAATCGGAAAAACGCTTGTCCAAACTTCAATGAATCGCCTTCGGCCAATTTTCCGTTAAAACCCGAATAACCTACACAACCCCAAATCCAGTTATCGAAACCATAGTGCAAGTTCGATGGCCCAGCGTGTGTATCGCCTGTTCCGAAACCTGTGAATAATATTTTCTTTTCGTCGGCTTTATCATCACCATCGGTATCTTTCAAAAATACCATGTGTGGTGCTTGCGAAACAATCAAACCACCATTGGCGAAAACCATTCCCGTCGGAATGCTTAAACCTTCAGCAAAACGTGTGAATTTATCGGCTTTGCCATCTTTGTTGGTATCTTCACAAATTAAAATATAATCGCTACCGCCCGATTCTTTGCGTTCGTTTGGATAATCTTTCGTAATTAGTACATACAAACGTCCTTTTTCGTCCCAACTCATCGCAATCGGGTGCATTACGTTTGGTTCGGCAGCAAACAAACTCAAATCAAAATCAGCAGGTACTTGAATGTGCTTCATTGATTCTTCGGGTGTAAGAGCTAGTTGTTGTTGTTGTTCGCCTGGGCGTTTTTCGTAATTGGGCAATTTTGCTCCTTTATACTCAAATGGTTTCGGATTTAGTGCTGCATGAGCTACACGAGCTTCATCGTTTACTGCCCAAATAATGCCATTTTCGAGTAATTTTTGGAAATTTACATTGCTCCAAGTTCTATCATCGTGACCATAAGCTGTGTAGAAAACTCGACCTTTTCCGTAGCTGCGTGTCCAAGTATAAGGCTCAGTTTTGGCATCGGGACGGTCTTTTGTTTGGTCGGCTTTTATTTCACGAGTTTGTAAAACATTGTTATCAGCTTGTAATTGACTGTGTAAATAAGTTTCGTCGAAAGCCTTAATTACGCCTAAATCTTTCATTATGATATGATTTGGCTGAACAGTATTCACTTGAATCGTATCCATGCGGTGTCTCCAAAACTGACCACCAACCATTTTTACATATTCGGGTGAATTGCGGAAACAATACGAAGCACAGTGAATCGGTAAAATACCTTTTCCCGAAGCTACGTAATCAAGCAAAGCCTTTTCGGCAGCGGGCGTGATGTCGTCCCAGTTAGCAAAAATCATCAAGGCATCGTATTTCGATAAATTTTGAGCGTTAATATCCTCCAATTTATCGGTATAAGTAAAATTGATGCCTCGGTTTCCCAAGGCCGCCATGATTGTCGGAACTCGCTCAATGGGTTTATGATGCCCATTATCACCGAGGAAAAGGATTTCAAGCCTTCGGCCAGTTTGGGCGAAAATACTCGAAAACGAGAGCGTAAGAGTTAGAAATAGAATGATTTTTTTCATTTGATTTTTAATTGGATAAGGCGTTAAAATTATTCGTCCCAAGAAATATTTTCTAAGAAATCGAATATATAACGTTCATCATATTCGACTTCAAAAACTTCTAAAAACTTGAGGTATTCTTCTCTGAATGTGTGTTTTTTATGGTGTTCTTCTTGGTTATTGATGTATTTGATAACAGTATCAATTTGAGAACGACTGTAAGAAAATGCTCCGTAGTCCTTCTGCCATTTAAAGGCTTTATTTGAAAAGTTCTCTTTTATAAATTTATTAGAAGAAGTTTTAAGTTCTTCAACAAGATTTGAAATTGTTGTTGCAGGATTATGCCCAACAAATATGTGAACGTGGTCAGGCATTCCGTTAATGACCAGCGGTTTTGAACCTAAATTTTTAATAATTCCACCTATGTAGGCGTATAATTCATTTTTCCATACCTTTTTTATTACATTTTCATGTCCTTGCACTGCAAAGATGATATGAATATAAATTTGGGAATAGGTATTTGCCATTATTAAATGTTTGTTTTTAACAGCGTGATTATATTTCGGTGCGATGCACCTTAAAGTTTGTTTTGGTATGTATTTTCTACAAATATTTTGCGACTCTGCCGCTTTTCAAAACGCTTTTTATTGGTGCGTAGCACCCAAATATTTGTAGAAAAAAAGAATTTCTGACACCTCTAAGGTGCATCGCACCGAAATAAAAGTTTGGCTATATGTTAATTTAAACATTACTGCTTTTGTTCGGATATTGAATGAATTATTGCTAACATTTCTTTTACTTTTTCTTCAAAATCAGATTTAAAACTGCCGAATTTAATATTTTTTAAGGTTTCAAGGTCTTCCCAATTGGAGTAGTTATCGAAAAGTTGCCAAGTGAGATAATAAAGAGTTTCTTTCTGCACATTATTATCAAAATTACTTTTAATCAAGTCATAAGATTCTTTAAATTTAAAATTCTTATTAACGTTTTCATCATCAGAGCGAAACCCATAGCCGAATCCAATATACCGTTTGGATGTTCGGAATTCAAAGCATAATTGTAGTTCAAGCTCTCGAATGCTATCATTGAAAAAATAGACTCTTTTCCACTCCTTATCGTCTAAATGTGATATATCTACATCTAAACTTAATTTTTTTGCTATTGAATCTATTAATGTTATAAAATCTTCTCTGATGATTTTTTTAACTATATTGTCATAACTACACGATTTCGTGAGGTCAATATATGCCTCAAAACGTTCTTTATTTCCTACTATTTTTTCTAAAATATCTTCGCTCATCTTCGTGTTAATATTTTGACCAGTTAGTTTTTTTATCAGATTTATATAATGAGTAATAGCTTCCCTTAGGTTAGGAATACTTACAGATTCTTTCCTACATTCTTCTAACCAGTTTATAATATCATTTTCGTATGAAATACACTCATAATCATTTTTATCAATATTCTTATCTTCACTTTCTTTACCATCTAATGTTAAATAAAAGAGTTTTCCACTCGGGTGATAGTTTCTATATCGTGTGAGTTGATTTGGCTGTTCAATTGCATAAATTTTATTCTCAATCATTATAACATTTTCTCCACTTCTAATAAGAATATCTATTCTGCCCCCCCCCCGTGCATTTAGTACTTCTATTGAGAATGTCCATTTTGTCATCTTTGCATTCAGTAACTTGGCCAATAAAAAATTCTACATCTACTTTTGCATTACTTGTATAAAACTTTTCAATTCCAAATCTTTCAATAAACTTCTTCAAAAAGACATCTTTCTGTCCATGACTACCTTTCGGATTTAATAATTCTGCTAAAAATCTTGAATGAGTTTTTACTTCGTCAGATTCCATTTGAAGAACCGAGAAAATATTAAAATTTTCGCCAGTTGCCTCAGCTACTCGTTTATAAGATTCTGAAATTGTCTGAATCTCATTTAATAATTGATTGATTGTGTTTAATTCTGCCATTTATTTTTTAAGGATATTTTGAAACCATATTAATCCTCAGAATGACGATTTTTGCACAGAATTTTGAAAAAGTTATCCACAATTTGAAAATATTCATAGTGTAGAGACAGGGCATTGCCCTGTCTCTACATTGCGACGAAAAAATGCGACGAAATATTCTTATTCCCCTTTAGGGGTTAGGGGTGATTCTCAAAACTCAGGCAAATAAATAATCTCGCCACCTTTCATGGCCGACTCGTGAGCCAAGATTCCAACTGATGTCCAGTTTGCCGATTGCACGGCATTTGGGAATGGGTCACGGTCTTCGATGAGTGCCGAAATAAACTCATGAGCCAAATGTGGGTGCGAGCCACCGTGTCCGCCACCTTGTGCAAAACTTAGGTGCGTGTTGTCGTCGTGGTCATAGACACCTTTTCCTGTAAAAGATTGAATTTCTTTCGGAAGTAAGTGAGCATAATCAGGCGTTTCAACTTTTTCTGGAATTTCTGGCTCAGGTTTTTTAGCGGTGTGAATAACGTTTGGTTCGTTTTCAATCAAAGCCCACTCGAAAGATTTTTTCGAGCCGTAAACCTCGAAACTCTCACGGTATTGACGTGCTACATCGAATAACGAACGATAAACGTAAGCACTCAAATCACTATTTTTGAATTTTATGTGTGCCGATTCAACCGCAAATGGTGAATTATGTATTTTTATCAAATCTTCCGAAATTGTTCCCGAGCCAAAGCATGAAACGTATTCAGCTTCTAGTCTCAATAAACCAGCTACTGGTCCAACGCAATGCGTAGCGTAGTGCATCGGTGGTAATCCTGGCCAATAGTCAGGCCAGCCTTCCATGTCTTGTTGGTGCGATGCCTTCAAGAATTGTACTTTTCCGAGCTCGCCTTTTTCGTATAATTCTTTTACAAACAAAAATTCACGGGCATAAACCACGGTTTCCATCATCATATATTTCTTGCCAGTTTCTCGACAAGCTTTTACGATGGCTTTGCAATCTTCCACCGAAGTTGCCATCGGAACTGTACACGCTACGTGTTTTCCTGCATAAAGAGCCTTCAAAGTTTGCTCGGCGTGGTTCGGAATTGGCGAATTGATATGAACCGCATCAATGTTTGGGTCTTTTAATAACTCGTCATAATCTGAATAGCGAACATGAACCCCAAAAGTATCACCGATTGCATTAAGTTTTTCAACATTTCTTTGGCAAATAGCGTACATATTTGCATTTGGGTGACGTTGATAAATTGGAATAAATTCTGCTCCGAAGCCAAGTCCAACGATGGCTATGTTTATTTGTTTTGACATATTATTTATAGGTGAGATTTTAAAAACGATAGACTATCTTTCATTAATTGTTCTTCTGAATCAAACATTTTTCGCCAAATATTAGCCGCTGGAAGTTTCATGCTAAATGCTTCGATGCTTAGCATTCCATCATAATTGATTGACTGTAAGGCGGCTAAAATTTCTGTAAAATCAATTCTGCCTTTGCCAAGCGTGCTGCGGTCGTTTTCCGAAAACTGTACATGAACGATGTGTTTGGCCAATTTTTTGATGGCTTCGGTCATTGATTTTTCTTCGATATTGGCGTGGAAAGTATCAAACATTATCTTGCAAGCAGGGTGATTGATGTCTTCTACTAAAGCCAAAAGTTCGTCCGACGACGAAACCAAATAGCTTTCAAAGCGATTCAAATATTCAAGTCCGAGGGTTATGCCCATGCTGTCGGCATATTCGGCCAAATCCCAAAGGTTTTCTTTTGCCCAAAGCAATTCTTTTTTCGTCGGTGGCACACCTGTAAACACGCCTAAAGCTGAGTGAAAAGGACCAGTGAGTAAATCCGAACCTAAAATCATGGCACAATCAATCGCACGTTTGTTTCGTTCCAAAGTTGCTTTACGCATATCTTCGTTAGGACTTATTTGGTTAAAATCACTACCATTTATCGTAACAGCGATGCGTTTCAGGCCTAATTCGTCTAATTTTTGTCGCCAAGAATACCATTTCTCAGGGTTTACATCGAAGATAGGAATCTCCACACCATCAAATCCAATCTCCTTGATTTGTTCTAAAACAGGAAAAAGGTCTTCGTTAATTTCAGTTCCCCATAAAAGGAGATTCATTCCGTAGGTCATAGCCCCCAAACCCCCAAATAGGGCTTTTTTAATTAAAAATAATAGTACAAATTTATCACAATAAAATCATATATAATATGCTTTGATTTACTAATTTTGACTGTATTTTGATTATTTTAAATATATTTGTAGAAAAATAAGCAAATATACGTATATATGTATTTTAACTAAAACGACAATTAAGCGGTACGTCGCCCGCTGTCGCCTGGAGATGGTGGACTTTTTCTATGAAATTACTAAAAAAAACACTCGGAAGTCAGGTTTATTCGTTTGAAGTGCAGGAATTGCGTCAATCTCATTTTGATGCGAGTTGGCACTTTCATCCTCATTATCAACTGTTTACGGTTTTTGAAGGAACTGGAACACGTTTTATTGGCGATGATATTCAACATTTTGAAGCAGGTGATACTGTTTTTTTAGGTCCAAACGTACCACATCTTTGGCGGAATGAAAAAGCTTATTTTGAACAAAATTCTGAACTGCAAACGCACGGAATTGTTGTTTATTTTACGGAAGATTTTTTAGGAAATAATTTCTTTGAAAAATCAGAAATGCACCGCCTCAAACAACTTTTACAAAATGGTCAACGAGGGATGGATATCGTAGGCACAATGCGAGAGAAAATAAGAGAAAGCTTAATAAAATTAAATAAATTGGAAGGTTTTGAACGTGTTTTGAAACTGCTTTTCATGCTACATGAACTTTCTCAAACGGCTGATTATGAGTTTATTACGAGCTTAGGTTATGTAAATATGCATAAGATTTCGGAAACTGAGCGGATGCAAAAAGTGCATGATTACGTAATGAAACATTTCAAAGAAGAAGTACGATTAAGCGAGTTAGCATCGCTCGTGAGCATGAGTGATGCGGCTTTTTGTAGGTATTTTAAGAGCCGAACCAATAAATCTTTTTTCGATTTTATTGCTGAAATTCGCATCGGACACGCTTGTAAACTGCTACATGAAGGCACGCTCAATGTTACTCAAATTGCTTATGAAAGTGGGTATAATACTATTTCAAATTTTAATCGACAATTTAAGGCAATTGTCGGGAAATCGCCATTGATTTACCAAAAAGAGTATCGGAGAGATTAGAGAAATAAAGGAGCCAAAAATCTCATATATAATTTTACTGATTATGAGAATTTGTAAGATTGGTTGTCATTAAGATTAGAATAAATAATGCAAATACGATTTACTTCATTGCCTTGAAGAAGCAATAATTATTAATGTCTTTTTCAAAGGAAATTATTTTTAACAATATTTGCGATAAAATATTTATATTAAAAAGAATAAATTTACTATTCAACAAAATAAAAAACATAATGAAAGCTCTCCTTTGTAAAGAATTTGGAATGCCTGAAACCCTCGTATTAGAGGATTTGCCCGCTCTGAAAGCAGAAGCTGGTAAAGTCGTGATAAGTATTAAGGCGTGCAGCGTTAATTTTCCAGATACACTTATAATTCGAAATTTATATCAGTTTAAACCTGCTTTGCCTTTCTCGCCTGGGGGCGAAGTTTCTGGAATTGTAAAAGAGGTAGGTGAGGGCGTAAAACACTTAAAAGTAGGTGATAAAGTTTTTGCCATGACAGGCTGGGGCGGAATGGCCGAAGAAGTGCTGGTCGATGCTCGCAGGGTATTTCCGATGTTGCCCAAAATGGATTTCGTAACGGCGGCCTCGGTGATGTATAATTACGGGACATCTTACCATGCTCTGAAAGATCGTGCCGAATTAAAAGCAGGGGAAACCCTTTTGGTACTTGGTGCGGCCGGTGGCGTAGGTTTGGCGGCAGTCGAATTAGGTAAATTGATGGGAGCAACCGTTATTGCTGCAGCATCGAGCGATGAAAAATTGGCTATTTGCCAAGAAAAAGGAGCAGATTTTACGATAAATTATACAAACGAAGATTTACGAGAAAAAATAAAAAGCATTACCGAAGGTAAAGGCGTTGATGTGATTTATGATGCCGTGGGAGATAAATATGCCGAGCCGGCTCTCCGTTCGATTGCTTGGAAAGGGCGTTATTTGGTAGTTGGTTTTGCGGCAGGCGAAATTCCAAAAATTGCTTTGAATTTGGCATTATTAAAAGGTTGTGCGATTGTTGGCGTTTTTTGGGGACAGTTTGCTGAAAAAGAACCCGCTCAAAACTTCAAGAATATTCAAGAATTGGCGGGGTATTTTATGAAAGGTAACTTACGTCCGCATATTCATAAACTATATTCGCTGGCAGAAGCGGCCGATTCGCTGAATGATTTGATGAATAGAAAGGTGGTCGGAAAAGCAGTAGTTGTGATGTCGGATGATGTGCAAATGCCAAACTATGAAGTTGCTCAAGCTTCTCAGCAAGAAATAAAGACAGTTGTTCAGATAAGCGAAATGGGTAAAATGCTGACTTTTAAAAATTTAGCAGCCCTAAAAAATCATATTGGCAATGAACTCGGTACTTCAGATTGGCAAACGCTTACGCAAGATAAAATCAATGCTTTTGCCGCTGCAACCCTCGATGACCAATGGATTCATGTGGATGAAGAGAAAGCTAAGCTTTCGCCATTTGGAAAGACGATTGCTCATGGATTTTTATCGCTTTCTTTTTCTCCGAAATTCATGTACGAAATGTTTAAAGTAGAATCTGCCAAAATGGGACTGAATTATGGCACAAATAAAGTGCGTTTTATCTCGCCCGTGCCTGTGGGTAGTCGTGTGCGGATGAAGGCTACTTTGAAAGATGTAGAAGATATGCAACCTAATGGAGCGAAACTCATTATTGATGCAGTTTTTGAGTTAGAAGGCTCAGAAAAACCCGCTTGTGTGGCGGAGTTATTGAGTGTGGTTTATGAGTAGGATTGAAATTTGCAAAAGGTCTGACCGATTTGAATGTCAGACCTGCAACACTTTATGATTTTTCAAACCATCATTTATACTTCTTAACAATCATATTTGACTTAAAAAGAGAATCTGTCTCATAGACTCTTATCACCGAATTATCTGATTTAACATCCTTTACAGGCATTTTATATGTAATAATATTAGGTTTCGTTGAAGGCTTTATTGTTTTATATCCTCCATCGAAATTAAATTTATGCGACGGAAATTTAATAGCTGGCTTTGAATTTTCCGACAATTTATCGGTGAAACCTTTTTCTGACGAAAGAGGTAAAGTTTGTGCTTGAACAGCCGCTGTTGTGCAGATAAAAAGAGAAAAAAGTAGCGTTTTCATAAATTTTGAATTGTTTATGTTGTTCAAAAATTCACTTTTATTTCAATAATTACCTCCCAATTGCCACACGTTTCAGAACATTATCAATCACTTCGTGCGTAGTGAGGCCGTCGGCTTCAGCTTCGTAGTTAAGGATAATTCGGTGATTGAAAACATCGTGTACAAGAGCTTTGATATCTTCTGGTAAAACATAATTACGCTCATCAAAATAAGCAAGGGCTTTAGCTGCATTATAGAGCGAAATACCCGCACGTGGCGAGACCCCAAATTGAATATAGCGAGCTTCATCTTTAAGGCCATATTCTGCTGGGCGACGAGTAGCAAAAACTAGCTCAATTATATAACGTTCGAGCATTTCTGAGATTGTAATTCTATTGATTTCTTGCCCGATTGCAGCAATTTCTTCTTTATCCAGAATAGGTTTTGGTGTGTAGTTTTCGTTCAGATTGGCTATTTTTCTAACCATTTCCAATTCATCGTTTTTATTGAGATAATCAACAAAAACTTTCATCATAAAACGGTCAACTTGGGCTTCGGGTAGGGGATACGTTCCTTCTTGCTCAACAGGGTTTTGAGTAGCCATTACCATAAATGGGCGGTCGAGCTGATGCGTTTCATCACCGATAGTTACTTGTTTTTCGGCCATTGACTCCAAAAGTGCCGATTGTACCTTTGCAGGAGCTCTATTTACCTCATCTGCTAAAATCAAATTGGCAAAAATTGGCCCTTTTTTAACCTCAAAATCTCCCGATTTTTGGTTATAAATCATCGTACCGACTAGGTCGGCAGGAAGCAAATCAGGAGTAAACTGAATACGGTTGAAACCCAAATCTAAAACTTTAGCTAAAGTGTTGATAGTTTTAGTTTTAGCCAGGCCTGGAACGCCTTCAAGCAGGATATGCCCGCCCGTAAAAAGTCCAATTAACAAGCGATTAATTAATTTTTCTTGACCAATCACCACTTTTCCAGTTTCAGCAAAGACGTCTCTTATTTTTTTATGTAAAATTTTTGAGGTTTCCATATATCTTGTAGCACAATTTTTAAAATTGTGGAGTTTTTAAAACGTGAAGTTAGCAAAAAGCATTAAAAAGCCGCCATCATTTCCCATCTTTTTTATGAAGTATGGCACTTACGAACCTATCTTTTTGATGAATATCCTTAATGATTTCAACTTTCGAAAAGCCTTTTCTTCTAAAAACATTGGCCGTTTCTTCGCCCAAAGCTTCATTTATTTCGACTGCCACTAAACCATTGTCAGTTAGGTTATTGAATGCAAAATTAGCGATTGCTTGGAAGAAAATCAATGGCTCTGAGTCTTCTACAAAAAGTGCCAAATGTGGCTCAAAATCTAAGACATTTTTTTGCATTCGGTCAATTTCCTGCTTCGTCACATAAGGAGGATTACTTACTATAATGTTGAATGAGTGCCGCAATGGATATTGAATGACTGAATGAATGAATGAGGGTTTTAAAATATCTACTTTTTCAAAAGTTATGTCAGCCTTATTAAGTTCGGCGTTCTGTTTGGCTGTTTCGAGGGAATTTTCTGAAATATCGTAGGCTGTAACTTTAAAATTCGGCAATTCTTTGGCTAATGAAATGGCAATACAGCCACTTCCTGTGCCGATGTCGAGTAGCGTTCTGAGTCCTGAACAGTCCGCCGTACGGTTATGAGTTCTGAGTGTTTGTTTGACAATGAAATTCACTAACTCCTCGGTTTCAGGTCTTGGAATTAATACTGAATTATTGACTAAAAATCTTCGTCCGTAAAATTCGGTTTCACCCAAAATATATTGGATTGGCTCATTGTTGTTTAATCTCTCGATAATATTCGTCCAATCAATGGTTTTTTCAAAAGATTTATTGCTAAGAATATCTACTTTTCTAAGACCTAAATAAAATTCCATTAACCAAAAAACAATTTCTTTTGCTTCTTGTGATTCGTAAGCCGTAATTTGTTGTAGTAAATTATCGTATAATTGTTTGCTTGATTGCATAAATTTGCATTTGCTAAGAGAATGTTCGCACCACATTTATTGCAAAAATATTCATTCATTCACTCATTCACTAATTCAACATTAGATTTATTCACCAATTTACTCATTAATTCCATTGGATTTCAACGAAAAATATATGCTCCGTGCCTTACAACTGGCCGAAATCGGTCGAGGAACTGTAAGTCCGAACCCTATGGTGGGATGCGTAATTGTGCATAATGATGTGATTATCGGTGAGGGCTGGCACAAAAAATACGGTGATTGGCACGCCGAAGTAAACGCCGTAAACTCGGTAAAAGATAAAACTTTACTTGCGGAAGCAACTGCCTACGTTACGCTCGAACCTTGTTCACACTTTGGCAAAACACCTCCATGTGCTGATTTACTAGTAAATCACCAGCTAAAGAAAGTGGTGATTTGCAATAATGACCCCTTTCTGTTGGTTGCGGGTAAAGGCATACAGAAATTGCTCGATGCTGGTATTGAGGTAGTTACGGGAGTTTTAGAAGAAAAAGGTAGACAATTAAATGCTCGTTTTTTTACGGTAGTTGAGAAAAACCGACCTTATATTATTTTGAAGTGGGCTGAAACAGCAGATTGTTTTATTGCTGGCGAAGATTTCGAGCAAATCAAGATTAGCAATGCACTTTCACACAGACTTTCACATAAATGGCGGAGCGAAGAAGATGCAATCATGGTCGGAACAAATACTGCTTTGCATGATAATCCAAGATTAAATGTAAGAGAATGGACAGGCCGAAATCCTGTACGGATTGTGATTGATAGAAATAAACGTTTGCCGAAAGATTTGCATTTGTTCGATGATTCAGTAAAAACATTGATACTATCTGACCCTTTTTCATGGGAAGAATATCAAAAAGAAAAATTACAATCAATCATCATCGAAGGTGGAACGCAGCTTTTGCAAAGTTTTATTGAAGCAGAGTTATTTGATGAAATCAGAGTTTTTAGAAGTCAGAAGCAACTCAAAAAAGGAATTTTGGCTCCGGTTTTGCCTAAAAATATTACGATAATCACTCGTCAAAATCTGTTAGGTGATGAGCTAACAATTTATCAGTCAGATAAATAAGCGTGGTACTTGTTAATTCTGAAACCAAAAACTTATTTTTGTACTTTCATTGAGTCTTTTCCCTAAAGGGCTCAATTTTTCTAATAAAACACTCCTCTTTTTAGGGTTAAAAGATCTTTTATCATGAAAATTGCCATCGTAGGCTGCGGAAATATGGGAATGGCGTTTGCTCGCTCATTTTTGCAGTATGATTTAGTAAAAAAAGAAGATTTACTCCTCATCGAAAAAAGTCAAGAGCGTAGCGAAGCATTACGCACTGCTAAAGAAGGCTTGGTTGTGAGTGTAATTAATTCACAAATTGCTGATTATGAGTTGATTATATTGTCGGTAAAACCCCAAGATTTTGCTTCAGTACAAGACGAACTCCGTGCCGTTATTCAGCCACAACAAGTTGTTTTATCAATCATGGCGGGTGTGCCAATTTCGAAAATACAAACTGTTCTCGAACATAAATTAGTTGTGCGAGCCATGCCAAATACACCTGCCATGTTGGGAATGGGAATTACAGGCTTCACGGCTTCGCCCGAACTAGACGCTTTAAAACTTCGCAAAGTTGAAAACCTAATCAATGCCACAGGTCGTTCTGTTTATTTGGAAGACGAAGGTATGATTGATGCCGTAACAGCCTTGAGTGGTAGTGGGCCAGCATATTTTTATTACTTTGTGAAGCAAATGATAGACGCTGGTAAGAAAATGGGCTTCGACGAAGGAATGGCAAGTTTGCTTGTGAAGCAAACCATGTTGGGTTCTTATCATCTCATCAATAATGCCGAGCAAAGCCTTGATGATTTGATAAAAGCCGTTGCCTCAAAAGGTGGGACAACCGAAGCGGCCTTACGCACTTTTGAAGAAAATAATATTTCAGAAGGAATTGTGAAAGGTATTTTGGCTGCCGAAAATAGAGCAAAGGAATTATCGAAATAGTACAGGAAGGCTTCGGACTTGGCGTCCACCTTTCGAAGCCTTCCTTCGTATTTGCGACTCTACACTTTAATAAAACCGTTTATCCATTTCTTATCTCTGAATATACTATTCTTTCGTAAAATTGTTGCGTCAAAGCCACTATTGTAATCAATGGTCTGAAAAGCTTTGACCTCAGCATCTAACATTCGTATGAAATTAGCTAAAATTTTACTTTCAACTTTTCTTCTTGCAAATACCATTGCTTTCGCACAGTCGTCGGCTGTGTCTGGAAGTGGGAATCAAATAGCTTCAACAGGAGAAAAAGTGACTTTGCAAGAAGCCATTGATTTTGCTCTGAAAAACAACCTTTCAATTAAGCAAAATAGCCTACAGGTAGAGCAGGGACTCAACACCCTTGAACAATCGAAATGGGCAAAATATCCATCCCTAAATGGTGGAACAAACTTCAACGTTTTTACTGGTCGTAATATCAACCCCTTTACCAATGGTATCATTACAAATACAGTTGGTTCAAATGGTTTTGGTTTAAACAGTGCGGTCACTATTTTTGATGGCTATCAAACACGCAATGGCATAGCCCTAAACCAATTAAATTTGGAAGCATCTCGCCTAGATTTACAAGCCATGAAAAACCAAATCACGCTCAATATTGTGGTGGGTTATTTGAATGTACTTTCGCAACAAGATTTATTGGCGGTTGCTCAACGCCAAATCGAAGTTACACAAACACAACTTGAGCGTACACAAAAATTGGTCAATGCAGGTTCGTTGCCCGAAACAAATCTGTATGATATAAAAGCACAATTGGCGAATGACGAAGTAAGTGTTGTAAATGCCGAAAATGCCATTATTTCAGCAAAATTGACTTTAAAACAACTGATGAATTCTGCCGCTGACCGTGATATTGATGTTGTAAGAGTCGAAGTTCCTAATCCAAATATTCAGCCTTATCCAAATTCTTCAGCACAGGTTTACGAAATTGCTCAAGGTTTTTTGGCGGATGTACAAGCTGCTGATATGCGTGTAAAGGCCTCACAAAAAGGGGTAGATATTGCCAAAGGTTTGAAGATGCCAGTCATTTCTGCCACGGCCAATATCAACTCTAATTATACAACTGCTGCTGAAAATGTAAGTGTCACCCAACGAATTGTTGAAACCGAAGCAGGCTTTGTAAATGTAGGAGGCACTCGATACCCAGTAATTGCTTTTGTGCCGACTTCAAGTACAACATCCGAGAAAATCAATTATTTTAGACAATTAACAGGAAACGCCAATAACTCTTTTGGAGTGAGTGTCAGAATTCCGATTTTTAATGGGTACAGCACTAAGTTTCGCTTGACAACCGCACAGATTAATCAAAAGCAAAGCGAGATTCAGGCTGATAATGTACGTTTACGTCTGCGTCAAGACATCGACCAAGCCTATGTAAATTTGACGAACTCAGCAAAAAGGTTCTCTGCACTTGGAAAGCAGGTGAGTGCTTTAGAAGAGTCTTTCCGAGCTGCGGAATCAAGATTTAATGTTGGCTCACTGAATGCATTAGATTATAGCATTTCAAAAACAAACCTCGACCGTGCCAGAATCAATCAGATTCAAGCCAAATACGATTATATTTTTCGAATCAAGATTTTAGATTATTATCAAAATAAACCGCTTTCGTTCTAAGTGTGGTGATTAGTTATTTGGATAACCAAGCTACCGATAACCAATAACCAATAACCAAATATTATTACTGTCGTCCATCGACTATGGACTAAATAAAATTTCTCAATGAAAAAATCAAATAGACTCTGGTGGATTTTGGGTGGCGTTATTGCCCTAATTGTTGTATTTTTATTGGTTGCCAAAGCACAAGGCTGGATTGGCAAAGAAAAGCCAACAGAAGTAGAATTTGTAAAAGTTGGAAAATCTGATATTACAGAAACCGTTTCAGCATCGGGTAAAATTCAGCCAGAAGTTGAGGTAAAAATTACACCTGACGTTCCTGGAGAAATTATAGCTTTATATGTAAAAGAAGGAGATTCTGTAAAAAAAGGACAGCTTTTATTGAAAATACAACCAGAAAACTACGTTTCGGTTGCTCAACGTGCCGAAGCTGTAGTGAATCAAACCAAAGCAAATGCTGAGCAAGCAAAGTCAACTATTGCTCAGTCGGAAGCTCGTTTGGCAAGAACGCAAGCCGAATTTAATCGCCAAAAAAGGTTATTTGATGATAAAGTTGTTTCAGCTTCTGATTTAGAAATTGCAGAAACTAATTTGAAAGTTGCTCGTCAAGATTTAGAAGCAGCTAAATCAAGTGTTGAGGCATCTAAATTTAATGTAAAAAGTGCCGAAGCGGGTCTAAAAGATGCGTCTGAAAATTTACGCAAGACAAGTATTTATGCTCCTATGAGCGGTATCGTATCGAAATTGGCAGTTGAATTAGGTGAGAGAGTGGTTGGAACATCACAAATGGCTGGTACTGAGATACTTCGTATTGCGAATTTGAATAACATGGAAGTTAGAATCAACGTAAACGAAAACGATATAGTGCGTGTAAGTTTGGGCGATACGGCCATCATTGATGTGGATTCGTATGCCATGACTGGTAAAAAATTTAGAGGAATCGTTACCGAAATTGCTAATACCGCCAATGGTTCTGGGTCAAATTCTTTGGCTGCTGCATCAACCGATGCCGTAACGGAGTTTGAAGTAAGAATCAGAATTTTGCCAGAATCTTACCGTGAATTAGTTGACCGTAAGGCTCGTAAAGTATATCCTTTCAAACCAGGTATGACTGCCACTGTTGACATTGTGACTGAAAAGAAAATCGGTGTAATGAGTGTGCCAATTGCAGCGGTAACCACTCGCGGAGCCGACGATGCCATTAGTACCGATGCCAAACAAGATAAGGCAGCTCCAGCCGAAACTACACAAGAACCAAAACCTACGAAGAAAGATAAACCTAAAGAGGTAGTTTTTATTCACGATAAAGACAAAGCAAAAATACGTGAAGTGAAAACTGGTATTACCGATACAGCCGCAGGAACAATTGAAGTGATTAGTGGCTTGAAAGAAGGTGAAGAAATCGTTTCGGGGCCATTTATTGCTGTTTCTAAAAAACTAAAAGATGGTGAGGTTATAATGAAAAAGGTAGAGAAAAAAGAAGATAAAGACAAGAAAAAGGAATAAATAAATAATTGTAGAGGGCGTTTAGAATAAGCCCTCTCGAATAAATAAGGAAGGCTTCGCTGAGTGATATATGCTCATAGCGAAGCCTTACTTATTTGTCAGCATCTCTTTTTTTATTCAAGTGTTTTAATTTACTTAGCATCAGAAAAGTAGAACAAGTTTCCAAACTTGCTCATAATCGTTGGAATAGAATGAAAATTACAGTAATCGGTGGGGGAAGCTGGGCTACGGCAATCGTAAAGATATTGAGTCAAGGAAATGTACAAATAAAATGGTGGATGCGAAGTGTAAGCGATGTGGAACATATCAAAAAACACCACCATAACCCCAAATATTTGAGTAGTGTAGAAATTCATCCTTCTAAAGTTAAGCCTTATACAAATCTCAAAGAAGCATTACGAGGCACTGAATGGGTAATTTTGGCCGTACCTGCGGCATTTGTGAGCGATGCAGTTAAATCCATATCAGCAGAAAATTTTATCAATAAAAAAATCATTTCAGCCATTAAAGGAATGATTCCCGAAAGTAATCAACTTATTACGGATTATTTGGCAGAAAACTACGGAGTATTACATCAAAATATGGGTATTATCGCTGGCCCATGCCATGCCGAAGAAGTAGCTCTCGAAAAACAATCTTATCTTACAATCGCCTCATCAAATGTCGAGCTGGCTACCGAATTTGCCGAATTGATGCGTTGCAGATTCGTAAAAACTTCTATACTTGCTGATATTTACGGTGTAGAATATGCTGCAGTTATGAAAAATATTGTGGCTTTGGCTTGCGGTATCACGCACGGATTGGGTGGAGGAGATAATTTTCAAGCCGTTATGGTTTCAAACGCTATGCAAGAAATCAAGCGAGTGGTTGATGTAATTGCACCTTTGGAGCGAGATTTGAGTGCTTCTGCCTACTTGGGTGATTTGTTGGTAACGGCTTATTCACAATTTAGTCGAAATCGTACTTTTGGCAATATGATTGGTCGAGGATACAGCGTGAAAGCAGCTCAACTCGAAATGAATATGATTGCCGAGGGCTATTATGCAGTGAGGTGTATTTACGAAATGATGCAGCAAAACGAAATAGAAATGCCAATAACTGATTTTGCGTATCAGATTCTTTATAAAAATGCGTCCTTCAAGAAAGAATTTGAGGTTTTGAAAGGGAAGTTGAAGTGATTTTTCTTTGTTGGTTACCTTCGACTTCGCTCAGGCAACCCAAAAAGCTTGAAAGTTTCTTCAGTGAATGATTTTTCGGTGAGTTAGCATATTGGGGGTGCCAAAGTAGCCAAACTTCACCCAAAAATCAAACCCTACTCAAAACCTTCGAAACCAAAAATACTACGCCTGACATAATCATTTGTACGCTCGTCAGAACTCCAACGCTCATGTTAGATTTTGCATCCGCAAGATTCAGAAAATGATGTACGCTTACGCTGATTGACACCAAAATAATTCCGCCCAAAACAGCGATAATGATACTTTTCATAAAATCAGACACTTTTGGATTTTTACGAAGCAAAAATATGGTTCTAAGCGATAAAAACAGAGGTAATATCGCAATGATAATGGCATAAACAATTTCCATAATATTAGTTTAAAAAACTCCTGATTTTGGCAGCAGTTTTGGCGAGTTCTTCTTGCGAAAGTTTTAATTTGTGATTGAAATTCATATCATTCATGCTGTTCATCGGAATCAGATGAACGTGGGCATGGGGCACTTCTAAACCAATAACGGCAACACCCACACGCTTGCAAGGTATGGCTTTACGAATGGCTGGCTCGATTTGTTTAGCAAAAGTCATGAGACCTGCATAAAGCTCATCGCTGAGGTCGAATAAATAGTCAATTTCTTGTTTTGGAACAACCAAAACGTGACCAACTGCACAAGGGAATACATCTAAAAATGCAAAATATTGGTCGTTTTCGGCAATTTTATGGCAAGGAATTTCACCTGCAATGATTCTTGAAAATATGGAAGCCATTTTTTGAGTGCTGAGTTAAGAGTTCTGAATTATGAGTTATTTTCTATCGACTGTCGTCTGTGGACTATCGACTATAACAAATCACTCAATGCGTCTTTAATTGTTGTAAATTTATACTGAAAATTGGTTTCTTTCGAAAGCCTTTTGTTCATCACAAAGTTACCACCAGTTACGACAATTCCCATTTCTCCGAATACTAATTTTAATGCAAAACTTGGAACATTCGGTAACCAAAGTGGCTTTTTCAGTACTTCCGCTGCAACACTTGTCATTTCTTGATTCGTGACAGGATTTGGTGCAACGGCATTAAATGCCCCCTGCATTTTTTCATCTTCGATGGCTTTTACGAAAACCCCACAAAGGTCATCTACGTGAATCCATGACATAAATTGCTTACCATTTCCCAAAGCTGCCCCAAAACCAAGTCGAATTGGTTGAATGAGTTTGGGCAAGGCTCCACCTTTTTCGCTCAAAACAATGCCAATTCTAATGCTAACTATTCGAGCGGCATTCGTAACTTTTTTAGCATTAATTTCCCAAAGTTTGGTACATTCGGCCAAAAAGTCATTTCCTAAAACACTACTTTCATCTAATTTTAAATCACCTGTATTTCCGCCATAAATTCCGATGGCAGATGCTGAAATAAAACCTTTAAGTTGAATGTTTTTTTCTTGTAAATACTTATTAATCAGCTCAATAGGTTGAATACGAGAATCAATGATTTCTTTTTTACGTTCATCTGTCCAGCGTTTATCAGCTATTCCTGCCCCTGCTAAATGGACTACGTAATCAGCTTTTTCTAAAGCACCTTCTTCTATATACCCTTTCTGAATATCCCACTGGAAAACTTCTACATTGGGTAGTTTTTCTTTTTTTCGGCTCAAATATGAAACCTTATGGCCTTTTGCCAAAAGCAATTCTGTGAGCCGATGCCCAATCATACCCGTACCGCCTGTGATTAAAATATTCATTTTCGATGTAGATTTAAAATGATGTAAACAAAAAACAGGTAAATAGTCATTCAGCTACTTACCTGTTTATTTAACCTTTATAGATTAGAATTGTTTCTGAAAAACAGTTAACTAATTTTCAAACAACGTTTATTTTCTCTTACGTTTACCTTTGTCCTTATCGCTTGTTCGGCTGATTTTTGGGGCAGTTCTACTTGGTTTTTCTCTACGGCCACCTCTGCTACTTGCAGTATCTCGGTTGTTTCGTTTCGTACTGCTTGCTGGCATTGATTTTCCTTCTAAACCAACCAACTCCAAATCCATGCTTCTTCGCTCCAAGTCGGTGCCTTTTACAGTCACTTTCACGGTATCGCCAAAGTTGATTACTCGACCTGTGCGTTTTCCTACAACTCGATAATTATTTCTGTCCCATTCATAAAAATCATCTTTTAAATCAGCTAAACGAACCATACCTTCACAACTTGTAGAAGTAATTTCCACGAAAATTCCGAAATCAGTTACGCCAGTCACAACGCCCGTGAAAATCGTTCGGCGTTCTTGCAAACTCATAAATTCTACTTGCTTATACTTAATCGAAGCTCTTTCAGCTTCGGCAGCCAGTTTTTCTCGGTCAGATGAATGTTTAGATTTTTTTTCAAAATCATCATGAGAAACATTTGCTCTATTTTTTGGTGAAGCCGTTAAATAATGTTGCAAAAGTCGATGAGCCATCATATCTGGATAACGACGAATTGGCGACGTAAAATGGCTGTAATGCTCAAAAGCAAGCCCAAAATGCCCTAAGGGTTCGGTTGTATATCGAGCCTTTGACATCGTGCGAACCGCCAATTGTTCCAATACATTCTGTACGGGTGTCCCCTCAACTTCGGCCATCATTTTGTTCATCGAATTCGATAAGGTTTTATCTGAATCGGTCTTGATGGAATAACCAAAACGTGCCGCGAAATTGGCAAAATTTTGTAATTTCTCAGGATTTGGTGGCTCATGCACACGATAAACCATCGTGTTTGCTTCCGAATTTGTTTCATTTTTAAGTTTAAACACAAATTCCGCCACTTTTTTATTGGCCAAAAGCATAAATTCTTCGATGAGCTTGTGGGCATCCTTTCTGATTTTCAGCACCACACCAAGCGGTTTGCCCGTTTCATCGAGTTTGAACTTTACTTCGTTGGTTTCAAAATTAATCGCTCCGTTTCTGAAACGCTCTTTTTTTAGAATCTTTGCTAAATGATTAAGCGTATGTAGCGGAAAACGGTACTTTTCAAGAACTTCGTCAGGCTCAGTTACAGGATTCAGCACATCGCCTTCTTCGTATTCTAAAACATCTTGTGCATCTTCGTAGCTAAATCTGTGGTCAGAGTGAATGACCGTTCGACCAAACCATTCGTTTATTAATCGACCATCATGTGTCATTTCAAAAACGGCTGAAAACGTCAATTTGTCTTCATTTGGGCGAAGTGAACAGAGATTATTCGAGAGTTTTTCGGGTAACATCGGAATCGTGCGGTCGACCAAATATACCGAAGTGGCACGGTTGAGAGCTTCTTCTTCGAGTCGTGTGCCTTCCTGCACGTAATGCGTTACGTCAGCAATGTGAACACCAATTTCATAATTCTGATTTTCGAGTATTCTGAAACTCAGAGCATCATCAAAATCTTTGGCATCGTGCGGGTCAATTGTAAAAGTCAGAATATTTCTAAAATCTCGTCTTTTCTCAATTTCTGCTTCTGTGATTATTTCAGAAATAGCCGCTGCTTCTTCTTCAATGGTTTTATCGAATCTAATTGGTAAACCAAATTCGGCCAAAATTGCGTGCATTTCTGCGTTATTATCACCCGATTTTCCTAAAATTTCGGCAATTTCTCCAACCCCTTGTTGAATTTTGGTTGGATATTCAATGATTTTCACGATAACTAAATCGTCTTTCGTTGCACCGTTGATTTTATCTTTTGGAATAAAAATATCATCGTGAAGATTCTTATGGTCGGGGCGTACGAGGGCATAATTTCCGAATACTTGGATTTTTCCGACTAGTTCTGTTCTGCCACGTTCAATAACTTCTATAATACATCCTTCAGGATTCCCGTTTTTCTTATAAAACTCTCCGTATGTTGTTGCTTTTACCAAATCGCCATCTATTGCTCCATTCATGTCGTCGGCACTCACCCAAATATCGGGTTTAGTGTCGTCGTATCTGATAAAGCCAAATTTTGAATTTACGTGGTCGAGGCGACCAATAACTGCATTTGCGTTTACATCAACAGTATATTTTCCTTTTTCGGTTTGATGTATTTTGCCTTCTTCTAAAAGAGCTTCAATTATCATTCCGTAAAGGGCTTTTTCTTGCTTATTTTTTACATCATAGTGTATAAATAAGTCTTGTAGTGTGTATGGTTTTTCGAGATTGACCGACAAAAAAGCTAATATTTCAGCTTTAAGTTGATCAAAATATGATTTTTGTTTGTCTTTTGCCATTATCTGTTTAATCATTCTTGCTCAACCCCCTGCCAATCATACATTGGATTTTGGGTTGGGTCCCAATTCGGATAAATCAAGAAATGCTTTTCTTGAATCTTATTCATCAGAACCTTGCGTAATTCGCCTAAGTTTTCTTTGTGTTCGGCCGAAATAAACACAACATTTTCGGTGTTTTTTTTGAGGTAACTGTTTTTTAGTTTGTCAAGGTTTCTCTGTAAATCATCTTCGGTGATGGTTTCGAGATGTTCGTCGAGATTCTCCTCAGATTCGGGCTTGAAGAGGTCAAGTTTATTGAAAACCAGCACCATTGATTTTTCAGATGCTCCGATTTCTGCCAAAGTTACGTTTACAACCTCGATTTGTTCTTCAAACGATGAATGCGAAATATCAACTACATGAACCAAAATATCGGCATCACGAATTTCGTCCAAAGTTGATTTAAACGACTCTATTAATTGTGTTGGGAGTTTTCGGATAAAGCCAACGGTATCAGTTAGCAAAAACGGAATATTTCCTAAAACTACCTTTCTTACTGTCGAGTCGATGGTGGCGAAGAGTTTATTTTCGGCAAAAACATCGGCCTTTGCTAAACGACGCATTAAAGTCGATTTTCCAACGTTAGTATAACCTACCAAAGCTACACGCACGAGCTGGTCACGTTCTTTTCGGCGTGTAAAACTCTGCTTATCAATCTTTTCGAGTTTATCTTTCAAAAAAGCAATTCGGTCTTTTACGATACGTTTGTCAGTTTCCAACTCCTTTTCACCAGGCCCACGCATACCGATACCACCCTTTTGACGACTAAGGTGTGACCACATACGGGTAAGGCGAGGCAACATATATTGATATTGTGCGAGCTCGACTTGTCGCTTTGCTTGATCGGTTTGAGCCCGTTGCGAAAATATATTCAAAATTAGCAAGCTACGGTCAAGAATCTTGATTTCTGGAAATGTCATTTCGAGGTTTCGAACTTGCGGGGACGTGAGGTCATCATCGAAAATAATACTATCGACGGGGTTTTCAATCAGCCAGATTCTTATTTCTTCTAATTTGCCTTTTCCAACAAAAGTTTTAGGGTCGGCACGTTCGAGTCGTTGTGTAAAAGCCCTTTTGGTGATTACGCCTGCTGTTGTGGCCAAAAAATCTAATTCATCGAGATATTCTTTGGTTCGTTCAGCATTTTGCTTCTGCGTGATGAGACCAACTAAAATTGCAGTTTCTTGCTGCGTTGCGGTAGAAAAAACGGGTGCTTTGAACAATTGACTAAAAAATTTATTACTTTGAAATAACTATAAATCGTAAACAAAAGTTTCTTCCAGTTGATTACCATTTTATTTGAATATACGAAAAAAAAATGAAAAATCCAAATATTTCATAAATTAAGAACTACTGATTTAGAGGCTACAGGGATTTTTTTCAAGTGGTATCATGGTTTACCACATTTTTGAGATCAATTTGTCAATTATAATTTATTTGTAGTATTGCTTGCATTTTAATCAGTTTTTAGGAAAAGTTTGGCACGCTTTTGGTTTAATGAAGGTATTGTCGTAATAAAGTTATTGAATGATTACAAAAATTCATGAACCAAAGAAAAGCTGATTTTTTTAAGTTCAAAATTTGTGATTTAATATGTATTTAAGGCATGGTTTTCTTCAAAGGAAAGTTGAAAGAAGGTATTTTTGATGCCTCCTTTAGATAAGAAAAATAAAACACCCTTTTTTTTATTCTAAAAATATTTATCTTTGCTTTGGGAAGTTACCTGAAGTAGGAATTCCAAGTCGGGAATTTTCAAGAAAAATTCTCATCTTGAAGTAGAATCCAATTATAGAGTTTATACATGGATTATTAGGAAAGCACGTAAGTCGGAATCCCTGCCACTATTTTTGAGGTAGGGATTTTTTTTATTTGTAACTTTGTTAGAAATAAGCACAGAGGTACTAAGGTTTAGAGGCACAAGGTTTTTTAGAGAAAGCAAGATAATGGCAGAGAAAGCAGCAAAAAAAGTAGATGTAACCAATAAAAAGGCAAGTTTCGAGTTTTTCTTTTTAGAAAAATATTCGGCTGGAATGGTCTTGACTGGTACTGAAATAAAATCTATTCGGTTAAATAAATTCAGCATGGTCGATGCCTACTGTTATTTCGATAAAGAAGAATTGTATGTAAAAAACTTGAATATATCGAAATACGAACAAGGTACGCATTACAACCACACTCCGCTACGTGATAGAAAACTTTTATTAAAGAAAAAAGAGCTGAAAAAATTAGCTAACAAGTTGACTGATAAAGGCTTAACAGTAATTCCAACAAGACTTTTTATAAATGATGGTGGTTTTGCCAAATTAGATATTGCTTTAGCAAAAGGAAAGAAATTGTATGATAAACGAGATAGCATCAAAGAACGAGATGTAACCCGTGAGCGTATGCGAGAAGATTGAAATATGAAGCTTTGAAAACGAAACGAGGTGAAATTTATTCAAATATTCACCTCGTTTGCCTTCTTTGGACTGCTAAATATTGATTTTAGACTAAAATTATTTCTTATCGGGATTCAATAAATCGTAAAATTGATCGAGTTTTGGCATCAAGATAATGCGAGTACGGCGATTTGTTGCACGTCCTTCTGCCGAATCATTGCTCGTAAGTACGTTGAATTCACCTCTACCGGCTGCAATCAATTTGTTTGGGTCAATACCAAAGCTTTGTTGTAATACTCGTATCACTGATGTTGCACGTTTTGTGCTTAAATCCCAATTGTCGGTAATACAATCTGTATTGATAGCTACATTGTCAGTATAACCTTCAACCATAACCTCTAATTCTGGTCTTGATTTAATGATTTGTGCAATTTTTCCTAAAACAATATTGGCATTTGGTGATATTTTCGAACTTCCTGTGCTAAACAACATTTTGTCCGATATATTAATCATTACTACAGTTTTATCAACTTTTACTTCTACATCTTGGTCGTCTAGGCCATTGTTGAGCACACTTTTCAGATTCACGGCCAAAGCCAAATTGATAGAATCTGCTTTTGTGCGAGCTGCTTGGAGTAGATTGATGTATTTGTCTTTAGTTGCCAATTGCGAAAGCGTTTTGTCGATATTATCATTTGCTGCCTTCGAAAGTACAGTCAAATTTCCAACTTGCTCAACTTGTTTATCACGCAGTTTTCTTAAATCTGCCACTTGGTCTTTTAAATCATTGATTTGTTGGTCACGTTGTTGGACACTCGAAAGGATTGCATTTTTCTGAGCTTCGCTTTCTTGCTGTAATTTACTCATACGCTCAAGTTTATCTTTGTAGTCTTGCACGTTATCACCACATTTTACTAAATCGGCTTGGGCTTTATCAAATTGAGATTGCAAAGCTGTCAGTTTCTTTTTTGCAACGCATGAAGTCAGTGATAATCCTACAAATAAAACGAATACTGGTTTTAATGACATTTTCATTTTTGATTCTTGTTTTAGAGTTTGGGTTTTGAGACTATATTACAAATTTCCTTCGTAAAATTGATAAATTAAAATATTTTAAAAAAGATTTTTATAATTTATGGACGATTCCCAAATTAAATATGATGTATGCGATTTTTTAATATTTAGACCTTGCCTAAAACAATTGTTAACTGTTTATAATATATTTGAATACATTAGTAGAAACTTGTAAAAATATGATATCAGACTCAAGAAAGGTCATTTTCGGGGTATTTTTTAATAAAGTCCACGTAAAATATTAGACATCCTTGAAAAACATCAAAAACTTGCTTTAATTTGTTCAAATCTTTATTTATAAAAATTCAACCATAAGTATATAGTCATGCTAAAATCACTCAAATTAGATACAACAGCAGAGAAAAATATCAAAACTTGGCTCAAAGGCAAATACGATGATGATACAAAAACCAGTATTCAACAACTTATAGATGAAGAAAATAGCTCTCAGCTAACTGATTCCTTCTACAAAAACTTAGAGTTTGGTACTGGCGGTATGCGTGGCGAGATAGGTGTTGGGTCTAATCGTATGAATAAATATACGGTTGGTGCAGCCACACAAGGTTTGGCAAATTACCTCAACAAAACTTTCGTTGGACAAGAAATAAAAGTAGCTATTGCACACGATAGCCGTAATTTTTCACCAGAGTTTGCTCGCGTTGCTGCCGATATTCTTTCGGCCAATGGTATTATGGTTTATCTTTACAAAGAGCTCCGCCCAACGCCACAGCTTTCGTTTACTGTGCGTCAGTTGGGTTGCCAAAGTGGTATCGTTATCACGGCATCGCATAACCCACGTGAGTACAACGGTTATAAAGTTTATTGGGTGGATGGTTCGCAGGTTGTTGCTCCACACGATAAAAATATTGTAGCCGAAGTAAATGCTATCACGAATGTAAAAGACATTAAGTTTAAAGGCGTAAAGAAACGCATTAAGCTGATAGGTGAAGTACTTGATAAGGCTTATTTGAAAGCTGTGAAAAGTATATGTGTAAATCCGAGAATGATAAAAAAGCAATCAGATTTAAGCATTGTTTTTTCTCCAATTCACGGAACTGGTATAACGATGGTTCCGCAGGCTTTGGCACAGTTGGGTTTTACGAATGTTCATATAGTAGAAGAGCAAGCCACTCCAGATGGAAACTTCCCTACGGTGGTTTATCCAAATCCCGAAGAAAAAGAAGCAATGAATTTAGCTTTGAAAAAAGCTAAAGAAATCAATGCTGATTTAGTAATAGCAACCGACCCTGATGCCGACCGTGTGGGAATGGCAGTAAAAGATCCAAAAGGAGAATGGCAATTATTAAATGGAAACCAAGCCGCAAGTTTGATTATCTATTATTTACTAAAAGCATGGAAAAAAGCGAAAAAACTAAGCGGAAATGAGTTTGTAGCAAAGACAATCGTAACAACAGATTTGATTGACGAAATGGCAGCAAAAGCGGGGGTAAATTGCTATAATACACTTACAGGCTTCAAATATATTGCTCAAGTAATCAGAGAGTTGGAAGGGAAACAAACCTTTATTGGAGGTGGAGAAGAAAGTTATGGTTATTTGATTGGCGATAAAGTTCGTGATAAAGATGCGATTGCAAGTTGTGCAATGATTGCCGAACTAACTGCTTTTTCCAAAAACGAAGGATTAACATTATTTGATTTCTTGGCCGAAATGTACCAAAAGAATGGTTTCTATTATGAAGGTTTGATTTCATTAACCAAGAAAGGAAAAACTGGAGCAGAAGAAATACAGCAAATGATGCTTGATTTTAGAGCGAAACCACCAAAATCATTGGCAGGATCGAAAATAATTCGCATAGATGATTATAAATCACTTATCACAAAAGATTTAAAAACTGGTGAAGAAAAAGCCATTCCAGCAGGGGAAATGGGTATCGAATCATCGAATGTGCTTCAATTTTTTACGGCCGATGGAACTAAATTTACCTGTCGCCCGTCTGGAACTGAGCCAAAAATTAAGTTTTATGTAGGCGTAAGAACCAAATTGAAGAAAAAAGACGAATTTGATGCTACTTTGGAAGCTTTAAAAGGAAAAGTGAAGTCGATTCAAGTGGAATTGGATTTGAATTAAATCTCCCATAATACAAAAACCTGCAAGGCCTTGAAAAAGACTCACCCAAACCTTGCAGGCTTTTTTTTACAAATAAAATGCAAAAATACCATTTCGCCCAAGTAAATATCTCTAAACGATTAGAGCCTATTGACAGTTTTTTGCTATCAGACTTCGTAGCATACTCGACGCAATTAATTTACCCTTGCCGAAAACAGTAAGGGCTTTGTATGTCGGCTCAAAGGCGATAACAATAACGCCACAGCTCTCCGAGTTTTTGATGATGAGAAAATCATCATCAATATGTCAGTTTGGGAAAGCATCAAAGACCTAAAAGAATTTGCATTTAAAACCGCTCACGCAGGTGTAATGAGATAGCGTAATAAATGGTTTGAGAAACTCACCTCAGCAATGCTTGCTCTTTGGTGGATTCTAGAAAACCACACGCCAACACCCCAAGAAGCTAAAGAAAGATTAGAAAGTATCAATAAAAATGGCTCAACCCTTTTCGCTTTCTCGTTTAATGATGTATTTTTACCAACATTTTAACCTAAACTCATCAATCCTTTTTAGATGTCACGACTTTGCTTCATAATTTTTTCATTATGCACATTAGCAAATCCTGAGATTTACGGTCAGCAAACAATCCCACCGCTTAAAGACACTACATTCAACGTTATAATTACCGAAATTGAGATAGCAGGTAGGATTTTACCAATTACGAAAACTTATATTATTGGGTATGAAGATAATGCCATTGAGCTTGGATTAACAACTAAACCTCAAATTTCAGATGTATTGTATAAGTATAGAATCGTTGAAAATAGTTTTGAAGGTGATAAAACTTATCCTTGGGTAAATTTACAAAAAGATGAGTTAAGAATAGATACGCTCAGACCGGCTATGTATCGTTTTGAAATCATTGCAGCTTCTACAAAAACCAATCGAACAAGCAAATCTACTTTTATTGATTTTAAGATTGAATATCCGTGGTGGCGGTCTTGGTGGTTTTGGGGAGCTTGTTTTGTTACATTTTTTGGATTGTTTTATGGTAGGGAGCGTTTTCTCAAATTCTGGGCTGACGAAGAGCAAAGGCATTATAAGCAAGTCACCGAACTTGAACTTCGTGCACTTCAATTACAGATGAATCCACATTTTGTGTTCAATGCACTTAATGCGGTACAGAGTTTTATACTTACTCGTGATAGTATTTCTGCAAATAACTATCTTTCCAAATTCGCAAATCTTATCCGTTTATTTTTAGATTCTTCCAGAAGTAAATACATTACACTTTCTGATGAAATTAAATTGCTAAGTCTTTATGTAGAAATGGAAAAACTCAGATTTGAGAATAAATTTGATTTTCATTTTAGAATTGCACCTGATGTAAATCAATTTGTGGATATTCCAACTATGATTTTGCAGCCTTTTATAGAAAATGCCATCAATCATGGACTTCGTTATAAGGTTGAGAAAGGCAATCTGTATGTTAAATTTTATAATCAAGGTAAATTTTTAGTCTGTAAAATCGAAGATGATGGGGTGGGACGAGAGAGAGCAAAGCAGATTCAAGCTAAATCAAGAAAAGGCTATGAATCACAAGGTTTAAAAATCACCGCAGAACGTCTCCGAACATTCAATATGATAGCTGACTCAGATATCCGTTTTTCAATCACAGACCGAATAGATGCACCAAATGATAAAACTATTGATGTCGGGACGCTAATTGAAATAAAATTTCCAAAATTTGGTTAATACCCAATGATTTTATTCTTTTGCAAAACATAATCTTATCTTTCGTCTTAACTTTTGCTAATATAGTTTTATTCAACAAAACCATTTAAAATAATTTAAGTTGTTAAATAGTTGATTATTAATAACTTATGCCAATTATAGAAAAATAGCTATTCTGACATAAATAGATATTCTTCTTAAATTGATATTTTGAGCAGCGTTTTTAAAAGTGAGATTAATAAAATACAGATTTGCATAATGTACAAGGCTATAATAGTTGATGATGAAAACCGTAGTGTCGAAACGTTGAAGATAATTCTTCAACAGTTTTGTGCTGACGAAATAGAGTTGGTAGGCACAGCTAACTCTATTCAGGAGGCATATACGCTTATAAATTCAGTTTCTCCAGATATTGTTTTTCTTGATGTCGAAATGCCGCACGGAAGTGGTTTTGACTTATTGGAAAAAATCCCCAAACCAAACTTTGAGGTCATTTTCACAACGGGATTTGACCGTTATGCTGTTACAGCCATTAAATTTAGTGCTTTGGATTATCTGCTGAAACCTATAAATATTGAAGAGGTAAAAGAAGCTATATCGAAGGCCAAAAAACGTATCGAAGGCAAATACACGCAGAATAATCTTGAGCATTTAATAAATAATCTACGTCACCCAAGAGATAAATCTAATAAAATTCCAATTTCGGTAGTAAACGGCTTTCAGTTTGTAACCGTCAATACGATTGTTTATTGTGAATCTGACGACGATCATACCTATATCCATCTAATCGATTCCCAAAAACTCACTGTCCCAAAAAATATTAAAGAGTTTGAGGAAATTTTGGCTAACTACGATTTCTTCCGAATTCATCATTCGTATTTGGTCAACCGTGATTATATCAAAAAATATATAAAAGGAGAAGGGGGGACAATCCTCACTGACCAAGGTTATGAATTACCAGTTTCCCGCCGTCGTAAACAAGAGTTCTTAGATTGGCTGAGTAATTTTTGATATACTAAAATTTTCATTCTTTTAATGTAGCCGTTTAATCATCTTTCTTTATTTTAATAGATAAGAAAAAAGATTTTTTTCTTATAAAATTGATTTTTTCCTCTCAAAAAAAGCCCTTTTAAAAATATATCCGCCACTTACCGTTATTTTGCTGCCACTTACCGATTTGTATTTGTACCGTTCAATTGTAAAGCTTAAATTGCCTTCATTATTTTTATAGCAAATTTAAATTTTCCATTACAATCGTATGAATAAACTGCTTTACTCGACTCCGATAAGCCTTAAAGGTTATACCGTAATTCAAAATGTGGAGGCCAACCCACATGAACAAATTTGACGATGAGCGTTGATGGCGAACATAATGTGATTCAACTTGGTGACATTTTGTATCTTAAAAGTGTAAAAAACTATATTATCTTAAAATTGAAAGATGGTAGAGAAATCTTAAGCTCGAAGACACTTCGAATTTTTGAAGAAGAACTTCTTGAAATCCCTAACTTCGTAAGACCTCACCGCTCATATATCATTAATCTAGAATATGTTGATGATTTATATTTTAATTACAGAGGTGGAGAAGTATTGATTCATGACTTAAAGATATTGATTTCTCGTAGAAAAGCGGTTGACTTCCGTCGTAGTTATCGTCGATTTCTACGTAATACTGGTCAAAACGTTTCTTCTATGATTAAATTAAAGACTACAATCCGAGTTTCTTAAAAGTTACTTGTGATTGAATTTTGGGTTATAAGGAATAAAGTGCTGGTTGAATCTGGCACTTTATTTTATTATTTGGAGGTCTGAAATTCAATACTTAACAGTTTCAATATAAAAGAATTGATTTCTCTATTTTCTTCTTTTTTTGATTGCACATATTTTATTCATGAGGCTTAAAATATCTTTCACAGGTGAGTACATGAAGATTCGTGCCACAAATGCACTCAGTTTTGTACTATATTATTAGATGTAAAAAAGTAAACATCATAAAGATTATTATGGAAAAAACACTAACATTCAACCATGTTAGCTATTTGTGGGATGAAACAAAAGTCGCTGAATTAGCTCAAAACGAAGTAGATTTGTTTATTTATCGTTCAAATCTGCTTGGTGCCGATTTACGACTTACAAACTATGCAGGAGGAAATACTTCGTGTAAAATAACCGAAACCGACCCTGTAACTGGCGAGGATGCTGAAGTAATGTGGGTGAAAGGCTCAGGTGGTGATATTGGAACTTTAACAAAAAAAGGTTGTGCAAACCTGTATGTTAATAAACTTCACGCTCTAAAGAAAAGATACAGAGGTTTGGCATTTGAAGACGAAATGGTAGCTCTTTTCGACCACTGTCTTTTCGACCCAAAATGTGCTGCACCTTCAATTGATACGCCTTTGCATGGACTACTTCCTTTCAAGCATATTGACCACCTTCACCCCGATGCACTTATTGCGATTGCTGCCAGCAAAGATGGCGAAGCAATTATGAAAGAAATCTGGGGAGATTCAATGGCATGGTTGCCTTGGCAAAAACCAGGTTTCGATTTGGGACTTCAACTATCAAAAACTGTTGAAGAAAATCCGAATCTTCGCGGAGTAATTTTGGGTGGACACGGATTGTTTACTTGGGGTGACACTTCGTATGATTCTTATATAAATACCCTCGAAGTTATCGAAATGGCATCTGAGTATTTAGAGGCTAACTATGGCGGTCTGTCGCAAGGCAAGAAAAGGCCAGTATTTGGTGGGGCAAAATTAGCATCGAAAACAGCTGAAGAGCGTAAATTGGCCGCTGCCGAGATAATGCCTATTTTGCGTGGATTAGCTTCAAGTTATCGCTTAATGGTTGGTCATTTTACTGATGATGTTCGTGTATTAGAATACGTAAACTCAAATGATTTAGAGCGTTTGGCACAAAAAGGTACGAGTTGCCCCGACCACTTTTTGCGGACAAAAATTCGCCCAATGGTGCTTACAGGTACTACAAAAGAATCAATAGAAGCACAGTTTGAGGCTTATCGTGCCGATTATGCGGCTTATTATGAGCGTTGTAAACATGATAATAGCCCTGCCATTTGTGACTCCAATCCGGTTGTGATTTTATATCCACAAGTGGGTATGTTCACTTTCGCCAAAGATAAACAAACGGCTCGGGTGGCGGCAGAATTTTACACAAATGCCATCAACGTAATGAAAGGTGCTGAGGCTGTTTCAGAATACGTGGGTTTAGATGAACAAGAAGCATTTAATATCGAATATTGGTTATTGGAAGAAGCAAAATTGCAAAGAATGCCAAAAGCAAAGCCATTATCAGGTAAAGTTGCCTTCGTAACTGGTGGAACCGGTGGTATTGGTAAAGCGATTTGTGAAGAATTATTGAAAGAAGGTGCGTGCGTAGTAGCAGCCGACCGTAATTTATTGAGCGAAACACAAGCTGAGTTGCGTCAGAAATTTGGTAAAGATTCAGCTATTACGACAAATATAGACGTAACAAGTGCAGAAGTTATTGCTGAGTCGTTGCGTAATACCATTTTGCAATTTGGTGGAGTTGATATTGTCGTAAACTGTGCTGGACTTTCGATTTCAAAACCTCTCGAAGAACATACTATTGCTGACTGGGATTTATTACAAGATGTGCTGGTAAAAGGCCAGTTCTTGGTGTCGCAGGAATCAGTTCGAATCATGCGTATGCAAGCAACGGGTGGCGATATTGTGAACATTGCTAGTAAAAATGCCCTTTTTGCAGGCCCAAACAACATTGGTTATGGCACGGCAAAAGCTGCACAAGCCCACATGACTCGACTTATGGCGGCCGAATTGGGCAAGGATAAAATCAGAGTAAATACCGTAAATCCAGATGCTGTGTTGCGTGGAAGTAAGATTTGGGAAGGTGAATGGGCCGAAGGCCGTGCAAAAGCTTACGGAATAAAAGTTGAAGATTTGCCAAAAATGTATGCAGCTCGCACGCTTCTCAACGAAGAAATTCTGACTGAGGATATTGCCAAAGCTGTAAGGGTATTTGTTGATGGAAGTTTATCGAAATCAACTGGAAATACTTTGAACGTTGATGGTGGAGTGGCAGTCGCATTTGTACGATAAATGAAAGTTTGGGCGGGCAGGAGAAGTTTAGCCGACTTGGATGTATATAAAAATGAGTGAATTGCCTAATTCACTCATTTTTATATTTAACTCAACTGAGTTTGTAAGATGAATAATTAGTATATTTACTTAACTATTGTTCGAAAACGATAGACTTTTAGAAAATCCCCGATGGAGATAAGTGTGCATCAAAATGTTGAGAAAGTTTCAGCAATAAGGACATTAAAAAATGTATAAACTACAATTCAATCCCAACGATAAAACCCCCAAGTATAAGCAAATTGTACAGTCAATAGTTGCTGATATTGAGCGGGCGGTTCTGAAAAAAGATGAGCAGCTACCATCTATTAGCGAATTAAGCGAAGAATACTACTTGGCTCGTGATACAGTTGAGAAAGCATACCGCGAGCTAAAAGAACGAGGCTTTATTTCTTCGGTACAGGGGAAAGGATTTTATGTAAACCGAACCGATAATAATAAGATGCGTATCTTGTTGGTTTTCAATAAGTTAAGCTCTTATAAAAAACTAATTTACTATGCTTTTTTAAAAGTCTTAGGTAATAAAGCTAGCGTTGATTTACAGATTCATCATTACGATGCTAAAATTTTTGCCGAAATCATAGCCAATAATATTGGAAAGTATAATTATTACGTAGTTATGCCGCATTTCTTCCCCGAAAATGATAAAACTCTCGCCTTGAAAACGCTGGAAAAAATCCCTTCGGAAGAACTTATTTTACTAGATAAAGATTTGCCAGAATATACAAAGCCGTGTTTGAGCGTTTATCAAGATTTTGAGAAAGATATATTTGATGCTCTCGACGAACTTCGTGATTTACTCGAAAAATATAGCCGAATGGTGCTGGTTTTTCCGAGTGATGGAAATTATCCAAGTGATATTGTACGTGGTTTTCGTCAGTTTTGTATGAATTTTGGACGTGATTTTCAAATTAAAGAAAATGCACTTGACGAAGTATTACATACAGGAACAGCTTACTTAGTTGTAGAAGAAACCGATTTGGCCGAGTTGGTAAAGAAAACCCGTCAGTTGAACTTAAAACTTGGTGAAGATATAGGTGTCATTTCGTTCAACGAAACTACACTAAAAGAGTTATTAGAAATTACAGTTATCACAACCGATTTTGAAACAATGGGTAGAACAGCCGCCGCACTTTTACTTGATAAAAAGCAAATAAAAATAAAAAACCCTTTCTACACTATTCGTAGAAAGAGTTTATGATGGATATGTGTTTTATACTCAAAAGGCACAGAGTTGCAAAGGTTCAGATGCGACCGTCGATTGGTACAAGGTGCTGATAATGAGGTAATTAAATATTATAATTTTCGCAAATTATTTTTGGCTAAGTATTATTAATTTCCCTAGTATAAGACTAAACCGACTACCAATTTTTTAGACTTAATTAGCCAATAACTCATCTAATTTAGTCTGATACTCCTTAAATTTATCAAGACCTTGATGTTGCCCTTTCTGTAATGTAGTGAGTGTTTTTTCAAGTTTTCTGTTTGTAGTAGCCAAGAGCTTTATGCTTTGTTTGTAGGGAATGATTTCATCGTCTGAACCATGAAAGACATGTATATCACAATGAACTTTTGGCAACCATTCATAGGCGTTTACCTTAAATTCTGAAACGTATTTAAACGGAAAAATCGGGAAACGACTAAAAGCTACATCAGGCAAACTATAATAAGGGGTTTCAAGAATTAACTTTTTTACTGGATTAGTAGAAGCTACTTTAATGGCTGCTCCACAACCTAATGAACGCCCATAAAGTACGATCTTGTCAGGATTATAGCGTCGGCTTAAATCATCGAAAACATATTGGGCATCGAATAAAAAGTTTTGTTCGTCTAAGCGACCATTACTTTTACCAAAACCTCGGTAATCGTACATCACTACGTCGTAACCACGTTTCGTAAATTCGGAAGCATATTCGCCCCAACGAGCCAAATTATCGGCATTTCCGTGATAATAAAGTACTACGCCTTTCGATATACTATTTTTTGACGCAAATCTTAATGCATTGAGTTTTACTTCGGGGGCAACTACTACATAAAACTCTTCAGCTTTCGGAAATTCATATAAATAATCTTTTGCCAGTTTTTTAGGGTGTAAAAGAATAAATCGCTGAAAAAGTACTAAGCCTGCAATCAGAACAACGTAAATCGTAAGGGCAATTTGAAGGTATTTTAATTTAAACACGGAAAAAAAATGGATAATAGTTAAAAAATTATGATTTACGAATTACGATTTACGAATAGTTTGCAGATTTTTATTCGTAATTCGTCAATCAAAAAAGGTGTTTATCAAAAATCAAATCGAATCTATCGAGTAATATTTCTTCGAGATGTTTGTGATATTCGGGAAATGATGGCAAATTATTATGTCCGCCACCATATATTGGTACTAAACGAGTTTTTTGCGGTGCAAGTTTTGCCAACTTTACACTCGACCGAAAGGGTATTAAAAAATCTTTTGTACCATGAATAATGTAAATTGGACACTTCACAAATTTGATATATTGGTCTGTTCGAATAGAAAATCGCAAAATCATACTAACTGGCAAAAATGGCAAAAAACGATTGGTTAATTGCGAAAAACTATAATACGGAGCATCAAGAATCAAGGTTTTTGGGTGATTTTTGGAAGCCAATTTACAAGCAAAACCCGAACCAAGTGAACGCCCATAAATTACGATGTTTTTTTCGGCATAACCTTTCGTAAGCATCTTATGGTAAACCACTTGCGAGTCTTCATACATTCGTTCTTCGTGCCGTTTACCCGTACTTTTTCCAAAACCTCGATAGTCAATCATTAGTACATCATAATCGTGCGAGATAAAATCTTTGGCATATTTTGCCCAGCCTTTAATGCTACGAGTATTTCCATGAAAATAAATAACTAAGCCACGAGTTTCTTCGCCAACATCATAAAAAAGCAGTCCGTTGATTCTTGCTCCATCGGGCATATTAAAGAATAGCTCTTCAAAATGGTCGTCGTACCGAAACTCAAAATCTTGCGATAGTTTTTCGGGTTTAAAAATAAAATACTCCTGTACTTTGTAGGCCACTAAACAAATAATGACATATAAAACTATCACTAAAACAATGATTTCGGTAACAGACATAGATGAGCATCTTTTAAAAACTCTGCGAATTTATCAATTTTTGGCGATGCACCCATCACAAGTCACAAATTATTTGACTGTCATCCAGTTGACTTGCAACATCGGGTGATTCAAAGGGTTTTTTGAACTACTCACATAATTATTTTCGTATTCGTGCACTAACTCACCCAAAAGGTCTTTGAGCGTTTCGAGTTTGTTTCGACCAAGCACTTCTCCAAACTTTTGATTAATGTAATCGGTGCAGTTTCGCCAGTCAACCATGGCTCGTAAGCCTTTTTCTGTATATTTCACTATTAAAGCACGTGCGTCTGATGGGTCTTTTTCTACCTTTACAAAACCTTGTTCTTGCAATTCTTTGATGAGTTTACTCATTCCTTGCTTGGTCATGCCCGCACCAGCAGCTAAGGTATTGATACTGGTACCTTCTACTTCAATGTTTACTAAAGCCACAATATGCCCCACACGAAAGTTTTCGTAGCCAATACCTTTTAGATAATCGCCCGCCAAATCGCTCATGTAGCGATAGGTTCGGTTGAGAAGCTTTCCCATTAATCTTGCTTTATTGGCTTTCATTTTGGCTACTTCCGCCATCAATTCTTCGTTCATTGCTAATTGTGAGGTGAACTAGGTAAGGGCCTAATCCACAACATTAAATTCCTATTAAAAGATAAATATACTACAAAGGTAATACAAAAAAAATAATTGTCAACTTACTTGACTAAATTAGTAAACTTAGTTTACTTTGTACTTTTATATTGAAAAAGTTAAACCAAAGTGCAAAAAACTAAAGCAATAAACTGAATAAAATATGGGAAATTCGCCTAAAAAATCGTTTAAAAATTACATTCCACGCATCATCTTAGTATTAATCGTGATTATTGCTGCTATCTACGCTTATAATAAATATCAGTACAATCAGATTTACGAAACCACTGATAATGCCCAAATTGAAACCTACACAGTGCCAGTTGTGCCAAGAGTGGGCGGTTATGTAAATGCCGTGAACATGAAAGATTTTGAGCAAGTAAAGAAAGGTCAATTATTAGTAGATATTGATGATAGCGAACAACGTTTGGCATTGATTGAAATGGAAGCAATGTATCAACAAATGCTCACTGATGTAGAAAGTGCTACAGCAAGCATAAAAAATGCTAATATGACTATTACTGCGGCCGAATCTGGTCTTAAAACAACGGCCTTACGTAAAGAAAAAGCCCAAAAAGATGCAGAACGTGATGCAAAATTATTTACTGATAATGCCATTACAAAACGCCAAACTGATGATAGTAAATCTAATTTGGAGGTTTTGAATGCTCAATATGATAGTCAAAAACAAGATTGGATAGCCTCAAAATCTCGTATTGATGTGCTTTCTTCAAATTTACATAAAGCAGAAGCGGCTTTGGCAGTACAAAGAGCAAAAATCGACCAACAAAAGCTGAAGCTAACTTATTCAAAAGTTTATGCTTCTGAAAATGGCAAGATTGGTCGTAAGAGCGTTGAGCCTGGGCAGTTTATTCAGCAAGGACAAACTTTGGCAACTATCGTGCAAGATTCACTTTATTGGGTAGTTGCTAATTTTAAAGAAACGCAAATTAGCCGTTTGGCGGTTGGACAAGAAGTCAATCTTAGATTAGATGCTTTCCCTGACATGGAATTGAAAGGAAAAATCGCTGACTTTTCGGATGCGACTGGTGCAAAATATGCTCTTCTTCCGCCAGATAATGCGAGCGGAAACTTCGTGAAAGTAACACAAAAAATTCCTGTAAAGATTGCGATTGAGGGCGTTGAAAAATTGCGTGATAAACTACGTGCAGGTATGAGTTTGGAGGTTGAGGTGAAAATTAAGTAATGTAAGGGGTTATGAAGAATAAACCCTTAACTGCGGGAAATTGCAGGGTTGATATTTATGGGAAATACAGAGAATACAAAAAAGCCAATTGGTGCAGCACGATTTATCATTGTACTGACAACCGTAACGGCCGCAGTGATGGAACTACTCGACACGACGATTGTCAATGTAGCTCTTAATCAAATTGCGGGTTCGTTGGGGGCAACAATTGAAGATATAGCTTGGGTGATTACGTCTTATGCCATTGCTAACGTAATAGTGATTCCGATGACAGGTTTTTTAGCTGAATATTTTGGCCGAAAAAATTATTATTTGGCATCAATGGTATTGTTTGGTATTGCGTCGTATTTGTGCGGAAACTCTGATACATTGTGGGAGCTTGTTTTTTGGAGATTTATTCAAGGAATAGGTGGAGGAGCTTTGCTTTCTACCTCACAATCTATTTTGTTTGATGCTTTTCCTGGTAAAGAACGAGGAATGGCTTCTGGGCTTTTCGGAATGGGAATCGTATTAGGACCAACACTTGGGCCGAGTGTGGGAGGATATATCGTCGATAACTTTACGTGGGGAGATATTTTCTACATTAACGTACCGATTTGTATCATCGCTACGATTCTGACTGTTTTATACATACCACGAAAAGAAGGAGAAGGTAAAAGCAAAGCCAGCATAAAGATTGATTACTTCGGAATTATATTGTTGATTGTTGGGATTGGTTCGCTACAATATATTCTCGAAAAAGGGGAGTCGAAAGACTGGTTTCAGTCGAGAGAGATTTCGATAATATCTTTAGTTGCCGCACTCGGAATCGTAGGGTTTATCAGTCGAGAGCTAAACACCGACCACCCAGTAGTAAATTTGCGAGTGTTTGCCAATCGAAACTTTGCTTTTTCTTCGATTTTCGTGCTTGTTTCAGGGGTTGGTTTGTTTACGTCGGTTTTCGTTTATCCAGTAATGGTGCAGCGTATCAATGGTTTTACGCCTTACGAAACAGGTTTATCCTTGTTTTTCCCGACGCTAACAATTTTACCGCTCTTTCCGATTTTGGGTAAAAGAATGTCGGCAGGGGCATCACCGATTCCATTTGTTGTGGCTGGTCTTTTGATTTTTGCTTTCTTCGGTTTTTATAGTGGAACAGCTACTTCCGACATGGGGCGTTGGGATTTTTATCCGATACAGGTTTTGCGTGGTTTAGGAACAGTTTTATTACAATTGCCACTTATCAATGCCTCAGTAGCTGGCTTGAAACCAAGTGAATTTGGTTCTGGCATCTCACTGACCAACATGATTCGTCAGCTTGGAGGGGCATTTGGCATTGCATTGGCCAATAACTACGTGGCTATTCAATACGCCCAACACCGCTCTGACTTGGTGGCTAATTACACGCCTAATAATCCGTTGTTTGTCGAAAAATTCAATGCCATCAAGATGGGTTTTTTATCTCGCTCGGGTGATATAGCACAAGCCTCAACCCAAGCTTACAGACAGTTGGAATTGATGCTCGACCGCCAATCGTACTATCTGGCATACTTAGATACTTTCAGAATTGTGGCCATATTTTTCTTGTGTGTTTTGCCGTTGGTGGTATTATTAAAAACCAAGAAAAAATCGCCCGAAGAAATTGCTGCTGCAGCCAAAGCCGCCGCCGAATCACACTAATATAATTATCAATTTTAGACATTGATTATGAGGGATTTATCTCAAGTCTTGGTCTTAAATATCGAAACTAAAAAAATGAAAATCAATAAAATATTCATCATTGTTTACTTGTTTTTAGGTAACGAAGTGCTAGCTCAGAATAGCGAGCAAGTACTTTCTAAATTTATCAATCAAGCTATCGACTATTCGCCACGAGTAAAAGAGCAGCAGCAATTACTCGGCGTTGGAGATTACCGAATCAAAGTGCAAGAAACTGGTCTTAAACCGCAGGTAAGTGGCGATGTGAGTTATGCTCGTGTTGACCCAATCGCAAAGGCAACTTTGCCAGTTAATGGTGAATCTCGAATCATTCAATTTCAGCCTCATAATAATTATAATGCTAGTGTTGGAGCAACGTATGTGATTTATGACTGGGGAAGATTTAAGGAAAGTGTAAAGAAAACAGTTCTTGAAATTCAGCAACATTCAGGTGGAATCGAAACACTGAAGCATACTTTGGCTTACCAAGTTTCGCAGTTATATTACAGTATTATTTACTTACAGAAAGCCATTGAAGTGCAGCAAGACCAAGTGAAATTGGTACAGGAAAATGGCAAAATCATTGCCGACCGCATAAAAAGCGGCGATGCTCTTGAATATGATGCTGTGCAGGTGCAAGTACGCTACAAAAATGCCGAAATGCGAGTGATAGACCTACAGGGTCAACTTGAAAGACAATACATTTTTTTGAGTTCGTTGATTGGTTCTGATGCAAGAAAATTAATTCCTATCAATGCCGAACTGCAATTTGCTTACGGTAAAACAGATATGCAAAGTGCTTATAATGAGGCGATTCAGAATAACGTTGATTTGAAAAGTTTGCTTACAAAAGAAAGTGTTTTGGCTCAAGAAGTGAAAGTTTCGGGCATGAGTAGTTTGCCAACTTTAGCTGCCAATGCCTCGCTTGGTGTGCGTAATGGATATTTGCCTGATATTGCGATTTTAAGACCGAACTCATTGGTGGGGGTAAAACTTTCGATTCCGATTTATACAGGAAAACGTGGAGAATATAACACACAAATTGCTAAAATTAACCTTGATGCAGCGAAGCAAGGAACGGAGTCGCAGAAAATACAGATTAGCCGTGACCTTGAAAATGCCTATAATGATATAAAAGTAGCGAATCAAAAAAAAGAATTAGCTACAAGTAATATTTTTCAAGCTGAATATAGCTTGAAATTGGCTAAAAATAGATTAGTCAATGGAGTAAGTACACCGCTCGAAATTCAATCAGCCGAGACAGGTTTAGAAGAAGCAAAGTTTAATTTATTACAATACGATTATCAGGCTTTATTGGCCAAACTCGAAATCAGTAGATTATCGGGAGTGAAGTTTTGGTGAGAAATGTAGCACAATTTTCTAGATTGAGTCAATGAATGACTCAATCTAGAAAACGGAACGCCGCCCGATTGTGCTAAAAATATCTCAATACAACATTCTGAAACGAATAGTCTCGTCGATGTCCTTGATTTCTTGGATAAACTCGTTGGTATAACCTTTACTAATATCCATAATTACATAACCAATTGTTTCGTTGGTTTTCAAATACTGACCAATGATATTGATATGGTGTTTCGCAAAAATATTGTTGATTTTCGCTAAAATACCTGGTACATTTTGGTGAATGTGCAATAAGCGGTGCGAATCACGAAGTAATGGCAATTGTACTTCTGGGAAGTTTACACTGCCCGTTGTGCTACCATTATTCATGTATTCGAGCAGACGCTCAGGCACGTAAAGTCCGATTCCTTCTTGGGCTTCTTCGGTGCTTCCTCCGATGTGTGGCGTAAGGATTACGTTTGGTAAACCACGTAATTCATTCTCGAATGGTTCGCTGTTTGTTTTTGGTTCATACGGGAATACGTCAATACCTGCACCGCCGACTTTGCCCGATTTGATGGCTTCTACCAAAGCTGGTACTTCAACTACGTGCCCACGAGCAAGATTCATGAAAATAACGCCGTCTTTCATCATTTCAAACTCACGTTTGCCAAAAACGTTGGTGTTTTCTTTACGGCCATCAATGTGCATACTAACCACATCCGAAACGCGTAAAACTTCTTCCAGTGAGCGGCATTTCTTGGCATTTCCGATGGGCATTTTATCTACAATATCATAGAAATAAATCTCCATACCGAGTGCTTCACCGATAACCGATAGTTGCGTTCCGATGTGTCCATAGCCAATCAAACCGAGTTTTTTGCCACGAACCTCGAAGCTATTATTGGCTGATTTATCCCATTTGCCAGCGTGCATTTGGTTGCTTTTCGTGAATACATTACGAATCAACAAAATCATTTCGCCGATTGCCAATTCTACTACCGAGCGAGTATTACTATAGGGTGCATTAAAAACGGCAATGCCTTTTTCAGTACAAGTTTTAAGGTCGATTTGGTTTGTTCCGATACAAAATGCACCAACTGTGATTAGTTTATCAGCATTTTCAAGAACTTTTTTAGTTAAATTAGTTTTTGAGCGAAGTCCCAAAATTGAAACTCCTTTGATTTTTTCTGATAATTCCTCCTCATCCATTGCCCCTTTGTGCGTTTCCACGTCAAATCCTTCGTGTTTGAATGCTTCAATAGCAACCGAGTGAACATTTTCGAGTAGCAAAACCTTGATACGGCTTTTTGGATATGATTGGCTACGAGGCAATTTATTTAGATACAAAAACTCATCCAATGATGGCACAATGTGGTCAGCTTTTGAGGTAACTTTCTCACGCTCAACGTTTTCTGTAAAGGCATAAAAACGATTGGCGAGTCCAGAAGCACGAAGTTCGTAGTCGGTATAGCCATCGCCAATGGCGTAAACATCACCATCGAGATTCAATGAACCTAATAACTTTACTTTACCTTTTTCGTGAGCCAAAACATTATCTTGGTCAACACCTATGATATTATCTTCAGCATCGAAAACGAAAGTATTGGCATATACATTTGCTTCTTTTATACCCATTGAAGTAACTATTGGCACGATAAACTCTTTAAAACCGCCCGAAACAATCAAAATATGGTCGGCATATTCACGCAGGAATTTTTCGTTGCGTTGAAAAGATTCCGATACTTGCGTATGAAGAAAGTCAACTAATTGCTTTATATGCGAACGATTGGCTTTCAATAATTCGATTCGTCGGCTGAGTGCATCCGAAAAAGTAATTTCGCCATTCATGCCTTGCTCGGTCAGTCTTCTGATTTGAGTAACTACTTTTTCTTGTGTGGCACTTCCTGCCAAAGCAATATTTGCTAATTCATCAAGGCCTTCTACTTTCGTAAAAGTGCTATCGAAATCTATGATATAATAGGTATTGTTCATGAAAATTCTCAGCCCCTAAAGTGAAGCTATTTTAAATGAAAACTATATTTATATACTTATTTAAAACCCTGTTATTTCTGCCAAATCGGTTTAGGGAACAGGATCATAGCCGTGAGAATGGCTCCAAGGTCCGCAACGAGCGATTCGTTTGGCAGTCAGCCAAAAACCTTTGAAAAAGCCATGTTTTTGAAATGCTTCAACCGAATATTGTGAACAAGTAGGGGTGTAGCGGCACGATGGCGGAAACCAAGGCGAAATACCTGCTTGGTAAAGTTTTACAAGAAAAATGGCGATGTATTTCATTTAAGTTTTGAAACAAGATACAAAAATTTGAGTTTGTTTGAAAGAAATTTTATGAGTTTCTACCAATCTCTTTTCAAAAACGTTATTCAAACAATATATAAAGTGTAACCGTATGCGTTGTAAGACGTTCAACACCTTGCAGGGGTGTATTTTTGTTGTTAACTGGGTCAACTAAATTTTTGATGCCATGAGAAAAATGAATTTCGGGAGCAAATTTGAAATATTCTCTAAAAAATTCAATTCCTGTGCCATATTCTACACTAAAATCACTAGTTTTTGTGACAAACTTCGATTTGTTTCTTCTGCTATTTGGGTTTGTTTCAACTCCGTAGCGAAGGCCGCCAAAAACATACATTCTTACATTTCCACGTCTTTCAGATTTGTATTTAAACATTATTGGAAGCTCAAACCAAGCAGTTTCTCGTAAGTCAGTGTTTTCTTTAAACTTATTTGGATCAATGTCTGGAAGAGCGGTGTCTATGTATTTATATTCTAATCTTCTTCCATAAATGGATACCGTAGGTAAAACCCTAAAATCAAAATAATCGTTGATTCTAAAATTAACCAACCCCCCCATTTTAAGTCCAAAAGTAGTAGGTGATGTAATGCTATAATAATTGTCTCTGTTGACAAAGTAATTATTAAATTTCACTTTGTAATAAGTACTTGTTAGCCCCAAAAAATAGCCAAATCGAAGTGTTTTTGCATCGTAATCAGCCTGAAAATGGCGACGAGTTTCTTGAGCAAACACAGTTTGAGTCAGTACTATTACTAAAAAAAAACTAAAAAATAATCTGAGAAAAGGGATGTTCTTCATAAATTTTCAAAAATAAGCGAACTGTTGATTGACCGTTTCTATTATTGACAGTCATTAGCCAACATCATGGCTTTTTACCAATATAAATTGAGCAAACGCCAAAAGTAAGCGGAATACATTTTGTCTGACGAAATCCTGCTTTTTCAAACACATTCAAGAAGTTTTCACCTTCTGGAAATGCCTTTACTGATTCGGGTAAATAACTATAAGCCGAGCTATCGTTTGATACTAATCGGCCTATGAAAGGCAGGATTGTCGCATTGTAAAAATTGTATAATTGCTTTATAACGGGAGCTTTGGGATTTGAAAATTCCATGACCATGCACGTTCCACCTGATTTGGTTACCCGACACATATCGGTTAGACCTTTTTCTAGATTTTCAAAGTTACGCACTCCAAAAGAAACGATAACGGCATCGAAAGTATTGTTTTCAAACTGTAATTTCTCAGAATCACCCATTTGAAGTTCTATTTTGCTTTCTAAACCTAGTTTTTTCATTTTCTCACGTCCAAACGATAACATCCCTTCAGATATATCAACGCCTATCACTTTTTCTGGTTTAAGTTGTTTTACAGCTTCAACGGCCAAATCGCCCGTACCCGTTGCAATATCCAAAATTAATTGTGGTTTTTCGGCACGCAACATCGAAATAGCCTTTTTTCTCCACCAAAAATCAATTCCACCACTGAGCAAATGGTTCAAGAAATCATATTTAGGCGAAACATTATCAAACATTTCGGCGATTTGCTCACGCTTGCTGCTATCTTTTTCTTTGTAAGGTACTACCATATATTTGCCGAACGATTTTTCGGAGTCGTTCATTAAGTTTAAAATAAGATAACAAAATTACAAAACTACTAATTGATAACTGATTGAATATCAGAAAAGTTTTTCAGATATACTTTTGTATATTTGAAATTGAATGAGCAACGCTTAAAACTTATGCAATTTATCAAACATTATAGTTCTCCTATTGGGGTATTAGAAATTGTAGCAAATGATGATTTCTTGACGCAAGTACTGTTTCGGGAAGCTCAAAAGAAACCAAGCAGGCAGTTAGAAGAAACGCCCGAAAATTCGCTAATAATTGATCAGACAATCACGCAATTGGATGCTTATTTTGCTGGAAAACTAAAAGAGTTTAATTTGCCAATGATAACACAAGGAACTGATTTCCAGCGAAATGTATGGGAATATCTAAAAACTATTCCTTACGGTATAACGATTTCGTATCTTGAATTTTCTCGAAGAATCGGCAAAGAAAAAGCCATTCGAGCAGTTGGTACGGCCAATGGTAATAATCCTTTAACCATAATTTTACCCTGCCACCGAGTTATTGGGTCGGATGGTAGTTTGGTGGGCTACGGTGGCGACCTTTGGCGAAAAGAATGGTTGCTTCGCCATGAAGGAAGTTTACCTAATCAATCACAATTAGGTTTATTTTAGCATCGCAGGCAACTAACAATTGAAATATCATTATACAAACTAATCAATAATCTATGGAAACGGCTATTAATCAGTCTATCAAAAGCGAAAAACAATTTTCGTCATCTTCAAAAATCTTACTGGCCATTCCGCTCTATGTTTATGTGAGTGTAATTGCATCTATGTGCGTGATTCTAGGCATCTTGTGGGATATTGCTTGGCACATGAGTATTGGCCGAGATGGACTATTTTCTGCTCCACACGTAGTAACTTATGTAGGTGCGGCAGCCGCAGGTGTTTTTTCGGGTTATCAAGTTTTGAAAACTTCTTTTTGGGGAAATCAACTCGAAAAAGGCAAAATGGTGAAGTTTTGGGGTGTTTTTTACAGTTCACTGGGTGGACTTTTCTGTATTTGGGGCGGAATCGCTTCGCTTACCTCGGCACCATTTGATGATTGGTGGCACAATACTTACGGTCTTGATGTGCAGATTCTTTCTCCACCACATGCAGTTTTGCTGTTGGGGCTAATGAGCGTACAAATGGGGGCGATGATAGCCGTTTTGGCGTTTCTTAATAGAAGTGAAAAAATAACATCGCTTTCAGCCGAGGAAAATACTACTCGCACGAACCGTTTGCAATGGATGTTTATTTTTACGGCTGCTTTTCTAATCACTTCTATTTTCACATTTCTTTCTGAATCTTTGGGACGTTGGTCTATGCACGAGCCATCGTTTTATGAAGTTGCCAGTGTAGCATTTCCATTTATCTTATTCGCGGCGGGTCGAGCTTCAAACAAAAAATGGGGAGCTACCTATATATGTATCATATTTTTGATTTTTCACTGGGCAGTTAATGCTACGCTAAGACTTTTGCCAGCCGAACCTCTTTTAGGGCCTATTCATAACAAAATCAGTACCTATCAAACACTTGGCTTTCCGCTGCTATTATTTATTCCAGCATTTGTCACCGATTGGTTAAAAGATAAGTTTTCGACTAAAAACGATTGGATATTAGCATTCATTTTGGGCGGGGCTTATACGCTTGTTTTGCTCCTCACACATTATCCGTTTGGTACATTTTTGCACGAATCGTCATTGGCTCGCAATTGGTTTTTTGGAAGTAACTCTTGGTCGTTTCAGAATGATGCTGACTGGGAATATCGCTTTAAGTTTGGCCCTTGGAGTAATAAAACATTGAATGAATGGTTAGTAGGTATTTCACTTTCATTTGTTTTTAGCTTTTTATCGACACGTATTGGTCTTGCTTGGGGAAATTGGATGAAACAAGTGCAGAGGTAGTCCCCAACCCCTAAAGGGGAGCAAAAAATAATAAAACACTAATAAAATAGATTATTCTAATGAAAAAGGTAAATATATTAAAATACATCTTAATCCTTCTCCTTAGCTCTCCTTTAGGGGCGGGGGGGCGGTTGTTTGCTCACATTGGTAGTGCAGGAGTTGTGCATGAAGGCAAAGCTGGAAATTACAGCGTTCAAATATATGTTGAGCCACCCGATGTGATTCCAGGAACAGCCAAAGTGTCGGTGATGGTCGATGGGAACGACATAAAAAGTGTAAAGATGAGTCCGATTTATTATTGGACTGGCGATGAAGGTTCGCCTCGCTCTGATGAAGGGGTTATGACCGAAGCGGGTAAATATGAAGGAAAAATTTGGCTCATGGAAAATGGTGCGGCCAGCGTGAAAGTAGTCATTGAAGGAGCAAGAGGAAAAGGTGAAGTGTTGATTCCGATTGCGGCACTTTCTACTGCTCAACGTCAACTACCAAGTTCGTTGGGTTGGATTTTGGCAGGTTTAGCTTTGCTTTTAGTAAGCATCATGACTACAATTATCGGAGCAAGTACGGGTGATAGTTTACTTAAAGTAGGAGAGTCTGAAAACAATTCAACTAAGAAACGCCGCATAGTTGGCTCAACTATCGGAGCTTCGTTTTGTGGACTGCTATTATTTGGTGGAAATATGTGGTGGAATGCCGAAACGGCTGATTATCAACGAAATATTTATCGTCCATATACCGCAACCTCGAATATTAGTTTTAGAGATGGACAGCGAATCTTGAACTTTAAAATAGATTCGTCGTCAGTAAAGGGTCGTTCGATGAGTTTTATTATTCCTGACCACGGGAAGTTAATGCACATGTTTTTGGTAAAAGAAGGCACGATGGAAGTATTTGCTCATTTGCATCCTTCTCGAAAAGACACGCTGACTTTTGAAGCTCCTTTGCCCAATATGCCCGCAGGAAAATATTTGATTTTTGCCGATGTATTGCGTTATCATAGCTTACAAAATACAATAACTGATACCGTGGAAATTCCACAAACGCAAAAAGTAAATGTATTACCAATGCTCACGGGTGATTCGGACGATACTTTTGTAGTGACAAATGCCATGAATAAAAAGGCTAACTCGGAAATTGATGAAAGTATCACGATTTGTGGAAGCCCAGGTGTAAAAACCAAGCTGCAAGATGGTTCATGCATCGTATGGGAAGAAAAACCAAACCAAAAACTTATGGCTGGCAAAGTTTATGATTTAAAGTTTTCGGTGCTTGCTCCTGATGGGAAACCTGCCGAACTACAAACTTATTTGGGCATGATGGGACACGCCGCAGTAATCAAAGATGACGGAAGTGTGTATATTCATTTGCATCCCAATGGTACATATTCGTCAACGGCTGTGCAAGTTTTGCAAAAACGTATCGACGAGACAAGCAATAAACGCCCGAACTTAAATAGTGCAAAGCGATTCAGAGATAGTGTTGATAATGTTTTGGCAAAACTTCAGACCATGACCGAAGCCGAACGAGATAAACTTTTAATGGGAAATATGAAACACGAAAGCAATGGGCATCATGGTGGCCAAGTTACATTTCCGTATGCCTTCCCTAAGGCTGGGCATTATCGAGTTTGGCTACAAGTCAAGCGTGAAGGGAAAATTCTGACAGGTGTTTTTGATGCGAATGTCATTTAAACTTCATTATTTTTGATTTATACGCAAAAGGTTTAATGGTTCAAAGGTTTAGAGGTGCAAAGGTTCAGACGTGCAAAGGTTCAGAAGTACAAAGTACTGATAATGAAGTGATTAAGTATTTGTGTTTTCGCAAACCATTTTTGTTTAAGTATAAAGCTGTTTTTTAGAAAAGTTACCAAAAAAAAGTCCCTTTCCGCATAGAGCAAAAAGGGATTTTTTTATTGTTGGTATGTTAAAGATAGTTCATAGCCAACTTATCCTTCAGCAGCCACAAGTTGAAAACGACGAACTGCTGCCAATGTGATACCCACAATTATCATAAAGAATCCTATCCAAAGAAGGTTAATGTGCGGCTTTTCGGTCGCTTTTAAGACGAGAAATTCTCGCTGACCTCGACTCACTGTAAAGGCGAATTTGCCCGAAACAGGGTCGATTTTAGATAGTTGTAATCGAAGTCCCATTTCGTTGTTCACTTCGGGTTTGCTCCAAACTTCACGGTTTCGAATTGCAAAAACTGGACGCATTGTTATGGCTACGTTTCTATCCAAAACTTTAACCGTTGCACGTGCCGCTGCGTCGCCTTCTGCCAATTGCATTCCATCAACTTCTCTGACTCCTTCTACGTTTTCAAGAATCGCCACGTAGTCATTAATAAAAAAAGTATCACCAACCGCTACTGCAAATTCTTCTGGGCGACTCCAATCACGCTCATCTTCAGCAACTGGTGGACCAGAAACGAAAGCATAAATATCTTTATTCCAAAATTTCTTAATATCGGGAGAAAGTACTGTCCCCATTTTCTCGTTATCTTGTACACGTGGGTAAAGGTTAAATTTCTTTCCGTCTTTATCTGAGTATTCAATCTGAAAATAGGTATTTTCGGCTTCATATTCGAGAGTATCACCACGTTTAAAATACGTTTTATCGCCATCCACAACATCGGCACGGGCAATTCCTTTATAATTACTGCCAGGAACAGGCCAAACGTACTTTTTCTCGATATAACCTGGTGCATTTCGTACATCAACAAACTGACCTTTGTAAGTAAATGAAAACTCACTCAATTCAGTCGGACGATTGAGCCACAACAAAGCATTTTCTTTGTTATCACTTTCGTTGGTAAAGATTTTTGCTCCTGAAAAATTCAAAGAAACTACTTTAGAGTAGCCAGAAGAAAACATGATTCCGATAAGCATCACTGCCAAACCAATATGTGTAATAGCACCTCCAGCTACTTTGAATTTTCCTTTCAGAATATCTAATAAAATACTGCCATTTGCTGCAATACTAAACATCGCTGCGGTCAATAAAATAATATATTTCCAGTTATTCACTTTGGCAAAGGTGATGATTAAAGCCGATAGTAAAAGACTGATTACGAGCGGGTTAATTAACTTATTGAGGCTGTCTTTTTGTACACGTTTCCACCAAAAAAACTGAGCAATGCCCGAAAGAGACGTAATCAGTACAAAAAACCACATCTGAAATTGCGTAAAGTGTTCGACTTGATTAGTCGGCAAAGCCATGTTGAGTTTTGCTCCAAAAATTTCACCTATTTTATTGTAAACAGGAATCGAAGTCGTAACAATTACTTGAAAACTCGCCAAGCAAAGCATCAAAACTCCCGAAAATACCCAAAATTCGCGAGAAAATGTTGAGATTTCTGCTTCATCTTGTGGTAAATGTTTCCAACGAATCGTAGAAAGTACCACCGAAACAACAATGAAAGTCAATAAATAAATCAATAGCTGCCCCGAAAGCCCTAAGTCAGTAAATGAGTGAACCGACGCATTGCCAAGAATACCACTTCGAGCTAAAAACGTTGAGTAAACAATCAATATAAATTGAGCGATAACCAAAATAATAGTATATTTCAATGCTGTGCTGTTTTTACGAGCCATAAGCATTGTGTGGAAACTTCCAACCAAAACCAACCAAGGCACGTAAACTGCATTTTCTACGGGGTCCCAGTTCCAATATCCACCAAAGTTGAGGGTTTCGTAAGCCCAAATACCACCCATCATAATTCCTGTTCCGAGAACAACCGCTGCTGTCAATGTCCAAGGTAAAGCAGGTTTTATCCATTCTGTATATTGTTTTTTCCAAAGTCCTGCCATACAAAATGCAAACGGCACGAGGGTCATCGCAAAACCCAAAAACAGGGTAGGCGGGTGAATCACCATCCAATAGTTTTGAAGTAAAGGGTTCAGGCCATTACCGTCTTTTGGTATAAAATCTGGGTTTGTTTTCCAAATCGGAATATTCGGCATTGATTCTCTTAAAGTCAAAAAAGGCGAACTTCCAATCTTGAAATCTCCCCAAATCACGACACCCAAAATCATCGAAGCCAAGAAAACCTGTACTAGAGCAAAAATTGTCATAGTTGGAGCTTCAATGCTGGCATTGCGAGTTTTGCGAAGAGTAGTGTTAATCAACAAAACACCTAAAACAACATTCCAAAACATCCACAATAAAAAGCTACCCTCTTGGTCTTGCCAAAAACACGAAATGGCATATCCAAGCGGCAAACTCCATGAAGAGTTGTCCCAAGCGTAATGATATTCAAAATAATGATTGAAAATAATGCTCAACAATGAAGCACAAATAGTAAAAATAGCCAAAGTATGGACATAAAATGCACCACGAGCAAATTTTAGCCATTGGTCAGTTGCTTGCTTATCTTTTAAAACTTCTGGACTAGTAGCTTGCCAGTAGGCAAAAGTAGAAACAATGGCAGCTACAAAAGAGATAATCACGGAAATATGTCCGATATTTCCAAGGTATGGTCTTAACATGATAAATATTTTTTTAATGGCTCTATGCAATCAGTGGTCGGCTATCGGCTTTTGTTTTTGCTAAAATATATGCCAAAAATACTTAAGTAACAGCCGAAAGCCGACTGCCGAAGTTTGACTGCCAAAATATCAACCTAACCAAGTTGACCAAGGAATACGGCTAAGAATTAATACCAATGCTATACCAAAGAAAATAGCAGTTTGCTTAAATTTGCGACCATTACCAACTGCACGCTTTACACGAACATTACCGATTGTAACTAAAGCAACAGCTATTATATTTGTTGTGGGGTGTTCGATATAAGCTTTTCTCAAAATACTATCCTTCATTGTTAGTTTCATGTCAGAAAAGGCTGCCTGAGCTCCTGGAGAAACAAACAATAAGATTAAGCCCAACAAAAACATTGTGTGCGTGGCAATCAAAGCAAATTTGTTGATTTTGAGATGATTAGCTTCAAAACTTTTCTCACTTGTAGAGCCAATAATTCCGTTGAAAGTAGCTGCTGCCAACAATGCAAGTGCTGCAAAAGCAAAATATGAGTGAATTGGTTGGATGATTGAGTACATATTTAATGTTTATATAAAATGATGTAATAAAAAATTTGTGCGAAGTTACGTTATAAACGCTGAATAACATAACTTCGTAGATACAGGTTTTGTTACATTTATGGGGCGACCATCCTGTACGCAAAAGTATTTAGCTCAATAAAATATGAAATTTCTGAAGTACACCTTTTTTACTATATTCGTCTTAGTCATTTTATTCGTTTGGCTGTTTCCGCAATTTTTATGGTGCTTTTTTGTTGAATATGATAGTTTTCAAGAAATAAAACCCAATATTTTTGTTGAAGAAAAAACATCAAAAATGCAGCAAGATTCATTGTTGAAATTTATTGAAAATGCCGAAAAACGCTTAAAATCCTTTTGGGAAATTAAAAACGGACAGGCAAAAATTATTTTTTGTAAAAATTCAACAACCTACCAAAAATACGCTAAAACCACCGAAGGTGCAGGTTTTAGTATCGGAACACCACTTGGTTCGTGGATAATTTTAAACCAAGATGGACTAAATGTTGATGTGATTGCCCACGAAATGTGCCACGACGAACTTATGACTAAACTGGGTTGGTGGAAAACAAAAAAGGAAATACCTACATGGTTTGATGAAGGCTTGGCTCTGATGCTTGATTATCGTTTTGTTAGTACTCAAGATTCTATTCAACGCTATATTGATTACCGAACCGAGTTGAGATATCTAAGCTCAGGTCCGATTTCGCTAAATAAACTAAACACACAAAAAGACTTTTTCGGGCAGGGCGAGCTTTTCACTAAAATCGCTTACTTTACTTCGGCAGTTGAAGTTTCCCACAGGATTTCTCTTAAAGGCAAAAAAGAAATTTTTAGCATCATCAACAAAACAGAAAAAGACGGAAAGTTTGAGTTTTGAGGTAGCCAAAACCTGTAAGGTTTGAAAAAACCTTGCAGGTTTGATGTTGATTATCAGTCTTTTAAATCAATCATCGACCATTAATCATCAACCATTAACCATCAATTCTATTATTTTACAAAAAACTTGACGAACTTTACGGGTTCAAAATACAAAGATTCTAATTTAAATGAATATTCTAATACTTGGTTCGGGTGGACGTGAGCATACTTTTGCTTGGAAAATTGCACAATCAAAAAACTGTTCAAATCTTTTTGTAGCTCCTGGCAATGCAGGAACTGCACAAATCGCAACTAATTTGCCAATCGGAGTCAACGATTTTGAAGCCATCAGCAATGCCGTAAAAGAAAATAAAATCGAAATGGTAATTGTAGGACCTGAAGAGCCTTTGGTGCGTGGAATTGTCGATTTTTTCAAGAATGATAAAGTTCTCAAAAAAATAAAAATTGTTGGTCCAGATGCCTCTGGGGCAAGACTCGAAGGTAGTAAAGACTTCTCGAAAGGCTTTATGCAGAAATATAATATCCCTGCGGGAGCTTCACAAACTTTCACCGTGGATACACTACAAGAGGGTTTGGCTTATCTCGAAACTCAAACTTTACCAATTGTACTAAAAGCTGATGGTTTGGCAGCAGGAAAAGGTGTAATCATTGCCGAAACCAAAGAAGAAGCCCGTCAAGCCTTGCACGAAATGCTCACCGAAGCCAAATTTGGGGATGCTAGTAGCAAAGTGCTTATCGAGCAATATCTTTCGGGTATCGAATTGTCAGTTTTTGTTTTGACCGATGGTAAAAACTATAAAATATTGCCTGAAGCCAAAGATTATAAACGTATTGGCGTAAACGATAAAGGCTTGAATACAGGTGGAATGGGAGCTGTATCGCCAGTGCCATTTGCGGGTACTGAATTTTTAGGAAAAGTTGAAGAGCGGGTTGTAAAGCCAACTTTGGCTGGTTTACAAGCCGAAGGTATCAAATATGTAGGTTTTATTTTCGTTGGATTAATGAATGTGAATGGTGAGCCTTATGTAATTGAGTATAACGCTCGCATGGGTGACCCTGAAACTGAAGTGGTTTTGCCACGAATCAAGACCGATATGGTAAAATTAATGAAAGCAACCGCCGATGGGAAATTAGATAAAATCAAACTTTCGATTAATCCAAAAGTAGCAATTGCAACAGTTTCGGTGGCAAAGGGTTATCCCGAAGATTATCGCAAAGGCGATGTAATGACAATTCCAGAAGCTGAAAAAGATACCATTATTTTCCATGCTGGCACAAAAATAGTTACTGATGGTTCGGTAGAAACCAACGGCGGTCGAGTAATTGTAACCACTGGAATGGCACGAACACTAAATTCTGCACGTAAAAAGTCGCAGGCAATGGCAAAAAAGATTATATTTGAGGGAAAATATTTCCGAAACGACATCGGGAAAGATTTATTGAAGTTCTTAAAAGATGAAAATTCGTAAATAAAGTAAACTAACACCAGCTAAAAAGGAATTTGTAGATGGCTTAAAACATTCATTGGAACAAGTGGAATTACACTTACAAGGAAAAGTTTAAGTACAAAATGCCTTTGAATTTTTAGATGAGTTAAAACAAGAATCTGAAAAATAAATTTATAGAGTTTTCTGAGCAAATCCCATCAGGATTCAACATTGGTAGTAAAAACTCTCTAAATCTGATTTCATGCTGTAGGTATGAAACATTTTTTTAATTATATTCCTTTCGGAATTACAACAATACATGTTGTTTTTAGCAAAATGACAAGTATTTATTAGGCAAGATGCCTAAGTTTTCATTAAACCCATCAGTGGGTTGAACTATATATATAACATATAAAAATGGGCTGTGGACAATGTTCATCGGGAGGTTGTGGAGCAGTTAAAGCAATAGGCCAAACCGAAAAATCGAATACAAAAACCGTAGCAGGATGCTCTTCTGGAGGCTGCTCATCGGGTGGATGCAATAAAATGAATGCTTACGACTGGTTGTCCAACATGGACGTACCACGCTCGATGCGTTATAATGTAGTTGAAATAAAATTTAAGGGCGGTCGAAAAGAATATTTCCGAAATGCCAACAATCTTGACCTCTACACAGGTGATTTTGTAGTTTGCGAAATGGCTTCAGGCTATCATATCGGTAGCGTTTCGTTGCAAGGCGAATTGGTTCGTCTGCAAATGATTAAGAAAGGCCTAAAAGACAATGACGAACTCCGTAAAATTCTAAGAGTAAGCACCGAGCGAGACCTCGAAAAACATCAGCAAGCCATCGCTCGTGACATGCCCACAATGTATCGTGTGCGTGAAATCTCGAAGGAATTAAAGTTACAAATGAAGATGTCGGACGTAGAATTTCAGTCCGATAATACCAAAGCTACATTTTATTATTCAGCCGATGACCGTGTTGATTTTCGTGAAATGATTAAATTTTTGGCTTCTGAATTCAAAATCAGAGTTGAAATGAAGCAAATCAGCTTGCGTCAAGAGGCGGCTCGTGTGGGTGGCATTGGCTCATGTGGTCGTGAATTATGTTGCTCAACTTGGCTTACTGATTTCCGTGCGATTCCGACTTCGGCGGCTCGTTATCAGAATCTTTCGCTCAACCCAGCCAAACTTTCGGGTCAGTGCGGCCGTTTGAAATGTTGCTTGAATTATGAATTAGAAACTTATCTTGATGCTTTGAGCGATATTCCAACTGTAGAAAAACCTCTGAAAACCGAAAAAGGAATTGCTGTTTTACAAAAAACAGATATTTTTCGTCGTATCATGTGGTTTAGCTACAACAATGACATCAACTGGCATTCATTACCGATTCATCAAGTGGTAGAAATCATGAAGATGAATGAGAAAGGTATTTTACCAAACTCGCTCGAAGATTTGAATTTAATTGATTCAATTGTTGTAGATAAAAATGCTCCAAGAAACTCAGACCTAGACCGTCTGGATAAAAAATACACCGATAAAGGTAAAAAGCCTCAGCAAAATTCGGGCAATAAAAACCAACAAAATCGCCCAAATCAGCCGCTTCAAAATCGTGGAAATAGTAGTTCACTTGGAACTCCACAAGTTGATGTTGCTAAACAAGAAGTTATTGCTCCAAAAAACAATAACCAACAGCAAAACAAGGGCGGCTCTCCGCAGGGCGGCTCTCCGCAAAAACAAGGAAATAATCCTCAAAAAAATAACCAACAAGGAGTAAACAATCAGAATCGTAATAATTCGGTTCAGCCGAATAACCCGCAACAGGGTGGCCCGCAACAGGGTGGCCCGCAACAGGGTGGCCCGCAACAGGGTAGTGGTTTTCCTCAAAATCAAGGGAACAATCAGCTAAAGAGTAACACAAATGGTAATAAACAGGGGAATTTACAGAATAGTCCACAACAGGGCAGACAGCAAAGGCATCCAAATCAGCAGCCTAAGTCGCAGCAACAAGGAGGGCAAAATATAATTAAGCAGGGAAATCCGCAGGTCGGCTCTCCACAGGGCGGCTCTCCACAGGGCGGAAAACCAAATCCTAATCAAAATCGTCCGAATAACCAAGGAGGAAACCAAGGGAAATCGCAACATCCTCAACACAAAAAAGGTGGTGTTTCAAATAATAACCCTCAGAACAAGCAAGGTGACGAAAAACCAACTACGTCGAATAAGCCAACATTGAGCAACAATAGTTAAATAAAAACGGACGTGATAAACATAAAATGGGTATTATGTCCGTTTCAAGATATTTATAGTCGAAAAAATCAGATTAAATAGATGAATAACAAACAAAAATTGGTAAATTTTTTAAAAAAAGCATTGATTATCAATTTCATGCTCGTGTTTTCGGTGTGGCTTTTATCGTGTGATAATAATTCAATCTTTAAATCTTACGAAGATTTAAAAGATACTAATTGGTACGTAAAAAATATCCCTTCGTTTACGTTTGAAGTCAAAGACGAAACAGTGCCTTACAATATTTATCTCTTGATTCGCAATGCTTCGCAGTATCCTTATAATAACCTTTATGTAACCCGCTACATTTACGGGCCAGATGGCAAGCAAATCAGTAATCGACTCGAAGAAGTAACGCTATTCAACGCCAAAACGGGTAAGCCATTAGGCGAGGGATTAGGTGATATTTTTGACCATAAAGTGCTTTCAACTCGTAATTTTATATTTCCTAAAAAAGGAAAATATACTATCAAATTGAAGCAATACATGCGTCAAGACCCGCTACCGTATGTGATGTCGGTTGGTGTAAGTGTTGAAAAACTATTGCCGATAAAACAATAATCAACTATTTGAAGTTTGAAACTATGAATTCGAGCGTAAAAGTAAACATAAAAGTGTTTACACTCAGAATTGCACAGGTGACCCTGTCAGAACTCATCACTTAGAACTCAATGAACTTTTTACCTCTTTTTCCGCTAAACTTAGTGGTCTTTCCACACGAAGACCTTAATCTACATATTTTCGAGCCTCGTTATCGTCAGTTGATAGATGAATGCTTAGACGAAAAAAAAACTTTTGGAATCCCTTCTTTTGTCAATAGTAAATTACTTGGATATGGTACAGAAGTCGAGGTAAAACTATTATCAAAACGTTATGGTGATGGACGAATGGACATCAAAACAAAAGGCAAACGAATTTTCAGAATCGTTGATTTTCAGAATCCAGTAAAGGGTAAATTATACGCTGGTGGCGAAGTAGTTTTTATCGAAAATGAAGATTTAAATGAAGTTACTAATCCATATTTGATGAGTTTGGTCGAAAAACTCTATCGATTGCTAAAAGTAAAAGTTGATTACGAAAAACCAGAATATATGCCTTTTAGCTATCGAATTGCTCATAAAATTGGTATTTCGATGCAAGAAGAATATGAAATTCTGATAACTTCCAGTGAAAAAATCAGACAAGAAATGCTAGCAGACCACCTCGAAAGAATTATACCAGTAGTGACAGAAGTTGAACGAACCAAAGAGCGAATCGCTATGAATGGTCACTTTAAAGAACTCGACCCTTTGAATTTTTAGGAAAAAGTGCAATCTTTGAAAAGTAAAGATTGCACTTTTTCTTTTATATCAAACCCTATCCAAACTGCGTCAATGAAAAAAACATTATTATTATTTATTAGTATTTTTTTAACTCAATTTGCTTTCGGTCAAGCCCTTACGGTCGAAAGAATCATGCAAGACCAATCGAAATGGATTGGTACTGCTCCAAGTAATATTTTTTGGTCAGAAGATGGTAAAACGCTTTATTTTTCGTGGAATCCCGATAAAAACAACGGTGATTCGCTCTATAAATTTGTTTTGCCCGACAGAATACCCGTGAAAGTTACACCAAAAGAACGTCGAGCATTGCCCGCTCAATCGGGTACTTACAGTCCTAGTCGCTCAATGAAGGTTTATGAAAAGCAAGGTGAACTTTATTTGCTTTATACAAAAACTTTGAAAATCAAGCAATTAACCAGTACAATTGAGCGTGAATCAAATCCATATTTTAGTGGAGATGAAACAAAAATCATCTTCGGAAGAAGCAATAATTTATTTAGTTTGAGCTTAGAAGATGGTTCGGTTACGCAATTATCTAATTTCTTGACAGGTAGTAAAAGAGTAGAAGCAAAACCTGCCAATGATGAAGAAAAATGGCTAAAAGCCGACCAGTTAGCCATGTTTGACATTTTAAAAGAACGCAAAGAAAAAAAGGAAGAAGCCGAGAAAAATGCAAAAGCCGATTTAGCAAAACGTCCGAAAGAGATTTATACCGAAGATAAAACTTTAGAACAACCGCAAATCAGCCCCGACTTAAGATACATTACTTATCGACTTTCGGTACAGCCTAAAAATGCAAAAAACACAATTGTGCCAAGTTATGTAACTGAATCTGGTTTTACGGAAGACATTTCCGCTCGTACAAAAGTTGGTTCACCTTTGGCAACTTACGAAAATTTTGTTTATGATATAAAGAAAGATACTGTTTATCAGGTAGTTACGAAAGATATTCCAGGAATTATGGAGCAGCCAGAATTCTTAAAAGATTATGCCAAGAAAGATACAACCAAGAAGAAGGCAGTTGCCCGAAAAATAATTGTTTTAGGCCCGATTTGGTCGCCTGATGGCTCTTATGCGGTTGTAAATATTCGTTCGGTTGATAACAAAGACCGCTGGATTATGCAACTAGAACCTGCAACCGGAAAGCTAAAATTACTCGACCGCCAACACGACGAAGCGTGGGTTGGTGGCCCAGGAATCGGTTTTAATTTTGGTGGTGGTGGTTTAGGTTGGGTCGATTCCCAAACGCTTTATTATCAGTCAGAAGTTGATGGTTATTCTCATCTTTACACTGTAAATTTGGTAAGTGGCGAGAAAAAACAACTGACAAAAGGTAAATTTGAGGTGCAACAAACCCAATTATCAAAAGATAAGAAGTCCTTTTATATGACAACCAACGAAGCACATTCTGGCGAACAACATTTCTATAAAATGTCGGTCGAAGGTGGCGAAAGAGTAAAATTGACGAGTATGGTTGGTGCAAATGACGTAACGCTATCGCCCGATGAATCAACTTTGGCAATTCGTTACTCATACATCAATAAGCCGTGGGAACTGTTTTTGCAAGAAAACAAACCTAATGCCAAAGCAGAGCAATTGACCAATTCATTGACTGATGAATTTAAAGCCTATGCTTGGAAAGATGCAAAAGTAATTTCATTTACGGCTCGTGATGGAGTAGAAGTTTTTGCTAGAATTTATGAGCCAACTGCTAAATTGAAGAATAAAAAAGCAGTGATTTTCGTACACGGTGCGGGCTATTTACAAAATGCTCATAAATGGTGGAGTCAGTATTCGAGAGAGTATATGTTTCATAATTTATTGGTTGATAAAGGTTATACTGTGTTGGATATTGACTATCGTGCGAGTGCGGGTTACGGTCGTGACCACCGTACAGGAATCTATCGTTTTATGGGCGGAAAAGATTTGGAAGATAATGTTGATGGAGCAAAATTATTGGTTTCAAAATATGGCATCGACCCTAAGAAAATTGGTGTTTATGGTGGCTCTTATGGTGGTTTTATTACTTTAATGGCCATGTTTACAACGCCTGATGTTTTTGCGGCTGGAGCGGCACTTCGCCCCGTGACTGATTGGGCAGCTTATAATCATGGTTATACGGCAAATATCTTGAATGAACCCCAAACAGATAGTTTGGCTTACCGTAAAAGTTCGCCAATTTACCATGCAGCTGGTTTGAAAGGGCATTTATTGATTTGTCATGGCATGGTTGATGTGAATGTGCATATTCAAGATTCGTATCGTTTGGTACAACGCCTAATCGAACTCAAAAAAGAAAATTGGGAAATGGCCAGCTATCCAATGGAAGACCACGGTTTTGTAGAACCAACTTCATGGATGGACGAATATAAGCGTATTTTGAAATTATTTGAGGAAAAGTTGAGGTAGATGAGTGTGTCTTCGACCCCGCTCAGACACCACTACTTATGATGCTTGAGTGAAGTTAAAGGAAAGATTTTAATAATAAAAAGGTGGCACATCTGATTATCGTTGATAACAAGATGTGCCACGTTTGCTTTCGGTGCTTGAGTGGATTGGATTGGACAGCCGAAGCTGTCGAAAACACCGAAGAAGTAGCAAAAATTTATTTCAATATCGGCTCTAAATCGGCACGATTATCTGATAACCATTGCGTAATATCTTTAACGATTTCTTCTACACCAATTTCTGGTTTCCAACCTGTTAGGGCGGTTACTTTCGAGTTATCGGTTACGTACAAACGAATATCCGCAGGGCGGTTTTCTTTGATTTTAGTAATCGGAATTGTTTTGCCAGTAACTTGTTGGCAAATTTCGGTCAATTCTTGCAAAGAAACACTCACATCAACACCTCCACCAGCGTTCAAAATCTCACCGTTTACTTTCTCAAAATTGTGTAATTGCCAATCAATTAAGCGGTAAAGGTCAGCCACATGTAGAATATCACGGGTTTGTTTACCTTCGCCACCATAGCCGATATAAGAGAGTTTTTGCTCAAAGAAGTGTTTGGCAATCCAAAGTACCATTACGCCTTGGTCAACTTTTCCCATTTGCCACGGGCCAGTAAGTACGCCACAACGGTTGATAACGGTCGGGAGGTTATAAAATTCGTTATATTCTTGAATGATTAATTCAGAAGCGAGTTTGGTTGTTCCGTAAAGTGAACGAACACCATCCAAAGGAAAATCTTCGGCAATTCCTTTAGCAGAAACTCCTTTAATAGCTTGATTATCAGTTAATTCAAAACGAGTTTCTTGCTCAATAAAATCGAGAGTTTCGATGGTTTTGATTGGATAAACTCGGCTCGTAGAAAGAAAAATGAACTTTGCGTTGCATTTTACGGCGTAATTTAAGCAATTAACTGTTCCGAAAAGGTTAGTATTAATCAAATAATCTGGTGTTCCACCATTGATTCCTGCCAAAACCGAAGGTTCGGCCGAAGCCTCAATTACGGTATCAACAATTGGGAGAGCATCGAAATCTTCTTTGCTACGAATATCGCCATGCACGAACGTGATTCCTGCTTTGCCCAATCGAGCAACGTTTAATTCTGAACCTTTGCGACGAAGGTTATCTAAACAATAAATGTCGTAAGATGGGTAATTTGCTTTCAACGAAAGAGCTAAAGCCGAACCCACAAATCCCGCTCCGCCTGTGATGAGTATTTTCATAAACTATTGTTTTCTTGAAAGGAGAAATTTTATTTTTAAATTATATTTTATCAATGCCCCGCAATAGTATTTCCATTTCCTGACCATGGAATACGTTTTAGATGAATATTTTCGGTTGGACGAATCACTAAGGGTACTTTTTCAACTTTTACAGCACTACTATCAAGCCCAAACCATTTATCTTCTGAAGGTGTAAAACCTTTAATAAAGAAGTAGGCTTTCATAATAAGGTTTTCAAAAAAAGAAAGCTGGTTATCATAAGACAAGAATTTTTCGAGAACTACAAATCTAAAATCACCAATAACGTTATGACGGTTTAATGACTCATAACGGCTACGAATATCAACTTCGCCATTTTTTACCATATCCTCCAAAACCCTTCTGAAGTAAAGATTTATCTTGTTTGGAACTCTGAAACCCAAACGAAAATTTACCTTATAGACATCATGGTCAGCTATTGACATCACTTTATACTCCATTGTGTAAGGGTCATCGACGGTATCAATATGAACAAACCAATAGACATCTGCACGTTTTGGGCGTTTTTGAAAAATAGAATAAATAATCTTATTTTCAATCTCTGAAGCACGACCTGCGTTGCTCAAAAATACCAAGTGAGTGGCGTATTTTGGTACAGTAATATCGGAACTTAATTCTTTCAGTGATTCGGTATATTTACTTAATTTCTCATATTCGGTCAATCGTGCTTTAATTTTTGAAGCACTCAACCAAATATACATAATGCCAATCATAACGATTGCAATAAGCATCGAAACCCAACCTCCATGCATGAATTTTTGTAGATTGGCAATCAAGAAGCAACATTCGATGAAGAAGAAAAGACAGAAATAAATGACCACCCACGCAAATCTTGATTTTTTGGCGTAGAGGTAATAACTAAACAAGAAAGTGTTCATAAGCATTGTCAATACAATAGCTAAACCATAAGCGGCCTCCATTGCAGTCGAAACAAGTACTTTGTGTCCTTCTTTTATTGTCATTTCATCAGCTACTCGGCTGAAATAAGTGATTACACCAATACAGCCGATGTAGAGCATGATATTTACACTCGGAATATAAATTTGTCCTTTTTGGTCAGAAGGGAAATTGATTTTTATTTTTGGCCAAAAGTTCAGACGAATGGCTTCTGAAATGAGTGTAAAAACCCCAGTAAGCATGGCTTGACTGGCAATCACGGTAGCCATTGCGGCAATTACGATACCGACAGGCAAAAACCATTGTGGCATAATATCATAAAACGGATTACGAGTGCCCAGTTTTTGACCGTTAAGACTCATTACATAAACACCTTGTCCGAAGTAATTGAGCAGTAAACAGACCTTTACAAGAATCCAACTGATACGAATATTGCCACGCCCAACGTGACCCATATCAGAGTAAAGAGCCTCTGCACCAGTAGTACAAAGAAAAACCGAACCCAGCAAGAAGAATCCACCAGGATGGTGTGCCAATAATTGATAAGCATAATAAGGATTGAGTGCCTTAAAAACCGAAAAGTCTTGAAACACACTTATTGCACCGAAAGTGCCGAGCATTAAAAACCAAACAGTCATGATAGGCCCGAAAGCTTTTCCTACAGCATTTGTACCCAAAATCTGTACAAAGAATAAGCCCGAAATAATGGCAATTACAATCGGTACTACTTGAATATTGGGGTATAAAATCAATAAACCTTCTACCGCAGATGATACCGAAATTGGAGGCGTAATGATGCTATCCGCAATCATTGTACTACCGCCAATAATGGCAGGAATTGTAAGCCAGCGAGCGTGTCGCCTAACGAGGGTGTACAGAGCAAAAATTCCACCCTCACCACGGTTGTCTGCTCTTAAAATCAAAATTACATATTTGGCTGTTGTTTGTAGGGTGAGTGTCCAGAAAACACATGACAATGCTCCAAAAATAATTTCTTCACTAATAACTTCGTTTCCTGCAATCGCTTTCAAAACATAAAGTGGCGAAGTACCGATATCTCCAAAAACTATCCCCAATGCAATTAACAGTCCAGCAGCAGATACTTTGTCGAGATTATGGTGGTGATGGCCATTGCTGTGGTTACCACTACCTTGCTCATTTCCAGTTAGACTCACTTCATTTTTTGATTATTTGTAAAAAAAGTTTGCAAATATAGAGTTTCAGAAGCAATTCAAAGAAATTTTAAATGAAAATGTTTTTTATGTCATTTTGCTACCCAACTTTATAAGCTTATTTGCCGTATATTTGTGTGTATGTTTCTACAATTACAACATTCAACAAAAACAAATAATTGATAGTTAGCTATGTATGAAAATATAGTCTTAGAAATAATTGATGGTGTTTCTACCATTACCCTCAATCGTCCACAAGTATATAATGCTCTTAGTACTGCCTTAATTAATGAAATCACGCAAGCTGTGGAAGTATCTTCCGATGATTCGTCAGTTAGAGTTATCGTTATTACGGGAGTGGGTGATAAAGCTTTTTGTTCGGGAGCTGACTTAAAAGCTGGTATGAACGAAGGTATGGCATCGTTGGGAGATTCGCTTCGCAAAAACTATAATCCGATGATTCGGGCTATTAGAAATGCCGAAAAGCCAATTATCTGCCGAATGAATGGTATAGCAGCAGGGGCTGGGATGTCGCTGGCCTTGGCTTGTGATTTGATTATTGCTAATAAAGACGCTTATATGAGCGAACTTTTTGTAGGAATTGGACTAATGCCCGATGCAGGTTCGATGTATTTTTTGCCTCGAATTGTAGGTATGCAAAAAGCGTTTGAATTATGTAGTACCGGCCGAAAAGTCTATATGGAAGAAGCTTTAAATATTGGTTTAGTTACAAAAATTGTTCCTTACGAGGCTCTCGATGAAGCCATAAATGAACTAACCGAATATTATAAAACAGCCGCAACAAAGTCAATTGGATTAATGAAAAAAGTTTTGAATCAGTCATATAATAGCACTGTTGATGATGTTTTAGAGCAAGAAGCAGAAAATCAAGATATTTTGGGTAAAACACACGATTTTGCCGAAGGTGTAATGGCTTTTTTACAAAAACGCAAAACTAATTTTAAAGGAAAATAAGGTAAAAGCAACTTATCTTTTTAAACCTTCGTCCTATAGTTATATCTATACAGAAACCTATTTTTTTAATATGAGTATAACCATACGTCTTATTTTTACAATTTTTACTCTATTAACTTTTGTTGCAAAAGCTCAGGTGCCTAGCGGATTTGTTGACCAATCTCATTCTAATAATTGGCAAAACCCCACAGGTCTAACATTTGATTCTAGTGGCAAAATGTATGTTTGGGAAAAAGATGGAAAAGTATATGTAGTTGATGGTAGTGTGAAGACACTCTTTTTGGATATTTCGGAAGAGGTAGCTACCTATGGCGATTATGGTATTTTAGGTTTTGCCTTAGACCCTAATTTTATAAATAATGGGCATGTTTATTTATTCTATGTTGTTGATAGGCATTACTTGCTAAACTATGGTACTGAAGGCTATGACTCCTCTAATCCAATCGTTAAAGGAGCAACTATAGCTCGTGTAACAAGATATACAACTCCTACACCTCAAACTCCAACTACTGTTGATTATAATTCAAGATTAGTGCTTTTGGGAGAGACTAAATCGACTGGAATTCCAATTACAGGTACGAATCATGCTGGTGGAGGTATGGCTTTTGGAAATGACGGATCATTATTTATTGGTACTGGTGATGGTGGACTTGGTGGTGAAGAAGAAAATTATGAGGTACAAGCGTTTGAGGATGGAATTATTTCTGAAGCTGAAAACGTAGAAGATAGAGTTTATCGCTGTCAGATTATAAATTCGCTTAATGGAAAGATTCTTAGAATAGACCCAAACAATGGAAATGGCGTAGGAGGGAATCCATTTTATGATTCAGATTCACCTCGCTCAGCACAATCTCGTGTTTGGGCATTAGGTTTCAGAAATCCTTTTAGGCTTTCAGTAAGACCCAATTCTGGTTCGCCAGGAGTCGTATATATCGGGGAAGTAGGTTGGAATAATCGAGAAGAATTGAATATTATAAATCAAGGAGGTCAGAATTTTGGCTGGCCAATTTATGAGGGTAATGATAGACCTACTTGGTGGGATAATCCAGCCTATATACCTGCAACTTACAAAAAACCAACCGTTGAATGGATACACGAAAACGGCTTTCAAGAAGATATTTCAGCCCGAGTAATCATTAATGACATGGCTCATTCGATTGGTTCAGAAGAATTTCCAGGAAGTAACTTTACTGGTACATGTTCTATCGGAGGCGTTTGGTACACTGGTACGGCTTTTCCAGAAGAATACCGCAATACCTATATATTTGCCGACTTCACTCCGGGTTGGATTAAGAGTTTTTCGTTTGATAATAACCAAAATCCTACATCATTTAGAGATTTGAACACAAATGCTCTTGGAGCAGTAACTTTGGCTTATAACCCATACGATCAAGCTATTTATTACGTAAAATTAGGTTTTAACGAAGGCGATCCACAAGAAATTCGTAGAATTTACTACGCCTTAGGCACTAATGTTGCTCCAAAGGCTAAATTTACTACAAGTATTAAAAATGGAACATCACCTTTAAATGTCACTTTTGATGCCTCGGCCTCAACCGACCCTGAAAATACGGGTACGCTTACATACTCGTGGGATTTTGGTGACGGACAAACTGCTGATGGCCTAAACCCTTCGCATACTTTTGATAATGGCTCTTCAAATCCGCAGGCTTTTAAGGTTTTACTAACTGTTACTGACGAAGGTGGACTAACAGATAAAGACTCAACCATTATTTCGCTCAATAATACACCGCCAGTCATAATCTCTACAAGTGTTGATGCTATTAATTTTTTCAGTAATAACGGTACTGATATTATTGCTCTTTCGGCAGAAGTGTCTGACAATGAAGAAGCTAATAGTCAACTTACGTATCGTTGGACTGTAAGAATGCATCATGACGACCACTCTCACCCAGCACTCAATGTAACAAGTCCTACTTCGCAGGTGAATTTTGAGATGCTACCCTGCGATGGTCATTTGTATTTTTATAGAGTTACTTTAAGAGTAACCGATTCGTATGGATTATCAACCACATCTACTAAGGATATTTATCCAAATTGTGGAATAACTGATACAACGCCTCCAGACGAACCCCTCATTAAATTGCACAATATTACTAATAATAGTTTCAATTTATCGTGGAATAGTGTGGTTGATAATATAGGTATTAAATCTTATGAGGTATTTATTAATGGAGTATCAAAAGCTATTGTAAATGCCCAAACACTTTCTTATCAATATACATCCACGGAAAGTATAGCCAATCAATCATTTGAATGCTTTGTCAAAGCTATTGATTTGAGCGATAACGCTACATCAAGCTCAAAGATTAGTTTTATTGCCAATCCTAATTCTGAAGTAAATTCTCAGGTTTATGTTTCTGATTTAACGGCTGTGTCGAGTTCTAATGGTCTTGGGCCACTTGAAATCGACAAAAGTAATGGTGGCGATGGTGCGGGCGATGGTAGTGCCCTAATACTCAATGGCATAACTTATGCAAAAGGACTTGGGACACATGCTAATTCGGAAGTAATTTTTAATCTGACCCCCAATCAATACAATACGTTTAGGGCAAAAATTGGTATTGATGATGAGATTTCGGATGGAAACTGTGGAAGTGTTATTTTTAAAATTTATAAGGATGACAATTTGGCCTATACAAGTTCAACCTTGTATCCGTCGTCAGCAACAGTAGGTGTAAACCTTGATATAAGTAATACAACTCAACTCAAATTAATTACTGATATATCTGGAGATAATGCTAATTGCGACCATGGAGATTGGGCTGATGCTAAACTTTTGGTAGAAAGCATACCGCCAACTACGCCATCTAAATTAACTGGGCTTGCCACAATTGATAATTATTATCAATTATCGTGGAATCCATCAACCGATGATCTTACAACTAATATTATTTATGAAATAATTGTAAATGGAGCAATTATAGGTAGTACTGAAAATCTTAATTATACGCTACCGACCTTAACAGCTGGTACGTATGTAGTTTCTGTACAAGCTAAAGACGAAGCAAATAATAGAGCAGTGAGTAAATCCTTGGTTTTAACGTTTACTCCTTGTGTATCGACTTTGAATCTTACGACATCCAATAATTATATCAATACCAGTGCTACATTGAAAGCCGCTGATTCGATTAATGCTGCTAATGTAATATCAGGCGAATCAAAAATTAATTATCAGGCAACTAATAAAATTGAATTTTTGCCAGGTTTTAGTGTTAGTGCAGGAAGTGTTTTCAAAGCAACCATTCAAGGGTGTGATAATTAATACTTTTTCTATTTATTTTCGAATAGAACAACAAAATTATACACTAATAATAAAAAACTTTTGTTGAGGCAGATACTTTTGACTTTAGGTTATTAAAAACGACATTCGAGATTATTCCAAAAAGGTGTTTTTGTTTATCCACGAACCAAGCCTTTTTCTCGCAAAAAATTATTGGTCATTACTTCTTCTTCAGGGTTTAATACTACTTGTTTTAGTACTTCACAGATAAAAAGTTCATGGTCGCCAGCATCGGTTGAATTTAAAACTTTGCATTGAATATAGCCAATTGCCTCAGTTAAAAATGGACAACCTCGATTGTCGGATTCAAATTTTAGGTTTTTAAATTTATTACTATCCTTTCCGCTTTTCCGCCCAAGTTTATTAATCAGACTTGTCTGCCCAGTATGGAGTAGGTTGATATTTAGTATTTTAGATGCTCTAACCAGTTCGATTGTATAATCAACTTTGTATAGTGCTACACATACCATTTTTCCACCCATAGCAGCTTGCATAACCCACGTTGCAATATTCGCATTAGAGTTTCCTTCATGAATGGTTGTAATGGAGTGGACGTCGTAATTTTTGTATTTCAATAAAGACTTTGGCATGGTTAAAGAGTATATAATTTAATATAACAACTGTTTTAATGGTTAATTGTTACTCATTAAATAAAGAGTTTATAAATGAAATTTAAGTAGTTGAATAATTTTTACAATCCTTGATTTGTATTTATTCAATAAAAAATTTAATATTACAACGAAATTATTCAACCCTAAACCTAAAAAGATTTTATTACCTACCCTAAACCGTAACAGTATGCACCTAGTCGAAATTCGGCTAGGTGTTTTTTGTTATTTTATCTTACGAATTTTCATCTTCGATTCAGTCAAAATAACGTGTTAAATGAAATTTATGTTTCTTACATTTGTATAGGTAAAATCTAATTTAAGTAACAATGAATCTCCAACAATTAGAATACATAGTAGCAGTTGATAAACACCGCCATTTTCAGAGAGCGGCCGATGAATGTTGCGTTACGCAAGCAACACTGAGTATGATGATAAAAAAACTCGAAGAAGAATTGGAGGTGATTCTCTTTGATAGAAGCAAACAACCCGTTGTTCCGACCGAAACGGGTAAGGGCATTATTACGCAAGCAAAAGTTATTTTGAAGGAAACGTCTTATCTAAGACAACTCGCCAATGATACCAAAGCCGAAGTAAAAGGACAAATTAGAATCGGTATTATTCCGACACTTGCACCTTATCTTTTGCCGCTGTTTTTGTATAACTTACTAAAAAACAACCCGCAACTAAAAGTCAAAATTAGCGAACTAAACACCAATCAGATTGTTGAGCAATTGGAAAAAGACCATCTTGATGTTGGTATTTTGGCAACACCTATCAATATTGAAGGCATGAAAGAATATCCTCTTTTTTACGAAAAACTGGTGGTTTTTGTATCGGATAAAGAAACTACGCTCAAGAAAAAGTTCATTTTGCCCGAAGAAATTGATGTAAATCGCCTTTGGTTGCTTGAAGAAGGTCATTGTCTTCGTTCGCAAATGATGAATTTGTGCGAATTACGTAAGAAAAATACCGATTTTAGTAATCTCGAATACGAAGCAGGAAGTATAGAATCGCTACTAAAAATCGTAGAAATGAATAATGGAATTACGGTTGTTCCAGAGTTGGCAGTGATTAATTTCAGCGAAAAGCGAAAATCACAGATACGAGAGTTTAAAGCCCCCGTACCTGTGCGTGAAATAAGTTTGGTTACATATCGTCATTTTGTAAAAACTAAACTGCTCGAAGTGCTTGCCGATGAAATAAAAACTGGCGTTGATGCTTTTCTTCCGCAACAAAATGAGAAGCAGTTTGTGGTGGAGATATGAGTTTCAATTTTAAAAGCCAAAAGATAATCGAAGTCCAATAGTGCCGCTGGCTGGTTTTATTTTTCTATCTATTACATCATAGGTAAATAATCCTATTTCTGGCTGAATTCTAATTAATGGGGTTAATTGATACCACCCAAAAATTTTGACATTGGCAGTTGGTGCATTACTTTTGGGGTCTCTAAACCTACTATATCCGAAAAATAATCCGCCTTTAAATTGCACTGTATTGTTCTTTCTTTGATAGAAAGTCATTCCTGTAAAATACGTCGGAACGAGTAATGAGTGTGCAGAACTATTTGTTTTTTCAGTAAACATAAATGATGACTGCACGCCTAATGCAAAGCCTTTTCGATAGTAACTACTTGAAGCAATATCAAAAGCAAGTGTAGTTGAGGCTTGAGCTTGTTCGTTAATCATTCCAATACCCAAATCGGCATGAAAATTAATAAAATCAAATAAAGCATTGCCTCGAACTTTGCTTCTGATTCGTTGGCTTGCTAAATCGTTTACTACTCCGAGTATTTTCCATGGTTTTACGGTTTTTCTTTCATTTTCTACTCGCTCAGAGGCCTCGATTATTGCTTGGTTGATGTTGTTTTCGAGTACGTCTTCTACATCATCAATGGTATTGAGATTAAACAAAAAACTTTGGTTTTGATAAGTTTTGAAAACTTGATTATCACTTTTTATCAGTTTAGCTTTATCATCGAAATTAATCAATACTAAAGTATCTTGTTGCAAACGCACGAGTTCAACCTCTTTTCCAAACTGAAAAACTTCTTTTTGTGGAAAATACTGAATATCAATCATCGCTTTTCGATTGACATTTTTGTTTTTGCCATAATACGTAATTTTCTTTACTGCATTTTGTCTCAAAGTATCACGAATCAATGAATAATCTTGCCAGAAACTTCTCAATAAAGAATCTACATTTTGTTTCAAATCATATTTATTAATTCCTTGATAGTTAATTAATAAGTGGTTTTTATTACCAAAATCAATGACCAAATTATTGAGATTTCTCTTTACTTCTTTATTGAAATAAATATCAGATTTTCGAGCAAAATCATTGACCATAATTGGCGGTCTAATGCCTTCTAAAACCGTCATCGTATCGTTTTGTGACTTGATTTTTTGGCACAAAGCATTGCCCGTAATGCCCAAAACGAGCATCGAAATTACACATAGTTTTTTCATAAATTTTAAGTGTTTATTGTATTCTGATTGAAGGTATTTGTATGGTTTCTTTGTAATTTATTTCTGTTTTTTCAAATAGTGTTCCTGCAAATTGTACTTTGAATCTTGGTTGCTGAAAAGGCACATCGCCCTGTTTGGATATTTCGTTGATATGCACAGTTTTGAAGTTTACTTTGGGCTTTTTCTCGAAAGCGATATTTGACTGAAAATTGAGCGAATCGGGTAAATTATTGATACTTTTGCTTGAAAACTGAGTGTTTTTTGAAGCAATTCTTTCTACTTGAAAATCTAATCTTTGAGGAGTGATTAATTTCTTTTTCTTCAAAATCGGTGTTTTTTTATGATTTTCTGAGTCATTCGTTTTACTTTTTTCGTTGATAATCACTGTTTTTTTTGCTCTTTTTTCATGTACTATCGCAACGGGCGTATGCGATACACCACTACGTTCGAGTAAAACCCACCAGCTTACAACTGCTACCAAACATGCCGCTACTGGCACAATCCAATACCAAATCGGGCGTTTTGGTTTGTGTAAATCTTGTTGGATATTTTCCCAAAGAGCAGCCTCATTGAAAGTCGAAGTTTCGGGCAAAGTATTTTGTATGTTTTCGATTTTTCGTTTGAAAAAATCATCTATATTTTGCTCCATAGTCATATCCTCGTTTTTGTAATTCTGCCTGTAAAATCTGTCGAGCTTTGTGCAATTGCGTTTTTGAGGTATTTTCACTTATTTTGAGTTTTGCAGCAATTTCGGGGTGACTAAATCCTTCTATTGCAAAAAGATTAAAGACCGTTCGATAGCCATCGGGTAATTTCAAAATCAAAGCATAAATTTCTTCTTCATCAATATTTTCATAAGTAGAAAAATCTTTAATTAGCTCATTATCAATAATTTCATCTATCGAAATCGTACTGAGTTGCTTTTGCCGAATCGCCATTAGGCACTCGTTTACCATTATTCTTTTGAGATATGGCTCAATCGAATTTTCGCCTCGATACTCAATTTTATCAACCGACCGAAAGAATTTTAGAAAGCCATTCATTAGCAATTCTTGGGCATCTTCCTCAACTCGCACATACCGCACGCACAACCTAAACATACGCTTCACAAACGTATCATAGATACGCTTCTGTACGAAAGGATTTTGCTTTTTCAGTTCTGCTATTAGTTGAGTTTCGAGCATGAAATCTTGTTTAGATTGCTTTCAAAAGTATATATGCAGAAAAACGCCGAGGGGTTGTCTGTGGTATGTTTTTTTTATATATTTGATAAAAAATCAATGATTATGGTAGTCGAAAAAAGCATCAAAGAAACTATTCTGGAGGAGTTGAAAACCAAAAAAATAGTCTGTATTCCAGCTTCAGAAGAAGATTATTTAGATTTGGCAAGTAAATTACCCTTTAAAGTAGAATACCACAACAGCGAAATAATTACTATGGGATTAGCATCTTTTTGGCACGAAACTATTATTGGAAATATGATTTGGATATTAAAAAATCTATTTTCAGAAAGTGATGAATACTATGTTTTGGGAAGCAACTCAGGTGTTCAGATTCCGAAATTTGAAGGTGGATACTATATGCCAGATGTGTTAGTTGTGAAAGGTGAGCCAGTTTTTAAAGCAAATTCTACGGCAATTGTTACGAATCCTTATATAATTGTAGAAGTTCTATCAAGAGCAACCGAGGTTTTTGATATAACCGAAAAACTTCACGAGTATAAATCTTTACCAAGTTTAAAGCAAATTATTTTCGTAAGTCAAAAAGAGTTGGGATTGATGAATTTTTTGCGTTCTGAAAATCCAAATATTTGGCTAAATCAAGATTTTTATAATGAAGACGATAAAATGCAGATTGACGGAAAAGAAATAGCAGTAAAAGATATTTATAAGAAAGTAAAATTTGAAAAATAATTGTGGAACGAACTTCTGAGTTCGTTTATAGCAGAAACCATAAAGCGAATCTGGAGATTCGCTCCAAAAAAAAGGCTGCAATTTGATTTGCAGCCTTTTTTGCATTTGTTTGATATGTAAAATCTTACTGCGAATCTGGAGATTCGCTTCACATTGAAATCAAAATTCTTCATCCAACGAAAACGCCATATCGCTCTTTTGTGACATAACGCCTGACTTTTGGTACTCTCCCACACGTTTCTCGAAGAAATTGGTTTTTCCTTGCAACGAAATCATATCCATAAAATCAAATGGATTGGTTGCGTTGTAAGTTTTGTCGAGTCCAAGAGATTCGAGCAAGTGGTCAGCTACGAACTCGATGTATTGGCACATCAATTCTGAATTCATCCCTATCAAAGAAACTGGTAAAGCATCTGTCACGAATTCTTTTTCGATTTCAACGGCATCGCGTACCAAATCATATACTTTATCGGCAGGATATTTATTCTGAATGTATTGTGTATAAAGCAAACAAGCAAAATCACGGTGCAAACCTTCATCACGAGAGATAAGCTCATTTGAGAAGGTAAGTCCGGGCATCAAACCACGTTTTTTCATCCAAAATATCGAGCAGAATGAACCAGAGAAGAAGATACCTTCAACTACTGCAAATGCTAACAAACGGTCGATAAAGTTTCCATTATCAATCCATTTTAAAGCCCAATCGGCTTTTTTCTTCACGCACGGAATGTGGTCAACTGCATTGAGCATTCGGTCACGCTCAACTGGGTCTTTGATATATGTATCAATCAGCAACGAGTATGTTTCAGAGTGGATATTTTCCATCATAATCTGGAACCCATAGAAACATTTTGCTTCGGCAAATTGAATGCGAGAAATGAAATTTACAGCCAAATTTTCGTTTACGATTCCATCAGAGGCAGCAAAAAAAGCAAGTACGTGCGAAATAAAATGGCGTTCACCATCATTTAATCTTGCCCAATCCTGCAAATCTGGCGAGAGGTCAATCTCTTCAGCAGTCCAAAATGATGCCTCATGTTTTTTATAATATTCCCAAATATCATCGTGTTTGATAGGGAAAAGGACAAAACGAGTTTTGTCCTCAATAAGAAGTGGTTCAACTTGTAATAGTTCAGCGTCGGTCATAGGAATTATAGTTTTGGAGTTTATTGGTCGACGGTACTCCGCCAAGTATTTATTTATTCTTGCTTTTGGGAAACTGCATAACACTAGAATCCTATCCCAAATATACTTATATAATTGTTTGTTAGCAATGAATGTTTTCGATGATTCTAACTTTTTTTCTAAAGACTTGATAGTCAAGATGATTTCAAATAAAACTTTTGAAAAGTTAAATTTTGTATTTTTTTTTAATAAAAACACTAACTTTACTCATCGCTAATTAAAAAAATAAATTTTTACACTAATGTTAAAAAAATCTCTCATTGGCGTTTCGCTAACTGCCATTTTATTTACCGTTACACTATATCTTCCGTCGTTTGACCATGTCCGAAATTTTATGGCATGGGGAAAACATTCTATTTTTGATTATCGTACGCACCCAACTCGCGATATTGAAAATGGTGACGCACCGCAGGTGTGGCCGCACGATTCTCTATACAATAAAGTTGAACTTACAGATTCGCTTTTGGCGAAGATTGATTCTAACAATACCCATGCCTTTTTGGTAATTCAAGATGGTAAAATTCTTTACGAAAAATACTTTGATGGATACACAAAAGATAGCATCAGCGGTTCATTTTCGGCGGCGAAAAGTATCATTTCAATGCTCGTAGGCATTGGCGTAAGCGAAGGGAAAATAAAGTCACTCGATGAGCATGTTGGTAATTACGTTCCGCATTTTAAAGAAGGTGATTTGGCAAAAATCACAATCAAAGATTTGTTAACAATGAGTTCTGGAACAAGCTACAAAGAAAGTGACCAGAGCTACATGGGTCTTGCTGCTAAGATGTATTATGCCGATGACCAAGAATATGTGGTAAATCTGATGGAAGCCAAAGAGTCAGCAGGCGTAAATTGGGAATATCGCAGTGGCGATACACAAGTGTTGGGGCTTATAGTTGAAAAAGCCTTTGGGAAGAATATCTCAGAACTGACCTCGGAGTATTTTATGAAACCAATGGGAGCAGAAAACGATGCAAAATGGCTCTTGGATGGAGATTATAAGCACGAAAAAGCCTTTTGCTGCTTCAATGGAGTAGCCCGTGATTACGCTCGTTTTGGAGAATTAATGCGTACAAATGGAAAATGGAAAGACAAACAGCTTGTTCCTGAAGATTATATGAAAGCTGCAACTTCGCCTGCAAGCTATTTAAAAGACCCAACCGAAGGCGGTAAACTAGTTGATTTTTATGGTTATCAGTTTTGGGTATTTAATCACCGAGGTTTTTCGATTCCGACAATGAATGGTCTTTTTGGCCAATACGTTTACACTATTCGAGAGAAAAATGCTATAATTGTGCGTTTGGGTGAAACCAAAGTAGAAAAACATGTGCATCATTTTCAGCCCGAAAACTTTACTTATATTGATGCCGCTTTATCAATATTAAAATAATTTTTGAGAAAAACGCCAGCAATATGTTTCTTAATGGAGCATTGTTAGTCTAAATTACAAAATATAATTTGTAAATCGTAAATTCAATAAATCATGCAGTCTTCGGGTTTGAAATTCAGACTTCTTATCGGTGTAGTCATGGCGATTGTGGCCTTTATGAGCTATTACAGCAAAAACCAAGTAAACCCCATAACGGGCGAAAAACAACATATCGACCTCACGCCTCAGCAAGAAGTGGCAATGGGCTTGCAGTCTGCTCCGCAAATGGCACAAGAATATGGCGGCCTTTATAATGATAATGAAGTACAACAACAAGCCAAAGCAGTGGGCTATAAATTAGTAAAACAAGTAGATGATGAAGCCAAAGCAAAAGGCATGAGCATCCCTTATCAATTTGATTTTCAGGTACTGGCCGATGATCAAACTGTTAATGCTTTCGCTTTACCTGGTGGACAAATTTTCATAACGGTTGGGCTTCTAAATAGATTAAAATCAGAAGACCAATTGGCAGGCGTACTTGGTCACGAAATTGGTCACGTGATTCACCGCCACTCGGCACAACAAATGGCCAAATCTGATTTTTATAATGGATTGGTTGGAGCAGTAGCAACGGCTACCTCCGACGAAACAGGTATGGGCGGCGGACAAATCGCTCAGTATGTAGCACAGATTCAAGAGATGAAGTTTGGTCGTAATGACGAGCTACAATCTGATGAGTTTGGTGTTCGATACATAATAAATGCTGGCTATAACCCCAATGCAATGATTGAAGTAATGGCGATTTTGGCCGAAGCAAGCGGTGGACAACAACGTGATGAATTTATGAGTTCTCACCCAAGTCCCGAAAATAGAATTGCGAAAATCAAGGAATATATTGCAAAATATAGCAAATAAACCTCGTGAAGACCTTGAAACTTATGAAACCGCAAGGATATGTAAATGAATGTTTTGTATGCTTGCGGTATTTTTTTAAGCTTATCTGAAATCCGATGAACATTTATTTACATATCTTGTTTAAATGACTATAAGAAACACATAAAAAAGCTTTGTCAATATCCACAGCCATATTGGTTTTTACACAAGAAGCATCGAAAGAAGCTACTCGTAAAATGCTTGCTCCTTCAAAGAACAAAGGAGTTAATCAATTGGTGTTTGACAAGTTGAATCATTTTGTGGAGCGTACTGCTGCGGCAGCCGTTTCTAAAGCTGATAATCTGAAAGTTTTTTATTCAAATCAGCTAATCAAATCAAATAATACTAGCTTTGGGCAGCAACTTTCGGAAGCTATTCAAGTAGTTTTTGAGCAAGGTTTTGAAAAAGTAATTTGTATAGGCAATGATTGCCCCGCACTTGATGAAAATCATATTTTGGCGGCCGTCAAAAAGCTCCAAACAGTTGATACAGTTATTGGACCCGATAATCGTGGGGGAGTATATTTACTCGGTCTTTCGAACAAGAGTTTTAATCCTGAAATTTTTGAAAATCTTGCTTGGCAGAGTAACAAAATGCTGGAAAGTTTCATAGAGCAATACGCTAACGAAGCTGTATTATTGCTCGAAACATTATCAGATATTCATACTTTTCAAGAACTACAAACTTATTCCACATCAAGGTATTTTATTGCTTTTCTCATTCAACTCATTGAACAGTCAATCGCAAAAATTCAGAATTTCTACTACGTTTTTATAGAAAATCGCCCGACTTGCTCATTATCTCTACGAGCTCCTCCATTCATTTAAACCAATCATTTTTTATTTATTTTTTTACAACAAACTTTCTAAGTTCGTTGTATATCGCTATACTTCTATTTCAAAATTAATACAATTATGAAAACATATTATAACCCCGATGACCTTGCAAAGTTTGGTAAAATCGGAGAATTTGGTGGTAAAGACTTAGCCAAGAAATTCTTTGATTATTATGGTGAAACTTTCAAAGATGGAGCATTGACCGAGCGTGAAAAATCATTGATTGCCTTGGCAGTTGCTCACACCATGCAATGCCCGTATTGTATTGATGCTTATACGTCTGATACTCTCGCAAAAGGCTGCACCGAAGATGAAATGATGGAGGCCGTACACGTATCAGCAGCAATGGCAGCGGGTGTAAAACTCGTACACAGCGTACAGATGATAAACAAGGCAAAAGAATTAATGATGTAAAAAACAATTTTGAGTGAATGTATGATAAAAAAAACATTATTCGCTCACTCACTCATTGAATATTAACTTATGAATCCAGTCAAGAGTTTAAAGGCTCAGAAAAGCCAATTAGGAGAATCTGCTTTCCAGCTAAAAGTACTTAATGATAAAGAACTTTTAGGTAATGACTTGCCTTTATTTCAAGATAAATTAAAGGAAATAAACCTGTATCCGCTGAAACCTACCAAACTCGAAATTTTTCAGATAAACGTAGGTAAAATGTGTAATCAGGTGTGTAAGCATTGCCATGTTGACGCAGGCCCTGACCGCAAGGAAATCATGACCCGTGAAACCATGCAACAGTGCGTTGATATCATTGCAAAATATAAGTTCAAAACCCTTGATTTGACGGGTGGAGCTCCCGAAATGAACAATAATTTCAGGTGGTTTATTGAAGAAATTCGTAAAGTTGATGCCGATATCAATATAATTGTGCGTTGTAATCTGACTATTATTTTGGCAAATCCGAAATATCATGATTTGCCTGATTTCTTCAAAAAACACAAAATCGAAGTTATATCCTCACTTCCTGCAACGAGTGCTTCTCGCACCGATTCTCAGCGTGGAGATGGTGTTTTTGAAGATTCAATTAAAGCACTTCAAATGCTCAATGACGTTGGCTACGGAATGGAAGGGTCCGGTTTCACGCTCAACTTGGTCTATAATCCTGCTGGTGCATTTTTGCCCGCTGGTCAAGTTGGTTTAGAAAAAGAATTTAAACGAGTTTTGAAAACCAAATTCAATATTGAATTTAACTCACTTTTCGCCATTACCAATGTTCCAATTAGCCGTTATCTTGATTATTTGCTCGTAAGTGGCAATTACGCTGCCTATATGGAAAAACTCGTGGCAGCTTATAATCCGGTGGCAACTGTAAATGTTATGTGCCGAAATACGCTCTCAATCGGCTGGGATGGCTATTTATATGATTGCGATTTTAATCAAATGCTCGAACTAAAAGTAGCGGCAAAATCAAAGCACATCAGCGAATTTGATTATGAAGAATTGAGCAATCGCTCAATAATTGTCAATCAACATTGTTATGGCTGTACGGCGGGATTGGGTAGTTCTTGCGGAGGCGAAGTTGCCTAAAGCATCATCTAAAATCACAATAATTCTTGACTAAAACCTTTATAAAATGGTATTCATTTATGAAGGTTGAGAATTGTTTTGCTCAACTTTTATCATTCTATTTTTAGGAGTTTTATGAAAAAAATATTTACGAAAATTAATAGCTTTCTATGGATAATCGGACTAATGTTTTATGTCTCGACGTTCGCACAGCAAACCAAAAAAATCACTGGGAAAATCCTCGATGCCGAAACAAATCAAGGTATTATAGGTGCTAGTATAAGTACCAACGATGGTAAAAAAACTATTGGAACTATTTCTGACGAAAAAGGTAATTTCTCATTAACATTTTTTGAAAAAACTCAGCAAATCAATGTTTCATCTGTAGGTTATAAAAGCCAAATTGTTTCGCTAAATAGTCAAACTCAACTTACGATATTATTACAAAGTGGTGAAGTTTTAAATGAAGTAGTCGTTACAGCCTTAGGTTTGGAGCGTCAGTCGAAAAACTTAGGGTATGCTGTTCAGCAGATTGATAATAAGGAAGTTAGCCGAGTAAAATCGACTAATTTCTTAGATAATTTGGCTGGTCGAGTAGCGGGCGTTACCATCACTGGCGGCTCTACAGGCGTAGGTTCAACTACACGTATAAGCATAAGAGGAGAATCGTCTTTTACAAACGCCAATCCACTTTTTGTGGTTGATGGCCTTCCGATTAATAATAATACGGTGGTAAATAACGTAAACGATGATGCCAATGGTTTCATGGAAGTTGATTTTGGAAATGGAGGAATGGAAGTAAATCCTGATGATATTGAATCGCTTACGGTATTGAAAGGCCCATCGGCGGCAGCACTTTATGGTACTCGTGCTTCTAATGGCGTTTTGATTATCAAGACAAAATCGGGGGTAAAATCGAAAAGTTTAGGAATATCATTCAATTCTTCAAATTATCTTGAAACATCTTTTCAATTGCCTGTTTTTCAGAATTCTTATGGCTTAGGAAATAGTGGGCAGTACTCGTATAAAGACGGCCTAGGTGGAGGTATCAACGATAACATTACTTATAGTTTTGGGCCAAAATTAAATGCTGGGCTTTCGATTCCGCAGTATGATAGCCCTGTAACTTTGGCAAATGGACAAACAGTAAGAGCAGCCGACGTAGCCATTCACGGAGGCTTGCCTATGACGCCAACGCTTTTTGTTGCGTACCCCAATAATCTCAAAGATTTCTACGGGACTGGCACAACTTCAATCAATAATCTGGCCATTTCGGCAGGTAACGAAAAAGGCAATTTCCGCCTTTCAATGACTGATTTGAATAGCCAATCTTATATTCCGGGAGTAGATTTGAAGCGTCGTACAGTTTCTACGGCTCTAAATTTTATGCCAATTTCGAAGCTAAAAATTACCTCAAATATTAGTTATATTAACTCGGGTAGTAATAATCGTCCTGCAACAAAATATGGCTCTGAAAATATCAACTATGCTTTAGTAGGTTGGTTTGGTCGCTCAAATAATATCGAACCACTGAAAGATTACTGGCAGCCAAGTTTAGAGAATGTGCAACAGTTTTCATATAACTACACATTTTTTGATAATCCTTATTTTACGCTTTACGAAAACCGCAACGCCTTCAATCGTGACCGAGTTTTTGGTAATATTTCGGCTCGTTATGAATTTACGCCTGAAATATCGCTTTCTGTTCGTACGGGTATGGACTACCAAAATGAAGACCGTAATTTTCGCCGTGCTTACAGTTCAAACCGCTTCAAAACGGGTGCTTATGCCGAGCAAAATGTATTTTATCGTGAAATCAACTCCGATTTTTTGCTGAATTATACCAAAAACTTGGGTAATTTAAGTGTTGATGTATCGGCTGGTGGTAATAGAATGGACCAAAGAGTGGCTAACGAACAAGTTCAAACGTTGTCGCTGGCACAACCTGGGGTTTATTCTTTATCAAATGCTGCTTCACCTTTGGAGTATTTTCAAGCGACTGGTACTAAACGTATCAATAGCTTTTATGGTATCGCTAAATTCGGTTTTAAAGATTTCTTGTTTGTAGATATTACTGGCCGAAATGATTGGTCGAGTGCTTTGGCAACTGCTACTTCTTCGGCGAATACTTCTTTCTTTTACCCCTCAGTTTCAGCAGGTTTTGTAGTTTCAAAATTGGTTAAATTGCCAACAGCTATTTCATTCTTGAAACTCCGTGCGAGTTATGCACAAGTTGGAAATGATACCAATCCTTTCCAAACCATTGGGACATTTGTGGTTCGCACGCCCGTAGGTGGTTTACCAACTTTCAGCGACCAAAATCAAATTTCTAATGCCAATCTGAAACCCGAAAGCATTAGTTCGACTGAATTTGGTGCCGATGTGCGATTCTTGAATGATAAAATTAAACTCGACGTAACGTATTTCAATGCTTTAAATAAAAATCAGATTATTTCATTGCCGATTGCTGTTTCTTCGGGTTATGGTCAGCAAAGTATCAATGGCGGAGCAGTTAGAAGCAAAGGTGTTGAAGTGGTGCTTGATTTAACGCCTATTCGTATAAATGTTTTTTCTTGGAGAAGTACTTTCAATTTCTCGACTTATCAGAATATCGTTGAGAAATTGCCGATTCTTGGGCAAACAATCACTTTGGCCTATAACCGAATTTATGATAACGTGAACCAAACAGTTTGGTACCAAGTAAAAGAAGGCGGCCGCGTGGGCGATATGTACGGAACAGGCTATTTGAAAAACGATAAAGGCGAATTTATTATCGGTAAAGATGGCCGATATATTGTGGACAATAACCTCAGAAAATTGGGCAATTATACCCCTGATTTTATGGTGGGATTCAATAATACTTTGAACTATAAAAACTTCCAAATGAGCTTCTTATTCGATTGGCGTCAAGGCGGAAAAGTTGTTTCTCGCACATTGGCTTTGGCTGCGGTGGGTGGTCAGCTTATCGAAACCGAAGACCGCCCCGATGCGGGAATTATTGCCAAAGGTGTAGTGAACATGGGAACGGCCGAAAATCCTAATTACCAGCCAAATACAACTGCTGTAAGTGCTGAAACGTATTACAGAATGTATTACGATCGCAACCACGAAGAAAACAATACTTATGATGCTTCATATCTGAAACTTCGAGAGGTTTTGATTGGCTATGAACTACCAAAAGGTTGGTTCAAAAATCGAATAGAGGGCATCAATGTTTCGTTGATTGGTCGTAATCTTTACGCTTTTAGTAAAATACCACATTTTGACCCCGAACAGTTTGGTTTTCAAGGACAAAAAATGATTTCAGGAGTGGAAGACATGAGCTATCCAACTACCCGTAGTTTTGGTGTAAAACTCGGCGTAACATTCTAAGGTTTTCGAGCAAAAATTCAAAAAAGACATGAAAAAAAATCATAAATATATCATTGCTATCTTGTTTGTAAGTAGCTTGAGTTGTACAAAAGATTTTGAAAAATTGAACATCAATCCAACCGCTCCTGTTGATGTACAGCCAGAGTTTTTATTTCGCAAAGTGCTATTTGACTTTGCCGACCAAATGTCGTATGAGGGCTTTGTGGCTGGTAATTTATTGGGGCAACAATTCACTGCCATCGACTTTAATTTATTCGACCGCCATAGCTTAACCGAGCCACAATACGGCGGAAATCCTTGGCCGTTTTTGTATGAAAACCTCCGTGATAATGAAATTTTATTGGCAAAATCAAGAGCAAATGCTGCTTTTGGCGTGTATGAAGGCCCAGCTTTGATTTATAAAGCGTATTTGACAGGAGTTTTGACCGACCTTTATGGCGATGTACCTTACTCAGAAGCTCTAAAAGGAAAAAGTGGAAACGTAACGCCAAAATACGATGCTCAAAGAGATATTTATTTAGGCAAAGATGGAATCATTGATAACTTAAATTCGGCAATTACGACCCTTACGAATTATAAGGGAGCTATAAAACTGCAAGGAGATATTATTTTTAATGGAGATTTGACGAAGTGGAGGAGATTTGCTAATTCGTTAAAATTTAAATATTTAATGCGTGCATCGAGCCAAGAAAATGTGGCTGAGCAATTGAAACAAATTTTTGCTGGAGACGACTATATCAAAGATGCTACTCAAAATGCAGTTTATGCGTTTACAGCTTCGCAACCTAATAATTTTAGAATGGCAACGGCTCGCATTGGCGACTTTAATTTATTTATCATGTCGGAGACTATGGATGAAATTCTGACCAAACTTGGCGACCCACGTAAGCAAGTACTATTCCGTCCAACGGCCAATAACGCCAATATTTATAAAGGTTTGCTGAATGGCCCAGATGCTTCAAAACTTTCTATTTCAGTCGGAAATTATTCGTTCTCAGGAAGAATTTTCCGAGAAGATGCAGGTCGGTTAAAAGCTAATTTCTTGACGAGTTTTGAAATGAATTTTCTATTGGCCGAAGCTGCTGAAAAAGGTTTTATCAATGCCGATGCCAAGACTTTCTACGAAACAGGTGTAAAACAAGCCTTCGATTATTGGTATTCTGTTTTGCCAGAAAATTACCTAAAATCTGGTCCAGTAGCATACAAAGTGGCAAACGCCAACCCAATTGAGCAGATAATTACACAAAAATGGATTGCCAATGTCATCAACGGCTACGAGGGCTGGAATGAATACCGTCGCACAGGTTTCCCGAAACTTAAAACCATTTCGGCAAGTTTGAATCAAAACTTGATTCCTGTTCGTATGCCTTATCCAACGACCGAAGACGCCCTAAACAATGCAAACTTCAAGGCTGCTGCCGAGAAAACCAATAAAAATAGCATTAATTCACCAGTTTGGTGGGATATTTAAGAATAAAAGTTAAGTAATCCTGAAAGGATGATGTTACTATGGCAAAGGTAGTAAATGCAGATATTTTGAATTCTAAAGAGATTAAAAGTTTTTAAAATGTCGTTTCAGCGGTTTATAATCCTTTCACCCCTTCGATGTTCAGTTTTTCAAAACACGACGTTAAATATAAACATAATGAGTACACTTACATGGCAATGGATAATCTTGATAGCAGTCAATGTTATTCTGTTTTGGGTATCTCCGTGGTCGAACAAAGTCAATGATTTTTTCAGAGGAAGCCACAATGATAAGCCACCGAGTGCTTTTTTGCTAACGAGTAGCTTGGTTATCTGTTGGTTATTTGCCAAATCTATCACTAATGCGGCCGATTTAGGTTATCAATTTGGTATCGTTGGTGGAGTAGCTTATGCTGGTTATTATTTGTCGTTTTTGGTAGCAGGATTTATCATTTACCGTATGCGAACAAAAGGCCAATATAAAAGTATCCATCATTTTTTACAGACTAAATATGGTAAAGGGGCTATCATTTTATTTACGATTCTGATAGGTTTTAGATTACTCAACGAAATTTGGTCGAATACTATGATTGTCGGAAGTTATTTTGGCGAAAAAGGTAGTATGCCCTATTTTGCTTCTTTGACAGTTTTTACTTTACTCACGCTTGCCTACACGCTCAAAGGAGGAATGCGAACTTCAATTATCACCGATTTAATTCAAATGGCATTTTTTGTGCTATTAATGATTTTAATTTTGGGAATAATTATTCCAGAAACCGATGGTGGTGTAAAAACATTTATTCAAAGTGGTAAATGGTCGCTGGTTCAAGGAGTAAATTTGTTTTTGGTGGCTTTAATTCAAGTGCTAAGTTATCCTTTTCACGACCCAATTCTTACCGACCGTGGTTTTATTGCGAGTCCAAAAACTACGCTCAAATCTTATCTTTGGGCAACTGTTATTGGGGCGTCTTGTATCATATTGTTTAGTTTTGTTGGAATTTTTGCTAAAATGAGAGGTTTAGATGCTCCCGCAACCATCGGAGTCGCCAAATTTTTCGGAACCATTTTACTTTTGGTCATGAATACCATCATGCTAACATCGGCCGCCGCTACGATTGATTCCACCTTTACTTCAACCGCCAAACTTGTCCACATTGATTTGCTAAAAGAAAAAGGCATAAGCGTTTCAAAAGCACGCTTGACGATGACTGCGATTGCGGTCTTTGGCACAATTCCTATTTTCTTTAATCCAGAAATATTATCGGCAACGACTGTCAGCGGCACAATGGTAATGGGTTTAGCACCTATATTTGTATTTTGGAATCTCGATGCCCCCAAAATATCTTATTTTGCCTCCGTAATCTTGGGCATTGTGTTTGGATTTTGGTTAGTTTTTTATCCAGTACCAACGTTCATGCTTTTGTCGGAGGGCAAATATGCTGATTTACTGAGCATCAATCTTTTTGGTACGATTGCCTGTTTTGTTGTTTTTTTATTACCGATTTTATTCAAGAAAAAAATTGAGTCAACTAACTAAAAATATTGGTCGATTAAGCGGAAAAATTTTGGTTTTTGGCGGAGTTTATTCTAACTACCAATCTTTGGAAGAATTATATCGAATTGCAGAATCCGAACAAATAAAGCCCAGCAATATCATTTCTACGGGAGATATTGTGGGCTATTGTGCAGCCCCAAGCGAGTGTTTAGATTTTATAGAAGATTGGAAAATTCACGGGATTCAAGGGAATGTCGAGCAGAATCTTATCAATGGAACGGACGATTGTGGTTGCAATTTTGAGGAAGGAAGTCGTTGCGATATATTTTCAAAACTTTGGTTTCCGTATGCAATGATGCGAATGACACAACGAAATATGGCTTTTTTAGGGCAATTACCTGAAAAAATTAGTTTTGAATATGCTGATAAAAAAATTGATGTTATTCATGGTTCTTACGATAATATCTCTGAATTTGTCTTTAAATCAACTGATTGGTCATTAAAAAAACAAAATTTCGACCAAACAAATGCCGACGTGATTTTAGCAGGGCATTGTGGTCTTCCCTTTGCCGATGTGCAAGATGGGAAATATTGGCTCAATGCAGGCGTAATCGGAATGCCCGCCAACGATGGTACTGCAAGAGTTTGGTATTTGATTTTGGATGATGCCGATGGACAGTTTTCGTATAAATTTCACAACTACGAATACGAATCTTTTGAAGCAAATCAACTCATGCTCGAAAATGGTTTGCCGTTTTCATATTCTGAAACATTACTAACTGGCATTTGGGATAATAACGAAATCTTACCCGACGAAGAAACCGCTCTTGAAGGTATTCCGATTGAATTTTGAGTTTTATAACCATCTAAAGAATATCGTTTTGGGAAATTATGAAAACTGCCCTATTTTAGTTGCTTATATGTACATAAGTAATGGAGACACTACTAATCAAAAAATTGAAATGATGCAACTTATTGATTTTAGTGTTTGATTGCAGCGGCGAACCGTCTATTGTCTCGAATCTCGTGTCTTTTGTGTCAATACTTAGTCGTACATTTGCAGAATAATATCCGATTTTTATGAACGTGCTTGACCTTATTTTTATCCTTCCATTACTTTATGGAGCTTATAGCGGCTACCAAAAAGGGCTTTTTATTGAAATCATAGGAGTGGCTGCTTTCATCGTCGCCATTGTAATTGGCTTTAAATTTTTGAGTTTTGGCATGAATATGATAGCCCCAGTTATCGGTGAGAGCCTCGCCAATCGTTTTTTGCCTTATTTAAGTTTTACAGTAATCTTTTTTCCAACAATATTTCTAATAAATAAAATGGGTTGGATGTTTCGCCGTGCTTTACGTTTTACGATTTTAGGGACGGTAGATGGCTTTGCGGGTGCTTTGGTAGGAGTATTTACTTGGCTTTTTGGAATTAGTACATTTTTGTGGTTGATGTCGAGCATTGATATAAATATTCCTAAAAAATTAACTGATGAATCTTTTACTTATCCAATCATGAAAAAGGTCGCTCCAACGGTTATTTCAAAGGTATCTGGTTGGATTCCGACTAGTGGAAATATGATTAAAGATTGGAATAAAGAGAATAAAAATTAAATCATATATGGTGAAAAAAATCAAACTATTTTTGATGCGTAGCAATATCATCGACCTCGCTACGGGGGTGGTAATTGGCACTGCATTTCAGAAAATCATTTCAGCTTTGGTAGATAAAATCTTTATGCCAATCGTGGGCGTATTGATTGGTGGCGTAAATTTGAAGGACCGATATTTTGAGGTTTTAATGGTGAAAATTGCTTGGGGAGAAGCCTTTCAAGCCTCATTCGATTTTATTATTGTCGGTACGATTCTGTATTTTTTTCTACGTGCTTTAGGGCAAAATACCGAAGCAAAACCCCAATTAGATGATTTATTAATTGAAATTCGTGATGAACTAAGAAAACTCAACGCCAAGTAGTATGGCAAGTTTTCAAATGTTTTGTTGGATAACTTTTTAAGATGTCATTTAGGTAAGACCGAAACACAAAAAGAGTCAAGTTAAAATCAGACGACAACGGCGAATAGTTACCGACGTGTTTGTCCTACCATTTATTTCTCGAATAATCTTGCTAACCGCCCAGCTATAAAGCTAAAAATAAAAGATATTCCGCAGCCTGCAAACGTGCCAAACAAAGCCATATCGGCACTTACGGGAGTTAAAAGTTTCAAAAAGTGTACACTTAACAAAATTGCAACTTGCATGAGAGCTAACATCCACCCACGGTGCGGCTCTAAATAGCCAATCAGAAAACTTGAAATTGCCAATGCCGACATCATCAGGTACGCTCCCGAACCAATACTGTGATAAATAATATAAACTACTAAAGCGGTTACTGTCAACGAAATGGCGATATGACGTAGAAATTTGAAATCCATTTACTGAAAATTTATTTAACAAAGGTACTAAACTAAAAAAACAAAACCCCTCTAATTTTGAAATATTAGAGGGGTTAAAACTCTCCCCATTGGGGAGTTGGAGGGGCTTTTTAATTTTTCCCACTTCCACTCACTCCACCAGCGGCAGGAGTACCTGGATTAGCTACTTTTTTGTCGAAATCGCCTGCTTTTACAATCGAAATTTTCTTAGGATCAATAAATTTCTTCATGGTTGAATTTACTTGTTCGGCGGTTAAAGCCTCAACTTTCTTGTCAAAGTCGGCATCGAAAGCTAGTGTTCGGTCGTAATACAAGTAATTATTCAATTTACTTGAAAGTTCGTTGTCTTGCGATCGAGATACGCTACGGCTTTGCAACCAACCCGATTTGGCAGCTTTCAATTCATCGGCCGTGAAACCTACATTTACGACTTTTTCGATTTCTTCATAGAAGGCTTTTTCGAGTTTTTCGGCATTTTCTGGGGCGTAAATTGCGTATGTCATAAAACTACCAGATTTATCGAATGGACTACCTGTTACGTTTGAACCAACACCATAACTGATACCTTCTTTCTGACGAATTCTAACTGCTAAACGTGAACTCAAAAATCCACCACCGAGCATATAATTGCCCAATAATAATGCAGGATAATCGTCATCGGTTTCTTGTAATTGAAGATTCTGACCCGCTAAGAAAAGAGCGTTTGCTTTATCAGGTGTTTTGATGGCACTATTTGAAGGTGAAATCTCTTGGAAAACAGCTTGAATGCGTTTGAATGGTGCTGGTGATTTCCAAGAACCGAAGTTGGTGCTGATGCTTTTACGCACGGCAGCTTCATCAAAATCGCCAACAACCGATATTGTAGCAGCCGAAGCTCCATAGAAATCAGTATAGAATTTTTTGAGGTCTTCTAGTTTTACGGTTTTGTTATTTTCGATGTCTTCTTCAATCGTTGGTACATAACGCACATCAGATTTTGGATAAGGATTCATCATTCGTTGGAAAGCTGTAAATGCTAAAGCCTGCGGGTCGCTCTTCTGAGATTCTACTTGAGCCAAGCGTTCTTGTTTCATAGTTTCAAATTCTTTCTCATCAAAAACAGGGTTTTTCAAAATGTCATTAACAATCGCCAAAACTTTCGGTAAATTATCTTTTGTTGACTCAATGCTTATTCCAACATTATTTCCAACACCACCAATGCTCAACTGTGATTTGAGTTTATCTAGGCTGTCTTTTAGCTGTTGGCGGCTCAGCGTTTTCGTACCTTTATTCAACATCGAAGCTGTATATTCCGAAATCGTGGCTTTATTTTGAAGACTTTGCTCATCGCCTATACGTAGCGTGATATTTGCTCTTACTGAGTTTCCACGAGTCGATTTTGGTAAAAAAGCATATTCCAAACCATTAGGCTCTTGTCCACGCTTCGTACGGCTTTCGATATTAGCTGGCGACGGGTCAAAGGCTTCACCTTGTGCCACAATTGCTCGACCTTTATAGTTTTTTACCAAAGCATCAACATCTAGCGATTCTGGAACTTTCACACGGTCAGGGTTTTCTTCAGGAATAAACACTCCAATCGTGCGGTTAGATGGCTTGAAATAGTATTTTGCTACACGTTTTATGTCATCAACCGTAATTTTTTCGAGGGCATCACGGTAAATATAAATCAATCGCCAATCGCCTGCACCCATATATTCGCTCATTTGTAAACCTACTCTTTCGCTATTGCGAAGCGTGAGTTCTAAACCTTTCAAGGCTTCATTTTTCGCACGCTCAACGTCTTCTTTCGTAATGTCCATTGTACCTACACCATCAAGCATTGTAAGAAGTGCTTTCTTGGTTTCATCCAAACTTTTTTCTTTCAAAATACTTAGCCCGAAATAGAAAAAAGTAGGGTCTTTATTTGTGAATGAATAGGCATAAAGACTCGAAGCAAGCTTGGTTTCTACCAATGCATTATAGAGTTTTCCGCTTGGTTGGCTAGTCAATATTCCTTGCAAAACATCTAAAGCTGGGAAATCAGGGTGGCTGTTTGAGCAAATATGATATGCAACACCAATGGCTTGCACATCGCCAACACGACGAAGAGTAATCGAACGTTCGCCATCTTGCACAGGCTCAACTGTATAGGTTTGTTGTAGCTTGCGAGTCGGGCGAGGAATACCGCCAAAATACTCTTCATTAATCATTTTCAGAATTTTAGCTTCGTCAAATTTTCCTGCAACTAATAAAATAGCGTTATCAGGCTGATAATATTTTTTGTAGAAAGCCTGTAAATTATCAATCGGCACTCGCTCAATGTCTTCACGCGAGCCAATAGTTGAGTTGCCGTAATTATGCCACAAATAAGCGGTCGAAATTACTCTTTCGCTCAAAACACTTTCAGGGTCGTTTTCACCCGATTCAAACTCATTTCTTACTACCGAAAACTCTTTTTCAAGGTCTTCTTTCTTGATAAAAGAGTTAATCATGCGGTCAGATTCGAGGTCTAACGCCCAACGGAGGTTTTCTTCGGTTGAGGAAAATGTTTCGAAATAATTGGTGCGGTCGAGCCACGTTGTACCATTTGGTCTTGCACCGTGATCGGTCAATTCTTGTGGAATATTCGGGTGTTTGGGAGAACCTTTAAACACCATGTGCTCAAGCAAGTGAGCCATACCTGTTTCACCATAACCTTCGTGGCGAGAACCAACCAAATAAGTAATGTTTACCGTAGCAGTTTGCTTTGATGGGTCAGGAAAAAGCAAAACTCGAAGTCCGTTTCCAAGTAAATATTCGGTAATACCTTCAACCGAAGTAATTTTTACAGGAGCAGGAATTGGTGCTTTTTCTTCAGATAGAGACGTTTTTTGTTTCTTTTTGCGTTTCTTTTTTTCTTTGTTTTGAGCGAACGCATCGCCACCAATCAAGAAAATACCGACAAGCAGCATTGCGAGGACTTGCTTGAAATTAAGGGTTTTGTAACGGTTAAGCATGATTTTTGTTGGATTAGATGAAATAGTCCACAGTCAATAGTCGGAGATCAACGGAAGTCAAAGCCATTCTATGAAATGTATTCTATTGAAAAATTTATTTTTTACGTGACGAAGAAAATAGTTACAATGATTAATCACAAATAAAAAATGTTAAATAGCGTCTAGGCTTGACAAATGGTGGTTTAGTGCTGACAACTTTGCGAGTCGTCGCACTGTTGAAAGTTATCAAATCTGAGTAAACCTAATAATTCTCTGATTATCTTTGTTCTATGCAAAAACTCCTCAAAACATATCTTCGTCGGCTTACTAATCTTACTTCACGCAATCGTTCGTTGTTATTGCTTAGTTTGCCCCAAGAACAATTTATTGATTTACATCAACTTGATTTCTTGAATAATAAACCCTCCTTTGAGTTTATCAATCAACTCATCGCTCAAAAATTGCAGATTTCACTGTGCGATATAATGGATAGTCGATTAGAAAAAGTAAATGAAGTGAGTAAAATTCTTAGAAAAATCGCCAAAACCGAAATATTTATTAAGCAGGAACGTGGGGCGGAAGATTTATATGTGGGTTATCCGTTTGTCAAAGGAAAACTCTCTGACGGTACGGTGGTGCGGTGTCCGCTTTTGTTTTTTCCTGTAACGCTTAAAAATAGCGGCGATGGTAAGAAATGGTTACTCGAAAAGCGTGACGAAAGTATCAGTTTAAATCGTAGTTTTTTACTGGCGTATTCGCATTTCAATCAAATAAAAATCAAAGATGATTTGCTTGAAACTTCGTTCGATGATTTCAGCAAAGAAAGCCTTGTTTTCAGAACTCAACTTTACGAATTACTAAAGGAAAGTCCCGTTGAAATTAATTTTAATCAAGATAATTTTACGGAACAACTCACTGATTTTCAGAAGTTTACAAAATCGGATTTGGAAGAAACCGAATGCAACGGCGAACTCAAACTTTTTCCGCAGGCGGTTTTGGGTATTTTCCCACAAGCTGGGTCTTATTTAGTGCCTGATTATGAACAACTTATTGCCCCCTCCGCCCCCAGAGGGGAAATCATTTCAAGTTTACCTTTGGTAAATTTATTTGATAATAGAGAATTGGTAGCTCCCCCTTTGGAGGCTGGGGGGGCTGTTCGTGAAGAAAATTCTTTTCTCCCTTTCTCAATTGATGCTTCGCAAGAGGCTGCTATTCAAAAAGTTAAGTCCGGGGCTTCTTTGGTTGTACAAGGCCCGCCAGGAACTGGGAAATCGCAATTGATAGCCAATTTAGTGGCTGATTTCACTTCAAGAGGCAAAAAAGTATTAGTCGTTTGTCAAAAACGGGTAGCACTCGATACGGTCTATCAGCGATTAGAAAAAGGTCAAATGATTGATTTTGTGGCTTTGATTCATGATTTTAAGAATGATAGAAAAGCTCTTTTTGAGAAAATAACAAACCAAATTGAGCGTGTCGATGAATATCAGAAAAAAAATAAAAGCCTTAATGCGATTTTTTTGGAGCGAAATTTTACGCAAACCAGTCGCCGAATTGATAAACTTTCAGAAGCGTTACAAGCTTTTAAAAATGCCCTTTTTGATGAATCAATCTGCGGAATGTCGGTCAAAGAATTGTATCTGACAAGCAGTAATGAAAAGTCGTATATCGAACTTGGAGATAATTATGAAGCTTTTACTTTCAATGATTTAGCTGATTTTGAAAGCCGATTGAAACGCTATTTTCAGTACGAACAAAAGCTGCAATCAAGCGATGGTTATGGGTTTTGGAAAAATCGAATTTTGTTTGCCAATTTTACTTTTGCTGATGTTCCGAAAATCAAAAATGCTATTGCCGAAATAGCAGATTTTCTGCCAAAAAACTTCACCCGTTTTTCAATTACCGAATTAAATAATTTTAATGAAGATGTAGTACAACAATTCTTAGAATTATTCGAAAATGCAGAAGTTTCAGTGATTTTTGAAGCAATAAAAAATCATAAAAAATTCTTAGTAAATCGACAATTTGATTTAAAGAAAATCAGTGCAGAAATAAACCAACTAATCAAGCAAAATTGGATAGAAACCACTTTGACAGTAAAACAGTTGTTCCTTAAAAAAAGTCAAGCAGAGCAAGCTTGGGTCGCCAGTAAATCAAGTTTCAGTTGGTTTATTTGGAAGTTGTTTTCTAAAGATAAAAAAGTGCTTGAGCAACTGCTTTTTCAGAATCGTTTGTCAATGCAAAGTGCTGATATAGGGGTGCTTATCCGTAAAATAAATAATAGGATTGCCTTCGAGAATCTAAAAGATAAATTGGCCAAAAAAGAAATTTTTATTGATGCAAAAGATAAAGCCGACGAAATTGAACAAACTTTGAAAAATTATATTTTGGCCAATGAAGCATATAATCTTTACACAACCAATGATTTTCTGCAAAATGATAGTTTTTCGCTAAAATATTATCAAGATTTAACACAAATCATAAAAGAAATAAAGCAAAAACTGCCTCAGTGGAAGATGTTTTTGAGCGATTGGCAGATAAGTAAAATCATAAATCACTCAGATAATGGATTAATAGAACTCTTCGATTATCTCCAAGAAGCAGATAATCTTAAAAATTCTTTTAGTAATATCGAATTTGAGATTATTGAAAAATTGACTAAAAATCCAGAAAATGCCACCGAAGTTTTTCAGAATTCGCTGCGTTTGGCTTGGATTCAACATATTGAAGGACTTTATCCGATTTTACGAAGTGTGAGTTCTCTCAAAATGAAACAAATGGAAGACGAATTGCAAGAAAGCGTCTTGCAAAAACAGGCTTTGAGCCAAGAAATTGTGCTGCTTAAATTGCGTGAACAGACTTATAAAGATTTGCTAATTAATCGTCTGCAAAATGTAGTTACTTATCGAGAATTATATCATCAAACCACAAAAAAGCGTAAATTGTGGTCAGTCAGAAAAGTTTTGGAGGCATATTCCGATGAGCTTTTCAAACTCATTCCGTGTTGGATGGCTTCGCCCGAATCGGTTTCAGCGATGTTTGAAATGAAAGAAGGCTTGTTTGATTTAGTAATTTTTGATGAGGCTTCTCAGTGTTTTGCTGAGTATGGTATTCCTGCCATTTTTAGAGGAAAGCAGATTGTGGTAGCTGGCGATTCTAAGCAGCTTCAACCCAATGATTTATACCAAATTCGCTACGAAGAAGATTTGAGCGACGAACCAATTTTAGAAATAGATTCTTTGCTCGATTTGGCGGCTCAGCACTTGTCACAGGCTTTATTGATGGGGCATTATCGCAGTCAATCGCTTGATTTAATTGGTTTTTCAAACAAATTTTTCTACAAAAATTCTTTACATTTATTGCCTCATTATGAGCAGATTAGTCGAAATGAGCCTGCTATTAATTATATAAAAGTTGAAGGAATTTGGGAGAAAAATACCAACGAACGAGAAGCCCAAAAGGTCGTAGATTTGGTAGCTGAGTTGCAACAAATTTCGCCCAAAAAAAGCATTGGCGTAGTTACTTTCAATCATAAACAAGCAGAGCTAATCGAATTACGAATTACGAATGAAGAATTACGAATTAAACCTTTTACGAATACTCAATTTTCTGTAAAAAATATTGAAAATATACAAGGTGATGAGTTTGATATTGTGATTTTTTCGGTTGGTTATGCTCCCGATATAAATGGTCGATTACTGATGAATTTTGGTACTTTAAATCAAACTGGTGGTGAAAATCGACTCAATGTGGCGGTTACTCGTGCGATAGAAAAAATCTATATCGTGAGTAGTATTTTGCCCAATCAACTCAATGTAGAAAATGCCCAAAACGAAGGGCCGAAATTGCTGAAAAAGTATTTAGAATATGCCCTTGCGGTATCTAATGGCGAGTTTCTGCATGAGACAAACCTACCCGAAAGTTTCCGAACTGATTGGTTTTTGAAAGAACAATTGAAAAAACGTAACAGTCAGTATATCAGCGAATTGCCTTTTGCAGATTTAACTGTAAAATCCTCCAATGAGAAATATGAATCTTTGATTTTGACTGATGATGATTTGTATTTTGAAGGAATATCTCCAAAAGAATCTCATGCTTATTTACCCATGAATCTCCGAGCAAAAGGCTGGAAATTTGAGCGTATTTGGAGTCGGAATAAATAGTTGGCAGCCTTCAGTTTCCAGTAGGCAGTCTTCAGATTTTAATAGTCGATTTTACAAAATTACTAAAAACTGCCTACTGAGAATTGTCCAAGCTAAACTACGCTTCCTTCTTCTCTGGAATCACAACCGAAGCCAAAATACTAGCTGCTAAGATTCCCACAATCACTATTAATGAGTGTGTGTTGGTAAAGCCTAGTTCTTCAATTTGATGGTGAAGTAGCATTTTTGCACCGATAAATGTTAGTAAAATGCCCAATCCCAATGGTAAATATCGAAAAAGCCCCATGATGCTTGATAAGAAAAAGAACATCGAACGAAGGCCCATAATGGCAAAAACATTCGAAAAAAACACAATATAAGGGTCTTTCGTTATCGAGAAAATCGCCGGGATAGAATCAACCGCAAAAACCACATCAGTACCCGCAATAACGAGCATCACCAAGAAAAGCGGCGTTATATACCATTTTTTGTATCTTTTGTGGTAAATTAAAAAATTATCGGTCACGTTTCTTTTATATACGTTGAAGATTTTCGAAGCAATTTTCACCACAGGGTGTTTGGCTGGCTCGATTTTTTCTTCCTCTTCTTCTTTACTAAAGAAAATTTTAAGACCTGTATAAACCAAAAAACCACCGAAAATAAAAAGAATCCAATCGAAACGTTGAATGAGAGCGGCACCGATAAAAATAAAGATAAAACGTAGCACGATTGAGCCAAGAATACCCCAAACTAATACTTTTTTATAAAATTTTTCGTGAACTCCAAACGAACTAAAAATCAGGATAAACACAAAAATATTATCAACCGAAAGTGAATATTCAGTCAAATATCCTGTCAGATAATCAATGGCCATACTATTTTCAAATGCTTGCAGAGCAGCGTTGAAATCAGCTGGGAGTTTTAGCTTGTCATAATATTGCAACCTTACTGCTTCAAGGTGTGAGGCATCACTAATATCGTGAATCAAATAGCCGTATTGACGTAGGAAGATAAAAAAGCCAATGGCCAAAATCACCCAGACCGCACTCCAAAGTCCCGCTTCTTTGAAACTTACTTTGTGGCTACTTGATTTACTGAAGGCTCCTAAATCGAAGGCCATTATCAATCCCACAAAAACCGAGAAACAGATAAAAAATATTGTTTCGTTTGAAAAAGTCATAAAAGGAAAATTTAAAATAATTATTGCTTAAAATCTTGATACTCTGTTTGTTTATTAGTTGTTAGTTACTGGAGAACTGGTTATTGGAGTATAATATATCTGATGATATAGTTATTTGTAAACTTAACCAAAATGGGTTCATTTACTCCCAATCATTTATTAATAACCAGTAATAAATAACCAATTTCCAATTAACTGATTTGCAATTCAAGAGAAACATGCTGTATTTTGTAACAAAGTTTCAAAAGAATTGATTTGCAAAATTGCACCGAAAACTCGAATAATTCATGTATAATGATAAAAAAGTAGTCATCGTTATGCCAGCGTATCGTGCATCGCTGACGCTTGAACGTACTTATAAAGAAATCCCTTTTGATATTGTTGACGAAGTAATATTGGTTGATGATTATAGCCCCGACAATACTGCCGAAGTAGCCAAAGGTCTTGGTATTCAGCACGTTATCCGCCATGATGTGAATAAAGGTTACGGTGGAAACCAAAAAACGTGCTATACAAAAGCCCTAGAAATTGGGGCCGATATTGTGGTGATGGTTCACCCCGATTATCAGTACACACCTAAACTAATCAGAGCGATGGTAAGTATCATTGGCGAAGATTTATATCCAGTTGTTTTTGGTTCAAGAATCTTAGGTAAAGGTGCTTTGAAGGGCGGAATGCCACTTTATAAGTACATCGCCAACCGTTTCTTGACACTCTCACAAAATATTTTGATGAGTCAAAAGCTTTCAGAGTATCACACAGGCTATCGTGCATTTTCGCGTGAGGTTTTACAAGCTGTATCATTCAAAAAATGCGACGACGATTTTATTTTTGATAATGAAATGATTGCTCAAATCTTTGCAAAAGGTTACGAAATCGCCGAAGTTACTTGCCCAACTAAATATTTCGACGAAGCCTCTTCTATCAATTTTGTGCGTAGTTCAAAATATGGTTTGGGTGTACTCAGAGTTTCATTCCGCTATTTTTTAAATAATTTAGGTATCTTTAAGTGGGATTTATTGAACTGAAAATTACCACTAAGGCACTAAGAAGCACTAAGATTCACCAAGTAGTTTCTCTGTGTAGCTTTGTGTCTCTTAGTGCCTTAGTGGTAAATAATCTACGCTCGGTAAAATCTAAATTCTCTCCTCATAATCAACGAAAGTTAAAATGTCAGTTATTATATCTCCAATTTCCGAAAGTTTAAAAACCTTTCTTGCAACGCAAGATTATTCCAAAATCATTGTCTTGACTGATACAAATACCAAGCGTTTTTGTTATCCAATTATTAAAGATTCATTACCAAAACATACGGTTATTACAGTTAAACAAGGAGAAGAAAATAAAAATCTTCAAAGTTGCGAGCTTATTTGGTCGGCTATGACCGAAGCACGACTTGACCGTCATGCTTTGATGATTAATTTAGGTGGTGGAGTAATCGGCGATATGGGTGGTTTTTGTGCCGCAACTTACAAACGAGGCATTAATTTTATTCAGATTCCTACTACGCTACTTTCACAAGTTGATGCCAGCGTAGGAGGGAAGTTGGGCATTGATTTCCAGGGATTTAAGAATCATTTGGGTGTTTTTAATTTGCCAAATGCAGTTTTGATTGACCCAATTTTCTTGGAAACGCTTTCAGAAAGAGAAAAACGTTCAGGTTTTGCCGAAATTTTAAAACATTGTTTGATTCAAGATGTTAATAAGTGGAATGAAATAAGAGGAAAAGATTTAGCAGATCAAAATTTGCCTGATTTGATTGCTCATTCGGTTGAAATCAAGAAAAAAGTCGTTGAACAAGACCCAACTGAGAAAGGTTTACGCAAAATTTTGAACTTTGGACATACGCTAGGACACGCAATTGAGACTTTTTTTCTACCTAAAGGAAAACAAAAGTTATTTCATGGCGAAGCAATTGCAACCGGAATGGTCTGCGAGTCGTATATCGCCTATATACGAGGTTTGATTGACGAACGCACTCTCGAACAAATAGAAGAATTTGTGTTTTCGATATATGGAAAAGTAGATATTGATGTTGCTGATTTTGATACAATCATCGGACTTACGCTTCAAGACAAGAAAAATAAGGGTAAAGAAGTTCGTTTCTCATTGATAAATGCCGCAGGAAGTTGCTTATATGATATAGTGGTGACGAAGAATGAAATGAAAAAAGCCTTAGAATATTATAAAGGCTGAAAGATGTGAGTGAGGATATAAAATGAATGTTTTGGGATGAGATGAAAAGCAACAAAAAACTTGATTTTTCAAAATTGATTGATTAGCTTTGAATATACTACAATGGTTCGCTGCTTCCATTGAGAATATTTATAAATAGTTGATAGTAAACTTTTTGGTGATTCTTTAATCACACTTTGCGAATCATTTTTATTTTTAAACCAATTCAATTTGTAAGCCTTATGAGGAAAATTTATTTGTTATCTGCACTCATTGTTTTAGCATTATCAAGTTTAGTTTTGTCAAGTTGTAATTCTATCAAGCTTATGGTTGATAACGACTACAGCTACGAAACTGATTTTACGAAGTACAAAACCTACAATTTCTTGAATTGCGAGATTGATACTTCGTTTGTTTGTTCCGAAATTCAAGATGCTATTCGTCGTCAGATGAAAGCCCGTGGCTATAAAGTTGTTTCTGATGCTCCAGGTTTATTGGTCAGTTATAGCATCATCCGTGACCGTGTTGACTACAAAGGATATTTCCAACCATCACTCGATCGTTGGGTCAATCACTTCGATGGCGATGATACCTATAAAACTCAGAATTTTCATTTTGGTGGCGGAATGATTTTAGTATCGCTACTCGATGCTGAAAGTAGCCGACTGATTTGGCGTGGATATGCCTCAGGTGTATTCAACAAGCAAGTCAATAAGCCAATTAATTATTATCGTAGTGTGGTCAGAAATATCTTCGACCAATATCCACTTTTTGCAGCGGGCGAAAAACCACGTAGGATAGAAGAATTGTAGTCGGCAGTTTTCAATTAACAGTCTTCAATTTTTAGTCCAGTTTTCAATTTTTAGAAAACAGTCTGTTGGAAACTGCTACAACGAAAGACTTAAAAATATCAAGAAAATGAAAAAAATTTTGTTTTTCCTTTGTATTATGGGGTTTATTGGAAGTTGTACGAGGGTTTTTGTTGACAATGATTATCGTTACTCGACCCACTTCAAGCAATACCAAACCTATGCTTTTGTTGATTGCGAACGAGATACAAATATCTTGTGCGAAGACGTGCAACAGGCTATTCAGTATCAAATGCGTGCAAGAGGTTATGAATTTAATGCTCAAAAACCCAATGTTTTTGTTAATTTTTCTATCTATTACGACCGAATAAAGTATAAAGGCTACGAACAGCCGTCGCTTGTAAACTGGGTTTCAACCGAAGATGATAGTTATTTATACAAACCTGTAAAGTATGAATTAGGACGTGGAACGCTCATGATTTCGATGATTGAAGCCGAAACCAGCGAAGTAGTTTGGCGTGGATATGCCACTGGAATTTTCAATAAAGCATCATCGAAGAAAAACTATTTTAAGAGTATCGTTAGAAATATTTTTGACCAGTATCCACTCTTGGCAACTGCAGAAAAAGTACAGAAAGCAAAAGGGAACATTATTTATTGAAATGATGTTTTGCTACAAGAGTCGAATATCTAAAGTGCGATATTCGACTCTTTTTATTTTAAATTAACCTTAAATAAAAGCCTATTATGCTAATAGAATTACAAAAAGGGCTTCTGCTAAATACTCGAAAAATAGTAAAATTTGCAGAAGGACTTTCGCAAGAAGAAGTGCTTTTTCGTCCGTATGATGCCGTAAATAGTTTTCTTTGGAATCTCGGCCACGCTACATACGTCAGAAATACGATGATTAAAATCTTGAATCCAACTGCCAAATTAGATGTTTATGAAAACGAAAAAGAGCTTTTTGGCAATGGTTCGAGCCTACAAGGCAATGAAGCATATCCAGCGTTGAGTTTTATTCTTGAGCAATTTGTAAAGCGTGGTGAAGAAATTAATGTACTTATCGAGACTGTTTCAGTTGAACAATTACAGCAAGAATCTTCGATAAAAATTGGCCCAGACCCACGTACCAATGAAGCTTTGCTTTGGTTTTTTTACAATCATGAAACCGAACATTTAGGTGAAATGAAAATTCTTAAAAACCTCGCAAACAGACTCAGAAATGCTTAAAGTTTACGGAATACCGAACTGCGATACAGTAAAAAAAGCAATGGTTTGGCTAAAAAACAAAGGGATTGCCTACGAGTTTCACGATTATAAGAAACTCGGTATCGGTGAAGCAAAACTCGAAGAATGGCTCACGCAGGTTCCGTACGATAAACTCGTGAATCGTGCAGGGACAACTTTCAAAAAATTGACTGACGAAGAAAAAGCAAAAATTACCGATAATGCTTCGGCGATAGCTTTGATGCTCGAAAAAACATCAGTCATCAAACGCCCAATTGTTGAGTCTGACAAGATTTTGGCGATGGGCTTTAAGGTTGAGGAGTATGATACGATTTTTGGGTGATTGATTAAAATTTAAACTCAACAGCTCACTAATAAGTATTTCTCTGAAGTTATGAGTATTTTATACTTTTCTAGGTTTAATAGTAAACAAATTACTTAAAAACATGGATATTATTGTAACCAAAATTTGCTAATCTTAAAAATACGAATAATTCAGATGTGTATATATGTTCCTTCTTTTGCTAAAATGCTCATCGAATAAAACCAAACCATAAAAATGGGTATTCTTTAACAGAATGCAACCTAATTTTATTTGGTAGCGTCTTTATGATATAAGAGGGTTGCAGACGAATACAAAATGAAAAAATTATATACATATCTATTTTTTGTTGGGCTGATTTTGTGGAGCTGCGATCGCGTCACAGATCTTCAACCTATACAAAATTTTGATGAAGCGATTCCAGTAGCTGCTATTAACGCAATCAAAACCAATTATCCAGAGGCCACCAAAGTGCGTTTTTCAACAATCGAAAAAAACAAGATATTTCAATCTGATTTTGATGTAAAAGTTGAGAGAATGTCGGCGATTGTAAATAACGTTGGGGTGATTTCAGAAATGTACAAGCAGACTATTGTCGTAAATTTACCTAATAATATAAAAGCATATCTTGAAGCTAATTATGTAGGTGCAAGCACTATAAATGTATGTCAACAAGTCAATAAAGATGGTAAAATAGAAGGCTATAAGGTCATTCTTAAAGATAAAGACTCGAAAAACATTACCTTGATTTTTGATGTTACAGGTACACTTATCATGAATGTTTCGAATAATCCGAATGGTGGGCCAGCAATAATACCACCTCCGAAACTCTACTTTATTGACAAAAATGAGCTTCCGCAAGCCATCAAAGAATTTTTGGTTGCAAAACACGGCGACTATAAGTGTATAAAAGTAGGGGTTGTTTTAGAAGGTATATCCAAGAACTATTCGGTAGTTGTAAGCCAAAATTTTATCACTTTTGATTACTTATTTGATGAAAAAGGTAACGTCTTAAAATCATCATCCTTTGGGGTAAATGCTCCAAGTAGTCGTTTTGAAGATAAACCAATAACAGTTAATGATTTAACTATTAAAATCAAGGTATATCTTGATAAAGAATACAAAGGTTGGCAATTTGAAAGAGGTATTATTTTTATCCAAAGCGGTATTGTTCAAGTGTATAATATACTTATTACTTTTGATAAAAAACAGTATTCTTTACAATTTGATAAGGATAGTAATTTCTTGAAAAAAGAGCAAGTAGGGGCAGGAGAAAATGACACTAAATTTGAGGTTAAACTTGTTTTCCCCAAAGATGTACCTAGTGCAATTGTAAACTACTTGGCATCAAAACACAAGGACTATAAATACATTCAAACGGCTATTATCATTGACAAATCCAAAAAAATATATTGGATAACAATCTTGAGTAATAACGAAGTATATGATTATACTTTCGATGAAGTTGGCAAGTTTTTGAGTGTAAAGGAGATTAAAATGAAATTTCCTGATAATAAAATCTATGATAGACCTCTCGATGCCAAAGATTTACCAAGTAAAGCCAAAACATATTTGGAGACAAATTATAAAGGTTGGGTATTTCAGAGAGGTGTAATTGTTTATGCCGAAAATAAAATTTTGGGATATGTTATAGCAATAAAAGTAGCAAACGACTATTATTACATAAATTTTGATGCCGATGCCAATTTTTTATCGGCAAGAAAAGGCTAATTTGGAATAGTGTATTTTTCTAATAACTAATTTTTCGAATGTCTAACTTTGTCATTGTTTGCTAGTTATAAGAGAAACTCGTAATTCGTTATTTTTTAGTCCTTATTAATTAAATCTATAAACACAGCAACCCTTTTCGGATGCGAAATGAAGTTGAATTAGTTCTTGGTTGTCAGCGGAACGACCCGAGAGCCCAAGTCGCATTTTATAATCTTTATAAAGGCCGACTTTTGGGTGTATGTCGTCGCTATGCCCGAACCGTAATGGAAGCTGAGGATATTTTCCAAGAAGCATTTATAAAGATTTTTAATAAAATCAATGATTTACAGAAACCTGAGTCGGTCGAATATTGGGTAAAATCTTTGGTAGTCCGCACGGCTATTGATCACTATCGACAGAATAATAAAGATCGGCAATTTGTTGATTATGAGTCTATTGAAAATCAAGGAGATGCCGACATCGGTGTGATTTCGCAGTTGAGTCACGAAGAAATTGTGGGAGCAATCAATCAATTACCCGATGGTTATCGTATGGTAGTGAATATGTATTTGATTGATGGTTACGAACATAATGAAATAGCCAAGATTTTGCAGATTTCGGAAGGAACTTCAAAGTCCCAGCTTTCGAGGGCTAAAGTGCATCTCCGTAAAACTTTACAGGAAATGGGCGTTGTTCTTTAGTTTCGACTTCGCTCAGCTACCTAAGGCTTGGCTTTGTCGATTTATACAAAGAATGTATTAAAAATTACGAAATGAATAAAATTGCTTAAATCTCTTCTTGAGATTGGCTCATATGAAACCCATAGACGACATAAGGAAACTTTTATCTGAAAAATTCGAGAATTTTGAAGCCGAACCGCAGGATACATCTTGGGATGAGATTCGCTTTGCTCTTGATGTGAAAGATAAACTCAGTTCTTATGAAGCCGAGCCACAAGAAGAATCTTGGGTTGAAATAAAATTTTCTACTGACCTTTCTAAGAAGTTTGATAACCACGAAGTCGAACCACAAGACGATACTTGGGGCAAAATTCAGTTGGCTACTCAACTAACTGCCAAATTTAGCGATTACGAAGCAGCACCAACTGCCGGCTCGTGGGATAACATAAAAGCAACCTTGCCAATCAATGAATCAATTGCATTAAGCGAAAAATTCAAAGATTACGAAGCCGAACCGCAAGCATCAACTTGGGGAAATATTGGGCTTGCCACGCAATTATCAAGTAAGTTTGGTAATTATGAAGCCGAACCAACAGCCGATTCGTGGGAGATTATCAAGGCTGTCATCACGCCAAAAAAAGAACGCCGTGTAATTGCTTGGCCATTTGTAATCAGAGTAGGTATTGCAGCAAGTATTGCGTTGTTATTAGGTTTTGGTTGGTTACTCTACAATAATACAGAAAATAGTTTGGCTGAAATAAATACTGAAAAATTTCAATCTGTTAATAGTCAAGTACTTAACAAAGTTAATGGCCAAGATTTAGCTAAAAATAAATTAAGTAAAATTAGTAAGGGTAATGTAGAAAATGAAATAGGCAATAGTAAAGTTGATGTTCCAAAACTAACTATTATTGAGCAATCAAATGATTTGAGCGGCATTGCTTCTAATGGTAGAATTAAGAAAAATCAAGATTTAACTATAAAAAATTTAGAAAAGACCTCTTTTGAAAATAAAGTTGCCAAGTTTTTTAGAAAAAAAGAAAAACGTTCTCCTGAAAATAAGTTAGAAAATATTCTTTCGACAGAAAGCATTGCACAAAATAGTAGTACAATACAACCGACTATCGCAACATCAATTGGTAGTGAGTCGAATGTTGTATCAAATACACATTCTTCAAATCAAGCAGACAAAATCAAACTAAATCTGCTTGAAAGTAAGGATTTTAAGCAAAAAGACATCAGATTTCCTTTTGGCGAAATTGCATATAACAACGAAGTGCCAATGGAAGAGCCAAAAGTGCGTGTAAGACAAAGAATGATTCTGACGAGTAGTATCATGCCACTCCAAACTTATCAAGCTCTTACGATTTTACCACAAACAACTTCATATATTCAACAGGTAGGAACACTCAATGCACTTGATGCCCAACGTTTAGGTGTTCAAGCACGTTTGGGTATAATGCAACCACTTTCCAATCGCTTCTCTGCTGGCGTTGGGTTGGCGTATGCTGGCATTCGTCAAGCGGTGAGTTATGAAGTAAATAACGGCACGTATGATGTAGATTTAAGCAGTAACACATACATGCTCGTAGGAGTGGGGCAGACCGTGAGCCAAAATAAGTTTTTGCACACCGTTGGTTTGAAACTTGATAATTCTTACTTAGTATCTAATAAGAAAAACAAAGTCTTTGTTTTAGGTGGAGCAGAAGCAGTTAGAGTATTGAATAATAATCAATACGCCTATTATCTTAATGCTTCTATTGCTTTAGCTTACCCAATGAAAAGTGGCAAAACCGTTTGGATTGAGCCAACCTACCGTTATAGCCTCTCGCAATCACTTGATGCGAATAGTTATATGCAAATACGCCCTTCTAATATTGGTTTGAATGTTAGGGTTAATTTTATGTGATTTACTTTTTCAAAGGAAATAACTCCGAATCTACACGAGATTGGCTCATAATATCCTCCATTTCGGAGACAATTTTGGGGTATTTTGAGGCCAAATTGTTTGTTTCCGAAAGGTCTTTGTTCAAATCAAAAAGTTCAGTATTCCCTTTTTGCTTAACGAGTTTCCATTTACCTTTTCTAACGGCTTGGTCGAATCCTCGCTCATGAAACTCCCAGTACAAGTAATCGTGTTTTTTCGCTATTTTTTTGCCAGATAAAATATTAGCGAATGAGACTCCGTCTATGTTTTGTGGAGATTTTACTTTGATTAAATCGGCAAAAGTTGGCATTATATCCCAGTTGGCCAAGGGTTCATTAGTCGTTTTTCCTTTAGATATATTTGCTCCCCAAGCAATCATTGGAACTCTGATTCCTCCTTCGTATAAATCTCGTTTGAAACCTTTTAGCGGACCATTGCTATCAAAAAACTCCATTTCTCGACCACCTTCATTGTGTGGGCCATTATCTGATGTAAAGAAAACGTAAGTATTTTTATCCATTCCTAATTCTTTCAACAAATTCATCAAACGGCCAATATCGGTATCCATGTGGTCAATCATGGCGGCCATATTTGCATTAGGTTTATCTTGCGAACGATACGAACGCCCACCCTTTGCTTTCTGAACAAATGGTTTATTTTCTTCAAAAATACTGCTGCCGTCAGGGTTTAGATACTTTTTTAAAGTGCTTGGTGGAGCGTACATTTCGGCGTGTGGCATAGTAATAGCCCAGTACATAAAAAATGGCTTTTTATGACCTTTTTTGACATAATCAAAGGCTTTTTCAGTAATAAAAGGGTGGGAATGTTCAAGCGAATCCATTGTGTAGGATTCACATTTTCCATTCTTTATTGTCCAAAGATTATTAGTGTAAAATCGGTGAGCGTGACCTTGCGTGGCATAGCCCAAAAATTCGTCCCAACCTTGTTTTTCAGGCGAGCCAGAATTGTGACTTTGTCCGAGTCCCCATTTTCCAAACATGGCGGTTGTATAACCGTTTTCTTGCATCATTTTTGGCAAAACCTGTTCATTTTCACGCATCGGAAATTCTCCATTACCTCGTATGTAGGCGTGTCCCATGTGCAAGCCTGTCATGAGAGCATAGCGTGATGGTGCACAAACGGTATTCCCCGAATAAAAATCAGTAAAACGAGTGCCTTCTACTGCCATTTTATCAAGATTTGGCGTTTTTATGGTTTTTTGTCCGTAACAGCCTAAATCGCCGTATCCCAAATCATCGGCCATAATGTAGATAATATTTGGTCGGTCGATTGAGTTTGGTATGTCGGATTTTGCAGAGAGCAAAATTACCAAAGAATATAAGATGAATGTGAAGGAAATGAGTTTTTTCATGTTTGAGTTTGAATAGCTAATTGAAAGCAAGATAAACCTTTTTTTCTAAAAAACACATTCTGTTTATTAGTTTGATTGTTACCTTTTGAGATTTTTATTAGTCTCAATATTGCCGTTTATAAATTTTCTGAAAGTCTTTTAATGCTTTTAAGAACCTACGAGATGCGTATTCTTTGCATATTTCTAAAAAATCCGTTCTTTTGTATCATCAAACAATAAACATTTTCAAGCAATGAAATTCAAAATTACTCTTTTTATCATTCTCGGACTTTTCGTTGGTGTAGTTTATTATCTTACAGCAGGTTATTATTCAAAAGGCGAACGTGCAGGAACAATCTCTAAACTCAGTGAAAGAGGTTATGTTTTTAAAACCTACGAAGGAATGTTGAATGAAGGTGGCTATTCAGGGGAAACAGGAACGCTTACTCCTCGTTATTTCGAGTTTTCATGCAAGATTGATACTACTATCACAAAATTGCAAAAAGCTTTGAAAACAGGTGAGCGTGTGACGTTACATTATTCGGAAAAATTCTTCCAGTTTCCGTGGAATGGAGATACAAAATATTTTATTGATAATGTCGAGTTTTTGACACCAATATCTGTACCAGTTCAACAATCACCCGCCCCTGTGCAAGCAATGCCTACACCAAGTGATTCAACTTTGTAAGAACATGCAGTTTGTTAAAAAAAAGGCAGCCCAAAATGCTGCCTTTTTAAAATTTTACTTATTTCCTATAATCTAATACTTTTATTCTGGTGTTTCGTCTTCGACCACACCATCTTGGTCACCAGGTTTGGTGTCCATGAGAGCATCGGCATCAACAGCAACCGTAGCCTTAATTTTGGTCTCTAGTTCGGCCATCAATTCGGGATTATCTTTCAACATATCACGTACGCCGTCACGTCCTTGACCTAGTTTTGATGTTCCGTAAGAGAACCATGAACCCGATTTTTTAACGATTTCTAAATCAACGGCTAAGTCGAGGATTTCACCAGCTTTCGATACACCTTGACCGTAAAGAATATCAAATTCTACTACTTTGAAAGGTGGAGCAAGTTTGTTTTTTACAACTTTCACACGGGTACGATTACCCAAAATGTCGTCGCCATCTTTGATTGCTCCAATTCTACGAATATCAATTCTGATTGAAGCATAGAATTTCAAGGCATTACCACCCGTTGTTGTTTCGGGGCTACCAAACATCACGCCGATTTTATCACGCAATTGGTTAATAAAAATCACGCAACAGCCAGTTTTGTTGATAGTTCCAGTCAATTTACGCATCGCTTGCGACATCATACGGGCTTGAAGCCCCATTTTGCTATCGCCCATATCGCCTTCAAGTTCGGCTTTTGGTACAAGTGCCGCCACTGAGTCAACTACCACTATATCAACCGCACCAGAGCTTATCAAATGCTCGGCAATCTCTAGGGCTTGCTCACCGTAATCTGGCTGAGATATTAATAAATTTTTTGTATCAATACCCAATTTTTCGGCGTAACTACGGTCAAAAGCATGTTCTGCATCAATGAAAGCCGCAATACCACCAGCCTTTTGAGCTTCGGCGATTGCTTGCATCGCAAGGGTTGTTTTACCCGAAGATTCTGGACCGTAGATTTCAACAATACGTGCTTTCGGGAAACCACCCACTCCAAGAGCAAGGTCAAGGCCAAGTGAACCCGTCGAGATAACTGGTACGTCCATTATCTTGGTATCGCTCAATCTCATTACCGTTCCTTTACCGTAGGTTTTGTCAAGTTTCTCCATTGTGGTTTGGAGACTTTTCAATTTGTTTGCTCTGTCGTCGCCTTTTGGTTCTTTTTCTGCTGCCATTTTATTTTTAAAATTGAATTTTAATGATATTACTACAAACTACTACTATTTAGGTAAAATTTGTTTATATTTCAAAATTACTGCGTTTTTATTTGACAAATAATATGTTTTTTATTTTAAATATATCAAAAAAATGCAATTTAATTTTTCAAAAATTTCAAATAATTTATTGTTTTTTTAATACGTTATTTCATTAATCTTTACCTTTATTGCTCATTTGAACATTACAAAGGTAATACAATAATCTAATACAATGCATAAAAATTTTGATGAACGGTTTTTTTTGATGATGAATGGCTTTTTAAAATCTTTATTTATTTGTATGTATTTTTTTACGTGCGTGCGTACATATACATATGCACAAGTAGATAATATTAACCTTGAAAATAATCAAAAAATTATAGGTGTTAATATAGGAAAAGTACAATTTAATTTAAATTCTTTAATTTATGTTAAAAACAATGAATATTTCAATGAAATAGCTGATGGCTATACACTTATAGGCTATTACATTAACCCGACAGTGCGGTATAGGCTTCACAAAAAAGTGCAAATTGATGCAGGTGTGTTTGTCAGAAAAGAATATGGCTATAATGGACTGAAAGCAATTGAGCCGACTTTTACGGTGCAGATAAAACAAAAGGATTGGCGGTTTTTGTTTGGAAATATCGAAGGAAATATCAACCACCGACTGATTGAGCCTTTGATGACTTTTGAGCGTGTTTTAACTCAGCCTTTAGAACATGGTTTTCAAGCAAAGTATCAAAAGAAAGATGCCTTTTTTGATGGTTGGCTCGATTGGCAGCAAACGACGATTGCAGGCAAAACAAATCAAGAACGTATTTGGGCTGGGGTGTCGTTTTACAGCCCTGCGGCAAGCATAAAAGACATAAAATTTCAAGCTCTCGCACAGGCGAGTGTGTTTCATATTGGCGGACAAAATATTCAAAGTTTACAGCCTGTGCGTACGCTCTTAAACCCTGCTGTTGGACTTCGTGTAAAGAAAAATTTCAGTAAAAATCAGTCGCTAACGATTGATAATTATTATGTTGGTTATTTCGAGTCACCACTGCAAGGAACTGCCTATTATTTGAATTCTTTTTGGAAAAATGAAAAATATCAAGCAGGCTTTAGTTATTGGTTTGGAAGTTTCTTTAATTCGCCATTTGGTAATGATTTGATGCAATCTACTTCTCGGAAATTTAATAATAATTCTTATTATGAAAAAAATCGTAGTTTACTGATAGTAAGGCTGTTGAGAGATTGGAAGATTTCAGAAAAAGTAAAAATATCGCTCAGAGTTGAGCCGTATTATGACCTAAATAATAGAATTTTTGAACATTCAGAAGGTCTTTATTTGAGCTGTAAATTATAAAATACGATAAGTGTAAATAGTTTATAATCAAACAGTTGACTATAATTAGTGCTTTTTTTAAAAGAAATTGAAAATTTCGGAATGTATATTGTATGGTTTTATAATAAGTTTTTAGAGATAATTACGCCACCTAAATAATAAAAAAAACGTGGCAATTTACCAGGGTAAACTAGCCACGCTAATACGTCTAAACCGGAATTTTATACTTATTAATCTCTTTGTTTTGGTTCATACTTTTCGGGAGCGTATAAAAATCCAAATGCCTCAGCACCTTCTTTTGTATGTACTTTGTGGTGAATATAATGTGCGTGCATGATGCGTTTCATATATTTGCTTTTAGCCACAAATTTAATTTTGACTCTGCGGTGAACAATAATGTCATGAAACACAAAATAGGCTATTCCATAGCAAGTTACACCCGCACCAAACCAAGTTAAATACCAAAAGTTTGGGTGGAGATTACCATAAATAATTGTTGATGATGCAACAAAACTAAATACGATAGCATAATAATCATTTTTCTCAAAAAAACCTTTGTGGTGGTTGTGGTGGTCGGAGTGCCATGCCCAACCAAAACCGTGCATGATATATTTATGGGCAAACCAAGCCATGAATTCCATGAATGCAAATGTACCGATTACGATTAAAAACTTTAGAAGCATGTTGTAATGAATAATTGAATTAGTTCTGAATCCTTAACACAAAATTACAACTGTTTGTTTGGCGAAAAGATATTTTAGGATAGTTTTTTTTCAGAAACTGAGTTTTCTTATTTCTTAGCAAACGATAAATTTGTAAGATAAGATACACGAACAGTTGGATTACTTTCTTCAATCGTATCTGAAAAATTCCAAATGTTTTGATGAATATAGCACAACTGAATTTGGTGATGAGGGTTGATGATATAGCCCAAACCTAAAATGATTCTGTTTTGATTAATGAAGGTTTTACCGACATTGTTTTTGCTAACGTCAGTTCCGAGAGAACCAATATTCATAAATGCTTCATCGCCGATGATTCCAAGTAATTTGGGGTTTTTATCTACCTTAACCAGAGGATAAGTTGCCAAAACCATATAACGAAAGCGGTCACGGAATTTATAATCTTTGATTGCATAATCGTTTTGGTTTGTTGGCGTTGCTACTGTGCTACCCGCAATACCCACAAATCTGAACTCATTACGTAAACGATTAGTAAGTTTCAAATCGCCTAGCTGATGATTGAAAGTGCCTTGAAGCCAAGGGTGATTTTCGGGAATTGGGCGTTTGTTGATAGCAGGATTACCATAAACATAAGTATTGTAATGGCTAAAACCTACGCTTGCGATAAAATACTTTGTGAACTGATAATCAAACGACGGACGAATAAAATACTGCTGTTTTTCGCTGAAACCGTTGGCAAAACGCATGGTTGCTTCAAGCGTGAAAGATAGTTTTTTTGTAAGCATATTTTTACCTACATAATGCAACCAAATATCGTTATTTTGGCTTTTAGTTTGGGCAAAGAGATTACCGACGATACAAAAAAATATGGCAACCATGATATTTTTGTTCATTTTTTTATGATTTTTTTCCAACCAAAACCAAGATAGATTGTATTTGGAAATGAAATTTATAATTTTTTTAAGAAAAGATAAGTGGTGTATAAGAAGTTCTCAGTAAGGTAATAAGCTTATAGACAGTCATTTATCTGTTTGTAAAGTTTTCAATTAATAGTATTTGATTATTTAAATCAATTAAAAAGAAAAATTTCAATAAAAGTAATAGCTCATTATCAATGAAATAACCCCTAAAATAAAACTTTTTATTTGATTTATCTGAATCTTACCTTTTACGTGCAGCCAAATGATGCTCTGATACTGGCTGGTGCATTTCTAAGCCAATGATTTCTACTTTTCCACCGCTGGCCTTATAATCATGCTCAAAATGGTGCAGATTTTCCATTACCGAATGGTCAATCATTTTGGTGTTTTTTAGGTCGATGGTCACTTTAAAACCTGGCGGAATCGCTTCTAATTTGCTTTTTATTCCCATGTAATTACTAAAAACAGCCGATTGGTTGATTTCAACTAAATATTCATCATCGGTAAACGAAACTTCTGTAGGTGCTTGAAAAAGTGTTCTCAATAAATCCCAGTCAACTACATTAATGAGCATTTGTAGGATAATTCCTGCTGCAATTCCAACTAAAAGGTCTTCATAAAGCGTGAAGAAAATGGTTACTAAGAAGATAGCCAATTGCTCTTTTCCGATTTTGAAAGTTTGGATAAATTCCCTTGGGTGAGCCAATTTGATACCTACCGTAATCAGCATGGCAGCCAATGCAGTATTTGGAATCAACTCTATTAGGTGCGAAGCCAATAATACGAAAGCCAAAATAAAGAATCCGTGAAAGAAGTTTGCCCATCGAGTTTTAGCACCATTATTTACGTTTGAGGAACTTCGTGCAACCTCCGAAATCATTGGCAAACCACCCAAAATTGCAGCAATTGTATTACCAATACCAACTGCGATAAGGTCTTTATTTGGATTAGACTTGCGACGATATGGATCGAGCATATCAATTGCTTTAACGGTCAATAAAGATTCTAAAGAACCTACCAAAGCAAACATAATTACATATTTAATAAAAACACCTGTCTGAGCAAAACCATCAAAATCGACATTGATTTTAATATTTTCAAGTAAATTTCCGATGTGAACCAAAGCATAAGCAGGCTCAGTTGTTTGGAAATCCATCAGTAATTCGGCTGGAATTGCGAGTAATAAAACTACTAATGGAGCTGGCACTTTCTTGAGTGGACCTTTAATAAATGGCCAGCTTAGCATAATTGCCAAACTTACAACCCCGATTAATGTAGCTTTAGGGTCGAGGTGCATCACAAACTCTGGAATCGAAGCCAATAATGCGATTGGACCTTTGCCCTTTGTCATTGTTGGAGCCACATCTAATAATATAGGGATTTGCTTGGCAATAATAATTAATCCAATAGCTGCGAGCATTCCGTGAATGGCAGAAAGCGGGAAGAAATCGGCTAATTTTCCGAGTTTGAAAACCCCAAATAAAATTTGAATGATACCTGCTACAACCATTGCTCCAAGAGCTAAGTGCCAGCCAATTTCGCCACCACCAAACTCACTCACAGCACCTGCTACAATTACAATCAAACCAGCCGCAGGGCCTTTGATAGTGAGGCGTGAACCCATAAATAGACTAACTACAAGACCCCCGATAATGGCTGTAATCAAGCCCATAATTGGTGGAAACTCTGATGCTTTGGCAATACCTAAACTTAAGGGTAATGCCAATAAGAATACGATAAAACCAGACATTGCATCGCTCGAAAAATTTTCCTTCAAGCCTTCGATACCGTCTTTTGGAATTATGAGTTTTGTTTTATTTTCCATGTTTTTTTTAATAATTTCTAGAATCAATTGTTCTGTTATTTGTTGCTGGGAAATTTATTACTAGAGATAGTCTACGAGTTTTCTAATTTTCTGATAACTAACTCACCAATAGTCAATTATGATGATTTATAAGCTGTTTCATGATAAGTTTTTATATGCGGTCCGAGGAATAGGCGAGAGTATAAACGAATCAATGAAATACCAGCTAGGATATAGCTCGATGCCGTAGCATAAGCCAAAATTACTTGATTTTCGTGAATATGACTAAATACTAAGTCAAGACCGATGAAAGTTGGAGTAATCGGGAAGCCTGCCAAACCTAAACAAGCTAACAAAAAGACCAACGCTAACTTCGGATGCTCGAATGAATGCCCATGAAATTGGTTGAGGTTGATATTCTTTTCGTAACTTTTGAGTTTCAAGATTCCCAAATAGCCTACAATTCCTGAAATAATTACACCACTTAGATAAAAAATAACTTCGGTTAGTTCAAATCTTTCATTGAAAGAAATCGCCAAAGCAATCCAAAAGTGATTCATAATCAGCAATAACCAACTCATTAACGGACTTTTTCGCTCCGAAAATGATTTCAGAATCATTAATAGACCAATCAATGCAAATGCACCAGGAAGATACTCATGCGGTTGTTCGCTGCTATTTTCATTCATAAATAAAAATACAAGCCCCAATAAATAGGCAGGAATAAAGAGCAATAGCAAACGATTAACCGTCAAGAAATCAAGTTTTCTACCGATGTTTTTGAGGGGTTTCCAAAGAATATAATTCATGAATGAATCTAGATTCCATTCTTTTAGGCTCAATAGATAAATTGAATATTCGATTTTCTTCGGTAAACTATCTTCGATTGCATGCTGGCGAGGTACAAAATTATAGAACTGCTCACGAATTTTATAACTAACTACAGAAGGCGAAACCAAAAGTTGATAAGTACGTAAAAAAGCATTTCCAGCGAAGTGAAATAGAGCAAATTTCTCGAAACCTAAAGCGACTTCAATGAAAATAATGCCGATTTGTGCAACCGAAGCATAAGCAATTTGGCTTTTCACTGATGATTGTACTCGGGCGATAAGGGAGGCAATAATAGCTGTACACAAACCAAGTAATACAATAAGAATACGCACAGAAAGTTGGTACTCCCAAAACGGATACGTACGCAATAATAAGAATACTCCCAAATGCACCGATAAAGAACCATAAAAAATGGCACTCGATGGCGTTGGGCCTTCCATGGCACGTGGCAACCATGAAGAAAAAGGAAGTTGGGCTGATTTAGCAGCTGCTGCCAACAAAATCATTAAAGAGATAAACACGCCAGTATAACTATGGCTTGCAAGGTGTTCGTGTACAAGTTCGGCATTACTCAATTTCAGGAAAGTAATGTTTTCGTGCCATAAATGATGGCTCGCCCACATCGCCAAAATCAAACCAACATCACCGATTCTATAAACCGAAAATACTTTGATGGCGTTTTTAACTGGTAAATATCTATCTCTATAAAAGGCAATCAGCAGAAATGAGCATATTCCCAAAATCTCCCAACCAATAAAAAGTGTTTCGAAATTTCCTGATAAAATTGTGATATTATAACCTAAATAAAAGAACAAAATTGTATTAAAAAAACGTTTGTATCCATGCTCACGGTGTAGATAATATCGGCTGTAAATCGTAACCAGGAATGTCAGAAACGCCCCAACAAGCAAATACACAACTGTAATTTTATCAAAACATAAATCGACTAAAAATTCATATTCTTTCGATTTGAAAAGTACTATTTCTTTTAGATTTAACACAGGATGGTCATTGAATAACCAGTACCCTACAAAACTCACTACACAAAACAGCGTCAGGCCGACTGTAAAAAATGCGGTTTTCGAAATAGCCGTTTCGTTTTTATCGCCAATCAATAAACTAATTGCCAAACCCAAAAGTGGTATGATTATAAAAATCTGAAGTATTGGAGTCATATTCAATTGATTAAATAAACAGGAAAATTTTCTTGATGCGATTCAACCAAATCCTCAATATCATGCACTGATTTCAGCGTTTTTTGTAATGGTTCATAGACCGTAAAGCCGCCATCTTTAAAATAAGAAAGCTCTTTCGTAACAGGATTTACAACCACCAAATGGATCCATTCATTCAGAAACCATTCATAAGTTTGGTCTGATTTCTTAATTGCCGCCAATACTATATCAGAAAAATGCTCAACAATTACCATCAATCTGATAGGGTCATGTACTTCAATCATTTGGCTCGGAAGTCCAGGGCGAAGATCACCATCGATACCATTGGCTACCCCAAAAAGTCCCATTACATTGTGCGGAAGTTTTGAACCAGCACCCAACTTATGATTATCGACCCTTGAGAAGTAATACTCTAGATTGATACCTCCACAAACAGGAGCAACTGCATTAAGGATATTTACTAAGAATTTCCCCTCGGGGTCAACTTGGTAATCGAAAGAATTCATAAACGAGCGGCGGTCGAGAAAAAGCTTTTCTGACATTTCTCTTCTGCCTACTATACAAAGTGCATTGGAAGCATGGTTGAGTTCAGGACGAGGCTCAAATAACGAAACTGCTCTTATTCTGATTCGTTTGTGGATTGCGTTTGGACTTTCTTTCGTATCAATCGATTCGAATCTTCTCGAGCGTTCTTTAGCATTATAATCAAGTGCTTTTACAAACAAAGCCTCGGTTTTGATGTGTTTTTGCTTATTTTCATCGGTCAAAATTTCCTTATCGTAGAAAGCGATTTCATCACGAGTTGTGTCGTGTAATGCTCCCACAAATTGAGTGCTGGCAGGAATATTAATACCTTGAGTTCGTAAAATCTCACGCACGTCTGCATGATTTGCCATAAAGCTAATGACTCGGGCATTGACCGAACCAGGGCGACCCGAGCAAGCTCCGCAATCGTACCCTGCGTAGTGAGTATTGTTTACGCTACTTGCACCATGACCAACTACATAAACTATCGAAGCAAAATCTTTTACCAAACCGATGCTATTCAAAAGGTTTCCTACTCGAAGTGCCATTTCCTCAACCGTAAAACCTACTTGTAAACCCTCGTTTATATCATCAAGATTTTTGTTTTCGATAGTTAGTTTAGAGTTAGTGTCCATGTGTTTAAACGATGATACCGCAGCAGCGTTTTCGGATGGACGGAAAATATTTAGTAACAAACGAAACGCCGACCAAAAACCTAAAGTCTGAGCAATGAACCAACCAGTAAAAAGCGATTGCGAATGCCTCCCGAAGTGAATATCATTATTTGTCTTTGCTTTTGAGTTTTCGATTTCCTCCTTAATCAAATATTTGGGTGTAACTGGTGCGGGGCATTGTTTCGTTGATGAATTGGCGTGTACAGGCTTATAGAAAAACTCTACCCCAAAGAAACCCGCCGTACCATAAGTTTTGCAACTATCATCAAATTTTTCTAAATATCGTCGAATCGAACATTCTCTGTCGTCGATACAAAATAAGGCTTGGAAAGAAGCCCCCTCCGCCCCCAAAGGGGGAGTTTTATCAAACTCACTTTTAGTGGGTTTGATAGCTGAGAATATATTTTTAGCTCCCCCTCTGGGAGCGGGGCGACCGTCGCTACAGGAGGCTTTTATACCTGCCAAAACTTGATCATAGTAAGTCCATTCGAATGCATCTTGCCAAATATTTAGCAATTGGCTGAGTTCGGTTTCTGGAATCTCTCCAAATAATTCGATAGGATTGGAATCCAAACGGTGTTTCAAAGATGTCCAATTTTCGCCAAATTTTGTATCAAGAGCATCAATTTCGAGTAAAAGTTCAAAAATGATAAGTTCTTTGAGTGTAATTTTTTTTTGGTCGATTAATGTCTGAGGTAAATTTTCAACTGCTGAAACCATACCCGACCAACCTTGATGTGCAAATTGCTGGTCGAAAATATATTGATTGAAAAGTGATTTGTCTTCAACAACGATTGTAAGCAAATCTTCAATTGTGCAAGAATCCTCTAAAAGTAATTTTTTGGCTCTTTCATTCTTGAAGAAACTCGAGAAAGTATTTTGTTCAATTTCTCGCATCGAAGACAAGAATCCTTTTTTTGAATCAGGAAAACTCCAAATTGATATGCCTTGGTCGAGGTAGCTGCACAAAATTCTGAACAGCAAAGGATGTACCAATAAATCAAGGTCTATATAGTATTTTTTCTTCCAATTGGAGCGAAGCTGACCAATTCTTGGCGATATAGATTCATCATATTTTCCATAAAGAGCCTTGGCTTTCCACTCAACAATATTTGTCGAACCTTTTCTTTTGGCAATTGCGTGTTCTAAAATATCAACATTAATTTGGTCTTTGGAAAAAAGTGTTCGATACTCTTCAAGAGAGAGCGAAACTTTATAACCAAATATTTTAGATGCACTACGAATGCCGTCATAGAACTTTTGGTTTTGAAAAGCATGCAGCGTGTTGTGATGAACAAAGTCTTTAAGCGGAGCTTGTGCAGGCAAAAAGTGCTTGAGTTCATGCAAAAGCGTATGTTCATCGAATCGTAGCGATGGTTTGCTTGAATGTTTCGTTTTCATGAAAGTTTCAATATAGTTTTAAAACAAAACAGGTTTGGATTAGTCTGAAAGACCTCAATCTAATCGGACTCTATGCAAATTAAATAGGGTGTCCTAAAATCAATTTTAAAAAGAAATTAAAAGTCTTTAATCTGACTGATAAGCAATATGAGGTATATTAAATTGGAGAAAAATAATAGTGAATTAAACGTTTAGGTTTAACCTAAACAAAGGAATTACTAATTCATGGAAGTGGTTCTATCAAATTCTGATATTCTGATAGATAATAAATTTTGCCTGATTACTGGCAAGAGAAGAGTATTTTTGTGCTAAGTGAATGTAGCCAAAAAGTTCGATAAGTTGCGATAGCAAATGCTAGCTAATTTTGACATCAGGCAAGTCAAAATCTAAAAACTGAATGTCGGATGCACTATCACTAAACAATTTACAGTATTCAATTTTTATAAAACCCTTATGTTCAGAAACTTATAGCAAAATATTTTAAAAAACAACATAAGCTATTTATAAATTGGTACTTACTTAAGAGAGATATACAGCGTATGCTATTTAGACTTAACCAAATTGGTTTGCAAAAATTCGGATATTTAATTGCCTTATTATCAGTACTTTGTGCCGATTGACTGTCGCCTATGAACCTTTGCAACTCAGTGTCTTTTGAGTATAAATTGGAACATTTTACTGCATTCTCTCTTAGAGTAGTGTCATAACATTTTCTTTTAAACTGTATTTGACGCGATTAAGTACGCCAAACATTAGTTGATTAAATCTTACATATTTAATTAAAGATTCAAAATCGCTGTTTTACGGCATAATCAACCGCCCGAGCAGTAAGAGCCATATAAGTAAGCGATGGATTTTGGGTAGAGGTTGAGGTCATACACGAGCCATCGGTCACGAAAACATTTTTGCAGTTGTGCAATTGATTCCATTTATTGAGCAAAGAAGTTTTCGGGTCTTTTCCCATTCTTACACCACCCATTTCGTGGTTTTCGTTACCTGGAAGTCGTTTTGTATCAATCGGCTGAATATTTTTAAAGCCCGCTTCGTGATACATCTCCGAAAACTGTTCGTGGAAATCCTTCAAAACCTTCTCGTCGTTATCATCGTATCCAATCGAAACACGCAGTTGTGGAATGCCGTATTTATCAACAAGTTGCTTGTCCAATTTCACTACGCTACTTTCTTTCGGAATTGTTTCGGCCATCATACTGGCATTGATTCCCCACAAGCCTAATGACGTATTCAATAAATTATCTTTCAAAGTTTCGCCCAAACCATCTGATTTGATACTATCCTTTCGCCCTGCACTAAAACTTGTTGCATAACCTCTCAAAAAATCAGTTTCTTGTTTATAAAGATTCCTAAAACGAGGAATATAACTACCGGATGGGCGTCGTCCATCGGTCGTAGAATCCATAAAACCTTCGTATTCTGCCGAAATTCTTCCGCGATAACTATGAAAAGCCATGAATTTTCCGAGTAAACCATTGTCATTGCCGAGTCCGTTTGGAAAACGATTCGAGGTAGAATTTAACAAAATGAGATTTGTATTAAGCGGCGAAGCATTCAAGAAAATGATTTTTGCATAAAACTCAATCAATTCATGAGTATTTGTATCAATAATTCTCACACCAGTAGCTCTACCTTTGGTTTCATCATAAATGACCGAATGTACTACTGAATGCGGACGAAGTGTCATTTTGCCAGTTTTTTCAGCCCAAGGTATCGTCGAAGAATTACTACTATAATAACCTCCATACGGGCAGCCACGCTCACAAATTGTGCGGTTTTGGCATTGTCCACGTCCTTGTTTAAAATGAATATCTTTTGGCTTTGATAAGTGAGCAACCCGCCCTATGATTACATGGCGGTCGGGGTATTTTGTAGCAATTTTAGATTTAAAATGCTTTTCTACACATGACATCTCGTAAGGTGGTAAAAACTCGCCATCAGGCAAATTTAGTAGTCCATCTCGATTTCCTGAAATGCCAACAAATTTCTCAACATAACTGTACCACGGAGCAATATCAGCATAGCGAATGGGCCAATCAACTGCATAATCATCACGGGCAGGGCCTTCAAAATCGAAATCACTCCAGCGTTGGGTCATGCGTCCCCACAGGAGCGAGCGGCCGCCGACATGGTAGGCACGAATCCAGTCATAGGGGCGGTCTTGAATATATTCTTGTTCAGCATCTTTAGTCAAAAAATGGGCAGTTGCTTCACTGAAAATATAGTTTTTACTTGCAATTTGATAGTCTTTTTTAATTTCGAGCGGTACTTGTCCACGATGCTCGAATTCCCATGGTTGTTTCATGGTTGTTGGGTAGTCGATTACGTGTTTTACGTCATGTCCTCGTTCCAAAACCAATGTTCTTAGGCCTTTTTCAGTAAATTCCTTGGCAGCCCAGCCACCGCTGATGCCTGTTCCAACTACAATGGCATCAAAAGTGCGAGTTTTTATATCGTCAATATTTAGGTTTGGCATATTTATAGATTGAATAGAAAGTAAATTTATTTAAAAAAAATGAAAAAACTAAGAGTTGAAGGATTGTGTTGAGCAGAAATTTAACTAGTCACTCTAATGGATACTTTGAAATTTATTTTACCAAGAATCTTTTTTCGGTTATTTTCGCTCATATTTCAACCGTATACTAATACTTATTCAGTTGTCTCTCTTTGAAAAATAAGTATTATTTTTCTTTTGTATTACTCACATCGTTGTTTTTTTGTGGGGATTTGCCCATAATCTTAATCCGATTTTGATTCCTCACCTTAAAAAGTTTGTCAACTCACTGACTGCCAAATTTGATGAAAAATCGGCGGCAGATTTCTTAGCAATTGCTTTGTTGGGCTTTATTATTGGGAGTTTTGAAGGTACTTTCTTGATGTGTTTTATTAGTCCAAATCGATTTTTGGTTATTTATTCGGCACTTTGTATTGCTTTATTGCAATTATTGTGCTGAATGAAGGAATGATGTCGGTTTATGGTTTAATTGGTGTTGAGTTTTTTATGTCGATTATGTTTCCAACTATTTTCTCATTGAGCGTGCAATCATTGGGCGAAGAAACAAAACTAGGTTCGTCTTTAGTAATCATGGCGATTGTCGGTGTAGCAATATTTCCTTTAATTATGGGACGTGTTTCTGATGTTAGAAATATTCAAACGGCTTAAATTGTGCCTGTGGCTTGTTTTGTAGTGGTGTTATATTTTGGTTTGCGTGGATACAAGGTGAAAGAATAAAAAAAATACCACAGAGGCACGGATTACACGAATTGACACAGAGCTAATTCTGTGAAAATCTATGTAATCTGTGCCTCTGTGGTAAAAAAACTATTCCTCAGATTTATTTTTCAAACTCATCAATAAAGAATAAGCTCCTTTGATAACCAAAGTTTGATTATTCAGATTTTCGGTTTTGATGATTTCGGTGAAACCTTTTTCTGTATTGCCGATTTGTACTTCTACCATTTCAAATTGTGATGCTGTTTTCTTTAAAAAAACATAGTATTTATTTTCAAATCTTACAATTGCATCTTCGGGCAGAACATACGATTTTGCATTCGTGATGGCAATTTCGGCATTCATATAAGTTCCAGGAATCAAGGCTTTGTCGTATATTTCAAAATGACAATGAACATCTGTATTTCGCTCTTCGCTTAAACTTTTACCAATCAACAAAATCTCGCAAGGGTATTTTTTATCGGGGTAAGTGTTGGTATAGGCAGTTACTTTTTGCCCGATATTTAGTTTATCTAGGTCTTTTTCAAAAACCTTCAAAGCCAAGTGAATATCACTCGTATTGACCAATTCAAACATTACGTCGGTAGGAGAAATGTACTTGCCAATATTGACATTTACTTTGCTCACATAGCCACTGATTGGCGAGTAAATATTGATACTTTTGGAAATAGAATTTTCATTCAATTTTTCTGGGTTGATTCCTGCTAGCTTTAGTTTCTCGGCCAAAGATTTTACCAAAATTTTCTGAGTTTTTAGTTCCATTTCTGCCTGTTGAAAAACTTTGTCGCTGCTTGCTTTGCTTTGATTCAAATCCTTTTGGCGTTGGTATTCGTTTTCAAGAAAACTAATTTTCGATTGAGTCGTCAAAAAATCTTGTTGTAACTGAATGTATTGTTGGTCTTCAATAATAGCAATGATTTCGCCTTTACGGACAAACATTCCTGGAATCAAATGTGAAGACTTCAAATAACCACCCAACGGCACACTCACCGAAATTAAGTTTTGTGGCGGAACATCAACTTTTCCTGTCACTTTCAAGATTGTAGAAAAAGACCTTTGTTCTAAAGTTCCAGTCGTAATGCCAATGCTTTGTACTTGTTTTTCGGTCAAGTTTGCAACCGAACTTTCAACAACTGTCGAGTCGGCTGTTTCTTCGGTAGGTGTTTTGTTTCCGCAAGAAGTTATGACACAAAGTGTAGCAATTCCTACAATAGTTTTAGAAAAAGTGTGCTTGAGTTTTCCTAAATTCGTATTTACTTCAACTAAATTTTTCATTTTTTAAAGTATGTTTATTGTTGGACAAGATATTGTCATGTGTCCAACTGACGTGATTAATAAATTGAGATTGTCTTACTGGACAATTTTGGACTTTACAAATACTACATTGTTTTGCTGGAATACAGCCATCAACATGAATAAAAAATTCTACTTTATCATCAAAATGTTGCTTGAATAAAATTGTGAGCCTATCGAGAACTTCGTGTGCATCATTGACATTAATGAAATACGGCACAGTCAGATGGCAGTCAATATGATAGAAACCTGCGTAGTCAATCACTCGCATATTATGCACATCAACCCAATCCGCTTGACGGTGCTCGTTAAGGATTACTACTATTTGGTCAATAATAGCGTCGTCGGCTTCATCCATGATGCCAGAAACTGATTTTCGGATAATTTTATAGCCTGTATAGATGATGATGAAGGCAAAAATGATGGCCGCTACGCTATCAATCCAAGCGTAGCCGGTGAGCATAATTAGACCAACGCCAACTAAGAGACCGATGGAGGAATAAGTGTCCGATTGCACATGTGAACCACTTGCAATCAAAATAGGAGAGTTTTCTTCACGACCTTTTTTAATGCAATAATAGCCAACTAAATAATTGATAGCACCCGTGAGAGCTACCAATGCCAAACCAAAATCGAGTTGTTTTAGCTCGTGTGGGTGAAGAAAATTGTTGATTCCTTCATAAATAATAACAAAGCCCGCAATCGTTATCAAAGTACCTTCAACGGCCGAGGAAAGAAATTCTACTTTTCCGTGTCCGTAGGGGTGTTCTTTGTCACGGGGTTTCGACGAAAGAACAATACTATAAAGTCCAATAAACCCAGCCACAACATTGACGCTACTTTCGAGGGCATCGGTCAAAATTGCTACCGATGAAGTGAGCCACCAAGCAACGAGCTTAATAATAAATAATGACACCGATACAGCCACCAAAATTTGCTGCATTCGAATCGGATTTACTTTTTTTTCTGCCATGATACTTTTCTATTAGTCGATGGTCAACGGACAACGGTCGATAGTTTTTTCTAAAAATTGTTAACTAAGGGATTAAGACAGTTGACTGATGGAAGCCTATCTTACAAATTAATAATTTACCAAAAATTTAATCTGAATAGCACTATCATTCAGATTTTTGATTGCTTCAATGTAATCATTTCTTATAGTAGTAGCTTGATTGATGAGCGTAACCCATTCCAAATAATTGATATTACCATTAATTAATTGCTGTTGGGCAGTAGTACTAATGAGTGTTGAATTATTGAGGGCCGTTTTTTCAAAATATTCAACCGTTTTCTGAAACTTTTCATGCTCAACAATGGCGGTGCGATAAGCTAATGTAAGACTCTGTAAACCAACAGAATAACTACTTTCGGCTATAAGTTTATTGACTTTTTCGCTGTTGATTTTTGCTTTTTGAGCAATCGTAAAAATCGGAATTCCAACGCCAACTTGAATCGTTTGAAATCTATAAAAACCTCCGTAAACCTTATTGTCAGCTCCTGTACCTCTGATACTTCCGTTATTGTAGTTGAGCGATATTGTTGGCATTAGTTTCTTTTTTTCTACATCAATCACTGCGTCTGAAATTTGTTGCTGTTGGCTCAAAAACTTCATACTCGGATGCTCTTTTAATGACTCAATATCTGCTTTATAACTGACAGACATTTTAAAAGAGCTTTCCAAAGGTACGAATGGCGTTGTTGAATTTAGCAAAAACTGAAAATGCAATTGCTGAACCTCAAGGTCTTGTTTTAATTGAGCTATTTGTACCCTGATTTGCCCCAGTTGGTTTTCGGCAGTAACTTTTTCTAAAATATTGCTTTCTCCTTTTGCCAATCGAAGTTCGGCACGGTTGTAAAATGCTGTGTATAAACTATCGGAAAAATGCAATAATTGACTTTTTTGCTGCAAATATAAAAGTTGATAAAATGTTTGTGTGACTTGTTTTTTAAGTATTTGCTCGGTCATTTTAACATTTAATTCGCTGCTTTTCCAATGCTCATTATACAAGTTTTTTTGACTTTCATAAACTTTCGGAAAACTAAAAGACTGTCCCATACCAAAACGAGTATCAGTATAAATACTATTGATTTGCCCAAATTCGCCCGAAATATTGGCCGATGGGAGCATTTTTGAAGTATTTATCAAACTTTTTTGATAATCAGCTTTCAATTTTTCATTTTTAATCGAAAGGTTATTTTTTAGAGCAACATCAACCGCTGATTGTAGCGTAATTGTTGTTTGAGCATTGGCTGATTGTTTCCAAAGTGTTAAAAAACACAGATACAGCCCATATTTCATTAATATTTTCATGATTCATTATTTAATCTTAAAACTTATAATTATATCCGACTCTTACTACTTGGGTTTCATAATAGTCGCGACTGGTATAGGCAAATCCTTGTCCAAAAATTTCCTTTTTCGTAATCATCGTATTTAGTAAATCGGTGGCATTGATGTAAAACTCACTTTTACCATTATTTATGGCACGTTTTAAACCAGCATCCAACGAAAAACGACTCTTGATTTTTCCTTGCGGAATGATATCAGGAGCTAAATAAATTGCTGAAAACTGAAGGTCGGTTTTATGAGCAAAGTGAAGCGTATTATTAAACTTTATACTTCCCGAGATAATCTCTTGTTTGACTGCTGAAAATGTATTTTCGACTGGATATTTATTCTTTACCGTAAAAGCATCAATCTGATTATGATACGCATTTAAGTTGAGATTGAATGAATACCGTTTTGATGTTTCTTGTGCCAGAACCATTTCAATTCCCGAATTATAGCTTTTATCAACGTTTTGGAAAATGGCATAAATCAAGGGACTATTATTGATGGTATTCGAAATTCGGGTAATCGTGCCATAAATGATTCGGTGATAAATAGCCGAGTACAGATAGCCTTTGTTCCATGTAGTTTTATAGCCAAGCTCAACCGAGTTCGTAAATTGCGGTTTGAGAGCGGGGTTTCCGACCTTGATTATTTCGGCGTCATCATATTTCGGAAAAATACGAATATCTACCTCATTTGGGCGGTCAACTCGACGATTAAAAAAAAGTGAAACTTTATTTTGGTCATTAATTTTATAGGCCAATCGTACGTTTGGGAAAGGCTGCGTATAATTGTAACCGTCGCTTTTATAAGTAGGGTGATTCGGATTAACCTCATAGCGAAGTTTTACATATTCAACCCGAAGTCCGACCTCAGCTTCTATTTTTTTACTCTCAAAAACGTAGTTCTCATATAAAGCAGGAATCGTTTCTCGGTAAGTTGCCTTGCCGCCCGCATTGACATCCAAAGGTGAATTTAGACCAGGGAAAAACTGCATATTAGTCGGAATTCCACGCTGACGAAGTTTAAAGCCACTTTCCAAACGGCCATAACGTAGAGGCTTGATATAATCAATATTAAAATCGGCTACCTGTTCGTCAGATAGAAGTTTGAAAGCATCTTTTCCAGAAAAAGTTGGCATTATATTTTCGAAAAAATATTTTTCATCTTCTCTGTGGAAGGTGTAGTTAAAACCAAGATTAAGCAAATGTCCCACTTCCTTAAACTTATGCTGAAAAGCTGCAGTTGCCATGACTGTGGTTTTTAATTCATCCTCCAAAAACTGCCAAAGACGTAGTCGTTCTGATAAGTTACCATTAAAAAAAGGCTCATCGCCTCGGTCAATGATTTTTTCAATACCGAATAATCCGGAAACTGTAAGTGTGTTTTGATCATCAAAATTCCAGTCGATACCTGCTTTTGTGGTCACAAAATGCGTGTTTCTATTACGCTTTGTTTGTTGCTGAATCGTACCTCCGTTATCGTATTGGCGATTTACAAACTCATTTTTGTTGAGGGTTTCGGTATATAGATAATCACCAAATAAAAACGTATTGATTTTGTTTTTTCTATAATTCAACGATAAACTTGGGTTAACTTTTGGGGTACGTTTGTACTGTGACCTGATGCTTGGTAAATTTGCCTGACGCTCCCACAATGCCCCAAGTCCAGTTCCTAAGCCTACCTTGCCCGTAAAGCCTTCTTGTTTGGTTTTTTTATAAATAATATTGATAATACCAGCATTACCGTTGGCATCGTATTTGGCCGATGGATTATTGATAATCTCTATTTTTTCGATTGCCGAAGCAGGAATATTATCCAAACCCGATTGATTACCGAAGCCTGTCAAGGCCGTTTGCTTACCATCAATCAACACAGCTACTTTATCATTTCCACGTAGCATTACTTTTCCATCTTGTACCGTCACGCTCGGCAGATTTTGCATCACTTGTAATACCGAACCCCCGCTTTGACTAATATTATCGCTGACCGAAAAGACTTTTTTGTCTAACTTTTCGCTTACTGCATCTTGCTTCGCAATCACACGCACTTCTTTCAAAACGGTTGTGTTTTCGGTTAATTCGATGGCTTTGAGGTCTAAGTAAGGCGACAAATTTCCCACAAAAAGACTTTGTTTGAATGTGGTGTATCCAACAAATGAAAATACTAAAACATAATTACCCGATTTGATGCCTGAAAGCGTAAATCGACCTTCTTCGTTGCTTATCACACCTGTAATAAAAACACTGTCTTTTTCAGTTTTTACGACTACATTCACAAATGGCAAGCTGACTTTCGAGGTTTTATCTTTGATAACTCCCGAAATTGAAACACTCGATTGAGCCAACAAACCTTGCTGCAAAAACAAGAAAACTCCGACCACTATTAAAATACTTTTTTTCATGGCGTTATAGATTTATGCTGGCGTTTCTGATTTTGAACTTCCCTCAAAAACCATGTATAAGATTGGTAGAACAAAGAGTGTTAAGAAGGTAGCTACGAGTAAGCCTCCAATCACGACCGTTGCGAGTGGTCGTTGTACTTCAGCTCCAGCACCGTTGCTCAAAGCCATTGGCAAAAAGCCGAGAGATGCCACAAAAGCTGTCATCAAAACTGGGCGTAAACGTAGGTTTGTCCCTTTGATTACTACTTTCCGCAAATCTTGTTCGCCATCATGTTTTATTCGATTAAATTCGGCAATCAAAACTATACCATTTAATACCGCCACTCCAAATAAGGCAATAAAACCAACGCCTGCACTGATGCTGAAAGGCAAGCCACGCATAGCCAAAAAGAAAATCCCACCAATTGCAGATAATGGAATGGCTGAATAAATAAGTAAGCCGTGTTTGATTGAATTGAAGGCGAAAAACAATAGCAAAAAAATCAGAATCAATGAAACTGGAACGGCAATCATCAATCGTTGTTTGGCAGCATTTAGGTTTTCAAAAGCTCCACCGTAGGTTACGTAATAACCCGTTGGAAATTTGATTTTTTTGTCGATTTTGCCTTGTAATTCGTTCACAATTGTTTGCACATCACGCCCTCTGACATTGAAACCTACAACAATTCTTCGTTTGGCATCTTCTCTTTGGATTTGATTTGGGCCATCTTTTATGGCTACATCAGCCAATTGTGACAAAGGAATTTGGGTGCCGTTTGACGTTGGAATAAGCAAATTCTGAATATCTTGAACGTCTTTTTTCTGTTCGCCAGCCAATCTTACTACCAAATCAAAACGTTTTTCGCCTTCAAAAACCATTCCTGTGCTTTGTCCTGCCAGAGCTATATTTACAATTCGGTTAATGTCCGAAATCGTAAGGTTATATTGAGCAATCATGTCTCGCTTATAGGCAATAATTACCTGAGGCATTCCCGAAACACTTTCTACATAAAGGTTTTTTGCTCCTTCAACCGTATTTACAATTTCACCCATTTTATTGGCGTAGGCGGTCAAAGTATCCAAATCTTCACCGAAAATTTTACAAACAACATCTTGCCTTGCCCCAGTCATCAATTCGTTGAAACGCATCTGAACAGGATATTGAAAACCAACCGTTACACCAGGTACTTCGGCGAGTTCATTGGTCATTTTTTCGGCCAATTCGTTAAAAGTTTTTGCCGAAGTCCATTCGCTTTTATCTTTCAAAATCACCATCATATCGCTTGCTTCCATTGGCATAGGGTCTGTTGGAACTTCTCCACTACCAATTTTTGTTACAACTTTTTCTACTTCAGGAAATCTTGTTTTTAAGATATGAGCAGTTTTTTGCGTATTTTCAATTGTGGTTTCCAAACTACTTCCGGTCAAAACTCTGGTTTCTACGGCAAAATCGCCTTCCTCAAGGGCAGGGATAAATTCACCACCGAGGGTAGTTAGAATGAAAACGGCAAGTACGAAAAGTCCGATTGTTGTCCCTAAAACAATTTTAGGAAAACCAATAACCTTAGTTAAAGCCGATTTATAAGCATGTTCAACTTTCGCCATCAATCTATCCGAAATATTGGGAGTGTGTTTGGTTTTTTTGCTCAAAAATACCGCACTCATCATCGGAATATAAGTAAGGGATAAAATAAATGCACCCAATAATGCAAAAGCTACCGTTTGTGCCATCGGCTTAAACATTTTGCCTTCAATGCCTTGCAAAGTAAAGATTGGCAAATAAACCACCAAGATAATGACTTGTCCGAAAACGGCACTGTTCATCATTTTTCCTGCTGATTTATGAGTAATTTCGTCCATTTCGGCTTGTGAATACTTGGCATTTCCGAGTGCGTTTTTGCCTGCCAGCACGTGCATAACTGCTTCAACAATAATTACTGCCCCATCGACAATCAAGCCAAAATCTAATGCTCCGAGGCTCATTAAATTTCCGCTTACGCCAAAAAGATTCATCATGATTATAGCAAAAAGCATTGCCAAGGGAATCACAGAAGCAACCAAGATACCAGCACGGAAGTTTCCGAGAAAAAGAACCAAAACAAAAATGACAATCAATGCCCCTTCCAAGAGATTTTTTTCTACCGTTCCGATAGCGTTATTAACCATTTTTGTTCGGTCGAGAAACGGTTCGATGATTACGCCTTCGGGCAAAGTTTTCTGAATTTGAGCCACCCGAGATTTTACGTTTTTAATAACTTCGCTGCTATTTGCTCCTTTGAGCATCATCACGACTGCTCCCGAAACTTCTCCATTATCATTGAAAGTCATTGCTCCATAGCGAGTGGCGTGACCGATTTTAATTTCTGCAACATCACGAATAAATAGGGGAGTACCGCCACCAAGACTTTTGATTGCAATATTTTTGATGTCTTCAATATTTCCAATCAATCCTTCGCTTCTGATAAACAAAGCCGTTGAGCCCTTTTCAATATACGCTCCACCAGTATTTTGATTATTGCTTTCGAGAGCCTTGAAAACATCGCTTATAGAAATTCCACTTGATTGGAGTTTACGAGGGTCAATTTCGATAGAATATTGTTTGAGTTTTCCGCCAAAACTACTTACTTCAGCTACGCCTTTTACGCCCAAAAGTTGCCGACGAACTATCCAATCTTGAATTGTTCGGAGTTCGGTTTCATCATATTTTGATTCATAACCTTCTTTTGGACGAACTACATATTGATAAATTTCGCCCAAACCCGTAGAAACGGGGCCAAGTTCAGGAACACCGATTCCCGCAGGAATTTGTGATTGCACTTGTTGAAGGCGTTCGGCAACTTGCTGCCTCGCCCAATAAATATCGGTTTCATCGTCGAAAACAATAGTTACGAGCGAAAGACCGAAACGGGAAAAACTTCTGATTTCGTGAAGACCAGAGATATTATTATTAGCTTGTTCGATAGGAAAAGTAACGAGTCGCTCTATATCTGTTGCCCCAAACGACGGTGCAATCGTGATAACCTGTACTTGATTATTGGTAATATCAGGCACTGCATCAATCGGCAATTTGGTAACTTCGTAGCTACCATAGCCAATGAGGGCAATCGTGAATAGCCCAACGATGAGTTTGTTTTTAATAGCAAACTCAATGATTGAATTTAGCATGATTTATAGATTAATGTTTCATTTCTGTAGCTTATAAGTCACAAACTACTATAATTAATTTAATAGTATAAAGTAGAAATACAAGGGTATTTCCAAATAGATAATTTTTTAAAATTAGCTGATTAAGGTCTTGGCGGTTGCCAAATAGTAGAAAGATAAGCCGAAAAAATATTGGCAGAAGATGAAATCAAGATTTTTTTCTTCTCAATAACGATAGTTTTAATTTGAGAAAGTTGGATTGTATGAAAAATACTTATTGGAAATACGAAAGACCAACATTTATCATGCGATTTGAAAGGAAGTTTATTATCGGTTGCAGTATCGCCATCATCTCCGTGGTCAATAGCATAGTGATGATGAAGAAATTTTCCGAACGACATTGAGGGCTCTTTTTGTTGATGCTCAATGAAGTGTGAAAACAGCAAAGGTAGTTTCAACAACTGACTTGCTTCAGTGGCCGAAAATAGATAAACTATTAATAAAATTTTTGAAATATATTCCTTCACCTAGCAAAGTTAGCATATTTGGCGTATAAAGTGTCTGTTTAAAGTTTTTTTGGTCTAATTTATAATGAGTTTAAATCAATCTTTAGACAGTTTTGACTTTATTGTCCTTTACAACCAAGAAAAAATCATTGTCGAGTTCTAGATAACCGTATTCGTAAACGAAATAATAAGTCGAGCCTTTTTGAGTCGTGCGTATGTTTGTGATAAGGCTAAAATCAAATCCTCGATCGAGTAGGGTATTACGAGTAGTTTTGCTTTTATCGTCATGGCAAATGTCTTCCAAAATCTTACGGTTTCGGCGGAGGGCATTGTTTGTGTTTCTGACGTAATTATTGGCATCAGCGTTTACCTTATTATTATACGCATTACGGCACAAGTCCGAGCAAAACTTTTTGTCCGACCGCCCGATGATGGCTTCTCCGCATTCTAAGCAGGTTTTTTGTGGCATGGGAAGTGTGTTTAAATTGTTATTTCGAAAGGAATATACTTTTCTTTACAATATTTCTCTACTTCTGTATCATTTTCAAAGTATGAATCACAAAATTCATCAAGCTCTTTTTCTGTTGATTTATAATAACGTTCTTCTGCTTTTAGAAGAGTTTCTGTTTGTTCGATGAATTTTTCAAATTCTTTATTTATGTTACAGAGTTTATCAATCGTTTTAAAATCTAAATCTCGGTATTTTGCTGAAAATAAAATCTTACTTTGATAAGGATTTGCATTGAGTTCGATAATACCGATACCGAAAGATTGATTTAATCTTTCCATCTCCTCAGTCAGATTATCGCTGAATTCAAAGGCAACTAAATATCCATAATTTGCCCAACTGGAGTTAGACACTGCTTGGAAAAACGCTTTTTTTAAATCACTATCATTGTTAATTTCTCTTTTTATTTCATAGGAGCTTAACTTGAATATATCTACTCTATTAATGCTTTTGAGAAAGTTTTGACTGGCTTTGGTTTGTAAATTTAGAAACTTGATTCCAATCATATCGGGGTGTGTCCAAATTTGATTACTATCCTTATTGTTAGACTGTTCATGGAAAATGGTTTTAGAATAAGTACCAGTGTTTTTCAGATAGCTACTTAATAATTTATGCAAAGACCTTTCTTCATAGGTTCTATTCTTCTCTAACTTAGTAACCTTAGTAGGATTTGAGTCAATTGTAGTGTCTAAAGCTTCAATATCTATTTTGGCTTCATTCTTTGTCAGATAATAAAAATAAGAACCTGATTTCTTTATCCTTTTGACTCTTGTATCTCCAAGCCGTATAAAATCTCCTAGCAAAGCAGAAATTGTTGCAAAAGGTGTTTTTGCATCTTTAAAGTCGTAGTATTTGTTATTGATTATATGTGCTGTTACATCACTATAATTAGTTAGGACATTTATATCCTCTAAACTTTTTAAGATTGCCTCTTTAATTGTCATTTGAAAATTTATTTGCTGGATTTTAATTTAATCCAAATATACGAAACACTCTATCCGTTTACAAACGTTTATAAATGTTTTTATTTGTATATAAATGACTATCAACCGAATGGCGTATGGGAGATGCTGCAACTTTGCATTGTCAATCGGAAACAGAGCGTGGTTGGCTAATTTATTTTAACAATCATTTTTAAACTTACAAAACAATGAACACAGTAAAATTAATCGGAAACGTAGGTAATGAAGTAAATGTATTAACCTTTGATAATGGTAAAAAAGCATCTTTTAGCTTAGCCACTAACGAGACTTATACCAATAAGAACAACGAAGAAGTAAAAAATACTACGTGGCACAATGTAGTGGCTTGGGGGAAAGTAGCTGAGGTTTGTGCCGATTTGGTAAGTAAGGGTAAATTAGTAAGTATTGAAGGCAAACTCAATTACAGAAACTATGTAAACAAAGAAAATAAAACAGTTTACGTGACTGAAATTATAGCTTATAAGGTTACTGAAGTAGAAGCTAAGAAACAGTCATGATAAAGATGTTATTCTGCTAATTCCCACAATTTAGTTTTTCTAAAAACCCAGATTCGAATGGATTTTATAGGAACGTCCAATTTGGGCGTTCCTTTGGGTTGGTGCAAAAAAATAAGTCGTCTCGATTACTCTAGACGACTTTTTTGTTTTTTGGAGTACTGAGGGTGTTTAATTCATTTGCAAAATTTTAATCTCTGTTCGACGGTTTTGAGCATGTTGCTCTTCCGTACATTCTACGCCATCAACGCAGCTATTTACTGGAATTGATTCGCCATAACCCGCATATTCTATTCTGCTACGGCTTATGCCACGTTTCAATAAATAGCTTGCAGAGGCTTTGGCACGGCCTTCCGAGATTTTTTGGTTGAAATCAGATTCGGAACGACTATCGGTATGGGCTCTTAATTCAATACGCATTTTTGGATACTTACGCATGATAGTAACCAATTTATCCAACTCTGAACGAGCATCTGAACGAAGATCACATTTACCATAATCAAAGTAAATATTATCAACCTCAACGATGTCGCCCGTACCAAACATGTATATATCGGCAGTTACGCCACCTTTTTTACAATTCAATTTACGTACACGCTTGCCTTTTGAGCCGAGGTTATCTTTTGAACCTTCAACCGTATAATCACAACCTTCCACTACTATAAATTCGTAGTTACCAGTTGCATCAGTAAAAGCGGTTTGTGTTGTATTATCACATTCGCTACGAAGTGTTACAAGTACACCATCAACGGATTGTTTAGTTCCTTGGGTCATTACACGACCACGAATTGTACAAGTATTGTCTGTCAACACAGTTCCATTAGTAGTACTTGTTCGTTCGCCTTGTTGAGAGCCAGTTTCACTTGTGCCATTTTGTTGGCTTTTTGTTGGCTTTTCGCCAGCATAGCCATTTTGTGCGTTTGCTGTATTTGTTCCATTTGCTTTGTCGTTTTGAGCAAGTACAGTTGAATCAACTACTGGTTTCGGACGGCTCATCGGTATTTCTAAGCGAGAGGTTTCATTATCGCAATCTTTTGTAGAGAAGCTTACAGTATTGGCACCATAGCCATCACGAGTGGCACGAAAAACAAACTCAACATCTTGTTCAAGTCCTTCTATTTTCACGCTACCATCGGCATCGCTCATGATTTCTATCATATGACCTTCCTTGTCCTCATAAAAAACTGTAGCATTATCAAGTGGCATTTTTGTTTCGGCATCATATATGGCAATAATAAGATCACAACCATCTTTGAGTTCGCACTCCCTATCGAATTTATAGATGTCGTCATCGACACCACCACGTTTACGATTTGAACTAAAGTAACCAGCCTTACGAAAGGCATCTGTTACGATTCCGAAATCATCTTTGCTTGAATTTATAGGAGCCCCAAGGTTGATTACTTGACCTTTTGAAGTTGTTCCGTCCATCTGTACAAAGAAAATGTCTAAATCTCCTAAACCAGCATGACCATCCGATGAAAAGTATAAATTGCCTTTTTCGTCAATAAAAGGAAACATCTCATTACCTTTTGAATTAACGGTTTTACCTAAATTAATAGGAGCAGACCAGTTACCGCCGTCATAGCGAGATACATAAATATCTGTTCCACCAAAACCGCCAGGCATATCAGAAGCAAAGAAAAGTAGTTTTTCATTAGCCGCCAAAGCAGGATGACCTGTGGAATATTCATCGCTATTGAATGGTAATTCTTTAATATTTTTCCAACCATCTTTGTTGGCATCACCCATGTATAGTTTCAATTTATTGATACCATCAGAGCTACGTTTTGCTTTACCATTATTAAAGTTATTTCTTGTGAAAATTACTTTTGAGGCATCTTTGAAGAATGCCGCTGGACCTTCGTGGTATTTTGAGTTGATTGAACCACCAAAACGCTCTGATTCCGTAACTGGACGGTCGCCGTAGCCTAAACCAGCCATAACGTTCATACCACCGTAATTTCCGATTGTTCGGCTATCATTGGCAGTAGGAGTTGTGTATTCATCAGAACCAACAACACTACTTCGGCTGTTGCGTTTACGAGGAGTTTTGATGTCGCTTGAGCCTGTTCCCAAACCAGCAGCTTGTCCGCCAATTGCCGAAACATCGTCTAAAAAGAATAAGTCAAGGAAAGGTGTGTCGTTCCAGCCGAATACTCGACGAACTCCGACACTATTATGACGGTTTGAGACGAATACCAGGCCGTTTTTGTAGTAAGTTGGTGAGAAATCAGCCGAGTTTGTATTTATTGAAAGGTAGTCAACTTTATAGCAGTTAGCGTTTTTTGAAAGTACACTTACATCATTATAGAGTTTAGAAAAACCCTTTCCACGAGGGTCGTCTTCGACTTTACGAGTATATTTTTCGTACATTTCTTGTGCCTCACGGTATTTGCCATTACTAGCAAGAACTTGGGCGTATTTGAGGGATACAGCGATATTTTCGCCCGATAATTCGCCTGCTGTGTTGATGACCTCAGCGTAAACACGCTCGGCGTTTTGAGAATCTTTAACTTTGCAATAGCTATCGCCGAGTTTTATTTTGGTAGCGAGCTTTTGCTGTTCAGTAAGACCTTTTTTCTTGAGAGCTGCCTCAAAGGCATCAATGGCTTTAGAGTAGGACAAGTTTTCGTAGTGATGCTCACCAGTCTTTAATAAGGCGTCTTGTGCCTTTGCATTACCGCCGAGCAAGGCCGCTATAACCAACGCTCCAATTATTTTTTTCCTGACTATCATTTTGTTAGAATTTAAAATTCACTCACGAATTTATAAATTAAGTATTCGTATTGGGGACTTGATAAATGTGCTTAAACTCAGAAAATTGGCAACAAAATATCTTTTTCAAGAATCAAGTTTATTTCTTGAATAATCACTTATTGATTCTATACAACCTTCGTACCAATGCATTGTATAACATAAAGTATGTGCAATGAAAATCTTAGAAATAGCGTGGTGTAAGAATTTTGTCCTTACCGAAGCCAAATTCATAACGAAGTAAAATTTCGTGTGTTGGAATTCCCAAGAAGCGATTTATACCTGTTTTCGATTCATCGTTAAGCTTATTAGATGTAAAATCATAAGCGTATCCGAGTTTGAATTGCGGAGTAAGTTGAAGCTCTATCATTCCGATGGCAGCATCGAACAAGCTCTTGCTATCTTGGCCCATTGCTTGGAATTGGGAGATACGTCCAGAAACACCAAACGAGATTTTGTCTTTAATCCAGAAGTTTACATTTCCATCAAGGCCAAGTGGAGCTCCTTGTGTATATCGAACCATCGTAGATGGTTTAATTTTGAAAGAACCTGTGCCTATAACAAAACCCATCATAGCAAAGTAGTGACGTTGTGTTTTTCCAGCTATGCTTTTACCATCAGTTGGGGTAAACTTGGAAATAGCGTTTTGCATGATTTGTGGACAAGAAATACCAATGTATCCTTTATCATTGCTCAAATAGATACCACTGCCTACGTTTGGAAGAATGTTGTTTTGGTCACTCGCACCTAAGAATATATAGTCATTTGGGTTTGATAGATTTTGTGCATCTGACAATGCCCAGCGTACGTTAGTTGCTCCACCTTGTACGCCAAAAGATAAAGTTGAACGAGGGCCAACTTTGATACGATATGCATAAGTAAGGTAAATGCCAGTATTTTTTTGGAGTCCAACTTCATCACGAGTTATTTGAAAGCCTAAGCCCATTTTCTCGTTTTTGATAGGTGAATCCATAGAAAATGTAAAAGTTTTGGGAGCTCCTTCAACGCCAACCCATTGATAACGACCAAGAGTTGTAAGGCTTAGTACATCACGACTGCCAGCATAAGCAGGGTTAATTGCTAGGGTATTGAACATGTACTGTGAGAACATCGCTTCTTGTTGAGCGAAGGTTTGGTAGCTTACTGATAATGCCCCAGTGAGCAAAATTGCGGCTAATTTGTTTTTTAGGTTTGTGAAATTTTTCATTTTTTTACCAAATTAAATAGTAAAGTTACGGTACTTTTAAAGGTTCATTTAATTTTAATTGTAACCGTTTATGCATTTTTAAATTCAATGGCAAAACAAAGTCACATTAATATTTTGAAATGTCAGTATTTTTTTGTAAAAAATTTAGGCATCTCTTTGGACTTTAATATCAAAATAGTTATGTCATTAGAATGATTTACCGTTTGATATTTTAGTTTTGGTTTAAATAACTTTCATAAGGTTTTTCTTTTTCAGAAATCTTTGTCGGAAAGTTATTTTTACCTATTTGCTTTTATCTGGCAATAGTTATGAAGTTTATATGTGGTTTACTATCCCAGAAGCCCACTGCATTGACATAGATGAAGTAAGTGCCATCAGGTACGCCAACTCCTTTGCTCCCGAGAATTATTCCATTGTTTGCTTCGCCATCCCAACCAGACACTTTACCGAAGTCAGAGTTTTGATAAACCAATTGACCCCATCTGTTATAGATCAAGATTTCTGCTTTAGCATCAGTATCATTAATTCCTTTAATGACAAATAAGTCGTTTTTGCCGTCACCATTAGGGGAGAACGCCTGTGGAATTATACCTCGTCTTGTTGTATCCGTAATTGCCGACTGACCTTTGATTGTGATAAGTGTTGGTTGGTTATTGTTACCAGGGTTGTTATCAGCATCCGGGTCAGGGATGATACCTGCTTGTGAAATATCTTTCACAGCTGTCGTACTATCCTTGGCACTACCTGTGATACTGTTTGAGTAAGTTGCATCTCCTTTTTTCGTACTCAATAGTCTGAGTTTGAAAGTAAGTGTATCAAATGCAGCTACTGCTAATGAACTACTATCGGCAATCAACATAGTTGTTTTGGTTCTACCATTGAAAGTCGAATCGATTTTCAATTTGCTATTTTTATTTAATGCTATTTTACCTACCACTACGAATTCAGCACTATCGGCAAATACTTTGCTCAAACTATCGCTCAACTGGATATTTGTGAGTTTACTTTTACTATAATTTTTCAAAACCACTTTGTATGTAAGGTTATAGCTACCATCTGCATTCTTCGCTGTATCAAGTATGGCCGCTTTAGCAATACCGAATGTTGTATTGAATGAAGGTAGGATAGAACTATCATCTCCAAGTTTTACTGGTGTCTCTAAACTATTATTTTTTGGTGTACCATCCGCATCTGGGTCAGGATTGTTACCGTTAGTCGATAAATCATCTACAGATTTGTTGGTTGGGTATTTACCGATTGCCAATGCTTGATTTTCAAAGTTTACTTTACTTGACAATGTTGTCAAACGAGCAAATAATGTTACGTTTCTTTCAGTATTGACTGGTAATGTACTCAGTGAATCAACTAATAGATTGATTAGACTTCCACGACCTGTATAGTTGCTGTTGGCTGTTAGACCAACATCTGCTGTTACATTTACTGAATCAATCTTCACGCTATCCCCGAATATTACACTTAGGTTATCTTGAATTTGTACACCTGTAAATGCAATTTTACCGTAATTTTTCACTTTGAACGAAAATGTTACATCATAAGTGTTGGTTTTACCTATTACTAATTTAGGCTCAATTATACTTTTCGAGATACCGATTAAAGCATCAGGTATACTATTAAAGTTGATAACCGTGGGTATGCTGCCTGCCGGATTTGGGTCGATACCTGCATTTGAAGCGTCTATTATTGATTGACTACTTGGTGTTTTAGCCGAAACTATAACTGTATTTCTGAATGGTCCTTTATTACCGTTGAGGTTCACATTGACCACCCAAGTTAGCGTATCAACTTTGTTTGGTGCAATCTGACTTGCATCTAATAGCATACAAGTTTGAGTTATACCATTATAGGAAGTATCTACTTTTAAAATGCTTCCAGTACTTAGTGTTGGTTTCACTAAGAGTTTCGCAACTGCTGGTGATGTGAATGTTTTAATTAATGTGTCACATACTTGTACGTTACGCAAATTCATGTTACCACAGTTTTTAATGATAGCCTTATAAGTAATGTTATAACTGTTATCGGTTTGTCTTACAGTATCTTTCACATAAAGAGCTATTCCGATACATGGTACTTCAATTATACTACTACCTTTTGAATTTAGATTCAAATTAGTAGGCTTACTTCCCGGAGCATCAGGATTTAGACCTGCATTTGATAATTCTGTCACATTTTCTTTTGTTCCAGAAGTAAGTATACTAGAACCAGAAACTACTGCTATGTTACTAAATGTTTTGAGTGTGTCTGGTTTTACATTAACTGTGAACCACAAAGTATCAGTTTTAGCGATTTCAATTGTGCTTCCTGCAAGTGTTAAACGAGTATCAGATGTACCGTTGAATGCATTATTGATTACCAACTGGCTGCTTGTATTCTTGCTTGGTGCAGTCACCAATGAAAATGTAGCTGGAGCCTTAAATACCTTGGAGAGTGTATCTCGTATGATTACATCATTCAATGTCAACGAACCGTTGTTTTTTACAAATAATTGATAAGTTATATCATAAGAGCCATTTGCTTTCTTTGTTGTATCAAGTACGATTTTTGCAAGACCAACACTAGATGATTTATAGAGACGAACTACAGTTGGTTCGGCACTTTCTTTCACTACTGTTTTACCGCTGTTTGAAACATCAGATATATCTAATGGTATTCCAAAGTTCGTACTTCCAATCGCGGCCACTATTGCATTTGTCGTGAATGGGCCTTCTTTGCCATTAGGAACGATATTGATTACGAATTTCACTGTATCTACTCTACCTAATTCTAAGATACTTGCTTCAGGAATAGTAAGGTTAATGTCAGTTGTTCCATTGAAACTATCGTTAGTAGTTAAAAGACTTCCTACACTTGCCATAGGTTTTTGAACGATTGTGAAGGTGGTTGGTGCTGGGAACATTGTTGAGAGATTCTCAGTAATTTTGACACCTGCCAATTTATTATTTCCGCAAGCCTCAATCAATGCTCTAAACGTAATGTTGTAGCTACCATTTGCTTGTCGAGTAGTATCGGCTGCTAATGCGAGTCCTACACAAGCTTCCTGACAAGTTTTACATTCAACCGTCCATTGACTAATGTTATTACTCAAGATTGGGTCAATTTGGTCAAGTCTAGTAATCTTTGCAGTGTTGATAATCTGTCCAGTTTTTGTCGTTTTAGCTTCGTAGGTGTAAGTTTTGGTTGCACCCGCTGCTAAGTTAGGGATTACTCCAAGTAAAGAGTCTGTTCCAAATGCTGTAAAGCCTGTTGTTGTTGAAGTAATCGTTAAGCCTTTAGGCAATACGTTTACAATATTTATGTTGGTTGCAGTTTTTACAGTACTGTTATTTTTTACAGTAATATAATATGTAACTGGGTCCCCAATTTTTAATTCTACCTGTGAACCAACAATAAAGACACTTACATCAACTTTAGATGTATCAGCTACTACATTACATTGGTCAATCGATACAGTTATTGGAGATGCTTTACTAAAACAACCAATATCACTCTTCTCGATTACATAATATGTTCCAGAGCCTATTGCTGATGAGTTTGCAAGTATTGGGCTAATTGGTGAATTTCCTGTATGGAACTCAAATACTCCACCTGAACTTTGTGCTTGGCTTATAACTGAGCTTGCTAAGTTTACAGTAGTTGCAGGGCAGATATTCTTAGTGAGTGCTACCACAGTTGGAGTTGCAATAGAATTTCCAAGTTTTACTACGATTTCGTTTGAGCTAAGTGATGCACATCCATTGCCGTTAATTAATTTTACCGTATAAAGACCTGGCGTTTTCACCGTTATGCTCTTTGATGTTACTCCTGTACTCCATTTATAAGCACCTGAATTTGTCGCAGTCAAGACAATTGAGTCACCGAAGCAAATATTTGGCGATTTATTTGATTCAATAGTCGGAATCATATTTACACCTTTAAGTGTAACTATGAAGCTTGATGTTGCTGCTACACAAGAACCGTTATCGTCTGGGTCGTTGGTAGTGAGTGTGAATTTAACGCTTCCATTCGCAACGTCATCGTTTGAATAATTGTATTTTGTATTCAAGCTTAGAGCGTTATCGAATGTGCCTTTACCATCAGTTGTCCATTTTGCACTTGTGGCTGATCCACCGATTTTGCCTTGAAGTGTTAAAGCATCATCACTTAAACAAATAGTGGTATCTTTACCTGCAAACGCAATTGCAGGATTTGTTAGGCAGTTGATTGACGTTTCACAAGATGTAATATTAACATTTATCTTTGCACCTTCACTATAACATCCATCGCCTGCTTTCTCAAATACAAAGTAAGTTCCAGTACCTGCAGTTGATGGGTTAGTTAGTGAAGGTGAACCTGGGGTAGTTCCTGTATGGAACACAAATACACCACCTTCTGATGAAACTGTACTTGTTACACCTGTTGAGATATCAACTGTATTGTTAGGACAAGTATTTACTAAATCTCGAGTGATTGGTTTTTTCAAGCCACTTCCAATTACTTGTATTGTGATTAAATTCGATTTTTCACTTTTACATCTTCCATTATCACAAATTGCTGAATAGCTTGTGATGCTTGTTGGTGAAACAGTGATCACTGCACCAATTTGTCCGTCAGACCATTTAACTGTGCCTGTACATCCAGCAGCTTCGATTTGTGTGCTTGAGCCACCACAAATTTGAGCGTTTTTGTACGTTACTACCGGAGGGAGTGGATTTCCAACCGTAATAGTTGCTGCCGAAGATGGTGCAGACTGGCAAGAACCTACTTTACAGACAGCTGTATAAATTGTGGTTTCGGTAGGGTTTACATTGATTGAGGCTGAAGTTTGACCCGTTGACCACAATACGCTTCCGCTACATCCTAAGGCACTTATTGTAATGGTATCTCCATTACAGATTCTAGATGCCGACAAAGAGATAACTGGTGATTCTGGTTTTGTAGTAACATTTACAGTTATTTTATTTGAGTAGTCACTTATACATCCACCTTGAGGTAATTTACAAACCGCAGTATATTCAGTTGAATTATTTGGCGATACATTGATTGTTGAACTTGTAAGCCCATTAGACCAAACCGTTGTTCCTTCACAACCTGCTGCTGTTAAGACCACTGCGTCACCTTCACAAATTGTTTGTTTATTTGAAGTAATTGTTGGTTTATTTGGTTTGCTAATAGTTACGTTTACGTCGTTTGATTTACCACTTTCGCAATTACTTGTTTTACAAGAAGCTGAGAAAGTTGTTGTTGACGCTACCGAAACAGTTATGCTTGAGCCAGTTGAGGCATTAGACCAAACTATTGTACCTGTGCAACCTGCAGCAGATAGTGTTATTTGACCTGTTTCGCAAAGTGCTGTTGTTGAAGCCGAGATTATTGGAGGTGTAACATTTCCTGTTTGTATAACGATAGCATTTGAGTTACCACTTGTACCACAATCAGTTTTACATGTTGAAGTATAAGTACCAGCCACTACGATATTAGTTGACCCAGTTGCTCCATTACTCCAAGTGACAGTTCCACCTATACAGCCATTTGCTATAAGAGTAGCTGTTTCATTTCCACAAACTGCTGTTTTATTAGTTGAGATTGTTGGAGAGTTTGGTGTTTGTACACCACCTATATTGATAGTTTTTGAAGATGAACTCTCACATTCACCAACCATACATTTCAAAGTATAAGTTGTAGTTACAGTTGGTGTTAATGTGATTGTTGCCGTAGTAGCACCTGTTGACCATAATACAGTTCCATCACAATTGCTTGCTGTCAAAATTACCGAACCACCGCTGCAAATAGTTTCAGTCGAAGCTGTGATTGTAGGAGGGTTGAGGTTGATTACTGAGATAATAGCATCTTTCGAAGGGCTACTTGTACAAGTATTTACAGTACAAACTGCAGTGTAAACGTTAATTGGGTTTGTAGGGCTCACTATCATTATTGCACCGGTAGCACCAGTGCTCCAAGTTACAGTTCCATCACAACCATGAGCAATGAAAGTAAGCGACTCACCTAAACAGATTCTTTCTTTACCACAAGTTATAATTGGTGATGTTGGTTTTGGTGTGAGTGTAATTACTTTGGAAGCTTTTCCACTACATCCAGTTGTCGTACAAGTGACATCGTAAGTTGAATTGGCTGTTGGTGAAACAGTAATTGATGAAGTTGTGGCACCAGTAGACCAAGTTATTGTACCAGCACAGTTTGCTGTCAATATTACACTTTCACCTGCACATATACCGTCTTTTGTTGCCATAATTGTAGGTATTGCACCGGCTCCCACAGTTACAGTAATTGGTGTAGAATTATTACTTGAGCATTCGCCTAATTTACATACTGCTGTATAAATGTCTGTGCTTGTTGGAGAAAATGTAATGCTTGAACCAGTTAATCCATTTGACCAAACTACTGTTCCTATACATGCATTTGCTGTCAATTTAACTGTTTGACCTGCACAAATTGCATTATTATCAGCTTTAATAGATGGAGGTGTTGTTGGTGTTCCTACTGTTACAGTAATTACATTCGATTTATTACTTACACAATTTAACTTGGAACAAGTTGATGTATAAGAAGTCGTGGTTGTTGGCGAAACTGCGATTGATAATGTTGTTGCACCTGTTGACCATACGATTTTACCTGTACAGTTATTCGCCGTTAATGTTACGCTTCCGCTATTACAAATCATATTCGAAGTAGAATTTGAAGTAATCATTGGGGGGGCAATAACGTTTATAACCACCTGTAGCGGGTTCGATTTTGGACTAATACAGTTATCATTGATTTTACATTGAGCCAAATAAGTCGTAGTCGCAGTTGGTATTACAGTTAAAATGTCGCCGGTTTGTCCATCCGACCAAACAACAGTACCGTTACATCCAATTGCTTCTATTGAAACACTTTCACCCAGACATATATAAGGGTTTAAACAAGAAATGAATGGTGTAGTTGGGTTACAAACTGGTTGTTTAATTGTGATTTCGGCATCGTCATCATCATCTTCGTTTTTATCTACACCGTTATTTGGTGTGGAGTTTGGGTCTTTTTGGTCAGATTTCGTAACCTCAGCCCAGTTTTTGATTGTCCCTGTTGTTGCGATTACTTTCGCAACGATTTGGAACGTAGCGATTTGACCAACATTGATTTGCATAAATTTCGCTACAACTGTATTACCGGTTATAGTGACTCCATCAGCACCATTTATACTGATGATTTGTAAACCAGTAGGTACAGCGTCTGTTACCTCAACGTTAGTGGTATTTGATATTCCGATGTTTTTAACCTCAATTAAATAGGTGATTTGATCACCAGTTGAAGGGTTTAAATTACTTACAGTTTTATTCAAACTTAAATCAGCCAAAAATTCTACAGATTTAGTCGTAATCCTCACTTTATCGTCGTCATCTTCTTTGGTAGTTTTACCGTCACTAGTAATTGAGTATATATCTTTTTCGTTTGCTTTTGTGAGTTTAACAAAGTTCGTTTTTGGAATTAAACTACCTGCTGTATTAATGTATTTTAAAGTAATAGTATTACCAGCCACCATTGAATTTTCTTTTGCATCAGAAGCATAAAGTGCTACTTTCACTCCTTGCACTTCAGTGTCGTCAGTATCTAATAAATCTTTTTTGTTTTTATCAGTCCAAACGTAATCATCAATTGAAACATAACTTGCTTTCAAACCTGTATCAATAGACTTTTGAGCTGCATACCCAAAAATGCTTATAAGCACCAACAGAATTGTTGTTGCGAATCCCTTAAAATGTGAGTTTTTAGGGGTAGTCATCGTCTCCACTGTATATTTTTTTTGGAAAAGAGAATGAAGGTATCCATCTTTTCAACTTTTCATCAAATTGACTACCTAAATTGTATTCCTTGACCGTTGAATTACTTTTAAGGGAAAGCTTACTCATAATTAAATCTGAATTTGGTATTAAATCAGACATGGATTTGACATTTTTTATACTTAATTGTGGGGGAAACTTATCGAAAAAATACTCTTGCAAACTACTTACATTAAATAGTTTATCTTTAGGAAATGAATCAATACCCTTCTGAGATTGAGGTAAATCTATATCTTTCTGGCTATTTTTCTGCTTGAAAAATAGACCAATAACACTGACAATTTCCTTCAAAAACTCCAATATCTTGATGTCTTTGTCTGATTTATATTGTTGTGAATACCCCTTTTTTGGCATTGGGACACCACTTTTGGTAAAATTATATTTCATTTGCAAGTATTTTAAAAATTCAGGTATGTATTTACTTATTTATTGTAAATTCATCGAAAATCTAATATTATAACTAAATCATCTTCGTATGGAATTAATTTAGGCATACAAATACTATTTTCGGTTGATACTATCCAAAACTGTGCCAAAACTATTTGCTTAAACGTTTAATAAGATATGGATTAGACTAAATTTTGCAGTACAGAAAAATGTTGCCATTTGAAGAATGTTTGGCATTTAATAACCAAAACTATGTCAAAATACTTTATAAAACAAAAATCATTCGCTTGCTAAGCGGATTTTTGACAGTTAAATTCTGATTAAGTACTGAGATGAAAATAATCGACAAAAATGTATGGACTATTTTGTTGATAATCAAGTTTTTATCGCTGTGAAGAACCGTCTCAGATTCCGTATCGCGTTTCTCAGTACTTATATCTGTAATTATAAACGTTAGTAAATAAGCCTTGGCTTTTAAAAGTCGAAGCCCAAAGATAAATATAACTTTGGAGGGTTAACATCCTTATCCTCAAGTCCCCAAGCATAATCAGCCTTCACGAAATAGCCTAAAATAGTTGTTCTTACACCAAGCCCATATCCGACTAAAAATGGATTTTTGAAATTGGTTACAGTAGCCCTAAACGGGTTTTGACCGCCACCAACGATTTCAGTATTCAAACTGTTTTGTCGATTAAATGGTCCTTTGTTACCAAACCAAGCTGTGCCTACATCTGTGAAACCTACAAATTGTAAATTACGCAAGAAATTAGATGTTAGTGAACCTTTCGATACATATTGAGCCAATGGCAAACGTAGTTCCAGGTTGGTTAGCAAGTGGCTTGTGCCGTAAAGTTTAGCAAAGTTGAAGCCTCTTAGATTCCCTCCAAAATCATAGAAAAGTATATCTCTTAAGTCTCTTGGAACACCAACCGATTGGCCATTAGTTGGCTCTATTGAGCGATTAATAGAGTTTTCAACTCCTCCAAGTATTGTTACTTTTGGTGCTTTTCCGAGTGATTGGCTGTAAGAAAAACGAGCTGCAAGGATAACACTACCAAACAACCTACGATAATGACGGGCATCAATTACCATACGGCTAAAGTTTTCACTGCTGGTTTTGAAACTAAATGAACGATCAATGCGAATTTTGGCACGTGTACCAACTAATACTTTACTAAATAATGGTGTAGTATTGTCATAAACAAATTCTCCACGGAAGCCTAAATAAATTGATTGAAGGTTTTTTCTGCCTAAATCTGAAACATCAATATCTGATGTAGAAGTAATGTTTGGCGATAATATAGCCTTTAAATATTGACTAAATGGATAGGACGCAAATGCCGAAAAGCGATTATAGTAGAGGCGTCTGTCAATACTTAGGACAGTTGTTTGTGGTGTATTGATGTTTAATGGGCGAAATAAATAAAGGCTACGATTATCCAATTCACTAAGCGAAATCGAACGTCTTTGAATATCAACTCCCCAGTCTACTCTTCGTACATTATTATTATACCCTAAAAAAACATCATGGTTGCGTAAAACTGGCGTAATGAAAAGTCCCAATTTGATGCTATGATTTTCAAGCAGGTCATTCATCACGAGGGTGTTTTTCAAACCTATTCTTCTTACAGGGTCAACCAAAAACTCTGATTTTATATCATTAGCAATGACAATATTTTCGTAGGCGACTGGTCCTTTTATTTTCAGAACCTCTTTAAATCTGCCTGATTTTGGAATCGTTTTGTCGGTTGGCTCACCCTTTACTTTCGCATTTTCGGCTGCTAACGATTTGATAATATTTTCAGCATCAAATTCATAGTTATCGGTATCTACTTCGCCTACTTTAAGTTCGAGTTTTTGCTTGGTTTCAACTACAGAATTATTTGAAGTAATATCTGGCTTTTTGGCTATATTATCTTGATTTTTCTCTTCTGAGAAAGCATACAAATTATTCGCATAATACTCTCGCCACTCTTTCAGAAATCTACTGTACGAAATCCCCAACGTGCTAGTGATACTCGATTCTTCGGTACGAATGATTCGAGTAAGATTCAAAATATTAGAAATATTATCTTTTCCATACCGAACCGCGATATAATTCCAAATAGATTGACCAATTGTTTCGGCATCTTTCCCTTGGATAGTTTCAATTTTCCTGTCTTTGTTTTTTAGAATAACCGTACGCATTCGATCCAATATGAGCGGATTATCATTGTCACCTGAAATATAGGCTGAGATTCCCGCCATATACCATTCAGGAACTGTTAGCAAAAGCGAACTCTGTAAAACCTCTTTCAAACTCCCGCCATAGAGCATATCATAGACAAACAACCGGGCAATTTGCTGTACCAATTCTTGCTTAAATTGCTCTTCTTTGCCAGTATAAGCAATCTGCACACGTGATTTTGCTAGGTTCAAGACACTTCCATCTAAGTCAGTTGGTGCGGTAAGACCGATATTGCTTTGCTCAAGATCTTTGGGAGAATTATACAAAAATATCTTCATTGTAGTGAAGGGTGTGTAACCCAACAACTCGGTGATACGGTCGTATTCACCTTCGGCAATTTTAGCGGCATTTTGGGCAATTTTGTCACCGCTTCTATAATAATTAAATTCAAAATTATTACTCCTAATAGTAATCCATTCAAATCTTTTATATTGAATACGGTTCTTCCCAAACTCCTCTTGGGTTGACGAAAAGTAGTTTTGTGCAGAAACACGACTCATGACCAATGCAAGCATTAAACAAGCCACCGTGCTGATACGACGAAGAGTAAACAAATTTTCCATGCCTTTGTATATTTCCAATGAATACAGATTTTCAATAGGTTAGATTGTAATTTGGCACATTTTGGGTCGCAAAAGTGTCGGATAAACAATTTCGGGTATTTAATTTCGGATAAATTTTTGCTAAAAAATCTGCACAAAATCTTACAACGAATATAACGAATAAAAACGCTCAATGTTAGCTTCGGGCAATAAAACTTTATTAGTTTCTAAAAAACTGAGCATCTCTTTGGCAAAATAAGGGGCAAGCGATACGCCTTTCGTGCCGAGTCCATTGAATATAAATACGTTATTATGGTGCGGATGGTTACCCATGAATGGGCGACGGTCTTTGGTAGTTGGTCTGATTCCTGCTTCTTGGTCAGTAATTTTGTAGGGGATTGATAATATTTTACTTATTTTAGAGGTAATTAATTCTCGACCACTTTCGGTGGCTTGCCAATCTAGATTATCCCAAATATAAGTAGAACCAAGCCGACATTTGTTTTCACCAAGTGGAATAATCCAGAAGCCTTGATTGATAATCTCTTTAATTTTATAGCCTTCAACATCAGCCAAAAGGGTTTCTCCCTTGGCTGGATTAAACGGAATCCAACTAAAAAATGAGTTTTGAGTAGTATAGAATCCTTCGCAAAATATGATTCTTTTTGCTTGGAAATTTTTATAAAAAATATTGCTTTCGCTAATGTTTAGCTCTGCAAAATCAACTTTTTCAGCTCGGTAACTTTCGTTTTGTTTGAAAAAATCTCGAAAACATTCGAGCATTTTCGGTACATTTACCCAACCTGCCGACAAGGTGTAAAGTCCACCCAATTCATTACTAACTTGCTCATAATCAGACTGATTTGGCTGAATGATTTTAAGATAATTTCCCAAATCATATTCGTCTGTCAATCTCAGAAAATGCTTTTGTTGTTGTTCGTTGGCAAAAGGTCGATAAAGATTGGTCTCATGATAAAAAGTTGTATGAAATTCTTTTTCAATTGAAGTATAAAACTCGCTCAAAAAAGGAAAAATCTTGTCAGCGAGCCAAGTTTTATCGAGGTTTTTACCCGTTATTGGGTTGAAAATCCCACCCGCAACGGCTGAGGAAGTTGGCAGTGATTCATCATTCAAAACCAGTACTTTTTTATCAGCTTTTATCAACTGATAAGCCAACAAAGACCCCGCAATTCCTTGCCCAACAACTATATAATCAAGATTTTTCAATATCGCAGCCCAAACCTTACAGGTTATATTAAGATTAAAATTTATTTTCTAATAGCTTTGCTAAAAGCTTCATCAGCCAAAATACACACTATTTCTACTTGCTCATCAAGCGTCATGTATGAGGTATCTATATCAACTGCATCATCGGCCTTGTGAAGCGGGCTTTCTTTGCGAGTAGTATCAATTAAATCACGTTTTTTGATATTTTCAATAATCTCCTCAATATCAACCAAATCACCTCTGTCGTTTAGCTCAATTTGACGGCGATTGGCTCTAATTATCGGGTCGGCAGTCATAAAAATCTTCAGTTCTGCATCAGGAAAAACAACCGTTCCGATGTCTCGTCCATCCATTACCACGCCTTTCTTTTTGCCCATTTTGCGTTGTTGTGCTACCATTGCGTAGCGAACTTCGGCAATCGCACTTACCTCGCTGACTTGATTGGCAATATAAAGTTTTCTGATTTCGTCTTCAACATTAAGTCCGTTCAGAAAAGTCTCATTCCGGTCATCGTTGGGGTTTCGTCGAAACTCAATCTGAATATTATCGAGTGCCTTTGCTACTTCTTTTTCGTTGGTGAGCGTTACCAAGTGCTGATGAAAATAAAGGGTTACAGCCCGATACATTGCTCCAGTATCAATATAGCTATACCCCAAACGTGCAGCTACCTTTTTGGCAGTCGTACTTTTGCCACAACTGGAATAGCCGTCAACGGCAATAGTAATCTTTTGCATTTAATTTTAATTTTTTTGCAAAGAAAATTCTAATTTGCCGAAGAAACAATGATAAAATGTAGGTTAAGCCGAAAAACTAAATTTTACAGAGAATCATTTTGCAATTTGCAGAATTATTGTTTTTTTCATGAGCAGAAAAAGTAAATACTAAAAAAACCTTATTATGAAATACCTGTTGTCACTTTTATTAGTTGGGCTATTTAGTTTTCACAAGCCAACTCCGAAGCCTAATATCCTAATTATTTATGCCGATGATTTAGGCTACGGCGATGTAAGTGCCTATAAAAAAGGAATACTACCAACGCCTAATATTGATAAATTGGCTCAAGGTGGAATCCGTTTTACGAATGGCTATTCAACCTCAGCAACTTGTACACCAAGCCGATTTGCATTACTTACTGGCAAGTATCCTTGGAAAACCGAAGGGACTAAAGTGCTACCAGGCGATGCTCCATTATTGATAGATACGGCCTCAATGACGGTGCCTAAATTACTCAAAAAAGCAGGCTATCAAACAGGAGTGGTTGGCAAATGGCACTTAGGGCTGGGCAATGGAGCTTTGGATTGGAACAAATCGATAGCGTTTTCACCCAATGATATTGGCTTCGATTATTCGTATATCATGGCCGCTACCAACGATCGAGTACCTACTGTTTTTGTAGAAAACCGAAAAGTTGTTGGACTTGAGGCCACTGACCCGATTTATGTCAATTACAAACAAAACTTTGAAGGCGAACCAACTGCTATCTCAAACCCCGAGTTGATGACCAAACTAAAATGGCATTTTGGTCACAACTTTAGCGTTACGAATGGGGTTTCTCGCATTGGTTACATGAAAGGCGGAAAATCGGCTTTGTGGGTAGATGAAGACATGGCCGACGTTTTTTTAGGTAAAGCAAAAACATTTATTGATAGCCACCAACCAAGCAAAACTGGTAAGCCATTTTTCTTGTTTTATGCCTTGCACGAGCCGCACGTACCACGAGTTCCGCACGCTCGGTTTGTTGGAAAATCGGGTATGGGTCCTCGTGGCGATGCTATTTTAGAAGCTGATTGGTGTGTGGGCGAAATTATGAAAAAGCTAGATAAAGATGGTTTGCTCGAAAATACACTCGTGATTTTTTCTAGCGATAATGGTCCCGTACTTGATGATGGTTATTATGATGATGCCGCCGAAAAATTGGGTAATCATACGCCTGCTGGTGGGCTTCGTGGTGGAAAATATAGTTTATACGAAGCTGGTACCCGAGTGCCATTTATTACTTATTGGAAAGGAAAAATCAAACCTGATGTATCGAATGCAGTGCTTTGTCAGTTAGATTTTGCTTCATCTTTTGCTCAATTGATTGGAGCTGAAAGTTATTCGACCGATAGTCAAAATTTGCTCAACGTAATGCTCGGCAAATCGAAGCAAGGACGTGCAAATTTGGTACTTGAAGCATCGGGAAGATTGGCATTCAGAGAAGGTAATTTTATGATGATTCCACCGTATAAAGGACCTTCGGTATCGAAAGAAGAAGGTATAGAATTAGGGAATTCGTCCGAATTTCAACTCTATGATTTATCGAAAGATTTGGCTCAGAAAAATAATTTAGCGAAGCAGTTTCCTCAAAGAATTGAAGAAATGAAGGCCTCAATGAAAAAAATAGCAGGGAATAAAATCAAATTTGATTAATTTTAAGGAAAATATTAGAGTATTAAATTTGCTTATCCCAAGTAATGAAGAAAATTATATCATTTGCTTTTGTTTTTTTTAGTAACTATGTTGTTTTTGGGCAGAGTAAAACCTTAATTTTTAATCAAGTTTCAAATTCGGCACAAACAAAGGCTCTTTGGGAGGATGCCCAGAGTAAAAAACGCTTGATAGATACTACCTCAAATCCTGCAAAAATCAGCGATTCAAATCTCAAAAACTATAATGTTGTTGTGTTTTTAAATACTTCGGTCAATGCCCTTAATTTCCAGCAATCGGCCGAATTACAGCGTTTTTTGCAAGCGGGAGGTGGTTTTGTAGGCATTGGCGGTGCTCTAGAAAAAAGCTATAAATGGCTTTGGTATAATAAAATGATTGGCGGAGTTTTGGCCGAAAGCCAATTTCCTGATAAAGTTCAGTTGAGCCTCATTACAAATGCAACAATCGGAAAAAGTGAACTGCCGCCACTTTGGAAAATAGATGATAAACCTTTGGTGATGAGTAACGTGGCAGTTAGATGTAAACCAGTTTTGCTTGATGTAATGGGCAAAACCTGGGCATGGCATTATACAACTGAAGAAGGCGGAAAAATGTTTTATACTGCTTTGGGTGGCGAGTCTTCAGCCTTTCAAAACCCTAATTTATTGTCTCATATTTGGTCAGGTATCGAAGAGGTTTCTTCTAAAAAAGTGCCTGATTATACCAAAATTGCCGATACGGCTTTACCTTCAGAAAGTAATTTTTTGAAAGTAACTTTATCCGATAATTTAGAAAACCCTTTGGCTTTGGCAACTTTGCCTACTCGAAATGTAGTTTGGGTTGAACAAAATGGCAATGTGAAGATTTTCAATGCTCAAAAACGAAAAACTAATCAAATCGGGAAAATTGATGCTACCAATCTGAAAGCTATCAAACTTGACCCTGAATTTGCCGAAAATGGTTATGTTTATACTTTTTCCGAAATAAACTCCAACGAATATAAAGTCGGTAGAATGCAACTATTGGGAGATAGTGTAGCCACAATGAGTGATTTTTCGAGCCAATCAACTACTCCTTTAACAAAAAGTATTACTTATGAATTCGATAAATATGCGAGCGAAGCTTATCGTTTGCCCAAATATTTTGCAGGAAAATCATTCAGATTTGATAGCAAGCAGGGTTTTGTATTAGAAACACTCGACGAAGATGGCAATATAAAAAATGTTGAGCCATTTTTATCTAATATTCGCTTTGACTCTATCATAGACATTTCTTTTGGAGTTGACGGAGAATTGTATCTTTTAGAAAATACTCGCTTAGTAAAGATTGATTATTCAGAAAAGAACCGAAAACCGATAGCTATTGCTTCGGCTAATCTACTATCGGGTAATGCTCCTTTGAAAGTAAAGTTTTCCTCAGACGGTTCGGTCGATTACGATACAAAAGATAGGTTGAGTTTTGAATGGAGCATTATTGGAACTATAATTATTACCATCAAGGAGCAAAACCCAGAATATACTTTTTTGAAAGCTGGTAATTACGAAGTAAAACTCAAAATAACTGATAATCAGGGCGAAAGTGACGAAACTTTATTGAAAATTCAAGTCAATAAAGCTGCTCCGAAGAAGAAATAGATTATTCATTTACTCGGAATCTCGTTTGTAATCAAAGATTTTATGTACGCCAATAGTACGTAGTTATATTTAGTATTTGGTTGGTTTTATTTGAAATTTGGTCGATTTGCGGAGGAATTCGAGAGTTGTGTAAATAAAAAAGATGTAGAGTTTTATTTACGCATTTTTCGATAAAAGTTTATTAATGGCTTTATTTCATTTTAAATATAACATCTTTCAACTCAGCTTCGTCCATTTCACCCACGCCACGCCAAACTTGTCGGCCATTTTTTATTATTACGTAGGTCGGAATTTCTTCAACTTTAAAAACCGAAGCGATATTGTCACTTTTTTCAGCATCAATTTTCAAAAGCTTTATATTTTTATTTTGGTCGGCAATTTTGTTCAATATCGGAGTCATTTTTTTGCAAGGCCCGCACCATTCGGCATAAAAATCTATCAAAACAAGACTGTTTGTATTTACAACTCGGTCGAGATCTTCGAGTGTAAAAGCTGCAATCGGCTGAGTAGTATTATTATTAGATGCATAAGGTTTGCTTGAAGATGTCCATTTCGCAAAACCACCTGCCATGTCATATACTTCGTTAAAGCCCAAATCACGTAAAAAAATTGCTGCATCAGTACTGCGTCTGCCCGAAAAGCAATACACAAATACAGGTCGGGCTTTATCAAGTTTTGCTTTTACAATATCTTCAAAATTATCATTATTAAAATTTAGATTGATAGCACGTTTTAGGTGTCCACGCATATACTCTTCGGGTGTGCGTACATCAATTAGCTGAGCAAAACCAATATTTTCTTGGAGTTTTGCTTCAAAATCATTGATAGAAAGCAAGCTTTTATCTTTACTTTGTGCAAAAACAAAATGTACAAAAAATAGAAAACCAATAATCGGAAAACGTTTCATTGTGTAAAATTAATGAGATTAATGGAGATATTGTATCAAATATCACGCCAACAACTACTTTACTTCGTCTTGAATTTAAACGAATTTCGAGAGTTAAATCGTTTGTTTGGTGTTTGATTAATTGGTTTTAGCTATTTTAAGCGATATATAATCAATAATAATTTTTTTAGTGAATCAATAGGTGGTAATTTTGTGGTCATTTCAAAGTGAATGATTCAAGTATCATTTGCCGCTTCGGCAGTCCGATTTAGTTGGAGATACTCGAAAAAATATTCTTCATTATCAATTATTCATTAAAATAAGATGTCAATCGACTTAAAAATAAAGCAACTTGCCAAAGATTATGCTGCTGAGGTAGTGGCCAATCGACGTTATTTACACATAAATCCAGAGCTGTCGTTTCAAGAATATAACACGGCCAAATTTGTGGCACAAAAACTCAAAGATATTGGTCTTAATCCGCAAGAAGGTATCGCCAATACAGGAGTAGTTGCCATTATTGAAGGCCGAAACCCTTCGAGCAAAGTAATCGGTCTGCGTGCAGATATGGATGCTTTACCGATTTTTGAAAAAAACGATGTACCCTACAAATCGCAAAATGAAGGTGTTATGCATGCTTGCGGGCATGATGCTCATACATCATCGTTGCTTGGTACGGCTAAAATCTTGCATCAATTAAGAGAAGATTTTGAAGGAACAATAAAACTCATATTTCAGCCAGCCGAGGAAAAAGCTCCAGGAGGAGCATCAATTATGATTAAAGAAGGTGTGCTTGAAAATCCTTCGCTTACAAGTATGCTTGGGCAGCACGTAGCCCCCAATATTCCAGTTGGGAAAATTGGTTTTCGTGAAGGAATGTATATGGCCAGTACTGACGAAGTTTATATGACCATCAAAGGTAAGGGTGGACACGGTGCAATGCCTGACCAACTTATCGACCCAGTTTTGATTGCTTCTCACGTAATAGTTTCGTTACAACAAATTATCTCACGCAATCGTAAACCAGCCAACCCGTCGGTGCTATCGTTTGGGCGTTTTATTGCCGATGGCGTGACCAATGTAATTCCGAATGAAGTTACAATTCAAGGAACTTTTCGTTGTATGGATGAAGAATGGCGAGAAGATGGTTTGCGTAGAATGAAAAAAATGGCGGAAGGTATTACCGAAGCAATGGGCGGTGTTTGCGAATTTGAAATAGTGAAAGGTTACCCTTTCTTAAAAAATCACCCAGAACTTACACGTAGAATTAAGGCAGAAGCAACTACTTTTATGGGGCAAGAAAATGTAATTGACCTTGACCTTTGGATGGCAGGCGAAGACTTCGCTTTCTACTCGCAAGTAGTTGATTCGTGTTTTTACCGACTCGGTACTCGTAATGAAGCTCGTGGAATTATATCAGGAGTTCATACACCAACTTTTGATATTGATGAAGCTGCTCTCGAAATAGGTCCAGGTTTAATGTCTTGGCTTGCAATTCGAGAATTGGCTATGTAAAGTTTAATTCGACCAAAAGCATGTTAATTAGCCCAATTATGCGGTTGAACCTACTACTTACTGAATTTTTTTTATTAAAATATTTTATGGCACTTTTTTTGTACTTCACCCATTAAATAAGAATTATCTCAAAAGATTGTTTTTTGTTAATTATTAGGTGAAATCTGGCAAAAAAGCTATTATATGCGTATTTTGATTATTATCATACAAATCTGTGGTGGATTGACTTTTATTCCTTGGTTTATTATATCAGGCTTATCATTTATGGTTTTTGACAGACCTAGCTCTATCAAAAAAGCTTTTCCTTGGTTTTTGATATTTTTGATTTTTTCATATCCATTTGTAGTTTCTGGAAGTTATTGGTGGGCGTGGTCAAATGTAATCAATGGTGATTATAAAATAGGTTGTATGTGGAGCTTCGTGCCAATTATTGTTTTTATTTTTGGCTATATGATTATCACACAAAGAACCGATTTATTAAGTAAATACAAGAGAAGTTAATAAAATATTGATTTCATAGAAAAAGCCTAATAATGAATTTATTATTAGGCTTTTTCTATTTGAGATGTATTTTAAAAGAAGTTTACTGAGGTAACCATGACAATTTAACTTAAACTTACTATAACAGTTTTAGATTTTAACTTTAAACCACATACTATATGGTTTAGTTTCTGTTAGAAAACAAATTTGGCTTTAGCATTATCCTATTGTCCGACATTGATAAATCTATTTTTGTCTTTTTCACAAACAGGCTCTAATTGTCGAGCTTGCAGTATAACAATGACTTTTTTCAGTGTGTTAAAAGTAAATTTTAGGTCATGCTTTTGAAAATAGAAAATAAGGCTAGTGTGTAAACTGGCCTTTTGTACTTATTAAATTGCTACTCGCTCTTAGTCGATGCTATAGTGTTGTCTTTCTGAACCTCCACTTTAGAAATTATTATTGACAAATACCCATTATTTTGCACTTTCAATACATACACGTTTTTGTCCTCAATAAACTCGCCTATTGTTTGTAATTATATCGTTTATCGTATTAGAATAAAATCTTTTCCAATTGCCTAGGGATTAATTTCCTGTGTCGTGGGCTTCCAACTTAGCTGTTTGACCAACTTTAATTTTTGCATAATTGGCAATTGTTCCAGGTGTATTCTTTACTTCAACTTTAGCCGTATCAATTGATTTACACCCATTTTTAACTACACTTAAATAATAAGTATATTGTCCTACTGTCAAATTCTTGATTATTGTTTCCGGTGAGTTTGAGGTAAAATCGGTCGGAGGGAGTGTCCAGCGATAAGTTACTCCAATTCCAGCGTCAGTCGATTTTAGTTGCACAGGTTCCCCGAAACAAAATTGTCCACCTATCGCTTTAGCTTTGGGTTTTTCCTTGACCATCAGCTTTATTTTCCCGATTATTGTCGAGCCGTTTTTCTTGATAGTGAAATTGTAGAAACCAGCATGAAAAGGAGTTATTTTTTCGAGTCTAATTTGCTGGGAAAGTGAAGTGAAGCCTGCAGGGCCCTTCCACGAATAGATAGCATCTTGCCCATAATCAGGTATCGAAAGCACGATATTGTTATTTTCACAGACATATGCCGTCGAAGTTTTTGAGTCTTCTGTATTCACAAATTTGCGATAATAAGGCACTACTCTTCCTCCTTCAAACGAAAAAAACGACATTTCTGATGTATCTCTCTCGATAGCAAAACTATTATTTGAGGCTAAGAGATTAGTAGACTTTTCGATTTCTTGAAAAAGAGAATCAGTTTTTCTTTGGGTAAATATAGTGTTTTCATGCAATGCAATCGTAAAAGTTATCATACACAAGCAAAACGTTTTTTTGATAGCCATGACAAGAGTTAATGTTTATAGGAAATTTGACAATCGCACGCTTGAGTCTAAAAAGTTTATAGCCAAGAAGGTATTCTGAGATAAATACTTCGGATAATAGAAATCGCATAAACCTTGTACCATAATCGAATTACATTTTCATTTGATTAAAAATCGTGCCAAATACGGTTTGTTCAGAAGTAATTTGATGTACAATTAAAAAAATCATAGTATAATCTGATTATCAATAAATTTTATAAGACAAAAAACTTCATTGATAAAAAATCAATGAAGTTTTGAAGTGGTATTTTTTATTCAAAAAATGCGAGAATGAGTTACTGAGTCGAATTAACTTATTTTCTACGTTTTACCAAAAATGCCGAAAGTATTGGGTCAAAGCCTTGATTGATATCAGCCTCAATGAAATCAATTTTATATTGTCCGCATTTGAGTTTCAAATCATGGTAAAACTCCTTGATAGCGGTTTGATATTGCTCTTTTACTTGTGATGGCTGGGCTTTTACTTTTTCTCCAGTTTCTAAATCTACAAATTCGTACGGACGTTCTTCAAAATTAAACTCCTCTTCGGTATTTTTATCTGTCACATGAAAGAGCAAAACTTCGTGCATATTGTGGCGAAGGTGCTGCATCGCCGAAAACAATCTTTCTGAATTATTAATATCATCAAACATATCGCTGAAAATCACTACTAATGAGCGTTTGTGAATCTTTTCAGCAATTTCGTGAAGTGTTTCAACTACCGTAGTTTGTTTTTGTGGTTTAGGCTTTTGTAAGAGCGTCTCCAAATCCATAAAAATCTTATGAATGTGCGAAGGTGTAGATTTTATTGGAGTCTGAGTTTCGATTCCGTCTGAAAATGTGAGTAGACTAACAGCATCACGTTGCTTTTGGAGCATGTAGGCCAATGCTCCTGCCGCCATCGTGCTAAAGGTTATTTTACCATTTGTTTTTTCGGGATAATACATCGACGACGACGCATCAATCAAAATATGACATCTTAAGTTAGTTTCTTCTTCGTAACGCTTAACATATAAACGGTCGGTTTTGCCGAAAACCTTCCAGTCGATATAGCGAGTGCTTTCGCCAGTATTGTACAGACGATGCTCAGCAAATTCAACCGAAAATCCATGAAACGGTGATTTATGAAGACCAGTAATGAAGCCTTCAACCAACTGCTTTGCTAAAAATTCGACATTGCCGTACTCACGTATTTTCGCTAAATCTAACATTATTTTAATCTCTGTTTATTATTCTTATGTTTTTGATAGCTGAGAAGAGCATCGGCTTAACTATTTTTTTTCTTCTTCACCCCCAATTGGATAGGTGTTTTTATCGTCGATTTCTTCTTTTTTTGTTTTGGTGTGTATTTTTTTGACACAATTGGCGGAGTTATGACCGTGATTTTATCCTCTTCTTTTAGAGGGCCAATCAGCTCCGTTGAGTTTTCGATAATACTCTCAGGGCGATTAATCATTACAATCCCATTATCACCAACTACCATTACTTTTACTTTAGCAGTACCGGTCTTGAACATTTCCAGTTGCTTGGCTGCATCGTGCGAAACATCTAAAATCCTACCTCTAACAAAAGGGCCTCTATCATTAACCCTAACAATACACCATTTATTGTTGGCCAAATTTGTCACTTCAAGCATCGTACCAAAAGGCAATGACGGATGGGCACAAGTGAGCCCTCTTTTCTTTAAAATTTCACCACTGGCAGTTTTTCTACCATAAAATTTATTGCCGTAGTATGAGGCTTTTCCAAACGATTCGGAACCTAAAACTGGGGTTTGACTATATAAAAATAGAGGTTTTACTACGAAAAATAGGAAAAAAAAGACTATTTTCTTCAATATCATTATTTTCTGAAATTGGTTGCTAACTGCATAGTTACGAATTTTTTTGCAATTACAGAAACAAATAAAGAATTTGCTCTTCCGCAAAAAACATTCATCAATATTGGTTTTGTTTTATTTGAAATTTAAATAATATTATTTTTAACTAAAAAAGGTTATAAAAATTTTTCATAAAAGTAATTAAATCATATATTTGAAATTCATTCTAAACTCTAAAACCTAAAAGGATTGTGGAAAGAGAAGACAGAGACAAAATTTACTCGAAGCGTGTGAGAGCGGGCAAACGTACTTATTTTTTCGATGTAAGAAGCACCCGTTCGAGTGATTATTACCTAACTATTACTGAAAGCCGTCGTTTTCAAAAAGATGGTGGATTTGTGTTTGAAAAGAGCAAAATGTTTGTTTACAAAGAGGATTTTAACAAATTTCTCGAAGCTCTTCAAGAAACTGTTGACCACATCAAAGCTGAGTTAATGCCCGACTACGATTTCGATCAATTTAAGCATGATGAAATTGCGGCTAATACCGAAGCCGTTAATGCTGGAAATGACGATTATGCAAGTAGTGGCTCAGAACTAAAGTGGGAATAGTATCTCTGTAACAGTTTTTTTGTGATTGAGCAGCACTCAACTCATTCACTCAGATATCTTTTTAAATGCCTTTCAGTCGAGGTGTTTAGAAAGATATTTTTTTATTTGAATAAGAACAAATGTTCTCCATTTCCCTAACGTTTTATGCTTAATTTTCAAGCTTTTTAACATTCAATAACCAAAACAATCTACTTAATTATGATTTGATAATTGAAAATTAAGGGTTTTGTCGTAATTTTGTACCCTCATTCTAATAAATAAACTAAACAAAAGGCTTGTCTGATTTAATTAGCCAAACCGAAATTCAAATATGGCTTTACAAGTCGGTATCGTGGGTTTGCCCAATGTAGGTAAATCAACACTTTTTAATGCAGTATCAAATAGTGCTAAAGCTCAAGCAAGTAACTATCGTTTTTGTACAATCGACCCAAACGTAGGCTTGGTTGATGTACCTGACGAGCGTTTGAGCAAATTAGCCGAACTCGTGAAACCTAATAAAATTGTGCCAACACAAATCGAGATTGTTGATATTGCAGGTTTAGTACGTGGAGCAAGTAAAGGTGAAGGTTTGGGAAATAAATTTTTAGGAAATATCCGTGAAGTTGATGCCATCATTCACGTAGTGAGATGCTTTGAAGACGAAAATATTTTGCGTGAGGAAGGTGAAATAAATCCAGTAAGTGATAAGGAAATCATTGATACAGAGCTTCAGTTGAAAGACTTGGATAGCGTAGAAAAGAAAATCCAAAAAACTGAAAAACAAGCAAAAGTAGGTGGAGACGTAAAGGCCAAAGCTGAATTTGATGTTTTGAAGCGTTGCCAAGAGTGGTTATTGCAAGGAAAAAGCATCAGGTCTTTAGGTCTGACAAAAGAAGAAATGCCAGCAATAGCTGATATGTTTTTATTATCAATCAAACCCGTTCTTTACGTGGCCAATGTTGATGAAGCTTCAATGCACACAGGCAATAAATATTCGGAAGCATTACAGAAAGTTGCCGATGCCGAAAATGCCCAAATGATTATTTTGAATAATTCGGTTGAAGCCCAAATCACCGAACTCGAAGATCTTGAAGATAAACTCATGTTTTTGGAAGAATACGGTCTAACAGAACCAGGCTTAAATCGTTTGATTCGTTCGGCCTATAAACTACTCGATTTACGTACATATTTCACCGCAGGTGTACAAGAAGTACGTGCTTGGACAATTCAGCAAGGCTGGAAAGCTCCACAAGCTGCAAGCGTAATTCATACAGACTTTGAAAAAGGATTTATTAAGGCTGAGGTAACTGCGTATGCTGATTATGTAAAATATGGCTCAGAAGCAGCTTGTCGTGAAGCGGGTCGTCTGCGTATAGAAGGAAAAGAATATGTAGTTGCTGATGGCGATATCATGCACTTCAGATTTAATGTATAGAAAAGGAATCTGGGGTTGAAAATCATCAACCCCAAATTTTATATCTTTTATCAGCAATCTTTAACATCGCAGCTGTAGGAATCAAATAATTGGATTTTCTCCAGAATGATTTTCAAATTTTCCAACTCTCACAAAACTCTCGGTTGTTAGTATTTCTTCTCCCAACTGAATCGCCGACCGATTTCCCATTTTTAGGCTTTCATTGGCCATAAACTGCATGGTCATTTTTGCTTCGGCTCCAAACTTTTTTTCGAGCTTATCCTCAAATTTTGCCGTTTCGCCCTGCTTTTACTCTTTTACTAATGGGTGTAAAACTAATCGAATAAACCAAACTATCGCCAAAATAAGTCATTAACGAATCAATCTTAAAATCATAATCGTTTAAATTGCCTTTATCTAAATAATTAGGTATGCTTGTTTCAAGCGAATGAGTTACGATTGCCGCTCCATTACTAAAGCCCCATCCGTTTAGTTTGGCGGTTTGCTCAGTCCACTCATACTTCCGAAATTTGAGCAACTTCATTTTTTTACGCTCAATATCAATTTTTTTTGCGTGTGTGTAAGTTCGATTCTTATGATGCCTTCTTTTACTTTCGCAAAACTTAGTTTATCCATCTCAATAGTTTCTAAATAATAGCCCAACTGATAATTGGCATACGTGGGGAAGGTATTCTTAACGTTGGCAAATGCTTCTTTAATGATAGTTTAGGGTCGTCGCCTTGGACATAAGCTAATTGTTCGGCAACTTCGAGTTCTATTACGCTCGTAGAATCAAAATTTGAAGCCTTTTTTGATTTTTTTATAACTTATTACTGAAACTATAACGGTTGAATTAAGGTTAATTTTTGGAAAGAAAAATTTAAACTCGCCAAGGGTATTTGTTTCGCTCGAAAAACCTTTCGAAGGAATGCTCAAGTAAGCATGTGAGATTCCTTTTCGAGTATTTTTATCTACTACTTTTCCCGAAATTGAAGTGTATCCTTGACAAAAAACTATGCTCGGAAACAATAATAAGATTAAAAAGGAGTTAAACTTCATATATTTTGTTACAAATCTTTAATTATTAACGTCTAAACATAAAAATATGCTTAAAAGTATTGCATCTTTTTTTATAGTTTACTTACATTTGACAAAATTATTGGTCGTTCCAAAATTTAAGTATCTAAGTATTTCACCAAAAAACAAAACCAATTAACAAAATGAAAAACTTGTTTTCACTATTATTTATGTGCTTTTTAAGTTTAGCTGTTTTGACTACAACTGCTCAGGACGACACAAAAGGCACAAAGAGCGGTTCGAAAGGAAAAGCAAAAACCGAAAAAGCAGATAAAAAAGAAAAGGCGGCAGATAAAAAAGAGAAAGCTGCGGATAAGAAAGAGAAAGCCTCTGATAAGAAAGAGAAAGCTGACAAGAAAGAGAAAGCTGACAAGAAAGAAAAAGCAGCCGACAAAAAAAGTAAGTCAGATGATGCTAAAGAGAAAGCTGCTGACAAGAAAGAAAAAGTAGCCGATAAAAAAGAAAAAGCGACTGATAAAAAAGAAAAATCTACTGAAAAAGCAGATAAAAAAGAGAAAAAAGCGGCCGATAAAGATAATACCATAAAGCCTGCTCCCAAACCAAAAAATGACGACGGCAAAGAAGCCGATGCTTCTACTAAAAAGAAAGTGGCTGGCCCAGACAAGCAAATCGGTAAAGACGAAAAAGGTCGTTCAATCTTTCAAGGCTCACGTGGTGGACAATATTATATCAATTCAAATGGTAATAAAACATATTTGAAAGCTGACAGTAAATTGTAATCGACAAATTGATTCAGCAAAAAGCCCCATTTCTACAGAGAATTGGGGCTTTTTGTTATGCTACATGTATTTTCTGATGATTAAAAACTACATACTGATAACTGCTAACTAAGCCTTCGGTCTAAATTCTTTCATAATCTCTTGATTACAGACCAAATAGGGGCCTTCAATCAAATCTACACAATAGGGAATTGCCGGAAAAACTGCATCAAGGCATTGTCGAATCGCCTTTGGCTTGCCAGGAAGGTTTAGAATCAAAGAATGATTCCGAATACCTGCCGTTTGGCGAGAAAGAATGGCGGTTGGTACATATTTCAAACTTTCCTGACGCATCAATTCTCCGAAACCAGGCATCATTTTCTGACAGACTGCTTCGGTGGCTTCGGGCGTAACATCACGTAATGCTGGGCCAGTGCCACCCGTGGTCACGATTAAGCAACAACTATGTACATCAGCCATTTCGATGAGTGTTTTCGAGATTAAATCTTGTTCATCTGGAATCACTCGATAAACCGTTTCAAACTCCGAAATCAGATATTCGTTCAATGTTTCCACAACGGCTTTCCCTGGAATATCTTCATAAATTCCTGCACTTGCACGGTCAGAAACATTAATTACGCCTATTTTTATCATTTGTTAAATTATTAATTATCAAGAATTAATTGAAACGGCAATACGAGTGGAAAGAATTGTTAGCTAATATTGGCTTTATTAATTGATAATTGAGTTAAACGCCTTCCGCTACAACTTCTTTTACTTCAGGAACCATCGTTTTCAACAAACGTTCGATACCATCTTTAAGTGTAACCGTCGATGACGGACAACCGCTGCATGAACCTTGTAAGTAAACTTTTACTTGTCCAGTTATTTCGTCAAAAGAAGCAAAATTGATTGCTCCACCATCAGATTCTACTGCTGGACGCACATATTGGTCAAGTGTTGATTTGATTTTTGCAATAACTGCCGAATCATTGGCATCAACGATAAGCGTATTTTTATCAATGGTTTTTTGAGCAAATACAGGATTGCTTTGTTCAAAAAATATCTTCATAAACTTCTTAATATCGTAAACTATATCTTCCCATTCGGTTTCATCATCTTTTGTAATCGTGATAAAATTAGAAGCAATAAAAATGCGTCTTACGAAAGGGAACTGAAATAAATCACCAGCCAAAGGAGAGGCTTTTGACTCTTCGGCTGTCGAGGCCAAAGATGGATAATCAAATGTAAGGCCTTCGGGGGCAAGCTCAAAGTTCAATACAAATTTCATCGAATTTGGATTTGGACTAAGCTCTGTATAAATCATTGTTTGGCGTTGCAACATGGGTTTTTGAGTGCTGAGTTTTGAGTGCTGAGTTTTGAGTTGTTTTATTACAGTAATAAAATGCTCATTATCAGTTATTTACTCATGTGATAAATTAAACATTTCTATAATTGTACTTATTTTTAACAAATATAAGACTAAATTAGTTTGAATAAGGCACAAAAAAACCTGTCACGAATGACAGGTTTTTTTTAGTTAGAACGTTAAGTAAATGAAAACATAGTTTATAAATAAACTCAGAATTCAGAACTAAATTAAGCTTCCGCACCAACACTTACGAATGACTTTCCGTCGCGTCCTTTTTTGAACGAAACAATACCATTAGTCAATGCAAACAAAGTATGGTCACGACCGATACCTACGTTTACACCTGCATTGTGTTTTGTACCACGTTGACGTACGATGATGTTGCCAGCTATAGCCGCCTGACCTCCAAACAATTTTACGCCTAAACGTTTGCTTTCTGATTCACGTCCGTTTCTCGACGAACCAACACCTTTTTTGTGTGCCATGATTTCTTGAAATATTGACCTATTTGCTACTTAGAACTTATAGGTGCGATTGATAAATGATAGAATAAATTTTGTCACTTGGCTTCATCAAATAATGATTTATTTATTAACCAAACAACTTTTTTGAGGATACTAATTAAGCGATTTCGTCGATTTGAATTTTAGTCAAATACTGACGGTGACCGTTTTTCTTAACGTATCCTTTACGACGCTTTTTCTTGAAAACGATTACTTTTTCACCTTTCAAGTGTTCTAAAATGGTTGCTTTTACTGAAGCACCACTAACGGTCGGAGTACCTACTGATACTGTTCCGCCGTTGTCAACAAGGAGAACCTTGTCGAATACAAGTGCAGCGTTCACATCACCTTCTAATCTGTTAGTATAGAGTGTGCGACCCTTTTCAACTTTAAATTGCTGCCCTGCGATTTCTACGATTGCGTACATGATTTTGAATTATAATTAACAATATATCAAATAAAATTCCCAAACAATGTTGTCTTGAATAGCTTAAGTTACATTTTATCGGCAAAAAACTGACAATTAGCATTTTATTTAACTGAGTATAACCGACAATTGATTGTTGACTATTTTTTTATATACTATTTGGGGCTGTAAAGTTAATGATATAATTTTATTTTTCAAACTATTGTTTTATTTGATTTTATTTATCAAATTGTCTAATAATTATTGTTCCCAACTCCTTTAACTCCTGAATTCTATGAAAATCCGTCAAATTCTTCAAGGAAAGAAAATCAATGCCCTTTTTTCAGTTACTTCTGATACGACAGTATTTGATGCTTTAGTAGAAATGGCCAATAAAAATATTGGAGCAGTCCTCGTTATTGATGAGGGAAAACTTTCTGGGATTTTCTCGGAGCGAGATTATGCCCGTAAAATTGTTTTGAAAGGTCTACACTCTGAAGACACATTGGTTAAAGATGTAATGACCTCCAAAGTAATTACCATTGAAATGGAAGATAAATTGGAAGTTGCCATGCAAATAATGTCAGATAAGCACATTCGTCACTTGCCAGTAATGGAGGGCGGTGAATTAGCCGGAATTATCTCAATCAATGATGTTGTGTCTTCAATTATAAAAGAACAAAAATCTCAAATCGAATCACTTCAAGGATATATTTCGGGTAATTATGCCTGATTATTGGAAAACTGGTTATTGGGAAACTGGGTATTTCTTAATAACCAATAACTAGTTCCCCAGTAAGCAGTAGCTAATTCTCTAAATAACAATATCTGCCCAAAGTTTCCCTGTTTTAATACGGTAAATACCCATTTCTGATAATCCAAATTGCTTGGCCAAAAGCGATTGTTTGGTTTTTCCTTCGAGAATTTTTTTCTTGATTAATCTTACTCTTTCGGGGGTGAGTTTACGTCCTTTTTTAGGTGGTTTGTAGTTTGGTGAAAGTTTTTGATGCTCCCAAGCTTCTTTTTTAGTTGCCCAACGCAGGTTATTTACTTCATTATTAAACTTATCATGGTCGAGGTGAATGACTTGTACTTGGTCTTCACCAGCAGGGCCAATAAAAGCTTCAGCAACCAGATTATGAATGTTAAGCGACATATTGGTTATAATGCTTTTTGGCTGCCCATAACGGGTAAGCTCTTCACCTTTTTCATAAACTTTAAGTGCTATTTTTGCACCACTTACACTTGCCCCTTTACTGATTTTTAAGAGATAACCATCAATATGCAAGCCTTTGTCGAAGGATGCTACTCTCCCCAAATTTGAAATCATATAGTGACGCTTTGCACCTTTAGGAAAAAACTCTTTCCATATTTCATTTGGATATGAACTGAATCTTATTGTTGCTCGAATTGGGGGAGTAATTATCTTTTTAGTTTCCATTTTGCTTTTAATTTTTTTATCCATAAATTGATGAATACAAAATTCTATATCAGTAATTATCGAAACTGATAATTACTGTTTTTAGTCACTGCACTTATTATATATTTCTCTTAAAATAGGAGTCGTGGATGAACAATAAAAAATGCCAGTTTATCAGCTTTCAAATACTTTTTTGAAAGTCGATAGCAAACCCGACCAAGAATTGTCTTCTTTTGGCTGTGATATAACTTTTATTTTCGGAAATTCTTCTATCACTTCTTTTGCCAACACTTCATTGGCTAATTCAACTAAATCTATTCCACCAAAGGTTCCCGACGACATCATCAAGAGATTTGTCTGAAACCAGTTTTGACTTATCAAAAACGTTCTTAGTTCTTGAGCATCTGTAAATACCATCAAGTTTTCGTCGCCAAAAGATTGTTTAATTTCATCGGGTGTAATCATTGGCATACGTTTCATTTCAAGTGTATGTGGCGAGTAGAAAACAATGGCAGTATCTGCACTGTCCATTTTGTGCTCATACTGTGGCAAGAAATCTTTGTTTAAGCTACTAAAGGTATGCAATTCGTAGCAAGCAAGTAATCTTCTGTTCGGGTACAACGATTTTGTGGCGTTGGTTGTAGCTTCGAGTTTCGATGGAGCGTGAGCAAAATCTTTGTAAATAAGTGTATTGCTATTTTCTCCGAGCTTTTCGAGTCGCTTCGATGCTCCAGAAAAATGTTGGATTGCTTCATAAAACTCTTCATCAGTGATACCCAAACGGTCGAGGATAATTTTGGCACCGTTGAGGTTTTTCATATTATGTTCGCCAAAAATTTCTAATGGTACATCACCGCTTTTGGTTTCGAGAACACATTTGCCACTTTCGATTCTGTAAGGGTGTGCTTTGTAAGGATATTTCGATATATCAGCACGGTCTTTTTCACCAATAACCTTTAAAATATCATCGGTTTCGTCATATATTATACTTCCAGCTTTTGGTAAACCATCAGCCAACTCTTCAAAAGTACGTACATAACTATCGAAAGTTGGGAATATATTAAAGTGGTCCCAAGCGATACCGCTAAACAAGCAGATATGCGGATGATAAAACAAAAACTTTGATTTGAGGTGAATCTTCGACTCTGGATATTCGTCGCCTTCAATGATAATTACAGGCGAATCATCGTTTAATTCAACCATAATATCAAAACCCTCTATTTGAGCTCCAACTAAATAGTCAAATTTACGATTAAAATATTTCAAAACGTGTAAAATAATGCTCGTGATACTGGTTTTTCCGTGGCTTCCTGCAATCACAACACGTTGTTTGTTGAGGCTTTGTTCGTAAATATATTCCGGAAATGAATAAATTTTTAAGCCAAGTTCTTGAGCTTTAGCGAGTTCTGGGTTATCGGCAAAAGCGTGCATTCCGAGAATGACAGCATCTAAATCCGCCGTGATTTTTTTGGGAAACCAGCCAAACTCGGCAGGCAAAATACCTGCTTCCGCCAATCGACTTTTCGACGGGTCGTTGATTTCATCATCAGAACCCGTAACTTTATACCCTTTCTTGTTTAATGCAAGGGCTAAATTGTGCATTACAGCACCCCCAATAGCTATAAAATGTATTTTTTTGGACATAGGAGACAATTAAGCATTTAGAATTAAGAATTAACGTAAAATAGAACTAAATTTCAATCATTTTTAACTCTACGTTTTTAATTCTCAATTTCAAACAAATTTCATTGCAAAGTTCTTAATTTAATATGACATTTGCACATATTTTTCAAATTTCCATTATTATCCGTCGAAAGCGGTAAAAGCAATTAGTCGATTTGTTGAGGAGTTCAATTAATCGCACTACTTTTATTTATGAAACGTTACATAGACCTTATAGAACAAACATTTGAGTTTCCAACTCGTGAGTTTGGTGTTGATGAAAATCATACATTACTTTTCAATAACGTTCGCTTGACCGATATAATCAGGGAGTACGGTACACCTTTGAAAATTAGTTATTTGCCAAAAATAGCAGAGCATATTGATAATGCAAAATTGCTTTTCAGAAATGCTATGAAAAAGTATAATTATAAAGGTAATTATACTTACTGTTACTGTACGAAATCATCGCATTTTAAGTTTGTAATTGAAACTGCCCTTAAAAGCAATGTTCACCTCGAAACTTCTTCGGCTTTTGATATTAATATCATCAGAGCTTTGTATGATGATGGAAAGATAAACAAGAATACTTACATCATCTCGAATGGCTATAAACGTCCAAAATATTTAGAAGACATTTCGGCTTTGCACAATGATGGTTTTATAAACTGTATTCCGATTTTGGATAATTTGAAAGAAATTGATTATTATCTTGAAAATTCAACTGCAGAAACCGTAAGTGTAGGTATCAGAATTGCTACTGACGAAGAACCAAATTTTGCTTTTTATACCTCTCGTTTGGGCGTTCGCTACAATGATATTAATAGTTTGTATTTGGAGAAAATTAAGCCGAATCCACGCTTTAAGCTCAAAATGTTGCACTTTTTTATCAATGCAGGTATCAAAGACAACGCTTACTATTGGTCGGAATTGACTCGCTTTATGTTTAAATATTGCGAGATGAAAAAGATTTGTCCAGAGCTCGATTCGATTGATATTGGTGGTGGTTTACCGATTCAAACTTCATTGGTTTTCAACTACGATTACCAAGCGATGATTGACGAAATTATCGAAAATATTCAGTGGATTTGCAATAAAAATAACGTACCAGTTCCACATATTTTTACCGAATTTGGAAGCTATACTGTGGGCGAAAGTGGTGCGGTGATTTATAAAGTTATAGACAAAAAACAACAAAACGACCGTGAGTTGTGGTACATGATTGATGGCTCTTTTATAACGCAATTGCCTGATTCGTGGGGAATTGGTCAGAAATATATCATGATGCCAGTCAACAATTGGGATAGTCCGTATGAAAAAGTAAACCTTGGTGGTTTGACTTGTGACTCTGCTGATTTTTATAATACTGAGGCACACTCAGAGGATTTGTATTTACCAATTTTTGATATTGAAAATGAAGATCAGTATATTGGTTTCTTCCACACAGGTGCGTACCAAGAATCATTGGGAGGTTTCGGTGGTATTCAACATTGTTTGATTCCTGCTCCGCAGCATGTATTGGTCAATTTGGATGATGACGGAAATATCACAACAGAATTATTCTCGGCAGAACAAGATAGCGATTCGATGTTGAAAATTTTGGGTTTTAAGACTAATAGCAATGCAGAAACGCCTAAAACTACAACTTTTAAAAAATTGAAAAAAGCAACTGAAGAAATTGTAGAAGAAGTCGTTCTATAAAATATTTGCTAAAGAATAACGTTTAAAAAAAAATGGTTTGTGTGGAACAATAAGAACCTCACAAACCAATAAATATTGATAGAACAAAAAAGTCAAATTCTGATGAAAATTAAATTAATGATTTTGAGCCTTTTAGCAGTAGGAGCAATGGCTTCTTGTAGGCGTCAGCAATGTCCTGCATACGGTAAAATTACCCCAAAAATTACTATTGATAAAAAACACGCTTGATTTTTATTAATAGTAAAAAGATTAGAGAGATTCCTAAAATTGATTTACTTAATTATTAAGGATTTCAAAAAATCATTTTTGGCAATTGTATCTGCGTACCGACCGTCTCTAGTTTGTTTTAAATATTCTTCGTAATAAATCGAGATGCTTCGAGTAGACTGCTGAATTGCCAGTCGGCTAAATCGGTTGTTTCTTTTCCTCCAGTGATGTGAATTGTTTTCACACCTGCTTTTTTTCCCGCTTTTACATCACGTTCGGCATCGCCAATCATAAACGATTGGGTCGAGTCGATTTCGTATTTTGCCATTGCTTTTTCAAGCATCAGAGAATCGGGCTTGCGTAAGAGCGAGTTTGAGGTATAATTTGGATGATGTTTTGAAAAATACAAGTCGTCGATAATACCACCACATTTCGATTGCAAAATTTCGTGGAAATCTTTTACAAGACTTTCACTATAAAGTCCTTTTGAAATTCCAGCCTGATTGGTTACCACAATAAGCATATAGCCCGCTTTTTTAAGCAAAGATAGTCCTTCGGCTACCCCTTCTCTAATCACAAAATCTTCTTTTCGACTGACGTAGTCGTGTTGTTCTTCGTTTATTACACCGTCTCGGTCAAGGAAAATACACTTTTTCATACAGCATTATTTTTAGTACAAAGAAAAGAAAAAATATGATTAAAATTAGACAATTGTCTGAAAAAATATTCTTCTTGACATGATTGTGAAATAAATATATTATAAAAACCGATATTTGAAAGAAAAACTTCAAAAACTATGCTAAAAACTCTTCTTACGTTTTCGCTGGCCTTTATTTTAACGACAACCTTCGCACAATTATTTAACGAGGACTTCAAATATAGTACAGGAGCCTCACTGACAGCAAATGGCTGGACTGCTCACAGTGGCACAGGCACAAATGCCATAAAAGTGGTAGATGGCTTGGCTTATTCTGGGTTGACAACCATTGGCGGAGCGGCAAATTTGACAACATCGGGCGAAGACGTCAGCCGAAATTTTCCTTCAGTAAAAGATGGTAATATATATGTAGCTTTCTTGGCAAATTTTTCAGCAGTACAAGAGGCTGGTGACTATTTTTTGCACCTTGGGCCTACAACGCTGAGTACAATTTTTAGAGGAAAAGTATTTGCAAAAAAAAGCGGATTGGGCTTTCAAGTAGGAGTTACGAAGGCGAGTAATACGCCAAATTATGCGGCAACTATTTATGAATTGAATAAAACTTATCTTTTTGTGCTAAAATATACACTTAAAAGTGGCAGCACAACTGATGATGAGGTGGTTTTATATGTAAATCCAATAATTACCGAAAAAGAACCAACAACGCCAATTTCGGTAACACCAGCTACAGAGAGTGATACAGATAGCGATATGGGTACGATTGCCCTACGTCAAGGATCAGCCGCAAATGCTCCAAATGTGAAAATTGACGGTATTGTGGCGGCAACTAAGTGGGAGGATTTGTTTGTTAGAAATGATAGTCCAAGTATTACGGTTATCAAAGCTCCGAAGCAAATTACGAGTGCAACTGTGGTTGATTCGTTGGTATTTTCAGGCAGAAATCTTGTAGGAACTTTGTTTGAAATTATGGGTGATAACTTAGCAATTTCGATAAAAAAAGATTTTTCAGGCATGGTTTCACATAGAATTGCTTATCCAGTTGATAAAAATGGAAGTATTGATAATGGCAAAGTTTATTTAAAAATTGGCATCATTCCAGAAAGCAGCATTACTACAAATTTGGCTTTTAGTTTAGATAGCAAAGTAATTCAGAGCAACCCACAAGTGGCGATAGATTTGATTATAAATCCACCTGCCAATGAAATTCAGACGATTAGTAAAGTAAAAACTTTGGCTGAACAAACATCAGTAAAAATTGCTGGAAGAGTGACTTCGGCAGGCGAAATTAATAATTTGGTTTATATTCAAGATGCTACGGGTGGAATTCCGATTGGAGGTGTTTCGGCTAAAGTCGCTGTTGGCGATTCTGTACAAGTTTTCGGAAAGTTATCAAATATCAGTAAACAGCTTTATCTCCAAAGTTCTCAGTATGCAAAAATCGGAACAACTAATAGGGTTGTTACCCCAAAAACTATTACAGCCAGCCAAATGGCAGCTAATGAAGGTAATTTGATTGCGATAAAGGATGTAAGTTTTGCGGATAAGAAATTTGTTTTTCTACCCAATACCAATTATATGATTACTGAAGGCACTGCCAATGCTACTGTAAGGGTTTGGGAAGGTACTGACATTGATGGTCGCACAAAACCACAAGCGACTTTTATGATTTCGGGTGTGATTGGGCGTTTCAATGATGGCTATCAGATTTACCCTCGTACGCAAGCCGATATTCCCGGAACAGGTAAACCGCAAGGAACAGTTTCAAGTATTTCGGCCGATAAGACCTTTGATGTAACTGCATGGAATGTTAATTGGTACGGAAATACAGCCAATGGTCCTTCAGATGAGGCTTTGCAGCAAGCGAATGTTCTACAAGTATTAGATTCGCTTAAGTCTGACTTGTATTTCTTGGAGGAAGTATCTAATCCAACGGCATTTAAGAATTTGATTGCTAAAATGAAAGGCTATGAAGGCGTTTGTTCATCGGCAATTTCGGCCGGAGGCGTGGCCGATGATGCTCAGAGAGTATGTTTTATTTACAAAACAGATGTTGTGAAAAGTGTTTCTACAGGACCTTTGTTGGGAGGAGCTACAAACTTACCTAACTATCCATCAGACCCTGCACGTTTTTGGGCGAGTGGCCGTTTGCCATTTTTGATGGTAGCCGATGTTACGGTTGAAGGGGTAAAACAACGCCTGCATATCGTGGGTATTCATGCACGAGCAAACACAGGTGGTACTACTGGCACGGAAGCCGACCGAGAATTACAATATCGCCAAAGAAAATATGATGTTGAGGTACTAAAAGATAGTCTTGATGCTCAGTTTTCGAAAGAAAATGTAATATTTGTGGGCGATTTTAATGATGATGTTGACGAAACTGTTTCGGTGATTACTTCTACCAAAGAATCAAGCTATAAAAAATACGTTGATGATACCGAACGTTGGCAAGCATTAACTAAGACTTTGAGCGATGATGGCTATCGTTCGTATGTTTCTCAAGAAAATGTAATTGACCATATTCTGATTTCTAATGAACTGAAAAATAGTTATTTGAGTAACTCAGTAGGTGTGGCATTACCTTTCACTTTCTTGAAAAATTATACATCGACTACTTCTGACCACTTGCCAGTTTTTGCACGTTTTCAATTTATAGCATCGCCAACGGCTACCGAGTCAGCATTAGGGTTTAATGCAAGGGTTTTTCCGAATCCAACTACTGATTTTATTGACCTTGATTTAGACGAGACCTTAGGTAAGCAATTATTAGATATAAGCCTTTCTAATTCACAAGGGTTTATGATTTTTAAAGGTAATGGCACTTGGGATAACGTTAGACAACAGCTTAATAGTGATTTATCTAAGCGTTCAACTGGCGTTTATTTCTTGAAAATAGCCGATAAACAACGCCGAGTGAGTGTATTTAAAATAATGAAGCAATAATAGTTGACTGCATTGTTGTTTGAAACATTTGTGCTATTTTTAAGGTTACAAACTAAAACCCCTATAATCATTATGAAACAAATAGTAGAATATTTCGCCACAATTCCGTCGACGCACCGAAGTGCTATTCTGATTGGTGGTATTGCTTTCTTTTGGATGGCAGAATATGCAGTACCACTTTTTCAGTTTAAGTACAATAAAATTAAGCATGGTGGTATCAATATTTTCTTTACGATTACATCAATTGTTATCAATTTTGCCTTGGCATTTATATTACTAAAGTCGGCCGAATGGACGATAAATAATCATTTCGGAATCTTACAATGGCTACCCGAAATGCCACTTTGGGCTTATACGATTGTTGGTTTGCTTTTACTCGATTTGATTGGAGCATGGTTTGTGCATTGGACAGAGCATAGAGTAATATGGATGTGGAAATTTCATTTAATTCATCATTCGGATACTAACGTTGATACAACTTCGGCTAATCGCCACCACCCAGGAGAAAGCATATTTCGCTTTATTTTCACCACGGCCGGAATCGTGATTGCAGGAGCTCCAATGTGGATGGTTTTTATGTATCAAGCGATTTCGGTAATGTTATCACAGTTTAATCACGCCAACATCGTGATTCCAAAATGGCTCGATAATGCTATTAGCTGGGTGATTGTTTCGCCAGATATGCACAAAGTACATCATCATTATGTGCTGCCTTATACTGATTCAAATTTCGGAAATATCTTTTCGATTTGGGATAGGATTTTCGGTACATACATGACCCTCGACCGAGATAAAATCATTTATGGAATTGATACCCACATGAAACCCGAAGAAAATTCACGTTTGGGTAGTTTGCTGAAAATACCATTTGAGGCGTATAGAAAGCCAGTAGGGGAGTAGAGAAATTGTAAAGACGTTGCTAATGCGACGTCTTTTTTTGTAGACTCGGTTAGTTGTACAAAATCATTCAAAATAAGTTCATAAATTCCCAAGCACTCTGATAAGCACCAGTTTCTTGGGTATAATTGATAAATTCTTCGTAAAAACCTAAACTTGATAGCGTAGCACTATCGCCTATGACTACGAGTTTTTTTCTCGCACGAGTCATGGCCACATTCATGCGGCGAATGTCCGATAAGAAGCCTATTGTGCCTTCGGCATTGCTTCTTGTTAGACTTATATAAACAATATCTCGTTCCTGCCCTTGAAAACTATCAATCGTATTGACTGAAATATTTACCAAAACTTCTTGTAATTCGGGAGAATGTTCGATTTGCTCTTTTAGAATTTTAATCTGTTGTTTGTAAGGTGAAACGATGGCAATACTTGGGAAATGATTTATGCTGAATTTTTTCTTCAATTCTTCTACGAAACTACTCAAATGTTTTACTAAAAAAACTGCTTCGTCGGGGTTGGTAGAGCTTGTACCTTCGAGTTTTTCATCAAAACTACAACCAGCAGTATCAATAAAAGCCAATGGCGAATCATCAGGAAAAAGTAAGTGTTTTGCTACTGAATGATGTGCTTTTAACTTATTTTGGTAGAATATCTTTGACGAATGTGCCATAATTTGCTCATTCATGCGATATTGTTCTTCCAAAAGAGTAACCGCTTCCGGGTGGAGTTCAATACATTTTTCGAGCAAAGTTAGTGAAAGTCCAACCCCCCAATCCCCAAAGGGGGAGTAAGTCTCGTTTAAAATTCCCCCTCTAGGGGTAATGGGGCTTTTAATTGTTGGTGAAAGCTGACAATGGTCACCTGCTAAAACTACTTTTTGGGCTTTCAGAATTGGAATCCAGCAAGCGGGTTCTAAGGCTTGCCCGGCTTCGTCGATTACTACGGTTTGAAACTTTACGTTTCGCACCGTATAATGATTTGAGCCGACTAAAGTTGCCGTTATTACTTGAGCTTTCGCTACCAAATCATCGATGATATACTGCTCAGTATTTTCCACTTCTTTCATTATTTTGTGGGCTTCATCAAATAAAGCTTTACGTTGGTCTCGTTCAGATTTTCCAAAACTTCGCTTGTATTTATGAGCCATATTTTTGTATTCATTGGCTTGTTTTTTGAGCGTTTTGGCATTTTTTATCATCGGATGGTCGGTCATTTTAGCATCCAAAGTCAAGGCCATCAAACGCTCGGTTACTCGTGCTGGATTTCCTACCCGAAGTACATTTAGGCCTTCTTCGTGGAGTTTTTCGCTCAACAAATCGACTGCAGTATTGCTTGGTGCAACGACTAATATTTTCTGATTATCCTGCTTAATTAAAGCCTTAATAGCTTGAACCAAAGTTGTGGTTTTTCCAGTTCCTGGTGGGCCATGAATAATGGCCAATTCATTGGCTGATAGTATTTTATTTAATGCTTGGTTTTGTGAAGCGTTTAGTTTTGGAAATGAAAAACTATACAGGTTTTCGTTGAAAGTTGGCTGTTTTTCGCCCGTTAAAACTCGTACTAAATTGCCTTCGGGCTTTTCGACTAATTCGTTGGCCGATTTGAGTGCCGTTTGCATTTCTTCATATGAATTATCATCAAAAAGTACATCAATACCGAGTTTTCCATCACGGGCAAAATCAGGTAATTCTTCGGTGCGAAGAGTAATTTTTAACTTATTACCATTTTGGTGTGAAATTGTTCCTTCTACACGGTCGGTTTTGGGGTCATGATTACCAAAGAAAACAGCAGGCATACCCGTACGCAGTTGATGCGAGACATCTTGATGAGTAGTGCGTTCGACTTCAACCGTGATATAATCGCCACGACTCATTTCTGAGCCCCTGATAGCAATCGGATACCACGTAAGTCCATTAGCACGACGCTCAGCAACGGAAGATTGTTCGGTAAGTTTGCGGAACTGTGCGTGGTCTTCCTCACGCTCAATTTTCAGTAAATCAAGAAGTTTTTTGAAATAATCCATACTGCAAAGGTACGGAAATATTGAGTAGGAGTGATGCAAATTACCCTAAAACAAAAATAACTCGTTGACAATCAACGAGTTATTTAGTACCGAGGACGGGAACATAGTTTTATACTTAAAATGCTTATAATAAATTACTTATAGATTTTGTAAAAATAAATTCTGACAGTTTTCTGACAGTTTTAAAAAACTTTTATACTTTTGTCATAGTAAACAACAACTAAACAAAGGTATATCAATGGCAAAGCAAACGACCAAACAAAGAGTAAAATTAAGAGAAACGCCAACGGCTGAAAATCGTTTAGCACTTTATTTGGATTGGAGCAAAGACAATAAGAGAAAACGGGAGTATCTTAATTTGGTTGTTTATGATAAAGCCAAAACCGTTTTGGAACGCCACCATAATAAAGAGGTGTATGAGAAAGCCGAACTAATGAGAGCCGAACGGGAACGCCAATTTTTTAGTGATGAGATAGATGATATAATTGAGCAAAAGAAAACTAAGAATCAAGATTTTACAGCTTACTTTGAAACCTACTTAGCAAACTATCAGAAAAAAGATAAGAGAGTTATGCAAGGGGTGTACCTCCACTTTAAAGACTTTTCACCAAAGCATATTACAGCCAAAGAGATAACAGAAAGTTTCTGTTACAATTTCAAAGATTATCTTTCAGACAAATTGAACGGTGAAAGCCCACAAACTTACTTTGCCCGATTTAAAAAGATGCTCAAGCAAGCAACACGGGACAAACTTTTTAGAACTTTTCCAGCCCAAGACATTAAAAACGATAAAGTCGATGAAAGTCTAACCAAAGACGTGCTAACTATTGAAGAGGTGCAAGCCTTAGCGGTGGCAGAATGTGGCAATAAGGAGGTTAAACGGGCTTTTCTCTTTGCTTGCAATACAGGACTAAGATTTGTAGATATTAAAGCCTTACAATGGAAAAATATAACGGGCGATGTATTGACCATTGAGCAAAGCAAAACCAAAGATAAAGCCAAAGACGGGGGCAAAGCTGAAATAGTTTTAAATCCTACTGCCAAAGAATTATTAGGCACTCCAGCCAACAAAGAGGACTATGTTTTTAAATTACCTACTCATAACGCCACACTCAAAAATCTTGGTAATTGGGCAAAGAGAGCCAGCATAGAAAAGCATATTACCTTTCATGTTGCACGTCATTCATTTGGTACTTTATTGGCATACTACCAAACTGATATAATGACCATTTCTAAATTATTGGGACATACTTCATTGAAGCATACAGCAAAGTATGTAAGAATATCAAATGAGATGAAAGCAAAAGCCGTGAACGCTATTCCACAAATAAATCTTTAAGCCAAATGATTGAGAAAATAGATTATATCCAATATTTAAAGGAATATGATTTTTGTGGTATTGAAACCATTAGGGAGTTAATAGGGAATACTTCACTCAAATATACAAGGCGTTATGTTCGGGCAGAAGGTGAAAACACAGAGAAAGCTATTAATACTATAACTACTCTTTATCCCCCCCTGTATCCTTGGGCAAAATGATGCGATAGTGGTATGGGGGTGTAGTTGTTCCACATTTATTTATTCTATCAAATTCGTGTAAAAATGAAAACTTCAATTGATGAAATACGTGCTGATTGGGAAAATATTGTTTATCCTATAATTAATGACTCTTTAATTGAAGAAGAGCAAGCTAAGAAAAATATTAAGCTATCAGCTGAGGAAATAGAAAATAGAATTGATTTAGATGTGATTGATAACTTTAAATTGGTTGATGGTTTTTATGAAGAAATAGAAGACCCTAATCCTTTAACGAGTGAGGAAGTGAAAGAGCAAGATAATTATAATTTTTATCTTCAGCAGCAGGAAGTTGAGAAAGAGTTGCAAAATTTATTTTATGAATTTGAGAGAAAAACTGAGATAGAAAATTTGGAGTCTGCAAAACAGTTTTTATTAAGAAATATACATGAAGTAGAGGGCATATCAATCAAAAAAAAGGATACAATAATTTATGCTAAATATGGATTTTGTAAATATCTATTAGAGCATTTATTTAATGATAAGGCTACTAATTCAAATGTAGGTTTTAAATTACCATGTACAGTAGAACAACTTAAACAATTATGTCAAAAATTTAAAGATGATGGGTTTTTGGATAGCACCACAAATGAAGTTTTTTTCATAAATGCTTTTAATGGAGAAGTATTGAATACTGATTTTAAGAAATTAAAATGGAAAAAAAGTAAAGTAATTCTTTCCATGTTTATTGGATTACTTGACCAAGAACATCCATGGAAAAAAGCTGAAATTATTTTTGAAAATATTAATTCTGACAATCTTAGAAAATCATATAGTAATCAACGTGAACTTGATAAGCACAAATCTACAAACAAAACTTTTCACAAAATCTTAGACGGTCTGAGAGCCGTCTAAGACTGTCTATTCTTATTCCTTCCTTTTCTTCTCAATTTTGCAACTGTCAAGACAATAACAGTATTAGCTAATACCATTTTCTAACTTTAACAAGTTTCCAAGATGGAACAAATTATTGAACGCTTAGAGCGTATCGAACAAAGTTTATTATCACAAAAAACAGTTTTCAATTTTGAGGACTTCTGCAATTATGTGGGAGTTAGTAAGTCATGGGGGTATAAGCTAACTTCACAAAGGGCTGTACCATATTGTTGCCCTTTTGGTAAGACGCTTTTCTTTGAAAAGAGTGAGATTGACCAATGGTTATTACAAAACCCAATTAAAACAAAAAAACAGCTTGAGAGAGAGGTTTTAGGAGGGCGTAGTAGATGATACTTACGGCACGTTATTTATTTGAGAACTTAGAAGAAGATGTAAAGAAAAAGCATGGAATTCGTTCAGCACCTCGTTTAGATTGTACCGAGGTATCTGGTTTATATAATGGTTTAAATCCATTTAGAAACAAGAAAGGTATGATTTATTTATTCCCAACAGAAACTGATGATTTTGTTGAATATAATGGGAAACGAGTTGCAACGATGGCATTAACAAACGGCACGTTAAATTTAAGTAGTTTATTTTTTGAAGACTTAGATTGTTTTCAATTTTCATACGGGTATCCAAACGCACGTACAAAGTTGAGAGATGGTTCTAAAAACCCTTTATTACCATTTAGGTTTGATGGCTATCTATTTTTAACAGATAAGGAGTTGAAAAGAATTGAATTATTTATAGTGTTGGGTGGGAAAAACTGCATAAGAGAGTTTTATTGCCATTTGTTAGATGGTGAGTTAGATAGTGAAATAAACCGTTTGAGAGCTGAGGCAAGACCGTATTTTAATTACTAATTATGTACGATACATTGCATTTATGGCACGGGGGTAATACGGAATGTATTGCCCCCTTATTATGTCAAGTAGTTGAACATAATAGGGATGAAAGTTATTACATCACAGGCAATTTGAAAAACTTAAATCTTTGTGTAAATGAAAAAGGGGTAAGTATTAAAGGTAGTTTAGCTAAATGGTTTTTTGGTAATAATCTACAAACACTCACAAGGGTAGAAACAGAACGAGCAATTGAGTCATTATCTGATACTCTTCATTTATCTTTAAAAAATGCTAAATTGAATAGAATAGATTTTGCACAAAATTTCAGTATGCAATATGAACCTAAGATATATTACCCTTATTTTGGTGATAGTAAGACTTTTAAAAGAAGTGGGTTGAGTACAAGTTTATACTATACTAAACAAAATATTCGTAAACTTTTTTATGATAAAAACGAGGAGTATAAAGCTAACTATGGAAAAATAGATGAAAGTTTGTTTAAAAAAAACCTTTTAAGATTTGAGGTTAGGTTTATAAATAAACTTCCTAAGATTTTTAATAAAGTCTCTGTTAATGTAGGAATGCTTTATGATGAAGATTTTTATATGAGATTATTTAAAAAATGGTTTGATGAATATTCAAATATTGATAAAATTTCAAAAATGGCATTTAGAGAAGATGTATTGCTAAAACCAAGTGATTTTTTTAATCAGTTAACTTTGAAAAGTATAATTGATTTAGGAGGGCAAAATGAAGTTTTAGAATTAATTGAAGAAACAAGAAAACGAGGGCAATTTGAACGACCTGAGTATCCAAGTCGAGCTAGAGGTATGATAAAGGATTTATTTAAAAATGAGCTTCTTTTTGAACCGAGTGAATTGATACAAGAACTTGACAATAAAGTTAGACAATTTAAACTCGATTTTAAATAGTCTTATAATAAGAGAGAAGTTTTGACAGTATTTGTTAATATTTAGATAACTAAATACTACTATTTTATTAAAAGGGAATGAAACTAATTTAAAGATTATTTAAGGATATGCTACTTTTAAGAAGGCTACCTAAATCATTTTTACCTTTGTTTTCATTCCTTTGCTGTTTTTTTAGTTAAATGAGAAATTTTATAGACTCATTCAGATAAAATAGTCAATTATTTTTATGTGAACTTTAAAGCTTTATTATGTTTGATTTTGATGAGTGAAAATAAAAATATTGAAATTTAAAAATTAAGTTACTAATTTTACAAACCACACAAAATAAAGTTTTTAGGCGTTAGCTATTATTCTGTATTTAGAAATCTGACAGTTTCCAACAATACCTACACGAATAATAAGTCCGAACGCTCACGTCACGACGTGGGCTATTTGTGCTTATATGTAGGTTGGGCTTTGTCAGAGCCTCTAAATACGTTAATGTTACAAACCCACGTCTTTTAATAACTAATCGTTGATTTAGGGTTTGGATTGACATAAAACCATCAATATCAATGAAAAATTTAGTGTTTTTATTAGCCGTAACTTTTTTCTTAACTTGTTGCAAGGGAGAAAAGGGCGATGTAGGTCCTATTGGGGCTACAGGTGCAACGGGACCCCAAGGCGTTCAAGGTAATACTGGTGCAACTGGTGCAACAGGAGCACAGGGAATTCAAGGCGTTCAAGGTAATACTGGAGCAAGTTCTGGAACTGCTGCAACTGCAAGGTACTATGATTACGTTTTAAGTTGGACTGGTTCAACATCAAGCCCTACAACCAATTTTACTATTCCAAATTACAAATCTGATTCAGAATTACCAATAACTTATGTTATAAGTTCTTCTGTAATTATGAAACAATTGCCTTTAAAAGACGATGCAGTAAGTAAAACAAATGGGACAACAACAATTGTTGATTTAAATGCTAGTTATGGGGTATCAGGAACAATTTACTTAAGTGAATGGAGATATAAAGAAAACGGTATATCAAGTTATAAATTTAGAACTGTCCTTATTCCAATGGTAGCGGGCGGTAGAATAAATTCAAGAATACCTTATGAAGAAATTAAAAAATTATATAATCTTCCTGATTAATTGGTAAGAATAGGTAGCCCTTAAATTAGGGTTACCTATTTTTGTTTTTAGGGTAAATTATTTGATTTTTATTTAAAATATATGGTTATTCAAAGTATATATGAACTAATTAAGTATATCCATTAAAAAGAATAGACTAATACGATTGATATTCATTTTTAAAATTATTTGAGAACAATTAACCAAACAAAAATCTAATGAAAAATTTTTTACTGCTTTATTTCTGTTTCTTTTATACTTTGAATCTTGCCGCTCAATTAGGTGTAACTTCTGTTGAGGTTCATATTACTCCCGATATTGGACAGTTAGCCTCTATTGATATAGGGGAGAATATTATTAAAAGCAAAAGTTTCATACACACAAGAGCAGTATATTGTGATGATGATATTCAGTACAAGAAGAATGGAAAAATAAAATCTTTAAAGGTTACAAATGATTATGTTTTTGATGACGCTTCACCCAAAGGAAACGGAGCATTAGACAAGTATTGTTTTATGTATTTATGTGTTTGTGTTGACCCAAAGTCCAATCAAGTAATAACGGTCGAATCTAAATCAATGGTTTTTTTAAATCAAAGTGATAATCCAATAGTGTCTGAAAAGCCAATATTTTTAAAAGAAAAGGAAGTAACTCAAACCCCAATTGAAATAGCAGATTTTAACCAAGAGTTTATATACAGTGGCAAGGTAGGAAATATAGTTAAATTCTCTTACCGTGAATTTTATAAAAACTTAGCAAGACAAGCTTTTACCCAAGACGTACAATATGATTTATCAGAAGGAAATATAATTGGTTTTAAGGGGGCTAAATTTGAAATAATAAATGCGTCTAATTACAAATTAGATTACAAAATTTTGAGTCCATTTAAATAATATACAAAAAGTATAGTGTTGAGAGATTTATATATTTGCATTTTTGTTTATCTAATATTAATGTAAATACAATGATTAATGTACATATAAAATCTTAAATTACCCCACACTTAGCCACAGAGTCCACGCATGGGAGTTTTTGATGTTGAGGCTTATCAACTTTAATGATTTGAAGTTTTAAATTAAGGTTTTAACTAAGATGTTCTTTTCTGACAGAATTCTGACAGTTTTTTTTCAAACAACAGCTAATCAAAGAATAAGTAAGAGACCGACTGTAAAAGAAAAAAGAGTATAAAATGCTGAAAATCAACGTTTTATACTCTTTTTGTTTGGTTCTTGTTACCCTGTTTTTTGGGTAAATAGTACCGAGGACGGGAATCGAACTTGTATTGTAAAATGTTGATTATTAGTAAGTTATATGAAATTAATTTGCATTTTTCTATACTTTTTCTTTATTTTTGTTGAAATAAAATAAAGAAAAAACTATGATAAAACATAATTTAACAACCAAAAATAGAGTAAAAATAAAATTAAAAAAAACTTCTGAAAATATAGCATATGCTTATATTTCATGGTTTAAGAATGGAAAGCAAGTATGGGAATCTACTAAATTGTTTAGATATATAAATGCCGAAACGGTTGAAATGAAAAGGCATAACAAAGAAGTAGATTTTAAACTTGATATTTACAGAAATCGTAGAGAAGATGCATTCTTTAAAGATGAAATCGAAGAAGAAATAGATTTTAAGTTATTGAAAAATAAAAATTTCCACGAATATTTTAAGAAATATATTAATACTTACAAAAAAGAGGACCTACGAGTAATGAAAGCTTTAGCAAACAAACTTGAGGAGTTTTCTTCTGGAGAATTATATTTCAAGGAAATTGACGAAAACTTTTGTATAAAATTCAAAAACTACCTTTCTGAAAACATGAAGGGGGAAACTCCACAAACCTATTTTGCAAGATTTAAGAAAGTAATTACGGCCGCTACACGAGAGGGCTATTTTAAAACATCACCCGTTCAATTTATCAAAAATACCTCCAAGAATGAAACTATCAAAAAAGAAGTTTTAACCATAGAAGAGATAATGATGCTTTATAATACTTCTTGTGGAAATGAAATGGTTAAGCGAGCATTCTTATTTTCATGTAATACTGGAATTAGAATTGGCGATTTAAGAGAACTTAAATGGAAAAACCTCAGAAATAATATTTTATTCTTTTCCCAATCAAAAACACAAGAAAGTTCAAAAACATCTGGCAAAATGTCAATGGAGTTAAATATAAATGCTCAAAATCAGTTGCCACTAAAAGAAGGCAATGAATTTATTTTCTGCCTACCATCTACCAATGGTGTAAATAAGGTACTTAAGAATTGGGCTATTAAAGCAGGAATCGAAAAACACCTTACATTTCATTGTGCAAGGCATACATTTGGAACGTTACTTGCGTATTACGAAACAGATATATATACAATATCTAATTTATTAGGTCATTCGAGCCTTAAACATACTACAAAATATGTGAGAGTATCTGAAGAATTGAAAAAACGGGCGGTTAATTCCATTCCAAAAATTGGATTATAAAGTATAATCCAATCATTTTACGTTGAAAAATGAGATAGGTAGAATATTGAATTTATCTTTGCCTACGAATTTCAAACAAACTTCAACAATGACTTAATTGTTTTTGATGTTGTTGAAATATTTAAGAGGAAACCCCGAAACTATTTAAAAAGAATGACAAGTACAGCACAAAGAGCAGAATTATAAGCTAAAATATGGAAAATAGCCAACGATGTACGTGGCTCGGTAGATGGATGGGATTTTAAACAGTTTGTTTTGGGAACATTGTTCTATCGGTTTATTAGTGAAAATTTTACAAATTATATTGAAGGTGGAGATGAAAGTATCAACTATGCCAGTTTATCTGACGAGGTAATTTCGTCCGAAATAAAAGACGATGCCATCAAAACAAAAGGGTATTTTATTTATCTAACTGATGTTACGAACCAGCGATAGTTTTAAAATTAGGTAATAGCTTAGATAGCTTTAAACAAGATTTGTTGATTATTTAGTGCCGTGTTTAATTGTGGAAAGACGTTCATATTGTGCTTCCTTACAGGAGAAATGAATCCTTCAACACGAGCGAATATTTCCGCTTCTTTTACCGTTCGGAATGGCATCGCAACCTTTTGCTTAATTTTGACACACCGTATATCCTGTTCTACCTGATTATTGGGCTAAATTACTTAAAAGTACAATTTTCCCATCGGGTTGTTTATAGGATTTTTTGTTGATAAAATTCACTTACAAGTAATTCTTGTCATCTAAGGAGCATATACTACTACACTTGCTTTTTTTGATAGGCACTAATCTCAACTTTCCGATGTCTTAGATATTTATAAAACGGTGGTTTAATAAGACAAAAAGTGGAAACCTCTTTTATTCATTAAAAATAACTCGAAACAAAGGTACTAAACCTGTATTTTCAGTAAAAACTTTGGTGAAAGCTGCATCGCTTCTTAGAAATTGAGTCGTTTCGGAAGTAGTTAAATCTTTGATTGTACCATCTAAAAACATCCCTGTCTTCGGGAGAAATTGGTAGTAGCTTTTCACAAGCGGAAGCTATAAAATGGCTAAATGCGATTAACAATATAGTATGTTTTGCTTTACAATTTTGAAAGACAAATGTGTATTAATTTAGGTTAATCTAAGAATAATATTGCCTATATCTCAATATTTTAGATACAGGCAAAAATTTAAAGCATTGTTCTAAAAGAGCAATGCTTTAAGAAAAAAGATTGATGGAAACTATGATTTAAAACTTCATATTCTGAATCCTAACAGCGTTCAAAATCGCCAATAAAGCTACGCCCACATCTGCAAAAACAGCCTCCCACATCGTAGCTAAACCACCTGCACCTAATACAAGTACGATAGCTTTTACTGCAAATGCCAATGTGATATTTTGCCAAACTATCTTTTTGGTTTGTTTACCGATATTGATGGCCATCGGTATTTTTGATGGTTTATCGTCTTGAATGACTACATCGGCAGTTTCAATGGTGGCATCGCTTCCAAGCCCTCCCATTGCTATGCCCACATCGCTCAATGCCACTACTGGAGCATCGTTTACGCCATCGCCCACGAAACATACCGTTTGATTGAGAGCTTTTAACTCCTTGACTTTGTTTACTTTATCTTCGGGCAGTAAATCTCCAAACAAGTTGATTATGCCCAATTTATCAGCTACAAATTTTACTACCGTACTTTTATCACCACTGAGCATTACGGTATTTACGCCCATTGCTTTTAGCTTATTTATGGTTTCTTGGGCATCTTCTTTTATACTATCAGCAATAGTAAGGTAGCCGACAAATTTTTTATCATAAGCAATGGCAATCAAAGTATAAACAATCGTTGTAGGGTCAATATCGTAGGTAATTGAAAACTTATCCATCAATTTGAAATTTCCAACTAATAATTCTTTGCCGTTTATTTCAGCTTTCAATCCATGTCCCGATATTTCTTCTACATTTTTTAAGACAATTGAGCTGTCAATATTTCCAACAAAATTATGAATAGCCGTTGCCACTGGATGTGTACTTTGGCTTTCGAGGGCGTTAACCATTTGTAGGATTTCGTCTTTATTAAAATCTTGTTTTATGATAACTTCTTGAACCTTAAACACACCTTCGGTCATAGTACCCGTTTTGTCCATTACTACGTTTTGAATATTAGCGATTAAATCCAAAAAATTACTACCTTTAAACAAAATACCGTTTTTAGAGGCAGCTCCAATGCCCCCGAAATAACCCAAAGGAATAGAAATAACTAAGGCACAAGGGCAAGAAATAACTAAGAAAACCAAAGCCCGATACAGCCATTGACTAAATAGGTAATCTTCTACAAAAAAATAGGGTAGTGCAGTAATCATAATAGCCAAAAGAACTACAATTGGCGTATAAATTTTTGCAAACTTTCTGATAAATAACTCCGTTGGAGCTTTTTGAGCTGTTGCATTTTGAACCAATTCCAAGATTTTCGACAATTTACTATCTTTGTAGGCAGTCGTAACTTTTACTTGCGAAACAGTATTGAGATTTATCATTCCTGCTAAAACACTTTCTCCTTTGGCTTTGGTATCAGGTTTACTTTCACCTGTTAAAGCTGCGGTATTGAAAGAGGCAGTCTCAGATAGCAGTTCACCATCTAAGCCCAATTTCTCACCAGCTTTTAGTTGAATAATGTCGCCAATATTTGCCGTTGCAGCCTTAATTATTTTTGTTTGATTATTTTGCAAAATGGTTACTTCGTCAGGGCGTTGGTCAAGCAAAGTTTTGATATTTGCCTTTGCTCTTTTGACTGCCAAAGTTTGAAAAACTTCACCAACAGCATAAAATAGCATAACTGCGACACCTTCAGGATACTCCCCAATGGCAAATGCCCCAATTGTAGCAATTGACATCAATAAAAACTCTGAAAATATTTCACCTTTGCCGATACTTTCAACAGCTTCTTTTAACACTGGAAATCCAACGGGTAAGTAAGCAATGCCATACCAAATAATGCGAACCCAACCTGTAAACCAAGACTGAGGCAAATAGTTATCTAAAGAAATAGCTATGAGTAGTAAAACCAAGCTAATGATAGCGGGCAGAAACATTTTTAATGAACCATCACTGCTTGGGGAATGGTCGTGTCCGTCTTCATCTGTATGTTCATCGTGGTTTGGCTCATCGGCTGCACAGCAACCTTCCTCCTTATGTTCCTTTTTTAATTGCTGATTGGCAATATTATTTATTTTTTCTTCTTGCGTACAACAAAGTTGTTTTCCGTCTTTGTCATAAATGTGTTTATGTTCCATTATTTTCAGTTTTTAAATGTATCACAAATTAAAGAATCAATGCTCATCTTCATCACTGCCTTCGGCATTACTCATGGTTGATTGTAGATAATATGCTCCGTGCGTTACGATTTTTGCATTTGCAGGAATTTCTTTTAGCAATGTAACTTGCACAAAACCTAATTGAGCAGCACCAGTTTTTACTTCAATTCGCTTGAAATGTACGCCTGTGTCTTCCTTGTCATCTTTTTTATTTTCGTCTGGTTCTTCAGTTTCCTGAATAAAAATAAACTCTTTACCTTCTGCTTTGGCTATGGCATCTATTGGAAGGGTTTTTACTTGATTTTTGCCAATATCTATTAAAGCGTTTACATACATTCCAGGAATCAGCCCGATGGTAGAATTGTTGATGTCGGCATGAACAGCCACCGATTTTGATTCATTTTGAAAAGCCTTACCAACGCTAAAAATCCTCCCAATAATTTCCTGATTCCCTTGATTGGTTAATACAAACCGCACACTTTGCCCAACTTTTATACGGAAAAGGTCTTTTTCATAAACCAACAAATCAACGTGCATTTTAGAATTATCGACAATCGAAAATAAGATGTTATTAGCCGAAATACTGCTCCCAATTTTTATTTTCACTTCTGTAATATAACCCGAAATCGGAGCAGTAATACTCAGTGTTGAAGTATTCTCATTACCACCGAGCGAAAGATTTTGGTCTAAAATAATGATTTGATTTTCGGTGTTTTTGATTTTATTTTTGATTGATTCAAGCTCTGTATTGATTTTTTGAAAGGTCTTTTTTGCCGTTACATTTTCATCGCTCAATTCTTTTTGACGAGCAAATTCCAATTCTAAAAAGTCTTTACTTACCTTAGCTTGTTGCAATTCTTCGGTCAATTTAGCCTTTTCTAAGCGTATGTTATTAAATTCCATGCTCTGAAATGTTGCCAATGTTTGCCCTTTTTTTACAAATTGACCCTCGATAACCGCAATCGTTTTGATAATTCCACCCAAAAATACTGAAACATCGGCTTGGTTCTGAGGTGGAAGTTTGGTGTAACCGTTGGCTGTGATAACTTCACTCAAATTTTTCTTTTCAAAACTTCCAAAGACTATCTGGGCTGATTTTACTTGCATAGGAGTCAATTCGACTACGCCGTTTGGGTCATGATGCTCTGCTTCTGTGGCAGTTTCAGCGGCTTTTTTATTGCAAGAAACCAAAAGTAACAAGCTAAATAAACCCACTAAAAACTTATATTGATGATTGATTTTCATTTGCTTAAAATTAATTGTTTAACAAATATTGAATATTGATTGCATTTTGGTTGAAAGCATTGATTGCGTGCAAATAGTTTTGCTGAATGTTCAACACGGTTTCTAAACTTTGGAGGTATTCTACATAGCCTACCTCACCGCTTTGATAGGCTTTTGTGGCATTTTGGGTAATTATTTCGGCATTGGGTAGTGCCGTTTGTACATAATAATCAATGAGCGATTGATTGGTTTTTTGCTCTTGAATTTGTTGCAAAAGTTGGCTATTCAATTGATTTTTAAGGTATTCTGTGTTTTTTTCTTGCAACTGAATCTCGGTTTCTGCTGATTGAATTCGAGCTTTATTGGCTTTGTTGAAAATCGGAATACTTACACCCAAATTCACGCCTTGAAAACGAGGTATGCCATTATAGAAAACCGTTTTATCATTTATATCTTGATTACCAGTAAGCGATTGTAAAAAATAGCCCGCCATAAATTCAGGTTTTACCAAAGCCTTTTCCATGTTTTTATTTGCAGATGCAATTGCCACTTGTTGTATTGCCAAAGCCAACAAAGGATTTTGATTGATATATGTAGAATCTGATAAAATTGCTCTTGAAGGCAAAAATGAAGTTTCAGTAATCGTGAAATCGTTTTTGATATTCAAAATACTTTTTAACTTAATTTTTTCAGTTAATATCAAACTTTCATTTTGTTTTCTGATTTGAATCAAACCTTGCTGTTTGGTTTCGACTGTCATTTTTTCTAACAATGTACTTTCGCCAGTTTTGAGTTTCAGATTTGCAGCCCTTACAAATTGTTGTAAATACTCATCTTGTTTGACCAGTAATTGATTAATTGCCGTCAGATACAAAATAGTATTCCAAGATTGTCGAATCTGAAAAGCGATGTCATGTTTGGTTACTAACAATTTCAGTTCACTATTTTTGATATTTTCGATGATAAATATTTTTTTTGCTTGAAACTGAAAAGGGCTAAATCCCTGCGAAACACTATAATTTTGGTCAAAACTTCGGGTATTGTATTGCCCAAGCGTGGTATTTATATTCGTTTTAGGAAGTTCTTTTGCAGTTGGTTTTAGCTGATTTTGCATCTTTATTTCCAATTCATTGGCTTGTACCAAATTATTATTTTTAGTGCCTAAATCAATGGCTTGTTGCAAACTAAGAGTCGTTTGAGCATTGGCTAAACTACAAGAAAACAAAAAAACTAAGAGTATTACCGAAGTTGTTTTAGTAATTTTTGGCTTTTTTAGTCCATTTTCTACTAATAAATATAAAATCGGTAACACAATTAAGGTTAATAAAGTAGCTGTAATCAAACCTCCAATGACAACAGTCGCCAAAGGCTTTTGTACTTCTGCACCAGCCCCATTGCTCAAAGCCATTGGCAAAAAGCCTAATGAAGCTACGGTGGCAGTCATTACCACAGGTCGTAGTCGTACTTTTGTGCCTTCTTTGATTCTTTCTAAAACATTACTCCATCCTTCGGCTTTGAGTTGGTTGAAATAGCCAATCAGTACAATTCCGTTTAAAACTGCCACACCAAACAAAGCAATAAAACCAATGCCTGCCGAAATACTGAAGGGCATACCACGCAATGAAAGGGCAAAAACACCTCCAATGGCGGAAAGAGGTATTGCCGTAAAAATCAAAATGGATTGTTTGATTGAGTTGAAAGTGAAATAAAGCAAGACAAAAATCAATAATAAAGCTATGGGTACAGCAATTGAAAGACGTTTATTCGCTTCTACCAAGTTTTCAAACTGACCACCGTATGTTACATAATAACCTTCGGGGAGTTTGAGTTTGGCATCTAATTGAGCTTGAATATCATTGACTACACTTTTCACATCACGCCCACGTACATTTAAGCCAATCACAATTCTTCTACGCCCATCTTCACGACTAATTTGTGCAGGACCTTGCTCAAAATTTACATCTGCTACTTGTTCCAAAGGAATTTGGTTTCCATTCGGAAGACTGACAAATATATTTTTTACGTTTGAAATATCCTGACGAAAATCTTTGTCAAGTCTAACCACCAAATCGTATCGTTTTTCACCTTCGTAAACTGTTCCTGTGGTCTGTCCTGCAAAACCTGTGCGAATAACTTTATTTAAATCGCCCACATTTAAGCCATATAATGCCAATTTATCGGGGTTATACCTCACTGTAATTTGCGGCATACCTGTTACTTGCTCGGCTTTGATGTCGGCTACGCCTTCGATATTACCAATCAATCCAATTGTTGAATTTGCCGTTGCAGCCAATTTTTCTAAATCTTCTCCAAATATTTTAATGGCTATATCGCTTCTTACACCTGTCATAAGCTCGTTGAAACGCATTTGAATCGGTTGGGAAACTTCAAAAGTTACGCCTGGTATTTTTTCTATTTCTTCTTTCATCATATCCGCCAATTCATAGAAATCTTTGGTGGTTGTCCATTCTCTTTTGTCTTTCAGAATGATAACCAAATCACCTGTTTCGATAGGCATAGGGTCAGTTGGAATTTCAGCAGAACCAATTTTAGAAACTACTTCAACGACTTCAGGAAACTTTGATTTTAGTAGTTTTTCTAATTTTGTAGATGTTTCGATGCTCATGCTTAAAGAACTTCCATTGGCATTTCTAAAATTGATAGCATAATCTCCTTCTTCCAAAGTAGGAATAAATTCACCTCCCATTCGACTAAATACAAACAAAGCAATCAAAAATAAGGCAGCAGAAGCACTCAAAATAATTGCCTTTAATTGCAGTGCTTTGTCTAAAATCGGCTGGTAGAAACGATAGATAAAATCAATGATTTTGTCAGAAATATTCTTTTTGTGGCTTATATTCTTGCTTAAAAATAAAGCAGAAGCCATTGGAACGTAAGTCAGTGATAAAATAAATGCCCCAAGAATAGCAAATGAAACGGTTTGAGCCATTGGCTTAAACATTTTGCCCTCTGTGCCAACCAATGCCAAAATAGGCAAATAAACAATCAAAATGATTATCTCACCAAATGCCGCACTACTTCTGATTTTTGTCGATGCCTGTAAAACTTCTTCGTCCATTTGTTGGGCTGTTAGTTTTCCTTCTTTATTAAGGTGCAAACGATGAATGACCGCTTCGACAATGATGACTGCACCATCTACAATCAAACCAAAGTCTATTGCCCCCAAACTCATCAAATTTCCACTTACTCCAAACAAATTCATCATTATTACAGCAAAAAGCAGAGCCAATGGTATAACTGATGCCACTACTAATCCTGCTCGCCAATTGCCAAGTAATAAGACTAATACAAAGACCACGATTAAAGCTCCTTCTAAAAGATTGGCTTCAACCGTTCCGATGGCGTTGTTTACTAATTTTGTACGGTCAATAAATGGGTCGAGCGAAACACCTTCGGGCAATGATTTTCTGATTTGTTCAATTTTGGCTTTCGTTCGATTCACTACTGCCGATGAGTTTTCTCCTTTGAGCATTAATACCATTCCGCCTACTACTTCGCCCTTACCATCTTTGGTAACTGCACCATATCGCAACGCTGCTCCTTCTTGCACTTTTGCCACATCACGAATAAGAATGGGTATGCCATTATTGGTTTTGACAACTATCTTTTCAATATCTGCCATAGTTTTTACCATACCCAAAGCCCTAATGAAATAGACATACGGCTGTTTGTCGATATACGCACCTCCTGTATTTTCGTTGTTTTTTTCAAGAGCATCAAAAATGTCTGTGATGGTGGTATTCATACTTTTAAGGCGGTCGGGCTGCACAGCTATTTCGTATTGTTTAAGACTACCGCCCAAAGTGGTTACTTCGGCAATTCCAGCCGTGCCTAAAAGTTGTGGTTTGACAATCCAATCTTGAATACTGCGTAACTTTGAGGCATCATATTGGCTTTCAAAGCCTTTTTTTGCATAAATCACATATTGGTAAATTTCGCCTAAACCTGTGCTAATGGGTGCTAATTCAGGAATTCCTGCACCTTTGGGAATCAATCTTTCAGCATCTTTGAGCTTTTCGCCCATTTGTTGCCTTGCCCAATAAACATCTACGTTTTCCTCAAAAACAAGGGTAATGACACTCAATCCGAAGCGACTTAAAGAACGCATTTCAACGATTTTGGGAATCGTCTTCATGGTCTGCTCGATAGGATAGGTAATAAACTGCTCCACTTCTTGGGTTGCTAAAGTGGGAGCAGTCGTAATTACTTGAACCTGATTATTAGTAATATCAGGAAGGGCATCAATGGGCAGTCTGCTCAAATTATAAATACCAACTAAAACCAGTGCCAAAGTAGATAAACCCACAATAAACTTATTATGGATAGAAAAATGAATGATTTTATCTAACATATTTTAAATCTAATTTTGAAAAATTGATTAATGGCCATAAATAAAAATCCTACTGAGGATAATTTCAGCAAGCTTAATGGCAATAAAATTTCAAGAATCAGATTTTGGGCGGTTGCCAGATGTTTCCGTAGAAATCAGAAATAAACGTAGTATTATAGAAATTGATTTTTATCTTTTCGGATAAAAAACATTGTTCTATTTCAGAAATGAGGGGGGAGAATGAAAAATTTAAGACAATGTTTGTTCCACAACAAGCACAGATACAAAAAGGAGAACAAGTTTCGGTATCTGCTTGGTGGTTGGTATGATTGGTTTCCGAAAAAGCTATTCTTTCATTATCCACTACTTTACAGTCTTCCACATCTCCGCAGGGAAGACACGAAAGTACAAGTAGGTACATGGATAAAATGATTGAAAATGCTTTCATACAGCAAAAGTATGTAAAAAACAAGTGCAACAGGGAGTCAAAAAGGAAATATTTTTAGAGATAAAACAACTATGTATCGGCGGCATTAATTAATACATTTTTTATCATATTTTTATTTTTGAATTTCTTTCTTATATCTTTTTACACTCGAAATGCTTATCCCTGTCAAATTCACAATTTCAGAAACAGATAAATCCTTCTCCAAAGCCTTTTTTACTTTGTTGTAATTTTCTTGATTTACTCCAGAAGGTCTGCCAATATGTTTGCCTTTAGCTTTAGCTAATTGCTGACCTGCTTTGGTTTTCTCTAAAATCACTTCACGGTCATATTCTGCCAATGAAGCAAAAATAGAAAGTATCAATTTACCTGCTGGTGTTGTAGTATCAATACCAACATCAAGAGCTTTGAAAATAACTTTTCGATTGGCGAAGTCATTGACCAAATTTATGACATGGTCACGATTTCGACCCAAACGAAAAAAACGAGCAACTACAACTGTATCACCTTCACGCAATTGAGAGAGCATATCATCAAGGGCTGGGCGTTGAATGGCAAGCCCTGTTATTTTATCTTGGAAAATTTTACCGCACCCATATTTTTCTAAAAGGTCGATTTGGGTATCAAGATTTTGGTCAACAGTCGAAACACGGGCATAACCGAATATTTTATTCATTTAGTCTCAAAAAGTTAGTCTCACAAAGGTAATTAAATAATTTATACTGGACCTACTTTTTGGACTGTATTTTATACATTATACATATAGGCGAGTTTTCAGAACAGTCTGGTCCAGAAAGCTACGACTTATTGAGCCACTGAAAGTCGCCACTTAATTGTGTCTTTGCATTAATAATGAACAAAAGGTAAAGGAATTAGATAATAGCTAAGGGTTTCTGAATTTAATAATTTCATTTTCTCCGTTAATTTAATCGGATACTATTTGTTTTTCTTCATTACGAAAGTGCAGAAAAAGCACCGCCTACATTAGCTCACAGGCACACTGTCTGCCAGCGTTGCGGCAACCAGTAAGCCTGTTTGGACATGGCTACATTGATTAGTAGGTTTCTTTTAGATATATTTTACTTTTTACTAAGCAGTTTTTTTCATTTTGAAACTCTTTTAATAGGTTGGGTCTATCTATATAATCGCATTTACTTACTCACGTATAAATGTGAGAGTTGCAACGTTTAAACTGGTAACAAACACTAATCATAAAATATTATAAAGAAATTTACTTATAAACGACTTATTATTAACTACTTACAGTTATGAGAAGTAATTTTCAGTGCGTTGAGAATTTGATATTTATTTTGATTTTAATAATTGTATTGAAGAATAAAATTGAAATAATCATATTTTATATAAATACAATACTAATTTTGGTGTTTTCAAGAATCTAATAATCTATCTTATCAAAATAGTCTAAATAATCAACATAGTTTTATTATTTGAAAAAACGCCAATATCATTTTGATTTATAGGACAGTTGTTTTAAAATTGAAATATATTAAATCTCAATTGGAGTTTTTTTCTTACCATTTTTTGTAAAAAAAAGCAAATTTCTGTTCAGGGTGGTTTAATAGAACAATGAGTTGACAGATTTGTTAAATCCATCAACTCATTTGTAGGTATTATCATACTTTAATAACTCAAAGTAAGTCCAATACCAAAGCCCATATCACTATCATAATGGATTCGACCTCTTATGTTTCTTGAAAAAATATAATCAAATCCACCCATATATTCTTTATCAGTATTGAGCATAAACATTCCTCTGACTCGTTTACCCAATGGAATATCTTCTCTTGATAATTGAAGACGAAAATTACCATCAGTAAATACTTCTGACTGTAAACGCACCAACATAGGTAAAATATAATTGAAACCTAAACTCAATAAACTACGATTATCTTTGGTATTGGTTTGTCCGAAAATATTTTTTTCTACTTCATCCATACCAAATTTCCTATATCGCCAATCAAATCCAATAAATGGCATAAACCATTGCATTTTACCTATATATCGTCCGATATGGGTTTCGGTTTCATAGCCGTGCATATCATTGTAGCCCAATCGCCATTCTGTACCGATACTCCAACGAGTGTTTTGTAACATCAGCATACCATCGTTTCCATTAGTGGCAAAGTCATTTTCAGCCATCAAATGAAATTTACGGTCTTCAGCATAAAGTTTTCTTTGTGCTAATTTTGGATTAGGAATAAGAGGATTTGCTGCTTGGTTTTCATAAGTAAAAACTCGACCCATTCCACTCATCATATGGTAAAGTATATGACAGTGAAAATACCAGTCACCTTCGACATTGGCATTAAATTCGAGAGTATCGGTTTCCATTGGCATAATGTCAATCACATTTTTAAGTGGTGCATATTCGCCTTGACCGTTTAAAACTCTAAAATCATGTCCATGTAAGTGCATGGGGTGTCGCATCATTGAGCCGTTGTAAAGAATCAACTTTATATTTTCTCCCTTTTTTATCAATATTTTGTCTGTTTCAGAAACCACTTTATTGTCTAAACTCCACACGTAGCGGTTCATATTTCCACTCAATTCAAATTTTAGTGTTTTTATGGTTACTGGTGGTAATGTTGTTATGTTTGGCGATTTCAGCATGGCATAATTGAGAGTAACGATATTACCAGACTCTTGATGGGTTTGATGATTCATCCCTTCCATACTCATTGTTTTTTCATCACTACCTGTAATCTCAGGATACATGACAGCATTCATATCCATTTGATTGAGGCTCATAGTCATACCCATATCGTCCATGCTACCGTCCAAATTCATCATACCATTCATCATCTTCATGCCTTCAAAGTATTTCAATTTTGGCATGGCTTGGGCTTTCATTTTCATTCCTTCACCCAACCACAAAGAAGTAGATTTGGTACGGTCTTCGGCAGTTGCTAAAAACTCATAACTCATATCATTTTCTGGAATTGTTACCACAATATCATACGTTTCAGAAACAGCAATAATCAATCTATCTACTTCGACAGGCTCAACATCATTTCCATCATTGGCAACTACTGTAATTTTTCCACCTGCATAATTGAGCCAAAAATAGGTAGATGCTCCACCATTAGAAATCCTTAATCTGACTTTTTCGCCACCCTTAAACTGTGATAGAGAAGACTCATTTTTACCATTTATCAAAAACTTTTCATAATAAATGTCACTTACGTCCATCGCATTCATTCGTTTCCACTCATTTTTGAGTTTCGTACTGAAATACCCTTGTTTAATGGCTTCGCCGTAACTTTGGGTTGTTCCTTTTTTAATAGCAAACCAATCGGTAGCATTGTGTAACATTCTGTGGACATTATCGGGCTTATAATCTGTCCATTCACTTAGAATAATCGGAATAGTTGGCAAATCATCAATATCATTTCGGAGTGTTGGGTCATTGGGTCGTTTATTCATTATAAAACTCCCATACATACCTATTTGCTCTTGTAACCCCGAATGGCTATGATACCAATGTGTGCCATGCTGAATAATAGGAAACTTATATAAATGAGTAGTATTTGGCTTAATGGGCATTTGTGTTAAATAAGGTACACCATCTTCTTTATTAGGTAAAAGCAAACCGTGCCAGTGTAAAGAAGTGCTTTCATTGAGTTCATTATGAACATAAATTTCGGCGGTATCGCCCTCAGTGAAAGAGAGCGTTGGCATCGGAATTTGTCCATTAACGGCAATAGCTCTTTTTTCTTTGCCGCTAAAATTGACAATGGTATCCCTCACGTATAAATCATATCGGACGGTTTTTTGAGCGACTAATGTGGTTGAGAGCAATATAAAAATGCTCGTGAAATTGATTTTTATTTTCATTATTTGCAACAATTAGAACTTGATTGAATGGGGGGACAAGGCAAACTTCCATAACTACAAAAGACACAACAATCACCTTTTAGTGGCTTTAAAACCACTTTACATTTTTCACATTCATAAAAGAATTGACACGAGTTGATAGGCATAGTTTCTATTTTTTTATGTCCACACTTTGGGCAAGTTATTTCTGATATTAAAATGGTTTCCATTATGCTATGATTTTACTTTTCAGTGATTTGTAACCTGTTGATTTGATGGCTTTTTCTATTTCTTCGGTACTTGTCAGTTTACTGTCAAACTTCACAATAGCAGTGCCTTTTGCATAGGAAACCACCACTTCTATTATGCCTTTAAGTTTACTAATTTCTGTTTTTACATGGTGTTCGCAACCCGAACAAGTCATTCCTTTGATGGTAAATTCGACTTTCTGGATTTCAGAATTTAGTGCAACAATGGCTGTGCTTACTGTCTTTGGAAAAAAAATATGAGCATAACTCGGAAATGATAAAAGGATTAATGACATCACAGTAACAACCCCTAAAAATGATTTTGTTTGCATAAAATTAGTTTTTGGATTTGTTACACAATTACAGTCCATTTTGGGTTGTGGTTTTAGTTTTTGATACCAAGCAAAACCAAGAACCAAAATTGTGATGCCTATTAAATAATATCGAAAAGAGTCGAGCCAAGAAAATGTAGAAGCAAGTCCGCTTGAACCTACAACGAGTGCCAAAACTGGCGTTATACAACACAATGACGATGCAATTGCTGTTATAATTCCTAAGATTGAAAAAGATGTTTTCATAAAAATAGTTAAATTGCTTTTGATTTTCTTTGACTTACGAAAAATAGAATAAACCCTGTTGAAATGGTAAGCAGCCCAAAAATTGAGAATGCTCTTAGTAGCCAATTAGAAATATTATCTCGGCTTTGATAATCCATTGTATGTAGCATCCAAAGGAAATCGAAGATTCGCCATTTGTTGTTTCTGAATTTTTGAACTGTTCCTAATTCCGAACTCACATACACAGTTGTATTTGATGGGTGGTCAAAAGTAACAGCATAAGCGGGCAGTGGGCCTTCTCTATATTCGTGATGCCCATTGGTGGTGGTTAAATATTCCACGACTTTTACTTTGCCATCATCTGAAAAGTTTTGTTGGGCAACTTCGGTGGCTTCTTTTTTTGTTAATGGAGAACGTAGTTCACCTGATACAGTATAAGCTAACTGTACTTTTTTGCCCCTATCATGCTCTTTTGAATAAAAAATTTGGTAAACAGGTTCACCCAAAAGCTGAATTAACCGAATATCAAAAATGTAATTAACGGTATCTTTTAGTTTGATTTTTTGAATAATATCTTGTGGATTTGCTAATTTTATATCACTTTCAAGAGGATGAATGTGAGCCTTTTGGTGGTCGCCATGTATTTCATCCATATCTGACCAACTGAAATATAAGCCTCCAATTGTCCAAAATAGGAATTGAATACCCAAGACAACTCCTAACCAACGATGTGTTTTACGGATTTTTCTGTGAAACTCTGCTTTTTTCATCATAATGGCTTAAAATTATACTTTCAAAATACGCTATATCTTAATACTCTTCAACCTTAAAGCGTTTACTATTACTGATAGTGAACTAAAACTCATGGCAAGTGCCGCAATCATTGGCGATAATAAAATACCAAAAAAGGGAAATAAAACCCCTGCTGCAATTGGTACGCCAAGTGTGTTGTAAATGAAAGCAAAGAATAAGTTTTGCTTGATGTTTTTCATCACAGCATGGCTTAAATTTTTAGCTTTTACAATTCCTTGCAAATCACCTTTTACCAAAGTTATTTTGGCACTCTCTATGGCAACATCCGTTCCTGTTCCCATTGCGATTCCAATATCGGCTTGTGCCAAAGCTGGGGCATCATTGATACCATCGCCTGCCATTGCTACTACTTTTCCTGCTGCTTGGAGGTGTTTTATTTCTTTCAATTTATCTTCGGGCAAACACCCAGCTTTGTAGCCACTTAAATTCAGCTCACTTGCTACGGCTTTTGCTGTGTTTTCGTTATCGCCTGTTAGCATGATAACTTCCACACCTTGTTGCATCAGTTCTTTTATGGCTGCTTTACTGGTTACTTTTATGGCATCAGTAATTGCTACAAATCCTTCTGCAACGCCATTAATAGCAATATAAGATACTGTTTTTCCTAATTTCTGTTCAATAATAATCTTGCTTTCTAATTCCTCCGAAACATTTGCAGCAACCTGTACCATGAGGGCTTTGTTTCCAAGAGCTACCTTTTTATTATTAACTGTTCCTATGACTCCTTTTCCTGCAATTGCTTCAAAGTCTTTCACTTCTATTAATGAAATGTTTTTTTCTTGGGCATATTTTACAACTGCTTCGGCTAATGGATGCTCACTGTATTGATTTAGAGAGGCAATTTCCTGCAATAAATCTTTGTTTTGTGAAGCATATATTTTTTCGACCGACGGTTTCCCCTCGGTAATTGTGCCTGTTTTATCAATGATTAAAACATTTACTTTGTTTAAATTTTCTAAGGCTTCGGCATTTTTGATTAAAACGCCTGATGATGCACCTTTGCCAACACCTACCATGACCGACATAGGAGTAGCTAAACCTAATGCACAGGGACAAGCAATAATTAGAACGGCAATGGCATTAATAAAACCGTAAACCAAGGCTGGTTCTGGACCAAATTTTGCCCAAACCAAAAATGTAATGATAGAGATAGCCACAACAATTGGCACAAAATACTTGGCAATGCTATCTGCTAATTTTTGGATGGGTGCTTTTGAGCGGCTGGCATCATTGACCATTTGAATTATCTGTGAAAGCAAGGTTTCAGAACCTATTTTTTCGGCAATCATTACAAATGATTTGTTGCCGTTGATTGTTCCAGAACTTACAGAATCGCCCACTTTTTTATCAACTGGAATTGGCTCACCCGTAATCATTGATTCGTCAATTGAACCTTCGCCAGTAGTTATTTTTCCATCCACAGGAATCTTATCGCCAGGTTTTAGGCGTAACAAATCCCCCTTTTTAATGTCGTGAATTGAAATTATTTTATCTTTTCCATCAATCACCAAAGTAGCTTCGGTTGGGGCTAATTTTAGTAATTCTTTGATAGCTCCGCTTGTTTGGCTGTGAGCCTTTGCTTCTAATAATTGACCTAATAAAACCAAAGTTAAAATTACAGTTGTGGCTTCAAAATACAGATGGACTGTACCCGTTTCACTTTTGAATTCGTTTGGAAAGAGATTTGGGAACAACATTCCGACAACACTAAACAAAAAAGCCACGCCCGTCCCGATACCCACAAGGGTAAACATATTCAGATTCCATGTGATAATAGATTTCCAAGCACGCACAAAAAACATCCAACAAGCATAAAAAACTACTGGAAGTGTCAATATAAATTGTAGCCAGTTCCATTGTGCATGACCCATTATATTCATCAATGGATTATTAGGCAACATTTCTGTCATAGCTATTGCAAATACAGGAACTGTAAATACTACTGCTATTTTCATTTTTCTTAACAAGTCCTTGTATGTCTTGTTGTCTTCAGTTTCGCTTGCGGCAATTGGCACTAAGTCCATGCCACAAATCGGGCAAGCACCCGCTTCATCACGTATGATTTCGGGGTGCATAGGACAAGTATATTCTATTTTTTGCGAAATGCTTGCTTGTTGTACCAAATCCATACCACATACGGGGCAATCTCCTGCTTTATCATATAGCTTTTCACCTTCGCAGTGCATTGGGCAGTAAAATTTGCCATTACCATTGTTGGAGGATTGTTTTATTTCCTCAGTTGCTAAATTCGCTGCTTTCGTAACTTCATTTTGCGAATTGGTGTTCACAGCATTGGCATCGTCTATTGTATAATTTCCAACCGCCGAAAGCGAGGTTTGAAATTGTTTGGTAGAAATGTGTTTTTTCATTGTAATGACAGCCATTGGTGGTACTAATGTTACAACGGCAGAAACACCCTCAATTAAATTAAGGGTGTTTTCTACTTTTGTACGGCAACCATTACATGACATTCCTGTTATTTGATAGTTATGAGTCATGGCTATTAATTTTCAATCATTTTAACTAATTTCATTCCGCACTTAGGGCATTTATCACCTTCTTTTCCTATAACTTCTGGGTGCATTGGACAAGCATAAGTTGCCACGATACTTTTTGGATTTGCCATGTTATTATTTTTTAGCAACTTTGGTCAACTTCATGCCACACTTATTGCATTTATCGCCTTCTTTTCCTGTAACTTCTGGATGCATGGGGCAAGCATATTTTGCATCTGTTGTCATTTTTGCATGGTTTTTCATATCCATATCATTTTGAAAACAATATAAAACACAAGCCATTCCTTTATAACTTGAATGAATATTTCCTATTTTCTTGCCATTGGCATCAAATACGTTACACGTTTTCCCATTGTCTTTAACACTAAATGTCAAATCACCATTAACATTATGGTAGGTTTTTCCATCTTTTCCCATACGACCCATTAGGTTTCCTTTGGCATCTACCAAATTTCCTTGTCCATCTACATAGGCAATTTTGTTACCTTTTGCATCATTAATTACATTGTCCTTTGTAATTTGACCAACGGTAACGCCGCCTTTTTTAATTTCCCCCTTTTGACTAATACTCATCAACTGGTGTTTGTAATTTGCATCTTGTGCCATTACGGTTGATTGAACGAATGCGATTGCTACGATGAGCAAAGCGATTGTGTTTTTTAAAACTTTCATTTTCTTGATTTATGTTTAAGTTTTTAATACATAAATGTACTTGGTCTTTCTGATGTATTTGTTACATAATTTTATGTGAATGTTATAAGATTATTGCTTTTGCCAAGACAAGGGGAATAACCCACCCCTTGTCTCGTCTTTTGCCTATTTTATCATTTTGGGCAGTATGAAATTATTATAAAGTGTCGGTTACTTTGCCACAAGTAAGCATAGAGCTACCATAATAAGGGTTTTTGACGGCACTTTCACTACTCAGCCAAGCTGCTTTTTTCATTGGGCAATATTGCTGATAAATAGGCTCACTTGATAGTTTTACGCCTTTTGCCATCACATAGAAATTATCAGAAAGGCTTTGAAAAGTTTCTCTTTGTTTCTTTAAATCATTTGAATTAGCTATTTTCTGAGCATCAGCAATGATTTTAGTGTTTACTTTCATAAACTCCATGTGCTGCTTCATTTCCATCTTACCCATATCTACGGCTTTCATTGCGGTTACTAATGCTGATGCTGATTTGGCAGATGCACCCGCATCCGATTTCACTAAGGCATCTTTTATCGCATAATAAGCATCTAAAAGAGGTTGTAAAGGGGTTTTAGTTTGTGTTTTGTCATTTTTCATCAAAGCCATGTCATGTCCACCGTGTTCAGAATGGTTATCAGCAGTCATTGGGCTTGCGGCAGGTGCGGTTATACCTGTTATTTTTTGCCATTCTTCAACCTTCTTTTGCCAGTTGGCAACTGCGGTTTTCATGTTCTTTTTAGCCCCTAAGTCGATTGCTTTTTGACCTGATTTGATGGCGGCTGGATAATCTTTTTGTTCTTCTAAGATTTTTGTAGTCAAATTGGCGTAAACAAAATTGTCGTCAACCATTTCTTCCGATTTCTTTGACCACGCAAGGGCCTGTTTTAAATCCTTCTTATTTGCAAAATAGTATTGAGCCGAAGCATTAAAAAATTTGGCATCCTCCAATTTCTCAACATTGATTTTCTTATTGATTTCGTTCATTACAATCATGTCAGCATTGCTTTGTATCGGGATTTTGACCTGTGTATTTTCCCAATTCAAGTACAAATTCGCCGAATGGTCGGGCATGATGTCTTCTAAGGTAATCGAAAACGATTCGTAGGTACGGGCGGTCGTTTCAGGTTTCACTTTAACTCGCAATATATCCTTTTTTTCATCATAGCTAAATGCTCCGTGACTGGTGGTATCAGTATTCAAAATGATTGTCCATTCGGTAGGATTAGGAATCGTAAACAATGAATAATGCCCTTTTTTCACTAACTGTCCGCCAATAGTCATATCATCACTGAAACGAATACGTGTACTTTCACCTGCCCCTGTTCTCCAAATTTGGTCGAATGCGACTAAGTTGCCGAATACTTTACGACCACGCATCAGCGGTTTTTCATATTTGAGGCTAATCTCTGTAAAACCAACCTTTTGTTTCCATTCAGCTTCGGGGCTTGGAGGTGGTGTTTTTAATTCAATTTGGGCATTTGCCAAATAAGAAACACTTAGAAATAATATGATTGCGATTTTTTTCATTTCAATTTTATTTTGGTTAAAAGAATGTTAGTTTTTCATTGGTTCACCATCTTTTTTACAGCACGATGGGAGTTTTTCATAACTTTTGTCATTGGCAAGGGTTTCATCAGCATCATACCCTGCATCATTGATGGCTTGCTTGATTTTGTTGGCATCTGTTTTCTTAGGGTTGAAAGTTACAGTTACAACCTTGTCATTTAAATCAAGATTGGATTCGCTTACACCTTTTGTAAAAGCTAATTGCTTTTCGATACGTTCTTTACACATCTCGCATATTGCTGATGTTTTGATTTTAACTTTCGCAGGTGGTTCTTGAAGATTTGCCATTGACAAAGAACCAATTATTGCTAATCCAGTGGTTAAAAAAAGTCTCCTTTTCATTGTATTATTTGTTTTGATGTTTAAAACTATTTTACTTCCAAATTGAGCATCATACCATCATCTTCATGTTCGAGGTTGTGGCAATGAAAAACGAATTTTCCCTTTTGTTCAAATTTTACAATCACTTTTACTTTTTCAGTTGGAGCAACCAAAACCGTGTCTTTCCAAGCCTTTTCTTGTGGTAAAATGGTATTTCTACCGCCTGTTCGACTAACTACTTGAAATTGGACACCGTGAATGTGCATCGGGTGTGGTTCATCACCAGTAGAATTATCGAACTCCCAAGTTTCGGTTGAGCCAACTGCAACTGTTTCGTCGATTCGGGTAGCACTATATATTTTACCATTAATTTTGTGCATTCCACCACTCATATTTGCCATATCCATTGTTAAAGCAAAAGACCTATTTTTTGTGGCATTACTCAATTTTGCAAGTGAAATCAAACTACTCGGCACTTTGAAAGTATCTGTTTCTTGTTTATTGACAATAAACTTCATAACCTTAAATGCTTGTGTTCCTTGTGCCGTACCCATACCTGTAAAGGTTTTATTTTCCAAATACACTTCTGTATTGAGGGCTATATTGGTAAAATCAACCAAAATATCGACTCTTTCACCAGAAGCAAGGAGCAATGAGTTGACAGATTCAGGTTTTTCAAGCATTCCACTATCAGCTCCAATGACATAAAAATTTGCTCCATTGCTTAAAGCTAAATTATAAATCCTTGCTGATGAGCCATTTAATACCCTAAAACGATAAAAACGAGTAGAAACATTCAGATAAGGGGAAGCAGTGCCATTAACTAAAATATTATCGCCCATATAACCAGACATTGTTTCCATCATGGTCGGGCTATACTTGATTGTTGCATCAGCATTAAAGCGTTTATCTTGAATCACCAAAGGCACTTCGTAGCTATTATTAGGTAGATTTAAAGCCTTTTCTTCGGGACTTTCAACAATGAAAAAACCTGCTAAACCTTGTGTTACCTGTTTTCCTGTTAATCCGTGCGGGTGTGGGTGATACCAATTTGTACCAGCTTGCTGATTAATTGTAAATTGATAGTTGAAATTTTCGTTCGGCATTACCATTTGGTCGGGATGTCCATCCATTTCGGCAGGAATAACCAAACCATGCCAGTGAATGTTGGTATGTTCGGCTAATTGGTTGCTGAATTTTACATTAAAATTTGCTCCTTTTTGAAGCCTAAAAGTAGGTCCTAATAAGCCCGAACGATAACCAATATACTTGGCATTTTTTCCATCCATGACAATATCTTGCACCGCTTGGGCAATCATACTACTTGGGCTGGTGATTGTTTCAGGAATTTTCAGAGCATTTTTAAAAGTGGTATCGCCACTGACAGGAACGGGGTCGCCTCCCATGTCCATATTACCCATACAACTTGACATTAGGACGGTAGAACTTAGTCCAAATCCTAATTTTTCGAGAAAATCTCTACGGTTAATTTGCTTGTACATTCTTAAATAATAGGTTAAATAAATTAAAGTTTAATGACAATCCCATTGGGTTTTAAACCAACAGTTAGTGTTTTTGTAACCGTATGCTGCATTATATCAATAACTGATACGCTGGCAGCTTCTTGGTTGGTAACATAGGCGTTCATTGCATTGAAAGCGATAGCATGAGAACCCGCTCCCGTTGTAAAAGAGCCTGTTCGTGTCATTTTTCCATCTGCTCCTTTTGTCCACCAATGTACTTTTCCTGCGGTGGGGTCTGTTACCCACATTTCTTTCATATCGGCTTGGTAGGCAACAAAACCTGGCATAAAACCTAATACAACAGTTTCGACTATTTTTAATGTTTTTACATCAATAATTGAAACCGTTTGCCCATCTTCATTATCTACATACATTCGATTATCAGCACCAATCCATGCTCCAACAGGATTTTTTCCAACGGCTATTGTAGCTAAAACAGTTTTATTACTTGGACTTATGGCAGACACTGAGTTGTCTTCACCATTAGCCACAAAAGCTACTGTTCCATCATAAGAAAAAGTAACTTCGGCAGAACCATTTCCAACCGTTACTGTATTTTTGAGTGCATAAGTAGTCGCATCATAAACCAATACTTTTCCATTCGTTTGTGATGTCCAAATTTCTTTTCCATCAGGCGAAAAAACAGCATTGTGATTGGACATTGGCACATCAAAAATTTTCACATTTATACCCTTTATTGCATCCAAAACTGCAATTTTCCCTGTACCTGCATGAGTACCTCCTGCATGACCTGCACTCAAATCAACACCTGGGGCTGCCACTGCAATTTGCGATTTTGCAGCATTGATATAAATATGGTGGGGGTAAGCTAAAAAGCCAGGCGTTGCAGTATGCCCAGCACCATGAGTAGAAGTGCTTGACCCATCAGTTAGTTGAATGGTAGTTGCAACTTCGTTGGTATTTAGATTGACAACCGATAAGGTGCTACTTTCACCATTAACAATGTATGCTGCTGGATAATTGATATTTTGTTCGGGTTGAACATTGCTCATGTCCATACACGCCACTATGCCCAAAACTAAAACTGAGAAAATTACTTTTTTCATCTTAAAAATTATTTATAGTTGATTGATGGAAATACGTTTATTTGCTTTCAATTCTTTAAAATGGCTTGGTGTAAGCCCTGTTATTTTCTTGAATTGCATAGATAAATGTTGTACGCTACTGTAATACATCATATCGGCAATTTGACTCAATGACAATTCATCATAAACCAAAAACTCTTTTACCTTTTCGATTTTTTGAATAATCAAGAAATGTTCGATTGTAGTACCTTCTACTTCCGAAAATAAGGTTGTTAAATATTTATAATCTCGACCAATATTTTCAGCGATATAGGCTGATTGATTAATTTTTTTTAGCACTTCTGATTGGTTTTGCACCAATTCAATGATTATCGTTTTAATTCTCTGAACAATTTGCTTGCGTTTATCATCTATTAATTCAAAACCAACGGTTTTCAATTTCTTCTCAATGATTTGCAATTGTTCGGGAGCTAATTCATCTAATGTTTCAACTTCGCCCAATTCTATACTTTTTACTGATAATCCTATTTTTTTGAAAAGGTCTGCGATAACCATTTTACATCGGTCGCAAACCATGTTTTTTATATATAAAGTCATGATTTTCGATGTTTTGGTTATTTTATTTTATATCGCATCCCTGCATAAACCATTCTGCCAATAACTGGTCCCCAAGTCATTCCAGCATCATAATGTCGCCCAAAAGGGTCATTTGATGAAATAATTGGATTTTTCTGAGTGAAATTATTGAGGTTCTCTCCCCCAACATACATATCCCACTTTAAGAAAGTCTTAGTAATTTGTGCATTAATATTTGAAAATGCAGGTGCAGTAGTAGGTGTGCCTGTACCTGCTGCCATCATCGAATGCTCAGACATTGCGGGCATTCGTCGAGAACCATTCCACTGCCAAGTAAAATCAAATTTCCATTTATCATAAGGTAAAGCATATCCCATATTAAACAAGATACGGTCTCGATTCAGAAATTGTTTGGTCATCAATGCCAACGTTCCATTTTCTGTTTGGAAATCATTTTTTACATCAAACCAACGATAAGCTAATTTGAAATCAAAACGCTTGATTGGAGCGAAATTTAGTTCTGCTTGGTAGCTATTAGAAAAAGAACGACCTTTTAAATTGTAGAAACTTAAATAGCCAGCTTGTTCCATATCTACTACCAATTGATTTTGAAAATTAGTACGGTAAGCATCTACAATAAAGGATGCCTTTTGTCCGAATAATTCAAACTCGTTTGATAGACTTAATCCATAATTCCAAGATTCTTCGGGTTTTAAACTATTTTCAATGGAAATAGCCCTTGAACTTACCAGTAAACCATAGTTTTCGGCTAATGGATTGGGTACTCTCCAACCTTTTCCAGCACTGGCTCTTAGATGTACCGATTTACTAATGTCATATTTAGCATGAATTCGGGGTGTAAATCGAGTACCATAGAGGTTATGAAAATCTACTCTACCACCTGCTACAACTGTTAGTTTTTCGGGATATGTATAGGTATATTCAGCAAATACACCTGGGACTGATTCAGTTCGTAATCGAGGATTTATGCCTGTAAATGTTTCATTATAATCATCCAATAGATAACTTGCACCTGCCTTATATTGATGATTGGTGTTATTGATAATGTCTTGATAAATCAGATTGGCATAAATCGTATTCTGGCGACCAGAATAATTGCGTAACCCAAAGAATGATTGATTATTGTGAATCGTACCATTCACAATTAAACCCAAACCTCGATAGGGCGTACTTTGAAATAGTTTTGCCGTTTTGCTAAAAAACTCAATTCGTTTGGTTTGACTGCCAAAACCATAGAGTAAAGATGAACCTTGCAATTCGGGTTTGAAATTAGTTTGTCCACCCAAACGGTCTTCGTACAGGGCTTTGATACCAAATTGAGCCATCATTTTTTCACTCTGAAACTTCCAACGATTAATTACATTATATTGATTATAAAGAGGAATATCTAAAAAACTATCTCCGTTTTTATCAATGCGGTTTTGTAAGGTAGAAGCATGAGTAAGCAAAGCTGTTGACCATTTCTTATTCAATTTCTTCGCTAAATTCAGATTGATTTCGCCACGCCCAAAACTATTCACATAGGTGTTCAAATACAATTTATCAGCCATATCTGGCTTTTGGAGTTCAATATTGATTTGACCAGTCATTGATTCGTAGCCATTTACAACTGACCCAGCTCCTTTGCCCACATCAATTGAAGTTATCCAAGTACCTGGCACATAGTTTAACCCAAACGTTGTGTTTAACCCACGAATATTTGGAATGTTTTCAGTATTGGTTTGAACATAATTTCCGCTCAATCCTAATAATTGGATTTGTTTTGAGCCTGTAACGGCATCAGCATAACTTACAGAAACACTTGCATTAGTTTCAAAACTCTCGGAAAGGTTACAACAAGCGGCCTTGGCAAGTGCTTTGGTGGTGATAATTTCGGTTTGAATAGGATTCAGACGGTCTATTACACTGGCTTCACTTCTAACAACTACTTCTTGTAAGGTAGAAGATTCGGTTTGGAGATAAATTGCTTGAAAATCATTTGAATGAACCATTATCGTATCGGTTTTATAGCCAATTGAACTGATAATTAATTCATGATTTTGAGAGGTTTTTGGAATAGAAAATTTTCCTTCAATATCAGCAGAAGTACCATTTTTACTATTTTTCCAACGGAGTACCGCACCAATCAGAGGTTCGGTTTTACCGTCAATTTTTTTTTCTAATACAATTCCTTGTAGGTTTTGCGAATATGCTGTTGTAGTAAATAGTAATACGAATAGTATCACTATCTGATTGATATTTTTTAACATAAAATGACTCAATTTATTGAATAATAAAAAACTACCTATTGACGAATAGGCATAAGAAATTCAATAAATAGAATCAAATTAAGAAGGATTGGATGTGTACGAGCAGTTTTCTACCTGCATTTGGTGGAGCGGTATTATAGTAATGAGTTACTTTAAAAGATACAGGCTCACTCGACCAGTTGAAGGTATAAAAAGGTGAAAAAGAACAAAACTCACCGATAAAAGTAGGGATACTCAGTGAAACTTGATTAACACTTGATGAAGCGGTATTAATATGAACAAAAGTAGAATGTTCTTCACAACATTTAGTCCGTTTAAAATTTGCTTTTGAAGATTTCTCTTCCTTTTTAAGCATTTTTTGTGGACAACATTTAGGAGGACTTGATAAAATGAAAGTTTTTCTACCTTTTACTTTACATAAATGCTCTATCATAGCAAATCCAGTGCTTGCAAAAAGCACTTGAAACGACATGAAAAGACACAATATGCGAGTAAGTATTTGTTTCATTATTTGAAAATAATTGCAAATATGCAATCATTTTATATATTATCTGTGATATTTTATTCTATTTAGTTTATATAATTTTCGGAACAATCCATAGTGTGTTTTGAGTTTCTTCTTCCAAATCTGCGGAAATACACAGTTTATAACTGATTTTTTGATTGTAATCAAAAAAAATTAAATTTCAGGATTACTTACTTTTTGATAAACTCCTATCGTGACTTTTCTATGCTTGAGATATTTATAGAGTGTCATTTTTGAAACGCCTATTTCAGTAGCAATTTGATTTACCCCCATTTTACCCTCTTTATAATAACTTTCGGCTAAAATTGCTTTTTGTTCGGCTTCCTTTGTCATACCTTGTCGGCGACCGCCTTTTCTGCCTCTGGCTCTTGCTGCTTCCAAGCCCGATTTGGTTCTTTCCCGAATCAAATCTCTTTCAAATTCAGCAAAGCAAGCTGATATATTAAAAAATAAACGTCCTTGTGGCGTGGTTGTATCAATAGCATCACTAATACTTTGAACACCTACTTGCTTACTATTTAGTTGAGCGACCACCTCTAAAAGATGTTTTAATGAACGCCCCAAACGGTCAAGTTTATAAACCACCACAATATCGTCTTTACGAACTTGGGCTAATAATTTAATTAGTTCTGGTCTATCTGTTTTCGCTCCTGATACTGTTTCAGCAAAAAAGATTTCACAACCTGCTTTTTTTAGAGCATCGGTTTGTAAATCCATATTTTGGTCTTTGGTACTTACTCGTGCATATCCTATTTTCATATGGTTAGTTGTAACGATTGTATATCTTTATTCATCTTCAAACAAATTTATTTATACTTTGTTTACTATACAACTATTTTATACTTTTATCTTCTAAAATCTATTCTTAATTAGTCATTTTCTGTATAAGTTCAAAAAGAGGTATTTGTCCAAACAAAGGAGCGTTTGTTTATACTATCAAAGTAAAGGTTTTGGGCTATAAGGGGTCGAAAAAAATAGAAATTTAATCCAAACGAATTTTGGACGTTCAATTTTCAAAACACAACAGTTATTACAAACACATGAACTCTCTATTCATTTTCATTTTATACTTTTTTCATTGTAAAGAGGTAAGTATCTTAAAAGCCATAACTCGGAAAGCTACGACTTTTTGAACCATTGAAAATCGGCACTTAATTGTGTCTTTGCATTAATAATGAACAACAAGTAAAGGCATTAGATAATAGCTTAGGGTTTCTGAATTTAATAATTTCATTTTCTCCGTTAATTTAATCGGATACTATTCGTTTTTCTTCATTACGACAGTGCAGAAAAAGCACCGCCTACATTCGCTCACAGGCACACCGTCTGCCAGCGTTGCGACAGCCAGTAAGCCTGTTTGGACATGGCTACATTGATTAGTAGGTTTCTTTTAGATATATTTTACTTTTTACTAAGCAGTTTTTTTACTTTGTAACTCTTTTAATAGGTTGGGTCTATCTATATAATCGCATTTACTTACTCACGTATAAATGTGAGAGTTGCAACGTTTAAACTGGTAGCAAACACTAATTACAAAATATTATAAAGAAATTTGCTTATAAACGACTTATTATAAACTACTTACAGTTATGAGAAGTAATTTTCAGTGCGTTGAGAATTTAATATTTATTTTGATTTTAATATTTTCATTGAAGAATGAAGTTGAAATAATCATATTTTATATAAATACAATACTAATTTTGATATTTTCAAGAATCTAATAATCTATCTTATCAAAATAATCTAAATAATTAACATAGTTTTATTATTTGAAAAAACGCCAATATCATTTTGATTTACAGGACAATTGTTTTAAAATTGAAATATATTGAATCTCAATTGGAGTTTTTTTCTTACCATTTTTTGTAAAAAAATGCAAATTTCTGTTCAGGGTCGTTAAATAGAACTTTAGGGAGTATCAAAAACTACTCCTTAATTTTTAAACAAATTGTTCTAAATAGTTATTTGTTTTATCTATATTCGTTATATTTACATAAGTTAAGTAATAAGGACAAATATTCTGTTTATGGAAGTAGGTTACGCACGAGTGAGTACACAAGAACAAAATTTAGATTTACAACTTGATGCACTCAATAAAGCTGGAGTAAAAAAAATATTTACAGATAAGGTTTCTGGTGCAAGTGCTACAAAACCTCAATTGGAAGAATTACTCAAGTATGCACGTCAGGGCGATACGATTGTTGTTTGGAGATTAGATAGGTTAGGACGAACAACCATTCAACTTATTCAATTTGTTGAAGAACTTCAAAAATTGGGAATTAGCCTTAAATCATTGACCGAGCCGATAGATACCAGTACAGCCACAGGAACGTTAGTCGTTCAAATATTTTGTGTATTGGCCGAACATGAAAGAAATGTGTTAAGGGAGCGTACAAGAGCAGGGCTTAATTCAGCACGAGCAAGAGGACGAACAGGTGGGCGACCTAAAGGACTTTCTCCTCAATACGAACAAAAGAAATCCCTTATTAAAGATGCTTATGAAAAGCAGGAACTTACTACCCAAGAAATTATGATAGCTTTTAACATTAAATCCCGAAGTACATTATATCGAATATTAGAAAGTGCTGGAGCAAATATTTCAAGTTTTATTAAAAGAAGAAAATAAATAATATGGAGACATTAATCATTGAAACAGAGAAAACAGAAAGCGGAAAACTTAAAGCATTAATGTTGTTTCTGACAGCCTTAGAAATCCCATTTAAAAAAAGTGACACACTTGATAAACGAATACAAGAGGCACGAGAAGAAAAAGCAAAAGGACAACTTAAAACAGTTAATGCTCAAAATGTATGGGAAAGTATATAGTAAAAATATCTAAGTCGGCAGAAAAAGACCTTTCCTTACTTAAAAAGTCAGGTAAGAAAGCAGATATAGAGAAAGTGACAGCTATTTTTCAAGAAATTGAGGAAAATCCAAGATTTGGAACAGGAAAGCCCGAACAACTGAAATATTATGATGGAGAAGTTTGGAGCAGAAGAATAAACAAAAAAGATAGATTTGTCTATGAAATATACGAAGATGAAATTTTAGTAGTCGTCATTCAAGCATTAGGGCATTATCAAGACAAATAAATTAATCTCACAAAACGACTTTTTAATCTAATAAAACTAAAACAAACAGTAACAATGCCAACATTATTTATAGTATTCGGAATTAGATTTTTCTTTTATTCAAATGAACATTTACCCATTCATATTCACGTAAAAAACTCAGATGGAGAAGCTAAGTTTGAATTAGAACCTATTACTCTTATATCTAATAAAGGAATGAAACCTAAAGACCTTAAATTAGCAGAATCTATTATTGAAGAAAATAAAGAATTATTAATTTCTAAATGGAAAGATTATCATGGAGAATAAAAAGATAAATATAGAGGTCGGATTTACTGAAAATTTAATCTTTATAAAAGACCAAAATGGTAAATATAAGTCTCATCCCTTAGAATGGTTTCCTCGTTTATTAAACGCAACCACCGAACAAAGAAATAATTTTACGCTTTCTCCTTTTGGCATACATTGGGAAAGTATAGATGAAGATTTAAGTTTTGAGGGATTTTACTCTTTTACAAAAAGCTAATACAAAATAAAAAGACCCTAATTCCCTCGAATTCGGGGGAATTAAAATATCACAAAACGACAAAATCAATTTTAAAATTTAACTATATTTATTATGTTACTTGCAATCATACTTCTACGGTGTACCCAATAGTTTAGACAGTCTTTTTACTATTGTTGTTGTAAAATTTTCTTTTTTTGCTTCTTTTTTTCTTTTGTTAATAAGTGTGGAAAAGTGGATAAGTTATGCTACTTGCAAATAAACCTTATCAGGTGTTTGATAGCTTAAACTTTGGTGAAAACGCTCTCGATTATAAAAATCGAAGTATTTTTCTAAACCTTTTTGCAACTCTACACCATTCTGGTAAGATTTTAGGTAAATATCTTCATATTTAACACTTTTCCAAATCCTTTCCACAAAAATATTATCAATAGCTCTTCCTTTACCATCCATAGAAATCTGTACTTGGTTGTCTTTTAGGACTTGGGTAAAGATATTTGCTGTAAACTGCGAGCCTTGGTCAGTGTTGAAAATATCGGGTTTACCAAACTCTTTAATGGCTGCTTTTAGAACTTCGGCACACCATTCTGACTCCATTGTATTACTGACAGACCAAGTCAAAACCTTTCTTGAAAATAAATCTACAATCGCAATTAAATACATAAATCCCTTTGCCATCGGAATATAGGTAATGTCGGTTGCCCATACCTGATTCGGTCGTGTAATCTTCAAGCCTTTGAGCAAATATGGGTAAATTGTATGCTCTTTATTGGGTAAAGAGGTATTAGGCTTGCGATAAACTGCTTCCAGACCCATTTTTCGCATCAATCTCTGTACACGCTTATGATTGACAGAATAGCCCAAACTTCTCAAATGTGCCGTCATCCGACGGATTCCATAGAAGGGCGTTTTGAGATATTGTTTATCCAATTCCGTCATCAGAATTAGATTGCCTTCGCTTTCTTGACCTACTGGTTTGTAATAGAGCCGTGAACGGCATAAACCTAATAAATCGCATTGATGACTGATACTCAGTTCTTGATTTGACTTCTCTACAAGTTTTATACGTTCTGATGATGGCTTGGCTATAACTTTTTTTTTAAGAAAGCTATGTCCATTTGCAATCGCCCTATTTGCTCATATAAGACCGATGTATCTTCTGATTTTTCTTTCTTACTCTCTGTATCTTGCTCAAATACCAAACTTGCTCCTGCCAAAAATGATTTTTTCCATTCACTAATTTGAGTGGGGTGAAGCTCATATTTTGTTGCCAATTCTGAAAGTGTTTGTTTCTCCTTGATAGCTTCGATGGCTACCTTTGCTTTGAACTCCGAACTAAAATTCCTGCGTTTGTTTTTACCCATTGTTTTGTTTGTTTAGACAGAGTGATTATTCAATTATCTTGCCTGTCTAAATTTTGGGGTACATTATA
>JAIXOL010000067.1 GCA_027486845.1 Cytophagaceae bacterium
AAGTTAAGCCCCGCACCGCCGATGGTACTGAGTTCAAACTCGGGAGAGTAGGTAGACGCCAGAATTTTATTAGTAAAACGGCAATCTCAAAAGGATTGCCGTTTTTGCGTTTAGACCAATTCAAAATAATTCAGCCACTAGATATATTCATAATATTCCTAGGTAATTTTTCTTAAATTTACGACCTACTTAACAAAAAGCCGAGACATCGGATTGATTTATATGGGGTATATACTTTTTGATGATGAATTAATCAGAAATCAATTAAAACCTTTTACTTTTACTCGTCCAGTTGCAGATATTCGTTGCGGAATCTTGACGATTAGAGATAAATGGGCACTTAGGTTTAAGACAAAAATCACGTGCCTTTCAAAACGATATTTAGAGGAAATTTCAGCTGAGAGTTCGATAAATACTTACATCAATGGGGCGGTTTGTCCAAATGAAAATTTGATTGTAGAAATTGATAAATTGACAGTTGGTGAATGTTTGGTCGATGATAGTAACAATGTATTGGCGATTAGAACTACCGAAAAACTGTCGTTCCCAATTGATTTTCAGCCTTTTACGCAAAAAAAGTTTGATGGAGAGGTAATTATTATTACTCAATTACCGCATATTTTCTTGGAAAATGGCGACCAAATAAAGGCAGATTTTAAATTAATTACCGCTGACCGAAAATCACAAGAAATTACTGACCCTTTTACTCGTGTTTATGGTGCTCAGAATATTTTTGTTGAAGAGGGTGCAAACATCAAATCAGTCATTTTGAACGCCGAACAAGGCCCGATTTATATAGGTAAAAATGCTACGATTCAGGAAGGCTCAATTGTAATTGGGCCAGTTTCTATTGATGAAGGGAGTGTGGTGGTTTGGGGAAGTAAAATCAGACCAAATACAACGCTTGGGCCGTACTCAAAAGCAGGTGGGGAAGTTGGTAGTTCGGTTATCTTTGGTTATTCAAACAAAGCTCATGATGGATTTTTAGGGGCCTCGGTGATTGGCGAATGGTGTAATTTGGGTGCAAATTGCAATAATTCTAACCTTAAAAATGATTATTCTGAAGTGAAATTGTATAATTATGCCACTGATAAACTCGAAAAAACAGGTGAATTATTCTGTGGTTTATTTATGGGAGATTATACAAAGGCGGGAATAAGCACAATGTTTAATACGGGTACGGTCGTTGGAGTTTGCTCGAATATTTTCGGAGCAGGTTTTCAAGACAAACACATTCCGTCGTTTATGTGGGGAGGTGCTGATACTGAATATGTTGACTATCGTTTTGAAAAGGCTTTGGATGTAATTAGGGCAACAATGGCTCGTAGAGATAAGCAATTGACCGATAAAGATATTGCGATTTTGCAGCATTTGCATGATTTTAAAAAATGAAAGTGTATTTATAAGGAAATCTTTTTAACGAATGCTTTTTCGAGAAATTATAGGTTTAGACGACGTAAAACAGTCGTTAATTCAAGCTGTTAATAATAACCACGTTGCACATGCACAGCTTTTTCATGGAGCAGAAGGTAGTGCCAATTTGGCTTTGGCTTTGGCGTATGCTACCTATATTAATTGTGAAAACAAGCAGTCAGATGATGCCTGCGGAGGTTGCCCGAACTGCAATAAAATGAGTAAATTGGCTCATCCAGATGTCAATTATATTTTCCCAACGGCTGGTGGAAAATCGGTGATTTCTGAAAATTTTATGACTCAATGGCGTACTTTTGTAAAAGATATGCCCTACGGAACACTTTCCGATTGGCTCGAACATATTGCTATTAAACAAGGAAATATTCCTGCCGAAGAATCTCGTCAGTTGATTAAGAAACTTTCTTTGAAATCTTACGAAGGTGGCTACAAAATTGTCATTATTTGGCAAGCCGAAATGCTCAATATTGCGGCGGGAAATGCTCTTTTGAAGGTTTTAGAAGAACCACCCGAACAAACTCTTTTTCTGTTGGTGGCAAATAGTTCGGATAAGTTACTCACAACTATTATTTCTCGTACACAACGAATTGCTGTTCGGAGTTTTACGGCAGACGAAATTATGAGTTATCTTACTCAAAAACAAGATATTGGCCTCGAAAGAGCAAAACAAGTTGCATATCTTTCAGATGGAAATTTAAACCATGCTTTAGAAATTGCCCACAAGGCTGATGATAATCAACATTCTTGGTTTGCCACTTGGATGCGAATGTGTTATGCTTTAAATATTCTAAAATTAGTGCCAATGGCTGATGAATATGATGCCAAAGGAAAAGAATATCAGAAAGCTATGCTTGAATATAGCTTGAGTATATTTAGAGAGATTTTCTTATATTGTAATGGCGGAGAAAATTTAATTCGACTTGAAGGTGATGAGTTAGTTTTTGTTCAGAAGTTTTCTAATGCATTGAATATCGGCAATTTAGAATCTATTACTAATCTTTTGGGTGAATCTCATTATCATATCGAAAGAAATGGGAGAGCTAAGATGATTTTCTTGGATATTTCTTTGGCTATAGCTCGATTGATGCGGTGAGTGAAGTGATGGGGATTTGTTACTGGGAAATTAGTGATTGGTTTAGACTGAGTTTGCTAGAATTTTGTAAGTATTTTTAAAGTGAAAAATATTACAGGCGAATAGGTTGTTCGCCCCACAGATAAATATGAAAATAAAAATAGGTACACGTGGTAGTAAATTGGCCCTTTGGCAGGCTTATTATGTCGAAGAAAAACTTAAAGCCGATGGTATTGAAACCGAAATCTTAATTATTGAAACAAAGGGCGATAAGATTCTTGACAGAGCCTTATCGAAAATTGGAAGTAAAGGGGTATTTACGGAAGAATTGGAAGACGAATTGCGTTCGGGTGAAATTGATATTGCGGTTCATTCTGCCAAAGATTTGCAGTCGGAATTGGCCGATGATTTAGAATTAATTGCCTTTACTGAGCGTGAGAAAATCGCAGATGTTTTGGTGAGTTTCAATAAAAATTTATCGCTTGGTAGTGGCGAAGGTTTTGTGGTAGGGACTTCTTCTACTCGCCGAGTGGCGATGCTTCGACATTATTATCCACACATAAAAATTGTGGATATGCGTGGAAATTTGCAGACTCGTTTGCGTAAACTCGAAGAAGGACAATGTGATGCACTTTTATTAGCTTATGCAGGTGTGCATCGAATGGGATACCACGAAATGATAGCCCAAGAACTGCCAACAAATGAATTTACCCCACCAGTTGGACAAGGTTGTGTAGCTATTGAAGCCTCTAAGGGTTTATCAGATAAAAAACGTAAGGCTATTCGTAACTTGATTAATGATGATGTTACAGAAAAGTGTTTAATTGCTGAAAGAGCTTATTTGCGTAAGTTGCAAGGAGGTTGTTCGATTCCATCATTTGGGTGGTGTGTGGCAGAGGAAAAGAATGGGGTACTGGCTTTAAATATGATTTGTGGAATCATTAGCCTTGATGGAAAAACGATTGTGAAAAAAAATGATTCTAAGTCTGCAACAGAGGCTGAACAGTTAGGCGAAACTTTAGCATTACAAGTTTTGAACGATGGTGGAGCAGAGATTTTGGAGGGAATTAGAAATAATATATAATTTTGGTCATTTCGACTGGTTCGGCAGTCCGATTCGCTCAATGACCAAAATTATTGGATAAGGTCGAAATAACTAAAAATAGTTAAAAAGGTTGCCTGAGCGAAGTCGAAGGCAACCTTTTTTTTTAATCCTTAATTTCTTCTTTAATCTGTACTTCGGTTATTGGGCCGTATTTCTCTGCAATTTTCTTAATTTCTGCCGATTTTCCCACCAATACAAACTGCAATTTATCTTTCGGGAAATAAGTGTCAATGATTGATTTGGCTTTTTCAAGCGTAAGTCCATCAACGTTTTTCTCGAAATTATTGATGAAAGACTCATCAAAATTATACCAAAACATTTGTGTAAGTAAGCCTGATAATTGTCCAGCCGTTTCGTACAGTGGAGGGAATTGTCCTTTTACATAGTTTTTGGCTGAAGCCAAAGAGTTTTCGTCGATACCATTTTTGTGAAGTTTATCTAATACTTCTAATGCTTTATCAATAGCGGCTTCGGTAGTTTTATTGGCCGTAAAAGTTGAAATGGCGAAGGTTCCACCAGTTTTCAATGGACTGTAACGGCTATTCGCTCCGTAAGTAAGCCCAGTATTTACGCGAAGCTCATCGTTGAGCATCGAAGTAAATCTACCGCCAAAAAGCGTGTTTACAACATCAATTGCAACAAAATCTGGATTATTTCTGCTAATTCCTGCCGCACCGATATTAAAAGTTGTTTCACGGGCATCATCTTTATTGATAAGCAAAACACGGTTTCCAGTTGGCTTTAAAATCGGCTTATTTGCCAAATTTTCTTGTGCTTTTGTGCCTTTTTTCCAAGAACCCAGTAAAGATGTAAGCGTGTTTTTCATTTCTGCACTATTGAAATCGCCAACTACTGCAATAGCTGATGTTTCGGGTAGGTAATTTTCTTTGTAAAAAGTTTTTACGTCTTCAACCATTAGCGGACTAACCGTCGATTTTTTTCCTTGAATAATATTTCCATATACATGATTGCCGTACATAAATTTATCGAAATATGCAGGCAAAACTGAGCGTGGACTTTCTTTCTGTTGGTCGAGATTCGTCAGTAAACGTTTCTTTTCTTTCTCAAATTCGGTATTATCGAATGTTGGTTCAAGTAAAACCTCTTTGATGATACTCAACACTTTTTCCTTATCCTTGGTCGCAAATTTTGCAGATAAACTTGCCGATTCTTTTGAAGCATAGGTATTTACGTAAGCTCCGATAAAATCTAGTTCTTCGTCGAGTTGAGTTTTGGTATAGCTTTTTGTGCCATGTTTAAGTGCAGTTGCAGTCAAAGATGCCAATCCTGCTTTTGTTCCGTCGTAGATTGCTCCCGCAGGCAAAACTACCGAAACATTGATAACTGGAACTTCTTTCTGTTCCATTAAATAGACAGTCAGGCCATTGGCTAATTTGAATTTTTGGTATTTGGGTAATTGATAATTTTGTGCAAAAATTATACTGCTACTTAAGCATATCGCCAAAGTCGCATTAAAGAATATTTTGATATATTTAGACATGATTTAGACAAGAGATTTGAGACAAAAGACAAGAGATTTGAAAATTCTTATCTTAGATTTAAGATAATTTCTATTCTTCAGTATTTGCTTTCAGAATACCGACTGTTCGAGTGGTTTTCTTGAAATATTTTTTTGCGACATTTTTAATGTCATTGACTGTGACTTTATTGAAAGCAGCTGGTGCATCAAACATTTTTTTATAGTCGCCAAAGAAAACCTCATAAGTGCCGATATTATTTGATTTTCCATTGATGGTTTCGATTTGTCCATAAAATTCCATCAATTTCTGATTCTTTATTTTCTGTAATTCTTTTTCAGTAATGCCTTCAGTTTTAATCTTTTCAATTTCTTCATAAATGGCCTTTTCTAAATCATTTTCGTTGATTTTAGCAGCGGAAGTTGCATAAATACCAAACAAAGTTGGGTCGAAACTTTCGCCAAAATTAGTGAAAACTTGGGTTGCAAGTTGTTTTTTATCAACCAGCGAACTATACAAACGAGAAGAATTACCACTACTGAGAATATCACTCAAAATTGTAAGTGCATAATAATCTTCGTTTTTCGATTCAGGAACTTTATAGGCAATCATCAACGAAGGGGAAGAAACATCTTTTTGAACCCAAACGCGGCGTTCACCAGTTTGTGGAGGCTCAACAATCATTACTTTTGGTGGCTCGGGCTGGGCAGGAATTGGCTCGATGTATTTTTCGGCCAAGCGTTTTACTTCATCAAATGTTATATTTCCAGCAATTACAGTTACGCAGTTGTTAGGGGCGTAGTAAGTTTTGAAATATCGCTCCAAATCTGATTGTTTCCAGTTTTTCATGTCGTCTTCATAGCCAATTACTGGCCAATGATACGGGTGTTCTTGAAAAGCCGTGCCTTGAACGGTCTCTGAAAGCAATCTCCACTTTGAGTTTTCAAGCCCAGTGCTGCGTTCGCTTAATACTACGCCTCTTTCACTTTCAACCATTTTCGGGTCGATATTAAGCGTTGCGATGCGGTCACCTTCCAAATCGAAAATTACTTCAGTGGCTGATGAGGGAAACCAATTGGTGTAAACCGTTACATTTTCAGTGGTGTAAGCGTTGTTTGCTCCACCATTAAATTCCATGGTGCGGTCAAACATTTTTGGGCCATATTTTTTTGCACCGTTGAACATCATGTGTTCAAAAAAGTGCGAAAGCCCTGTAATACCTTGGTATTCGTTTCGACTGCCGACTCGATAAAACAAGTACATATTGGCGTTGGGAATGGAACTGTCTTCAATCACTAAAAATTTCATGCCATTTTTAAGTGTGAATGTTTTTACGTCTTCTGCTTTTATTTGTGCATTGGCCGAGAGTAGCCCCACACATAAAAGTGCCGACATCAGAAGCTTTTTCATTAGTGTTAAATTTTAATTATTGATTAGCGTGTAAAAGTAATAGATTAATTTTTATTGCTTGCCAAATATTCGTTTCTGACCACGGTTGCAGTTTTGTGGTCGCCCAAATGATGCCAACCAGGAGGCATAAAAATATATAAAACTTTATCTTTAAGCGTAGGAGCTGCCCAAATATCCCTGAAAAGTGCGATAAATTCACCAAAATAAACATCCCAAAGATTTCCCGAATCCATTGGTCTAGTGATGCCATATTCGAGTTTTAATTCATCTTTTTCGAGTTGATAGGTACCGAAAATTTTATCCCAAATATTGAGTAAATTACAAAAATTAGTATCCATATAAAGTGGATTTCGGGCGTGATGCACTCGGTGGTGCGATGGCGTGAGAATAATATGATTCAAGAAGCCCATTTTGCCATTTTTCATCAGGTTTTCACCTACGTGAATAAACATTCCGTATGTGCCGTCAATAAACATAATGAAAAACAAAAGTGCAGGATGAATACCCAAAATGATACAAATTGATCCACGGATGATATCAGCATAAGGGCCTTCGAGGAAGAAATGAGCGTGCGAAACCGAAAGATTCATGTTTTCGGGTGTGTGATGGGTTGAATGCAGACACCAAAATAAACGAACTTTATGTCCCAAGAAATGATATATAAAATGCGAAAATTCCCAAACGATATAGCCATAAATGAGCCAATACCAAGTAAAAGTGGTTTGGAAGGGAGCATAAGGCTTAAGCGAAGCAATCAGAAACGAAATAGCTCCGATTGAAAGAAAGCGACTAATAAAACGGTTGAGAATGTAAATGAGGAAAGTCATTTTATAGACTTTGGTATGTGAGTTTTTTTGGATAACACCACTGATAAGTTCAATAACGAGCAGTATTGGCAAAATTGGGCCAATGGCTGTAATGATGCCATCGAAGGTGAGGAATGTGCTAAAATCGCCTGATTTTAGTATCTCTAAAGTACGGTGTAAGCCCAAGAAACTTATTATTTCTTGGTACAAAAACTCAAGGATTTCCATCTGATTGTCTATAATATTTGGTTAAGGTTGAATATGAATTCAATTTCTATAATATTTTGATAAAACAGATGAATTTTGATTGATTTTTTAAAAACTATTCTGAAGAGGAAGTTTTTTCTTGAAATTTCATTCGAGCTTTTTCAAAGTTCTTCTTGTTTAGTGCATTGTGCTGTTCTTTGGTGATTTTTAAACCCTCTCTTTCCACAAACTTTATGACCGAAGAGCGAGTTCGTTTGAGGTTCTGTGCAATTTCTAACATTGAGATATTTCCATGACTTTTGAGAATGTATTTCTGTTCGATGACTGTAAACTCACTTCTATTCCATCGAAGTCTAATTGCCGTTGTTTCTTCATGAGTTCTTAAAAAAACCATGTTTCTCACATAGATGCCTTACTTGCGTCCAACTGTGCGTTCCCAAATTATTGCTCAGTTCTTTGGCGGTCATCGTGCGATAATTGACTTCCAAAAATTTAATTACTTCAGAAGGTGTTTCTTGGCTCAGAGGAATCCTGAGTGCTTTAATTTTTAATTTATGAAGTGCGATTCTGATAACGTCTCCGCTACAATTTAGCTTTTCGGCAAACTCTTTTACAGTATAATTCTTATGATTTTCTTTAATAAACCTTTGTCGTTCCAGAATCGATGTTGGTATAGCTTTTGCGGGCTTAATGGCCTTTATATGCAAATATTAATACCTAACTGAGGTAATTGATAAATTCAACATTTTGGCCATTTCGAGAACACTATAATGTTTTTAGTGTTTCAGAATAAATCCAATTTTTTTTGGCTGTAATGTTACTTTATTTCTTTATTTAGATTCTATCGCCGACACCGTTATATTGGGTTTACTTGTGAGTTTCTTGACAGGAATATCTGGTTGAGGTGAATCAATTACTTTCGGTGTCTCAAGGGTAGAGGTTAATTTCTCCTTTTTTATAAATTTCTCAATAATTACAATAGGCTTTCCAATTTTGATGGCCAATTGTTGTTTGGTCAACTGATTGATATTATTTCTGATGCTATTCTTGTCAGAAGCATTAAGTTCGTTTGGACCTACAGACTTAAATCTCTTTCCTTCAAAACTCTTTTTTCCGAAGAGTGTTATTTTTCTCATTTTATATTTTTTTTCTGAAAAATCAAATATAACGAATTTTAGTCAGATTTGTTGAAAAATCCTCTTGTTTTGACCGTTAAGAAGTTTTTGCCTTGTCTTTTTTTGCAATATTACACCAGAAAGTCACAAAAGACTTATCTTAAAAAGAGCACTCTAACAGCAGAATATTTTTATATTTGTTTTTAATTCAACCATATTTTATATAATGAAACAGAAAATATTGATTATCACTGGCGATGCTGGTGAAGGTTACGAATGTTTATATGGCAAACATCGCTTTGAAGAAGCTGGATATGAGGCGGTTATTGCTGCACCGAGCGTAAAAAGACTTAATTTGGTTATTCATGATTTTGAACCAGGCTGGGATACTTATATTGAAAAACCAGGCTATATTGTCGAGTCGAATATTGCTTTTGATAATATAAAAGTTGAGGATTACATTGCCGTACTGATTTTAGGTGGAAGAGCTCCCGAATTTTTGCGACACAACAATAAAGTAATTGAAATTGTAAGAGAATTTGATAAGGCTGATAAATTTGTTTTCTCGATTTGTCACGGGATTCAGATTCTTACAGCTGCCGGTTTGGTTAAAAATAAAACCGTTACGTGCTACGAAAATGTTAGATTTGAAGTAGAAGTTTGTGGAGGAAATTTTGTGGGCAAAGACGAAGCCGTAAGAGACGGGAAATATGTTTCTGGCCAAACTTGGCAATCGCATCCCGATTTTTATAGAATGGTTTTTGAGTGTTTGAATGAATTATAATTGCTATCAAGATAACCCATGCAAGTTATGTATGGGTTATTTGAATTCTTCAAAACGTAATATTTTTTCAAATTTCGTACCACACCATAAATCAAGGGTTGGCTTCATAGTTTGAGAGACTTGTAATATAATTTAAATTTTAGATAGTTTATACATAAGTCTCAACCAATCCAAAATTTGTCCTTTGGGAAATCAACACACAATCTAATCCTTTGATTTCGGCAATTATTATTTTTTAATTCATAACTTTGCACCTTGAATTAAAAATAGCCCAAATGCTTACTCATTCGCTCAAATTACGTAAACCCTTAGCAGTAATAGACCTCGAAACTACGGGGGTAAATGTAGCCAAAGATAAAATCGTAGAACTATGTATCGCTAAAGCAAAACTTGACGGCACGGTAGAAGTAAAAACTAAGCTCATCAACCCTGGCATTCCGATTCCACTCGAAACGAGTCTTATCCATGGAATTTATGACGAAGACGTAAAAGATGCTCCTACCTTCAAGCAAATTGGCAAGGCTCTTGCTCAGTTTTTGGAAGGTTGCGATTTGGCTGGTTTTAACAGCAACCGCTTCGATGTACCGATGTTAGTAGAGGAGTTCTTGAGAATGGATGTAGATTTCGATATTAAAAACCGCAAATTGATTGATGCCCAACGTATTTTCCACTTAATGGAACCTCGTACGCTTTCGGCCGCTTATAAATTTTTCTGTAATAAAAGCCTCGAAAATGCACATAGTGCTGAAGTCGATACATTAGCTACGCTCGAAGTCCTTTGTTCGCAAGTAGAACGATATGAAGGAGTAAAAATTAAAAACGAAAAAGGGGAAGAATACGAACCAGTAAAAAATGACATGGATGTATTGCATCTGCTTACTTCAGCCAATATTGTTGATTTTGCTCAACGTATGACGCTAAATAAAAACGGTGAGATTGTATTTAATTTTGGTAAACATAGTGGAAAGCCTGTAAAACAAATACTAAAAAACGAGCCGCAATATTACGATTGGATGATAAACGGTGATTTTCCACTCGATACCAAACGTAAATTAACTGAGATAAAGCTTAAAATGATGCTTGATAAGTAGATAAGAGTCTGAATATCATGGCATATTCAACAATTTTCTTAAAAAGCACACTACAAAAACGAATATTGTTTATTTTTGCGAAAATATTCTTAGATACACGCCAGATTACAGCGTATTTTGAATGAATTAAACTATTAATTAACAAAAAAATGCAAAGCCAAATACCTGACATTTTTCAGATACCTCTAATAAATTATGTATTATTAGCAAGTATCTTGTTTATCATTGGCATCGTGGGTGTACTTATTCGCCGAAATGCCATTATTATCTTTATGTCTGTCGAATTAATGCTCAATGCCGTAAACCTACTTTTGGTTGCATTTTCATCGTATCGTTCAGACCCAGCAGGACAAGTCTTTGTATTCTTTATTATGGCCGTAGCCGCTGCCGAAGTGGCCGTCGGACTCGCCATCATCGTAATGATTTACCGTAATATTCGCTCAATTGACGTGAGTCTTTTAGATAAATTAAAGTGGTAAGATTCAATGAAATGAAAAACGCAACTATTCGTTTTTAATACTTCATTAATCATTAGTCATTGAAAATATAATTTGTAATATATGTTATTAATAAAACTTATACCTTTATTTCCACTCATCGGATTTTTAATCAATGGGCTTGGTTTTCGTAAGATTTCTATAGGTCTGGCAGGTTGGATTGGCACAGGAGCGGCTCTTCTTTCTTTTGTTGGAGCTTTTTCAGCTTATCAAGCATTTATTGCAGGAGGTCAACAACCAATCATCATTAGTATTTTTGATTGGATTACGGTCGGAACGCTCAATATCAATTTCTCTTTCCAAATTGACCAACTTTCTATCTTGATGCTCTTCGTCGTGACTGGTGTGGGTACGCTCATTCACGTATATTCGATGGGCTACATGCATGACGACGAAGGTTTTGGTAAATTCTTCGCATTCTTGAACCTATTTTTATTTTCGATGTTGTTGCTCGTGATGGGTTCAAACTACATCGTGATGTTTATCGGTTGGGAAGGTGTAGGTCTTTGTTCATATCTATTGATTGGTTTCTGGAACAAAAACTTTGAATACGGCAATGCCGCTCGCAAAGCGTTTATCATGAATCGTGTTGGTGATTTGGGCTTTTTGATTGGCATTTTCTTGATTATCAATCAATTTGGTACAGTCGAATACCTTCAAGTTTTCGATAAAGCGAAAGTTTTAACGGTTGGCGATGCAACAATCGTAGCCATTACAGCCTTCTTGTTTATCGGAGCAATGGGTAAATCGGCTCAGATTCCACTTTACACTTGGTTACCAGATGCGATGGCAGGCCCAACGCCAGTTTCGGCCTTGATTCACGCGGCTACAATGGTAACTTCTGGTCTTTACATGATTGTTCGCTCAAATATCCTCTACACACTTGCACCAGGAACACTCGAAGTTGTAGCATGGGTTGGTGTAGCAACTGCACTTTTTGCCGCAACAATTGGTATTTTCCAAAATGATATTAAAAAAGTATTGGCTTACTCAACCGTAAGTCAGTTGGGTTATATGTTTATGGCAATGGGCGTTTCGGCTTATACGTCGGGCTTCTTCCATGTCGTAACTCATGCATTCTTCAAAGCATTGTTATTCTTAGGTGCTGGTAGCGTTATCCACGCAATGAGTGGCGAGCAAGACATTCGTCGCATGGGTGGACTAGGCGGTAAAATCAAAATTACAGCCATTACATTCCTTATCGGTACTATTGCCATCTCTGGTATTCCTCCATTTGCAGGTTTTTTCTCAAAAGATGAAATCTTAGCACACGTTTACGAACATAACAAAATCATGTGGGTTTTGGCAGTAGCTGGTTCGATGATGACGGCTTTTTATATGTTCCGTCTGTATTTCTTGACTTTCACAGGTAGCTTCAGAGGTACGCACGAGCAAGAGCATCACTTACACGAGTCGCCATTTAGCATGACACTTCCTTTGATGGTGCTTGCAGGATTTTCAATCGTAGGTGGTTTTATCGGAATGCCCGAAATTTTTCACTTCCCTCATGCACTTGCCGAGTTTATGAATCCATTATACGAAGGTTCGAAAGCTGTAAATCCTAAGTTTGGCGGCACACCAATCGACCACTCAACAGAATGGATGTTGATGGGTATATCGGTTGTGGCAGCAGTCGTTTCTATCGTTTATGCTTATTCTAAATTTGGTGGAAGTAAAAATGTTCCTGCCGAAGATTCAGAAATTACGGGCTTACAAAAAACTATTTACAACAAATACTATATTGACGAGGCTTATTGGGGAATTTTCGTAAACCCAGTAAAACGTTTATCGAATGTATTTGCTAATATTATCGAGCCAAAAGGATTCGATGGTGCAGTAAATGGCATTGGAGGTTTTGTAAATACATTCAGCGGAATTGCTCGAAAATTACAAGCAGGTGGAACAGGATTCTATTTATTTGCCATGGTTATCGGCATTGCCGTAATCTTGGGAATTAATCTTGGATACCAAGTTTTGGAAAGTATATTGGCTTTTGTTGGCAAAAAATAAAACTTAGGTCGAATCCTGACATATTTATATTCATAAAAATTACGGTTAAGTAATAATAATAAAATTAATTTCGAATGTTGGCACTAACACTCATACTTATACCACTCATTGGTAGTCTCGTACTATTTTTATTGAAAGGAAGTAGCGGAAGTTCATCAAAAAACACAGCCCTTGTAGCATCTTTGGCTACGCTTGCTGTTGCTATTTATGCTTTTACGACCTTCAGTCCTCAATCAACTATTGGAGTAAAATACAGTTGGATGAAAGATCTAAACATCAATTTTCATATATCTATTGATGGTATCAGTCTTTTATTGGTATTGCTTACGGCATTCTTAGTACCACTTATCATTACTTCAACATTTAAGCATACTTACAAAAATCACGCTTCATTCTACGCACTCATTCTTTTGGCTGAAACAGCCTTGATGGGCGTATTTATGGCTCGCGATATTTTCTTGTTCTATTTCTTCTACGAGGCAGCTTTGATTCCTGTTTACTTTATTGCCGCTCTTTGGGGAGGAAAAGATGCACCACGAATCACTTTCAAGATGTTTGTTTACACTATCTTTGGAAGTTTGTTTATGTTAGTTGCTCTTGTTTATTTGTACATGAAAGGAGCAAGTGCTGAAATTGACCAATTGGCAATAACAGCGAAATTGCTTTCACCAAATGCACAAAATCTTTTATTCTGGGCATTTTTCATTGCATTTGCTATCAAAATGCCAGTGCTTCCGTTCCACACTTGGCAGCCAGATGCGTATTCAGAATCGCCAACACCAGCAACGATGTTGCTTTCAGGTTTACTTTCAAAAATGGGAGTTTACGGTCTGATTCGTATCATGCTTCCTTTAGCACCTGTGGGCGTATCAAATTGGGGACAATTCGGAATGGTTCTTTCAATCATTGGTTTAATCTACGGATCTATCATTGCTATTCAGCAAAACAATATCAAACGCCTGATTGCTTATTCATCATTTGCTCACATGGGCTTGATGGCAGCGGGCGTATTGTCGGGAAACATCAACGGTATTCAAGGAGCATTGCTTCAAATGGTTGCTCATGGTGTGAATGCAGTTGGTTTATTCTTTATTGTAAAAATCATCTACGATCGCACAGGAACTCGTGATTTGACTGCTTTGGGTGGGATTACTCAAAAAACACCTGCTTTGAGTATCTACTTCATGATTATTATGTTGGGAAGTGTTGCTTTACCGCTTACAAATGGTTTCGTTGGAGAGTTTTTATTGCTCAAAGGTCTTTATGATAAAAATGTATGGTTAGGTGGCTTGGCTGGTCTTACAATCATTTTGGGAGCCGTTTATATGCTTCGATTGATGCAACGCTCAATGTTTGGCGAAAGTAATGACATCACAGCTAAATTTAAAGATGTAAGTGGTAGCGAAGTGGCAGTTTTATTGCCAATTGCAGCTGTAGTTTTAATTATGGGCCTTTTTCCTAATGTTTTCTTAAAAATCACCGAGCCTGCTGTAAATAGTATTTTACAGATGATGAAGTAATCTCGGTCGATAGTTTTTTGATGTTTTAAAGACATTGAATTTTATCAAAAAATAGAAATATTATAAAACTCAATTCCTCCCCTAAAGGGGCTGGGGGTTTATCAAATAAAATATGTATCCAATACTCGTACTCTCTGTTACTGGACTTGTTACCTTGTTTTTAGGTTTTCTAAAATCAAAGAAAATACTTTTACCAGCTTCTTTGCTTTTTGTGGCGATTGCCTTTCTTTCAAATTTTATTGATTGGAATGCCCCAGGATTATATTTCTACGATATGCTCGAAGCCACTAATCTTTCAATCATATTCAGCTCAATCATTTTGCTTTCAGCATTTTTGGTGATGGCATTATCGAAAGGCTTCCTTGATGATGAACACGCTCAACCTGCTGAGTATTTTGCAATTTTGCAGTTTTCGTTGGTAGGGGCAATCATGATGACCAATTTCCAAAACCTCATCATGTTGTTTGTAGGTGTGGAAATTCTTTCTGTGTCGATGTATATTCTTACAGGAAGTGATAAACGTAATATTAGAGGCAATGAAGCTGCTCTAAAATATTTCTTAATGGGTTCGTTTGCGACTGGTATTATGCTTTTTGGTATGGCAATGCTTTACGGAGCTAATTATACTTTTAATATTTCTGATGCTCGCATATTATTGTTACAACCTGTTACCGATGTTCGTCCTGTATTTTTATATGTCGGTGTTACATTTTTATTAATTGGTTTATTATTCAAAGTTTCGGCAGCTCCCTTCCACTTTTGGACTCCAGACGTATATGAAGGGGCTCCAACTATTTTTACAACTTTCATGTCAACAGTTGTAAAAACTGCTGGTTTTGCTGCAATTTACCGTATTCTTGAAGTATCTTTCTCGCCAATGTATAATTTTTGGTGGGTGATGATCGTAACAATGGCTATACTTAGCTTATTTATCAGTAACATTACTGCCATTGCACAGCAGAGTTTTAAGCGTATGTTGGCCTTTTCAAGCATCTCTCACGCAGGATATATGTTGTTGGCAGTTGTGGGTTTGAACAATAAATCAGGTGATTCTATCGTATTCTATTCATTGGCTTACGCTTTAGCAACTATTAGTGCATTTGGTGTGTTGATGATTGTATCGAAAGACCGCTTAGTTGATGGTCGCCCAAATGAAAATATTGCAGTTTTGAATGGTTTATCCAAAAAAAGTCCTTTCTTAGCAGTAGTTTTGGCAATTTCAATGTTATCATTGGCTGGTATTCCGCTGACGGCTGGTTTTTGGGGTAAATTCTATGTATTTACTGATGCAGCCTCACGTGGACATATTTGGGTACTTGTGATTGCAATCATGATGTCGGCGGTTGGTATTTATTACTACTTCAAGCCGATTATTGCAGCATACATGAAAGAAGGTGAAGGAGAAAATATTCGATTAAGTGCATTTTATAAAATAATTCTTGGATTGACTACCGCAGGCTCAATTTTGCTCGGTTTGTTCCCTGACTTGATACGTGAATTGCTTTGATTTGCGAAACCGCAATCACTGACCTATAAAGTATATTTTTAATTTTACTGGACTAAAACTATTTGTGAAATTACTTGATAAAATAAAGAATAAAGAATTAAGGTCATTTGTAACATTCTTTCTTACCGCTGTTTTAGGAGCGGGAACGAACTTTTTTACACGAATATTATACAAACCACTATTTTTAGGTTTTGGCTTGGCTGACAAACCCGCATTTCAGTGGAGTGTTTTTGCAGGATACATGACTGCTACAATAATCACTTTCATACCACAGAAAGTCTTTGCATTCTCTGCAAAAGAGTCGGGAAATACTAAGCGAGAATCTATAAAATTTTTTTTTATAGCTACCATAGCATTGGGAATACAATTAGGACTATCATCTTTAACCCTCGATTATGTCTCTAATATATACTTTACTGATTTCTCATTGACACTTCGAGAAACTTTTTCGCATATTGTAGGTATGGGGTTCAGTTTTATGGCCAATTTTTATGGTCATAAGTTCCTTACTTTCAGAAGCACAGGCGTTTATGATAAAATTAAGGCTCGTTCTAGTCGCTAAAATTGTACAAAAGCAAGAAAAGCTATTTTCTTAAAAAGAATTTAAGAAAATTTTAAATATTTTTTAAGAAAAACTTGCATCATATCTTAAAATTGTCTTAAATTTGCAATGCGTTTAAAATCAAACCTTAAAAAACCGCAAACAAATACAATGAAAAAAGTAATCGCAATCTTATTCGTAGCTGGTGTAGCTTCTTTAGCTGCTTGTACTTCTAAAACTGAAACTGCAACTGATTCAACTGCAGTAACTTCTGATTCAGTTGCAACTGCTGTTGTTGACACAACTGCTTCAACTGATACTACAGCTGCTGCTGATACAACTAAGAAATAATCTTTCTTAAGTTATATAAAAAAACCTTGTTCATTTGAACAAGGTTTTTTTATTACCCAATACCAAGGATTTACCAATTCTTGACTTTCTCATTTATTAAATCTAATAGAAACTTGGTTGTTTTACCAACTTTTCCGTCAGCAATAATTTTACTATCAATTTGAGTGATTGGTAATACTTTTTTGGTTGAACTAGTCGTAAAAACCTCATCTGCTTCCAATAACTCTTTCAATGTTACATTTTTTTCTTCAATCTTTAAATGGTCTTTGGCTAATTCTAAAACGACTTTTCGTGTAATTCCTCGCAAAATCTTTCTATTGGGCGTAATCAAGACATTGTTTTTTACGAGAAAAACATTACTTCGGCTTAACTCGCTTATATAGCCTCTTTTATGAAAAAGTACATCTGTTGCTCCTGCTTCTTTTATATCAACTTGTAAAATCATCAAATGCTTGTAATCGGTACTCTTTAAATCGGGGTAGTCACGCACATATTCATGCGAGATAACTTTGATGCCTGTTTCGTATTCTTGTGGCTTTATTGGATGAATATCTTCGCTGATAATGAGCAAATTTGGTTTCGACATTTTCATGCTATCTTCTGAATAACCACCCGTCAATACAAAACGAATACCACAGTCAGCTAAGCCACATTGCTCAATTAAACTTAAAACAACCTTATAAGCATCTTCTTTCAGAATCGGATTTGGTAAACGCATCAACTTAGACGAACGCTCAAAACGTTCCCAGTACCAATCCCATTGAAATGGACGGCCATTATACGTACGGAAATAGTCGAATAGGCCGTAACCACGTAAAAGACCTAGGTCTGTAATGTGAATATTGGTAGATTCAACTGGACTAATAACTCCGTTTAAATAACAATGATGTGGCATATTGAATTGAGAATTAATTGGTTTATCAATACTCAGCAATCTATACTGTGGACTGTTGACTATCGACTGTGGACTAAGATTACTTCTTGACTTCAAAAAAATCACCTTTGTTCCATGTTGGTCTTGCTTGGGTTTGTGCTACCAAATAACTTACCAAAAAGTTTACACGAGCATACGTTTTACCTGCTGCCCACACAAAACCATTCGTAATTTCATCAGATGGTTTATGATAATGTGCCTCACGCCATTTTTTTACTTTTTCAGCTAAATTTAAGCTTGGATTACTAAATCTATAACCATATTTAATGTGTAAGGCAGGAATACCCGCTTTAACGAAATTATATTGGTCGCTACGTACAAACCTTCCTTCGCTTGGGTCTGGATCTGGTTCAACTTCCAATTTCGCAATGTTGGCTGCCGTTTCTACTGCTTTTTGCAAGCTACTATGCTCAGCACCTAAAGGAGCAACCGATTCTAGTGGAGCAAGCAACGTAGGCATATCGGTATTTATATCAGCCACAATTTGTTTCCTCTTGACTGTTGGGAAAGCATTAAAATAACCAGAGCCTAAAAGCCCCATTTCTTCAGCAGTAACAAGCACAAACAAAATCGACCGCTTAGGTTTTTGTGGCAAAGTTGCATACATTCGGGCAATCTCTAAAGCACAAGCAACTCCCGAAGCGTTATCGTGAGCTCCGTTGTAAATTGAATCACCATTGATTGGTTTTCCAACACCAAGGTGGTCGAGATGCCCTGAATGAATCACAAATTCTTTTTTAAGTTTAGCATCTGAGCCTTCTGCTTTGGCAATGACATTATAGCTTATTACATCATGGAAAGTGCTTTCATAGTGCCCACTAATGGTGCTTTTGAGAGCTTTACTCACATATTTGCCTTTTTCAAGCTGCTGCCAAGTACTATCAAGCATATTGTTTTCGGCACGCATAAGGTCTTGCAAAGCAGGAACAGAAATTCCACCTGCAACGATGATTTTACCACCTAAAACCGATGCAGAACTTGTTCGTTTACCAGTTGCTGTAACAGATGCCGAAACACCATTAGTAACCATATTATTGGCAGCAGCTTTAAACTGTACCATACTGTTGGTATAATTGCACACCAATACCCCGATTGCACCATTTTTGGCCGCAAACTCTTGTAAAGTTGCTGGATAGCCTAAGTGTAGTTTCACGTTTGTTGGTAAATTATCTGGAATTCTACGTAAAACCACCACTATTTTGCCTTTTACATTCAAACCTTTATAATCGTTTATATTGATTTGTGGAGTATCAAAACCTGAACCCACAAATACTAATGGAGCATTAAAATCCACGGATTTTTTCTCAGGATGTGGGTAAATTGACAAGTCATTGCCAAGAGTTAGTTCTCGTTTTTCGCCATTGGGCAGTGTAAGAGTAAACTTGGCTGTTTCTTTCACGAGTTTTGTTTTACGCAAAACAACATTTTGCGTGTAAGTGCCATTTTCGCCAGCTGGTTTTAGTCCCATTTCTTTATATTGTTTCACAACATAATCAACTGCCATTTGGTAGCCTTCTTTTCCAGGCAGACGTCCTTTTAATTTGTCGTCTGATAGATAGGCTACATGAGCTCTAATTCTGTTAGTATCAATGGTTTCAAGGTGTTTTAATACTTGTTCAGAAACGATGTTCTGTGCAAATGTAGAAAGGCCTAGAAAAGTAAAAAGGGTTAGGAATGTTATCTTCATAAAATGTAATATTAGATTTTTTATCAAAAGTAAAGTTTCTTGTTTAAAGCTACGTAAACGAAATCGCTTTTTTTGCATTTAGCAGTCAAACAAAATTATAAAAACAATGAAAAAGCTTTTCGCCTAAATAAACTCGATATTGATGACAAGTATATGAACATAGGTGAAGAAAGCTTAAGCCAATTTTTACGTTAGTAGGCAAAAGACTAAGATAAAAATAGCTAACCATCGTTTACGCTCTCAACAAAAGATGAAAATGTAGTGAAAGAAATAACTCAGCACTTTGAAAGTACTATTAGAGAAGCGAGGAAGTAAATCACTGAACACTAAAACTAAACTTCCCGAAAGTTAAGGACTTTCGGGAAGTTGTTTATCTCTACTGCAATTTTCTATACTTAATACGCTTTGGTGTCACATCAGTTCCCAAACGTTTTTTGCGATTTTCTTCATATTCAGAGAAGTTTCCTTCAAACCAATACACTTGCGAATCACCTTCAAAAGCCAAAATATGCGTTGCAATTCTATCCAAGAACCAACGGTCGTGGGAAATAACTACTGCACAACCTGCAAAATTTTCAAGACCTTCTTCTAAAGCACGGAGTGTATTTACGTCCAAATCATTGGTAGGCTCATCTAAAAGTAGCAAGTTTCCGCCTTCTTTAAGCATCATTGCCAAATGTACACGATTACGCTCTCCACCTGATAAAATACCTACTTTTTTCTCTTGGTCACCACCTTGAAAATTGAATCGACTCACATATCCACGGGCATTTACTTGTCGGTTTCCGAGCATTACCCAGTCATTTCCGCCAGAAATTAATTCATATACTGATTTATTTGGGTCAAGTTGATTATGTTCTTGGTCAACATAAGAAAGTTTCACGGTTTCGCCTACTTCGAATGTTCCAGCCAAAGGTTTCAGTTGGTCAGTAATCAATTTGAAAAGTGTTGTTTTTCCAGCACCGTTTGGCCCGATAATTCCAACAATACCATTTTGTGGCAAACTGAAATTCAAATCTTCATAAAGCAATCTATCGCCAAAGCCCATTTTTACGCCCGTCGCTTCAATTACTTTATTACCCAAACGTGGCCCTGGCGGAATGAAAAGTTCGAGTTTATCTTCTCTTTCTTTTGAGTCTTCACTCACCATTTTATCATACGCCTGTAAACGAGCTTTCGATTTAGCCTGACGAGCCTTCGGAGCCATTCGCACCCATTCTAATTCTCTTTGCAAGGATTTCTGACGTTTCGACTCGGTTTTTTCTTCTTTCTCTAAACGATTTTGTTTTTGTTCGAGCCAAGAAGAATAATTTCCTTTCCACGGAATACCTTCGCCTCTATCTAACTCCAAAATCCATCCCGCTACATTATCCAAGAAATAACGGTCGTGGGTAACGGCTATTACTGTACCTTTATATTGGCGTAAATGTTCTTCTAACCATAGCACTGACTCAGCATCCAAGTGATTGGTAGGCTCATCGAGTAATAATACATCAGGTTGTTTAAGCAACAAACGGCAAAGAGCTACACGACGTTTTTCTCCTCCCGAAAGGTTTTCTATCAAGGCATCTTCTGGTGGGCAACGCAGGGCGTCCATCGCACGCTCCAAACGAGTGTCTAATTCCCAAGCATCAAAGGCATCGAGCTTTTCTTGTACTTCACCTTGACGAGCCAGTAATTTATCAAAATCAGCATCAGGGTCGCCAAATGCTTCATTGATTGTGTCAAATTCTTTCAGTAAATCAACGATTTCCTGTACGCCTTCTTCGACAATCTGACGAACAGTTTTTGTTGGGTCGAGCGTTGGCTCTTGTTCCAACATTCCGACTGTATAGCCTGGTGAAAAAACCACATCGCCATTGATGTTTTTATCAATTCCTGCAATGACCCTAAGAAGGGTTGACTTTCCCGAACCATTCAGACCTAAAACCCCGATTTTTGCTCCGTAAAAAAAAGAAAGATAAATGTTTTTTAAGATTTGACGACTAGGTGGAATGATTTTACTCACTCGCTCCATCGAAAAGATAATTTGTTCGTTCATGGTTGATTATGCTTAAAATAGATCTAAAACAAAAAAGTATTGTTAAATTTTTGATAATTTATGTAGAAAAGGTGTCGAGTTGTGTATTTTTTACTACATTTAATAAATTTTTACGCAAATATCGGTAAAGCTGTTTGAATTATACAAAAAAACTACCAATTTTACCCAAACAAACCACCATCCCTAACTCACAAGCCATGTGATTTATTATTATGAACGGCGTAACATTAGAAAACGAATATGCTTACATAAAAGACGGTAAGGTATTCTTGAAAGGGTATTTAGATATGCCCGACCGACAAATCGGAGAAGTTAAACGCACAGAAGAAGAGGCTTTCCAGTATTTCATTAACCGTTACCAAATTGCGGTAAACAAGGTTACTCAATTGGAATCTGAGATTACCGAGACCCAAAATAAGGGTTCTTTTTTGACCAAACTCACTCAACTTCGCAAACGCTTGTTAAATTTTGACGGCATTGGTGATTTTATTCCATTGCTTAAAATACTTGATGAGCAAGAAGAATTTCTGCGTAGTTTGATTGTGGACAATCAGGCCAACAACTTATCTATCAAAGAGGCTCTTATTGAAGAAGCCAAAGAAGCCAAAGAAGAAGTCGATTGGAACATTGTTGCAGAGCAACTCCAAGACATCAAAACTCGTTGGATTAGAACTGGTCCAGTTGATAAGCCTTTTCAAGAATCAACCGAACAAACTTTCAAGGAAGTTTTGGATGATTTTTATCAAAGAAGAAAGGCTTTCTACGAAGAACAAAATCGAATCATTGGCGAGCGTATGGAGAAATACATGGAGCTTGTCCGTGGTGCAGAAATGTTGTTCAGAATGGGAAACTGGGAGCTTTCTTTCGTAGAACTAAAACGCCTTCAATCTGAGTGGCGTAACGTGGGCGACGTTCCACCTAAGCGATTGAAATACGAGTTCCGTAGGTTCAAAAAGCTCACTACATTATATTACGAAAAATATTGTGCAGCTAAAGGTATCCAAATCAAAATACGTGTTGACCCTCGTGTAGAAGCTCAACAAAAAATGATGGAAGAAGCCGAAAACTTGGCAGAATCGAAAGATATTTTTGTAGCAACTGAGCGTGCAAAAGTAATGCTAAATGACTGGAAAGGTATTAAAGTTCCGTCGCACTTGGCAGTACGCAACGTTGCAGAGCGTTTCAGAGCAGCTTGTGATAAGATTTTTGAATTAAGCTACTTGATGAAAGTAGTTACTCGGAAACTACCTAATTACAATTACTTGAGCGAAAAACAACAAGTCTTGACGAAATTCCGTGAAATGGAAAATATCGTTATTCGTGCGAGAGGTGAATTGAAGATTTTAATTGAAAGTAACGAAGGCGTTTCGCAAGGGCCAGATTTAGATAAAATTACTCATTCAAATATTCAAACGCAAAAACGTAAGTTATTAATGAAAGAAGTGATTTTAGAAGAATTACGCCGAGCGGCACAATCGCAATAAAAAAATAAAAATATTTTTGGGTATAGACTTGCGTCATTAAATCAAAAATATTAATTTTGCATCACAATTCAGGATTGACCTATGGTGTAATGGTAACACAACTGTTTTTGGTACAGTCTTTCTAGGTTCGAATCCTGGTAGGTCAACAACCTTAAAAGGTAAAATTTGATTTATTCAAATTTTACCTTTTTTAATTTCCGCCATTTTCAGATAAATCTCTCTACGGAATTATTTACCGATAGGCTTTGTTGAAGTTTAGTACAAATCAGACTTTTTGCCTTTCATTACTTCTACTTTATGAAATTACTATTACAATACTTAGGCCGCTACCGTTGGCAGGTAGTGCTTGCTTTGGCTTTAGCTGCCATTAATCAAACTTTTTCATTACTCGACCCACTCATTTTCGGAAAAATCGTAGATGAGTATGCTGGCAAAGCAAAAACATTTACTCAAGCTGATTATACCCAAGGCGTCATGCTAATGCTTTTGGCAGTCGTTGGTGTGGCGATGGTGAGTAGAATTGCCAAGACTCTCCAAGATTATGTAATGAATATGGTTATTCAAAAATTTGGAGCATCAATCTTCACTGATGGCTTAAAACATACGCTCAAACTTCCTTACCAACAATTTGAAGACCAACGCAGTGGCGAAACGCTTTCGATTTTACAAAAAGTACGTACCGACACTGAGAAATTTATCACACTTTTTGTGAATGTTGGCTTTACTTCTTTGATTGGTATTATTGTGCTAAATGTTTATATTTTTCATTTTGGTATTAGCCCTTGGTTGTTTTTTGTGTATTTGGGCGGAGCAGCTGCTTTGGCGGCTCTGACGAGAGTTTTAAGTCGAAAAATTAAGAAAATTCAGCAGACGATTACAAAAGAAACAACTGCCTTGGCAGGAACAACCACTGAATCGCTCCGAAATATTGAATTGATAAAAAGTCTCGGACTAACCGACCAAGAAATAAAGCGTTTGAATCTTAATACTTTCAAGATTTTACAACTCGAATTGAAGAAAGTGCGTAGCATTCGTAGTATTGGTTTTATTCAAGGTACTTTCGTGAATTTTCTTCGTCAGGCGATTTTATTTCTCTTATTACTATTGATTTTCAAAGACCAAATGACTGTTGGTCAGCTACTTACGCTACAATTTTGTTCGTTTTTTGTTTTTGGGCCTATGCAAGAAATGGGCAATGTAATTATTGCTTACCGTGAAGCTGAAGCATCTTTAAATAATTTTCAGAAATTACTCAATAACCCGATTGAAGTTACTCCAGACCATCCAACAAAATTAGGAGGAGTAGAAAACTTGAAATTTAAAGAAGTAAGTTTCAGTCACTTGACTGCACAAGGAAAAGCCCTTGACGATGTAAGTTTTGAAGTAAAAAAGGGGCAAACCGTAGCATTTGTTGGGCCATCAGGTTCGGGAAAAACTACTTTGGTGAAATTATTAGTTGGACTTTATAATCCATCGGAAGGAACTGTTCTTTATAATAATTTACCTTCTAATGAAATCAATATTGAAGAACTACGTTCACAAATTGGATTCGTAACGCAAGACACGCAATTATTTTCGGGATCTATCAAAGAAAATCTTCTTTTTGCCCAACCTCTTGCCACTGATGCCGATATTATGGACGCTTTGCAGAAAGCTTCGTGTCAGAATCTTTTGTCAAGAGCCGAAAATGGCCTTGATACCGTAATCGGTGAAGGTGGAATCAAGATTTCAGGTGGAGAAAAACAACGCTTATCAATTGCAAGAGCCTTATTGAGAAATCCTAAAATCTTTGTTTTTGATGAGGCAACTTCGGCTTTAGATTCATTGACTGAAGAGGAAATTACAAACACCGTAAAAGACGTAACCGCTCAAGGCGACTACATAACAGTGATGATTGCACACCGTCTAAGTACTGTGATGCATGCTGATAAAATCTTTGTTTTGGAACAAGGAAAAATCATTGAAGTTGGTAAACATGAAGAGCTTTTGGTAGAAAAAGGACTTTATTATGCCATGTGGCGTCAGCAAATTGGCGAACGTAAGAGTAAATTGGTGGTTGCGTAAAAATATTATGCTATTAAAAAACTAGCCACACCTTGTCATCGCTGACAAAAGATGTGGCTAGTTTTTGAAACGATTTTTCAAATAAATTAAAAACTCTTACTTTGGGGATTTAGGAAGCGTTGATAAATCAGCACGAGAAAGAATATCATTTAAGATAGCTGATTTTTTTGCCAAAATAGCATCAAGTTGCTTTGTACTGCTCACTTTTTGGTTTTGACTTCTTTTTATAGTGCTTTTATCTAAAACTGCTGTTTTCATATTTTCTAAATTTATTTCTTTGAAATCGCAAACGCTTCATAAGTTTTGTTTTTAACAAAAGGTTCAAACAAATTATTATTGAATCCTAATATATTAAATTTTTTTGATGCCTTTTCAAGTTCCGAGTTTAGTGCAATCTGATACAGTCTTGTTCGAGAATCTGTGCTTCCTGCAAATAACACCACAACATCTGGGAAAATGGTTAAGAAATAGTTAAGGATTTGAAAAACTGTTGATAAAACCGTATCTCTATCTCCATTATTACTCATAATTTTATCATCAAAAGTACCATCTTCTTTCAAATCAACCAAAGCTAATTGATAATAATTTTCTAAGTCCAATTTCTGAAATATAACTCGTTTCTCGACATTTCTCTTCCCTGTGCTTTCGAAACTAAATGATAATGATTCATCTATCTGATTAAAATCGTAAAATGGTTGTTCCATTATCAGTACATTGATTTTGATTGATTAACAAATATGTTTTTTTGATTTCATTATCAGTACTTTGCTACAAAAATGACTTTACATCAACAAAACAAACGATACACAACTTTTTATCATTATTTACCAAAGTTGAGGCACATTTATTTGTTAACTGAGGACTATTCCCGCATAACCTTGGTAATCTCATTCAGTTTCTGTACTTTACTCTGAAAGTCGCCTTTGAGTTTATTTCTGATTGCCTGTAAATTATTCAAAGTTTCCTGCAAATTCTCGGGAATGATTTCTTCTAAAATCTCACGGAAACGCTTCGCAAAGGTTGGTGATTTTCCGTTGGTTGAAATCGCAATTTTCAAATCTTCTTTCACCACAACCGAACTCAAATAAAAATCGCATAAATCAGGAGTATCTGCTATATTTACCAATATTCGTTTAGCTTTACAATCGTCTCTTACTTGTCGGTTCACTTCTTTGCTATCAGTTCCTGCCGTAACTATGTCTTTTCCCTCAAGGTGCGAAATATCGTATCTTTCTTGAATCAAAGTAAGGTTATGATGTGGCACCAAAGCCTTGATTTCCTCACGAATTTCGGGAGCAACGAGCGTCACTGTCGCTTTTGGGGAATTTCTAAAAATAGCTTCGAGTTTTTCCAGACCTACATTTCCACCGCCTACAACAAGCGTGTTCAATTCTTCAAGTTTAAGAAATACTGGAAATAATGTGTTCATTTTTAAGCGATAAAAGTTTTTTCTAATATTCTCACCAAAGCTTCTAAACCTTCTTTATCAACTTCCGAAAAATCGTCTAATTTATCACTATCGACATCCAAAACCATCGAAACATCTCCATTTTTATCAAAAACAGGCACTACAATTTCAGATTTTGAGGCCGAACTACAAGCAATATGCCCTGGAAACTCTTCAACATTTGGTACAATTACTGTTTCTTTTGTGCGATAACAATAGCCACAAACACCTTTATCGAAATTAATGCGAGTACAAGCAATCGGCCCTTGAAAAGGCCCTAAAACTAACTGATTTTCTTTTTTTAGATAAAACCCAACCCAAAAGAATCCAAAGGCTTCTCTGAGAGCAGCAGCAAAATTAGCTAAGTTGGCAGTCTGGTCAGTTTCGCCACTCAGAAGTCCTTCTACTTGGGGAATAATACTATCATAAACGGCCTTGCGAGAGGCATTTTCTGGAATATATAATGTTTCAGCCATATTTGTGGGACGATGTTCCTATATCGTCCAAAGTAAGATTAAGCCACTGTATTAACAAAAAATCTTTTCAAAGTCGGGGCATCAATGGCTTTTATTTGCCATTTACTGTTCAAATCACTCAGAATTGATAAAGTAATATTATTAAAGATAATAGTATCGGGAGAAACAAGACCACTCTCAACAGCTTTTTTGTATTGAAAAACCGAGAAAGTTTTTATTTCGTTTCCATCAAGATAAGCCTGTGAGCGGTCGAAGAAATCTATATTTAGGGTATCGCCAAGCTCTTTAAACCAACGAGTAGAGGCATCAATCGAGCAACCACTGGCGGCATTCATGTTTTGGTCGAGGGCAATAATCACAAAGCGATTATGCAAAACTTTTGCGGATGCCAATAAAGATGCTCCATGAGCCGCCCATTGATTAACGGCAGGTTTTAAATAATTTTCAATTGTATTTGCCTCAGCATCAGTCAATTGACGATTGGCTTGATATACCCAAATACGGGCATCTTGCGGAATTTTATCGAAATCTACGTACATAACAATATGGTTAAAAATTTGTGGCACACTTTTGAAGTGTGCCACAATTAATTTGTAAACAATATTTTTGTAAAAATAGTCTCCGATAAAGTCAATTAAAATTTTTGTACAATAAGTTAGAAATTTGGTCGCCGATGCGATTCTTCTACATCGCTTGCTCAAGCAACTCAGCCAAGTCATAAACTTTTACATCATGCTCACGCTCTTTGTTTTTTACACCATCTGACATCATTACCATGCAGAATGGGCAGGCAACAGCAATTGTTTTCGCACCAGTTGCCAAAGCATCTTCGATTCGCTCTATATTTACTTCTTTTGTGCCTTTTTCAGCATCTTTAAACATTTGTCCACCGCCCGCACCGCAGCAAAGTCCGTTGGTTTTGCAACGCTTCATTTCTACGAGCTCGGCATCCAAATTTTCGAGTAATTGGCGTGGAGCTTCATAAATATCATTGGCACGACCCAAATAGCAAGAATCGTGATACGTAATTTTTTGTCCTTTAAATGAGCCTCCTCCTTCAATTTTTACTCGCCCTTCGTTGATTAATTGCTGTAAATAGGTCGAGTGGTGAATCACTTCGTAGTTTCCGCCCAATTCTGGATATTCGTTTTTAAGCGTATTAAAGCAATGCGGACAAGCCGTCACGATTTTCTTCACGCTGTAGCCATTCAAAACCTGAATGTTTTGTTGAGCCAACATCTGAAATGTAAATTCGTTGCCCGCTCTACGTGCGGGGTCGCCCGTACAAGCTTCTTCTGTACCGAGAACGGCGAATTTCACCCCAATTTTATTCAAAATCTTCACAAACGAAATCGTTACTTTTTTATATCGGTCATCAAACGAACCTGCACAACCAACCCAAAATAATACTTCGGGTTCTTGACCGTTTGCTGCCATTTCTGCCATTGTTGGCACTTTATATTCGATAGTCTCTTTCATATTTATTGGAAAATTGGTTATTTGTTATTGGTTAAAATTCCAAAACAATCATTTTGAATCAAAAATAGTATGCGTGCATAACATTTGCAAGCGAGTAACCGAAAAATATTTCCTGCAAAATAATCAATTTTCTTATCTAAGGCTGAATTTAGTACCTTTGAGTATTGTTTAGAATGTACCTAATTAAAAAATTTGAGCATTCGACATTCTTAATTCTTAATTCTACATTCTCAATTCTACATGGAAGGTCTTTTTTCTGTTGAAACAACCTATTTTGCTGATGTGATTTTGCCCGTGCCGATTCCACGAATGTTTACATATCGTGTGCCGAGAAACTTTGTGGATGAGATAAAAATAGGGGCAAGGGTTATTGTTGAATTTGGCAAAAATCGAGTCGTGACGGCGGTTGTCGGACGGATTCATGAAACGCCTCCCGCAAAATATCAAGCAAAATATATTCTCGAACTACTTGATAGTGAGCCACTTATCACGAAGCAACAACTTTGGTTATTCGATTGGATTGCCGATTATTATATGTGTTGTGTGGGCGAAGTGATGAACGTAGCAGTGCCTTCGGGCTTGAAGGTCACCAGCCAATCAAGGATTCAACTTAATCCAGACTTTGATCATCCTGAACTTTTAGAAGAAAACGAAATTCAATTTTTGGATATTCTTAAAAACCACGCTTCGTTGACTTATGATGATGCGTTAAAATTTGTGGGCGAAACCAATATCAACACCATGATAAAATCGTTGATTGGTAAGCACGCAATTATTATGTATGAAGAAGTTAAGGAGAAATACAAGCCCAAAATTGCCAAGAAGGTTCGACTAAAAAGGGTTTATGAAGGCAGCGAAGAAGTAGCAAATTTGATTGATTCTTTGGCCAAAAATGCCAAACAACAAACGGTTATTTTGGAGTATTTACGCCAGATTCCGATGCACCAACTAAGCGAACGCAATCAGTTTGGAGTTGATAAATCGTTTTTTACACAAGGGGAAACTTCCGATTCTTCGCTCAATAAATTGATTGAAAAAGGAGTTTTGGAGCAGTTTGAAATCGTGGTTTCTCGTTTTGGCGATGATATGCCAACCGAGCAAGTAAAAATAGAACTGACTGAAGCCCAACAGCAGGCAAGCAATGAAGTTTTGACGCACTTTCAAGAAAAAGATGTGGTTTTACTGCACGGAATTACGGGAAGTGGTAAAACCGAGATTTATATTGATTTGATTCAACAAGTGCTGGAAGGTGGCTCGCAAGTATTGTTTTTATTGCCTGAAATTGCTTTAACAACCCAAATTGTGGTACGGATGAAACGAGTTTTTGGCGATAAAATGGGCGTGTATCACTCCAAATTTTCGGACAATGAGCGGGTTGAAGTTTGGCGAGGTGTGCTTGAAGGACGTTACCAATTTGTGGTTGGAGTGCGTTCGGCGGTTTTCTTGCCGATGGATAATTTGGGCTTGGTGATTATCGACGAAGAGCACGAAAGTTCGTATAAACAATATGACCCCGCTCCACGCTACCACGCACGTGATGTGGGCATTATGCTGGGGCTGAAACAAGGTGCGAAAATCTTGTTGGGTTCGGCCACACCATCGCTTGAAAGTTATTATCAAGCCACTACTGGTAAATATGGTTTGGTTACGCTTAATCAACGATACGGAAATGCTCAATTGCCTGATATTCAGCTAATTGATTTGAAGTCGGAGCGTAAGGCAAAAACCATGAAAAATGATTTTTCGGGAACTTTATGTCAGCATATTGAGCATAATTTGGCCATTGGCGATCAAACGATTATTTTCCAAAACCGACGTGGTTATTCGCCGTATTTGAATTGCCAAGAATGTAATTGGATTGGAGAATGTGAGCAATGTGCGGTGAGTTTGACTTATCACCTCGACTCGAAAGAATTACGTTGCCACTATTGCGGACATAAAGAGGAGATTCCGAAAGCTTGTCCAGTTTGTGGTTCGGGCAAAATCCGAACGGTGGGTTTTGGTACTGAAAAACTCGAAGATGACCTTCGAATCATGTATCCAGCGGCACGAGTGCAACGCATGGATTTGGATACAACTCGAACAAAAAATGCTTATCAAACAATTCTTGGGGAGTTTGAGCAAGGAAATACCGATATTTTGGTAGGAACGCAGATGATTAGTAAAGGGTTGGATTTCGACCGAGTGAGTTTGGTTGGCATTTTTGATGCAGACCGTATGATACATTTTCCTGATTTTAGGGCAGCCGAACGAGCCTTTCAGATGCTTACGCAGGTAAGCGGGCGTGCAGGCCGACGTGAGAAAAAAGGTTTGGTGCTGATTCAAACTGGCAATACACAGCAGAGTTTGCTCCATAAAGTTGTGGCGAATGATTATATGGGTTATTATAATGATGAAATCAAGGAGCGAGAAGGGTATTTTTATCCGCCTTTTACTCGTGTTATTTCGATAACCGTGAAGCATGAAGAACAAGACAAAGCTGAAAAAGCTGCTCATTGGTTAGCCAATAAATTGCTCGAAAAACTCGGCAAAGCTCGTGTGCTTGGCCCCGAAAAAGGCATGGTTGAGCGAGTAAGAAATAAGTTTTTGTACGATATTTTACTAAAACTCGAAAAAGATAAACTCAATATAAAAGCCGCAAAGGTTTTCTTACAAGAACAAATCGACGCCGTAATGACGCAGCGTGAGTTTAGAGGGATTTATGTGGTGGTTGATGTTGATGCGGTGTAGGGGTTTTGCCGTTCAGAGAACGGCTGATACATTGACTAAATTTGGAATATTTAATTAAATGGGGAGTGTTCAAATACCTTCAGATGTTTTTTTAAACAGCATCTACAAAATCAATTTTATGCAAATCAGAAAATAAAATCTATGTAAATAAGAAAATATAATCTATGTAAATCAGAAAATTAAATTTATGTAAATCGTAAAATTAAGCTATATTTGTGCTTTAAATAAATAATTTATGATAGAGCGAAATATAGCCAAGGTGATTAAAGAATTGATGCTTGTTTATCCAGTTATTGCACTTACTGGACCAAGACAATCTGGCAAGACTACTTTACTAAAAAGTATGTTTAAAGATTATCGTTATGTTTCGCTCGAAAATCCAGACAATAGGCTTTTTGCTGAGCGAGACCCTAACGGCTTCTTAGAATTATATAATCAAAAGGTTATTTTTGATGAAGTACAACGAGTACCTTCTTTATTTTCTTATATTCAAGCTTTAGTCGATGAGTCAAAAATAATGGGGCAATTTATATTGTCTGGTTCACAGAATTTTAGTTTGATTAAAAGTATTACCCAAAGTCTGGCGGGTAGAGTTGCCCTTTTCAAGCTGCTACCGTTTGACTTTGAAGAATTACAATCTCAAAATTTACTGCCGCACGACTACGCATCAATGATTATGCGTGGCTGTTATCCTGCTTTATATGACCGCCCTATTCCCACTACGGCTTTTTATGCAAATTATATTGAAACCTATGTAGAACGAGATTTGTCAGAAATTTTAAATGTGAAAGATATTCGTCTATTCAGAATATTTCTAAAACTATGTGCTGGTAGAATCGGTCAGCAACTTAACCTAACAAATCTTGCCAAGGAAGCTGGTATTTCTATTCCAACGGTTAAATCTTGGCTATCAATTTTAGAGAGTAGTTATATTGCTTATCAATTACCTCCATTTTTCAATAATTTCAATAAAAGGTTAGTTAAAAGTGCTAAGTTATACTTTTATGATACTGGTTTAGTAAGTTATTTACTTGGAATAAAAAGCGAAAAGTCTATTCAAGAAAGTGAATTTAAGGGAGCTTTATTTGAAAACATGGTCATTAACGAATATATTAAACAAAATTATCATCATAATTTATACCATGAATTTTACTTTTGGCGAGATTCAAATGGTCATGAAGTCGATTTATTGGTCAGTAATGAAACCGCTTACGATATTGTAGAAATAAAAGCAACAAAAACAATTTTACCAAAACTTTTCGACGGTTTGGATTTGCTGAAAAACATAGGCAAAGAAAAAATCAATCGAAAAGTCTTGGTTTATGGCGGAAAAGAAAGCCAAAATAGAAGTAATTATAAAGTATGGGCATGGAATAACGTAAAAATTGATTTCTGAAAATGTTTTTTGTTTAAATCTGTTTTACCGTTCGCCTATGTATTAGCGAATGAAGCGAGTTTTTTGCCGTTCAGAGAACGGCTGACATATTGACTAAATTTGGAATATTTAGCCAAATAGGTGTATACTAAACTGCAAAAAAACCTATTTCTCTAATGCCGTTGTAACAACGGCTGACACAAGACTAAATGTGGAATATTTAGCCTAACGGGGGCTTTACAGATACCAGAGAATAGCTAACCCACTGACTAAATTTGGAATATTTAGCCAATCTGGGCTATACATCAAACTATTTCAGCCAAAAATACAAAGTTCTTAGTAGGTATCATCAACACTTTTATCAACACTATTTTTGTTTCTGAGAATTCTTGGTTTGAAGTTATGACTGATAGTTTGGTATTTTTTATCTATTTTTATGTCCATTATTTTCAATTGCTTATTCCTTTGTTTTGATATTATATAGATAGTGTAAATTCCATACTCTAAGTCTGAAAAATAGAATGTTCCATTACCATCTACAATCTCGCTACCATCGCTTAAATTAGAATTTAATTTCTGTTTTATACAAGATTCGTGTTCTGTTTCATATTGGTTCAATTTATATTCATTTAATTCAATCGAACTTTTCAGCTCCTTCCTTTTTTTTCTTAAATCTTTTGGAATTAATATTAAGACCTTGCTCATTTCTTTATCAGTAAGTGAAAAGTCTGAAAGATTTTGAAAGTAATCACTTCTAGTTTTGTAGTAATCATCTTTAATACATGAGTTCAATTCATGATAAAAATTTGATGTGTTTTTTAGGATATATACTTGTGAACCAATATCAGGTTTATCCCCATAATTATCATTAAAAAAATACATTACAACACCTTTTAAGGTCCCCGTTTGAGAATATGAAGTGAAAGTAATTATTGAAAATAAGCAAAGAATAATAGATTTTTTCATAAATAAATTTACTGCTAATGGTTTAATTTTTTACTTGAATTCCAACGACCAACAATATAATAATAATTTAGTGATTTTTGAGCGGTCGCCTATCCGCTTAATTTACGGTTCGCCCCTGCGATTGATTATTAAGCTTTTATATAATGATTCGTTTTTGATTTTAGGATATTAAAACCTTTCTTCATTGATCAAGTCTAATAGTAAAAATAAGGTAATAATATAAAAAATTTACATTAAAAACTTAGGAGTTTTTGAAAATAAAAAACACACCTTTTATCCTATTTTTTATCTAAATTTTTCCATTATCTATACCATTGTTTTCCATCTACAATTAAAGAATTTTTAATGGCATCGTATTTTATATCTACTGATTTCCAAGAAGCATCAATAGAGTTTCCCCAACTACGAGTAAAAAATTTACTTTGTGCATCAATTTTGTATTGATATTTTTCTGCTTTTTTGCTTCCATCATAAGTTTCATATCTTTTCCAAAAAAAGTTTTTATTTTCAGAAAAATCATAAACAATATTTTTATCTGGAAAATAAAGGTTGGGATTGTCGGCTTCTTTCCATAATCCAGTCATTTTATCCAAAAAATCTGAATTCTTAATTACTTGTGCATTATTTTGCTCTACATAATCAGCTTTATTAAAAATTCCCATTAAACTTTCTCTATAAGAGGTTGCAGTTTCGCTGATGCTATATGCCTTAAATTGATCTAATGAATTTTTCTCAATTCTTATAAACTTTATAAATTTTTTATAATCTGTATCAAAAATATAAATGATATCTTTTTCTATTTTAAAGGAATAAGCTTTTGTTACATAATTGCTAATATCGACATAATAATTATAGTTATAAAAGTGAATAAGCTTTAATGTTGAACTATTGCTTTCAAATGTCATTTTATAGGAATCAAACCATTGTTCTTTTCCATTGTAGTAGTACAACCATGTAAATGGGAGATAGCTGGCATATGATTTATCATCAACAACATCCACAAGTGTTGCAGGTAAAGTCTTTACTATCAATGCTTCTGACTTAGGGCTTTCACCGAATTCATTAACTAAAGTTAAATTATATATATATGTTGTTTCTGCGGTTAATCCAATATCTTCAAAAAATAGATTGCTGCCCTCATAAACTACTATATTGTTTCGGTAGATTTTATATGACTTGATATTGTCTATTTTTGCCCATTGTAACTTGACGATATTGCTTGAAACTAATGTAGATGTTGGTTTTGAGGATTTTGGAGGAGCAATAATATTGACAGTAAATGTTTGACTTAAGCCATCTTCCGCTGTTACTGTATATAAAACGGGTTTTGTAAAGTTTTGTATTATATCTGATGCAGGAGAAATAGTTGCCTTAGGTGATATGGTAATTGTTGGTGTGAGTAGACTTGCATCGGTACCAAAAGGTAAAGTTGCAGTAATATTTCTTTGAACACTATCAATATTTGCGTTTATGTTTAGCGTTCTGAATGAGAATGATTTTATCTCTTTATTCGAACTTTTGATTGGAATTAACTCCTTTGTAGAACATGAAGCTGATAAAATTGCCGTCAGTATGAATAAAAAGTAAATATATGATTTCATGATAATGGTTTTAAAAATTTCCAACAATTCACAAATGCTATGCTGGAGGTTTTTATTTGATTTAACTAATTGATTTTAAAGCGTTTAAGCACATACATAGAGCTGGAAGAAAAGTATTGAACATTCTTCTTTCCATGTGTCATTAAGCATCAACAAACACAAATATATAAAATATGTAGAAGAATAAAAGAGGTTTTTGCTAAAAGGCCTTTGCAAACCCTTCTTTCTCCCTCGCTCCCCTAACTCCACTCAAATTAAGCGAGGAAGTTCAACTGATTTTAAAACCGTAGTGTAACTATCAGTCTGTATTTCAAGGGCAAAAGTGGAGTATGACAATATTAATTTAGTTTGGCATTAAAAATGCCTTGCTCTTTAAGTCCAACATCACAGATGCGGACTAACAGTGTCAGTTTGAGAATACCAAACGATAAATACAAACTTCTCACAACAAGCATTTTACACCAAAAATTAACCATGAATAGTTTCTGATTTTCCGTAGCGAGCTATTACAGAATCCTCGAATGCTATCCATTCTCGCCAACGTTTTTCAACGTCAATACCTACTCCATACTTGCGGGCATAAGTTATAAAAGTGGTATAATGCCCCGCTTCACTCTCCATGAGCTGTCTATAAAATATCGCCAACTCGGCATCTCTAATATTTTCTGAAAGTATCTTAAAACGTTCACAACTTCGGGCCTCTATCATGGCCGAAAAAAGGAGTCTTTCTACCAAAGCAGAAACACGACTGCCGTTGTTACTTCGCTTCATATAATCGGCTAGCTCTATTACATATTTATCTTTTTGCTCTCTTTTAAAATCTAATCCTCGTTTTCTGATGATGGCGTGAACCATCTGAAAATGTTCTAATTCTTCCTTAGCTAAGGCCAATAAATCAGTTACAAGGTCTGGATATTCAGGATTGTTTGTAACAATGGTGATTGCATTGGTAGCAGCTTTTTGTTCACACCAAGCGTGGTCTGAAAGAATCTCTTCAATGTTTTTCTCAACAATATTGACCCATCTTGGGTCGGTAGGCAATTTTAATCTTAAAACAGACATTCTTTTTCAATTATAAAAATTTTCTGCTCTGCGAAGACTTTTATCCGCAGTGGCGTTTTGACATACGAATGATATCATTTTGAAATTTATTCCCACGTTCGCCTAAGTAACAGCGAATGAATGGAGTATGTTAGGCTGATTTTAAAACCGTAGTGGAGCTATCAGCCCTTGTTAAAATGGCATCTTTAATTTTTTCACAAATATACAAGAATGACTAACAAACTGACTAAATATAGAACAATTGGCTAAATGACTTAAGTAATGTCAATAATACAAAGTCGATAATTTCCCACAGCAGGTCGATAAACATAGAAAATACCTTCATCGGTTGTAGATTTTTTGGGCTTATAGTAGTAACTTTCGTTTCAAGACAAATTATCAATAATCATGAAAAAACACCTACCTATTTTATTAATCCTTTGGTTTTTAGTAACCAGTATAAACATAAGTTTCGCTCAGAAAGTAAGCATTACGGGCATTGACCCTACACTAAAGCCTGGCGATGATTTCTTTATGTATGTCAACGCAAAATGGTATAATTCTACCGAAATTCCTTCTACACAATCGGGTGTTGGGGCTTATTCGTTTATGAATTATCCGCAACGCATACGCCTACAAGGTATTTTAGATAGTGTTTCGGCTGCCAAAAGCCTCAAAGGTAGCATAGAACAGAAAGTGGGTGATTTTTATGCTTCTGGAATGGATACCATCACCATCGACAAAAGAGGTTTTGAGCCCGTAAAGCCAATGCTCAAGCAAATTGATGGCATCAAAGATGTGGCTGGAATCATGAAATATGTGGCCGACCAACAGAAGTTTAATAACTATTCTATTATCGGTTTTCGTGTTGGGCCAGATATTAAAAACAGTGCCGTTAATATCGTCAATTTAGGTCAAACAGGCATTGGTTTACCCGAAAGAGACTATTATTTTAGAACTGATTCTTCGACGCTTTTTATTCAGAAAGCTTATCAAAATTACCTAAGCACTTTGTTTAAACTTACGGGTATTGATGCAACTACGGCACGCAAAATGGCTTCGGGTGCGTACAATATTGAGAAAGAATTGGCGGCATCGCACAAAACCAATATCGAACGCCGAAATGTGCAGGCTAATTATAATAAAATGGCAGTTTCGGCTATCGCCCAAAAACAAACAAACATTGGCTGGCAAGCATTTTTTACGGCATTGGGGGTGAAAATAGATTCGCTGAATGTGCAACAACCTGCCTATTATGACCGATTAAACGCTTTACTTGCTTCGTCATCAATCGAAGACTGGAAAGCTTATTTAAGAGCAAAAACGCTGGTTTCGTATGCTGATTTTTTAAGCAAACCTTTCACAAAAGCATCTTTTGAATACGCTAAAGTGCTTTCAGGACAAGCGACTCAAAAGCCAAGGGGTGAAGATATTACAGATGCAGTAGATAAATCGCTCGGACATGGCCTTGCCCAACTTTATGTTAAAAAATACTTTCCTGAAGAAGCCAAGCGACGAATGAAGGAATTAGTGAAGAATTTGAAAACAGCCTTTGAAAATCGAATCAATAAACTTGAATGGATGAGTGATTCGACCAAAACTAAAGCCAAAGAAAAACTCTATGCATTTACTGAAAAAATTGGCTACCCTGATAAATGGAGAGATTATTCGAAAGTAGTCATAAATCGTGGTACGTACTTTGAAAATAGATTGGCTACGAGCAAAAATGATTTTGTTTATGGAATTTCAAAAATAGGTCAACCTGTTGACCGTACTGAATGGGGAACAACTCCGCCAACGGTAACGGCCTACAACAATCCGCCATTGAATGAGATTGTTTTTCCTGCGGGAATTCTTCAGCCGCCGTATTTCGATATGAATGCCGATGATGCCCTTAATTATGGTGGCATTGGAATGGTAATTGGCCATGAAATCACGCATTCGTTTGATGACCAAGGAGCTTTATATGATAAACAAGGTAATGTAAAAAACTGGTGGAAAGAAGCTGATTTTAAGAAATTTAAGGCTAAAACTCAACTCGTAATTGAGCAATACAATCAATTTACAGTACTCGATTCGATGCACGTAAAAGGGGCTTTAACAGTTGGTGAAAATACGGCAGATATTGCAGGAATTGCCATTGCTTTCGATGCGTTTAAGCTAACCGAACAAGCAAAAAGTAATGAAAAAATTGATGGATTTACGCCCGAACAGCGGTTCTTCATTTCAATTGCCAGAATTTGGCGAGTAAAAACCAAAGATGCCTACATGCGTACGTATGTAAATACTAACCCTCACTCGCCAGCAAAATGGCGTGTGAATGGCCCATTGATGAATTTTACGCCTTTCTACAAGGCATTTGATATAAAACCTGGCGATAAAATGTACAAACCCGAAAGCGAACGAATTACTGTTTGGTAAGAATTTAATTATTGTATAAAAAAACACCTCTGCAAAGAATATTTCTTCACAGAGGTGTTTTTTTATAGCTAAGATTACTTACGATTTCTAAGTTTCTTATCATCAACAGTTTTATTGAGAAACTGATTGATTTTTTCGATGTCGTAACTCATCTGAATTTCGCCAAAAGAGTTTATTTTTATATCGAAACCATCCAAATCTTTGTGCACACGAGGTTTTTCTTCGTTTGGTTTTTCATCTGTTTTTTTCTTTGCCATGATATTTTTTAATAAATGTGTTGGAAATATATACAAACAATAGGGAATATCAAATTAACAAATTCACCATCCTCGTTTTGATTTTTAGGACTAAGCTAAAGCAATAACCGCTTTTTCAATGCGTGAAATAACTTCGGCTTTGCCCAAAATCTCCAACGTTAGCATCAAATCTGGGCCTTTTCCTACACCTGTAATCACCAAACGGAAGGCCTGCATCACTTTTCCTGCTTTGATTCCCGCTGCTTCAAGAGCTGGGAAAATGGTGTCATGAATGTTCTGCGAAGTAAAATCAGCATCGTTTATACCAGCAATCGCCTCTTTAATTACGCCCATTGCTTTGCGAGCATCATCATTCCACTTTGATTTAGCTATTTCTTCGTCATAAACATTTGGTGCTTCAAAAATGAATGGCACTTCCGAAACTATTTCCAGCGGAAAAGTTACACGGTCTTTCATCAAATATACTAATTTAACTGCTAACTCATCAGTTAAATCTGCTTTTGATTCTTTGATGATTGTTGCCAATTCACCTTCAGATTTCGACTTAATATAATGCTGATTAAACCACTTTGCCTTATCAATCATAAATCTCGCACCTGCTTTATGGATTTTATCTAAACTAAACGAATCAATCAATTCGTCCATCGTGAAAAACTCCTGCTCAGTGCCAGGATTCCAGCCCAAAAATGCCAAGAAATTGACAACCGCTTCGGGCAAATAACCATCTTGCTTGAAACCACGAGCGATTTCTTGTGTGAAAGGGTCTTGCCACTCCAATGGAAAAATCGGGAAATTACCTAACAAACCATCACGTTTGCTAAGTTTTCCGTTGCCTTCTGGTTTCAAAAGTAGCGGTAAGTGTGCAAACTCTGGTGCTTTCCAACCAAATGCTTTGTATAATAATATATGTAATGGAGCAGAAGGCAACCATTCTTCTCCACGAATTACGTGTGTGATTTCCATCAAATGGTCGTCAACGATGTTGGCTAAGTGATAAGTTGGCATTCCGTCTGATTTCAATAAAACTTTATCGTCAATCGTCGAAGAATGAACCACAACCCAGTCACGAATAATATCTTTGAAGCGAATCTCTTCTTTCAAAGGCACTTTCAAACGAATCACATAAGCATCGCCGTTGGCAATTCTGGCCTCAACATCTTCTTTCGTAAGCGTGATTGAGTTTTTCATTTGCATTCTCGTAACGGCATTGTACGACATATTGTCAACTTTAGCTTCTTCGAGACGCTTACGCATTTCGTCTAATTCTTCGGCGGTATCGAAAGCATAATAGGCTTTTCCTTCTGAAATTAATTGGTCGGCATATTGGCGATACATCGGTTTTCTTTCCGACTGGCGATATGGAGCATGCGAGCCTCCAACCCCTTGACCTTCATCGATTTCGATACCTACCCATTTTAAGGCTTGTAAAATATAATCTTCGGCACCGGGTACATAGCGAGTTTGGTCAGTATCTTCGACACGGAGAAGCATTTTTCCGCCCATTTTGCGGGCAAAAAGATAATTATACAAAGCAGTACGAACACCTCCGATATGTAGAGGGCCTGTTGGACTGGGAGCAAATCTTACACGAACCATAATTGTAGGGCGAACTTCGAGTTCGCTCAAAAAAATAGAATAATAAAAAAACAGAAAACACAAGTTGGAATCGGAACGGTCCGCCGCAGCGGTTGCGAACAACATTGTGGAACAAACGGGTCGCAAAATTACAGAAAATTATGCAAGAATTATACTTTCGGCTTTTTATAAAGTGGCACAGTGCTGCAAGGCTCGCCAAACATAATGCTTTGTGCATAAGGACGCAAACGGCGAGTGACTTCCACATACGCACTCGTAGGAACAGCAACTTTACTGCAACCTTTTACTACTACTCTTGTGCCTTCGTATTCTTGGAAATTGATTTTTGAAAGTGCTTCTTCGTAAAGTTTAGTTTCTAAATCTGTCAAACTTCCAAAAACAACCATGTGAGCGTAAGGTTCAAGCTGAATCGCCAAAAGCATATAAGCCCAAGTTGGCACAATGGCATCTTCGGAGCAGGTAATGGCTACGTTTTTGTCCGAATATTGGCTCCAATCATGAGCTTTAATAAATTCTCTGAAATCTTTTTCTTTCAGAATCAAACCCATGAAAAGGTTATCTTTCAAATCATAAACTACTCGTTCGCCTGTGTGGTAATAATCTTCTAAGTCGAGCGATAATAAACCGCTTTTGGCTACTCTATTTACTATTATATCTTCCATTTCGACTAATTTAAAACAAGTATTACGTTACTAAGGAAGGCTTCCCTCCAAGGGAAGCCTTCCTTAAAATCACTTCTTTACAAACAACAAATCTCTTATTCAGAAAGTTTAGTTTCCGAATTATGTTCTTTATTGGTTTGTGTTTCCTGACTTACTTCTTCTTTAATTATGAGTTCAATGATTATTGGCTTAGGTGTGAGCGGAATCGGACGGAGAGAAACAAAATCAAAGGCATTGCTTAGATTCCAAGTGCGAATAAAAACTCTACAAAAGATAAAAAACTGTTGGATGATAAACATCAACCAAATTTTAAAACCCGAAGTCATGCCAATAGTCGATTCAAGTATTAGGTAAACCAAAATTACTGCAAAGCCAACCAAAACTATCGCCCAATAAACTTGCATGGTTTTGAAATTTCGGAAAATATACTCGGTAGCTTTCCAAAATGCTTTCCACGGATTTAGTAAATCATCTCGATGTAATAAAACTCTGGCGTAGTCGCCCACATTGAGCAAAAACGTAATGATAAAGAAAGTAAAAGCACTCGGAAAAATCATCCATGCCACAAAAGTTGGCTCTGTTTTTCCATCGGCAATCACTCCAAAAATGCCAAATACGATAAAAGTAGCTAATAAGGCAATGATAAGAAAAATGATCTGAACTATAAATAACACAAAAAATCGGAGGAAATAATGCCAAGAATTTTTCAGAAATTCGCTCAGCTTGAAAGTATCACGGATTGTAAATTGGCTCAGAATCCCACCCGAAAAGAAAATATTTAATATTGTGTAAAGACCAGCCAAGAGTAAACTAACAGGCATAATTGAAACCAAAGATTTGCCGTTTTTGTGCATAAAATCATAGAAAACCGTAAAATCAAAATCTTTGATTAGCTTCTCGAACGCCAACGATTGTTCTGATTCGGCTTTGATAATACTAAAGCTCGGAAAAGCAACGATAAGCCCCAAAGTGAAGTTTACCAAAAATATAACCAAAACTATTTGCCAGTTTTGAGCGGTACGACGGAAGGCTTGTCTCAGAATTGTAAACATCAGGCAGTTGGTATTAAAGCACAATGAAGAATTTTGATTATGGATATTTTATGTTGTTTTTGTTTCCTAAAAAAATATGGAATTTATTACTCATGGATTTAGTTTTTCATTGTTTTTGTGGCGTAATAAATCACGTTTGGTTTTCTTTTCGAGATTTTTGCGGAGAGCTTCCGTGAGGTCGATACCTGTTTGATTAGCCAAACAAATCAAGACAAAAAGTACGTCGGCCATTTCGTCGCCCAAATCTTTGTTTTTGTCTGATTCCTTTTCCGACTGTTCGCCGTAGCGGCGTGCCATGATTCGAGCCACTTCGCCCACTTCTTCCATGAGCATTGCCGTATTGGTCAATTCATTAAAATACCTTACGCCAATTGTCGTAATCCATTTATCAACAATCTTTTGTGCTTCTTCTATGGTCATTTTTTATCAGATATTAGACATGAGACAAAAGAAGAAAAAGAATTTGCATGATTTCTCTTGTCTTTTGTCTGATGTCTTGAATTCTATTTCACAAAGCTAATCAAAAAAATGATTCTTGAAATACTTAATTCGATTCAACGTTAGTAGAAAAGAATCAAAACTTATAACTTTGCTAAACTACTGGAGCATTCTATTGGAATCATCCGATTTTATTCAAAATTTACTATGAATTTACTGAAATACACTTGCTATTTGTCTATTTTTACCATTTCTACGGCTTTTGTTGGTTGTAAACAATCGGTCAGTTCGGAAGAAACTTCTACCTCAACCGAAACTGTGAAACTTGCAACTGCACCATCATTTAACGCTGACACAGCCTATAATTATATAGCAAAACAAGTAAAGTTTGGTCCGAGAATTCCAAATTCGGCAGCTCACGAAAAATGTGGCGATTGGATGGCAAGTGAACTAAAAAAACTTGGTTGTGAGGTGATTGAACAAAAATTCAAGCCAGTTACTTACGATGGAAAAGTCCTAAATGCTCGAAATATTATCGGAAGCATTAATCCACAAGCTACCAAGAGAATCGTATTGGCTTCGCACTGGGATACTCGCCCATTTTCGGATGATGATTCAACCGCAAAAGATAAACCTTTTGATTCGGCCAACGATGGCCCAAGTGGCGTAGCTGTTATTTTTGAGATTTTACGCACAATTCAAAATTCTGCACAAAAACCAAATATTGGCATTGATGTTGTATTATTTGATGTTGAAGATTGGGGACCGCCAAATAGTTATACAAAAGAAGTAACGATTCCGAATGGTGGCTGGTTGATGGGTTCTGAATATTGGTCGAGAAATTTGCACAAACCTAATTACTCGGCATATTTCGGAATTTTGTTTGATATGGTTGGAGCAAAAGGAGCAACTTTCACAAAAGACAATGCTTCGATGCAATACGCTCCTGCGGTGATGAATAGCGTTTGGGGCATTGCGAGTCAGTTGGGTTATAGCCAATATTTCTTGAATCAAGATTTTGGTAATATCACCGATGATCATGTGCCGGTTAACGTAAATGCAAAAATCCCGATGATTGATATTTGTGATTTGCGTCCGACTTCTGGCAATACTTTTGGCGATTATCATCATACTCAAAAAGACAATATGAGTATCATAGATAAAGGCACTTTAAAGGCTGTCGGACAGACAGTTTTACAAGTTTTATACGAAGAAAGTAGGGTGCAATAAAAAAAAGATTGTCTTGACAACCATTTTTGCATTTTTCTTTGACAATATTGCATATTATTTGTTACTTCGCAAATATAAATAACTAATAGGTCGAGTGTGGTACACCTACCGACTGCAATAAACAGGTGTCATACTTAAGCTAAAGTAAATCAAATTGCCATCATTCAAATTTTTTTGTTATGACAGAAACACTAAACATAGACGTAACGCTGGTTGCTGAGAGTCGAATTCATCAACTTGACCCTAATAATATTGCTTTTGGGACAATATTTACTGACCACATGTTGGTCGCAGATTGTATCAACGGAGAATGGCAAACCCCAAAGATTTTGCCTTACGGAGATATTAGTTATAATCCCGCGTTGGCATCGCTTCATTATGGACAAACAATTTTTGAAGGAATGAAAGCTTTCAAAAATGATGCTGATGAAGTCTTGATGTTTCGCCCTTTAGAAAACTTCAAGCGTTTTAATATTTCAGCCGAACGTATGTGCATGGCACAAGTTCCAGAAGAAATTTTCATAGGAGGCTTGGAAGAATTATTGAAAATTGATGCTGCTTGGGTGCCAAAAGGAGAAGATAACTCGCTTTATTTGCGTCCATTCATGATTGCCAGTGATGTTTATTTGGGTGTTCGTCCGTCAAATAACTACCGCTTCATGATTATCATGAGTCCAGCAGGAAAATATTATTCAACGCCACCAAAAGTAAAAGTTGAAACTGAGTTTATTCGTGCTGCTCCTGGTGGTGTAGGTTCGGCAAAATGTGGTGGTAATTATGGTGCATCATTATATCCTGCAAAATTGGCTCAAGAGCAAGGTTATACACAATTATTGTGGACAGATGCTATTGAACATAAATATTTTGAAGAATCTGGCACGATGAACGTAATGTTTGTGAAAGATGGCAAACTCGTTACGCCAAACACAAGCTCTACAATTTTGAAAGGTATTACTCGTGATACATTGCTCCAATTAGCCAAATCAATGGGCATTGAAGTTGAAGAAAGAAGGGTTTCTGTAGAAGAAATTATTTCTGGAATTGAAAACGGAAGCGTAACCGAAGTATTTGGTGCAGGAACTGCCGTTGTAGTTTCGCCATTTGCAGCCATTGGTTTTGAAGGTAAAGATTACGCATTACCAGTAATCACAGATGAATCATATTCAACTCGCTTGAAAAATGCTTTGAATGATATTCGTACTGGTAAAGTAGAAGATACATTTGGTTGGGTTTGGAATATTCATGCTTAACCCTCGACTGCTTCGTCAGTCCGATTCGCTCGGGTAACAACAAAAACGCCACTACGAAAAATCGCAGTGGCGTTTTTGTTATTTATTAATTTTATCATTGAAGGAAAATAGAAAAAATAAGTAGTAAATAGTACCAAATGCTACTCCGCTAATTAAGAATGAAAAGGTTTGCAAATAACCTACATTGGATGCTGTAAAAAAAAATTGTAGAGAATTAACTGTAGCACCCCAAAGTGTACAAATCAAAAATAGACCTTTGTAGTTGCAGTATTTATATAGCTCAATTAAGCCAAATCTGAATATAATAAGGATTGGTACAAAAAACATCCATCCGTAGAATATTACGATTAAGTATAACACAAAAAAGCGTTCTGCATTCATTATATCAGACTTTTCGATAAGGGCATTAATCATTACCCAAAAAAAAGCGTAGAAAAGGTAAATAATTATATATTTTAGAACTGTTTTCATTTAATTTCTCTTTGTTTCAATTTGTGTCGAAATATATTTCATAATTTGCAAAAACTTGATAAATTCGTACAAAAATCAAATAAATGCTTGTTTTCGACGAAATATTGCAGTCTCCTAATCTTCGTGAAATAATTGACGAACTCGAAGCTGCTTGGGCTGATGAACAGAAACGACGTCATGAGTTTTGGGCTGACATTGATGAAAATATCAAAGCCGAGTTTATTATGGGCGAAATTATTTATCATTCGCCTATTTATGGAAGACATTGGATGGCTTCGTCTAACTTAACAAGAAGGTTACTGCCTTTTGTCTATGAACAAGATTTAGGGAAAGTTGCTTACGAAAAAGTAATGGTTAGACTCACAAGAAATGATTATGAGCCTGACATTTGTTTTTGGAAAAAAGAACGCACACTTGATTTTGGTAAAAAACAATCAGCTTTTCCTCCTCCTGATTTTATCATTGAAATTTTATCTGATAGCACCAAAGAACGTGATTATGGCATCAAAATGACTGATTACGCTCTTCATGGTGTGCAAGAATATTGGATTGTTGATACTGATGCTCAGACAGTTGAGCAATATCTACTAGAAAACCATACTTACAAATTAGCCCAAAAATTGAAAGATGGTATTTTATACTCAGATGCAATTATAGGTTTTGGAATGAAAGTAAAAGAATTTTTTGAGTAAAAATATTTTACTTCAATAACCCCATTCCAATCATCGCCACCTCTTCTGCTGAGTTTGAAAGAACGACCACGCCAATTTGGCGGTCTTTGTCGAAGCCTACGAAAGTTCTAAACCCGCCTGTACCGCCTGAGTGCTGATAAATTGTATGCTCTTTTCGTTTGGTGATGTGCCAGCCTAAACCGACGATATTTTGTCCACTTTCAAAAGTTACTTTTTGGCTTAAATCTATTGCCTCTTGTAGTTGTTTTGGGGCTTTGGTCATGTTCGCTTCAATAAATTTTGCCATGTCGTTTGTTGTGGAGCGAATCCCGCCTGCACCAGCCAACATATTTAAATCCCATGCCGAGGCGGCTTTGCCATTTTCGTCGTAGCCTTGTGCAAAATTGTTTTTATCAAAAGCCTCTAAGCTGATTTTTGTGTTTTTGAGTTTTAGTGGCTTACAGATTTTTTGTAATAATAATTCTTCGTAAGAAAGCTGATTTTGTTGAGCTAAAATTGTTCCGAGCAAACCAACTGCAAAATTTGAATAATCATAATTTGTACCAACTTCACGGTAAGGCTTAAAGGTTTTTAGATAACTAAACATTCGTCCTGCATCATAATTTTGATATGGATTATTGGCATTATCGCCTTTTTTATAAAGATTCATCGGTAAACGAGGAAAACCTGATGAATGATTCGATAAAGTTTTGAGCGTGATTGGAACATCTTTAAATGCCATTTTTCCAATCGAATCGGGCAAGTATTTATTGATAGGGTTATCGAGTGACATTTTGCCTTTCAACACTTCGTCGGCGAGCAAAATTCCTGTAAAAGTTTTACTAATTGAGCCAATTTCAAAAAAAGTTTTATCGGCATCGGGTAGTTGTTTTTCGTCTTTTTTTACCTCTCCGTAGCTGTAAGTAGTAGTTTTTCCATCTTTTATAAATGCTACGCAAATTCCCGCTGTGTGTTGAATTTGAATATACGGCCTTACTAAACTATCAACTTGTAAATCCAGTAGTGTTTTCATTGGATTATTACTGGCAACTTGAAAATCTTTTTTTGGAACATCGCCTTTATAAGGTTGAAAAAGGAGTGTTGATATTTTGCCGTTTTTATCGAGTCCAATAAAAAAATTTTGATTTCCTTTTTCAAAAACAGCTTTGTAGAATGCTACACCATCGGAGGTTTTCTGAAATTCCGAAGTTTTCCATTTACCAAGTTGATTATAAAGCGTCGACGAAACTTGGGCGATTTGAGTTTCAGAAACTTGTTTTTGAAAATCCGTATTTGTTAGAGCGTATAAAGCTTTGCTGTTTTTTTCATTGAAAGTGGTTTCGACTAATTTTCGTACCGAATCTGTTTTGACCGAAACGGCTTGGGAAAAGCCTGCAAATGAGCCTGTTAATAATAAAATTGTGAGTAAAGTTTTCATAATGTACGTTTTGTTTTGTGGTTCAAATTGGACAAGAATTTTTAAATGAAAGTCTTAATTTTGACAAATGGTAAAATTAGTGGCCGAAAATTAAAAATCATAAATAAAACTAAATTTAACTTTAATAAGTTGATATTCAAAGTCTTGTAATTTTATGTTTGGCTTGAATTTATAATTTACTTGGTAGTTTTGTGAAGTTTGGCGTTATTTGTTATTCAATCCGTGTATGTGATTTTCGGCGAACATGATGTTCGCACCACAAAAAGTATGTCATTAGAAGTATTTCTTAAAGCAATTCAAACTGAAATTGCCAGTACAAAATACGGCGATAGCCCAGTTGAACTCTACGAACCAATCGAATATCTGATGTCGCTTGGTGGTAAAAAAATGCGTCCATTACTCACAGTAATGGCTGCCAATATTTTTGTTGACGATTGGCAAAAAGCTGTAAAACCAGCACTTGGCGTAGAGGTTTTTCATAATTTCACGCTCATGCACGATGATATTATGGACGCCGCTCCACTACGTAGAGGAAAGCCAACAGTGCATGAAAAATGGGATACAAACGTGGCTATTCTCTCTGGCGATGTGATGCTCGTATGTGCGTATGAATTAATGACGGCCGTTGATGATAAAATCTTCAAACATATAATCAGAAGATTCAACCGCACCGCGGCCGAAGTGTGTGAAGGGCAGCAATGGGACATGAATTTTGCGACCCGAAATGATGTTACAGAAGAAGAATACATCAATATGATTCGCTTAAAAACCTCAGTTTTACTCGGTTTTGCCTTAGAACTGGGTGGTTTGATTGCCGAAGCAGGCGAAGAAGCTACGCAACTATTATACGATTTCGGAACAAACATCGGTATTGGATTTCAGCTAAAAGATGATATTTTGGATGTTTACGGCGACCCTGAAAAATTTGGTAAACAGGTTGGTGGCGATATTATCGAAAATAAAAAAACGTGGCTTTTATTAAAAGCTCTCGAATTAGGAAAAGGTACGCCACAAGAAACTGAACTACAAGCGTGGATTGATGCTAAAGAGTTTGATAAAGAAGAAAAAGTAAAAGCCGTAAGAGCCATTTATGACACCTTGAATATCAGACAATTGGCCGAACAAAAAATGAATGCGTTTTTTGGTAAAGGTTTAGAAGATTTAGAAAAACTCAATGCTTCGGCTAAAAGAAAACAGCCTTTGATTGAACTTACCAAACAATTAATAGAAAGAGAATCTTAATTAAGGAAGGCTTTGCATGGAGCGAAGCCTTCTTTTGAAACAAACAAATGGAGCAACTAACTGCAAATTTATTAATTATCATCGTCACGGTAGGCGTGAGTCTTTATGCACTGAGCAATCCAATCATGCTTTATAGTTGGATGATGAACCCCAAAGCCATTGACCGAAATCGAGAATACCATCGTTTCGTCACTTCAGGTTTTGTTCATGCCGATTTCATGCACTTGTTTTTCAATATGTTCACTTTGTATAGTTTTGGTGATTTTATTGAGCAGGTTTTTATCCAAAAATTCGATAATGACCCTCGCCTCGGCTCGGTGGCTTATGTGATTTTCTATGTGGTAGCAATCGTAGTTTCTGATTTATCTACATTTTTCAAGCATCGTAAAGATGGTAATTATAATTCATTGGGAGCTTCTGGGGCGGTTTCGGCTGTAATTTTTGGAGCAATTTTATTCATTCCTACTGCGAAACTGGCGGTATTTTTCATTCCAATGCCTGCTTTTATTTTTGCAATACTTTATTTGGCTTTTACCTACTACGAAATGAAGCGAGGTAATGGTTATATCAATCATTCTGCCCATTGGTGGGGAGCTGTGTTTGGAGTGGTTGTTATGATTGCAATGTACCCTGAAGTAGTGCCAAGTTTTATTAGTCAAATTGCTAATTGGCGACCGTTTTGATTGATAATTAGCTATTGATTATTTGTTTTGTAGATACTTTTATTTAGTTTTTTACTCAATCTTATAATCTTGTAAATCTTTTAAAGCGTGCTTAAAATCCTTCAACAGCCTTATCCTTTTGGCGAGAAATCAAACATCCGTTTGCTTATACAAAGTATTGGAGAAGGTACTTTTATTGCTCTTTTTTTGATATTTTTCCGGCCTTTCGGCGTTTCTGAATGGCAAGACCCCAATAAAAATTCGTATTTGGCTGGTTATGGGCTAATTACTGCTTTGTGCGGAATTATTCTTCGATTTGCGGTTTTCAAAACATTCCCCAAATACCACAGTGAAGCTACATGGAATGTCGGAAAAGAAGTTCTTTCGATAATGATGCTCATTCTGATGATTGCAGCTGGAAATATAGTATATAGTAATCTTATTTTTAATTTTGAAAATGGTATAATTAGTTTCTTGTGGATGCTTTTGGCAGTGGTGATTATTGGTATTTTTCCCGCAACATTTGGGGTAATGCTCAATTATATCATTCAACTAAAGAAATTTAATCAACAAATCGTTGTTCATCATCATCATCAACACACGCCCGAAATTACTTTAGCAGAACAGGTTTCTGAAAATAAGATACAAAATTCTGTACTTTTTAAATTAATAGCCGAAAACGAAAAAGATTCAATAGAACTCGCTGTTGATTCGCTTTATTTTATCGAATCTTCTGATAATTATTCAACCATTTATTTCGAGAATCAAGGTAAACTCCAAAAAGAACTCCTACGTAGTAGTCTTACTCGCCTCGAAAGTCAAATCTCGTCCGAAAACATCGTGCGTTGTCATCGGTCATTCATTGTTAATCTTGATAAAGTCGAGAAAGTAACGGGAAATGCACAAGGCTACAAACTTCACCTCAAATCTCCCGAGTTGCTTGTGCCAGTTGCCCGAAAATATTCAGAAATTATTGAGCGATTAAAATGAACCTTTGTCAATTATCCCAAGCATTTGTCAAACCTCCCTTTACTTTGTCAAACTTCCCAACTGTTTGATAATCAGCCCTTTGATTGGTGTATTTTTTTGAGACGTTCTACATTTGTGTCATTCAAAAACGCAAATAAATATTCAAATAAATGGAAACACTCATTTATAAATCTTCAATCGCTGTTCATGTTTTGTGTGGAATCTTTTCTTTGGCTGCTGGTTTGGTGGCTATGATTGCCAACAAAGGCGGCAAAGTTCATAAGCGTGCAGGTTTCATTTTTTATTGGTCAATGTTTATCATATTCCTTACGACGACACTCTTTTTCATACTTTCTCCAACCAACTTAAAATATCAATTTTTCTTAGGAATCGGTATTGTGAGTTTTTATCCAAACTGGTCAGGTAAAAGAATGTTAGCCATGAAAAAAGGCTTAAAATCAACTTTTGTAGATAAAATCGGTGCGTGGTTGATTGGCTTTTCTGGTGTTAGCATGTTGACTTATAGCGTTTATTTGACTGCAAATCCAGCCAAAGGGTTTGATACTCTTAATATTCTTTTCTTTGTATTTGGAATAGTAAGTTTATTAAATGCCTACGGAGATTTGAAGTTCTATTTAGGTTACATAAAAGCCGAAAAAATGCATTGGTTTTTTGCTCATGCTGGCAAAATGATGGGAGCTTATACAGCAGCAATCACGGCATTTTGTGTAAATATTATACCAAGATTTATGCCCGAAAACACGCCATCTTTTGTATTTATTATTATTTGGACAGCACCAGGGATTATTCTCGGAATTATATCTGCTCATATTATCAAAAAATTTAAAATAAAATTCAAAATCGAAGCAAAACCAAGTTTTTCCCGCTAAAATCAAACAACTTTTCGCTAAGAAAGTTTAGTCTAAAAACTAATTGTGGTACGTTATGCGTGTCACAATTAACATTTATTTCGCAATATTCAGATTGTTCACCAAAATAATCTATCGTAATTTTGACTAAGATTCGAGATAAGTTTTTTTTAATTTATTAAAGAAAATTCTCATATTCCAAATCTCGAATGCGGAACGCCGCCCGCTCAAATCTAAAAACGATGGAAACCACAGAAAATATAGATTACCATCGAATCGAAAAAGCGATTCGGTTTATTGAAGAAAACTTCCAAAATCAGCCAAGTTTGAAAGAAATTGCCGGGCACGTAGCACTTTCAGAATTTCATTTCAATAGACTTTTTTCAAAATGGGCAGGCATAAGTCCGCAGCGTTTTATGCGGTTTTTGACTAAAGAATTTGCCAAAGAGAAACTAGCTGAAAGTACTAATTTACTCGAAGCAACTTTCGAGTCAGGCTTATCGAGTTCGAGTCGTTTGCACGATTTATTTGTAAGTTATGAGGCCATGACTCCTGCTGAATTTAAAACAAAAGGAGCTGGACTAACCATTCATTACGGCATTCATGAAACACCTTTTGGCGAATGCTTAATTGCAACCACTGAGAGAGGAATTACCGATCTTAGATTTCTTGAGGGTGAAAGTAAAGAGTTGATAATTAAAGAAATACAACAAGATTTTGAAAAAGCTATACTCATTTTTGATAATAAATTAACGAAGCCATGTATTGAACAAATTTTCTACGAAACCACCAACACAAGTGCACCAATTTCACTCTTGTTACGGGGAACAAATTTCCAGATAAAAGTTTGGGAAGCACTGCTGAAAATTCCGTTTGGTCAGATGGTGAGTTATGAAACTATTGCCAAAGCCATAAAAAAACCAAATGCCCAAAGAGCCGTAGGTACAGCCATCGGAGGCAATCGACTTGGCTATATTATTCCATGCCACCGAGTGTTGCAAAAAGTAGGTGGAATTGGCGGTTATCGCTGGGGAACGACTAGAAAGAAAGCGATTTTAGGCTGGGAAATGGCAAAATTATAATCTTCAAACCAACCCAAATAGCTATTATTTATCTTTTCGTTTTAATCAACTACAAAAAAATAATCGTGTACATCTTGTAAAGATTTTTAATTCTTCTATATTTGCGTAATCAATTACGTAACTAATTACATAATGCAAGATGTTTTTTCAAAACTGGGGCCATTAATCATTGCTAGCCGACTCAAACGCATGAGCGATTATATCATGCGAGCGGGAGCGGAATTTTATAATAGCAATGGTGTGGACTTTGAGCCAAAATGGTTTCCGCTTTACTATTTGCTTTCGCATGAAAAAGAGTTAGGCATCATGGATATTGCCCAAAAACTCAATATTTCGCACCCTGCTGTTATTCAGTTAGCGAAAGAATTGGAAAAAAAGGGTTGGGTAACTTCTACAAAATCAAAAGAAGATGCCCGTAAAAGATTATTGAAACTTAGCAAAAAAGGAATAAGCTTTTTACCTCAATTGCAATTAATTTGGGACGATATTCGAGAAGTAAATCGACAAGTTGTTGAGTCTCAATCGACCAATGTTTTGAATGCTTTGGAGGAAATGGAGGTGTTTTTTGCTTCAAAATCTTATACCGAACGAATGAAAGAGTATCAGGAATCAAAAAAATAATAGTTGTAGGGGCGTATCGCATACGCCCATTATGAAATAATAATTACTAAAAATTTATTGTGAAAATTTCAATTCAAACATATTCAAGTATTTTTCAAAAGCAAGTTGAGAAATTAGTTTTGGGCATTCAGAACGACGAATTTGGTTTAGGGCTTACCGCACAAGACCAACCAGATTTACCAGATATTGCAGAATTTTATAAAAATGGCAGATTTTGGGTGGCACTTGATGAAAATGACCAATTGATGGGAACAATCGGAATCGAACCACTTACCGATGGACAAGCCTCGCTCCGAAAAATGTTTTTGGATAAATCAATACGTGGGAATAAAGATGAAAACTTAGCACAGCGACTTTTTGAAACGTTGCTTCAATACGCCAAAGAAAAAGGTTATAAAGAATTATGGCTTGATACACCACCACCAGCAAAAGCTGCACATCGGTTTTATGAGCGAAACGGTTTTGAATTGATGCCCTCTGAAAGGACACCTTCAACCTATAAGCATCCAACCATTGAAGGTTTGAAAATTTACCGATTGACCATAAAATGAAGTTTTAGTAGAAACGTTCAATCTGGACATTCTGCAAGAATATTTTACAAAATAACAAAACAATTTTCTTCGAAAATGTTCAATTTGGACGTTTATTCGATTGAAAATTAATCAAAAAATGACCTATGAATAACAATACATTAGATTTTAGCCAAGAAGAATTTAGCAAGATTCTTGAAAAAGCTTCATCGATGATTCTCGAAAAATACAAGAATCTTGATACTATCAAGGGTTTTAATGTAAACTCGCAAGAAGAAGTTGAAAGCTGGTTTGATGAACCGCTTCCCCGAATTGGAAAAGATAGCTTTGAGCTTCTTGACGAAGTAAAAACCAAGGTTTTTGATAGTGCAACGGGCAATTTGGGTAAAAATATGTACGCCTACGTGATGTCAGGGGGAAATCAAATTTCAACTGTAGCCGAACTGTTGCTTTCCACTGTCAACCAAAATAATACGAAATGGCATTTAGCACCAGCTATGACCGAAATCGAAAAGCGTGTCATTAAATGGGCGGCCGAAATGATTGATTATACGCCCAATGCTGGCGGTGCTATGGTCAGCGGTGGTTCGGAAGCAAATTTGGCAGGTTTGACAGTTGCCCGAAATATCTTTTTCAAAAAATTTGATATTAAACGCAATGGACTTTTCGGCATGAAACCGTTTATGGTTTATTGTTCGAAAGAAACGCATAATTGCACGGATAAAAGTTTGTCATTACTTGGAATTGGTACAAATCAACTTCGCCGAATTGATACAAATGCTGATTTGACGATTGACCTAAATGCACTCGAACAGCAAATTCAAGCAGATATTGCCAGTGGTTTTATGCCTTTTTGTGTAGTAGGAAACGCTGGAACGGTAAATACTGGTGCAATTGATGATTTAGAAACACTTTCGGCAATTGCCAAAAAATACCAAATGTGGTTTCATGTTGACGGTGCTTATGGTGGTTTGGCTTCGGCTTTGCCTTCAATCAAGCATAGATATGCAGGTTTAGAAAAAGCCGATTCGATTGCCCTTGATTTTCATAAATGGCTCTATCAGCCTTTTGAGATTGGTTGTGTTTTGGTACAAGATTGGAGTAAAATGCGAGAAACTTATTACAAAGAAGCTGATTATTTGACTACCGAATTACAAACGAATGCCAATATTCGCTTGGAATTTAATGAGCATTATTTTCAGCTTTCACGAAATGCTAAAGCATTTAAAGTTTGGTTGTCAGTAAAAACCTATGGTTTCGACCGAATCAGGGATATGATTCAGAAAGACATTGATTTGACCAATTATTTGATAAAACTCGTTGAAGAATCGACCGATTTTGAACTGAAGTCAAAGGCAGATTTAGCAGTGTCATGTTTTCGATATAAAGGAAATCTAACTGATAGTGAAGCAATTAGCGAATTAAATCAACAACTTATTCCTGCTCTCGAAGCCGATGGAAGAGTGTTTATTACGAGTACAAAACTAAATGGAGAGTTTGTGCTTCGGGCGTGCATCATCAATCACCGAAAAACCGAAACTTCGATAGCATATTTATTGGATACGATTCGTGATGTGGCTTCAAAATTACAAAATGCTTAAAAAAATATGCATAAAATAGAAATTATTGAACTCGACCCATATAATGAAGCCCAGAAGTTGGCTTTCAAGCAGATCAATTATGAGTGGATTGAAAAATATTTTAAAGTAGAAAAAGGGGATTTGGCCTCACTTGAAAATCCCGAAAAATATTTTTTAGCTACGGGCGGAGCCGTACTTTTGGCACGTAGGGGTGAGGAGTATCTTGGTACTTCGGCACTAAAACCAATGGGTTATGATGCCTATGAACTTTGTAAAATGGGTGTCATTGAAGAAGCTCGTGGCTTAGGAATCGGTGGACTGATTGGTGAAGCTGCTCTTAAAAAAGCCCGTGATTTGAAAGCAAAAAGAGTATATCTCGAAACCAATTCGAGCCTTACGCCCGCACTGACTCTTTATGCAAAATTAGGTTTTATTCGCATTGAAAATTTTACGTCGCCTTACGAGCGTGCCGATGTGGCTATGGAGGTTTGGTTGTAATTTAATTTGAAAATTTGTTCTATAATTCCAGTTTGCCACAAAACCAAAAAAACGGTATCTTTGAGCTTTTAAAAACAAAGATTCTAAGAAAATGAGAAAAAAAATCGCCGCTGGTAACTGGAAAATGAACAAAACTTTTGAAGAAGGTCAAATATTGCTTTCGGAAGTTGTAAATATGGTAAAAGACGAAGTTGTAAACCCAAACGTAGTGGTTGTGCTTTGTGTGCCTTTTCCCTATTTGAGTACTTTTGGAAAATTAATTGATACTGATAAAGTTTCGTTGGGAGCTCAAAACTGTTATCCAAAGGCTTCAGGTGCATATACAGGTGAAGTTTCGATTCCGATGTTGAAATCAGTTGGTGTTGGTCACGTAATTATTGGGCATAGCGAACGTCGTCAGTACTTCGCCGAGTCTGATGCGTTTTTGGCTGAAAAAGTTGATGCAACTTTGGAAGGTGGACTTACACCAATCTTCTGTTGTGGCGAAACTTTAGAGCAACGTAACGAAGGCATTCACTTCGACTTCGTTCGTGGACAAATCACTAATAGTCTTTTCCATCTTTCGGCGGAAGATTTACAGAAAACAGTGATTGCCTATGAGCCAATTTGGGCGATTGGAACGGGAGTTACTGCTTCAAACGACCAAGCACAAGAAATGCACAAGGTTTTAAGAGATCATTTGGCATCAAAATACGGTCAAGAAGTAGCTGACGAAATTTCAATCCTTTATGGTGGAAGCGTAAACGGAGCGAATGCTCAAGAGCTTTTCGCTTGTCCAGATGTTGATGGCGGCTTAGTTGGCGGAGCATCGTTGAAATCAAGAGAATTTACGAATATTGCGAAATCGTTTTAATCATATATTGATTGAAAAGTTAAAGCCTTACAGAACGAAATTCTGTAAGGCTTTTTTGTACTGTAAAATGCTGTTATTCAATCAAATGTCCGCAAAACTGAGCTTTGTTATCTAAAATTTTACCACCTCTTCGATAGCCAAGTCCGCATGCTTCGCCTACAAAAAATATGCCTGCCTGATAGTGGAACGCCGTCCGAGAATTTCCAGCATTATCTTTTATAAATTCAGTATATTCTTGAAAAATAGTGTTCTGCTCAAAATATTCTCCATCGGTCGAGGTTTCGGTTGTACCTGATGGCGAAATAATGCGAACATTTGCACCTTCACGGCCAAATAATACTTTTTCTACACAAGTTTTGCCTAAAATAGATTTAGAACTTGTTTCTAAAAGTAAAGGGTGATTTGGATATAATTCCCACAAAACTTTTAAAATAGCTTTCGATTGGAAAAGTAAAGTGTAAGCAGGATTCAGAATAACAGCCTTTTTGTTTTTTGATATTTCGGTTAGAATTTGAGCCAATTCGGGTTCGTCCCAGCCAATATATTCCCACGGAATGAGTTTGAACCAAAAATCATATTTTATAAAACTACCATTGCTTGAATTTTGCTTGAAAATGCCTTCTGTTGCCGAAAATTCCACATTTTCGATATAATCAAACGCTACCTCAAAACCTGCTTCTTTAGCTGCTTCGCCCAAAACTTGCATATTGGTTTCGTCTTCGGGAAAATCTTTTATCGTTGAAATCAACAAGGTTTTCTCAAAACTCGGATTCAGCCGGTGCAATTCCCTGAATTTTTCTACGAAAGTTTCATACAAAGTATTGAATTGTTGGCTTTCATCCAAGTAATTTGCTTTCAACGAAGCCCACTGTACGACAGCCGTTTCTGGAATACAAGTGGCAGTATCGGCATTAAATTCGATTAGTTTTATTGGTTTTCCATCAATTCCACCACTTAAATCGAAGCGACCATAAATGTGCCAATTTGCATCGTTTTCCCACGAATCTTCTATTAATTCAATCAAGTTTTCGGGAATACCGAGTTCGGAATAACGCTCGTTATCGATGACATGTTGAGCGGCTGCGATATACATTTCGTAAAGCTCATTGGCCGCATCGAAATAATTTTCTGCTTCGGTTTCTGAAACGACTACCATTTCGTTGGTAATATATGGTAAAGTATCTTCGCCGAGCATCCAATTCCAGCCAATACTGCGGAGCGAGGCTTCGGGAGAGATTGTGAGATTTTTTAATTTCATGTTTTTGTGTATTGTGATAAATTACATTCGGAGTAAGTAAAATTGGCAGATTTTCGACTAAATGTTGTTCGGAAGTTATTCAAATACCACTTGTAGAAACCTTCTGGGTAAGCCTCAAGAAGGTGAGTTTGTATTGTAAGTTGTATTTAAAAACATCAAATTGGTTTATTAATTAAAATCAAATCGATTGATAGGCGGTATATTAACTTCCATTGTTCATATTTCTTTCCGAAGTTTTTTAAACTTTTCTCTCAATTTATTCATAAATTCATCGCCGGGGTCAGATTTTACGGTTTGATAGTTTGGGTCAGTTTCTTTCCAAATTTTTGAACCTTTAAACTTGGTATATTCATGATGCCCGATGAGATATTTTATTTTGTATTTTTTATGTAATTGTTTGATTAATAAGTAGTTGGCTCTAAATTGTTTTTCTGTTAATGGATTTTTACCACCATCTCCTACATTTTCGATACCGATTGCACAATAGTTGAGTCCGATTACATGGCGAGCCAAAAGAGTATCGGGCATCAGATGATAAACCGTTCCGTCTCTATCAATCAGATAATGTGCTGAAACATTGAGTTGACTGGCATTTTGTAGTTCTTTGCGGGCATTAGGTAATGTTGAAGAATTAAAGGCAAAGAACGATTTCTCGAATGTGGGAATGGCCGTCCAATGCACTACAACCATTTTGGGTTGAATAGTTGGTTGAGTTTGCTCAATTCCATGTCGCTGTTTAAGATACTCTACTGATAAAGCGATACGGGTAGAATCCCAAAGGATTGGTTTTTCAACAATTTTTAGTTTTTGACTAAATGATTGGGAGGCGATAAGTAGCAATAAAACTATAAACGATTTTTTCATGGCTGTTTTTTAGCGATTTTGTAATGAATAGCAGGAATTTGCATCATTGCAGCCGAACCATACCACGGGTGCAATTCCATTATCAACGAACCTGCTTTAATTGCTGGGTCAGTTTCACAAAGCTTTTGAGCTTCTTCAATTGTTTTTACATCAAAAACATAAATTCCTTTCAAGTCAGTATTATCGGTAAATGGCCCTGCAGCTACTAATTTACCCTCATCGGCTAAGCGTGTAATATTGGCCATGTGTGCTTTTTGTAAGTTTGTGGCCGTCACTGAGTCAATCATCAAGCGACGTGGACCTTGTTTTAATAGAGCCAACACGTAGGTTTTCATGCCATAATCATCGGCACCCAATTGCATAGCCAAAAGGCTATCAATACCAGAGCCTGCTTCGGTTGTATCTATTTGTACCACACGCTTTTTCTCAGGAACTAAACAACTATATGAAACCGAAGCAATGGCAACAAATAAGTATATTTTGATGAAGGTTTTACGTTTTATCATTATTGCGAAAGTTTTGACTAAAATCTACTTTTCAAAGATAGGAATTAAATGTAATATGAGTAAAATATTGAAGGCTTAAAGCAAAAAACTTCTTCTATGTACAAAATCATAGAAGAAGCTTTCTGTTGTAATTGGGTAAAGAAAGTATTGAATTAAGGTCAACTTATGGATATTGTCTATTGACTTTTAAAAATTATCTCAACTTCAGAGTTACCAAACAAGCTACTGCCAACACGATACCGATAATCCAGAAACGAGTAACGATTTTGGCCTCGTGATAGCCTTTTTTCTGATAGTGATGATGTAAAGGCGACATCAAGAATAAACGGTTTTGTTGGGCAAACTCTAAGCCTTTCCGACGACGTTGGTATTTAAAATAGCTTACCTGCATAATCACCGAAAGGTTTTCAATTAAGAAAATTCCACACATCACAGGTATTAATAATTCTTTTCTAAGTGCCAAAGCTAATACCGCAATTACGCTTCCGAGCATCAAACTACCTGTATCACCCATGAAAACTTGAGCAGGATAAGCATTGTACCATAAGAAGCCAATGCATGCCCCGACAAAGGCTGCACAGAAGATTACTACCTCGCCAGAATTCGGAATCATCATAAGATTAAGGTACTGAGCAAAAACTTTATTTCCCGATAAATAAGCAAAAACTGCTAAAGTTATACCAATAATTGCTGAAGTTCCTGCGGCTAAACCATCAATTCCATCGGTGATATTAGCTCCATTTGAAACCGCCGTGATGATAAAAATGACTACCAAAACATAAGGCAACCAAGCCAGGCTTTCCGGTAAAAAACTACCAAACATTTGATAATCAATTTCGTTGTTCTTGAAAAAAGGAACTGTTGTAGTCAAGGAATGAACTTCTGTATATTTTTGAATATCACTTATTGAACTTGCAATTTTACCCTTTTCATAAACTCTGATTTTTACGTAATCATTAAAATAAAGTGTTAGACCAACAATTATTCCTAAGCCTACTTGCCCAATAATTTTAAATCGACCTTTTAAGCCTTCTTTATCTTTCTTGAAAACTTTGATATAATCATCGGCAAAGCCAATACCGCAAGTCCACAGAGTAGCGATTATCAACAAGACAATATAGACGTTGTCGAGTTTAGCAAAAAGCAATACTGGAATCATCAAAGATGCCAAAATAATGAAGCCGCCCATGGTTGGTGTGCCCTTTTTTTGCATTTGTCCTTGTAAACCAAGGTCACGAATTGATTCTCCGATTTGAAGATTTTGTAATAAAAGAATGATACGTTTTCCGAAGATTGAGGCAATCAAAAGTGAGAAAACAATAGCTCCCATCGCACGGAAAGTAATGTACTGAAACACGCCCGCTCCTGGGAAATTGAAAGATTTGTCAAGGTAAGTAAATAGATAATAAAGCATAGGACATTAGAATTTATAGGAAAGTACTGGCAAAGATACTTTTTTTTGAAAACCTAAGAAATAAATGGCTAAAAAAAGTAAAGAATGAATGAAGTTTTTGCGTTTTTTGAGAAATATAATGGTTTTTTTGATAGTCAATTAAGGTGTTCGACTAATTCTTTATGATGATATCGACAGTATTGTGTTATATCTAATAAATGTGATAAATCGGAAAGTTCGCTAATAATTTTTCTTCGATTGTTGTTTTAGTTATTGAAGTGCAACACTTCATTCATTCAAAAATAAAACCAATCATTATAAAATATTTTTTCATTATCAATTTTTTGAAAAATAATTTTTTATAAAGACTTGAAAAGAAAACCTTCCTACATTAATATTGTAGTATAATTTAATCTCAGCCAAATTCAATTCAACAAAACTCTTCTTTCGTACTATGAAAAAAGTTCTCTTTTCGGTGCTTAGTTTTGCCTTTCTTAATCTAAATGCCCAAAATACACCCTTAAATCTTATTCCGCAGCCCGTTGAGGTATCGCAGAGTGCAGGCAGTTTTGCTTTAACTCCTAAAACTACTATCAGTTACAACAAAGCTGACGCAAGCGGCGTAGCCGAAATGTTGATACAGAAATTGAGCGTACCGACAGGTTTGGCATTAAAAGCCCAAGAAGGAAAAATGGCTATGATTCAACTTAATTTGAATGATACGCCAAATACTCAGATTGGAAAAGAAGGCTATACTTTTGAGTCAACTCCGAAAGGCATTGTTATTTCGGCTAACCAAACTGCGGGTTTGTTTTATGGAGTGCAGACTTTGTTACAACTTTTACCAAAAGAAATTGAAAGTAAGTCAGTTGCGAAAGCTACGTGGGCGATTCCTGCAGTAAAAATTACTGATTATCCACGCTTCGGCTGGAGAGGTATTATGCTTGATGTAAGCCGTAATTTCTTTACAAAGGCTGAGGTAAAAAAATACATTGATGATATTGCTCGCTTGAAATACAATACTTTTCATTGGCACTTGACCGATGATGAAGGTTGGAGAATCGAGATAAAATCTTTACCTAAATTGACTGAAGTAGGAGCGTGGAGAGTTCCTAGGTCAGGACATTTCGGCGACCGTGAACCTGCAAAAGTAGGCGAAAAAGCCACCGTTGGTGGTTTTTACACGCAAGAAGACATCAAAGAAATTGTAAAATATGCTCAAGAACGCAACGTTACCATTGTTCCCGAAATTGATGTACCCGGACACAGCATGGCGGCAATTGCGGCATATCCAGAATTGAGTACCAAAAAAGACCCAAATACTTTCGTAAATCCAGGAGCAAATATTGCTGATTGGTACGGAAACGGCACATTCAAAATGCGTTATGAAAATGCAATCAATCCCTCTGATGAAAAAGTTTATGAGTTTTTGGATAAAGTAATGACCGAAGTTGCAGCACTTTTTCCGAATCAATATATTCATGTGGGTGGCGACGAATGTTACAAAGGTTTTTGGGCGGCTGATGCTGGTTGTCAGGCTTTGATGAAAAAATTGGGTATTCGGCACGTTGAGGACCTTCAAGGCTATTTTATGAATCGTTTGGAGAAAATTTTAACAGCAAAAGGTAAAAAACTTATTGGTTGGGATGAGATTTTAGAAGGTGGAATCTCGCCAAATGCAACCGTGATGAGTTGGAGAGGAGTGAAGGGAGGAATTGAAGCAGCACATCTCGGCCATGAAGTTGTAATGACACCAACGACATTTGCTTACATTGATTATAATCAAGGCGAAAATACCATCGACCCGCCAATTTATGCAGGTTTACGAGTAAGTAAATCATATAGCTTCGAGCCAGTGCCTGATGGTGTTGATGCCAAATATATTTTGGGTGGACAAGGAAATCTTTGGAGTGAACAAACACCAACTTTACGCCATGCTGAATATATGACTTACCCACGAGCATGGGCATTGTCGGAGGTTTATTGGTCGCAAAAATCAGCTAAAAATTGGGATAATTTCAGCAAACGCATGGAAGCTCATTTCGACCGTGCCGAGGTTGCCGAAATTGGTTTCTCGAAAGCTGTTTATGATGCGATTATCACACCAAGCTATAAAAATGGCAAATTAATGCTCGAATTAGGCAGCGAAATATCAGATTTAGATATTTTCTATTCGATTGACGATTCGATGCCAGATAAATTTTCGCCAAAATATTCACTACCAATTGAATTGCCGGATGGCCCAATTACCCTCCGAGTGATTACTTTTCGTGCAGGAAAACCAATCGGTCATTTGATTACATTGAAGCGTGCCGAGTTGGAACTCAGAGCCGGAAGGTAATATAAATTTACCAGTGCTGTGTATATTTACAGCACTGGTAAATTTATATTTTGTAAAAATTCGACGGCTGATTTGATGTCAGTATGCAATACTCGGTCGTTATCATTGAAGGCTGTTTTTAGCCTAAATTTTTCGTAGATTTCTTCTACTATTTCTGAGCTTTTGAGTTTTTAATAAAGCATAAATCCCGTAAGCGGCCATAAATTGTGTGCCATTGATGAGGGCAATTCCTTCTTTGCTTTGTAGCTCGATAGGTTGCTAGCCGAATTGGCCTAAGACTTCTTTTGAGGCTCTTTTTTAATTAAAATCACTTCTCCTAAACCAATCAACGGTAAAGCCAAATGTGATAGCGGAGATAGGTAGCCTGAAGCACCAGGTGACCCATTTGCATAAATAACAGGTGTAATGTCGTAATTGTAAAAATCAATCAATCGCTGAACGGTTTGCAGGTGCACGCCCGAATATCTGCAAGAAAGCGACTGAATTTTTAAGAAAAGCATCCATTTTACAATCTCATGAGGAACCCCATCGCCAATTCCATAAGCATGCGATTGTAATAAATTATATTTTAGTTTAGCAATTTGAGTTTTGTCAATCGCTATATTTTGCACGAAACCAGAGCCTGTATTTAGGACATAAAAAAGGCATTCACTATTGTTGAGTTTTTGGTCGAGAAAATCTCGGCAATTATTGATTCGGTTGGGTGTTGCTTCCGAAAGGGTGAGGTCTAGCTTATGTATTGAGATTTGCTGTAAATTATCAATGTCCAGCCAATCTTGGGCAATAAAGAGTATGCTTTTGTCAATGATTGTGGTAATCATTGTTGAACCTAATTTTTTAACAAAATTCGGCCTACTATTTAATAATTAAAAATAGTATTTTTGTGAGTAATTAATCAATTAAAGTGATTAGCTGCGTTTTATTTGCACAACAAAAAGCAAACAAAATATTATAATTTATCCCTCTAGCACAGTATTATAATGAAAGTGTTTAGCTTTACGACTTCGTTTTACACAACAAAAAACGTAACTTATGACAAGAATTTCAAAGACCATCAATAAAAAGCCCGATGTGGTGCTTATTGGGGCTGGAATCATGAGTGCCACACTCGGAATCATGCTCAAAGAATTTCAGCCAGACCTCACGATTGAGGTTTTTGAACGATTAGATTTTGTCGCGGGCGAAAGTTCGGATGCGTGGAATAATGCAGGTACGGGGCATTCGGCACTTTGTGAATTAAATTACACACCTGAACTTGAAGATGGTTCGATTGATTGCAAAAAAGCCATTATGATTGATGAAGCCTTTGAGACTTCGCGTCAGTTTTGGGCTTTTTTAGTCGAGAAAAACATCGTTCAATCACCTGAAAGTTTTATTCGTAGTATTCCGCACATGAGTTTTGTTTGGGGCGAAGAAAACGTTACTTACCTCCGAAAACGTCATGCGGCACTTACAAAATATCACCCTTTCAAAGGGATGAAATATTCCGAAAATCATATACAACTGAAAGAATGGATGCCGATTGTGATGGAAGGCCGTGACCCCAGCCAGCATGTGGCAGCGACAAAAATGGATATCGGAACTGATGTCAATTTTGGTGCTTTAACTCGTGCTTTGCTCGATTATTTAGATGGTTTGAATGGCGTAAATATTCATTTGCACCATGAAGTAATAGATATTGAGCGAAAAGATGATGATAAAAAATGGACGATTGAGGTAAAAAACTTAAATACTAATGAAGAAACGGAGGTTGAAACTAAATTTGTGTTTATCGGGGCGGGCGGAGGTTCATTGCATTTACTCGAAAAGTCTGATATTCCCGAAGGTAAAGGTTTTGGCGGTTTCCCTGTGAGTGGACAATGGTTGAAGTGTATTAATCCCGAAGTTATCAATGCTCATCATTCCAAAGTGTATGGTAAGGCTTCGGTTGGAGCTCCACCAATGTCAGTTCCACACCTTGATTCACGCATGATTGATGGTGAAAAAGCTTTGCTTTTTGGCCCGTATGCAGGTTTTTCTACGAAATTCTTGAAAAATGGCTCTTATTTTGATTTGCCGACTTCAATAAAATGGTCGAATCTGATTCCGATGATTTCGGCTGGTTTGGATAATATACCACTTACAAAATATCTAATTCATGAAGTCATGCAATCGGAAGAGGCAAAACTGGAAGCCCTTAGAAACTTTATGCCAACCGCTAAAATGGAAGATTGGGAATTAGAAATTGCTGGGCAACGAGTCCAGGTAATCAAAAAAGATGACGAACATGGTGGCGTTTTGGAGTTCGGAACGGAGGTAGTCAGTGCCGCTGATGGCTCGTTGGCTGCTCTATTGGGGGCTTCGCCTGGGGCTTCTACTTCGGTTTCTATTATGTTGAATGTAATAAAAAAGTGTTTTCCAGAAAGGGCGAAAAGTAATGAGTGGCAATCAAAAATAAAACAAATGATTCCATCGTATGGCTGCTCACTGGTAGATAATCCTGAACTTTGTGACCAAGTTAGGGGATGGACAAATCAAGTATTGAAATTAGAAAATAAATAAATATGGCAATACAATATGGCAAAACCTGGTGGGGACAGCAGTGGCTCAATTCTCTTTCAAAAATTGATAACAGCAATCGCCTTCCTCGTGGCAGAACTTATGCCAATAAAGGTGCAGTAAAAAATATTGAAATTGAAACTAATGCCATTTCTGCAAAAGTACAAGGGTCGGCTCCTCGACCTTATAAAGTGATGGTCAGCGTACCGATTTTTACAAATAGTCAAAAACAAGCACTTTTAGAAGCAATTTTGGGGAATCCGACATTGCTCGCCAAATTATTGAACCGTGAATTACCGCAAGAATTAGCCAAGTTTGCAGAGCAAAAGAATATTCCGCTTTTTCCAAAATCTTGGCGAGATTTTCCGATGAAGTGTTCTTGTCCTGATTCGGCCGTGCCTTGTAAACATTTGGCAGCGGTCATTTATATCATCGCCAATGAAATTGATAAAAACCCATTTTTGGTTTTTCAGCTACATGATTTTGATGTTTTGGGCGAAGTCAGTAGCCGTTATTCTGTTGGTAAAACATCAGGTATCCGAGTAAATGCGTTTGTGGATTTTTTTGAAGAAAAGTTTGCAGAAATAGCTAAAATAAAAGATGATATTTTTGATGATATTGATTTCTCTTATATTGAACCAATGTCTGATAAACTATTGAAAATTATTCAGGGAAGCCCAATTTTTGCAGAAAAAGATTTTAAGAAAAACCTTCAAAAGGCTCATAAATTATTGCCAAAAGGGCTTTTAAAATGGAAACTTGAAGAAAAAAAAGCAATCATTGAAGACTTAGTTTTGGGAGATAATATCGAAATATTTGTTTCAGAAACTGCTAAAATTGCCGAGTTTAGGTTTGTTTCAACCGAGGGAGAAGTACGAGATTATAAGAAAGTTACGTTTGAAAAATTATTAAACACAGTTTATCTATGCGACGAAAAATATTTTGACCGAATGTCGGATACTTTCCGAATTTTAAAGATTTCGCATCAATTTTGCTTGAAATTGCTCGAAAATGGAGCAATTATACCTCAATTATTAAAAAACACAGGCGATGATTATTTTATCAGATGGCTTCCTGCTCTTAATAACGCTGAAATAGAAGATATTCTTAAGACATTTTCACAAGCGATTCCGCCCAATTTAATTCAATTTCAGACTAAGAAAAAAACGCTTTATCAAATTCCTAGTGAACAAATACTGACGCTTTGTTCGCTTATGCTAAATGAGTATGTAAGTCTGTTTACGATTCCGATGGGCGATTTTTTTCGTGGTAAGGTTTCCTACGAAATGTGGGACGAATTTTTCTTTCAACAAGTTTCCTACGAATTTAAAGGTTTTCGAGAGAAAGAAACACCAATTGGCATTCAGACATGGCTGAACAATTATTATATTACTCAAAAAGATTTTGTGCCAATATTAAGAATTGAAGAAGACCCAGAAAGAGGCGACTTTGTGCTTGATGTTTTGGTGCAAAATCGATACGAACAACAAAAAGAGCCGATTGAGTTTCAGCAAATTTTGCAGAAGCAACTCTACGAAAGTATACGTTTTGAGGTGTTACAGGATTTACTTCTACTATCAAATCATTTTTCTGCTTTAGACAAATATTTGCAAATGCAAGGCAGACAAAAAATGAAATTTGATGGTGAGGAGTTTGTGGGAGTTTTACTTGAAATACTACCAACATTACAACTTTTCGGAATTCAGATTCTATTGCCAAAATCGCTGAAACATTGGATAAAACCGCAGATTTCAGGTACAATAAAATCAAAGAAAGCTTCGGATGGAGGAGGTTTTATGCATCTTGATGATATGCTTTCTTTCAATTGGCAAATTGCTGTTGGCGAAGATTTAATGTCATGGAATGAGTTTGAGCGTCTTATCAAGGGCATGAAAGGTTTGGTCAAAATCAAAAACCAATATATGTTGATTGAACAAGATGAACTAGAAAAACTCAAAAAACGTCTTGAAAATCCACCGAAATTGACTGGTGCAGATTTGCTAAAAATGGCTCTTGCCGAAGAATATCAAGGCTCAAAAATTGGGCTTTCGGAAGATGTTCTTGTATTATTGAAAGATTTAACGAGTCCAGGTAATGTAAAGCTTCCAGAAAATCTTCATGCCGAACTCCGCCCGTACCAATTACGTGGCTATGAATGGATGGTCAAAAATACCAAACTAGGCTTTGGCAGTTTGATTGCTGATGATATGGGTTTGGGCAAAACTTTACAAGTAATTACACTTTTATTGAAATTTAAACAAGAAGGAGCGTTTGCCAAAAATAAGGCCTTGATTGTTGTTCCGACTACACTTTTGACGAATTGGCAGAAAGAAATCAATCGTTTTGCACCTGATTTAACCTTCCAGATTTATCATGGAACAAAACGAAAACTAGAAATTAAAGACACTGAAAATCCTATTGATTTAGTAATAACTACTTATGGAACTGTGCGAAGCGATGCCGATATTTTCAAAAAATTAAATTGGTATTGTGTAGCGATTGACGAAGCTCAAAACATTAAAAACCCTGATACTGAGCAAACAAAAGCTATTAAAAATCTAAAATCTGACATTAAAATTGCGATGAGCGGTACACCCGTAGAAAATCGTTTGAGTGAATTTTGGAGTATTCTTGATTTTACAAACAAAGGCTATTTAGGGAATTTGAACAAATTTACAAACGAATTCACAAAACCGATTCAGTTAGAACACAATCAAGAAAAACTTCAAATTTTTAAGAAAATAACTGCACCATTTCTGCTCAGAAGAGTAAAAACCGACAAAAGTATTATCAGTGATTTACCTGATAAAATAGAGAATAACCATTATACAAATCTTAGCAAAGAACAAGCTGCTTTATATGAAAGTGTTGTTCAACAGAGTCTGAAAGATATTGAAGAAAATGAAGGAATCGCCCGTAAAGGATTGGTACTGAAATTAATGACAGCTTTGAAACAAATTGGAAACCATCCGTATCAATATTTGAATAAAGGGAAAAAAGCATTAGAAGAATCGGGGAAAGCTCAAATGTTGATAGAACTCTTAGAAAATATTCAAGAAGCTAATGAAAAAGTACTGATTTTTACACAATATCGTGAAATGGGTAAACTTTTGGTTGAGTTTATTAAGGATAGATTTTGGGTTGAGCCGCTATTTCTTCACGGTGGAATCGACCGCAAACAAAGAGATATATTGGTAGAAAGGTTTCAGAAAAACAGAGCGGATTCTATCTTTATTTTATCATTAAAAGCAGGCGGGACTGGACTAAATCTGACACAAGGTAACCATGTTATTCATTTTGATTTGTGGTGGAATCCTGCTGTAGAAAACCAAGCAACCGACCGAGCCTTTAGAATTGGCCAAACTAAAAATGTGATGGTTTATCGTCTTATAAATCAAGGAACGATGGAAGAAAAAATTGATGCGATGATTCGTTCCAAAAAAGATTTGGCCGATATGAGTATCACTACTGGCGAAAATTGGCTCGGAGATTTATCAAATGAAGATTTGAAAAACTTGGTTCGGTTGACTAAAATGTGATACTAATATGGAACTCTGACAGCTTCGTTATTTTCTAATGCTTGCCCATGAGTTGCACTTCAGACGTGCAGCCGAAACTATTTATTGTACAGCTTACACTTACCCTTAATGGAATCCAAAAAAAATCTAATCCGAGTTTGAGGCGGTTTATGAAAATAGTCGAAGACTATTTGTTTATAAATATCTGCGTAAAAAACAAATATCCATCAGCCCTACGTACGATTCCCACACCCGTAAGCGTAAATTTGCCTTCGATATTTTTTCGATGTCCAGGGCTTTGTATCCAACGATTGACTACTTCTTGTGCCGAAAATTTTCCGTATGCAACATTCTCTGCTATAGCGTTTGATAGTTCAATTTGCCTCATGAGTCTATCGGCTCGGCCATCAAAACCATCGTGGCCAAAAGCTACCCTGCCGTCACTCATATTTTTGCTGTGTTTCAGTGCCTCTGCCGTAATGAGTGGCATCATTGTGAGTGGCCTTAAACCTTTGGTTTTACGGTACCGATTTACATTATCTAAAACCTCTTGTTGGAGTTTAGCTTCACCGCTGATTTGCTCGGTAGTTTGAGAATGTGCTTGAAGAGAAAAGAAAACTAAAAAGGCAAAAATGAAACGATTTTTCATCATAAAAATTATCAGTACGTTTATCCTAACGTAATTGATAGGGTTTGGTATTGTGCAATTAGAACTTTAAAAATGAAATAACCATTTATTTGTGTCTAAACCAGCAATCAGTTCGGAGATTTTGATATTCTTTAAACACAGTATTGATGGGTGAGCCATGAAAAAACCTATTATTAAATATTGTATAAATTAAATAGTTGAATGCTCCCATATCACCAGTATATGCTGTTTGATTATCGTGATTATATTGGCGGTGGATTGAAGATAATTTTCCGATAAATTCACGCATTACTGTAATATTACCGCCAACTATGCCACAGTTTAAGAGAGTTTTATTACCAAAATATTTCTCATATTGTGCATAATCTCCAATTTTACTACGTAAATGCTCAGAATGAGCTTGCATCCATTCGTTATGGAGTACTTTAGGTTCATCTCCACAAAAAATTGCCGAAGTGTTTTGGAGATAAAACGGCTGCAAAAAAGGGTTTCGCACAACTACAACATCAGAAATATCAGTTAAAAATATATTTTCAATAGTATGATGGTGATTTTGCAGATATTCGTCATAAACCAAATACCGATAAATATTTGGATTGAATCGACTATCGTATTCAATTTTTACAAAACTTATGTGTTCATTTTGATATTTAAGACAAGTTGCTTCGGAAAAATTATTATGGAAAATAATACCATTGAGCTTTAAATCAATGACCGAGTCTGCCCAAGCTTTTACAAGAGAATAATCATCATTAGGTAAAGTATAACTACGATTTACATCATAAATGCCCGTAATGTGGCACGCCATGATTACATTTTTATAAATTGGCAAAGTGGACATACGAATTTTTATTGTTGAATTTAGCAAAGTTAGCATTTTTGATTTTCGCACAGGTACTATTCGGCGTATTGCGATAGTAAATGTAGGTTCTTAAATTTACTTTCTTTACCTCATATCTTTGTGATGCACTTTCATAAAATTGGGCATCAGCTGCATATTTTTTTTGAAACTTTAGGTTCATAAAAACATCTTTTTTGCCAAATAAAGTAGCAAATAAGATACAATCATCAACATGAATGAGTTGACTTTGGTCATACTTATCAGGGACATAAAAATCATCTAAACTGTCTACAATGGTTTCGGTTGTAGATGCAATCAAATCCAGTGATTCTACAGCTTTTAGGCAAGACGATAAATGATTATGTTTATACTCGTCGTCAGCATCCAAAATAGTGATATATTCACCAATACTATTCAAAATTCCTCGATTAATTGACTCGGACTGTCCGCAATTTGTATGGCGAAGGTAACTGATTTTACTTTCGTTCTGAATTACGTAGTTTAATAGTTGATTTTGGGTTCCATTCTGACTACCATCGTCAATGACAATCATCTCAAAATCTTGAAAATCTTGATTTAATACGGAGTCAATGGCACGTTTAACTAGAGGAAAATCAGTATCATATACTGCCATCAGTACAGATATTTTGGGCATATTTGCGAATAAAGAAGGTCTTGCTACAATATAGTCAACACAAAGCTAAGGCATAAATAGAAACAGAATGTTATGTCAATATTATATTTGAAAAAATGAATGCTATTAATCTGTTTTTTTAAAATAGTGTGTAAAAAAGTATAAGACTGAATTGATTCTTAAATTTTCTTAATAATATTCTTTCGCCTAGTGAGATTTAATAAAATTAATACTTATTTTTATGGATAAAAGTTTGGTGACTGAAAAACTGCCTTTAATCGGTTGTGAGCCACTAACTTAACTCAACCTTCAATCTATAATACTATAATGCGTAAAACTTTTTTATTGCTGAGTTTTGTGCTGTTAGGTGCGTTTTGGCATCAAGCAACTGCACAAGCTAAAAAAAAGCCGTTGATTGTCTTCGTCACTGGCGACCACGAGTACAGTGGTGAATTTACTCTTCCATTAATCGCTGCCGAGCTCGAAAAAAACTACGGTTTCAGAACCAAAGTTTTGAAGGCTTATCCGAACCAAAATGCCGAAAAAGATATCCCAGGTTTGGAGGCTTTGCAAGAGGCTGATTTAGCTGTTTTTTATCTCCGTTGGCGACAACTACCGCCCGAGCAACTCGAACACATTGATAAATATCTCAAATCTGGAAAGCCAATAATGGGTTTCCGAACAACAACTCACGCTTTCAATTTCCCTAAAGGTAATGCTTCTGAACGTTGGAATGCCTTTGGCGAATTTGCTCTTAATGCTCCTCCGGGCTGGGGTGGAAAAGCTGCTCATACGCATTATGGACACGAAAGTAGCACAGATGTTTCGGTTATTGAAGCGGGTAAAAACCACCCGATTTTGACTGGCGTTGCTCCCAATTTTCATGTGCGTTCGTGGTTATATCGAGTTTTGCCCGATTATCCTACTAAAGGGTCAGAGTGGCTGTTGATGGGAAAGTCAGTCAACCCTGATAAAGCTGCCATCGAAAATCCAGTTGCGTGGACTGGTACCAATTCGTTTGGTGCTAAAGTTTTTACTACTACAATGGGTCATCCTGAAGATTTTCAAGTAGAAGCTTTCCAACGCCTCGTTATTAATGCTATTCATTGGGAATTGGGCAAAAAAATCCCAAAAAATTGGAAAGGTAAAATAGATATTAATGTGCCATATCGTGGCATGGTGAAATAAAGCCAATATTTAAATCAGTGAATGAGAGAATAATTGAATCGTTTCTCGCTTCCTCTAAAAATACTAAAAACTCATGAAAATCAATATCAAAATATTACTCACCATATTCGTACTGACGGTCTTTCTTGTCAGCTCGTTTCTTCCTGCTCCGCTTGAAATTATCAAAGTCGAAAAAGGAAGTCGTATTTCACTCATTGGTGGAAATCTTGGTTCACGGATGATAAACTACGATTATTTCGAGACAGAAATGCACGTGCGTTACCCCGAAAATTCGTTGGTAATTCGCAATATGTGTGACGGTGGCGACACTCCAGGGTTTCGTCCGCATGCTAGTCGAAATCTGCCATGGGCATTTGCAGGAGCAGAAAAATTTCAAACTGAATATGCCAAAAATTCAGGCAGCGAAGGTCACTTTGATTATCCCGACCAATGGCTTACTCGCCTAAAAACTGACGTAATTATTGCATTTTTTGGTTTTAGCGAATCATTTCAAGGCAAAGCAGGTTTAGCAAATTTCAAAGCCGAATTGGATGCTTTTATTAAATATACTTTGAATCAAAAGTATAATGGTGTTTCTGCTCCCAAGCTTGCCATTGTTTCGCCTATTGCTTTTGAAGATTTAACCAGCAAATATGATTTACCAAATGGTATAAAAGAAAACGAAAATCTATTGCTTTACACCAACGCCATGCGTGAAGTTTCGGCAGCAAATAAAGTATTGTTTGTCGATGCTTTTACACCTTCAAAAGCTTGGTATGCCAATACAGAAGAAGCTTTGACGATTGACGGCTCACAACTAAACGATGAAGGTTATAAAAAGCTTGGTCTTTTACTTTCTGATAAAATTTTTGGTAAAATTTCTGCTAAAGCTGAGTCAAAACGAGCATTGATTCATGCCGCTGTCATTGAAAAAAACTGGATGTGGCACAATGATTTCAAAATTCCGAATGGTGTTCATGCTTACGGTCGTCGATATAATCCTTTTGGGCCAGATAATTACCCCGCTGAAATCGAAAAGATTCGCCAAATGACTGATATTCGTGATAATGCCATTTGGTTAGCGGCTGCAAAAGGTGAAAAAATGGACGTTGCTGCTGCAGATAAAAACACTCGAAGTCTGCCATCGGTAACTACCAATTTCAATCCAGAAAAAAATGGTAGCCTCGAATATTTATATGGACAAGATGCCCTCAATAAGCTAAAAGTACCTGCAGGTTATAAAATTGAACTTTTTGCTTCCGAAAAAGAATTTAATGACTTGGCAAATCCAGTACAAATGTCGTTCGATAATAAAGGGCGTTTGTGGGTGGCTACGATGCCGAGTTATCCGCATTATAAACCGGGTGATGCCAAACCAAATGATAAAATTTTGATTTTGGAAGATACCAATAATGATGGAAAAGCCGACAAACAAACGATTTTTGTTGAAGGTTTGCATTTGCCATTGGGTTTTGAAATTGCTCCCGAAGGCGTATATGTTTCTCAAGGAACAAATCTTAAACTTTTCACCGATACCAATGGCGATGACAAAGCCGATAAAGTAGAAATCTTGCTAAGTGGCTTCGATGACCACGATACTCACCACAATAATAGTGCATTTTGTGCCGACCCATCAGGTGCGATTTATGGCGGGGAAGGTGTTTTCTTGCATACTAACGTCGAAACTCCTTACGGAACTGTTCGTGCTACCAATGGTGGTTTTTATAGGTATTCTCCGCAATTACACAAGCTCGAACGTACTGCTCAATTATCAATTCCAAACCCTTGGGGAATTGCCTTTGATGATTGGGGACAACCATTTTTTGCCGAAACTTCAAGCCCAGATGTACGTTGGATGATGCCCGGAACGGTGCTTCCACGTTATGGCGAAGCTACGCACAAGGGCGTACAATTAATAGAAAAAGACCACATGGTTCGTCCAACGTCGGGACTTGAGTTTTTATGGAGTCGCCACTTTCCTGATGAAGTTCAAGGTGATATGCTAATCAATAATACCATTGGATTTTTAGGCACAAAACAACATTCGATAAAAGATGATGGCACTGGGTTTAAAACCAAACACCGTCAAGATTTAATAGTTAGCGAGGACCGAAATTTTCGTCCAGTTGATATGGAAATAGCTCCTGATGGTTCGCTTTATGTCATTGATTGGCATAATATTCTAATCGGACACATGCAACACAATGCACGTGATCCATTGCGTGACCACGTACATGGGCGTGTATATCGTGTTACGTACCCATCACGACCACTATTAACTCCAGCAAAGATTGATGGTGCAAGCGTAGAAACTTTGCTCGATAATTTGAAACTGCCCGAATATCGTACTCGTTACCGTACACGTAGAGAGTTACGAGGAAGAAATGCTGCCGAAGTTTTACCAAAAATCACAAAATGGGTTGCTAGTTTAGACAAAAACGACCCTCGCTACGAACACAATGTGTTGGAGGCTCTTTGGGTAACTTGGGGTTTGAATAAAGTTGACCAAAAACTACTTCGCCAAATGCTCAAAGCCAAAGATTATCACGCAAGAGCGGCAGCGGTAGAGGTTTTACGTTTTGTGGGGCATCAAGTAACTGACCAAGCGGCATTATTGATGCAAGCTGTAGGAGACGAAAATAGTCGAGTGCGGTTAGATGCCATCGTGGCGACTTCCTGGATTGGTAAAGAAAAAGGCTTACCGATTTTAGTAGAAGCCCAAAAAAAACCAATGGATGATTGGATGATTCATGCCCACGAAACGGCCGTTGCTCACCTAAAAGGCGAGAATGTAAGAAAGAAAAAAGAAGCAGAAGTGGCCTCTGTTTTAAAAGGTGAAGACTTAGTGCTTTTCAAATTAGGCAAAACTATTTACTCCAAAGAAGGCTATTGCACAACTTGTCATCAATCAAACGGTGAAGGTCTTTCGGCTTCTGGATTTCCGCCATTAGCAGGGACGAAATGGGTAACAGGCAATGAAGACCGAGCTATCAAAATTGTACTAAAAGGCTTACTTGGACAAATAGATGTAAACGGTAAAACTTATCCCGGACAAGTACCAATGACACCGTTCGAAGGCTTACTCAACGATAAAGAAGTAGCGGCAGTGTTGACTTATGTTAGAAATTCGTTTGGCAATAAAGCATCGGTAATTTCGCCCGAAAAGGTGAAAATTGTGCGTGCTTCGGTAGCCAATCAGAAAGATATTTATAATGTCTCAAAATTGCTTTTAGAGCATCCATTGGAGTAGAATGAAATACCAATGTTTTTTTGTGTCATACCAAAATGTTTGGTATGACATTTTTTTGTGCCTAAAAATGTATAAAAAAGTTTGGGAAAACTTGTAAAAATGAATTTTATTGACAATTTTTGTCCAAAATGTAATCTCCAAAATTCATGGATGCTATAAAAAAGACGTTTGGCGAAGTAATACGGCAGCACCGTGAACAGCAAAATTTACCTTTGCGGAAAGTAGCGGCTCACTTAGATATTGATACCAGTACGCTTGCCAAATTTGAGAAAAACCTTCGGCACCCCAACCGTGAGCATATCACGAAATTGGCCGAGCTATTTGCCTTAGATGAACAAGAACTCTTGGTGCTTTATCTCTCCGACCGAGTTGCCTATGACCTCGTTGGCGAAACTAACTCTGAGGAAGTGCTGAGAGTTGCCGAAGAAAAAATTAAATACATACGCTCTAAAAATACCGTGCAGGGAGTTTTAGGGTTTTAAAAAATAAGCTTATGTATACGGCTATTAATGGTATTTACGAAAACGGGCAATTTGTTTTGACCGAAACTCCTCCGACTAGCAAAAAAACAAAAGTAGTAATCATGTTTATGGAGGAAGTAGAAACTTTACCTAAAAATAAGAAAAAAGGTGTAAAATTGGGGAGTTTGGCTGGAAAAGACTACAATATACCCGACGATTTTAATGAACCTTTAGATGATTTAAAAGACTACATGTAATGGACTTTATTATTGATACTCAAATTCTCATTTGGTCGGTTATATCTCCAAATAAGTTATCTTCTAAAGTACGAGAGATTTTAGAAAACAATAATATTGGTGTTAGTCAGATAAGTCTTTACGAAATAGCCATCAAACAGAAAATCGGTAAGCTTTCAGAATTGGATTTATCAATAAGTGATTTGATAAATTGTTTGTTGAAAGATGGTTTTGAGATTTTAAGTTTGAAAAATTCTCATATTGAAGCTTATGAAAGAATACAGTTAATAGATACCCACCGAGACCCATTTGACCGTTTATTGCTTGCAACTTCTTGAGTGAGAATATTCCAATCATTTCTGCCGATGAGAAATTTAAAGGATATTCTTCTCAGATTCAATTGATTGAAAATTGATTATTTAACTTTAACTAAATATTTATACTCTAAAATATGAAACATGTTCTAGAGCTTTAAATCAAAACTTATAATGAAACTTCGTTATCAATTATTCCCAAGGTCATTTGGGACTTCAGATAGAGTAAAAGATGTCATCACTTGTTTTGAGTTGAAACACTCTCTGATAGACTCTCATAAATTTAATCTGAGTAGTAATGAGGTATTGGAAATTGTAAGAGAAGATTTAGAAAAAATTAACTTTAAAATTGAAAAGAGTAAAAGCAGAGATGATAAAATCAAGGTCCCTGTTCTTTTTGGATTAAATAATAGAATTGATAAATTTTTTGATGCTGATGGAATAAGTGATGATTTTAAAATAATACTCGAAGTTGAAGCAGGAAGAGCATATCGAAATAATCAGTTTTTGAAAGACATTTTTCAAGCTTGTATGATGCCTACAGTAGAGTATCTTATTCTTGCAGTAAGAAATACATATGCGGGTACAGATGATTTTGAGAGCATATTTGCATTTATAGAAACACTATATATCAATGGTAGATTACAGTTACCATTGAAGGGCATTGTATTAATTGGCTATTGAGAAAACTACACACTAAACTGTTTTAAAACTATGGTTGAAGAAGTAAAATTAAGTTTTAAAGGTCTGCCAAATCGTTTTACGATAGGGGGATTGGTTGAATTTATTATATCATACGATAATCTATATCAGGCTCTATGCTACAAATCCAAAACAACTCAAATTAACGAGGGTTTTAATGAAGATGACTATTTTTGGTTTAAAGATACTTTGAAAAAACTTGATTATCATTTTCAAGGGTATAGCTTTACAAATTATTTACTTGAGTTAAATAGCATAGATAAAAATACTTATTCATGTGAAGTTGTATTACCATTTTCTAAGCTGAGTATTAAGGATATAATGGTCAAAGATGTATCAAAATTACTGATTGAAAAAAATGATTTAAATGAGAATTGTCTTAAAATCCTAAATTGAACGGAACAACTGTGAGATATGTGAAATATGTTAAGATAAAGAAACTATGCCTCAGTTTTTGGTGATATTTTTCAGTGTTTAGATAGAGATTTGGCAGGTTTTTCTACTTACCAGAGCGAAGCCGATGCCAAATTGAGCAAACATGACCGTGAAAAGCAATATACGTATGCCAAAAATGTAATTCAGTATAATATCAATTGGCTCAATTTGGACGAAAACACTAAGCAAGTTCGTTATCGTGACGAACTCACCGAAGGCTATAATATAACACCCAATTTTTTCATTAGTGCATTTGTGAAAGATAACCTTGATTTTAGAGAAAATGGTCTGAATTTTAAAGAAAATTTCAAGGGAAATAATCATTTTACCAACCGACTTTTTGATAGAGATACCTTGATTTTGCGAGCCTATAATATCAATTTTTTGTATGTGCTTTCGGCCTATATTCAAAATAGCAATAGTCAAAAAGAGACTTTCAAGAAGCATACACGCAAGCAATTTAGGACTGAATTAGTCCAGTATTTGAATAAAAACTTTGAGTTTCGAAAAATCGTTTCTGATGATATTGAGCAATTTGTAGAGCAGAATTTTAGAAAGTTGCAGGGCAAAATTTATCGCCCATCGGGTTGGAAAAATGAACTGTTGATAGCGGTGGAAAAAGGAACAAGTGCATATGAAGATTTCGAGAATTATAAAATTGAATCTTACGATTTAAGTATTTGATAAGGTATATTTCTCAGCTTTTTTGCCTAATTTTGAACTTTCTAAGCAATCACTAAACTCAATTATATGCGTAAAATTTATTTATTCCTTGCGATTTTGGCGGTGGCAATCACAGCTTGTCAGAAAGATGGTATTCCAGAAGATGATCAAATAACTAGCTATGTTACGAGCAAAAAACTGACTGTTACCGAAAAAACAGCTTCGGGTTTGCGTTATATTGTCACGAAAGCCAATCCAACGGGAGCAGCTTTGAAAGCAGGGCAAAACATCAATGTAAATTATGCAGGAACACTTTTATCAGGAAAATCATTTGATTCAGGAAACTTCAGTTTTGTATTGGGTGGAGGTCGTGTGATTGCTGGTTTTGATGAAGGTATTGCTAAAATGAAAGTAGGCGAGAAAGCAACGCTTATATTTCCTTCAACTTTGGGTTATGGTTCGTCGGGCTCTGGGCCAATTCCTGCAAATTCGCCTTTGGTTTTTGATATAGAAGTAGTTTCGGCAAGGTAATATAAGGTCTATGCGAACGCTTAGACTAAATACTCAAATCAGTTTTAATTTAAATTCAATAATAATGGCAACATACGGAAAAGATGGCTTTTCGGGTACGGAAGACGAGCAAATAGAAAATTATATCAATAGTAAAAACTTGGCTATCACCGAGAAAACTTCCTCGGGTTTACGCTTTATTCTGACTTCACCAAATGAAGCAGGGGCTGCATTAGTAGCAAGACAAAATGTTACGGTAAAATATGCTGGAAGACTCCTATCCGATGAGCAATTCGATGAAGGTACTTTCAGTTTTATTCTGGGCGTTGGGCAAGTAGTCGGTGGTTTCGACGAAGGTATTGCCAAATTGAAAGTAGGCGAAAAAGGCACAATTATTTTTCCTTCGTCGTTGGGTTATGGCTCACGTGGAGCAGGTAGAGATATTCCAGGATATTCTCCTTTGGTTTTCGATATCGAAATTGTTTCGGCAAGATAAACTAAACTTGATTGTTCGAATAGAGGTCTGTACATTTATTGTACAGACCTTTATGCATTTTTGGGGTGATAATATTTTTTTGAATAAGAAGATAAAATTTGCTCAATGGAGATAAAAACTTAGTAAATGTAATAATTTTAAGTTTTTTTGTAAGAATATGGCTTTTATATCAATTATTATTATCTTTATTAAATTTATTTAATAAATGCTTATTCAAAGCAATTTTATTGAAATTTTGTTCAATATTCTATTCGATATAAACTATTCCTAACCGATGAAAAGTATAGTTTTTAAGGCTAAAACTTTTTTCTTTTTGCTGCTTACGAGCCTAAGTTTGGCAACAATTGCGTGGAATTGTACAACTTCTTCTGCCGAAACGGGGTCAATCCCCGATGAGGTTGATTTTAATTTCCATATCCGCCCGATTCTCTCCGATCGTTGTTTCAAATGTCACGGCCCCGATGTTAATAAACGTGAAGCAAATTTACGCCTTGATACACCAGAAGGTGCGTATGCGGCCTTAAAAGATAACCCAAAAGCCCATGCAATTATGGCTGGAAGTCTCGAACAATCAGAGGTTTATCAGCGTATTATTGCTAAAGATACTGCTGTTTTGATGCCGCCGCCTTCATCGAACTTGAAACTGACTCAACACGAAATCGAACTGATTGCTAAATGGATAAAGCAAGGAGCAAAATATAAACCTCACTGGGCGTTTATCGTTCCACAAAAACCAAAATTACCCGAAGCCGACGAAGATTGGGTAAAGAATGAAATTGACCATTTTGTTTATGCAAAAATGGACGAAAAGGGCTTAAAACCTAATGAAGAGGCCGACAAAGAACGTTTGCTAAAACGTGTAAGTTTCGACCTTATCGGACTACCGCCGACTATCGAAATGCAAGAGCGTTTCTTGAAGGATAATTCGCCAAATGCTTACGAGAAAATTGTTGATGAATTATTAAAAAACAAGCATTATGGCGAAAAAATGGCCATTTCGTGGCTTGATGTGGCTCGTTATGCCGACTCGCATGGTTATCAAGATGATGGACTACGAACCATGTGGCCGTGGCGAGATTGGGTGATTCATGCTTTTAATTCAAATTATCCGTATAGCAAATTTTTGACTTGGCAACTAGCAGGAGATTTATTGCCAAATCCGAGTAAAGAAATGCTTTTAGCGACTGGTTTTAACCGAAACCATAAAATCACGCAAGAAGGGGGCGTAATTGATGAAGAATACCGCATTGAATATGTGACCGACCGCACAAATACTTTCGGAAAATCGTTCTTGGCACTTACTTTTGAGTGTGCCCATTGCCACGACCATAAATATGACCCGATTTCTCAAAAAGATTATTACAGAACCTTCGCTTTCTTCAATCAAGTGCCAGAAAAGGGACTTTTTGGAACAATAGATGCTTCGTTTGCCGACCCACCAAACATGAAAATCACGACTGAAGACGTAAATTCTATTTTGAAATTTATCAACAAAAAAGATACGGCAAAAGTAATGGTCATGGTGATGAAGGACACCTCTAAGGTGCGTCCTACTTATATTCTGAATCGTGGAAATTATGATTCGCATGGAGAGCTTGTTGGTGTCGGCATTCCAAAAGCAATCATGCCATTTGATACCAATAAATTAGAAAAAAATCGACTTGGTTTAGCAAAATGGATGCTAAATGATAAAAATCCGCTCACAGCACGAGTGTATGTCAATCGACTTTGGGCTTCGTTTTTCGGACGAGGAATTGTGAAAACTTTGGGCGATTTTGGAATGCAAGGAGAATTGCCATCGCACCCCGAATTGCTCGATTGGTTGGCGGTAGATTTCAAACAAAACGGATGGAATGTAAAGCGTTTGGTAAAACAAATAGTAATGTCGGGCACTTATCGACAATCTTCGACTATTACAGAAAAACACTTGAAAACTGACCCTGAAAATATATTTTTGGCTCGTTCAACTCGAATGCGTTTCCCTGCAGAGAATGTGCGTGATCACATTTTGGCAAGTAGTGGTGTGCTGAATGAAGAAATCGGCGGCCCGAGCGTTAAACCTTACCAACCAAAAGGACTTTGGGAAGTGGCAACTTCGGGACGTGGAACGCTATCAAGATACGTACAAGATCATGAGTCAGACCTTTATCGTCGGGGAATGTATGTATTTATCAAACGAACTGTTCCGCCACCGTCAATGCTCATTTTTGATGCTAGCAACCGTGACCAATGCGAAGTTCAACGAAGTCGAACCAATACGCCACTGCAAGCATTGGCAATGATGAATGACCCACAAACAATGGAAGGCTCGAGGGTTTTAGCAGAGAATTTAATGAGCGAAAATATCCCTTTAGAAACCAAACTAGAAAAAGCATTCCGACGCATTATTTGCCGAAAACCAAAAGCAAAAGAATTAGAAATTTTGACACAATATTTCAATTCAGAAAGTGATTTTTTCAAGAAAAATGCCAAAAAAGCTGAAATGATGCTCAAAATCGGCGAATTTAAGCAAAAAACGATAAAAGATAAAAACGCAACCGCCGCCTTGATGCAAACTATCCAAATGATTTTTAATATGGAAGAAGCGATTGTTAGGGGGTGAGGTTTATAGTAAATTTTAAGTATTTAGGTTTTTAAGTTTAACCCCATTCGGGGTTAGGAGTTTATGCAAAATCTTTTATTCCGTAGGTTGCACCTACGGCTATTCATGTTAAAGCCCGTAGGGCTTTTTTCGAGAGTTATTTAGCGAGTAAGAGAAGCCCGAAGTGGTTAAACATGAATAGCCACCGTAGGTTGTACCTACTATTCATATTAAAGCCCGAAGGTTTTTTTGAGAGTTATTTAGCGAGTAAGAGAAGCCCGAATTGGTTAAACATGAATAGCCACCGTAGGTTGTACCTACTATTTATATTGAAGCCCGAAGGTTTTTTTTGAGAGTTATTTAGCGAGTAAGACAAGCCCGAATTGGTTAAACATGAATAGCCACCGTAGGTTGTACCTACTATTTATATTGAA
>JAIXOL010000009.1 GCA_027486845.1 Cytophagaceae bacterium
AAGCTTTATTAGTGAGGTTTGAATTTTCGGTGAAAAATTGGGTTTCGTTACATTTTATCGCATTCTCAGTCATTTTCTTACGTAAAATCAATAAAAAAATAAAAGTTTAAACAGCTTCACTGATTAAAAATGAAATATTAGTGCAGAATTGGTTTGTGATTATTTTATTGCAAATTGATTCTGCATTTTTTATTACAGAATTTCCGTTTTCTACTAAAATCAACCTCAAACATTTAACCTATAACTTTTATTTTTAAACGAATACATTATATTTTACTCACAACTTAGTTTGGGCATAGTTTTTGATTGTTTCAGCATGTATTTCAAATCACCACTCGAAAACTAATTATTAAACACGAATTTGTAACTTCATGGACATACTTGTACTCATCAAAGACAAATTGACTGATTCGGTCATAGAAAAAGTTAGTAACTTTTTGGGCGAACACCCAGAAAATATTGGCTCGGCCTTAAATAGTTCTGTGCTGATTGTATTAGGAGGAATTATAAGAAATGCCTTAATTGATGAAGAGACAGAAAAAGTTATGAATATTTTGAGGGATGGCGGACATACGGGTGAAATTCTTGACGATTTGCCGAACTTACTAGAAAACTTTGATAAAACACAGCTACTTATTACAATAGGGTCTAATATTTTCAACCATTTTGCGGGTAGTAAGACCAATTCCATTGTAGAAAAACTATCCTCACTTACTGGTATTCGTAAAACTTCGGCATCTTCGTTGGTGGGTTTGGCCGCTCCTTTGGTTTTAGGAGCTCTAGGCAAAGTTGTCAATGAAGAAGGATTTGGTGTATCAGGCCTTACAAGACTTTTGGCCTATCACCAAGAGTCAGTTTTTGGAGCCTTACCGCCTTCAATTGTTAATCAATTGAATTTTAAAAGTTCAAGTTTAACAGTAAAACCAGAAAAAGAGGAAAAACCAAAAGAAGCAAAAATAGAATCAACCGAAAGAAAAGGTATATTGTCATGGATTCCTTGGGTATTGGTCGGTTTAATATTTTTGGCAGGTTTGGCGTATTTTTGGAAATATCGTAAAGGCGTAAAACCAGCCGACTCAACAAAAGAAGTGGGCGTCTTTCCAAAGCAAGATTCGATAGTAATAGATAATGGTTTTTCGACTATAACTCCGAGCGATACAAGCAAAAGCTTTAAAAACACCGAAGTAGTAAAACCTTCTGAAGTGGCTAAAACACCAGAAAAAGTTGTAGCAGAAAAACAAAAAGTTGATGAGCCAAAAGAAGTTAAGGTAATAAAGTCAGAAGAAACTAAAGTAAAAGAAACATCGAAGGCTATCTTAAGTGAAAATATATCTTCCACTGGCGGCGAAATAAATGAGCAATTAAAAAGCAGTAAGTCATGGATAAGTCTCAATACTAATTTTAAGAATAATAGTGCAGAAATTAGCTCAAAAGGTGATTTGGATGCAGTTGTAAAGTACTTGAAAGGAAACCGTAATTCAAAAATTACGATTGCGGGTGGCTCACAAAGTTCGAAAAGTACACTTGGCGAAGACCGTGCTTATGCTATTAGAGAAGTTTTACTTGAAAAAGGTATCAGCGAAAACCAAATTTTGATACAAAGTCTATTAGTGAAAGATGTTGATGCAAAAGTGGTTTTGAAAGTGAAGTGATTTTTATATGGAAATACCCAATTTCTATGTTCGATTTATATCCAATGTCGGCATTCAGCACAATGATGGTTTAAACCCATAATTGAACTGAATGACGATATTTTTTATGAAGATTTTAGGCCGCTAATTCTTTCAAAGCAGTTATAAATTTATCCAATTCGGCAGTAGAAGTATAAACATTTGGCGTAATTCGGCAACCTTGCACATTGGCATAATCAATGGCAACTGTCCAGACTTTATAATTACTAAGTAATATTTTTGCCAAATCAGCAGGTTTCATGGTCTTGATACCTACGTTAGCAATACCACAAGCACGTTGAGCATTAGATGGCGTATTCAGCACAATGTTTGGAATATCTCGTACTTGTTTTGTCCAATATTCTTGTAGGAAACGCAATCTTGCTTCTTTGCGTTCAATACCAATTTTCTGGTGAAAATCAATGGCTTTGCTTATTGTGAGGTCGGTATGTACAGGGTGTGTACCTGTATGATTTAATTTTCTAATATCATTATCTTCGAAGCCCATTTCGCCAAACATCTGCCAAAGTTTACTGATTTTGTCTTTTTTTACATACAGAAGTCCTGCACCGAGAGGCACACTGAGCCATTTATGTAGGCTACTTCCGTAATAATCACAACCCAAATCGCTGATTTTGTAATCAATATGTGCTAAAGCGTGGGCACCATCAACCATGACATCAACACCTTTAGCATGAGCCATCTCGCAAATTTTTCTGATAGGTAATATCTGCCCTGTGATGTTTATCATATGACAAACCATTAAAAGGCGAGTTTTAGGCGTAATGGCTTTTTCGTATATTTCTACAATTTCCTCATCAGATTTTGGATGATTCGGAATTGATACAAATTTATTCACAATTCCATATCGGCGGGCTTGCAACTTAAACATATCGAGCATGGCACCGTAATCTTGTATGGCCATTACGGCCTCATCGCCTGCTTTCCAATCGTATCCTGCAATCACGGTGTCGAGCGATTCGGTAGTATTTCTTGTAATGATTAATTCTTCCTCTAAACACCCCGCCAATGCTGCCAATTTTTTGCGTGCTTCGGCTTTATCATCAAACTGTCGAGTACGCATATAATAAGAAGCTTGAAAATTTATTTCTCGCACATTGCCAATGAATGCTTCTAAGGTTTCTTGTGGAGCAAACGAATAATATCCGTTTTCGAGATTGATATAATCGGGTTTAATTTGATAGGCTTTTCTGATTTCTGCCCAAAAATCTTCATTTTGAGCTAAGGCATTTGGTTTTTGTTGCTCGAATCTCGCTAGTGTTTTGTCCAAATTTTTTCCAAAAGAAGGTAGTGTAAGGCTTGTGGCAGTTAGGGTTTTGATAAATTGACGTTTGTTCATTGTAAAAGAAAGGTTTAGGTGTTTAATGAAGGCAATTGTTTCATTTATAGATTTTGGTATATCATAATTACCCAATGAAACCGCAGATATTTGCAAAAAAGCTTGGCACAATTTCAGCGGTTTTTTGAGAACACTTTACGTTAAAAAAACGTTTAATTTACATAAGTATTGAGACAATATTAATCGACAAATTGAAATGATATAACTTATTGAAATTAGTATTTTATCGTCTCGGCGAATCGCTGTGCTGCGGCGAACCATCTCATGTCTTATGTTCTAGTAATTATATTTATTTCAACCAAAAAATCATTTTATTAATTTTTATCGGAGCTTCATAAAATACTTTTTTCGCTCATCACTCATTTTTTCAATGGCATATCTCAGAGCTGTGCGAGGGATTCTGCCAATATTATGCTCCAAAAAAGTCTCAACTTGTTTTTCTGCACCTTTTTTCCATGCCTCACGCAACATCCAACCGACAGCTTTATGAATCAAATCATGCTTGTGTGAAAGTAAAATTTCAGAAATTTCAAGAGTATCCAAAAACTGTTTTTTATTAATAAAATAGTGCGTAGCAATAATTGATATACGTTGAGTCCACAGATGCTCAGTACGAGCCATATCGTATAAAATACTACGGTTATTATCAAATAAATAAAAACCCAAAATATCTCTTGCTGAGCAATCGACCAAATCCCAGTTATTGATGCTGTAAGTATTGTCTAAATAAAAATCATAGATTTCGGTGCGTTTCTCGGCTGTTTTAGCTGTTTTCATTTGTTCAACCAAAATTATCAAAGCCGCCATTCTAAATTCGTGAATTTCGTTATCCAATAACTCTTGTAATTTATCAAATTTCAATGAAAGGTATCTCTTACAAACTGCTCGCAAATCAGGATTTGTTACACCAATAAAAATATCACCTTCACCATATTGGCCCAGACCAGTTTTGAAAAACCTTGCAGAAATTTTAGCTCGTTGGGAACTTGCAATAGCTTGCAATTCGTCAGTAATTTTACTCATACATATTGCGAAATGAAGCTCTGATTTGTTTAATAAATGAATAAAAAAGAGTTTTCTGTTTTGAAGGGAGGGTAAAAAAACCAGTATAAAAATAGGTGTTTTTATTTGAATTATTATGAATATAAATAAAGAAAGGCTATGGGTTAAGCTCCCAAAGCCTTATCTAGTATTAAATCCACACAACTTTAATTCAAAAATATATACATTAATTGAATTATGCAAGTAACAATTTTTAAAAAATGTTGAAAATAAATAATTTTAATACCATTTAATGTTTGTATTATTCTATGATTGTGTTGAGATTGAACCACAAATAATTTTATCAGTTTATTGGAGAAGTTTTTTAATTATTAAAGCTAAAATATCACAAGCTGTTGAGTATATTTAATCGATAAATTTGTTTTTCGTAAAAAGTTGATAGATAGTATTTTATGTTAGTATAGACTGTAAAATATTGGCCGAGGACTACCTAATACTTGTTTACTATTCCTTTCATTTAATATCTTTGAAAAAAAATATCAAATGATAATTGATTCGCACCAGCATTTTTGGACTTTCGACCCAATCCGTGACTCTTGGATTACTGATGAAATGTCGGTTATTCAACAAAGTTTTTATCCCGAAGATTTACAGCCCACTTTGCAACAAAATGGCATTGATGCTTGTATAGCCGTACAAGCTGATCAAAGTTTAAGTGAAACAAGATTTTTGCTCGATTTGGCCACTAAAAATGATTTTGTAAAGGCGGTTGTTGGTTGGATTGACCTCCAAGCTGATGCTATTGATGAACAACTAAGTGAATGGAAATCAGAGAAAAAATTGGCAGGTTTTAGGCATGTTTTACAAGCTGAACCTGATACAGAATATATGCTTCGCCCTAGTTTTTTGCGTGGAATATCGAAGCTAAAAAAACATGGGTTTACTTACGATATTCTTATTTTTCCGAAGCATTTGGTGACTGCTCAAAAGTTTGTTGCTCAATTTTCTGACCAGCCTTTTGTACTTGACCACATCGCCAAGCCATATATAAAAGCAGGGTTGATTGATGTGTGGGAAAGAGATATTAAATCTTTGGCGAAGTTTGAAAACTTGCAATGTAAAGTATCAGGAATTATCACCGAAGCAGATTGGAAAAGGTGGGATTATGAACAAATTAAGCCCTTTTTAGATGTCGTTTTTGATGCTTTTGGAACAGATAGAATCATGTTTGGCTCAGATTGGCCAGTATGTTTAGTTGCGGGCGATTACAGCCAAGTAAAGGAGATTATTGAGACCTACATGAAAGATTTTTCAATCTCAGAAAAAGCTAAGGTTTTTGGTGAAAACGCAGCAAGGTTTTATGGATTTATTGAATAATTTTGTATAAAAGATAAGCTTATCTACACTTAAATGATTAAGATTTTTTACAATTGTAGGTATTACAAGAATTTACAAAATACAAATTTGGTTTAGGTTTTTTCACGCTATTTAAAAAAAACATTGTTTTTAAATAGCGTGAATTCCATCCAAAAAGCAGTAAAAAGTATTTTATGTTTATTATTCTGCTAATTTTTGAATTCATAATTTTTAATGTTCTTTTAATTTAAATAATATTAATATATTTGGAGTCTAATTTTAAAATTTTCATTATTCAACAAAAAAACTTAATTTTTTATGAAATGTAAGTTCTATCTTTCCAAATCAAGGTACTTATCGGTACTTTTCCTCTTACTATCTTTGGTTTCCTTTGGACAAAACTCAACGGTTGTCACTGGTAAGGTAACAGACGGAAATGGTGAATCGGTTATTGGTGCGAGTGTTGCCGTAAAAGGCACGACAAAAGGTGCAAGTACAGATGTAAGTGGTAATTTCAAAATTGAAGTGCCGAATAGCTCAACTGTTCTTGTAGTTTCATTTGTTGGTTATGATACCCAAGAAATTGTAGTTGGAAACAAAACTAACTTCAATATTGTATTAACTTCAAAAGAGAATGTCTTGGAAGAAATGGTTGTGATTGGTTATGGTACCCAAAAGAAATCAGATTTGACTGGTTCGGTTGGTGTTGTAAAACAAGATCAATTGTTGGAACGCCCTGCGGCATCTTTGAACCAAGCTCTATCAGGCAGAATGGCGGGCGTGCAAGTAAACACTAACTCTGGTCGCCCTGGTGGTCGTACAACCATCCGTGTGAGAGGTTTTAGCTCTATCAACTCTTCAAACAATCCCTTGTATGTAGTCGATGGTGTGATGCTTCCACAAAACAACCAAGCACAATTTAGTTCGGCGATTGACTACATCAATCCTAACGACATCGTTTCTGTTGAGGTTTTGAAAGATGCTTCTTCTACGGCAATTTACGGAGCAAGAGGTGCCAATGGTGTAGTATTGATTACAACTAAAAAAGGAAAAGCCAATGATGGTCAAGTAACTTATAACTCTGACTTTAGTGCAAATACGATTGGACCAAACCGTCCAGAAGTTTTAAATGCTAAAGAATACATGGCAGTTGAAGACTTAGCTTGGGCAAATATGCAAAAATACGACCCAGTTGGTTGGGCAGCAGGTAGATGGGCGTATTTAAATCCAAAATTGCGTCGTACTGACCCACGTGTTTTTGATGCACAAGGAAATCCATTATATGATACGGATTGGTTTAAAGAATCATCACAAACTAAATTGTCACAAAATCATCAATTAGGTTTTAATGGTGGTAGTGAGCGTACCCAATATTCGTTTTCATTGGGTTATAGAGATGACCAAGGTCTTATCAAAACTTCTTACCTAAAGCGTTATGCAGGAAGATTCACAATTGATGACCAAATCAAAAAATGGTTGAAAGTTGGTGGTACGCTTGCTTATAATAATCAAATTGAGCGTTTAGCCGATATTAATGATGCTGTTGCTCGTCAGATTGTAGAGGATTTTCCTTTCCTTCCTGTAAAATACGCTGATGGCACGTATGCTAACAACCGTGATTTTCCGTTTGCAGAAGGTACTTTTAGTTCGGTTCACCGTTTGATGGGTAGACAGTTTCTGTTAAATACACAAACCACAACTGGTTCGATGTACTCAAACATCACAATTGCAAAAGGTTTAGAGATGAAAACGGTTTTTGGGGCAAACATCATGACCCAAGAGAATAACCAATCTACTACCCGAACTTTGGCAATTGGTGACCAAGGAACTGCTTCGGCTTCAAACCAAAAACAAACGTTTTGGTCGTTGGAGAATTTCTTGACTTACAATAAAACTTTCAATAAAATTCATTCATTTACTGGCTTATTGGGTGTTTCTTGGCAACAAACAGACTTCTTTAATATTGCAGCAAGTGTACGTGGCTTTGCGACTGACTACTTTGGTTTCAATAACTTAGGTGCAGGTGCTACGCTTCCGGCAGTAGGCTCTGGTGCTTCAAGTTTTGCATTTAATTCGTATTTTGGTCGTATCAATTATAGCCTGAGTAATAAGTACTTGTTTACCTTCACAGGTAGAGCTGATGGTTCATCAAGATTTGGTGACAACAGTAAATTTGCGTTTTTCCCATCAGGAGCATTTGCATGGAAAATCTCAGAAGAAGAATTCATGAGCAAAAATACTGTTATTTCTAACTTGAAATTACGTACGAGTTATGGTCTGACGGGTAACTCAGAAATTCCTTCGTATTCTTCATTATCATTACTTAGCTCAAACTATGCCACTATTTATAATGATAGTCGCGTTTCAGGAACTGGGCTTTCACGTTTGGCTAATCCAGATTTGAAATGGGAAAAAACAGCACAAGCTGACGTTGGTTTGGAAATTGGTTTGTTTAATAACCGTGTGAATATCGAGGCTGATTTTTATTACCGTAAAACAACCGATATGCTTCTTGATGCTCCAGTACCACAAACAAGTGGATATGCTACAATCAGAAGAAACGTTGGTTCAATGCAAAACAAAGGTTTGGAATTGGCTTTAAATACGGTAAACATAAATACTGCGAAATTGCGTTGGAACACCAACTTCAATATTTCATTCAACCAAAACAAAGTACTTTCTTTGGCAACGCCTTCTGACATCTTTAACGTTGGTGGTCCTAACTTTACTAACCCTACAAACATTATCCGTATCGGAGAGCCTGTTGGTTCATTTTGGGGTCTTACTCGTTTGGGCGTTTGGAGCGAAGCTGAAAGAGACCAAGCTGCTAAATTTACCAGCTACCGTAACGGTTTGACGATTCTTCCTGGTGATATTAAATATTTAGATGTAAACGGCGATAACGCAATTACTGATGCTGACCGTTCAATTATCGGAAATGGTAGTCCTAAGTTCTGGGGTGCGTTGACGAACACTTGGAAATATGGCAATTTCGACCTCACTTTAGAGTTACAGTATGCTTATGGTAACGATGTAATGATGATGAATCTACACGCTAGCGAAGACCGCCAAGCATTGGCAAACAGCTATAAATCAGTATTGAACGCATGGACTCCACAAAACCAGAACACGATGATTGCCGAAATCAGAGATACAAGGGCTGGATATGTAACAAACGTTGATAGCTGGTGGATTAAAGATGGCTCATTCTTGCGTGGTAGAAATTTATTGTTGGGTTATACTTTTCCAGGTAGTGTAACTGATAAATTGAAGTTGAGCCGTTTGAGAGTTTATGCTTCTGCACAAAACTTCTTCTTGGCTGTTACAGATAAAATAATAGGCGACCCAGAGGTGACTCCAACAAACCAAGGAGATGGAAATAGTGCTTTCTCGCAAGGTATGATGTGGCACAATTATCCAAAACCTACTACTTATATGATGGGCTTACAGCTTGCGTTTTAATCAATGAATTATCTTGAAAATAGACTTAACAATGAAATATATTTCTAATAAATTTAAAATAGCACTTGCAAGTGTATTATTGGTTAGCCAGACCAGTTGTTCTGACTTTTTGAAGGAAAATGCTCCTTCAAACCTTACTCCAGAGAGTTTTTACACGATTCCCGACCACGCTGAAGCGGCTTTAGCTTCTGTGTATGCCGACCTCAGATTTATGGGTGGTGGTGCTGGTATTTTTTCTTCTAACTGGCAACTTTTGGAAGCTCTAACTGGAACTTCGACAACTGAAACAGCTCAGAATTCTGACCTTAATAACCTTTACGGTTTGGTTCATGATGGGAATACTGCTCACGTAATAAACTACTGGAATGGTTTGTATAAAGTAATTGCACAAGCCAACCAAGTGATTGCTAAAGTGCCACCGATTACACCAATGCCTGATGCTCAAAAGAAAAAGATTTTGGGTGAAGCTAAGTTTTTACGTGCATCTGCATATTTTACTGCCGTGAGACTTTGGGGTGATATTCCGTTGATTACAAACCCTCAGACTGCAAGTTCAGAAGACTTTTTGCCTTCGAGAGCATCGCAAGAAGAAATTTACAAACTTATTATCGCTGACTTGACCGAAGCTGAAAACGCTGGTTTAGCTTGGATGGATGCAAGTGGTAGAGTTGGTTTGGCGGCTGTAAAAGCTCAATTAGCTCGTGTTTATCTCACGATGGCAGGTTTCCCGTTGAGTAAAGGTGCAACACATTACAAATTGGCCGCTGATAAAGCCCTTGAAGTAATTACGTATGCCAATAGCAACCCAGCGACAATCAACCTTTTTCCTACGTACCTTGAGGTTCATAGAGAGAACCTTAAAAATAGGGTTGAGCATTTATTCATGATTCAATATAACACATTGGTTGCTGGAAATCCGATGGGTAATATGTTCCCTAACTTTAAGCCCGTGACTTTTAATGGGCCTGGTGGAACTGGTAGTACGGTACCAACTATATCTTTCTATAATTCTTATGAAGAGGGCGACCTACGTACGAAGGATCAAGAAGGTTATTTTTATACTACCTATTTCACGAATGGAAATGGTGCAAGATTTAATTTGGGAGCTCCGTATATTTTCAAACACTTCAACCAAACATCTAATGGTTCGTTTGGTGTAGCAGGTTCTCGTAATGATAATTTGAATGTACCACAAATTAGATATGCAGAAGTTTTGTTGATGTTTGCAGAGGCACAAAACGAAGTTGGCGGACCAAATCAACAAGCTTACGATGCTTTTAAGCGTATCAGAGACCGTGCGAAACTAACAACTCCTGCTTTAACGGCTTACACGAAAGATTCATTCAGAGAGGCAGTTTGGAAAGAAAGATGGCATGAGCTATGTTACGAGCAAATTACTTGGTTTGATATGGTACGTTTGCGTAAGGTATTTAACGAAACAACCAAAAAATTCAATAATTTCGTTGGACATATCAACCAAAGTTCGAAGCAACCTTTGCAAGAAAAACATCTATTGCTTCCACTTGGAAAACAAGAAATGTTGAATAATCCGAATTTGAAACCACAAAACCCTGGTTATCCAAACTAAGAAATTGTAGGTTTTAGCACAAAAAAAGTCCCTCTTTAGAATTTAGAAGAGGGACTTTTTTTGTGACTAATTTATTTTCAATGCTTACCTTTTAACAATTCAGGAAACTGAGTTTTCATTCGTTCTAATCTTGGAATAGAAATATTCTGAACATAAGGATTTTCGGGATGGCTTCGCTCGTAGTCTTGGTGATATTCCTCAGCTTTCCAAAATACCTTGAAAGGTACGATTTCAACCGCAATTGGTTTTTTATATTTACCCGAAGTATTAAGTTGTTTTTTATAGTTTTCGGCTGCTGTTTTCTCAGTTTCATTCTGATAAAAAATAATCGAACGATACGAATCTCCCTTATCCGGTCCTTGGCCTTTTACTTGCGTTGGGTCTTGCGAAGCGAAATAGACTTTCAAAAGTGTTTCGTAGGAAACGATTTTAGGGTCATAGGTTACTTCAACTGACTCGGCATGGCCTGTAAGTTCGGTGTTTACGTCTTCGTAAGTTGGGTTTTTCGTATGCCCGCCGCTGTAGCCCGAAACTGCTTCTTTTACGCCTTTCAAACTTTCAAAAATGGCTTCTACACACCAAAAACAGCCCGATGCAAAGTAGGCTTTATCGGTTGAGCCATAAACTGTTTTGTCAACCACTTTTTCATTTGGTTTGGTAGTTGTACTACACGATATTATAAAAATAAAAACGCTCAGCGTGAGGCTGGCAACAAATGTTTTTCTCATAGCTTTTATGAAATGTTTTTGATTAAAAAAAGCGTGTCAGGCTTGGGCTTGACACGCTCATGTATATAAACGTTGAAATGCGTATTTTGGTTTTATTTCTGAAGTTACAAAAGTATTTTCTGACGACTGTTGACCATCAACTGTAGACTGCTAAAACTACTCTATTTCTAAAACCTTAAACTCAGTACGGCGATTGGTTTGGTGTTCTTCTTCGGTTTTGGCATTTTTTACAATTAATTCACTCTCACCGTAGCCCTTGGCAGAAAGTCGATCACGAGCAATTCCTTTCGATACAATATAATTTATGGCTGATTCAGCACGTTTTTGAGATAAACGAAGGTTATAAATATCGCTCGAACGAGCATCGGTATGCGAACCTAACTCAATCTTAATTTGTGGATTGTCAATTAAGGTTTGTACTAACTTATTTAACTCAAGTGCCGCATCAGTTCGAATATCCCATTTATCTAAATCATAATAAATATTATCAACTCTAAATGTTTTTCCGACAAAAACAGGCTCTAAGTTGAGTGAAGTATAGAAAGTTGTATCGGTTACAGGTTTCTTCAATAATGATTGCGGAATTTCACGTCCATTCATCGAAAACTCTTCACGATTGGTCAAGAAATTTGTTTTCTTCGACATTACGAGATAATTACCATCAACTTTTAATTTGATTGGGCCAAACTTACCATCTTTTTCTGTTGTCAATTCAGTAACTACTTCGTTTTCTTTGTCAGTATCAACTATTCTAACTCGTGCCGAATCAAGTGGAACAAAAATATTCGCGGCATTTTTGGTGGTAATTGTTCCGACTAAATAATAATTTACAGTCTTGATTTCGAGTGCTTTGCTAGTGCTATCAGGATTTCCTTTTTTAGGTGAAAGTAATGGGTTTTTTGATGGGTCGTCGTTATCGGCTAAATCGGTTTTTTTCGGAGCTTCATAATAATAAATATCGTCGTCTCCCGAGCCACCCGCACGGTTTGATGAGAAAAACACATCACCACGCTTGCTCATTACTAAACCAAAATCATCCATATTAGAATTATACGGAATTCCCATATTTTCAACCGTAATTTTTCCTCCTGCACGGACAGCCAAGAAAAGGTCAAGTTTCCCTAGCCCAGGATGGCCATCAGAGGCAAAATAAAGTTTTCCATCTTCGGCAACATACGGAAACATTTCATCACCCGCCGTATTGATTTCTTTCCCCAGATTGGCAGGATTTCCGAAACGCCCCGAAGCATCCATGTTTACTCTGTAAATATCAAGTCCACCAAAACCACCAGGACGATTTGAGGCAAAATAAATCGTTTTTGCATCACGAGAAAAAGCAGGGCTTCCATCCCAACTAGCTGAATCAGAGGCACTTACATAGCGTGGTTCTGTCCAGCCACTTCCATCAACATAGCGTGAAATATATAAATCCATATCGGGTGAAAGGTCTCGGCGTTTACCTGTATTTCCACGAGAATAAATCATTGTTTTGCCATCGGGCGAAAAAGTTGGCGTTCCTTCATTGCGTTCTTCATCAAAAACTGCATCGCTAAATTTCTCAATTTTGCCCATTTCACCAATCGTTTTATCGATTTTTACTTTGTAAAGACCAACATAAGGCAAGCCATTAGCATAAATTTTATTCTTACGAGAAGCCGTAAAAATCAATTCATTGCCCAGCACCATCGGAGCAAATTCTGAGCCTTTTGTATTGAGTTGGGAAAGATTCTTGAATTCTACAACGCTTTGTTTTTTCTTAATTTCATCAATAGTTTTGAGCGTATTTACTTCACGATATGCTTTTTCGTTAAATGCTTTTATCGTGCTTTTCGATTCGATGAATTGCCGTAATTCTTTTAATGCTAAATCATAATTTCCCGCTGCTTTCAGAGCAAAAGCATAGTGAAAATGAGCTTCTGGATTGGTGAGTTTTGCCTCAAAAGCCTTCTGATAAAATGGTACTGCTTCCACCCAACGATTCGATAAACGGTAGGATTCGGCTATTTTATGATATAGATTGGCTTTTTCGGTTTCGGCAATATTTACTACCTTCGTCAAATCTTTAATGGCCAATTCGTACTGACCCTTATCGAAGCTCGAAAGACCACGTTTATAGGTTTGAATTTGTCCAAAAACCGAATTTGTAAGCACCAAAAGTGCAATAATATGAAGTATTCTTTTCATCTTTTTTAGATTCAAGATATGAGATTAGGGATTTGAGAGAAAGTAAACTTTGATTATTTCGTTTCAATTTATGAGTTTAACCTAATCAATCAAACGATTTTTTCAAAGAATTGTTGTATTGAATAAGAATGACGAATAAATCCAATAACGAATTACGAATAAAAAATTGATAATCAGGTGTTTATCTGTTTAAAAGTCTAGTTTTGATTAACGATTTAATTAAAAAACAAAATATGTCTTTTATTGTTTCCGAAATCACGATTTACCCAATAAAATCACTGGGTGGAATTAGCTTGAAAGAGGCCATTGTTGAAGAACGTGGACTGCAATATGACCGCCGTTGGGTTCTTGCTGACGAAAATAATGTTTTTATTACACAACGCCAAAACGAACAAATGGCGTTGATTGATGTGACTATGACTGAAGATGGTTTGCGAGTAAATCATCGCCTCAATAGAGTAGCACTTTTAAAGATTCCATTTGTGCCACAAACAACTGAGGAACAAGGAATCACGATTTGGGACGATGTTGTGCGTGGAATCCGAGTAAGCGATGAAGCGGATGCTTGGTTTTCGGCAGTTTTGGGTAAAAAATGTAGTTTGTTTTACCAACCCGATGATTCGATTAGGTTGACCGACCCGAAATATTCAATCACGAAAGAAGAACATACGAGTTTTTCCGATGGCTATCCAATTTTAGTGATTGGGCAGGAAAGCCTTAACGAATTGAATGCCAAACTCGAAGAACCGGTTTCGATGAAGCGTTTTAGACCTAATCTTGTTTTTACGGGAGGCGAAGCTCATGTCGAAGATACTTGGAAATATTTTACTATTGGCGAAGCAAAAATGGTGGGAGTAAAGCCCTGTGCAAGGTGCGTACTGACAACGATTAACCCCGAAACGGCGGAAAAAGGAAAAGAACCACTCAGAACACTGACTCAGTATAGAAATATGAACAATAAAATTTTATTTGGGCAGAATTTGTTGGTTGTGGAAACTGGAAAAATTTCGGTGGGAGATGAGCTACTAATGTTAGATGATAAATGATGAATGCTTGATGGTTGAAGGGAAAAATAGTTTTTTGAAAACGCTTCATTATTTGAGCCTTGATGTAGTGTTGGGAGCTGTGGTAAGTAATTGGATGTTTTGGAAAATACCCAATGAAAATGGGGCGGTAAATTTGCCTTCGATTTTGGTTTTAGGTATCTGTACTTGGATTATTTATATACTCGACCGCTTGCTCGACAATATAAAATCTGAACCTAAAGATGCCCGACACCAATTTCATTTTCAGCACCAATATTATCTACAATTATGCATCATTATTCTATTTTTTATTGCTGCGATTTTGGCTTTTTTTCTGCTCCGTACTGTCATTTATTTTGGTATTGCTCTTTTGGTTTTGATTCTGATTTACTTTTATATTTTGCAGAAAAAATCAAAATCGGCTAATTATCAATATTTTAAAGAGATTTTCACTTCAGCAATTTATAGTATTTGTGTGGTCGGAAGTGCTTTTAGTACCAAATCAAATCTTGATTGGCAAGCCTATTTGGCTGGATTTGTCTTCTTTTTATTGGTGCTTCAGAGTATCCTGACTTTTTCATTTTACGAATCACAAGCTTATCCAAAAACAAAAAATCTCGCCAAGAAACTCGGTAAGACTAATTGTACTTTTTTAATATTGGGTGTTTTGCTTCTTTCTATCATCTCTATTTTTTCGAACGATAATTTATATCTTCAAAAAGTATTTTTTATTGAAACCTTAATGGCTTTCTGCTCGGTTTTGATTTACTTTTTTCAGGCGAAATTAGCCAAAAATGAAAATTATCGTTGGCTCGGCGAAATGGTGTTTTGGTTGCCGTTAATACTTATTTTCTTTTAAGTCTATCTTCAATTTTCTTTGATTTTACCTCAGTTTTGGCTTCTTCCTCTTTCTTTTCTTTCATAATTCGAAGTCCACGGCGGTAGGTGTAGTAAAAAAAACCTGCCACAGCAAACATCAAAAAGAAATAGCTGTCTTTAAGCGGAACGCCTTTGTAAAGTGCTTGGTCAACAAACATGGTCAATAATGCCAAACTTGCAAAAAGTATGATTGATTCGATGAGTTTCATATTGATAGTCAAAAGACCATAGTCAGTGGTCGATGGTGTTTTTTGTTGCTAAATTAATTTTCCAATAACTTTAAATTTCTCAAAAACGGCTTCGTTGTGCGGGGCATGAGCCAGTTCTTCGGTTAAATCTTGTCCTGCCCAGTGTTCGTAATGTTTACCATTTCGCCATAATCTTGAGTTGCCCACATCGTAAATTTGTCCTTTATAAGCCACCCAAATTTCATCTTTGTCTTGTCCGTTTCGGAGGGCGAGTTGGTTTTTTGTATATTCTTTCACGATGTCGATTGCGTCCTTTTCGCAACAAAATTGGCAAAAATCTGTCGTGAAGCAAAGTTTTTATATTTAATTTTACCTGTAAGAAATATAAATTCACTAAGAAAACATACCAAATCTTAGTAAAAACTTAATTTACTTAGTTCCTAGTGGTAAAAAATGATTGACAGAGCCGACTAATATTCTAACCTTCAATGCTTACTTTTGTTTTCAATTACAAAACTAATCCTAAAAATAACTCAAACAAATGATACTCGAAAAACTTGAAGACGCCCATAAATTTAAACTTTGGAAAAGTAATCTGATTGCTAATGGCTTGAAAATCAATAAAATAGATGAGCATTTTACTCGCCGACGCTATAATGGCGAGGTGCTTTTTTCATTGTTAATGCTCGATGCCGAAACTCCCGAAGGCGATAAAATTCCACCGATTTGTTTTCTGAAAGGTGAAGTTGTGTGTGTATTGATTTGTTTGATAAATAAGGAAACACGTGAAAAGTTTTTACTTTTGGTAAAACAACGCCGCATTGCCGAAGGTGACTTCACGTACGAACATCCAGCAGGAATGGTTGACGGAACTAAAACACCCCTCGAAATTGCGGTACAGGAAGTAAGAGAAGAAACAGGATTAGAGATTTCAGAAAGCCAATTAGTAGACTTGATGGACGGAAAAAGAGGTTTTCCTGCTACTGGAACGAGCGATGAAGCAATTTATTTGTATGCCTGTGAAATTGAAATGACGACCGAAGAAATAGCAGCTATGAACAACAAAGAAATGGGAACTGACTACGAGTTTGAGCGAATCACGACCCACGTAGTGCCATTTGTTGAAGGCCATCGAATGATAAATAATACAAATGCAATTCTGCTCGACTACATGTATTTGACAAAAGTAGGGGACTTTGAAACGCTTAAAGAGTTATGAGTTAGGAGTTCTGAGTTCTAAGTTTTTTTGAGTTTATGTAACTCAGAACTCAGAATTCTCAACTCATAACTCTGTTAAACGAGTTTCCAGCCGTCACGATATTGACGTTTTACGAATTGGTTCGCTTCGTCGAAGTTAGTGATTTTCATATCTGTTCCGTCCCAAAGGAGTTTCTTTCGACCATCGTAATTGAAACCATTTTTGCCATTTGGCTTGCGGAGCATATAACTACGAATTGCTAAATTACCCATTAAAACCGTTTCGGTCAAAGGTCCAGAATAATCGAATGATGAAGAAAGAGCTTTATGTTCTTTACTATTGAAACCAGTCTTACAAGCCTCTGCCCATGATGCTTGATGTCCATGCTCAGGTAATGACTTGAAATTCGGGTCTGGAGCTGGCATTTCTATTTTTTCGCCATTTTTTAAGTATATTTTTGGCGTATTTCCATAGGTTCCACAAGTCATAATTCCTTTTGTGCCAATCATAATTACACCATTTGAGCTATCAGCTTCGGCTAATGGCTCATTGGCAGGAATCCATTCTGGGTGGAACGGACGAATACCGCCATCAGTCCAATACATAGTTACTGGTGAGTTATTGCGTTTGGTTGCTGGGAATTTGATTTGTACACTTGATGAAGGCGGACAGCCCTCTGGGTTATATTCTGCTTGCCAATCTTTCATGAATACTTGTCCAACACTACATTCTACTTCAGTTGGGTAGCCTAAACCTAATACTCTAAACGCAGGATCAATCAAGTGGCAACCCATATCGCCCAGAGCACCAGTTCCGAAATTCCACCAGCCACGCCATTTAAATGGGTGATATAGCGGGTGATAATCAACATATTGAGCTGTTCCGATGAATAAATCCCAATCTTTCGAGTCCATTGACTCAATCAAAGGTGGTTTATCTGTCGGTAGCGGATTTCCTTGTGGCCATACCGGGCGATTTGTCCAAATATGTACATCGCTTACTTTTCCGATAAGGCCTTTATCAAGCCAATCCATCATAATTTTTTGAGTAGGATTTGACGAACCCTGATTACCCATTTGGGTTACAACTTTGTTTTGTCTCGCCCCTTCGGTGAGCTTACGAGCCTCGTATATGTCGTGTGTGAGTGGTTTTTGTACATATACGTGTTTTCCCAATTGCATAGCTGCCATTGCTGCCACTGCGTGTTGATGGTCAGGTGTAGAGATTGTTACGGCATCAATATCACCTTTCATTTCTTGGAGCATTACCCTAAAATCCTTGTAGCGTTTAGCCGTCGGGAATTTATCAAGGCTTGCTTTGCAACGAGCCATGTCCACATCACAAATGGCAACTACGTTATTTACACCGTTATTATAGGCGTTCGCAATATCCGATGCACCTTTGCCTCCAGCACCGATAGCCGCTATATTGAGTTTGTCGCTCGGAGCGATGAATCCTTTACCGAGAACGTGGCGTGGAACAATAAAAAAACCGCTTGCCACAATGGCAGAACTTTTAATAAAACTCCTTCTGCTTGTTGATTTATCTTGCATTTTGGTAAATTATGAAATAGGTTGAATATTTAAATCAAACTTACTAAGAAAATAGTAAATAGTTGTATTGACAAGGCAAAAAAAGACGAATCTATTGAAAAGTTCGTCGTAAAGAAAGATTTTGTAGGCATTATTAAAAAAAGTCCACTATTCGCATTCGATAACCTACAATCATGTACATTTAGTATTATCAATTAGATTAATAAAAGCTAATTCTTTTCCCAAGCCTTCCTCAAAAAACCCAACCAATTTCCATGAAAAACCCTTTTGATGTCCTGCTCTGAATAACCTCTTTTGGCAAGTAAACCTTGTAGTTTCTGTAAATCAGCAATCGTTTCGAGGTCAGTTGGTGTTTGTTCGGTGCCAAAACATCCATCTAAATCACTACCAATGGCAATATGGTTGGCATTGCCCGCAATTTGGCAAATATGGTCGTAATTATCAATCAATTTGTTGAGCGTAACGCCACGTTCTTGGGGCGTATCTTTGCCACGAGTCCAGTTTGGTACGAGCATCCATGCATCAAGCACACCACCTATTACCGCTCCACGTTCAATCAGAATTTTAATTTGCTCGTCGGTTAGTTGACGTTGGTAGTCAACCAAAGAGCGGCAGTTATGGTGGCTGGCCCAAACATTACCTTTAAACAAATCAAGTGCTTCCGTAAAACCTTCGTCGGTAAGGTGCGTTACGTCGAGAATCATATTAAGTTTATCCATTTCTTGTACCAATTCCCTGCCCATTTTGGTCAATCCGCCTGACATTGTTGTACCTGGAGCGTAGCGTCCTGGGCCGTAATGTGCAGGGCCGCACGCACGTAAACCATAAGCGTACGCTTTTTCTAAATACGACAAATTGATGAGAGAATCTGCTCCTTCGAGGCTTAAAATATAGCCAACTGGCTTGGTTTCGTTTGAGATGCTTTCATCTTGCCAAAGCTTTAGATGGGCTTCCAAAGTAGCAAGATTCGTAATCTGTACCATTTCGCCTAAATCTTCCATCGCCTTATACCAAGCCAATTGTGCCTGAGTAATTCCCCATGCAATTTCGGGAGAATTGTAGCCGGTAATTACACTATCGGGTGCAACATAGCGAGCCAATTGTGTTGCCACAATCAATCCAATATTTCCTTTGCGGAGTTCGGGTAGGGAGGCCACGCCATTGCCTCGGTCGGGTTTATCAGTCAGACCTTTTTCTCGGTCACGGATTTCAAAAACAGATTTTCGGTAGTCACGATTCCACTCGATGGCGTTCATTGCCATATCGAGGTGTGCATCAATAATAAGCATAAATTTGATGTTAATAGAAAAGCCGAAATTAGAGAAAATAGTAGCCACCGCAAAAAGATTTTGCTTAAATCAAAATAAAGGAATTTTTTTAATCAATCTTCGATTGGGAGAATTTACCCAAAAGTGTCTATTTTTGTTAAAAATTATATTAATAAACGTGTTAATTGCACTTCCCTTTTCTCAAATGAGGCATTTTGCTATTATTTTACTTATTGTTTGTACTTCTTTTCAAATACATGCCCAAACCCCAAAACGAGAGTTTCGTGGGGCTTGGATTGCCACTGTGAATAATATAGATTATCCATCAAATAAAAATCTTACGTCAGCTCAACAACAAGCTGAGTTTATCAAAATTCTTGACCAACATCAGCAGGCAGGAATAAATGCAGTAATGGTTCAGATTCGCACCAATGGCGATGCTTTTTATCCTTCTGAGTTGGCTCCGTGGTCGGAATATCTGACTTCGAAGCAAGGAAAAGCCCCCGAACCTTTCTACGACCCAATGGCATTTATGGTGGCCGAATGTCGCAAACGCGGTATTGAGTTTCATGCCTGGTTTAATCCTTATCGGGCAGTTCCTAATATAAATACTGCAGTTCTAGATGCTAAACATGTGGCAGTAAAGCATCCTGATTGGCTTTTGGCTTATGGAAACTTGCGTATGCTTGACCCCGGAAAGCCCGAAGTTATTAAGCATATAACTGAGGTAGTAACGGAAGTTGCTAATAAATATGATATTGATGGTGTGCATTTCGATGATTATTTTTATCCTTATCCATCAACAGGACTGACGCTCAACGATTCATTGACCTATGCTAAAAATTCAAGAGGAATTTTGAATAAGGCTGACTGGCGACGAGACAATGTAAATATTTTGGTAAAAACCATTTCCGACACTTTGAAAACCGTGAAGCCTTGGATAAAATTTGGTATTTCGCCTTTCGGAATTTGGCAAAATAAAACTTCTGCTCAACCGCTAGGTTCGGCTACGGGTGGCTTGCAGAGTTATAGCGATATTTATTGCGATTCAAGACTTTGGCTGCAAAAAGGCTGGGTAGATTATATTGCTCCACAGATTTACTGGAATATCGGTTTGGCAGTTGCCGATTTTTCAATTTTAGTGCCATGGTGGGCAAATAACGTTTTCGACCGACATTTGTACATTGGTCATGCAGCTTATAGAATCAATGCCACAGATGTAGTTGCTTGGCAAAATCCCTCGCAAATGCCATCACAAATTCGCTTGGCTAGAAGCATTGCCAAAGTACAAGGAAGCATTTTTTATAATACCAATACACTTACTAAAAACCTACTCGGTTTTCGAGATTCTTTGATTACTAAGTTTTATAAAACTCCTGCACTAATGCCTCAAATGCTGTGGAAAGACAATATTTCGCCAAATTCTCCTAAAAATCTTACGGCAAGTTTGTCCAATACCGGGCTACAAATCAAATGGGAAAAGCCCACGGTTGGTACATCCGAATTGGAAAAAATTAGAGGTTATGTTTTGTATCGCTTTGCTGATAACGAAACCGTAGATATAACAAATTCATCGGCAATCAGAAGTATCATTTATAAAGACACAACAGCGTTTTTGGATACCGATATTTCTCGGCAGACTATACGATATACATACGTACTTACGGCATTCGACCGCTTGCATAACGAGAGCTTGGCATCGAATACCTCATTTGTGGCTATGGTAACTGGAAACGAGGACAATGAGGTTTTATCTAAAGCTAAATTGAATCAGAATGTTCCCAACCCATTTGATGATTATACGAAAATTACCTATAAACTAGAAAAAGCCAGTCATGTTTCAATCAAAATTTTTGATATAACTGGATTCGAACGTGGCCGATTGGTTGATGAATATAAATCAGCCGGAGAGTATAGCTACGATTTTTATAATTTAAACTTAGAAACAGGCGTATATTTTTATACACTACAAACACAAGGGAGTATTTCGGTGAAGCGAATGATTGTAATACGTTAATAACGGTATCTTTTAAATCATTTCTTTCTTTTTAGGATATTTTTAAGCTTTTCGAAATACTGCTTTCGTAGTTTCAATGATAAGAATTGTGCTAACAATAATTATGGCAAAAATAGTTGTCCAAACAATAAAACTGTGGTATTCCTTTGCCCCGATTCGCTGAATTATGATGCCCACAAATGCCCATAAAACTGCTGCTCCTATAAAGGCATTATTGAGTTTCTTGAGTGTCCAACTGGCAATCAAAGCTCCGATTAGAATCATCAAGCAAGTCCAAAAAATTTCGCTTTGGCCCAAAGCTCCCCAACCAAAAAATACTAAAACAGCAGTAATATTGGCAATCGTAGCAATACAAATCCAGCCTAAATAAACACCAAAAGCTGCCTTTGACACCTTTGGAATATCGATTTCGTGATTTTTACTGAGATAATTAGTTCTACCAACAATGTCGATAAGTGTCATCAACAAGGAAAGCATGATAATTACTGAAAAAAATAAGTGTTCGTAATGCCAAAATAGAATCCAAAGCATATTTAATGCACAACTCACAATAAATCTCAAACCTATTTTGTCAACTAATGCATTGGTTGATGCGTCGGGAGCTTTACTAAATAAATTTTTGCTTTGTTTCACACAAAAAAGAAGCAGTAAAAGATAGATTATTCCCCAAATCGAAAACGTAATGCCCGCTGGGACAAAAAGATTAGGGTATTGGTCAGAAAGCTGTTTGGTAGTTTTCCCATTAAACGGTATGGCATTGGCCAAGTAATTGGTTATTACCATCGCTAAAAAAAAGCCCCAATTGAGAATTTGTAAGGTTTTTACACCAATTTGTTTTGCTATCGAATTTATCATTTTTATCTAATTTTTGGAGCGAATTAATAGTTCGCATGAAATATAATCTATTAATTATCAATATATTACATTATTTTACAATCGAATCAACATTCTTCTGAGTAGCTTCTATTTCGGTCTGTTTTATCAACACAGCATAAGAAGCAGGCTTAATTCCTTCGCCAAACTCCATGGCATAAACCTTCGTAAATTCTGCACCTAAGTATAAAATCATTGATGAATAATATACCCATGTAAGCAAAATTAAGACCGAGCCAGCCGCTCCATAGACATTTGAGATATTCGATTGACCTAAATAAAATCCAATCACGTATTTACCAACCATAAAAAGTAAAGCAGTGACGTCAGCACCCATAAATGCATCTTTATTTGCCACTTTTCCGTCGGGTAGTACTTTGAAAATTATTGCAAATAGCACAGTCATTACAATCCAAACAACTCCTAAATTGATTGCATTAAATAAATAGACTGTTGATTCTGAAAATACGGCCGATAATCTGTGACTAAATGCATCAAGTAAAGTATTAACCAATAACGAAACAATGAATAGAAACCCAAAAGAAACAATCAACGAAAATGATAGAAAACGATTGGTCAGATACTTGATAACACCATTTTTTGGCTTGGCTTTTAATGACCAAATTTGATTAATAGAATCTTGTATTTCGGCAAAAACACCCGTTGCTCCAATAAAAAGAATCACCACACCCACAATTCCTGCAAAACCTGTTTTTCCCGAAAGCTGAGCATTTTGCACCATTTTTTGCACTTGTATGGCGACTTCTTTACCGACAAGTCCATTGATTTGTCCATATAATTCCCCTCTAATAGCATCCTGACCATAGAAAAAACCTACAATCGAGAAAAACACAAGTAGCATTGGTGCGAGCGAAAACAAGGTATAATATGATAACGATGCACTCAGCTTAAATGCATTATCCTCCGAAAATCCTACAAAAGTATGCTTGATGAGTTTTAAAATTTTCAACATTATTATTGGTTTATAATTGGCGTGCTAACTATCAGAAATACTTTTAGATGCAATGCCAAGCTCCAGTTTGTGGATTTTCTTCCTTAGATTTCAGTATTCTTCCTATTTGTTTTCCCAAATCTTTTGAGCAAAACCGTTTTGAATAATTTTTTTAGCTGTTAAACGCATATCATTAATCTATAAACATCTTTTTGGATGCAGGCGTATTCAACTCATTTTTACTAATTGTCTTTTCAGAATAATACAGACCATTTGTTTTTGAAAAGAAAGAGAATGGATTCTGAAGTGAAACATCATGAAGACTTTTTTCGAAAAGTAAAGCACAATTTTACTCATATTATGCATTTGACTGTTCAAAACGAGATATTTATTCTTGTTTTTTGTGAATGTACCACGCCCATGCAATAAACAAAAACTGTACAGGCAGGCGTATAATGGCCGCTTCATGGCTACCAATTGCAGGATTTTCTTTGAATACATCAATGATATGAAGTGGCAGAAAAACCAACATCATCACCAAGATTCCGAAAGTAGCCTTTGAGCGATAGCGAGGATCATATACACCTAAACCGAGTATAATTTCTGCAACTCCAGCCAAATAATTAATGGCCAAACTTGGCAAAAAGTCTGGTATAAAAGGGGCATACATTTCGGGTTTGGTGAAATGATTAACGCCACCAAAAATCATAAATGCACCGAAAAGGAAGGTTAAGATTGGCTTTAAATTTTTCATTATTGGGTATAAATAGAATTACCTATAAATATACAATTTACTCTTGAAACGATAAGCAATTTCGCAAAACCTTTTCATCATCGCTCATTTTTTTGAGGCGTCTTTTCCTTTAATACGTTTAGATAAAACTAAGTATGTTTAATTTATAATGTTTTCGTCTTTGTAATAGTTGGAAGCGTATTCACGCATAGTTTTGGTTTACTTCTGTCCCAATTTTTTGCGACATTACCAAGGCGAAAGTTTCTCAAAAGTATTTAAACTTAAAATATTTTTACTTTTTCTTGTTTAAATATTATTTTATTCCCAAAATTGTAAAAACAAAAATGATTAAGAGGTTGTTTTTCTACTAATTATAATTTAACTATTTATCAACATTTTAGATACGACTTAGTATATTAAGTTACTTCTAATATTATTTTGGAAATAAAAACACAAGATTTTTACAAAATATTAAACAAATTCAGAATAGCCCAAAATTTAAAAATTTATCCTTTACACTTTTAATCTATAAAATTCAGTAATCATGGAACAATTAAAAACAAGACAACAAGTTGCTGATGAAATTGGAGTTTCAAGAAAAACTCTGTACAGGTGGTTGAAGAAGTGGAATGTTAAATTATCTTCAGGTCTATTATGCCCACAAACTCAAAAACTTATCCAAGAAAAAATATTTGGACAGGTGTCCCAAAATGTCCCATGATATAATTGTATTTTCAGTTTAAATCCAATTATCTTTGAATAATTAAGCCTCCTTATTCAACTTAGGGGGAGAAAAAGAGGCTTAAGTGTTTCAATCATAAACTAAAACAATTCAAATGTATGAAAAAAATTATTTTTTTAGCTGTCAGCCTCTTTTTAATTAATTGTTCAAACGATTTAGATGTTGCTGATGTTACACCGAACAATGTTAAAATAGTCAGTTCTTCTGAATCGAAACTTCGTTCTAATATGGCCGAACTTTCTGATAAACTGTCAAATGATGAAAATTTTAAAAGTATGATGAAGGAATTAGAAGGATTAAAATTAGATTTAATAGATAAGAAAAATAGTTATAGAAACACAAAAACAAATAATATTGATGATATTAATAATAAATTTAAATCGGCTAGTTCGAAAGATGATTTGACAGAATTTTATGGACAATATATGACCAATCCCAAAGGTTTTGTTAATAGGTTGGAAAAAGCATATAAATTTGCAGGTAGTTTTAGTGAAAGTTATAAAATAGAAATCAGTAAATTATCAGAAAATGAGAAAAAAGACTTAATCAAGTCTTCAATTACAAAGTTTAATAAGAATAACGTTAAAGGTCGCGTACTGGTAAATGATATGGGTTGCGTAGGCGTTTGTAATAATACTTGGGGACAACAGGAAAATTTGTGTGGATACGAACTTGCTGGAGGAGTAGGTTTGGCTGCTTTGGCAGGCATGGCAGGTGGCCCTATTGCTGGTTCTGCTGCTTTTTTAGCAGCAGGTTTTAATTATTACGTATGTTCAAGAAGTGCTGAAATTGATTTAATTGGTTGTCTAAGTGGATGCTAATAACAAAATAAAAATTAATTTATTATGAAAAAAATTTATCAGAAATTACTAATTCACAAGCAGTTTATTATACTGACTCTGCTTTCAATATATGTAGTAATTTCTTGTTTTAATCCAACTCCATTTAACATTGGTAAGATGTCTATCTATGCAATTATAGCTGTATTTTGTTGCTTTGTAATTTGGGCAGACTATCCAAACATTAATTTTAAAAAAAGGTCAAATCAAATAGGTATAATGTTTTTCGTTTTTTTAATTATCTATTTTTTGTACATCAATTTTGTACAAAAGGAAAGGATAGAGGAAATAAACACAAATTTTCTAAAAAAAAATAAATGACTTCGTTCAATCAGGGTGTCCTTTCTTAGGCACTCTGATTTCTATTTAATCATATATTAGTTTTTTTATAAATGCGTATGCCCCTAAAATAGGTTGACAGTTATTGTCAAGCTCATAGTTACCGCAGACGGTCCATTAGCGAAACTTTAAAGTGTTTACGCTCGATAGCTTCTATATTTTTTGGGCTTCTGTACTCATCGTTTTCGGCGACGTGCGATTAGAAGAAGTTTTACAGACTTTTCTCTCGAAAACTTTGCGGCGGCAGTCGCACTGTTTATACTATTTCATAGCGGCTACGTTTTTTATATCTTTGAGTCGCTTATTTTTCGGGCGACACTCGGTGTGAAGAGCATTCAAAGTTGGTTTATCTCCAACGTGAACAAGCAAGTAAGAGTTTGATATTCAACTAATTAACTAAAAATTTGCTCAAAAATCATCATAACGCTGGTCGTTGGAATAATAATTTCGAACTTATTCTTTGTTAGAATGAAATTTTACTTTTTCATCATTAAGTAATGAGACAATATTAATCGATAAATTAAGATGATGTAACTTATTGATAGCTAGTATTTTATCTCTTATCTTTTGTCTCAGTACTTATTGTGCAATTCAAAACTCAATTATTGATGGGTTTTTCAGTAAAAGCTGTCAAAGTTTTGCCATCATAGCGGTAAAGTCCAACTTCACGAGTACCTATCCAGATATTATTATTTTTATCCACAAACAGACTTTCTATGGCACTATTGCTCATTTTTTCGGTCGAAAATGTCTTAAATGTTTTACCATCGTAAATGCTTATACAACCTTCTTTTATTCCTTTGGCATCTTTACGCACGCTTCCAATCCAAATATTTCCTTCTTTATCGGCTACCATTGCAGTGATGATATTATCACAAAAACCTTCCTGACTCGTTAGTCTTGTAATGCTTTTACCGTCATATTTGCTGATGCCGTATCGGTGTGGGTGTTTCAGCCAAAAAATTCCGTTTTTATCTTCCAAAACTGCATTTGCGGTGCTAAATATACTTTTATTTTCAAGTATTTCTTTGTAGCTTTTAGTAATTAAATCTTCGTCTGTTGAAGAAGTTTTACTAGCTAAAATCGGAAAATCTTTAAAAGTCGTACCGTCGTAGCGGTATTGTCCAAACCAAATATTGCCCGATTTTTCTTGATAAATAGTATAAATTGCCACATGGTGAAAGCCATCGCTTGAAATTGGACCTTCGTTTGTCAAATGTTGAGAAAACGATTTACCGTTGTATTGAAATACTCCTTCGTCTTGCGTTCCGAACCAAATATTGCCCATTTTATCTTGAAGCATACTTAGCACTGTCTTGTTTTGTGGAGGTAAGCAACCTTTCTGTGGGGAAGCTTGGCGAAAAAACGGACTGATAATCGGCGTTCGAGTCCATGGAAGAGCAAAATCTGTAAATTTATTTCCATCGAATCGGCAAACGCCATCTTTTGTACCTATCCAAATGTTCCCCTTAAAATCTTGCATTATGCACTGCACAATGTTACTATTGAGTCCGTCTTTCATTGTATAATTTACGAAGCCTTTTCCATCATAACGATATACGCCCGCCCCCGAAGTGCCAAACCAAATATTGCCAGCTTTATCTTGCATTCCTTGACGAACAAAAGTGAATTGACTCGTGCCTGACGGAATGATAAGTTTTGGCTGAGATACTGGATTTTGGGCTTTGCTGTGGCAGCCTTGCAGCCATAATAATGCAAACAGAAGTGAATAAATTTTCATATTTTTAGTATTTGTAGTTTTTGCTTTTTACCCTCTTTACTTTAAAATCACCTGTTTTCTTAGCAACCGCCTTTTCGAGGTTCACGTTTATAAATTATTTTATTATTTCGTTCTAGATAGTCGCTCGATATGATTGGATATGTATATTTGGGTGCGTGCGATACAAAATGACTTTTGACAATTATTTTATCATTTACTTTCAAGCTGTGCAATTGTTGAAATTCGTTAGACTTTAATGGCCCAAAGCTAAGAATATAATCTTCCTCATTAATGCTGACCATTATTCCAAAGCCTAAACGTGAGTTAGGCGGAAGCGAAATAGAGGTAACAACGGCCTCCATATTGGTAAAATTGCTTATATCTTTCCTTATTTTGGCTTCACTGGCATACACTTTTTTACCCGCATCAGACGCTTCCCATTTTTTGTACATGATACCATCTGGCGATTCTTCCCATTGTTTCCTTGCAGCTTTCATTTCAGCAGCAGAAAGAGGCTTTGAAGGTAGTTTTTTAACAGTTTCATTTTTAATTTCACGATTGGCAAATACCAGTCCGCCTACCACAATTAGTGATAATATGAGCGTGTAAATGATTTTTTTCATAATTTTTGTATGTTTAAATTAATAATTTTGAAATATGCTTTTTAACAATTTTGTGTTTTTTACTTCATGTATTCTATTCCGAAAAATTGGTGAAGATTTTCCCATCATATCGGCTTAATCCAAAGCCTCTTGTGCCAAACCAGAGGTTTCCGTTTTTGTCTTCTAAAATACTTTTAACAGAATCGTTAATTAGGCCGTCTTTTGTAGTGAAATTTTTGAAAGTTTTTCCATCATAAAAAAACACGCCATTCTTATCAGTAGCAAGCCAAATATTTCCCTTTTTATCTTCCAAAATTGAAGATATTCCATAACTTACAAAGCCTTCATTTTCTCTGAAACTGGTAAAGGTTTTTCCGTCAAATCGACAAGCTCCATGCCTTCGGGTAGCAAACCATAAGTTGCCCAATTTGTCTTCTGTCGTAGAAAAAATCATATCATCAGAAATATTGTTGCTCGGCTGAGAATTTGTTAAATTTGAGAGATAAGTAGGCAGGGCGTTTTTATTATTCGACCGTCCATCTTCATTTCGCAAGTAATAATCATCAGAAGGAAGATAATTTTTAAAAGTTTTTCCATCGAATCGCCATACGCCACCGCCGTTCCAAGAACTGAACCATAAGTTGCCATTTTTATCTTGTAAAATATCTAAAATGAGCTGATTGTGGGTGCCAAGATTAAATTTAAAGTCATCATTATTTAGAAAATTTGCAAGGTTTTTTCCGTCGTAACGATAAACGCCGCTATTCATCGTACCCAACCAAATGTTGCCCTCTCGGTCTTCTAAAAGGCTGGTAATTACCAATTTAGACAAACTATCTGATTCAAAATATTTACTAAATTTTTCCCCATCATACTTACAGATACCGCTTTTAGTGCCGAGCAATAAATTTCCTTTTCTATCTTCTATTATTGCACTCACATCATTGCTACTCAGTCCATCTTTTGTTGTAAAATTAGTAAATGACTTCCCATCGTAGCGATATACACCCTCGCCCGATGTACAGAACCATAAGTTGCCTGTTTTATCTTGCAACTCACAACCAACATTTCCAGATATGACACCTTGTGTTCGTATCATTTTCGGTTGTTGATTTATATTTTCTTTTGGCAAATTAGTTTTGACTTGTCCATTGCAGGAAGTACCCAAAAATATTATTGTCAGAAAAGTAATAACTTGCCTTTGTAAAAAATATTTTCTCATTGTTCAAATTGAAATTGATGTTTTTATCTCTTTGTTAATTTTGGGGTTTGACCACTAACTATCAGCTTTTCAACAAAGCTAATTGCTTGAAAGTATAAAATTGCTAAAATCCTTGTAAATAGACTGTAAACGACTTGTAAAATGATTGTAAAACCGATTATTTGTGGTAGAGATTCTTTATTTTTGTCTATGAAATCCAAAATTCTTCCTTTTTTCATCGTAGGTTGTTTACTTTTCACGATTGTTTCGTTTGTGGCAGAGAAATCGGATAAAAGCGATTTTGAGTCTGCAAAGGAAGTAATTATCATGCGAGAAATTGCCAACCGAGTATTACGTTACACTGGCGATACGACCTCTACGGTATTGCCTATCAATCGTTTGGCCGAAAATGAGTTTGAGATTCCTTTTGAAAGTGGATTTACGTTCAAGCCCGATTCGTTGGTTCGTATCATTGACGGGGTTATTTCGAGCAATGATTTACCTCGTAATTATATCGTAAATGTTATCGAATGTAATACTTTAAAAGTAATTTTTGGGTATGCGGTTTTGGGAGTAAAACAAAAAAACATTGTGCCGTGTTTGGGTCGTCAGCAACCCAGCAAGCAGTATTGTATCAATATTAAATTTGAAGAATCGAGTTGGTTTAGTAAGCATCTTTATCTGCTAGGACTTGCTTTGCTGGGTATCGGATTGGTATTTTGGAGTGTGCAACGTTTCAAAAAAGAGAAACCCATTTTTGAGCAAAAAATAGAAGAAATACCAAATAAGAAAACAGCTACACAACTTGGTAAATACGAATTTTATTCCGAAGAATTATTGTTGGCTTTTGAATCGGAGAAAATCCCACTTACCATCAAAGAAGCTAAATTATTAAGCATTTTTGCTGCCAATCTCAACCAAATCGTTGACCGTAATCGCCTACAAAAAGAAGTTTGGGAAGACGAAGGCGTAATTGTAGGCCGCAGTTTGGATATGTTTATCTCGAAACTCCGAAAGAAATTGGAGCAAGACCCAAACGTAAAACTTACCAATATTCACGGAAAAGGCTATAAATTGGAAGTGTAAATATGCTCAAAATCTTCTTTCGTAGTAAAATAATCAAGCAATAATATCAAGATTATCATGCTGAAATACGTGATTTTCTGCATAATTGGCAAATAAACTAAGTCTCCAAAACCATAAAGATACAAAGTAAAATAAAAATTCAGCATACTACAAATACACAAGATTTTGAAGAAATGTAGCTTTGATTTGAGGATAAAAACCGTGATATAAAAGATACTCAGCAGAAACATTGTGCTTGCTATCGTAATCATTATATCGTGCAGTGGCGTAACGACCAAAAACGTAAAAATCATTCCGCTCGCTCCTGCATATTTTATGACATTGGCAGCACTTTTTTGTGGAATTTTCTCAGAAAACCTCATAAAAAACATGGCAAAACTTACTGCAAGAAAAATCATTCCTGCATCAGCCCAATACCTTGCAGGATTGACTGAGCCATTCAAGGCTTTTGCACCGAAAAGATTACTGATAAAGTTTTTTGACAGGTCAAAACCAACAGCGTTTTTATCGAAAACTGAGCCACCAGGGTAAACCATCATGGCTATGAATAGCAACGACAGCGAAGCCGTTATTCCTATTAAAACCGAGTGTTTTTTTAGCATTTAGTTTTTATTCGGTGGGTTTATCGCTCACCGAATGGCATAAATGTATGGTTTTGAGGATTTTACGGCAAGAATAGATACATAAACGGAGCAAATATTCGACCTAACGGAAATAAACTTACAAATATGGCACAGTCAATTTTGAAAAAGTGGTGTGCCATATTTATACAATTTTATTTCGCCAAACCAGCTTCGGCAACCAAAGTTAGCAAGGCAGCTTGAATGGCTTTATGCCCTTCAAAGTCGTACCACCATTCGTTGAGCGAGTGGGCGTTGCCACTTTTACCACCACGGCCAATTGTAACGGCTGGAATTCCTTTTGAAATTGGAATATTTGAATTTGTTGAGCCACGAGTTAATTGTGGAGTTTCACCAAAAAATGTAGAAACCGCCATTGTTTTTTGAATCAATGGAAGAGTTTCTGGTAATTCTCCCGATGGACGGTCGCCAATTTTTACAATATCAACCGTTAAGGCTGGCCCCATTCTTTTCATGGCGTTGTGTTCGTCGAGGGCTTTTTTTACTGAAGCCTTCAAAATTGCATCAACTTGATTGAGGTTATCAGGAAATTCTGAACGCATATCAATTTCCATCCAAGATTCAAATGCAATCGAATTGACCGACGTACCACCACCGATTCTGCCTACATTATAGCTTGTTCTGGCTCCAGATTTGGTGTATTTGTCGGCCGAAGTAGAAAAATAATGAATGGCAGAACCCAAAGCATGCTGTGGATTGGCCAAACCGAATGCTCCCCATGAGTGTCCGCCTGGTCCTCTAAACGTGATTCGGTAACGATACGACCCAAGACCCATGGTATTTACTCGGCTAATATCGCCGCCATCAACCGCAATCCAAGCATCTATTTTTCGGCCTTCGCCATTAAAAAGATACTTTACGCCACGCAAATCGCCTAATCCTTCTTCGCCCACAGTTCCGATAAACAAAACATCGGCTTGAGTTTCGATTTTTGCGGCCTCCATTGCTCGTAAAATAGAAGGAAGTAAAATCAAACCACGCGTATTGTCGCCAATGCCAGGGGCGTAAAGTGTATCGCCTTTGAATTTTACTTTCACATCAGTTTCGATGGGAAAAACGGTATCAAGATGAGCATCAAAACCCACACAACGTTTAGCGTTTTTGCCTTTACGTAAGGCTAAAACATTGCCCACTTTATCAATCCAGACCGAATCTGCACCTGCTTCTTTGAGCATGGCGGCAAAACGAGCCGCTCTTTTTTCTTCTTTATATGGCGGAGCCGGAATTTCGTTGAGCATAATTAGCTCTTCTCGGTTTCGCTTATTTTCTGATAAAATTAACTGAAATGCTGTTTGAATCTGCTTGTTTTGAGCCAATTGAGCAATTTCTTTCTGATACTCTGGAGCAATTTTGCCTGTTTTGCCCGCCTCATCTTCTTGCGAAAAGGCGTTCTCGAAAGAGGCAAAGAATATACATAAAACAATGCTTACACTTAAAGATATTCTCATAGTAGTTTAGTTTATTGAGATTGAAAGCCAAAGTTAGTAAATTTTCAAAAGCGAGTTGATAGGATTTTTGGTTGATGTTTGTTTTTTGATGGTAATTGCAGTTGTAATAAGGGTTCTATAGTGAATAAAACCTTGACTGATTTTAAAATCAACCTAACATACGGAACGTACCGCAAAGCGAGGGAATAATTAGCAGCTAAAATGTGATAGAATTAGACATTTTTTTTATCAATTGCGTCATTTTTATTTCCATTTTTTGATAAATTCTTGCTTTCTAAAAATATAAATTAAATCTTGCATTCGTTAAGTAAATTAAACTCTAACATTTGCTTAATTAACGACAAATTAATTGATTATCATAATTTTATGAAAAAATAATTAATTAAGCTGAGTTCGTACTTTTACTAGTTGGAAATAGACCATTTTAAATCTCATAATGAATAAACTTTCAAAGTTAGAATCTCTCTTAAACAATAATTTAATTGTTATTGCTATTTATTTGCTGGGATTAGTAGTTTTTGCGATATACTTGTTTTATTTTAGAAAGAAAAAAGAGTATAAAAAAGACGACACTAAAAAACTTAAACAAAATACAAAAAATGCTGATTTTTATATTGAAAATGCAAAGAACAAGGAAATTGAACGGCAACATATATTAAAGAGTAAAATTGCTGAACTTAACAGTATTGAAAATAAAAATACCGCAATTCAAAAAGAAGCTGAAAAGGAACGCCTTGATAAAATTTCAAAAGAAAAGACAGAAAAAGAACTTGATGATAAAAGAGTTAGAAGTGAACGGGCCAAATTAGCTTGGCAAAAAAGAAAAGAAAAAGAAGAAGAGGATAGAAAAAGAAATGAACAACTTTTAAGATTAAAAAAAGCTCGTGAAAAAAAAGCTGAACTAAAAGAGCAACAAGAAAAAAGAGAACAAGAGACAAAATTAAAGCAAGATCGGAAAAAACGAATTGCAAATGAACAGCAAGATATAAGAGAAAAGCAAAATCGAAAAATTGAAGCTCCCACTAAAGTTGAAAATCAAGAATTTAAGTCAAAAACGAGCATTCTTGATAGAATTAAAAAAATACAAGAAGAACACAGATTAAGAGAACAAAGTATCTCAAATAATTATCATGTAAGAAGAAATCAATTACTTGAAAAGAAAGAAAATTGGCAAGAAATAGAGAAAAAGCTCCAACAAGAAAGAATAAATAAATTTTATCATTTTACCGACAAAGCAAATTTACAATTAATTAAACAGCATAAAGGATTATATTCTTGGGACTATTGCATAAAAAATAATATTAATGTACCGTACTTTGGTGGTGGTGAATTATCAAGGTCATTAGATTTGAGGGATAATTTACAGAATTATGTAAGAGTTTCATTCACAAAACAACATCCGATGATGTTCGTTGCTCAAAAAGATGGGCGTATTCAAAATCCAATAATTTTAGAAATTTCCATTGATGTAGCATATCTTAAAAGCACAAAATATTCTGATAGAAATGCAACAAAAAACAGTGCAAGAATAGGGAATGATTTAGATGCTTTAAACATAATAAGGTTTGAGTTAGTAAAAAAAAACAAACACTTTGATATTGAAAATGAAGAAGAAAGGAGTTATTTTCAAGCAGAATTACTAATTTTGGAACATATTCCAATTGAATTTATTACTAACATCAATAATTTATAAGATTATGATTTACATTGAAAGCAGGAAAAAAGCAGAAAAAACACTAAAAAAACAATATCCTAATGCTTTAATTATTGATGTTACATCAAAAGGCAATCATCCATATATTAAATTTAGTCCATTTTATCCTCATGGTAATATCCCAATACCTTTTTCAGAAGGCTATTTTGCAGAAACAGTTGAAGGTATTTGGCAAGGTTTAAAGGTATTTGAAAATGAGGGTATTGACCCATCAAAATTTACAATAAAAAACATGTCAGGAATCAAAAGAACTGTTCGCAAATTTGGAAAGCCTTTAGGTCATAGACAAGGTATAAATGGAAGCGAGTTATTAGACTATATTTCTGCAAGAAAAAAAATTTATATGAGAGCCTATGCTTATATTTTAGAAAATCGTGTAAAATCTATTGTAGATGAACTTGGAGAAAAAGCTCATAATCAAGATATTATCTTATTAGATTACGATACAAATGAAGATATTGAAAATGCAAAAAAGCCACTCTCGCATGCATCATTAGTAAAAAAACATTTAGAATTTAGATTTCCAATACTTAAAACGTTAGTTTTTAACAGTCCAATAGAAAAAAATATAAATGTCAAATCATCAAGACAAAAGAAAAAAGATACAGTCTTAAATAATGAAGATACTCAAACCAATCTTTTCAAAAAATAAGTAAATTAATGCGTCATTAAATGAATGCTTTAATTAAAAGTAAATTATCCCGTCTTTTAGGCTCGGTCGACATTTTCAATGCGTGGTATTCACTCAAATTCCACTCCAAATAATAAATTCATTTGCTTTTCAATTTCTTTTTTCAGAACTTCGTATGCATATTTGGTAAGCAACATTTAAGCAGAGCTGTTTCTACGCTTTTTAGTCCTTGGCACGCACCATTTCGGGCGACTTTTTATCAGCGTTGGCACTCAAAGTTGGTTTCTCTCCAACTCGGAAGCATTGTGTAAAGGCTTGATATTTAATTAATTAACTCTAAAATCACTCCAAAACCATCACAATGCTGGTCGTTGGAATTAAAACTAAATCTACATATGAATAATCAAGTATATTTCAATGAAGAAATAAGAGATAAAATAAAATATGAATTATCATCTGCTTCCAAAGAAATAATTATTGCGGTAGCTTGGTTTAATGATGCAGAGATATATGACATTTTACTAAATAAAGCAGGTGAAAATATTGTTATTGAAATATTAATCAGTAATGAAACCTCTAATTTTGATGGAATAAACTCCCTTGATTTTCAAAAATTGATTGATAGTGGTGCAATTGTAAATAGATTAATCACTGAAAATGTACTTATGCACCATAAATTTTGTATCATTGACAACCATACAGTAATTACAGGCTCATATAATTGGACTTATGGTGCGTTCCACAATAACCTCGAAAATATTGTTGTAATTGAAAATGATATTAAACTTTGTGAAAAATTCAAAACCGAATATTATAAAATCATTGACTTACATTTTGCTCATTTAAAGGAAGCCGACGAAATATTAGAACAAATGCAAAATATGATTGGTGATTTTCGTCAAAACTTGAAAAAGAATAGATACCTACCAATAGATGTTTTAAATAAATTAAAGAAGGGAAAAAGTAACTTTTTACTTGAAACTAATGATAGCAATTTGCAATATAATGATACTGACTATGAAATAGAATTAATATCGGACGTCCAAAAAGAAACTTGGTGGGAGCAGCTACCACAACAGTGGAAATTATACTTAGCTGATAAAGAACTACCATTTGGAAGACAGGAAATAAAACCTGCTACTGATGCTTTATCTTTTTTAATAAATATTGAAAAAATTAACTGTGACAGTTACTGGCAAAAAACATGGAGTAAAGAACAAAAAGAAAATATTTACACCTTTTTCATAAAAAACCTTGATGGTTTAAGTAGTTTTTCAAAATTAAAGGAATTGCGTTGTGCTAATAATAACTTCTCTGACAATAATATTATTGAGCTGAATAAGTTATCAGGTCTGAAAAAGTTAGATATACGCTTAAACCAAATTAAATCTATTCCCTTAAATTATCCACTCAAAAATTTAATAGAGTTAGATATTTCAGGTAATAAGTTTCAATCATTAGATTTTTCAAGTAATACGCCAAATTTAGAAGTATTAATTTGTCATACAAACCCTTTAACTGGATTACAAGGCATTGAAAAACTTAGCAAACTTAGAATACTTTATATTGATAGAAATGTGTTTGACTTATCTTTTATTAATACTAAGTTATTAAATTTGGGCTTTGAGACAAGAGATTATGATAGTGATAAGATTGTAAAGTTAGAAAAAGTATAAATCCGTATGCGACTGAAATAGTTTGACAGTTTTAAGCTCAAAGTTACTGGCGACGTGAAATCAGAAGAAGTGCATAGTGTTTACTCTTGATAGCTTCTACGTTTTTGGGGCTACTGCACTCATCGTTTTCGGCGACGTGCGATTAGAGCGATTTGCATAGTTTTTTTTCGCAAAAACCTCTCTGCTTATTCTACGTTTTTTATATCTTTGTGTTTGTTGGTGCTTGGTGACACTTGGAAAGAATAGCGTTCAAAGGCTCGAAAGTCCAACTCGGGCAAGCAAGTAAAAGTCTGATAATCAACTAATTAACTCAACATTCGCTCCAAAATCATCTTGCTTGCGAGCGTTGGAATGTTTGTTATTTCTTCTCTTCTACCAAACTTACGAAGTTAATAGAAGGTAATATTATTGGATATGTTCCTGATTGAAGAGTTAAATTTGATATAAATGCTCTCAAATATGGGAATGCAATTGCAGGAGCATTTATCTTAGGGAAGTCCGAAAGTTTAAAATCTTCGGTAATTTTTTCATCTATTTCAAAATCAAATAAAGCATCAACAAACAAATCAAATGACTTGTCTTTAATACTTATTTTAAATTCAACGGTAAAAATATATTCTAAGTTCTCTGGAAAATAACTACCAGATTCCAAATCAAAAGTATCTTCTTCCCGATAATTATTCTTATCTAAAAGAGTAAAGCTTATATTTACTACCTTCCAACTTTTTAATTGAATTTTCATATTAGGCTGCCATTGCGTAATTTGTTTGAGATTCTGAACTTTTGACATCATAACCACTATTACCTGAATAGTATTTTGAAATTTCAGAAACTTCAAAAGGCATCTCAACAATGTCAATATTTACCTTTATAAACTTATATTTTGTAACTGCAATACCAAACAATTCTTCGGCAGATATATTGTCGAAATAATTATCTATTCTTTCTTTAAGTTTTTTATCAAGTTTCATAATTTATGCTCCTTTAATTACTCCATTTTGAACTACTGTTGTCTTTAAAACATTTTTTCTTGGATTATAGACTGCACAAATAGAACAATTACTTGTCCTCAAATTTATTCTATTAACTCTTTCTTCTGCAAATTTAATATAAAAATTGCCTTTAGCTACTTCAATCGGCAAAACATCTTCGTTTCTTGCCAAATTTATCAAAAATCCATCAATAAAATTCAAATTTCTACCTATTGTTTGAAGTTTCTGTTCAAATCTTTTTATAAAATAATCAAGCACTTCAATACCTTCTTCAGTAGTAAGGTCTAAAAAATTATCTTCATCGACTGAGATTTCAGATTTTAAAACACAATAATTTTTATATTTATACCTCTTTAACTTGTTATCCCACGATTGTGCAATTGCCCATTTTTCTGCTAATTCTGTTAATTTTGAGCTTACTCCAAGAACAAAAAAATATACCCCATCGCCAAGCCATTCTTCGTCACCAACAGATAATTCATAATTAGATTCAATTATAGATTTAGACGACTCAAAACTTGTACCATGATGGCCATTAAATGTGAAAATCATAAATTCTATATTGATACATTGCTTTAAAAATCATAATATGTGCCAAATATAATTAAATAATTTAATTCACAAATAACTTATATTTACATAAATATTGCTAAGTTTTTAAAATGTCAAACTCATAGGCTCATTCGACATTTCCAATGCGTGGTATTAACTCAACTTCGTTCCGACAAATAAAATTACTTGCATTTTTATTTCTTTTTTCAGACCTTAGTTTTCAGATTTGGTCAGCGACAGGATGAATGAGCAAATTCTACGCATCTTTTTTGTCCTTAGTACTTTTCTATCTTGGGGACATTTTGAAAGCGTAGTACTCAAAAATCATAAATCCCAACGCTAAGTATTATGTAAAGACTTGATAATTAATAAGTTAACCGCAGCGGCGGCCGCTCTAAAATCACTCCAAAAACCATCATAATGCTGGTCGTTGGAACGAGAACAAAAAAATAGTATAAAATGGAACATAAATCTGTATGTTTTAATTGCAAAAAAGCATTTAGTTTAGGAACTGATTTTACAAAACCTAAACATCGTTTCTGTCCTGAATGCAAAGGAGAAGTTTTTGTTTATCCGCATAGATTTCGACCACCTGAAAAGTCTGACACAAAAAAATGGGCTGTGGTTGAGTTTTTAAAACAAAATGGATTCTATTATCAACATATTAGAAAGTTTGTAGAACGAATTTATGAAAATGCCCCCCCCCCCCGAAGATGTATTCAAAAACATCGAATATCCAGAAACAATGAGAGGTGCAAAAGAATTTGTCAAAGAATATATAGAGTTAAAAAAAAAAAAAAAATAGATTTCTGAAATTAGTTTATACTCAAAATAACTTGACAATTTTCATCAAATACATAGGCACTTTCGACACGAAATTTGCGGGTTTTCAGAGTGTTACTCTCGATAGCTTCTACGTTTTTTGGGCTACAGCACTCATCGTTTTCGGCGACGTGAGATTAGAGTGATTTGCATAGTTTTTTTTCGCAAAAACCTCTCTGATTATACTACGCTTTTTTATATCTTTGGGTCGCTTATTTTTCGGGCGACAATTGGAAAGAAGAGCTTGCAAAGTTGGTTTGTCTCCAACTCGGGCAAGCAAGTAAAAGTTTGATAATCAATTAATTAACTCAACATTCGCTCCAAATCATCTTGCTTGCGAGCCGTTGGAATCTAACAAAAAATGAAATTAATCATCCTATTATTTTGTATATCGTTCTCTCTAGATAGTTTCGCTCAAACATATGTAAAGTGCTATGAATCTGTTGATAAAAAAACAAAATTGAGTTTAACTTTGGTTGGCAATAGTTTAAAAAATTTAATTATCCAATATAAAAATCAAGATGAATCAATACTGCTTAGACTTAAAGGCAGCAAACAAATCAATAAAGATATTCAAGTTGAAGGACGGCCTGGGCATTTTGTATATTTCTTTGATGAAATTATTGATTCAAAAATATATGGAGAATATAGAATTGATGTTCAAGGGGCTGTTTTCGGGGATTTAATTTATCAAAGCAAAACTAAGAAAGAAATAATTTTCAAAGAAAACCTCAATCTTCTTCAACAAGATAATTGCAATTGCGAGTGGAATTGAAGTCTTATGCTTGTCGAGCCCCTAAGCTCGGTCGACTGGACAAAAGCGAAGTTTTTAAGTGCAATTTTCGCAAAAACTTCTACGCAAATTGTCCCGCTTACAGGCATTTGCGACACGATGAAGGCGAAGTTTTACAGGCTTTTTTTCGCAAAAACCTCGCGCCCACTTGTTTAAAATTTGCAAAGTTGGGTTTCAGCAATTATATTTGTTGGGTTGGGTTCGTTAGCGTGCTTGGTGTCTGGTGACACCAAATTAGAGCAGTTCGCAAAGTTGGTTTGGCTCCAACACGAGCAAATAAGTAAAAGTCTAATATTCAACTAATTAACTCAAAATCCAATGCCTATCTTCTTATTTGCGGTCGTTGGAACGAGGAAAAAAGCAAGATTATAATCCTTCAATTTCACCTTTTGATAAGCCAGTATATTTCATTATTTTTTCGACAGAAACATTATCTTCTTTCAACTCTTTAGCAATCTTTTTAACTCCATCTAATTCCGCAGTTTTAACAACTTCTTTTACCTCTATATAAGTCAGTAAACTTTCTAGATACTGCTCATATTGTTGTGGGGTCATCTTCGCTACTTCGGCTACTTCAAAAGCTTTCTCAAATATTGGTTCATCTAAAATCTTTGGTATTTCATCAAAACTTTCTAACTTCTTCAAAAAATAAATCCATTTATCAAAATGGCTTTCTAACTCATTTTCACCCTTATCAAATAAGGGCATTTGAATAAACTTAAAATTTAGTTTATCATAAAATACATCTCCATCTTGGTCTTTCAAATTTACTGAACGTAAAAACTTTTGACGTTCTTCGTTTTCATCATATTGAAAATCCAATATTGCTATCATGTAAACAGGCGTAAGACGAAAGTCCCACTCCCCTTTCTTCGCTTGTTCTCGTATTGGAATTATTGCATAAAACAAAGAACGGTCTTTAAAAAAATTCACCTTCGCTTTCTGCATTTCAACAATAAATTTTTCTCCACTCTGGGCTTCGCAATGAATATCAAATATTGCCTTTCGCTCATGTACCAGTTCACCTAAAATCTCTGGATTACGAAATTTCAAAGTAGCTATTTGATGATGAACTGGCAATAGCTGATTCAAAAAATCAATCAATAAATCTTTATTGGCTTCTTCGCCAAATAATTTCTTGAAACCAAAATCGGTATATGGGTTTATATATCTCGACATAACTTGAATTTTTATTGCAATTTACAGCTTTTTCTCTACTCAACCACTTTTTTTATCAACCCCGTTTGCCTGAGTGTTCGCAAATTAAACGATAGGTTCGGTTAATTTTAATCCGTAATGGAATTATTAGTCGAAGTGTCAGTAATTGTTACAATGGCCTCAGAGTGTCTCGCCCAAAAATAGGTTTACAACTATATTTGAAAATTCTGATTTAGGTTTAGAATTGCTGTTTTTTCGTTAGTTTCTTCCATTTTTGTGTGGGAACTGAAAAAATAAAACCTAAAATAAAAAGAATCGCTTTTTCAAATGTTCAGATTTATTGGTTAAAAAATCTAAGTTGCTATTAAACCAAAATTGCCAAAATACCTTGAAAATTCAAAGTATTTTGACAATAAACGCTCACTCAAAAATACCCTATGCAACAGTTGCGTATTCGTAGAGAGGCACATCGAGTTTTTGGGCAATCATATAAATTTTATTGATAGCTGTTTCGATTTGTTCATAGCTATGTGTTGCCATCAAAGAAAATCTAATCAAGCTATCTTCTGCCCGAACCGCAGGACTAACCACTGGATTTACAAAAACTTGTTCTTCCATGAGCATTTTAGTCATCAAATAAGTTTTATTATCATCTCGGATATAAATCGGAATAATCGGCGATTGTGTTTCGCCAATATCAAAACCTAATTCTTGTAAATAACCCATCGCAAAGCGAGTATTGTCCCATAAGGCATCTATTCTCCAAGTTTCGTTTTGCATTACATCTAAGGCCGCCGAAGCACTGGCAATAGAAGCAGGTGTAGCACTTGCACTAAAAATTAGTGAACGAGCCGAATGCTTGATGTGCTCAATCACTTTGGTGTCGGCAGCCACAAAACCACCCAACGAAGCCAATGACTTGCTAAATGTCCCTACGATTAAGTCAGTTTCGTTGGTCAGACCGAAATGATCGGCTGTTCCTCGACCTTGTTCGCCCAAAACGCCTAGACCATGAGCGTCGTCAATCATTATCATTGCCTCGTATCGGTGGCACAATTCAATCATGGCGGGTAATTTCACAATATCGCCTTCCATACTAAATACGCCATCGACGATTACAAGTTTGATAGACTCTTCGGGAAGCGATGCAAGGATTCGTTCGAGACTTTCGATGTTATTATGTTTAAATTTCAACACTTTAGAAAACGAAAGGCGTGTACCTTCATAGATTGAAGCGTGGTCGGCTTCATCAATGATGATGTAGTCGTGTCGGCCAGTTATCGACGACACAACACCCAGATTTGCTTGAAAACCAGTACTAAAAATTAGTGCTGATTCTTTACCCAGAAATCTTGCCAGTTTTTCTTCCAGCTCGACGTGAATATCGAGTGTGCCATTTAGAAACCGTGAACCCGCACACCCTGTGCCATATTTGTCGATGGCAGCTTTTGCGGCGTCTTGAACGTACGGGTGATTGGTTAAGCCCAAATAACTATTTGAGCCAAACATTAATACATCTTTGCCGTTTATTCTCACGGCGGTGTCTTGGTCAGACGTAATTGGTCGAAAATAGGGGTAAATACCCGCATTTTTCATGCCTGTAATACGAGCGTTTACCTGCAATCGTTGTTTTGCATGTTGGTTTTTCATTGATTTTTGGAATATGGGGTGGGACATGAAGGTTTTGGATAGGATGGGAGTCCTTTCCAAAAAAATTATAAGTTTGTATGTATCTGAAAGAAATACTTTTTTGCTAAACGATAGCAAAAAGTGGATTTTATGAATACAAAACAGACTTAAAATTACAAAAAGAGCCTTTAAAAGAATGTGTAAAGGCCTTTTGGGTTACGTAGTAAAGATTTTTATATCGTCTTTGAAAACAATTTTTGTGTCGAGTTGGACTGTGCTAAATGCGTATCAAATGCCATGCAAATATTTCTGATAAAAGCTTTTCCTGCTGGCAAAACATTTAGACCAAATTCATTGAAATCGATGAGTTCGTCTTCAGCGAAATCTTCTAATTTTTCGAGCAAAACTTCTTTTTCTTCCGCCGTCCAATCCGAAATCTTCCATGAAGTTACTAGTTTACAAATAATATTCAAAATTTGTTCACGAATAAATAAATCCTTTTCACTGAGTATATGTCCTTTAAACACTGGAATTTGCCCGTTGTTTACCGTTTCGATGTAAGTTTCAATCTCTTTTATGTTCTGAGCAAAGGCAGTCCAGCTATCGCTGATTGACGAGGCTCCAAGTCCCAACAAAACTTTCGATTGGGTGGTGGTATAACCCATGAAGTTTCGGTGAAGTGTGCCATTTTTCTGTGCTTTATTTAGGCTGTCGTTTGGAAGAGAAAAATGATCCATGCCAGTTTCGATATAATTGTTTGCCTCAAAAATCGCTCGTCCACGTTCATATAAGGCACGTTTTTTTTCGCCACTCGGCAAATTACTTTCATTAAATCCACGTTGGCCGTTTCCCTTAATCCAAGGCACGTGTGCATAAGAATAAAATGCAATACGGTCGGGTTTTAAGCTCAAAGTTTTCTGAATAGTATCCTCGATGGAAGAAAGTTGCTGAAAAGGCAAACCAAAAACTAAATCGTGGCTAATTGATGTATAGCCAATCTCACGGGCAAGTTTGCTCACTTTTTTGACATTCTCGAAAGGCTGAATACGGTGAATAGCCAACTGCACTTTTGGGTCGTAATCTTGCACACCAAAACTTACTCGTCTGAAACCTAAATTATAGAGTGTTTGGAGATGTTCGGCGGTTGTGTTATTGGGGTGACCTTCAAAACTAAATTCGTGGTTGGGTCTTACTGTGGCATTTTTCAGAATACCTTCAATGAGCGTTTGGAGGGTTTCGGGAGCAAAAAAACTTGGTGTTCCACCTCCCAAATGTATTTCAGCAATCTGTGGTTTTTCAGGAAAAATAGCTAAATACAAAGCCCATTCTTTTAAAATCGCTTGAACATAAGGCTCTTCAACAGTATGATTTTTGGTGATACGCTTATGGCAAGCACAAAACGTACACAGGCTTTCGCAGTAAGGTAAATGAATATATAGACTTATACCCGAATCACTATTTGTTGCAGAAAAAGTTTCGACCAAATTATTCTGCCATTGTTGTAAGTCGAAAGTATCGGTTTGCCAATGTGGAACGGTTGGGTAACTGGTATATCTGGGTCCAGCTACATCATATTTTTTTATAAGCGAAGAATCTGCCATGTGTTTAAAAATTTTCATGCAAAATTAGACGCTATGTTTTTGGAAAATGATGAGGAATGTCATGTTTCCAAAGTAAAAAAGTTAGATAAAAAACTCAATATCAGCCTTTGGTAAAAAAATAATTAAGTTTCAATCAAGAATCGCTTATATTTATTAAAATATTTTTACTTGACATTTTTCAAATCTACCAATTTCCAAATTTTCAAATTAATTTTAAATGCCAACCTACAACCAAATCAAACGTCAAATAGATTTGAATCTTTTTGCTGAATTAATGCTTCGGAATGAACTAAAGGCTTTGCCAAGTATTATTCACGAAAACGAATATATTGATGCCTCAGTGCATGGCTATTGGAATACTCGTCATGTTTTGCTTTTGGCTACTACTCAACGCATTTTATTGGTCGATAGCGATAATTATGGCGATGTTGAAGTGATTGAATTTCCTTATGATCAGACAGTTACGGTGCGTTGTCCATCGGCTGACTCGGTAGTTTTTGGTACAGCCGAACGCAAGGTTAAAGTGGATAATACACTCGAAGAATACATTACGACTTTTTATTCTGTTGTGAAAGATAAATTGGCAGGAAAAGAACCCAAACTGTATCGTGAAAGAAATATTTACTCACAAGACAAACAAATTGGTGAGCCTTTACCGCAAACGAGTAATCCATTTCATGTAATATTACGAGGGTTTGATGGGCTTTCAAAAATGATAGTTCCTCAGGCCGAAGAAAATAAACAACAGTCGCTCAGCGAAGATTCTCAAGCTATTGTACAAGGAAAAAAACAATCAACCGAACCAGAAAAGACCTTGGATGAACTTTTGGCGGAATTGAACGCTTTGGTTGGTTTAGAGAATGTAAAAGAAGAAGTGAAGAGTTTGGTAAATGTGCTAAAAATTGAAAAAATTAGAAAAGAACAAGGCATTGCTCTGCCAAAACGCTCCTTGCACATGGTTTTTCACGGAAACCCTGGCACGGGAAAAACAACTATCGCACGACTTTTAGCCAAGATTTTCAAGGCTTTAGGCTTTTTGAGTAAAGGACAATTATACGAAACCGACCGTAGCGGTTTGGTAGCAGGTTATACTGGTCAGACTTCGCTGAAAGTGCGTGAGGTTTGTCAGAAAGCAATGGGAGGGATTTTGTTTATCGACGAAGCCTACGCCCTCAATACTGAAGATACTTATGGCCCCGAAGCCGTCAATACGATTGTGAAATTTATGGAAGATAATCGTGATGACTTTGTGGTAATTGTGGCTGGCTATGAAGAAAAAATGACTGAGTTTATTAATTCAAACCCTGGTTTGCATTCAAGATTCAATAAATACATTGCTTTCAAAGATTATACACCTGAGGAATTGGTTGATATTTTTTTATTGCAAACGGCCAAAGTGCAACTGAAAGTTGATGAGGATGCACAAGAAAAAGTCTATAAACTATTCAAGAAACTCTACGATGAACGAGATGCTTCTTTCGGAAACGGTCGTCTAGCTCGCAATATTTTCGAGAAAACTTACGAAAAACAAGCCAATCGCCTTGTGAATGAAGGCATCGAAAAAGCCGATATTAGCTTGATTAAAGAGGGAGATATTCCTGTGATGGATTCGTAGGAACGTTCAAGCTGGAGTTCTTACGAGTTTATAATTCTTCAATATTTTTCAAATAAATTTCAGCTTGTTCTAAAACTTCATTTCGTTGTTGTTCAGGCATTTTATTAAGTGTTACGTAAGCCATGCCAATACGTGGATTTCGTTGAAGTTTTGTACGATTTCTTTCATAAAAATGCCAGTAAAGCGAATTGAACGGACAAGATTTATGACCAACTTTTTTGCTTTTATCATAAAAACATGAGCCGCAATAATCACTCATTTTGTCAATATAATTGGCTGAGGCAGCGTAGGGCTTTGAACCAACAATACCGCCATCTGCATATTGGCTCATACCACGAGTATTCGTAATTTCGACCCATTCAATGGCATCAATATATATACCCAAATACCACTCGTCAACTTCATCGGGGTTTATTCCCGCTAACAAGCAAAAATTCCCAATAATCATCAAACGCTGAATATGGTGAGCATAAGCCAGATTTAATGATTGCCCAATGGCATGTTTCATACAATTCATTTTGGTGCGGCCAGTCCAAAAGAAATCGGGGAGTTTTTCTTGATGTTCAAAAAAGTTAAGGTTTTGAAAATCAGGCATTTTATTCCAATAAATACCTCTCATATATTCTCGCCAACCGATAATCTGCCTTACAAAGCCCTCGATTTGAGCAATTGAAATACTATCTTGATTTTGTTGCCAATGTTCAACCGCTCGTTCTACTACTTCTAAAGGCGAAAGTAATTTTATATTCATCGAAAACGATAATCGTGAATGGTAAATCGACCAATATTGCATAGCCATGGCGTCTTCATATATGCCAAAATTCGGCAAACAGTTTTTTACAAAGAACTCTAATAATTGTAAAGATTCCTGCCGAGTTACTGGCCAAAAAAAGTTCTTGGCATTTACGCTACCAATGGTCTTGATTTCTTGGTTTTGTACAAGTTCAAAAATTTCAGAAACATCTCGGCAGAAAACCAAAGGTTCAATTGGTCGGTGGTCTTTTGGTAGTTTTTTGCGGTTGTCGGCGTCGTAGTTCCACTGACCCGTTAGTGGTTCGTTTCCATCCATCAGAATATCGTATTTTTTTCGCATCCTACGGTAGAAACTTTCCATCAAAAAAGTCTTTTTTCCTTTAAAAAACTCACCTATTTCTTTTCTTTGGCTTAAGAAATGCTCGGTATCAAAGATTTTTGTGGCAATACTGAGCGTAGCTGAAAAAGCCTTTAATTGCTCATCAAGGCGATATTCGTCAGGTAATTGATATTCAAATTGTGCAACTTTATTTTGCTCAATAAGCCACGCAAGATTTTGAATAAGTGATTGCCTATTTTGCTTATCGTCAAGACGTAAATAGATTATTTGATGCCCTTGATTTTCAAGGTTTTGTGCAAATAAACGCATAGCCGAAAAAAAGCCAATTACTTTCTGTATATGATGTTTAACGTAGTCAGTTTCCTGCCTCATTTCCATCATTACGTATAAAGTATTACTGTTTTTTTCTTGAAACCAAGAATGATTATGATTGAGTTGGTCACCTAATATTAGTCGAAGAACCATGAAAGTTTTTTTCGTAAATGTTTCATGGTTTAACTAACTATGAGCTTATTTGTTTAGTTGGGACTATACTAATCCCTCCGGATTTGGAATGAAATTCAAAAATGAATCTGAATGTTTTTTATACTTTTCGGTATCAAGTGCATATAAAAAAGCCCCTTTTTTAGAGAAACCTTTTTGTTTTTCTTTAAGCTTAATCAAAAGCCCAGTTGAAAGAATTTTTCGGCTAAAATTCCGTTTATCGAAATTGCTACCATAAATTGCTTCGTATAAATTTAATATTTGCGGAATCGTAAATTTTTCGGGCATTAATTCAAAACCAAGCGGGTGAAAAGCTGCCTTATAACGCAAACGTTCGATAGCAATGTTTATCATTTCTCGATGATCGAAGAGCAATTCGGGCAAGTCTTGCATTGAAAACCACTTTGCATGGTGCGTATCCGAAATTTTGGTTTCATAATCCTTTACATTCACCAAAGCATAATATGCAATCGCAACTGTCCTTTCAACGGGGTCACGGCTCGGGTCGCCAAAGGCATTGAGTTGTTCTAAAAAAATGCCTGAAACACCCGTAAGTTCAAACAAAATTCGCTCAGCTGCTTGGTCGAGGCTTTCATTTGGTTTTAGCCAGCCACCCATTAACGACCATGTATCGAGGTCGGTCTGAACGCCACGTTTTACCAATAAAAGCTTTAATTCTTCGCCATCAAAACCAAAAATAATGGAGTCAAGTGCGACCAAACATTTGGTTTGTTGTTTATAAAGTTCTAACATTTAGAGTTTTATAGATTATAATTGTAGGTCGGTGTCATGAATTATAAGCAATATAAGGAAGTAGCCATCCATGCACAACAAAAGTAGGTATTTTCTCTAAAAAACTTGTATTTTTACACAAAAAAGCCTAAATGTCATTACTCAAAATCAATAATTTATACAAGTCTTTCGAGGGAGTAAAGGCAGTTAATGATATTTCAATCACCCTTGAAAAAGGTAAAATTTTAGCGATTTTGGGTGAAAGTGGTTCAGGGAAAACAACACTTTTACATCTAATTGCAGCACTTTACGAAGCTGATTCTGGAACATTAACGCTTGATAATGAACGTATTACGCCGCCTTCTGAAAAACTGATTGCTGGTCACCCAGATATTAAGTTGGTTAGGCAAGATTATGGGCTTTTTCCGAATATGTCAATCCGTGCAAATATTGCTTACGAGTTGCGTTATTACGAAGAAAATTATCGAAATGAACGTGTAGATAAACTCCTTGATATTAGCGGCTTAGCTCATGTGCAGTATCATTTACCCAGACAAGTTTCGGGTGGCGAACAGCAGCGAGCAACTATCGTAAAAGCTATTGCCGAAGAACCAAAATTGCTACTACTCGATGAACCTTTTAGTCATTTAGATGCAGTTAACAAGCGTCGGTTAAAGAACGAAGTCTTAGGTCTCATAAAAGCCGAAGAAGTAAGTTGTATTTTCGTAACACACGATGTAGCCGATGCCTACGCAATGGCCGATGAATTATTAATCATGCAAAATGGAAGTACGTTACAATTAGGCTCACCCGAAGAAATCTATCGAAATCCAATCAATAATTATGTAGCTGAGATTACAGGGGAGGTTTCTTTGAGTTCTGAGTTAGGAACTGTTGACAGTGCGGTTTTGAGGTTTGAATTAGGGCAAGCACAACTCAGAACCGAACGGCGAACCGCTTTAAACTCAGAACTCAGAACTTTTCTCCGACCCTCTCAAATTCGTGTTTCTGAAAAATCTGAATTAAAAGCTCTTATACAAAAAATCAAATTTCTGGGAGCTTATTACGAAGTCATTTTACAAGTAGAGGATTTCAATCTGAAAATGTATAGTTTTGAAAAACTATGTATTGGCGAAGAAATAGGTATTGAAATCAGACAATTTGATTAATTTAAACTTATGTTTATTGTATCTCAATAGTGTCTATTTTAACCAAAAAACGATTACTATTTTAAGTTAAAATATCTTGTAAGGTAGTTTTTAATAGATAAAAAATCTATTCTTAAAAACCAAAGCAGATATTTTCTGTAAACGTTGAATAAAATTTAGATAAAAATTTATTCTTATTCTTTGGTTTTGTTTGGCTAAATTCCCAACTTTGTATCAGTATCAAGAATTTCTAATTAATTTTAGAAAACCAACCGAGTCGAAACGCTACGGTGGACAAAAGATGCGGGCTATTCTTAAGTCAAAAATGTTTTTGTTTTTCTCTTCAAAAAGCCTGTTTCAAATTCTTGAAAACTACTTAATCTTTTAAAATCATTAAAAAACATAGCATTTATGCCTTATTTATTCACTTCTGAATCGGTATCAGAAGGCCACCCAGATAAAGTATCGGATCAAATATCAGATGCCCTCATTGATAATTTCATGGCGTTTGACCCTTCTTCTAAAGTAGCTTGTGAAACTTTGGTAACAACTGGTTTAGTAGTTTTGGCAGGAGAAGTAAAAACACAAACTTATCTTGACGTTCAAGCAATTGCTCGTGAGGTAATCCGTAAAATTGGTTATACTAAGTCGGAGTATATGTTTGAGGCTAATTCTTGCGGAATTATCTCGGCCATTCACGACCAATCGGCTGACATCAACCAAGGTGTTGATAGAGTTACGGCTGATGATTTCGAATCAAAAGCAAATGCTCAAGGTGCGGGTGACCAAGGTATGATGTTTGGTTATGCCACTCGTGAAACCGACAATTATATGCCATTGGCTTTGGATTTAGCTCACGCAATTTTGCAAGAAATGTCATATATTCGTAATAATGAGCCAAGTTTGATTCCTTATTTACGTCCAGATGCAAAATCTCAGGTAACAATCGAATATTCTGACGATAACGTTCCACAACGAATTGATACAATAGTAGTTTCTACACAACACGATGATTTTGCTGCTGACGAAGAAATGTTGGCGAAAATCAAGGCTGATGTTATCAATATCGTTATCCCACGTGTACAAGCCAAGTTGAAAGCTGATTTACAAGCTTTATTCAACGACCAAATCACATACCACATCAACCCAACTGGTAAATTTGTAATCGGTGGACCACACGGAGATACAGGTTTGACAGGTCGAAAAATCATCGTTGATACTTACGGTGGCAAAGGTGCTCACGGTGGTGGTGCTTTCTCTGGAAAAGACCCATCAAAAGTTGACCGTTCGGCAGCTTATGCAACTCGACACGTAGCTAAAAACTTAGTAGCGGCTGGTCTTTGCGACGAAGTACTTGTACAAGTTTCTTACGCTATCGGCGTAGCAAAACCATGTGGTTTGTTTATTGATACTTACGGAACTGCCAAAGTTGATATGACTGACGGAGAAATCGCTCAAAAAGTAGCTGAAATCTTTGATATGCGTCCGTACGCGATTGAGCAACGTTTAAAATTACGAAACCCAATTTATTCAGAAACAGCTGCTTATGGCCACATGGGTCGTAAAAACGAAATCGTAACAAAAACTTTCAAAGGGCCAGATGGCAAAATCGTTACGAAAGAAGTAGAACTTTTCACTTGGGAGAAACTTGACTACGTTGATGCTGTAAAAGCAAAATTTGGTCTATAATTTTTTGAGTTTAAGATAGAAAAACGGAGGTCGAAAGGCTTCCGTTTTTTGATTGTGGTAGTACAAGTTTTTAAATGTGATTTGTTATTAAAACATTCTACCAAAACACATCACTCAATTTGAAAAAGAATGAGTAATTTCGCAGAAAAAATATCAATTTGAATGAAACTCAACAAACAAAATAGATTTATTGTACTGAGTATTTTTTGTCTGTTATCGCTTTCGACAATGGCTCAGATTGCTAAACCTGCAACCGTTCCTCAAACCTCTATACCACCACCATCAAAACCAACCGTTTATGCAATCATTGAGCAAGTGCGAAAAAAATATGCTCCCGATAAACGAGTAGCTTTATTTCAAGCCGAACTCGACTCTAACCGAATTCTGGGAAAAACCAATTTGCCCGCAGCAAAGAAAGATTTGTTAAATCGCTTAAAATCAAATGGTTATAATTTGCTTGATGCCGTAAAATTATTGCCCGATAACGACCTGCTCGAAAATCGAAATTACGGCATTGCCAATATTTCGGTATTAAATTTACGCAGCCAACCCAAAGAGTCTGCCGAATTGGCTTCGCAAGCACTGCTCGGAACGCCTTTGAAAGTGCTTGATAGAGAGCGAAATTGGTACATGATTCAAACCCCCGATAATTACATTGGGTGGGCTGATGGCTCGACTTTCGCTCGTATTACTCAATATCAATTCGACTTTTATCAAGCCAATAAATTTTTGATGTTTGCCAAGCCTTATGGTTTTTCTTATGCCAAAGCCGATGAAAATTCTCAGACCATTTCTGACCTTACTTGGGGAAATCTTTTGGCCGTAAAAGACACACTTCAAGACTTTTATGAAGTTATTTATCCCGACGGTCGAAATGCTTTTATCTTAAAAAAAGAAGTTACCGGACACCAAGAATGGAAGCAATCGGTCACGGCTTCTGAGCAAAACTTGGTCAATGCGGCTTTCAAAATGCAAGGTTTACCTTATTTATGGGGCGGAACTTCATGGAAGGGCGTTGATTGTAGCGGTTTTACTCGAATGATTTATCAATCTAATGGAATTCTATTGCCTCGAGATGCTTCACAGCAAGTTTGGTCAGGGGCAGAAGTAGCTTTTGATAGCCTTCAAGTAGGAGATTTGCTGTTTTTTGGCGAAAAAGCTACGACCGAAAAATCAGAACGTGTCGTACATGTAGGTATGTGGTTGGGCAATAAAGAATTTATTCATTCATCGGGCATGGTAAAAATTAGTAGTTTTGATGAGTGTATGCCACGCTATGATGCCCATAATGCAGGTCGATATTTAAGAGCAAGACGTATTTTAGGAACAGATAAAGGAATAGTTTCTTTAAAAAAATAAATTTATCTAACGAACTCCCAGTTCGCCATTACTATTCCAGTTGGCTCATTAAATTTAAAACAAACCAAAGATATTTGTCAAACTTGCACTTATTGCATAAATTCGTACTTTCTTAAAAATATTCAACTAATTATATAAAAATGAAAAAATCAATCATTTTTTCAATCTTTTCGCTGCTTGTAGTTCTTGCCTGTAAGCAAACTCAGAAAACACTTTCTGACGAAAGTTATTCCAAGCTAACCGACGATGAAAAACGTAGAGTCGAACACGCTATTGATGGTATTCAGTTGGCCGACCCAGATTTGGAAATAACGCTTTTTGCGTCAGAACCAATGATGATGAACCCAACTAATATGGATATTGATGCCAAGGGAAGAGTTTGGATTTGTGAAGGCTATAATTATAGGAATAAGCTAAATCCGAAGAATCCTTATAATAAAAAGGGCGACAGAATCTTGATTATGGAAGATACCAATCAAGATGGGAAAGCTGATAAAAGCACAGTTTTTTATCAAGGAGAAGACATCAATTCTGCCCTCGGAATTTCGGTTTTGGGTAATAAAGTAATTGTTTCTTGCTCACCGAATGTGTTCTTATTTACTGATGAAAATAACGATGGTAAGGCAGATAAAAAAGAAATCATTTTCACTGGTTTGAAGGGCGTTCAGCATGACCATGCCATTCACGCATTTTCGTTTGGACCTGACGGGAAACTCTATTTCAATGGTGGAAACGAAGTACAAACCCTAAGTGATAAAAACGGTAAAGAACTAGCTGATGATTTAGGCCGACCTTTCTCTACTTACAAACAGGGAAAAGTGTTCAGATGCGATATTGATGGCTCAAATGTTGAGATTTTAGGGCATAATTTCCGTAATAATTATGAAGTAGCTCTTGATTCGTATGGACGTATGTGGCAATCAGATAATGACGACGATGGAAACAAAGGCGTGCGTATTAACTATGTAATGGATTATGGGAATTATGGTTACAAAGATGAAATGACTGGTGCAAGCTGGCAAGAACGCCGCACTAATTGGGAGTCCGAAATTCCACAACGTCATTGGCATTTAAATGACCCAGGAGTTGTACCAAATTTACTACAAACGGGTGCAGGCTCGCCAACGGGAATGATTGTTTATGAAGGAAAACTTTTACCCGAAAAATACCAAAACCAAGTCATTCACTGCGATGCAGGACCAAGCATTGTGCGTTCGTATCCTGTCGAGAAAGCTGGTGCTGGTTTTACGGCAACTATCAATAATATCTTAGATGGCTCGAAGCGAGACCAATGGTTTCGCCCTTCAGATATTACGACTGCTCCCGATGGCTCAATTTTCGTAGCCGATTGGTACGACCCAGGCGTGGGTGGACATGCAATGGGTGATTCAGTTCGTGGGCGTATTTACAGAATTGCTCCAAAAGGCGAAGCCTATTCTGTACCAAAATTCGATTTTGAAACTGCCGAAGGCTGTGTTGAGGCTTTGCAAAATGCAAATCTAGCCGTTCGTTACTTGGCTTGGACAAAGCTTAACTCGCTCCAAGAAAAAGCTGAAGAGGCTTTGACAAAACTTTGGGAATCTGATGATTCAAGAATGCGTGCCAGAGCCTTGTGGTTGTTGGGTAAAATTAAAGGCTCAGAGGCTAAATATATACAAAGAGCCGCAAATGATGCAGACGAAGACATTCGCATCACAGCTATTCGTTTGTCTCGTGAATTAAGCACCGATAACACAGCATTGCTTCAAAAACTCGCTACCGACCCATCGGCACAAGTGCGTCGCGAAGTTGCTTTGGCAATTTATCACAAAACTTCGCCAGCCTCTGCTGCTGTTTGGACAACACTTGCCAATCAATACGACGGCAAGGACAGATGGTATTTAGAAGCATTAGGTATATCAGCTGATAATCAATGGGATACGTTTTTTGCAAATTATTTAACAAAAGCTGGTGAAAAATGGAAAACTGATGCGGCTGCCAAAGATTTAGTGTGGCGTAGTCGATCAACTGATAATGTTTTCCGATTGGCTGAATTAGCAAAGTCGAACAAAGATAATCTGCGTTATTTCCGTGCTATTGATTTTCAAAGTAATACTGAAAAAACAAAAATTTTACTCGGAATGCTTGATGGTGGAAATGCAACGGGTGATATTATGACGTTGGTTTTCAAGCATTTAGACATGAATACCGCTAAGCAAGACCCACTTTTCAAGAGCCTTCTACCAAAAGTTTTGGATAGCATAAAAAATCCAACGGATTATCTTGATTTGGTAAAACGTTACGAATTAAAAGACCAAATTAATCGCTTAACCGAAATGGCAATGAAAGATTCGGTTTTGGGTGGAGAAGCGGCTAAGATTCAAATAAAAATGAATGGTTTGGGTGAGTTTCAAAAGCTAACTCAAAACAAAGACGAAGATATCGTACGTAAAGCAATTGGCGTTTACGGTGGTGTTGATGAAAAACCTATAATCGATTATCTGGTAAGTTTATTCAATAATAAAAACCTCAGCAAAGGTGTACGTAACCAAGCGATGTATGCCATGTACGGATGGAACAGTGAAGAAGTTTTGTGGAATTTAGTGAAAGCCAATAAGGTTTCGGAAGAAGTAATGCCAATTGCCAAAAAGATTTTGTTAGGAACATGGCACAGCGATATTCGTACCGATGCTATGAAAATGTTTGGTGCTGAAATGGACAAAGAACTGGGCGATATTAACGAACTGACTAAAGGGGTGGGAAATGTTGCCGGTGGGCAAAAAGTGTTTAAAATGTATTGTACTGCTTGCCATCAAGTAAAAGGTGAGGGTGTAAACTTTGGACCAGCATTGACCGAAATTGGCAGTAAACTCTCTAAAACTGCACTTTATTCGGCAATCATCAACCCAAGTCAAGGTATAAGTTTTGGTTATGAAGGCTACAAACTCAAACTCAAAGATGGTACAGAAGTAGAAGGAATGATTTTGAGCAAAACCGAAAACGATATAAACGTCAAACAAATAGGTAGTACAAATCCAACTGCTTTCAAGCGTGCAGATATTGTTTCGATGGAAGAAAATGAAGAATCATTAATGCCAAAATTTCCACTAAAAAAACAAGAAATCGTTGATTTAGTAGAGTATCTGCGTACTTTGAAGAAGCAGTGAGTAAAAATATGTCATTGTATATTTTCAAAGACTGTTTTATAGCGATATGCAAACGAGGCACACCTCAAAAGTGTGCCTCGTTTGTAACCAATAGCTAAATGAAATTATGAAAAAATACATTACTTTCCTCAGAGGAATAAACGTAGGGAACATACGAATAAAAATGCCCGATTTGAAAATAGCTTTTCTTGAAATGGGCTTTAAAAATGTCGCAACTTTTTTACAAACTGGAAACGTAGTTTTTGAATCGGATAAAAATATTTCAGAGATAAAGGTAATTTTGGAAAAAGGACTTTCAAAAACCTTTCATTATCAGGCATTTGTGCTACTTTATGACTTTGATATTTTGGAAGGAATCATAGAAAAATATCCATTCCAGAAAAGCGAAGTTCATCACGCCTATATTGTTTTTGTGGAAAGCGTTGTCATTTTTGAAGAACTTCTATCTTTTTCGCAGGGTCTGGACGAAGAAATTGCCAAAGGAAATACGGTACTTTATTGGAAAGTACCGAAGGGTGAAAGTCTGACTACTCCTTTTTCTAAAATCACTTCCAAGGCAAAATACAAAAGCAGTTTAACTGTTCGTAATATCAATACGCTCGAAAAAATGCTTGATTAAACTATATTTTGTAGAACAATATTTCAAATTGTTCACTTTAAACCGAACAATTTAGGAAATTGTTCTACATTTTTGGCACTAAAAAAACTATCTTTGTAACTTGTTTTAACTCACCGATGTTGCAATTGTTATTTATGATAATTGCAAATTGTTAATTGTTAATTGAAAAAATGTTTGAAAATTTAAGTGATAAGCTAAATAAAGCCATAAAAACCCTTAAAGGGCAAGGCAGAATTTCTGATATTAATGTGGCAGCCACCGTTAAAGAAGTAAGACGTGCTTTGATGGATGCCGACGTAAACTATAAAGTTGCCAAAGATGTAACTGACCGTGTGCGTGAAAAAGCTATTGACCGTAAGGTAATGATTGCCGTTGAGCCTGGACAATTATTCGTAAAAATCGTACAAGAAGAGTTGATGGATTTGATGGGCGGCCAAGCTCAAAGTGTAAATTTAAAAGGCTCACCAGCAGTGGTTTTAATTGCAGGTTTGCAAGGTTCAGGTAAAACTACTTTTTCAGGGAAATTTGCTTCATACGTCAAAAAACAAGGTCGCCAAGTATTATTGGTTGCCTGCGATGTGTACCGTCCGGCGGCAATTACGCAATTGCAAGTATTGGGTGAGCAAATTGGCGTAGAGGTTTTTGCCGAGCCAGAAAATAAAGATGCAGTAAGTATTGCCAAAAATGCACTCGCTTACGCCAAAGCCAATGGTAAAAGCGTAGTAATTGTCGATACAGCTGGTCGTTTGGCTGTTGATGAGGTGATGATGAAAGAGGTGGAAGAAATCAAGAAAGCTATCACCCCAAGTGAAATCTTATTTGTGGTTGACTCAATGACGGGTCAAGATGCAGTAAATACTGCCAAGACCTTCAACGAAAGACTTGATTTTGATGGGGTAGTATTAACAAAACTCGACGGTGATTCACGTGGTGGTGCGGCCCTTTCAATCAAAGCCGTTGTAAATAAACCAATCAAGTTTGTTTCTACAGGTGAGAAGATGGATGCCCTTGATATTTTCTACCCTGACCGTATGGCGAGTAGAATCTTGGGTATGGGTGACGTGATTTCCTTGGTAGAAAGGGCTCAACTTGCTTTTGACGAAGACGAATCTCGACGCTTGAACAAAAAAATGCGTGAGAATAAGTTTGATTTAACCGACTTCTTGACGCAATTGGAACAAATCAAGAAAATGGGTAATATCAAAGATTTGATGGGAATGATTCCTGGTGTTAGTTCGCAAATCAAAGACATTGATATTAGCAATGATTCGTTTAAGCCAATCGAAGCTATTATCAAGTCAATGACTCCGAAAGAGCGTGAAAAACCTGATATTATTGATGGTAGCCGTAAGAAAAGAATTGCCGCGGGTAGTGGAACCGATATTGTTCAAGTAAACAATCTTTTGAAGCAATTTGATCAAATGAGAAGCATGATGAAAAAAGTCAATCAGATGCAATCAACAGGTAAAATGAAGGCTTTTAAGTAAGAGAATGAATTTTAGTGAAGGGTCAATAAGTGAAAATTTATTGACCCTTTTGTGTAAATCTTTGTTTCTCGCCACTTTTACTTTTAGTAAAATGTTACATTGATTATTGATCCAAATTTTCATTTGAACCAACTTACTATGAAAAATCTATTAGTCATTTTTATAAGTATTTTTACATTAAATGCCTTTTCTCAGCAAAAAATGACAACTGCTACCGAATTTCGCAAACATATTCATGCTAATCCCGAACTCTCAACATTTGAGAAAAATACCAGCGATTTTGTAGTTTCAGAGCTAAAAAAACTTGGAATTACGAAAATCCATCAAGGTTTTTCGATGCACTCGGTTTTGGCTGAAATTGATGGAAACGAGGGGGGGCCAACCATTCTTTTTCGCTGCGAATTAGATGCTTTGCCGATTCAAGAGGAAAATGATTTTGTTTATAATTCCACTAAAGCTGGTGTATCTCACAAATGTGGACATGATGGACACGCTGCGACAATGTTTCGTTTTGCTCAAAAACTGATGGAAAATCCTTTGAAAAAAGGGAAAGTACTGCTTTTTTTTCAATCGGCCGAAGAAATAGGTGCAGGTGCAAAAGATGCCATTGAGTCAGGTATTTTTAAGCAATTTAAGATAGATTTTACTTTTGCATATCATAATTTTGCTGGCTTTCCGATGGGTACTATCATCGTTAAAAATGGTCTTTTCACACCTTGTGTAGAAAGTGGAGTTTTTGAATTATTCGGCAAAACAAGCCATGCCGCCGAGCCATCGAAAGGTCTGAATCCTGCATTGGCAATTGCCGAAATTCTACAGTATTTTGATTCTCTGAATAATCCTGACAAAGCCAGTAATGATTTTTTTGTGGCTACGCCAATACACCTTGAGATGGGCGAAAAAGCTTATGGCACGTCGGCAGGAAAGGCTACGATAGGCTATACTTTTCGGACTTGGGAAAACGAAAAATTTGACTCAATGAAGGATAAAATTATTCAGAAAGTAGGTGAAGTATCAAAGAAATATAAGCTTGAGTTTTCATCGAAATGGTTTGAAACCTTTAATGCAAATAATAATAATGGAACAGCCTCTACTGTAATAAGAACTGCTGCAAAAAAACAAAAATTCGAAATTCTCGACCTTGAAAAACCTTTCGAGTTTGGAGAAGATTTCGGACTTTTTACCAAAAAGTACAAAGGAGCAATGTTTGGTATAGGTTCTGGAATCAACCAACCTCCATTACACAGTTCAACTTTCGATTTTCCAGATGAATTGCTCGAAATTGGTAGTACAATGTTTTATCAGATAGCTGAACAGATTTCCAATAATTGATTACTTCTTAGCAAAATAGTGTAAATAATTTGGCTCAAGTTCACTATTGGTAAAATATCCTTTATTGTTTTTATCGAAGCAAAAACCTTCTCCTTGTTGTTCTTTAGCATAAGGCAAAAGTTTATCACGATTGCGTGCAAGTGTAGTAGCTATGCTTTCGCCTTCTTTTCTGTACCAATAATAAATTGCATCATAATTTCGTAGTACAATCTCTTTTCCATCGCTCGAAATTCCACCACTTGTAATGGCTAAGAGTGGAATTGACTGTATGAATTTAGCTGTCTGAATTTCATTAGTTGATTGCGGATAAGGCAATTGATAAATTCTGACATTAAATTCCCGCTTTGTAACGATATAAATATCTTTAGTGGCCGGGTCGAGCAAAATACATTCCGCATCACGGCTACCATCCGGGTACTGAAAAGAGATTCTATCAAAATTCGTAATTTTTTCAGAAAGTGTTCGCGGTTCTACGAAACGAAAAATGTAATATTGATTATTATAAACAGCGGAATTGTCGCCAATTTCGGCTAAATAAATGTAGTTTTTCCCACTTTCTGGGCCAATGCCTATACTAATATCTTCCCAATCTCGGTTTGGAAATGGCATCTGAATGTTTCCTTTATATTCGCCCGAATGTGAAAACTGATGTAATAAATTCGGGTTATCGCCATCTTCTTGCACCCATACATTACCTTGCATACTTCTACTATCAGCCACACCCGATGCCTCGTTGACGAGATTGCTTGGTAATAACGAACTTTTGGGTATCATTTCAAAATCCGGAATTGTTTCAGTGGGTGTTGGGCTTGGCGTTTTTTTGAACCAATCGCATGAACTGAGCGTAAAAGTGATGATTGAATAGAGAATGAATATCCGCATTATGTGTTTAGATTTGGGGTTAGGCTTTCGGGGTTATGTTCAAAAAGACCTTTTTTATTTTCAATTACTGTAATCAAAATTAAAAATCTATTTTTTGACTACGAAGAGATTTCTTTTCACCATCAATTTTCTTGGTTTTTAAGCGTTTTTCTACAACTGCTTTTGGCGTTTTTGATGGAATTCGTTTCTTTTTTTCATGAAAAGCCTTTTCTAAAATCTTATAAAACTTTTTGATAGCCAACTCTTTATTCTGTAATTGACTACGTTTTTCTTGTGCAGTTATACTCAGAATGGTTTCCTGAATCAACGTGCTTTGTGGTTTTTCAAGAAGCTTTGTTTTTTGTACATCAGTCAGTAGGGTAGAGGTCGCAATGTTGAATCTCAACTCTACTTTTGTTTCTACTTTATTTACATTCTGCCCACCAGGCCCACCACTTCGGGAGGTCTGAAATTCAATTTCTGGCAGAAAATCTATGGTTTTTATGTCTATTTGCATTGTTTTTACTTTTTATTTTACCGATTATCGGTCACCACTTAGACCATAGGGTTTCACTATGTGTATTTTAGTGAACTTATTGGCGAATAAATCTTTCACCCCTGCACAACAGTTCCGAGCAAACTTGCAATTTTTTTAATAACCTCTTTCAATTGCATCATTTTTACCAAAATTTGGTCTTGTTCTTCGTAACTTTGGGCTTCTATCAGTTGGTTTGATAGCTTCTTCATGTCGGCTTCATAACGGGTCTTTTTTAGCCTAAGTACGTTCGTATAAGCCAAATCAGCCAATTTATCAGTTTCCAAAGGAATATAAATATCTTTTTTTACCCAATTTTCGCTTAATTGGTGCGGTGTTGAAAGCCAATTAATTACTTGTTGCTGAATCTCAATATCTTGATGGCTCGTAAAATGTGAAGTCTCTGGAACTTGATGCTTTTCATAAAAATCTCTGAAAACCATCAATATTTTTTGATACGTTGGCGTTTCAAAAACCATATCTCTGATTTCGTTGAAAACATAATCTGTCAATGTGAAATTTATATTATCAACCACATTTCGGTCTAAAACGTGTGTACCGTAGCAAACTAAAAGCCTGATACATTCTTCTTCTTGATACGAAATTGCCGAACGTTGAGTTTCAGTTCTTTCGGTAGGAATTGAAGGAGAAGTTTTTGGACGCTCAACCAAAATTTCTAAATCACCAACTTGCTGAGGTTTTATTCGATTTTGGCGTTGACGGTCTTTTTCAGCATCATTTATTTTTTTGTACGAAATTTTATTTCCTTCCGTTATCAAAATCTGCTCTTCGATTCCCATCAAATTGGCAACTTCTTGATAAAAAACCGAGCGTTTGATTGAATCAGGAATTTTAGATATTGTCTCAACCAACTCTTTAATTACTTCGGCTCTCTTTATTGGGTCGTGACCAACATCTTTGAGAGAAATTTCTGTTTTGAAACGAATAAAATCCTTCTGAGTTTGCTGTACGTATTCTTTAAATGCTTGACTACCAACTTTCTGTATGAAACTATCGGGGTCATCGCCATCGGGAAAAACTACTGCTTTTACGTTTAGCCCTTCTTCCAAAATAATATCAATTCCACGCAAAGATGCTTTTATTCCTGCGGCATCGCCATCGTACAGCACAGTAATATTATTCGTGAAACGTCTTATGAGCTGAATCTGCTCCTTGGTAAGCGAAGTTCCCGACGAAGCCACCACATTCTCTACGCCCGATTGGCTCAACGAAACCACATCGGTATAGCCTTCTACCAAATAACAATTATCTTCTACCCGAATCGGATTTTTGGCTTGCTGAATACCATAAACAATATAACTTTTATGGTAAACCGCCGTTTCGGGAGAATTTAAATATTTGGGTGCATTCGGGTCTTTTTTCAGAATCCTCGCTCCAAAAGCAATTGGTTTTCCGCCTACATTATGAATTGGAAAGATTACTCTTCCTCTGAATCTATCAATCGGGTCTTTGCCTTCTTTTACAATCGAAAGTCCTGCCTTTTCGAGAATATCGACTGAAAAGCCGTTTTTTATGGCGTGTTTCGTGAACGCATCCCATCCATCGGGGCTATAACCTAATTCAAATCGCTGAATTGTGGTATGATTAAAGCCACGTTCTTTAAAATAGCTCTGCCCGATACTTTGTCCTTCGGGGCTTTTCCAGAGTTGGTCTTGGTAATATTTATTGGCAAAGTCAAGTACTATATATAGACTTTCTTTCTCGTTTTGGGCTTGTTGTTCTTCGTTGGTTACTTCTTTTTCGGCTACTTCAATGCCATATTTTTTTGCCAAATGTTTGAGGGCTTCGGGATAACCGATTCCTTCAATATCCATTACAAATCGGACTGAGTCGCCTGCTTTGCCACAACCAAAACATTTATAAATACCTTTGGCTGGTGAAACGTAAAACGAGGGAGTTTTTTCGTTATGAAAAGGGCAACAGGCTATCATGTTTGCTCCCCGTTTTTTGAGAGAAACGTATTCGCCAACGATTTCGGTTACGTCGGCGGCTTGTAAAATCTGTTGAACTGTTTCTTGACTTATCCTCATGTTGCAATTTACTCAGTACTTAATCAAAATGACACATTTTGTGCTACTTTTGTTCCCAAAAACAAAGGTACAGTGGAATTTTATACTTTTATTAATATAGGCGGAACAATTGCCTTTGCGGCATCGGGTGCTTTGGCTGGTATTAGAAAAAAACTTGATGTTTTTGGATTGGCCGTGATGGCTTTCGTGACATCGGTTGGGGGTGGCACAATCCGTGATATTTTGATTGGACATTTACCTGTAAAGTGGATTCTTGACTCTTCAATTGTGTTGCTCATTTTGGGCGTAACGCTCACTACGGTTTTGTTTAAAAATCGTATAGAAAAATTGGATAAAACGCTTGCTTTTTTCGATTCGCTCGGACTTGGCTTTTTTACGTTAAGGGGTATTCAAGAAGGTATTGCAGTTCAGTTGGATATCCCTTCTTGCTTGATTTTGGGTACGATTACGGCTTGTTTTGGAGGCGTGATTCGAGATGTTTTATTGAACGAAATTCCGACGCTTTTCCGAAAAGAAATCTACGCTACTGCCTGTATTTTAGGTGGAATTATATTCTTTTTATTACAAAAATCGAATATTTCAGCCCAAATAATTGAGGTCATCACGATTCTAAGTATTGTTGGAATTAGACTTATTGCCGTAAAAATGAATATATCACTACCGAAAGTTGATTAAATAGTTTTATTGTCTTTGAGGATAAAGATGATGGCTTATTACAAATTTGCTCCTTAGGTTTGAAATCGGATGGCAGCGACTGATTGTTCCCAACACAGCTTTATTGTATTTTAGTGCCTTTTGTTTCTGGTCGCTTCAAACTTGCCAAATAGGCAAATATTGCAAGTCCTGATACAAGCGTAATAGCCGAATAACCTATGTGCTGAAGTGATGGCCTTAGTACCCACATGGCACCGATAAATTGCACAATCAGAATGATATATAGAAAAGTCGCAATGGCTTTGCGAGGTAATTTACTGATAACAAACGAGCCAAGTGGAGCAAAAAAAGCCACGATTGGAATACACGCCAACCATATTTCAAATGCTTCTTGCTGAAAATCTCTGATTACGGCTCCGTGAATAAAGAACCCAAGCAGGGTTTCGAGCGTCATAATGATAACCGACGAAGGCACAGCTACTTTTTCATTAATACGGTAATAAATCGTCATCAAACAGAAGGTGAAAATATTGATTCCTGTGCCGAAAATAGACGAAATCATGCCTCCGATAAGTCCAAAAAAGATAAGTCTGACCATATCTGAACGTATGAAATTCTGAATTTTATCAAAAACTTCACGCTGAGATTTGCTGTTTTCGTACCACAAAATTAGTCCAAAACTCAGCCAAAGTGAAACAAAAAACAGCTTCGCTAGTGGTGGAGAAATTAGCGGAACGATATAGTATGTACCAAAGACAAGTCCAAAAAAGCCGCCGAATGTTACATACTTGATATAATTCCAATCGACTTTGATTTTTAATCCTAGAATTAGTAAAGAGGCCGAAGTCATGCCGATACTTTGAATGGCAAAGGCAAAATTTCGGGCAACTGCTGGCTCTATTTTAAGTAAAAGTGTAAAAACTGGATAAGCAATAGCTGCACTTCCCTCAGGGCTTGAACCTGCGACGAACGCCCCAAAAATCATGGTAGCCACTGCTGCCCAATGTTTAGCAAAAATGAAAAAACTATTGGTAGAGGTAACATAAAAAGTCCAACAGCTCAGCACAATAGTAACGAAGCCGATGTATAAATAAGGGATTTTGTTTTTAGTAGTTTTCTCGACTGACATAGAAAAATGTGTTACTTTTGTATTGTCTACAAATTTAGGTGCAAATAATAACTTTCTAATGAAAAATATCGAGGAGATTTTGGAAAAGCTTTTGGCCGAGCAAGATTTTTTGAAGGAAATGCAAGGTCGAATAGTAGAGAATTATGATATTATGATTCAGAATCAGCAACAAAATGCTGACAACCATGAGGTTGTGATACATAACCAAACAACGATTATTCGTAATCAGGAAATCATTGTCAATAATCAGATAAATATTGTTAGAAATCAGAAGCAGATTGTGCAAAACCAAGTACAACTCGATTCGATTTTACAAACACAAAGCTATGTATTAAATTTGGTAAGGAGATTGGCAGGTGAAAATGAAACGCTGGAAGAAACCAGTCAGTTTATTGAAAATTTAGTTGAAGTAAAACGAGAAAATCTCAAAACAAAGCCTTTCAATGACCCAAGTTCGCTCTGAAAACATATAGGGTGTGATTTCTTAAATTTTATCCAAGTAGTTTCTCTTCTAAAAGTCTAACCTGAATCTGCAAAGACTTTATTTCCGAATCTTTACTTTCTACTATCTGTTTGACCAACTTTAGCTGAATTTGTAAGCCTTCTATTTGTTGGCTCAATAATTTATTATGAAATTCAATCTGTCGTTTTTCATTACTAAAATCTTCGCTTAACTCTTTACTAAGCTTTGCTTTATCTTTTGAATGTAGAAGGTTAATGAGTTGTTGTTCAGTAAATTCCGAAAAAATGGAATTTTGAAAGTCATCAATATTAATTCCAAAATAATCGCTAATCAAATCGCAGACATCTAAAGGAGGAAAAGTTTTACCGATTTCATAATCAGAAATAGCACTTTTACTGATTTTTAGACTTTCTCCGAGCTTTTCTAAAGTTATCTTTTGTTGCTTTCGTAAAATTCTGAGATTCTTACCAAATCTATTTTCCATTCTGTAAGGAATTGATTCTTATTTATTTCCGTAAATATGGAATTGTTTCGGGTTATTTATTATTTTGTCAAAGCAATTTAATAAATTTGGTAGAGATTAAAAAATCAAATTTGTGAAAGTCGGCTATCAAAATCCGATAAAATTGTATTTTTCAGACTTTTTCGATTGGTTGATGGTCATTTAGTGTTCAAATCAATATAGGCATCATACTTCCTGCCATGTGTTTGGCCACAGCCGCCACCGATATATAATTGTTTTGCATTTTCAATATCTTCTTCGTTAACAACCTTGCTATCAACCGTGAAAATGACTTTTCCACCTACTGGAACATCAACAGAAAAATGAACAGATGAAAAGTCGGGTCTCATAACCGAAACTTGTTCATATTCTTTACCATCTAAATCTTTTAAGACGACTCTTTGTACTCGTTTTTTAGGAGCTTCTAATTGTTTTTTTACGTTGTCAACAGTTATCCTATATTGTTTGTCATTCTCTAGTAATAATTCTTTGTTTTTTACTGTGTTCAAAATAACAACACCATCTTCGGCACGTAAGCCATATTTCTCAATAGCACGCTGGCTTCCCTTTGAATAAATTTGGGAGCCTCTTATGTTATCTGGATTTATACGATATAAAATACTCGATGGATATTCTACATCATTAATAATTACAATAGGGTTTTTACCAAGTTTATTTGTTTCTAAAATCGTGCGGAGGGTGTCTTGATTTTTAGCAACTTTTGAAAATGGGGTAGGTAGTTTTGGTAGTTTTGATTTAAATTGAGCAATTGTATTCCTTTGATTCGCCGTAAAAATTGGCATAGCTTTTATCTTATTGAAAATTGGATATGTGTTTTCTTCTAATTTCGTAAGATTTGGGTATAAATAATAGCTTCCAGGCCCACCTATATTATAAGATGAATGTACTCGAATAGCAACCTTTGTATGCTCATATTTCTTTTCTAAATAAATATACTTATCTCGTATAATAAAGTCTTTGTTTTTTATCAAGGTTTGTCCCTCAGAAGTAATTGTAATACTGTCAGTTTTCTCAAGATTGAATGCGAAATTTATAGGGCGACAAAATTTTGAAGAATCAATTTGCGATACAATACTTTGTGTTAATGAATCCAATACTATTTTCTCTTTCTTCAATGTATCAATTTTGGATATATATTGATTTACCTTAACAAGTTGGATTTGCTTAATACCTTCTTTCTCCTGATAAACTCTCACAACTTTTTCCTCCGCAAACGCCATAACTCCAACTGCGATAATCGGTAATGATAAAAAATAAAATAGTTTTTTCATGTTTTTTGTTGGTGTTTTGAATAAAAATTGGAATCGTTCTGATAGCGGTTTTGTACTAAACTGATTGATAATCATGGCATTTGGAGCAACGCCGAGCTTCAATAATAAATGTGCATATTCTCGACCATCATAAGTGGCTGACATGAGGGCATCAACCTCGTATTCGTGGATTTGTTTCAGAGATTTTTGATAAAAATAAACAATAGGATTGAACCAAAATACAGCTTTCAAGATACCTAAAATAAGTAAATCGAGCGTGTGTAAGCGTTGTGCGTGAAAACCCTCGTGGGCAATAATCAATGTTTTTTCGTGTGGATTTAGATTATCGGGATTTAGGAAAATATAATTAAAAAACGACGAGTTACTTTGACTTCTCGTAAGCAAAATCTTTAATTTTCGGTTACTACTACTATGGCTTTGCTTTGCCACCGAAGAATTAACCGAAGCCATCGAATTAGATGCTTTTTTAATGGTGTAAAGAACTATTATAAGATTCTTTGTAAAAATAAAAATCATCACTCCAACGCCCAATAAATAGATTAAATTCAATGCCTGTATCCAATCAATAGTTTTAACAGGGATTTTCTCAATGCTTTTTGTTGGCTGAATTGTAGTTGATTGATTAATAGCACTTTCTTGTAATTCTTCAACTGGAATGTTTACTACCTCAATCGCTTGAGGCTCAAGCACAACTACCTCTGTCCGCTCATAGCTTAGGAGCGGAATTGTGAGGCTTAATGCCAACGACACAAGTAAATAAGAGCGATTAAGGGCATGAAAGCTCATTCGGCGAAACCCGAAGAAGTACAACCCATAAAAAGCCGAAAGGCAAATAGTAGATTTGAGAAGATACTCCATAACCCCATATAGATTTAATGATAATACATTTTCAATTTAAAATTATTCTGTGTTTTAAGTTCCTCTTTAGAATCGAGGAGGTATCAACTTTTTCAACTTTTCAATCTCCTCTTCCGTCAGATTTTCCTCTTTCGCCATAAAAGAGAGCAGGTTTTCTACCGAATTGTCAAAATAATTGGCAAATACCTTTCTGAAACTTCTTTGTCCATATTCTTCTTTTGATATTATCGGAAAATACTCGTAAGTTTTCCCATAGGCTTTATAGCTCAGAAATCCCTTGTTTTCGAGCAACCGCACCACCGACGAAATCGTATTATATGGTGGCTTAGGGTCGTCTGGCATTTTTTCTATAATGTCTCGCACTAAACATCGGTTTAAATCCCAGATGATTTGCATAATGCGTTCTTCAGTTTTTGTTAGTTCTTCCATGATGAAACAAAGTAAAAACTAATTTTTCAGTTTTGCAACTGAATTTGCAGTTATATTATTTAATTAGCAGTTGATGCATGGATTTAAATGACAGATATTAAAAATTATTGGCAAAATTCCCTTTTATTGATTTATTTAAAAATCATAAATTCCGTAATATTGGAATTATAGATGTTGTTTAGTAATTAAGAATAACTCTATTAAATAAAGGAGTCAAGGCTTTTAATTATTCAAAACATGTGAAAAGTGTCGTATATATGATAATATAATAAGAGAAATTAGTCAGAATTAGATATTTCTTTAACTTTTAACATAGCAATTAATGAAATAAGTAGAAGATTTAATGGAATTTAATTCCATTAAATTGGAAAATAATCCAAAATGTATTTTCTTTGCAGTATCAGTTAGAAAATTCAATAAAAAATAAAAATTATACCATTATTTACTCACCACAATGTTTAAACTTTACCAAAGAAAAATGAAATCATTAATGTACGCATTCATTGTCTTAGTGTGCGTAACATCAAGTGTTTATGCCCAAATGCCGCACGATGTTATTTATATGCCCAAAAAGACCGCTTGCATAGCAGTATCTTACAGCAATAGTAGTTGGAAAGAATACTGGGAAAATACCCTCAAGCGTGAAAATCTAAATATGGGAACCCATACAACTCAGAGTATAATTCCAATGGTGGCTGTTGGTGTTACTGACAAGCTAAATGTCATTGTTGGTTTGCCTTACGTAAGCACCAAAACTAGTGCAGGAAATCTGATGGGGCAGAAGGGTATCCAAGACCTATCGGGTTGGTTGAAGTATCAGTTGGTCAAAAACGATAAAGGGATTTCATTACATGGGCTTGTTGGTGGCTCTATTCCTGTTGGAAATTACGTGCCAGATTTTTTGCCGATGTCAATTGGTTTACAAACCAAAACGGCTATTGGCCGATTGATAGCTAACTACACACACAAATCGGGTATTTATCTCACGGCACATGCAAGTTATATTTTAAGGAGTAAGATAAAAGTTGACCGTGACGCTTACCAAGCCGACAACAGAGTCTATAATACCAACGAAGTAAGTGTACCAAATGCTACCGATGTTGCTGCAAGATTAGGTTATATTAAAGATGGTAGTCGAATTCAAGCTGAGTTTTTCGCTGAGCATTTCACTTGTGTAGGTGGCGATAACATCCGCCGCAACGATATGCCTTTCCCGACTAATAACATGACTTTTACAAGTGTAGGTTTTTACGGAAAATATCAACCCAAAAACATTGGTTTTAATGTAAGAGTAGCAAAAGTAGTTGATGGACTAAATGTTGGTCAATCGATGAGCTTTTCGGTTGGTTTATTATACCAGTTAAATTATTTTAAGAAAGAAGAAAAGAAATAAAAGCCGATTTGTAGAGACAGGGCATGCTCTGTCTCTATGATGGTATAACAAAATTTTACAAAAAAATGAAAAATATACTTAAAGTTATCATTATAGCTCCCTTAATTGGTGCGGGGGGGGCTGTTGTTCTTTCTTGCGATAAGGCAGTAACAGAGCCAATAAAAGAAGCTTATATTCCGACTAAATTAGATGAAAATGCCGGTACTTGGAAGCCATATATTTTGACTTCTTCGAGTGAAGTAGTAGTTTCCGCACCAAAAGCCATCACTGATGCAGTTTATCTTAAAGAGTTGGATTCGTTAAAAAACAAAATCCTTCCAGTACTTACTCCTACAAACAAAGATGCTATAGCTTACTGGGGAGCAGGTGCAGTGTATCGTTGGAACGAAATCGCTCGTGAGTTAGCAGCCCGTTATAATGTTCCACCAGCATCAAATGCCGAAGGAAAATATCCTGTACCAGATGCTGCAAATCCTCTGGCTGACCCAAAATTCCCGTTTGCAAATCCACCTTACACAGCCCGTGCTTTGGCTTATTTAAGCGTTGCACAATATGATGCTTTGGTGAGTACTTGGAACTACAAATTCAAGTACAATCGCAAAGCACCGTCTAAAAATGATGCTACAATTTCAGCATTATTGCCAGTTTCTGATTTACCATCTTATCCTTCTGAAGATGCTGTTGTTGCAGCGGCATCTTATACTATCTTGGTTGCGATGTTTCCAGGCGAAGTGCCCTATTTAGATGCTAAATTGGCTGAAGCCAAAAATGCAAGAGTTTGGGCAGGAACAAATGTACCGAGTGATATTACGGCTGGTGATGCTCTCGGTAAAGCCGTTGGTGCAAAAGTAATGGCGAAGGCAAAAGTAGATGGTATGAGTGCCGCCAATAACCAAACACTTGTAGCTGGTCAGATTGAAGCAGCTAAAAGCCGTGGAATAAAAGATACTTGGGTGAGTCAAGAAGCTCCTGTACGCCCGCCAATGTTACCTAACTATGGTGCTGTAACTACTTGGAATTTTGATAAAGCAACGCTCACTAAAATTCGCCCAGTAATGCCTTACGTGGTAGGTTCGGCCGAATGGCAAAAAGAGTTTGGAGAACTCGAAAAAATCAATAAATCTCAAACACGTGAGCAAGCACGTATTGCCAATTATTGGGCAGATGGTGCTGGTAGCTATACACCGCCAGGCCATTGGAGTAGAGAAGCCGCCAATCTATGCCATGATAACAAGTTTAGCGAAGTTGCTACTGCCCGTGCGATGGCATTGGTAAGCACAGCTTTAATGGACGCAGGTATTGCTTGTTGGGATACAAAATATTATTACTACACACCACGTCCACAGCAGTTTGGTTTAAAAACTTCAGTAGGCTTACCCAACTTTCCTTCTTACACTTCTGGACACTCGACATTTTCGGCAGCCGCAGCTACTGTTCTCGGTTCAATTTTTCCATCAAAAGTAACTGAAATGAATGATAAGGCCAAAGAGGCTTCAAATTCAAGGGTTTATGGATTGATTCATTTCAGAGTAGATTGCGAAATGGGCTTAGTACATGGTGCGAAAATTGGCGAATTTGCAATAGCAAGAGGCAAAACCGATGGGTCGGGATACTGAAATTTTAATTCTTGCATTTTAAATTTTCAGATAAGAATGTGATAAAAATCATAAATATTCTATGTTTTTATCGCATTCTTTGCAAAAAATCTATAAGATTAATAAAGTTCTATTAGTTTTGTAGAGTAATCTTCGATAAAATTTCTGAAAAAACTGTTTTCCATAATACTTCTCGGCCTGTTGGTATGCAATGCACTGAGTTTTACATTCATTTTTCTGTTAAATGAATGGCAGGAAAGTCATGTTGTAAAAGATACAGGTTTTGTAGAGCTTAAAGGCGATAAACTGGTTTTTAAAATGCAATTGTCGTTGCCCTATCAATCAGAATGGAAAAACGAACTCATTGATGGCAACAATGCGATTTTTGAAGGTGAATTCTTCAAATCTTACGAGCAAGTTTATCATGGCGATACCCTATACACTTATTACAAAAGACTTGATATAAGCCGAGATAACATCATGTCTTTGATGAACGAAGTTCACGAAAATCTGAATCTTTTCTCAGAAAAACATAAAACTACCAGCCAAAAAGCATTAGAGTTTTCTAAGCATCTTACCAAAGATTATGTCGAATTTCATTCTAAAATGCTGGTTTGGTATAAGGTTGAAGATTTGCCAAGTCGTAATTATTTTATCAACACTTTCTACTATAATTTTTCTTTAACGGTTAATGCTCCGCCGCCCATTTATTCGATAGCCTAAAACACAGATTTTAAATTAATTAGCAAGCCTTTTGAAGGTATTTGCTACGTTTTACTATGGAATTCAAAGAGAGAGAATCATGCAAAAATTTAGATATATCATAGGGTTTTTATTGCCTTTGGGCTTATTTGCTCAACAAAAAATAGATTCGGTGAAAGTGGTGAATCTGCAAGAAGTACAAGTAAAAGAACAACAATTTAAGTTTAATATTCAAAGTCTTCCTGCCACCAAAGGAACATTTCTTTATCTTGGAAAAAAGACTGAACTTATAAATGTAGAAGGCTTGGATGCTAATATTGCCGAGAAAACTCCTCGACAAATTTTTGCAAAAGTGCCAGGCGTTTTTGTTTATGACATGGACGGATCGGGCAATCAGATAAATATTTCAACCCGTGGACTTGACCCTCACCGAGGCTGGGAATTTAATACCCGTAAAGATGGTGTTGTGACCAATTCTGATATGTATGGCTACCCTGCCAGCCACTATTCGATGCCAATGGAAGCCATTCAAAATATTGAATTGGTGCGTGGAACAGGCTCGCTTCAGTATGGCTCACAATTTGGCGGAATGCTCAATTATGTGGCAAAACAAGGTGATTCTACTAAAGTTTTTGACTTTGAAAGTGTCAATAGTGTAGGTTCGTTTGGACTATTGAGTACCTACAATGCCGTTGGTGGACAAGTTGGTAAGGTGAATTATTATGCTTATTATAGCAAACGAGTTTCTGATGGTTACCGTGATAATAGTCGTAGCGATTACAATGCTTTTTCGGCACAAATCACTTACAGACCTACTCAAAACATTTCGATAAAAGCTGATTTGTCGCATTCAAAATATGTTTTTCAGTTGGCAGGTCAGCAAACCGATGCCATGTTTGCTGAAAATCCGAGAGCTTCGATTCGTTCGAGAAACTTTTATAGTCCAGATATTTATGTGCCGTCAGTTTCTTTCAATTGGTCTTTGGGAAATCGTACCAAATTTTCGTGGGTTACATCGGCTATTTTGGGAAGCCGAAACAGTGTAATGTTTGATAAAACTGCTGATATTATAGATAAAATCGACCTAGTTACGCTACAATACGCCAACCGTCAAGTAGATATTGATAATTACCACAGTTATACTTCCGAACTGCGTGTTTTGCACGAATACCGAGTTGGAAAACTACCTTCAATTTTAGTAGGAGGGGTGCAACTAATGAACAATGATTTGCACCGCCGTCAACAAGGAATAGGCTCAACGGGCAACGATTTTGATTTGCGTATCCTAGGAAATTGGGGCCGTGATTTGCATTTCAAAACTCAGAATATTGCCATTTTTGTAGAAAATCGGTTTAATCTCACTACAAAATTGGCAGTTGCGTCAGGTTTTAGAATCGAATCGGGCGAGTCAGTTATGTCGGGAATAATTAGCTATTATGATGCTTCAAAATTTCCTAATGCCATTCTGCATCGTTTTCCGTTGTTTGGCTTAAATGTTGATTATCAGCTTTCTACTAATCAAAATCTCTATATGGGTTTCTCGCAAGCATATCGACCAGTGATTTTTAAAGATATTATTCCTGCATCTGTTTATGAAAAATCTTCTGATAATTTGAAAGATGCTAGTGGTTATAATTTTGAAGCTGGCTATAAAGGAAATTTTGAAAAACTAAGACTTGAATTAACGTATTTTCAATTACTTTACAAAAACCGCCTCGGAACTTTGGCACAAACTGACGAAAATGGGGCATTTCAAATTTTTCGAACCAACATCGGAGACTCGTTTTCAAAAGGATTGGAAATGTTTGTCGAATATTACGTGAGAATCAATGAAAAAGCTAACTTTTCGGTTTTTAGTTCAACTTCGTTGATGGAAGCCAAATATTTAGAAGCTGAAATTCGTTCGGGCGAAAAAAATGTGAGCATCAAAGGAAATTTTGTAGAAAGTACCCCAAAGGTTATTAGTCGCAATGGTCTAACTTTCCGATATCGAAAATTGAGCATTACGAGTTTGTTAAGTTATACTGCCAAAAGCTACGCCGATGCCCTCAATACCGTACAACCCCCGCCCAATGGAAGTGTAGGAATGGTGCCATCCTACGCAATTTTAGATTTTAATGCTACTTACCGAATTTCGAGTAAAATTTTGCTCAAATTCAATCTCAACAATGCCAACAACAAACAGTACTTTACTAAGCGTCCACAGTTCTATCCTGGCCCCGGAATTTGGGCATCTGATGGTCGTGGATTTTGTCTTACAATTTCCACTCATTATTAAGTATTTATGGCATAAAAATTGCAACAATAATTTTAAGAAATCGTTTAAATTCAATTAGCGATTTCTTAAAAGAGAGTTGTATGATTTAATCTGATAAATGACTTTTTTAAGTTTTTTAATATTTTCATTGGTTTGGTCATATATTTCGGGGAAATGCGTTTTCCTAATGAGATTTTAAAAGTGAACAATTATAAAAAATGGATTTTTTACTAATAAATTTAAAGGTGAAAGTTCGCCTATTTAGTTTGTCTATCTTTCTTGTAGTATTGGTGATTTCGTGCAAGGATAAGTCCATCGAAGAACCTACACCTTTGGCTTCAAAAAGTATTAAAGATTACGATGTAAATTTATCAATCAAATGGGCAGATTTAACGTTGAAATTATTAAGAACAACCGCTGCTCAAACCCCACCGGTGGCATCTCGAGTTTTGGGTTATGTGGGTCTTACGATGTACGAATCAGGTGTTTACGGAATGTCTGATTATCAATCGTTACAAGGGCAAATTACTTGGCTCACAGCACTCCCAAAGCCCGATTTGAATAAGAAATATAATTGGGCATTATCAGTAAATTCTGCACAATATCAAATACTTAGCGATTTATTTTCGACCACATCAGAAGCAAATAAAAAAACGTTAGATTCACTTAAAAGTACTTTAGAGACTACTTTAATCAATGTTAATAATGATGATACAACGGTTGTCAATCGCTCGAAATCTTTTGGTATAAGTATTGCAAAAGTCATTTGGGAGTACTCAAAAACCGATGGTGGACACGAAGCATTTAAAAACAATTTCCCAGCCGATTATAAAGTGCCAGTAGGTATTGCATATTGGGAACCAACCGAAAATGGCAGGAAAATTCCGATGTTGCCTTTTTGGGGCAAAAATCGCACATTTGCATCGGCAAATGGAGCATTGTCAGTACCTCAAATACCCAAAAGTCCTTCATATCGAGAAGCGAGTGATTTTTTCAAAGAATATAATGAAGTTTACCAAAAAAATAAGATTTTAACGCAAGAAGAAAAAGAAATTTCGGTTTGGTGGGCTGATGACCCAAGCGAAACTTTCACTCCGCCCGGACACTCATATTCTTTAGCCAAAATTGCAGTTTTGACCAGTAAAGCAAAATTAGATCAATCAATTGAAGCATTTGCAAAAACAGGTATGGCCGTAGCCGATGCTTTTATTTTGTGTTGGAGGACAAAATATACCTTTATGAATATTCGGCCTTATTCGTATGTACGTCAGACTATCGACCCAACTTGGATTCCGTTTTGGCCAGCTCCACCATTTCCAGGTTTTCCTTCAGGACATTCTACGCAATCGGCGGCTTCTGCAATGGCATTAGAGAGTGTTTTCGGAACGAATTTTGAATTTATCGATACTTCATGGCAAGGTCGCCCGAAAGATGCCAAACGTAATGTGGAGTTCAAACCTCGTAAACTAAAGTCGTTTTGGGCCGCTGCCGAAGAGTCTGCTCTTTCTCGGTTTTATGGAGGCATTCATACAAATATGGATAATTTGGCTGGTTTAGCTGAAGGTAAAAAAATAGGTATCAATATTGTACAGTTGAAATTCAAAAAGTAAAAATCGGAATATTAATATATATTTATGCTCAAAAGGCACAAAGTTGCAAAGGTTCAGAGGCGACCGTCGCTCGGTACAAAGTTATGATAATGAAACAATTAAATGTCTAAATTTTTGTAAACCGTTTTTGGTAGAGTATAATGGAAAACTTCCTGCCGTTTTGAATGTTTTTACAATCGTCATTCGTAATCGCACGGGCGACCCCGTCTTAATTCGTAATTAAAACTATGCCTAATTTTATTGCACAAAATGCTACTGTAGTTGGTAAAGTATCACTTGGCGAAGATTCATCGGTTTGGTATTTGGCCGTTATTCGTGCCGATGTCGAGGAAATTATTATTGGTAAACGCACTAATATCCAAGATGGAGCAATTCTGCACGCTGATTTTGGCGAACCAACCATCATTGGTGATGACGTTACGGTTGGTCACGGAGCAATCGTTCACGGTGCAAACATAGGAGATGGCACGCTTATCGGTATGCGTTCTACGATTCTGAATCGAGCAAAAATTGGTAAACATTGCATCATAGGTGCATGTGCTTTGGTAACCGAAGGTATGGAGATTCCAGACTATTCGATGGTTTTGGGAGTGCCAGCCAAGATTGTAAAGCAATTGCCAGCTGAATATGCCGAAAAACTACAATTGAGTGCCGCTCACTACGTTGAAATGGCAAAAAGACATCAAACTGGCGAATTTAAGCCGATTTAATAGAATTTATAAAAGAGGTCTTATTTAGTTTAATATACTTTTGTTTAAATTATTAAACAGTATTATTTATTTTTTAAATTTCTTATAATTATTTGATTATAAGGACTTTCGGTTTGTGGTTATTTGTTTTTTGGGCAAGATAATTGCTGTCTAAAAATTAGATTTTCATACATCAATAATTTTCAGTTTACAAAAAAACTTTTTTTATCAACTGATTATCATCGACTTACAGATTTTTGAAGATTTCATAAACAATGATTTCTTATTTTGTTTAAGCTATGGGCTATATCCCGATTGTAGCGTTTATTGGTACCATCAGCGATTAGGCCAAATCAGTCAAAAATTTTATGTTTTAGAAATCAATTCGTTAATTTTATGATGTTTATACAACCAAACATATCAAACAAGCTAATAAAAAGAGTCATATTAGTTTTTAGTTTTGTTGTATTTTTGGGTGAAACAGCCTTTTCACAAAAACTTGTCAAAGAGTACTCAAATGAAGTGGCTTTGGCATGGTTTAATCTACAATTAGGATTGATTCCTACAACCCCTGGCTTTTCGCCCCCAGTAGCTTCAAGAGCATTGGGGTATTCTGGTCTTACACTTTACGAATCTTTGGTCAACGGAATGCCAGAATATCAATCACTTGTAGGACTTCTGAATGAATTTAAGTCAGTTCCAATTATTGAAAGTGGAAAAGCTTACCAATGGATTTTGAGTGCCAATGCTGCTCAGGCATTTATCATTAAGAGCCTTTATGCCAATACATCAAAAGTCAATTTGTTGAAAATTGACTCGTTAAAAGATGTTTTTGAACGAAAGTATCAAAATGATGTCGGTAGAGAAACTGCTTTACGTTCAATAAAATATGGCGAAGCCGTCGCCAAAGCGGTATTTGATTATTCAAAAAATGATGGCGGACACGAAGGCTATGAAAAAAACTTTCCAAAAGATTATAAGCCAGTAACTGGTGCGTGTGTTTGGACTCCCACGAGTGAGCAACAAATTCCTTTGCAACCTAACTGGGGCAAGAATCGTACCTTTGTGAAAGGAGATGCTGATTTTGAATTACCTATTCCACCACGTTGTGATGCTAGTATTTCATCACTTATGTATTCGCAAGCCTTAGAAGTTTATAGTGTAGGCAAAAACTTATCAGCTGAGCAGACCGCAATAGCTAAATTTTGGTCAGATGATGCCGGTAAGACTTTTACCCCATCAGGTCATGCCATTTCGATTGCTTCGCAGGTAGTGACAATCGAAAAATTAAAATTGGATAAAGTTGCTGAAGTTTACTGTAAAATTGGTATTGCCGCAGCAGATGCTTTTATTTCATGCTGGAAATGTAAATTTATGCATAACGTTTTACGTCCTGTTTCGTATATACGAACAACAATTGACCGTGCATGGACTCCATTGCTCGATACACCTCCTTTTCCTGAATATACTTCTGGCCATGCTTCGGTATCAGGTGCAACCGCACAAGTATTATCTGATTTATTCGGTTTTAATTATCACTTCACTGATAATTCCCACGCTGTCAGAGGCTTTAAACCACGTACGTTCGAGTCATTCTTTGAGTTTGCCGATGAAGCGGCTAATTCTCGTCTTTATGGTGGTATTCACTATCGAAATTCCAACGATCAAGGTTTAAAAAATGGCAAACGTATAGGTAAGAATGTTTGTGAGTTGAAGTTTAAGAGGGGGGTAAGTAGAACGAATTGACTAATTTCCGTACTGATCAGAAAACCTTAAATTGAGGCATCGTCCCCAAATATTTGAAGCAAAAAAGTAAAGCTGATTATTCGAGGTGTATCGCACTGTAATATTTCAGTGCGATGTACCAAATAAAAACTTTGCTATTTACTACAAATATTACGTCGTTCTACGGCTAAAATTTTTAGTGCGTTTAATTTGAATTACAATAGTTTTTCATCAAAAATTTTGAAGAAATAGTGTTTGGCCTTTAAATAATTCTTCATATCACATTTCACATTCTACATTCGTTTATACCTTTGTGCTTCAAATATTTTACACATGAAGCTTTTTTTTAGAAAAACAGGCGAAGGTCAGCCGATTTTAATTTTACACGGTGTTTTTGGGTCATCAGATAATTGGTTTTCGATTAGTAAAATGTTAGCCGAAAAAGGCTACGCAGTTTATGCTCTCGATGCTCGTAATCATGGTCAATCTCCTCGTAGTGAGGAATTTAGCTACGAACTTATGGCTAATGATTTAAATGAATTTATCGTAGATAACCAACTCGCAAAGCCGATAATTATTGGTCACTCAATGGGCGGGAAAACTGTCATGCATTTTGCTATGAAATATTCTGATAAATACTCAAAATTGATTGTGGTTGATATTGCTCCAAAATTTTATCCATCGCATCACGGACATATCATACAAGGCCTAAATTCTATTGATTTATCAACGCTTACCAATCGCAACGAGGCGGATGTACAATTATCAAAATTCGTTTCAAATGCGGGAGAAAAACAATTTTTACTCAAAAATCTTTACCGTACCGAAGATGGAAAATTCGATTGGCGAATAAATCTGCCAGTTTTAAGTAAAGAAATTTACCAAATTGGTGGCGATTTTATGCACATAAAAGAAGTAACCGCACCAACGTTATTCTTGCGTGGAAGCGAATCGGGCTATATTTACGATGAAGATATTTCTGTTATCCAAGATATTTTCCCCAATGCCATCGTCCAAATGATTGAAGGTGCAGGGCATTGGATACAAGCCGAAAAACCAGCTGAATTTGTAGAAGCAGTTATAGATTTTGTAAAATAAAATCTATAACTGCTTCTGTTATTATGGTCTGTGGACTAAAAACTGTGGACTATTTTATCATATTAGCCACAATCTTGGCCGATGAAAGTGCCAATGGAATTCCTCCACCTGGATGGACGCTTCCACCTACAAAATACAGGTTTTTAATATCAGAAGAAAAATTGGCGTGCCGTAAAAATGCGGCAAATTTATTGTTGGAGCTATTACCATACAAAGCCCCTTGTGCTGATGATGTACGCATTTCTATGCTTCTAGGGTCAAGTATTGACTCGTTTTCTATAAATTCTGCCACATTTACACCTAAATTTCGACTTAATTTATCAATTACATTTTGGCGAGCTTCGGTAATTATTGTATCCCAATCTTGACCTTCGTTGGCAGGAGCATTGAGCAAAATAAACCAGTTTTCACAGCCTTCAGGAGCATCATCTTTTTTGTATTTCGAGGTGATATTCAGATAAATAGTTGGGTCGTGATAGATTGTTTTTTTCTGAAACTGGTACTCAAATTCGGTCTTATAGTCATTCGAGAAAAAGATATTATGCAAGCCTAATTCTTTAAATTCTTTTTTGATTCCCCAATAAAAAATCAGCCCTGAACCGCTTTTTGCTTGATTCAAAATTTTATCGGGATGCTTGACTTTTGGCAATAATTTTCGATACGTTGGCGTAACGTCCATGTTGGAAATGACAATATCAAGCCCCCTTGCACCCAGAGGAGGAACTACAATTCCTTCTACTTTAAGATTTTTAACGTTTGAAAACTTTTTTTTATTTTCACCCTCTGGGGGTAAGGAGGCTGTAACTATCTCCTCAACTTTCGCCCCAAAATGAAATTTCACACCCAAATCTTTAGCTAAATTCACTAAACTTTGTGTGATGCCAAACATACCATCTTTCGGGAAAAACGCCCCAATATTATATTCTAAATGAGGAATTATATTGAGTGTAGCAGGTGTTTGATAAGGATCAGAACCATTATATGTAGCATAACGATTGAATAATTGAACGGTTTTTGGCTGTCTGAAAAAACTTTCGTTTGCTTTGTTCATTGTTTCAAAAATACCCAATTTAGGTAAGTTAAGATAACCTTTAAATGCCTTTTTTGATATCCAAGTCGAGAATTTATACAACGAATCTTCAAGAAATAAACCACTTAAAATTTCATACTTAAAAGCTGCTGCTTTCAAAAACTGAATAATATTTTCGGAAGGTTCACCAAGATTTTTTTCGGCATCTTGGGCAAATTCATTGATGTCGGCCGAAACATTTAGTCTTGTGCCATCATCCCAAAAATATCGGCAAACTTCGGGCAATTTAATGTACTGAAAATACTCATCAGGATTTCGACCCGAAAGTTCAAATAACTCAGTCACGAATTGTGGCATCGTGAATAGTGAAGGCCCCGCGTCGAAGCGATATTCACCTTGTTGAAACTCGCTTAGTTTTCCACCAGGGTAATTATTTGCCTCAAAAACTTCTACTTCATGACCTTTTTTTGCCAAACGAATGGCAGTTGCGATTCCTCCGATACCAGCACCTATAATTGCAATTTTCATTCAGTCTTAAATCCAGTTTAATTTATCAATATAACACCTTTTTAGTAATTTCTGTTAAAATATTCATAAAAAAGCTCATTTGACTCATCACTCTTGCATAATAACTATTAAAATATCAAACTTATCAACAAAATTGTTACTTTTTTTTGCTATTTTGCGGTGTAATTAGAATCTTACCATTAAATCATAAAATCAATTAAACTCTAACAAGAGTGTAACCCACCAATGGCAAAATTATTGATTGTTGATGACGAAAAAAGTATCCGAGATGCACTCCGTGACATTTTGGAGTATGAAGAGTACGAAGTAGATGAAGCAAAAGATGGTGAAGAAGGACTCGAGATGTTGCTGAAAACGCAGTACGATGTAGCCCTTTGTGACATCAAAATGCCTAAACTAGATGGACTCGAAATGCTGTTAAAAGCCAAAGAAGAAGGAGTAATAACTCAGTTTATTATGATTTCGGCATTTGGCAATGTAGAAAATGCTGTTGAAGCTACCAAAAGAGGGGCTTACGATTTCATAACCAAGCCACCTGATTTGAATCGTTTGCTCGTAACCGTGCGTAATGCAATCGAGAAAAGCAAAGATGTAGAAGTAATAAAAGTACTGAAACGAAGAATCTACAAAATCAACGAAATTGTTGGAGACTCACCACTTATTCAAAAGGTGAAAGAAACCATCGACCGTGTTGCCCCAACCGAAGCTCGTGTGCTTATTACGGGACCGAATGGTTCGGGTAAAGAAATGGTAGCGAAACAAATTCATGAAAAGAGTAATCGTTGCAATCAATCTTCGGTTGAGGTAAACTGTGCCGCCATTCCTTCTGAATTGATTGAAAGTGAACTTTTTGGTCACGAAAAAGGTGCTTTTACTTCGGCTATAAAACAGCGTATTGGTAAGTTTGAGCAAGCTGATGGTGGAACGCTTTTCTTGGATGAGATTGGCGACATGAGCCTTTCTGCACAAGCAAAAGTGCTTCGTGCATTGCAAGAAAGCAAAATTACACGTGTAGGTGGCGATAAAGAAATAAAAGTAAACGTACGTGTGATTGCGGCTACGAATAAAGATTTACGAAAGGAAATTGCTGAAGGGAATTTCCGTGAAGACTTATTTCACCGCCTCAATGTGATTCCGATTCATGTACCTGCCTTGGCCGACCGTAAGAACGATATTCCATTATTGACAGATAAGTTTTTGAATGACGTAGCCGAAGAATATGGCGATGCAACCAAAGAATTTGATGCTGACGCAATTGAATATATGAAAACCTTACCTTGGACTGGAAACGTTCGTGAACTACGCAACGTGGTAGAACGCCTCGTGATTATGTGTGGCCCGAAAATTACGCTCGATGATGTGAAACTTTATGCAGGAATTGGTTTTTAAATAGTCCACGGATTACGGTCGATAGACGATAGGAAATTAAAAAGGGTCATGTTGAGAATTCTCAATATGACCCTTTTTCTTTTTGGAAGTTTATAAAAACTGTCGTCCGTTGACCATAGTCAATGGACTAATAAACAAACTCACCAAATTCACTTTTGATAGTTACCTTCTTGCTTTCGGCAGCCTCAACTCTACCAATAATTTGGGCATCAATACCAAATGAATGAGAGATTTCGATAATACGTTGAGCGTATTGTTCGTCGAGATAAACCTCCAAACGATGTCCCATATTGAAAACTTTATACATTTCTTGCCATGATGTGCCACTTTGTTCGTGAATCAATTTAAACAATGGCGGAATCGGAAAAAGGTTATCTTTGATTACGTGCAGGTTTTCAATAAAGTGTAAAACCTTCGTTTGAGCTCCACCGCTGCAATGCACCATTCCGTGAATGTATGGACGAAGTTCTGCTAAAAAAGCCTTTGCCACAGGTGCAAAAGTACGAGTAGGAGAGAGGATAAGTTTGCCAGCATTGACACCCGCAATTTCTTCGGTCAATAATTTTGCTCCGCTATAAACTAAATCTTTATTTATTTCTCCATCGTAACTTTCGGGGTATTTTTCAGCATAAGTTTTTGCCAAAACATCGTGTCGGGCAGAAGTCAGGCCATTGCTTCCCATGCCGCCATTATAAGCCGTTTCGTAGTTTGATTGACCATACGAGGCCAAGCCCACAATTACATCACCCGCTTTGATATTGTCGTTTGAGATAACATCAGAGCGTTTCATACGAGCAATGATTGTACTGTTTACTGCAATTGTGCGTACTAAATCGCCCACATCGGCAGTTTCGCCACCTGTGCTATAAATCTCTACTCCGTGGCTGCGAAGCATTTCCAGACATTCTTCTGTACCGTTGATAATTTCGCCAATTACTTCGCCTGGAATCTTGTTTTTGTTTCTATCTATACTCGACGAAATCAGCATTGGGCCAACTGCTCCTACACAAATCAAATCGTCGGTATTCATCACGATTGAGTCTTGTGCAATGCCACGCCAAACTGAAATATCGCCCGTTTCTTTCCAATATAAATACGCTAAAGATGTTTTTGTACCAGCACCATCGGCGTGCATGATATTGCAATATTCGGCATCGCCACCAAGTATATCGGGTGAAATTTTGCAGAATGCTTTCGGGAAAAGTCCTTTATCAAGCTTTTCGATTGCCTTATGAACATCTTCTTTGGCGGCCGAAACGCCACGCTGCATATAACGGTCAGTCATTTTTTGTATCCTTAATTGAGCTACAAAGGTAAGGCTTAATTAAGAATTAAGAATTAAGAATGATGAATTTTCTCGAAATATGCTAATAATTTATGTTTCTTATAGTTTTATGAGAAAACTTAGAAAAGGTATTTTGTTTTAAATATATAAAATAAAACATTAAAAAATAGTTGTTTTATTTGTTTTTGTTTCTACTTTTGTAACGAAACTAAATATAATACAATTATGAAAACAACGAAGGTTATTTTGCTTATTGTTACTATTGGGGTTTTGTGGGGAATCGTAGAAAATATGGCTGTACTTCCTGCTAACCTTCAAACAAATTCATTAGTTATTTGGCTATTAAATGGCACAAGTTTATGCACGTATTTGGTGCTTTTTTCAATTAGTTTTTTCTTATATAAGCTAATAAGCATTTACAATAAGATGCACTTCTTTAATAGTAAAAGTGTTATTTTGGTTAGAAAAATAGCTTTTTTAGTATTGATATTGGCAATATTGGATGTGGCTAATCGTGGATTTTTCGATATTTTACACAATTCTCATTTGAGTGGTAGTAATATTTTGAAAAATTTCTTTTGGCGAACCATCTTCGTTTCACCCACCTTCATTTTTTGTAGTATTTTGATATTTATTTTGGCTGATTTTATGAAAAAAGCCATTACTGTAAAACAAGAAAACGAATCATTTATATAGCCATGCCGATAGTTGTAAATTTAGATGTAATGATGGCAAAGCGAAAGATGTCATTAAATGAACTTTCGCAAAAAGTTGGACTGACGACAGTTAATTTATCAATCCTTAAAACTGGCAAAGCTAAAGGTGTCAGATTTGACACATTGGCATCAATTTGTGAAGTGCTTGATTGTCAGCCCGCTGATATTTTAGAGTATGTAAAGTGAATATTCTGATTTTTTATCATAAAGGCATTAAGAATTTTCTTTATGAAACTTAGCATTTCTTAGTTCCTTAGTGGTTAGTATTTTAAATTTTCTTTCGTTTCTTCAAATCATATTTTTCACCTTTTTCGAGCATGACAAATTTCATTTCTTTAGCTTGTTTGGTGGTTTCAAAAATCATGACTTGGCTTTCGCCCAGCACTTCGGCATAACGATTTTGCTCTACGTAAAAAGCCGTATCTTCGTCAATACCAATACCCAATAGAGTAGGATTTTTGAAAATTAATCCAATCAAACGATTCTGACGTTGACGTTTGATAAAATGCTGGTCAACAATGATTTCGTTCATCAGTCCAAGTCCTTTCTTAGTTTCAACTTTTGAGCCATCAATTACCTTGAAATCTCCTTCGCCCGAAATCATAATTTCCGACATAATTGCCGTGCCTGCACTCGTTCCCGCAAACACTACTTTGTTTTTATAAAGCTCGTGCATGGCCTTGTACAGTTCTTCGTCTTTTAAAACATCCATTATTCGGTTTTGGTCGCCACCACAAAAGAAAATACCTTTTGCTGTTTTGAGTTGTGCCAAAAGTGATGCTTTAGTTTCGGCTGTAAGTGGTGCAAATGGAGCATTATCGACCGAAATTTTTGAAAGAGCAGCCACCTCATTTTTAATGTTTGAAGCTGCTATTTCTTGCTCTCCACTTGCCCACGGAATGACCAATATTTTGCCGTTTTCATTGCCGCTTAACTCTATAAATTTAGTTAGAATATCAGGTGTGCGTTTGCCGCCGCCAATCATAATTAATTGCTCTTGAGCAGTAGCAATTTCTGAGATAAAAAACAGAAGGATGAGAATTTTGCGTATCATTTTTTGAAAATTAGTTTGTGATAAATTATCTATATCTTTGGCTTTATATATCAACTCAAATACTTTTTCACAAACCTATGAAAAAATACCTTTTAATTATTTCTCTTTTTACATTTTCTTCGTGCAGATATAAAGTAGAACAAAGCTGGCAACTAATTCCATTTGTAAAAGCCGATATCGAGAATCCAATATTATTGCCAAATGATACTACTACTTTTGATGATCCAATTATGAAAAAATCAATCAATTGGGAAGCCAAAGATGTCTATAATCCTTCGGCGGTGGTGCGAGATGGAAAAGTTTATTTGTTGTATAGGGCAGAAGATACTTTGAAGGTTGTCGATGGTACTTCACGTTTGGGGCTAGCCGTTAGTGAAGATGGTATTCATTTCAAACGTCAGACCAAACCAGTATTTTTTCCTGACAATGATTTTATGAAAAAATACGAATATCCAGGTGGCTGTGAAGATCCTCGTTTGGTAGAAACCGAAGACGGAAAGTATATTTTAACTTACACGGCTTATGATGGAAAAACGGCTCGACTTTGTGTTGCATCTTCGGCCGATTTACAGACTTGGAAAAAAGAAGGTTTGGCTTTTAAAAACCCAAAAAATGAAATGCTGTGGTCGAAGTCAGGAGCTATAATCTGTAAGCAAGTTGGCGAGCGATTTGTGGCCATGAAAATCAAGGGAAAATATTGGATGTATTGGGGCGATACTAATCTGTTTTTGGCCAGTTCTGATAATCTAAGCGATTGGACTATTTTGGAAGATGAATTTGGAAAACCCAAGCCAATTGTAAAACCTCGTGAGGACAATTTCGATAGTTGGTTAGTAGAATCTGGGCCAGCGGCGTTTATTAAAGAAGATGGCATATTACTTATTTACAATAGTGCCAATAAAGGTTTTCAGAATAAAAGCAAAGACACCAAAAATGCTTACCGAGCAGGACAAATAATATTTGATAAAAACGACCCAAGCAAAGTCATTGACCGCTCGAAAACTTTTTTCTTTGAACCAGATAAACCTTATGAGTTAACAGGGCAAGTAAATAATGTAGTATTTGTAGAAGGACTCGTAAATTTCAAGAAGAAATGGTATTTATATTACGGGACGGCCGATTCTAAAATTGCGGTGGCGATATGTGAAAAATAAGGTTCTAGATTTTAAGGAAGGCTTCGCTGGGCGACATTCGTTCTGAGGGGAACGCCTAGTCCGAAGCCTTCCTTTTATTTACTTCCAATTCAATAATTCTTCCAAAGCAGTATCAACTTTTACGAAGTCAAAACCTTTAATTACATTGCTCATCATTTTCGTGATCTCGTCGTTGCAAAGATTTCCGATACTTCCTTCGAGTGTATGGTTCAAATCTCGTGGTGCTTCATAACCACCACCAAAAATTTCTTCTTTCACTTGTAAATACGCATCTCTAAAAGGTAAACCTTGCATTACTAATTCATTCACCCGTTCTACTGAGAAAATCGGGTCGTACTTTTTGTCTTCCAAAAGATTAGGTTTTATTTCAATATTTGACATCATAAAGTGAGCTATATCCAAGCATTCAATCATTTGGTCGAAGGCAGGCATTAAGATTTCTTTCAAAATCTGCATATCACGGTGATAGCCACTAGGTAGATTACTTGTGACGAAAGCCAATTCGGTAGGAAGTCCTTTCAGTCTGTTGGTTTTTGCTCTGAGCAATTCAGCCACATCTGGGTTTTTCTTGTGTGGCATGATACTGCTGCCTGTCGTGAAATCGTCAGGTAGCGTTACGAATCCAAAGTTTTGCGAATTATACAAACAAATATCCATTGCCATACGTGATAGCGTGGTGGCCAAAGACGTCATTCCTGAAAGCACAACGTATTCACTTTTACCACGAGTCATTTGTGCATAAACTACATTATAATTAAGGTCATCGAAGCCTAAGAGCTTAGTCGTAAGCGTTCGGTTTAGTGGAAACGAACTTCCATATCCAGCACCCGAACCCAAGGGATTTTTATTGACTACTTTGTAAGCCGCCTGAAGTACAACTGTATCATCAACCAAACTTTCAGCATAAGCACCAAACCAAAGCCCAAACGATGATGGCATCGCAATTTGGAGATGGGTATAACCAGGTAGTAAATCATTTTTATGTTGATTGCTGAGTTCGACTAACTTATGAAAAAGTGCTTCGGTGAGATTTACAATTTGACGTAACTGATGACGCATAAAAAGTTTGAGGTCAACCAGTACTTGGTCGTTGCGAGAGCGGCCACTATGGATTTTTTTTCCAGCGTCGCCGAGTGCTTGAGTAAGTAACCATTCGACTTGAGAATGTACATCCTCAATATTTTTTTCAATTAAAAATTTACCATTTATAATATCATTATAAATCTTTAAACATTCTTTAATAATACCTGCTAACTCATTGGTTTCTAGTAAACCAATACTCTCTAACATAATGGCGTGTGCCATTGAGCCGATTACATCGAACTCAGCTAAGTACATATCCATTTCACGGTCTTTACCAACCGTAAAATTTTCAATTCGGAGAGTTGCCTCGTGATTTGAGGCACCCTGTTTTTCTAAGTTTTTACTACTTACCTTTTGCCAAAGTTTCACTTGAATGGAGGAGTTTTATTACATCGCAAATTAACGGCGTTTTTTGTTGGGAATGAAGGGATTTTTTGGTTTTTGGATGTATATATCTGATTGCCCAATTTTTTGCATGATTTTTAATTTTTTAGTAGGAAAGGAGAATACCCATAGAGTAAATGAAGTATGCATTTTTTGATGATTTAATACTTTTTGACAATTTTGTTGCAAAATTTAAATTTTAACGTATTTATCATATTTTAGCAAAGATTTTTAGAAAAAGGCTTTTCTAAGCTGAAGGGTCATTTTCTCAAAATTAATAAACTCGTGGCAGTTGTTCACGAAGTTGTGATATTGTGAAGTTAATAAGAGTTTCTGCTGGTGTTTTGTGAGATTTTTCTTCAGATTTTCATTTGTAAAGAAGATTTTCTCCTGTAACCAATATAAGTAAAACTTCGAAAATATTTCTCCCAAACTTAGTCATTTTTAAAAGTTTTATCATGAAGCTTTATCATTCTTGTGTCGTATTTTATTTATATTTTAGGCTTGAGCACAAATTGAAAGAGTTTTGTATGTGGAAAAATTGAACAATTTCATTAATTAAAGGCATGATTTTTGCAATTTTTTCGTTTTTTAAAAAAATTGCATTATTTTTAGGAATGCCATTAAAAAGACTCATATTTTTTATTTATTTCACAACTGCAACTTTTGCATTGTTTGCCCAAAATACTTCGAAGGTTTTGCAGGAAGCTAATAAACAATTCGAAACCTTGGGCTATGCAAAAGCCATTGAGCTATATGAGACTGCCCTAAAGAAACCAAAAGGAGCTACCGAAGAAGAAATCGTAAAGGCCAAACTCAATTTAGCACTCTGCTATAAATTAGTGAAGGACTACTCTAATGCGGAAAGGATTTATCGTGAGCTTTTAACGGCAAATCCTATCGTAAAGGGTGAAGATATTAAAGCCTATCAACATTTTGCCCAAGTTCTTACAAGCAATAGGAAATTCACAGAAGCCAATCAATATTGGCAAAAATTCAACGAGTTACAAGAACAAGACAAGCGAGGGGTAGAGTTTATCAAACTCAACAGTAATAGAGATGCATTAGAACGCAACGCAGGAAGTTATAAAATAGAGTACGTCGGTATAAATTCGAGCAGTGCAGATTTTAGTCCAGTTTACTACAAAAAAGGCTTAGTTTTTGTTTCTGGAAGAAGTGCCAATTCTGGTATTCGAAGGGTTTTTAATTGGGATACTTCTTCTTTTCTCGATTTATTTTATCTCGAAGACCTAAAGGCCATAGGAAACGAAATTAGTGGAGCATCGGCCATTGGTTCGAGTTCGCAAAAGTCCATTGAAAAGACCGCACCACCTTCTAAAAAACTTGGTACAGATTATTATACACCTCCTACCTCTAATGATACAAAAACCATTGGGCGAAAAGGCAGTGAATATATCACAGGTAGTAAAGATTTAGATTACGAAGAAAATCCAACCATTTCAACGGAAAAATTTAGTAAAAATCTCAATTCAAAATACCACGAAGGCCCATGTGCATTTTTTCACGATGGCTCTAAAATAATTTTTACTCGAAATAGCGAAATTGGTGGAGGAGGGATTTTTGGTCAGAAAAAAAATACTGCAATCACTCGCCTAAAACTTTATTTGGCTGAATTTGAAGACAACGACTGGCGAAAAATAAAGGAAATTCCATTTAATAGCAATGATTATTCGTGCGGACATCCGACCTTAACGATTGACGATAAAATCATGTATTTTGTGTCGGATATGCCCGGCGGTTATGGCGGAACTGATATTTGGATGACTCGTTTTAACAAAGGAGAATGGACAAAGCCACAGAATTTGGGTGGGACTATAAATACGCGAGGAAACGAAATGTTTCCGTTTATTGACGACCGAGGAAATCTATATTTTTCATCAGATTTTCACCCTGGATTGGGCGATTTAGATATTTTCTTTATTCCGATGAATACCGAGTCAGGTATGCCAAATGGAAAAGCTCGTAATGTGGGGGCACCACTTAATTCAAATAAAGATGATTTTGGCATAATAACTGACTCCGAACGCCAATCTGGTTTTCTCAGTAGTAATCGCAAGCGTGGAGGAATTGATGATGATATTTACAAATTTACTCGATTCGGTACGCTCTATGGTTGTCGTGATTTGATTGTAAATATCTATGATAATGAAACCAAAAAGCCTTTTGATCGCCTCAGATTTGATTTCGAAATCAAGGGAAATTCACTTAGTCGTGAAAGTGCCATTACTAGTAGCTTGGGTTCAATTAAACTCTGCCTCGAAGCCGATAATGATTTTACTTTTATCATAAAACAAAATGGTTTTCAAAACGAGTCTGTTAGTTTTTCAAATAAGGAAGCATCTGATTTCGAATCTTCAAAATTGGATATTTACCTGAAAAGAGAAATTGTTGTAGTTGATATAAATAAACCTGATGTAACAAAAAAACAAGCAGATAAGGATGTTTTAGTAGCTCGACGAAATGGAAACCCAGTTTCCACAATCTTCCGAGGAATCGTGACGGCTGGAAAAGACAGCACAGCAATTGCGGGCGTAAAAATTAAGTTTATTAATCAATGCACAGGTATTGCCCAAGAAATGATTACTGGTTCAGACGGTTCGTATGAATTCAAACGTGAACTAAACTGCGATTATATCTTAGAATCTTTCAAAGAAAATTTCGGTAAATCGTCAGAATTAGTAGCAAAAGTTGAAGAGAAACGCAATATTATCAATATTTTTCGCAAGAAAACTTCCGCATCAAATCCTAGCTCATTATTCGATACAAAGCTCTATAAAGTGGGTGACGTAGTGAAACTTGACAATATTTATTATGATTCCAAAAGTTATAAAATACGTAAAGATGCCGCTCGAGAACTTGAAAAACTTGTGCGAACGATGCAGAAAAGCCCCAATATAATTATAGAGATTCGTTCGCATACCGATACCCGCGGCAATGCCCTCGACAACCTAAGTTTGTCGCAGCGAAGAGCCAACGAAGTAGTTGATTTCTTAATCGATAAAGGTGTAGCCCGTGCTAGAATGAGAGGTGTAGGAAAAGGCGAATCCGAGCCAGTGAATAATTGCGGTGACGGAGTTCAGTGTATCGAGGCAGAGCACCAAAGAAACCGCCGAACTGAGTTCAAGATTCTTTCGATTGAACGGAAGTGAAATGAAGAAAATTAGGATATCAAGGAAGCCATCACTCTGTGCGAAGGCTTCCTTTTTTATTTTTTGAAGTATTTCTTGGAAATTTAAAAATATATTTAGATATTTATATAATTAATTAATTAATTGTTATTATTCAACTAAACTTTTACAACAATGGCCGAACTCACTACTAACATCCGCCAACCACGAGTTGATATGACCCCGATGGTAGATTTAGGTTTTCTACTCATCACTTTTTTTGTATTTACCACAACATTTACATCAAATAGAATGATGCCTCTGTATATGCCTGACAACACTGACGAAATTGGTCCACCTGTCAAATACAAAAATACGCTAACACTGATATTGGGTAAAGACAACCGAATATTTTACCATCAAAAGAATGCTAAAGACTTGAACGAAAGTTTTTTAACCGAAACCTCTTACGGAACGACATTGAGCCGATTGATAATTGAAAAAAGAAAACAGGCTGAAAATATCAAAAACTTTACGGTAATCATTCGCCCAACTGATGAATCTGTTTATAAAAACACAGTAGATGTCTTGGACGAAATGAAAATAACCAACCAGCCAATTTATGTACTGACCGATATTTCTTCGAAGGAAGTTGAGGTTTGTCAAACGAAAATTAGAATGTAATACATATTTCCTGAAAATAAATGGCATATCTCAAAAGGAAATGCCATTTTTGTTGTTTAGAAAAAAACACATGAAAATACTTCATACTGCCGATTGGCATTTGGGCAAAAAACTGCATAAACACGATCTCTCGAAAGACCACCAACTATTTTTTGATTGGTTGATAAACCTTATTCACAAGCAAAACATTGATTTACTGCTCATTTCGGGCGATATTTTTGATTTGGCAAATCCACCCATCGAAGCCCGTACAATGTATTATTGGTTTTTACGCCAAATGATTCAACTCAAATGCAAAATCATTATCACGGGCGGAAACCACGACTCGGCTTTGATGCTCGATGCACCTAAAGAGATTCTGCAACTGCTTGATATAAAAGTAGTTGGCGGAGCAACAAGTTCGATTGAAAACGAAATTGTTGTACTTGAAAATCTCGTGGTTTGTGCCGTTCCATATCTGCGTGATGCCGATTTACGCCAAGCAATTGAAGGTGAAACTGGTGCTTCAAGAATCGAAAATGTACGTTTGGGTATAAAAAAACACTATGATGAATTGGCGGAAATTTGCCAACAAAAATATCCCAATTTGCCTACAATTGCGATGGGGCATTTATACGCTAATGGCTCAATAAGTTCGGAGTCGGAGCGAGAAATTCAGATTGGAAATTTAGCTTCAGTTGATGGCAACGATTTCTCACAAACTTTTGATTATGTGGCTTTGGGGCATATTCATCGCCCACAAATCATTGGTGGAAATGAGCGAATTCGTTATTCTGGTTCGCCGATTCCATTAAGTTTTAGCGAGAAAAACGACCAAAAAATAGTACTAATTCTTGAAATTGCTGAAAATAAAATTCAAGAAATACAAACAATCGAAGTGCCAAAATTTAGACAACTAAAACGCATTTCTGGAACACTCGAAACCGTGAAATCTAAGCTCATTGCCTTTCAGAATGATTCTCCATTAAAATCTTTTTTGGAGTTAGAAGTTATAGAAGAAATTTTTAATCCATTAATTATCAAGGAGTTAAATGATTTGATAACTGTTTTTGATGATGAAAATGCTATCGTTCTGAAACATAAAATTAGTTTTAAAAACGAAGTAACAAGCAGCGAGGAACTTTTCGTTGAAGGCCAAAATCTGGAAGATATTTCGGAGAAATCAATGCTTCAAAAACGCCTTGAAAAAGAGAATTCACTATCTGACGAACACCGAACTTTGATGATGGAAGCTTTTACAGAATTATTATCAATAGTTGAACAAGACGATGAAAATTAATAAAATATACCTCAAAAATATCAATTCATTCAAAGGTGAGCACCGAATTGATTTTACCGAAAACCCATTGAGTTCGGCTGGACTTTTTGCCATCGTTGGCCCAACGGGTGCAGGAAAATCTACACTTTTAGATGCCATTACGCTTGCACTTTTTAACCAAATTCCGAGATTTGATAAAAAAATATCGAAAGATTTTGTGGCTTCGGCTGGCTCGATTCTGACTAAAGGTGAGCGAGAATGTGCTGTTGAAATTGAGTTTTCATGCAAATCGGGCAATTTTGTATCGAAATGGTGGATTGAAATGAACCGTAATCAGAATCTCAACGATTATGGCATGGAAATTACTGACTTACAAACAAGCCAATTATTGCCTCTCAAAAAAAGTGAAATTCCGAAGCGAAACGAAGAACTAATCGGACTTTCGTACGACCAATTTATCAAGTCAATTTTGCTTTCGCAGGGAGAATTTGCTAAGTTTTTAAAGTCAGGAAAAGACGAACGAGGAAAATTACTAGAAGACATAACAGGCACTCAAATCTACCGAAAACTCGGCAAAAAAGCCTTTGAAATTGCTAAAGAAAAAGGGCAAGTTCTAAAAGATTTACGCACTAACATTGATACCGAAAAACGCAAACTTAGCACACCCGAGCAAGAGCAAAATTGGCTTAATCGCAAATCTGAGATTGAAAAAATTTTAATTGATTTAGAGGCTCAAATTCAGATTTTTAATGCCAAAATCGAACTCAAAAAGCAGGTTTTGAATTTTCAGAAAATTATTGCCGAAAAAAGTGAACGTCAAGCGAAAGAACAGCAAAATTTAAACGATTTCGAAAGTTTTGAGGCAATAAAACTACAAAATCATGAAAAGGCTGAACCTTTTCAATCGCTTATTTTACAGCTTGAAAGTCAGTACAAAGCACTTCAAAATCTACAAGAACGATTAGCGAGTGAAGAGGGGAGTTTGGACAAAAACACTACTTTACTCAATGAAATATTTAAAAACATAGGTGAATTAACAAAAGAACAAAACACGCTTAATCTTGAAAATGCACTTGAAATTTTGCAAAATTTTAGAGAAAAATTTTATAAGCTCGAAAAACAAAGAAATACACAAGAGGCAACTAAAAAAGCTAATGAAAATCAGATTGAAGAATTAATCAATAAAATTGCCGAAAAATCCTTACGTTTTGACTTCCAACAAATTACTGATGAAGTACTTGAGAGCATTAAAACTGTAGGTCTTACACATAAAACTAAACTCGATGAAATTTTTAGAATTGCTCAAATTGCCATTTTAGATGATGTGCCAACCAAAAGAGAAAATTTGGCCGAAGATCACCGAAATTATACTGCTTTAAAGCTACATGTTTGGGAATATGTAAAGATTATAAAAGATTCAAAGGAAGAGCAAGATGTAGAAAAACAGCAAAATAATTTTATAATTTCCCAAAAGCCAGAACTTGAAAAAATACAAAAACTTAGTACGGGAATTAGTCAAAAAATCAAGCAACTCGAAACCGAAAAAGAGACACTTAGCAAGTCATATAATTTTGAAAAAGACCGACAAAATTTACTCAAAAAAGACGAACCATGTCCACTTTGCGGCTCACTCGAACATCCATTTTTGAGTCATTATGCCAATAATTATGTCGAAATTGATTTGAAACTTAGCGAAGCAAAAAAAGAAGAAAAAGCCTTGAATGAATCTTTTCAAGACCTCAGTTCAAAATTAGCTTCGGCGGAGGCATTACTCAAAAATGCCATTGATAAAATTACTGCTTTTAATGAGCAAATTTTGGAGGTAAAAGTAAAAATTGAAGAGAAAAAACAAGCACTAAAACTTGAAAAAATAGGAGGGAACACCGAAGTTATTGATGCCAAAATAAAAGTAATCGAATCTCAACAAAATGCCTTGAATGGTATCGAAAACAAAGCCGAAAAACTCAAAGATTTACAAAGTTTATATCGCCAATGTTTGGCCACAAAACTTTTGCAGAGTGAGTATAACTTGTTGATAATCAAAATAAAAGAACTTTATAGTGGTGTAAATTTCGAGAAAGAATATAATGATATTCAGACTGGGTTTGTAAAGACGCAAGCTAATATTCAGACTTCTGCCACAATTATCAAAGGCCTCAAAGAAGAACTTTTTCCTAAACAAAAAACATTTGAAACTGATAAAGTAAATCTTGAAAATGAAGTAAAATTAGTCGGTTTTGAAGATTTGAAAACTTGTCAATTGGCAATTTTGAGTATCGAAAGTGCGAAAGCTTTAAGAGAGAAAAAGCAAGCCTTAATTTTGGCAATTCAGACTTTGGTTGAGCAGATAAAAGAACATCAAAAAGATTTGGATGAAGTCAAGCTAAAAGATGATATTAGCGTTGAGTTAGATACTTTAAGCACACAAGAACGTGATACCAAAGCCAAGCAAGAAGAGATTAGAAAAGAGAAAGTAGAAATATCAGTCAATTTAGCAACTCAAGCCCAAACTAAAGCAGTGATTGAAGGATTACAGACGCAATTACTAATCTTAGAAAAAGATAATTTAAAGTGGGAGCTTTTGGATAAATATATTGGTAATGCCGATGGTAAAAAGTTTGCCACTTTCGCTCAAGGATTGACACTTTCGAGATTAATGGCTTTGGCAAATCGCCGCCTTACTGATTTATCGGATAGGTATTTGCTCGATAAACCTGGCGAACAGGAAGAAGATGAACTAATGATTGTAGATTTATACATGGGCAAAGAACGTCGCTCAGTGAAAACCCTTTCGGGAGGAGAAACCTTTATGATTAGTTTGTCGTTGGCACTGGCTTTATCTGATTTGGCATCGAAAAATATCAAACTCGAAAGTCTATTTATTGATGAAGGCTTCGGTACGCTCGACCCCGAAACTCTTGATTTAGCTTTGAATACACTCGAAAAATTGCAGCAAGAAGCCCAAAAGAATATCGGAATTATTTCGCACGTAGAGTCAATTAAGGAACGGATTGCTACTCAAATTCGCCTCGAACGCAATAATCGAGGTTTTAGTCAAATCGTTATCCATTAAAACTAAAAATGTGGCACACCTCGTTTATCACTGAAAACAGGTTTGCCACATGAACTTATTTATAAAGCTCTATTTACCGCTCTCACCACTTCGGGAACTGAAATTAGTCCTGTATGTCGCCATAATTGTTTGCTTTTTTGAAATAAAATCAAGGTAGGAACAGCATCAATAGCATATTTTTTTCGAAGGGCTGGGTTTTTATCAACATCGATTTTCATAATTGTAATGTCTTCATCAAGCTCCTCAACCAACTGATTGAGCATTGCATCTATTTTTCGACAAGGTTTACACCATTCGGCCGTGAAATCTATCAAAACAGGCTCTTCCGAACCTACTAATTCTTCAAAAGTACCAGTCATTGCATTAAATTGTTTTACTGAATTTATATTACGTTTTTTCTTAGGTTTTGGTTCTTTGCCTACATCAAAAATGATTGATTAAGCCATTTTACTCAAATTTTAAACGAATTTCTACCTACCTTTGACCAAATATTTAGAGAAAAATAGTATAAATGAGACAGCAAGATAGGAAATTTAAGCCGAAAACAGATAAACCTACAAGGTCGGACTCAACACAGTTCATGGTAATCGAGGATACCGAACTTTTAGTCTTTTTACTGGCAAATATTACAAATAGAAGCCGAAATGATGTAAAGACTTTGTTACGAGACAAACAGATATTCGTTGATGGTCAGCCAATTACGCAGTTCAATCATACACTTAAACCCGAACAGGTCGTTGAGGTAAAATGGAAAAAAGCTCCTGAAGAACAAAAATATCGTGGACTAAACATTATTTTTGAAGACCAATATCTTATTGTAATCGAAAAACAAGCAGGTGTGCTTTCTATCGCTACCGAAAAACAAAAAGATAATACAGCTTACAGTATTTTGAGCAGTCATGTAAAAAAACAAGACCCACGCAATAGAATTTTTGTCGTACATCGTCTTGATCGAGAGACTTCTGGTTTGATGATGTTTGCCAAGAGCGAAAAAATCCAAAAGCTCTTACAAGAATCATGGAACGCCACTATCGAAGAACGCACTTATTTGGCTGTTGTTGAAGGCTATGTCGAGAAAAAACAAGATACAATTACCTCATATTTGGTCGAAAGTAAGGCTTTGGTTGTTTATTCGAGCAAAAATCCAGAAATAGGGCAGCAAGCGATAACGCATTATGAGGTTTTGAGAAGCAATAAAAACTTTTCGTTGTTGAAAGTAAACCTCGAAACTGGTCGCAAAAACCAGATTAGGGTTCACGCCAAAGATATTGGGCATTCGGTGGTGGGTGACGAAAAATACGGTGCAAAAGCCGACCCTATTAAACGTCTCGGACTCCATGCTTGGGTATTGGCTTTTAAGCACCCGATTACAAAAAAAGATTTGCGTTTTGAAACCGAAATACCTTCCAAATTTGCGAATTTGTTTAATTAATGCTCGCTTTCGACGAATTTTCTGTAATATTGGTCTGCTAAAAGTACACGCTTGACGTTTTCTACACATAATAATGTAGCAAACATTAATTCAGTGCTTATATTTGTATTATAACTACTACATAAAAAACTAAGAAACGCCATTTTAGGCAACCAAAGATGAAACAAGCATTAATTCTTTTATTTATGTTGCTTTCTTCCTTGGTGTTTTCCCAACAAAAATCTTCTGTAAAAGGACTTATAGTTGATGAAAATAATCAGCCTATACCATTCGCTACAATTAGCCTATTATCATCCAAGGATTCTTCTAATATAGCCAATCAACTGACAAAAGAAAACGGAGCTTTTGAATTTTCGGGACTTTTGTCATCTAAGTATCTTTTCAAAATCTCAGTTGTAGGTTATGTTACGACCTTTCACACAATTTCTGTTATCGAAAATACAACAGATTTAGGAAAATTACAGGTGAATAGTGCCGATAATATCTTGAATGAGGTGGTTGTGAAAGGAAATAAAGAACCAGTTGCCGTAAAGAAAGATACGCTCGAATTTGATGCGGGCGTGCTTAAACCTCAGCAAAACGATAACCTTGAAGACTTATTGAGGAAAGTGCCAGCCCTTGAAATCGACGAAAATGGTGGTATTAAAACTCAAAATAAGGTAGTTAAGAAAATATATATTGATGGTAAAGAGTTTTTTGGAAACGACCCACAACTGGCACTAAAAAATCTGCCTGCTGAGTCGATAGAAAAAATACAAGTTGTTGAAAAAAAGACCGAACAAGCTGAGTTTTCGGGAGTCGACGATGGCGAGCGAGAAATGGTGATAAATGTAACGCTCAAAAATACCCATAAAAAAGGTACTATGGGCTTCGCCTCGGTAGCAGGAGTTCCGCCAATCGAGAACAACAACGGTTATTACAATGCTAAAACTTCGGTCAATCGGTTTAGTCCGAATCAGCAATTTTCGGTCATCGGTTTGTTCAATAACCTTAATCAACAAGGTTTTACACCGCAAGATGCCGCCAATTTTTCGAGCTTAAATTCACAGTCGAATCGTGGCGGTGGGGGAGGTAGCGGCTCGGCCAATGTCAATCTACCGATAGTGGTAGGTAAACGCCCTGGGATAACTTCTACTGAAGGAGCTGGTTTTAATTATAATAATCAATATGCCAAAAAATCTTCTTTGCAGAGCAGCTATTTTTTCAATGCCAGTCATACAGATTTAGTTAGAAATTTATTTCGACAAAGTTTTTTGCCCGCAAAAACTATCAATACTGACCAAAATACCAAGCAAAATCGAGACAATTTCAATCATCGACTTAATGCAACGCTTACGCATCATTTCGATGAACGAAATCTTTTGAAATTTACGACTGCCCTAAACACTGTCTCGGGCGATGCTTTTACGAATAGCATTTCAAAAATCAGTACGTTTACGGCGGGCGATACCGTCGAAAATAATTCTAATCGAAATGTTCGGAATCATTCGCAGGGAATTAGTTTCAACAATAATCTTTTGCTTCGTCATCGCTTTGTTTTACCCCGTAGAACCATCAGTTTAAATGCCGTTTTTAATATGAATAATGACAAAAATGATGATTCGACTAATACTTTGAATAGAAATCAAGTAAACGGAGCAATCGTAGAGCGAATTATTAAGCAAGAAAATGACCGCCGAACAACGCAACAAAATCAGCGGATTCAGGTGTCATTTACTGAGCCTTTGGCCAAAAATATGACGCTCGAAGGAAATTATGCTTACCAACAAAATGTAAATCGCTCAAATTTTGATGTTTGGGATATTGTGAATATCAAATTGGTGCAAAATCTTACGGCAAGCAATGCGTATAGTAGCAATTTTAACTTTCAACAGGCTGGTTTTAAGGTTAATAGCGAAACAAAAGAAAAAACTTTTATGGTGGGTGTTTTTTACCAAAAATCGGTTTTACAAAGTATTGTAAAGCGTACAAGCGATAATGTTTTGGAGCGTTCATTTCAAAATGTTTTGCCTTCGATGAGGTATTCATTCCGAAAAAATGCAACGAAAAATACTGATAAAAATAGTAAACAAAATAACAAAAATAATAGCATAACGTTCGAATACAACACGGCCGTTAATGAGCCATCGGTGCGAGATTTACAACCAATTACGGTCAATAATAACCCACAAAATATTATTCTCGGAAATCCTGACCTTAAACCCGAATATATTCATCGACTAATTATTAATGAAAATATTTTTAACCCGAAAACCTTTACTAATATTGGCATAAATGGTAACATGAATTATACTCAAAATGCCATTGGCTATGCTCAAACAGTTAGTGAAACCCTTGTCAGGACTACTCAGCCCGTGAATTTGCCGTATCGTTGGAATGCCAATTTAGGCTTATATTATAATTTTTCGGTAGGTAAACAAAAGAATAAATTACGTTTTTCGCTTAGCCCAAGATACTTGGTTTCACAGGGCAATAATACGGTTAATGGCGTAAATAATCTCAATACACAAAATCAATATCGTAGCGATTTTAAGATTACTTATTTGACCGATAAAATTAACTTTGTTTTCAATACCAATTACCAAAAATCTTTCGTCGAATATTCGGTCAATAAAGAATTTAATCAGACCTTTTCAGTGTTTAAAAATACCACCGATTTCCGTTGGAAAATCACCAAAGAATTTACTTTCGCTACCGATTTTGATTATACATATTATCAAAGTTCAAGATTATCAAGCAATTTAAAGCCGATTCCGATTCTCAATGTGGCAGTCAAACATCTTTTCTTGAAAAACAATCGTGGAGAATTGATGCTTTCCGTGCAAGATGTATTCAAACGTAACGTATATCTATCACAACGTTCGGACGAAAATTTCTTTGAAATTGACCGTTCAAATGCTATTAGTAGATACTTTTTACTGACTTTTACTTACAACCTTAAAAATCAAGGAGGCAAGAAAAAGTGAATTTTTAAACTTCTTGAAGTAAAGTAGTAAACTCAACGAGTTTTCCTCTGAAAAGCATTTGGTATCTGTCCGAAATTCGTTCACGATGCTGCATTTCAAATTGCATAAATTCTTCCATGCTTTTGAAATGAAACTGAAAAGCATACGTTCGGTCTTCGTTTTCTTTTTCGTTCAAAAGTCTCATTACCTTAATTTCTTTTGGAAGTTTGGTTTCTAAAGCAAGTGGTATAAAATTTGTTTTCATCCATTTAACCCATTGTTCAGAGATTCGACTTTCGACATTAAATGTGATATTAAATATTAGCATAATTAGTTTTTTTGTGGAATTTATCTTCCAAATTTAAATAAATTAAATTTCCTGTTGACTTTAGACCGTTGATAACCGACTTTTCAAGGCAAAGTTCGCAAAGATTTTTGGTCTTGTGTCTTCTTAAATTAATTTTCTTTACGTTCTTTGTAGTTTAGTAGCACAATTCTCCGAATTGTGACGTATAGTTATTGTCATCTGTGGAGACGCAGACAATTACAGATAAAAATCAAAAACTTTTACATAATTATTTTTAAGTCAATGTTTAAAAAATACATTCCTCATCTCATTGCGGTTGTTGGTTTTGTGGTTGTTAGCTTTATGTATGCTTCGCCACTTTTGCAAGGTAAAAGATTAGCCATGCACGATACCCAAATGGCAGCCTCATCGGCAAAAGAATTAAATGATTTTCATAAACAAACGGGCGAATGGGCTTGGTGGACGAATTCAATGTTTGGCGGTATGCCGGGCTACATGGTTGCGGGCGACTACGAAAATAGCCTTTCAACCAAGATCGGTTCATTTTATATCAACCTTATTCCATCACCAGCAAATGTGCTAATATTGTTGATGTTGGGCTTTTTTGTGCTAATGAGAGTGCTGAAAGTCAATAATTGGCTCGGCTTTTTTGGCTCGGTTGCATATGCTCTCAATACCTATAACTTACTTTTTCTTGAGGCAGGGCACGTTTCCAAAATCATTGCTATTGCTTTTGCACCAGCGGTTTTGGCTTCGTTTATAGCGGTTTTTAGAGGGAGATACGTGATTGGACTTGCCATGACTACTTTCTTTATGGCTATGGAAATATATGCCAATCACCCACAAATCACTTATTATTTGTTCTTTTTGCTCGGAATCTACGTGCTTTTTGAAAGTTATTTGCACGTAAAAAAAGGCAATTTTTCGGGTCTGCTCAAAGCTTACGCCGTAGTGTTAATAGGCTCGATAATCGGTCTTGGTACTCACAGTATGCACCTTTGGAATAACTTTGTGTACTCGAAAGAAACTACTCGTGGAAAATCGGAACTTACGCTCGGAAACCTCAATCAATCGGCTGATGGTTTGGGTCGTGATTATGCCTTTTCGTATAGCCCTGGACAAATAGAAACCTTGACTTTGCTCGCTCCTAATTTTGTTGGCGGATCTTCGTCGGGGAACATAGGTGAGAGTTCAGAAACATACAAAATGTTGATTGATAAGGGTGTTGATGCTTCTACGGCTGCCCAATTTAGTTCAAATTTGCCGCTTTATTTTGGACCACAATCGTATGTTTCTGGACCAAATTATTCTGGAATCGTCATTTTGTTTTTGTTTATTTTGGGACTGATTCTTATCAAAGATGGGCTTCGGTATGTACTGGTTCTAACCTCAATTTTATACTTGTTTATTTCGTGGGGAAGTAGCTTTAGTGGATTCAATTTCTTTATGTTCGATTATTTTCCATATTATAATAAGTTTCGAGATAGTAAAATGATTGTGACACTCATGCACTTGTGTTTTGTCTTGGGTGCGATGTTGGGCGTGAATAAAATCATTACCGATAAATTGACTTTCACTGATCTAAAAAAGCCTTTAATATATAGTTTAGGAAGTTTATTGTTGCTGATTTTAATTGGTTATTTCTCGCTTGATTTCCAATCTGTTCGTGATGCGGAAATGCTCAAAAGTATGGCTGAATCAAACGGACAGGAGTTTGCAAATGCTTTCTCTGCTTCAATAATTGCAGACCGCCAATCAATGGTCACAGGAGATTTACTACGTTCTATTTTCTTATTAATTGTTTCTGCAGGTTTGATTTGGGCTTTTACAACTCAGAAAATCAAATCTACGGTTTTTATAGCAATTTTGGGTGTTTTGGCAGTTCTTGACCTTGCTTTGGTTGACAAACGTTATTTTAATAATGATGATTTTCAATCCAAATCAAGCGTAGCAGAGAGCTTTAATCCTTCAGCTGCTGATGAGCAAATCATGCAAGATAAAGATCCTGATTTTAGAGTGGTCGATATGGCAACCAATCAAGGTTTCTTTGCTGATGCCAAGGCTTCATATTTTCATAAATCTGTCGGTGGATATCATGGTGCGAAATTGAAACGAATCCAAGAATTATATGATAATGCCATGACCAAAGATGGTAAATATAATTTATCGATTTTCAATATGTTGAATACTAAATACTTCATTACACCGGGCCAAAATGGTAATCCTGTGGCTCAACAAAACCCTGATGCTTTGGGTAATGCGTGGTTTGTGGGTGAGGTAAAAACAGTCAAAAATGCTGATGAAGAAATTAAGGCCGTTGGTAACTTCAATCCTCGTGCCGTAGCTTTTGTTGATGAGCGATTTAAGCAATATTTGAGCAATACAAAACAAGATTCAACTGGGACAGTTAAACTTACAGAATACAAACCAAATCATTTGACCTACGAATCTAATTCATCAACAAATCAAGTGGCTATTTTCTCAGAAATATATTATCGTGGAAATGAAGATTGGAAATCTTATGTTGATGGTCAAGAAACGCCGCATTTCCGTGCAAACTACGTGCTTCGTGCGATGACAGTTCCAACAGGAAAACATAAAATCGAATTCAAATTTCAACCTAAATCGGTGGTTATAGGTGCAAAAATCGACTTAGTAGCATCTATGCTGATGGTACTGATTGTGATTGGTGCTTTGATAATTGAATTTAGAAATAAGAAAAATAGCGAATTTAAATAAAACTAAGTTTTATCGCAATAGACATAATTGAGTTCGCTTTTAATACAAAGTCTCTGCGACATAGAACCTGTGTGCTTAATATCTCATTTGTGTCTATTGTGGTAAAAAATTATTGCGTAGAATCGGTAAACGAGTAGAAAAATGTTATTTGACTATTATATTAGAACTGGTACTTTTTTCGAGAATTCGCTTCAGTCGGTGGTTTCGGTGGTGAAAGTAATATTATTAACTAAACTCGGGCTGCCGAAGTTTTCTAATCAAAAAACAAACGCTTCGATTTTGGGCAATGGTCCATCACTCAGCCAAACTCTAGCAGATAATCTCAGTTTTTTGAAAGAAACCGATATGTATTGTGTCAATCTTTTTGCTCTTTCAACGGTTTATGCTTCATTGAAACCAGAAAATTATGTTTTGCTCGACCCCGCTTTTTTTATGTTTAACGAACAAAACGACAGCCGACAAGACATAAAAAAGACATTTGATGCCATAATTCAACAAACCGATTGGTCAATGAGGCTTTTCGTACCTGCCCGTAGCCGTAATTCATATATCGTCAAGAAAATCAAGCAAGAAAGCCCAAATATTCAAATTTGCTTTTTTAATTATACCATCGTCAGAGGTTTTCCTGCTTTTAGAAATTGGTTTTTTGAGCATAATTTTGGAATGCCACAATGCCAAAATATCTTGGCGGCATCACTTTATGTGGCTTTACTGCAAGATTATAAAAATATCTATCTTTTTGGAGCCGACCACTCGTGGCATGAAGAAATCAGAATTACTGACCAAAATGAATTTGAAATGCGTCAAGTTCATTTTTATGATAATGCCACTCATGTAAAACATGAAAAAGTAATTGATGTACGAAATAATTCTCGTCCGAAGCTTCATGCTCAGTTTTTGTCATTACACAAGGTTTTTTATTCTTACGAAATCTTAGGAGCATTTGCCAAATTTCGAAAAATCAATGTCTTAAATGCCAGCAAAAAAACCTACATTGACGCCTTTGAGCGAGTGACGGTTTAGTGTACTTATATCACTGGTGATTTGGAAATTACTTATTTGAGCATTTTATATAATTTTTTGATAAAGGAAAGTAAATAAATAGAGAGATGAAAGTTTTTAAGCTTAACCATAAATGGTTTGCGAAAATTCAGACATTTAATTGCTTAAATATCAATATTTTGTGCCGAGCTACGCTCGCCTTTCAACCTTTGCAATTCTGTGTCTTTTGAATATAAAACTTCATCAGAGTGCAGTATACAAAATTGATAATGTTAAACAGTGAATACTGCACCGAGAACCATAAACTGAGAATTTAAAATTGAAGACTGCAAGTTAAAGACTGCAAATCATGAATTGCTAAATAAAGACTGTCTACTGAAGACTTTACTATTGATAATTATAAAAAATGACTCCTAAACAACAAGGTTTTTTCTTTCCTGCCGAATGGCATACACACCGAGCAATATGGTTGAGTTTTCCTCAAAGCTCAGATTCTTGGGACTACGGTGACCGTTTAGAACGAATATATCCGGCATATATGGATTTTGTGAAAGCTATTTCTGAAAGTGAAAAAGTATGTATCAATGCCAAAGATGCGGCTCATCAAGCACTTATTTGGGGTTTGATAGAAAAATATGATATTGATAAAAATCAAATTGAAGTTCCGATTCATGCAAACAATGATTCTTGGTGTCGTGACCATGGTCCAGCGTTTTTGATAAATCCTGAAACAAAAGAGCGAATGATTGTTGAATGGGGCTACAACGCTTGGGGAGGAAAATATCCACCGTATGATGATGACGACCAAATTCCTGTGCGAATCGCCAATTACTTAAATCTCCCTTACGTAGTGCCTGGAATAATCATGGAAGGTGGTTCGGTAGAATTTAACGGGAAAGGCACGGTTCTTACGAGTAAATCTTGTTTGTTAAACCCAAACCGAAACCCGCATCTTTCGCAATCCGAAATCGAAGATTATCTCTGTAATTATTACGGTGTAGAGCAAGTTTTGTGGGTAACAGAAGGAATTGTTGGCGATGATACCGACGGGCATATTGACGATACCACTCGTTTTGTGAATGAAAATACTGTGCTAACTGTTGTTGAACCTGACGAAAACGATGATAATTATCATCCTCTCAAACAAAACCTCGAAGACTTGAAATCAATGCGTTTACCAAACGGTAAGCCATTGAATATCATTGAGTTACCAATGCCCAACGCTGTTTATGATAGTGGAGTAAGGCTCCCTGCATCGTATGCTAATTTCTTGATAACCAATGGCTCAATCATTGTTCCGGTTTATCGTTGTGAGAAAGATGCTGTTGCTTTAGAAATCATTCAAAAATGTTTTCCGAATCATAAAATTGTGGGTATTGACGCCACCGAAATCATTTGGGGTCTTGGAAGTTTTCACTGCCTTTCGCAACAAGAACCAATCATTTAATGTGGAGCGAATCGAGCGACGACCGTGTCTCGTTCGCCATTATTTGGGATAAATTTTTTAGTAACGTCCAATGTTGGACGTTTGTTTGAATCTGGTATTTTCAATTGCCTCCCGTTTTAGCCGAAGGATAAATATTATAAAAAATCAACTAAAATGAGCATAAATTTACACCAAAAAACCTTCAAATCATTCGTCAATTCCGATAATGGAGAAGTAGGAGAACAAACACTTTTTTACTACCAACAACAAAACAATGTTGTATGGGCAGAATATAGCGGTGGAACAATTGTTAAAGGTTTTTTGTTGGCAAAAGTCATCGAAAATGATGCCTTAGATATGCGTTACGAACACATTAATTTTGCAGGTGAAATCAGGACTGGATTATGCCTTTCAAGACCCGAAATACTGCCTGATGGCCGTATCAGATTACACGAAAAATGGCAGTGGACAAGCGGAGATTTATCGTCGGGTGAATCAATAATTGAAGAAATTATTCAAGAAAATTTCGTAAAAAGCGGAAATTTCGCTTAATTTTGACTTTTTATCAAACCTCTCGATGTCCCAACAACATTTTGCGGAGGTTTTCCATACTCACAAAAACAATATTCATCACAATAAATTTTAACGTTTACAGTTGTTTATTGAAGATGATTCTTTTATGCTTTTATGAAGAAATACAACAAATATATATATATACTAGTAGTTTTTACCCAGTTAGCTTGTCAAGTACAAAAAAAGCCACTATCAAAAACTAATCATCCTACAAGTTCAAAACCGACTGAAGATGTTTTTTCGTTGCCAACATCGTCCGCTCCGACAGTCAGTAGCCAACCTTTTGCAGAAACAAAGCCCGAACCAGTAGCCATTACCGTAGGCACAATTGAATTGAAAACTGCCGATTTAAAAACCGCTTTTGAAAATCAGATTACAGAAGACACACTATCTACTGAAACTTTTTTGGAACAAGTAATCAACAATCAGCGAATCATTGCCGATGCTCAAAAAAGAGGATATGACAAAACAGAGGCTTTCAAAGAAGAGATAGATGGTTATCGAAGTATGTTGGCGGAGTCGTATCTGACCGATAGCACAACAATCAAGCATTTACTGAAAGAAACTTACTCGTGGTTGAAAGAGGAAGTTCATGCTGCTCATATTATGTATCAAATGTCAGAGTTTGCCGAGCCTACTGACACATTAGCTATTTATAATAAACTTATTGATATTCGTAATAAAGCCTTGTCGGGTGAAGATTTCACTACTTTAGCACAACAATTTTCTCAAGATAAAAAATCGAATAGCATTGGCGGTGATTTAGGTTGGTTCAGAGCCATGCGTTTCCTTTATCCACTCGAAAAAGCTGCTTATACCACGCCAGTCGGGCAGATTTCAATGCCGGTTCGTACAAAAGGAGGCTTTCATCTTGTAAAAGTAATAGAACGCCGTCCGTATAGTGGTAGCGTTTTGGTACAGCACATTCTAAAATCGGTTCCTGCAAATACTCCCGAATCGGAAAGTCTAAAAGCAAAAGCAACGCTTGACTCACTATATATATTAATTTTGAAAGGAGCGGCTTTTGAAGATATATGTCGTCGATATTCTGATGATACGAAATACAAAAGCTTTGGTGGGTATTTACCAGCATTTGCGATAGGTAGTCGAGAAGAAGTTGCTTTCGAGCAAGCCGCATTTGCGTTGAAAGAAGGCGAAGTTTCAAAACCAGTTCGTACAACTTCGGGTTGGCACTTGATAAAACTTTTAAAGAAAATTCCATTAGAATCATTTGAGGAAGCATCGGTAAAACTTAAAGATAAAATTGTTACAGATTCAAGAGGCGATATTGTGCGAGAAAACACTTTAAACAAACTTAAAAAACAAATGAAGTTTGTGGTAGATGAAGAAATAGCGAAAAAAGCATTTGCTGCTGCCGATACAAATATTCTTACAAAAAAATGGAATTACGCCATAAATAATGAGTTAGTTGATAAAACGATTTTTAGCATTGGTTCAAAAAATTACTTTACAAAATCCTTTTTTGACTATGCCATTGACCGCCAAACTTTCGAGCGAATTCCTGCAGGCTATACGCCAACGATGGCAATGCGTAGTTTTTTTAAGAAATTTGTAGAAAATACTGTAAAATCTTATGCCGAAGCCAATCTCGAAGAACTAAATCCAGAGTTTAAATCGTTGATGAATGAGTATAGTAGAGGTTTATTGAAAATGGAATTGCTAAATGATTTGGTTTATGAAAAATCAACGTCGGATACGACTGGGCAACGTCTTTTCTTTGAAAAAAACAAAGATAGATATAAAATGCCTGAAAGGGTCTTGGCAACGGTTGTGGCCTCGAAAGATGCAAAGACAGTTTTTCAAGTAAAAGAAGTTTTGGAGAAAGGGAAACCTTATAATTTGAAACGTCTATATCGTTCACCTTTATATTATCTGAAAAACCTAAGCGACTTGACTCCAGAGCACAAAAGAATTTTGGTTAGTATACTTGATATTATGCGAAAAAATAAAGGCTATGTTGTAGAAATTGGTGGCCATACCGACCAGCACGAAGCAGACAACGTTTCAGCCGAACGATTAGAGAAATCGAAAGCTTTTTTAGTGGCTAATGGCCTTTCGATTGAGCGAATCATTGAAAACGATTATGCTAAAACTAAACAAGCTGATAAGTTTGATTGGTCAAAAAACCAACGAGTTGCATTTGCGTTTTATAGCAATAGTAAAAAGGATGTCGAGAAAGTTTTCAATACTAAAGACCCAAATGCTGTTGTTATAGAGGATGGCTATTTCAAAAAAGGCGATAATAAGTTTGTCGATATTGCGAAATGGGAAGTTGGTAAACAATCGGTAACTAACGAAGGCCAATTTGCTGATGTGATAATCGAACAAGTAGAGCCAGCAAGGTATAAAACTCTTCGAGAATGTCGAGGACAGGTACTGAGCGAATATCAAAAATACCTTGAAACTCAGTTTATAGCGGATTTAAAAAATAAATATCCAGTCAGATTAAATACCGAAGAAATTCAGAAAGTAATTGGCATCAATAAGTAAATTATAAAATATTAAATTGGTTTTGAATTAATTCTTTTGTTTTTTAAAAACTATTAGAAAAATAAAGGTTTTGTTGTTAAGTAATATATATTCAATAAAACCAGTAACCAGTTATCAAGTAACCAATAACTGTGGCTTGCCACACAAAGTATCAAATAAATAAAATGTTAAAGAAATTATTCCTATTGATTTGCCTTCCGATGTTGGCATTGGCACAAGAAGCCCCCATCAACATTGACCGCATTGTGGCAAAAGTTGATAATTATATCATTCTTCGCTCCGAAGTAGAGCAATTGTACCTTAAAGGTGTGCAACAGCAACAACCTGTAAGCAAATGTCAAGCCTTAGAAAGTATGGTTGTTAACAAGTTATTGGTAGCCAAGGCTGAAATAGACTCAGTTTATGTGGAAGATAAGCAAGTTGATGACCAACTCACTGCTCGTATGCAACAAATGATACAAATGTATGGCAATGAGAAAAATATCATTGAACAATTCGGTAAATCTCTCGAAACTCTCAAAAGTGAAGTGCGTTCGCAAGTAAAAGAGCAACTTGTTGCTCAGAAAATGCAAGGGAAAATTACTGAAAATCTAAAAATAACGCCTAATGAAGTAAAGAAATTCTTCAACAGAATTCCGAAGGATAGCCTTCCACAAATTCCTACTGAAGTTCAGTTGGCTCATATTGTTCGCTTGGCTAAAGTAACAAAAGCACAAAAAGAAGAGTTATCAGAGCGATTACTCGATTATAAACGTCGAATTTTAGCGGGTGAAAAATTTGAAGATTTGGCCAAAGAATATTCTGAAGACCCAGGTTCACGTCAGTTTGGTGGCGATTTAAGTTGGTCGAAGCGTGGTGCAATGGTTCCGCAATTTGAAGCATCGGCTATGAAGTTAAAACCAAACGAAATCTCTGATGTAGTAGAATCTGATTTTGGTTTACACTTAATTCAAACCCTTGAACTTCGTGGTCAAGAGTTTCACGCACGCCACATTTTGTTACGTCCAGACTATAATCGCTTGGATGTAACCGATGCCACACATTTCTTGGACAGTATTCGTACTGAAATCGTTAAAGATAGTATCAAATTTGAGAAGGCTGCAAAAGAGTTTTCTGACGATAAGCAAACGCAAGATGGAGGTGGAATTTTGATAGATCCCCAGACTGGTTCAAACAGAATGCCATTGGATGAATCAATGGAACCAACGCTCTATTTTATGATAGATAGTATGAAGGTTGGCACGATAACTGCACCCATGCCATATAGAAGCGAAGACGGGAAAACGGGTGTTAGAATTATTTATTACAAAGGAAAACATGCTCCTCACAAGGCAAGTTTGAATGATGATTTTGAGAAACTAAAAGACTTTGCCATGATGGAAAAACGCAATGTTGAGATAGAAAAATGGTTCAAAAAGGCAACAGCTGATGTTTACATTAAGATTGACCCAGAGTTTGAATCATGCAATATTTTTGGCAAAGACCGTATAAGCGGAGGAGTTGAATATTAAAAGGTTATTTACAAGTGATGAATTATGACGTGGTCGTCCGCCGTTGCGGTGCGATTACTAATCGTTCTTTGTTTTAAAACTCATGTATTAAATTTAATCACCGAGTTATTTTATCCATAAATGAGCAAAGTTACATTTACTTCGGACGTAGAAGCAGCAGATGCCCTCAAAGTGGCGTTTCATCAATTACAAAAAGAAATCGGACAGGTGATTGTCGGACAAGACGAAACTGTTCGTTTGCTCCTTACAGCTATTTTCTGTCAAGGACACTGCTTATTGGTTGGTGTACCAGGTTTGGCAAAAACTTTGTTGATTCAGACAATGGCTTCGGCTCTTGATTTAGATTTCAATCGTATTCAATTTACGCCCGATTTAATGCCATCTGATATTTTGGGTTCAGAAACACTTGATAATGAGCGTAATTTTCGCTTTATCAAAGGCCCTGTATTCGCTAATATTGTTTTGGCCGATGAGATTAACCGTACGCCACCTAAAACTCAATCCGCTTTGCTTGAAGCCATGCAAGAATTTGCAGTAACAGTTGGTGGAACAAAACACAGCATTGGTCGCCCGTTCTTTGTATTGGCTACTCAAAATCCAATCGAACAAGAAGGAACGTATCCTTTGCCCGAAGCACAGCTAGACCGTTTTATGTTTATGGTTACGCTCGATTATCCTTCGTACAAACAAGAACTTGATATTGTAAAAAATACTACCTCAGACCGCAAATCTACTGTCAATAAAGTACTTACAGGTGAAGAAATTTTATACTTCCAGCATTTGGTTCGTCGTGTACCAGTGCCTGATAATGTGATAGAATATGCAGTAAGTTTGGTACACAAAACGCGTCCAAATTCAGAAATGTCTTCAGTTGAAACAAACAAATACTTAGAGTGGGGTGCAGGTCCAAGAGCCTCACAAAACTTGATTTTAGGTGCTAAATGCAATGCCCTCATTAATGGTAAATACTCGCCTGATATTGAAGATGTGAAAGCCGTAGCGGTATCGGTGCTTCGCCATCGTTTAGTAAGAAACTTTAAGGCTGAGGCAGAAAATGTTTCGGTAGAAGAAATTATCAAGAAAATGTTATAGATTTATGTAAGGTTTGACACACAAAAAAGCTCAATAATGCAAATTGTTGAGCTTTTTTGTGTTTTTTTGCTCAAAATTTAACCCATCAATCGAAATGCCTCAAATCTATCAGCTAAAAATAATGCTCTTTGAAGGGCATATTCAACCTCCAATTTGGCGTAGAGTTACCATCAACGGTGAAAAAACATTGTTCGACCTGCATTATGTCATTCAAGGAGCAATGGGTTGGCAATGTTCGCATCTATATGCTTATTATCATGCCGATTCGTCGAACAAATATCCTAATAAACGAATCGATAGCTATGCGGATTTAAGACTAACGGGAGACGAGATGGATTATAAGGATGATAAACTATTCAAAATTAAAGATATTTTCAAAAAAGTAGGTGATTTAATGTTTTATGAGTATGATTTTGGTGATAGTTGGGAGCATTCCATTCGTTTGGAAGTAATTACTGAAACCGACCAAGATTCAAAACCTGCTTGTATTAATGGAGAGAGAAATTGTCCTCCCGAAGATTGTGGAGGTCTGCCTGGTTATTTTGAATTAGTTGAAGCAGTAAAAAATCCGAAAAGTCAAGAAGCAAAAGAATTTCGAGAATGGCTCGGCGAAACTTATAATCCCGAAAAATTTAACCTCAAAAAAGCAAACCATGATATTGAGTTTGGTCGGACAATGACTGAGGCAAATATGATGAGTGATGTACTTTTTAGTGGAAATGGTGGCGGAGGTTTAGATATTTCTACTTTTATGAATTCGTTGATTTCGGGCAATGAAAATTTTCAAAAACAGATGAATCGTTTGAGCGTTTCAGGAAAAGTTTTTGAATTGAAAATTTCGGTTCAAGGCTTAAAACCCGAAGTTTCGAGAACAATAGAAGTAGAACCCAAGCTAAAATTTAGAGATTTAATGAAGTTCATTCGAGCCTCTTTTGGTTGGTTAGATGGCGGTTCGGATATGGGCTATTATTTTATTATTGATGGCAAAAAGTTCGGAAAAAGTTCTCTTTTCAATGGCTGGTACTCTCCTGAGTCTCAAAAAAAGATTCCTTCAGGGCTTTATGATGACTCAAAGATAAAATTGAGCGAAGTTTTTACGGCAGTAGGAGAGGCGGTCAATAGTAATATGCCGCTGTATGCTTGGAAATTTAGAATCAAGTGTGAAGCCATTAAAGACAAAGATAAAAAGAACCCAAATTATCCTGTTTGTGTAGCAGGGAAAGGAAATATAACACCAAAACCTACCAGTTTTAAGGAAATTGAACAATATATCGCCTTTATTGCTCAATCAGATCATATTCCAGTCGAAGCTGATTTAGAGAAAATTAATCGATTTTTGGAGGGCTTTAGGAAGAAAAAATAAAAAAAGATATGAAAGATTTTAACAATCAATTGTTCAATATTTTGAGTGAAATAAAAGGAAGCGGTTCTTTTATAAGTAATGATATAAAACCCTTTCTTTTTTCGGGTTTAGAAATTAATGGGATTGATGAAATTGGTTTTCCAATCAATGCTACACAGATAAAAGACATCATAAAAGTAGCTCATAAAGCACCATTTGGCAAAGGAAGTCAAACGATACTCGACCCTACTGTGCGAAGTGCGTGGGAAATTGATGCCTCCGAAATTACATTTACGAATCCTAAATGGAAACAATTTATAGCCAGTATCATTGAGAAAGTAAAACCCGATTTGGGTATCGAAAAACATTCGGTTTCTGCAAATCTTTACAAATTATTGATTTACGAGGAAGGAGGTTTTTTCTTGGCTCATAAAGATTCTGAAAAAGAAAAAGGAATGTTTGGTACACTCATCATAGGTTTGCCTTCCAAACATACCGGCGGAGAACTTTGTGTAAGATTCGACGGACGAGAAGAAATTGTTGATTTTTCTGAACCATCAAGCCAATACAAAATTCCTTATGCAGCATTTTATGCCGACTGCGAACATGAAATAAAACCTATCACATCGGGTTATCGGGTTTGTTTGGTTTATAATTTAGTACAAGCCAAAAGCAACGAAAAAATACAACTCAGCTACTTGGGCGACCACATAGAGCGTTTGGTAAAAATCATAAAAACCTGCGAAGAAGACAAAGATATTCCTAAAATTGTATTGTTGGGGCATCAATATACGCCTTCTAATTTTACGATGCAGGCTCTCAAACTCAATGACCGACCAAAAGCGGAAGCCTTACTTCAAGCTGCCGAAAATGCTGGGTTTTATGCTAAATTAGGGCTTGTTACTTCTTATCAGTCGGGCGAATTGGAGGTAGAGTACAATAATTCATCAAGATATGGGCGTAGAAGAAGTTATTATGATGATGAATTTGATAACGATGATGAGCTAGCCGAAAATGGAACAATGGGCGAAGTGTATGATGAATCGCTCGAAATTGAACATTGGATGGAAGAAGGCATTCCGCCTTTACGTAATATTTCGTTTGAAAAAGAAGACCTTATTTCCGAAATCATACTCAATGAGGGTGAACCCGAAGAAAAGGAAGCCGAAGGTTATACTGGCAATGCTGGCATGGAAATACGATATTGGTATCATTATGGAGCAGTAATTTTCTGGCCTAAAAAATACCAATATGATATGTTGATAAGCCTTTCAACAGCTAATAAACTTGAATGGATTGAATATTATAACCAACAGTGGAGCGAGATAAAACCATCTGAAATAACAATTATAAAAAAATTGGTAGAAGAAGGATTTTCGAATAATGATGAGAAAGTAGATTTTACGCCATTTGTACAACTCTTAATCAACCTTAATGATGAGCAATATTTTATAAAAAAAGGAAAACAGATTTTGGTGCAAATTTTTAAAATGATTAGGATAGACACTTGGATACAACTGCTTGAAACTTACCCGATTCATCATTTTGAAGAAGTTTTTGAAACAGTAGCAAAAAGACAAAAAAAATCAGTTACTAATCATATTTTAGAAGTTTTATTAAGGCTAAATTTTAGTGAAAATGCTGATAGTAAGGCGTTTGTTTCGAATCAATTCAAACAAATTTCAGTATATTTAAGCGAACTGAAATTGATTGAGAAAGAAGCAAAATCAAAAAAGGTTTTGAGAAATGTATTGTTATTAAGCATGCTGAAACCCACAGATGAGGCATGGCTCAATGACACAACATCAGCTTTTACACAAGTGCTTACAAGAAGTTATGTAAATGAAGTATTGATAGGTGAAATTCTTTCAACTGATTCTTACAAAAAATCAGAGTTGGCAAAACAGTTATTGGAAGCGGGTAAAGTAGATTTAGTGCAAAGGATAGATAATAAGCCACAACCACCCGCCGATTGGTCAAGAAGTATGCCTCAATACCGTGAATATCATAAAAAAGCATGGGCAATTTTAAAGGATTTTATAGAATCGCCTACACAGCAATTTTTTGATTATACAAAAGTACAAGCAGAGCGTTCTGAGATGGAAAGTGCTGTTGGAAGTGTAACGATTGACCTACGAATGGAAACCATCAAAAAAGGTTCGCCACACACGCTGAGGCTTATAAAAACCCAAGCTGCCTACGAAAAAGATTTAGCCAATTGGCGAATTGATGTGAGTTTGCTCGAAGATGTTGAAAATTGGTGAGATTATACAAAAAAGCTTAATGATGGAAATCGTTGAGCCTTTTTTAGTTGCATTTTGATGATTTTTGTTTTGATTTCAAGCTGATTTTTATAAACTTTCAAGCTAAATCGCAAATAAATTGTTACTGTAATGTTTTGTGGGGCGAATCGGGCGGTGACCTTATCCTGTTCGCCGAAAAAACAAGGGTAAAATAGCTATGAATTGTAAATAAAGACCCCACAAAATATTACAGAAGGGAAAATGTAAAGAATAATTTTAAAACAATACCAATGGCAAAAAAAACAAAAAAAATACTTACTTTAAAACCGATTTCTCTTAAAAACTACATCGTAGACCGTGCAAGAAAATTACCAATTTATAAATGTTGGTCAATTGGAGACAATGTGTCTGGCATCAAACAAATAATTGTTACCAGACAAAAAACAGGCGGAAAATTAGTTGTTGGTTTTTTTCTTGTAGATTTGTTTTGCTTAGGGCTGAAAGATACTTTTTACCGTGAGTTTGATGATGAAGAGGAATTGGAAGACATGGTTTTTTCTAAACTTCCCTACGAAATTAATAAAGAAGAAATAGACCCAACTTACGCCCAAAATTTGGTTTATGGTGCAATAGAATATGCCGAAAATTTAGGTTTTTCTCCTCATAAAGAGTTTAAGGTTTCAGAATATATTTTAGATGATATAGAGGAACTTGAATACATCGAAATTGAATTTGGAAAAGATGGCAAACCATTCTATTTGCCAGGCGAAAATGATAATATTGTTAAAAACTTAATGATTTTAGATGCAAACGTAGGTAAAGGCAACTACAACTATGCTAATGCTTTCGATTACGACGATGACGACGACGATGATGATTTTGAAGAGGAAATGGAAGAGTTAGATTATTTACAATCATTAAATGAAGAAGGGTTACAGGAAAAGTTTATCGAAACAATGGCTTTGATTGATGAAGGAGCAAAGACCTTTTTTGGTGTTCATTTTCTTCTTTTGATGGAAATAAATAATAGAGTTGAAGATGCTGATGAACTGTTGAAAATTTATAAATCCGATAAAGATTCTTTTATAAAAGAGTTGAACGATAAATTTATCAAATTACTCCCTAAGAATGAAGTAAATATTGTAGGATTTGAGAAAACGATTCTTCTTCTAATTGAGCAATTTATTGACAATGAATGTTTGCATTTTATATTCTTAGAATCTTATATTAAGGCTCTAAATTCAATGTTTATTAATGAATTTAGCTCTGAAAGATTTCGCTTTTCAACCACATTTGCCGAAAAAACCAAGTTTTTTGCAAACCAAATGCTTGATGAAATAGCCAAGTTTTTATACAAAGCAGAAGATTTTACAAAACTTGATGCTGAACAAAAAGAGCGTGTTAAAAACTTTTTCTATGAAGATATAAAAACTGGTGAAGCTGAAATTTCGGATGAATATGAAAGTTATTGGGAGGATTTTAATTATTTCAACTATTATTTAGATAATCGAAAGCCCGATTTAGATGCAGTTATTGAACTATTTAAAAATAGAGAAAAACTTTAATAGTACTTACACAAAGAGACTATTTTTCAAAGGTATAGACAAAGTGTGATACACTTGTTCTTGCGTAACTCCTATTTTAAGAATTAAGAAACGAGGCTATCTCAAAAAATAATATTTGGCTGATTTTTCTTTATCAGGGCTGATTATCGTTTTATCATGTTTTATGAATTTATAGATTACGTTCATTTATATTAAAATGTTGAATAGGTAAATTCTGATTCACAAAAAAGCTCAATGATGCAAATTGTTGAGCTTTTTTGTTGGTGTAGTTTATCTGTTGAAAAGCTACTCTATTGTTTTTATTGGCAAAAACATGTTGTTACTATCTGGGAAAAACCATATTTTTGATAAAATATCGTAATAGTTTAGCAGGTTTTCCAAGTGAATTGATTTTGGAAGACCGATTGTAGTTGTTGAAATGGGTTAAGTCCTTGTTTTCTGACGGTAGAGATAAAACCCTGGATACGGGCAAAGTGTTTTGCACCAACAATGGTTCTGAAACAAGCCGACACCTTTTGTTTTGTCTTAACAGGTCTCAAATCTCGCTCGGCTTGATTGTTAGTAAATGGCAGGTCTTGATGAAAAGCGAAGGACAGTATAGCATCCTGATTTTGAGATAGTCGTTCAAGAAGGTTTAGTCCTTTTGATTTTTTGATTCGCCCCTTTTGTCCAGCTATCTTGATTGGTGGTGGTTCTTCAAGAAAACCTTGCTGGCAAATTTGGTGGAACTCTTGGACATATTTTGATAGAAGTTCTTGGGGTAAATATAGTTGGCTATTTGCTTGAGAGGCTTCAAATAGGCTCAATAGGTATTTTTGCATGAGTGCTGCCCAATTAGAACCATTTTCAATCAAGGCTTGTAACTCACGAATGATATGGGCTTACAGATTAGATGGGTCGCTTGGTTAAGGTTAGAATACGATGCCCAGCAGTCGTGCATCAGATAGTTTTTGCAATCTTGTAAAATACTTTGTTCAGATTCAATGGCTAATTTGCCACGTTTTTGATGGACAAAAAAATAAGTATAGAGGGTATTACAGGCCACGTGAAGCCATTGTAGTGAGCCTTGGCAACGCAGACCAGTTTCATCTGTATGAACAATTTTTGACTCTAAAAGTGAATGCTTTATTTGATTTTCGATGGGTTCTAATTTTTCATATGCCTGTTGATTAGCACTAAAGGCAGTTGAAGGGTTGAACTCATAACTATATAAATCGCCAAAAAGAGTACTTATTTTTTGAAAAGGAATTTTAAAATCTGTGTTTAGATAAACGGCCAAGGCTTTGATATTTGAACCATATTGAACTGGGCTGGCTGACAAACTAATAGGTAAAGATGCCTTGGTTTCACAGCCACAAGTACATTGACTTACTAAGAGTTGGTGCTGGGTAATCCAAAGTCTTTGTGGGGGTAAATCAAAAACTTGATGCGATGAACCAACTTTTACAACATCGGATTCACTTAATTGGTTAGAACAAGCAGTACAAATTTCAGCATAATGTTTTATCAATTCGTCAGGTAATGAAATCATTTGAAGCGTTTTACCATTATGACCAATTTGCCCTCCTATTTTGCTTGTGCTAACTTTAGGAAAGGCTGGTTTTTTGCCATAACCTTCACTTGAAGGCGGTTTATGTGAGTTAGTAGAATTTTTTGCAAGTCTTGCTTTTAACTCAAAGTTCTCGTTTTTAAGAGCAATATTTTCCAATCTCAATTCAGCATTTTCTGCTTCCAATTGAGATACTCGTTCCAGTAAACTGGATACAAGTGATTTTAAGACCAATATTTCTTCTTCTAAACTCATATTTTTTATGTAGCAATTTCTGTACCTAAATAATTACCTAATCACAAAGATTTTGGTGAATTGGTGTTTAAAAATGACCTTCCCTGCAAAGGATTAGTATTACTTCGCTTGCAAGATAATTCACTTATCGGTAGAATAAATGCCCTAAAAAATCTTTTTGATAATTATTTTACTTTGATAAGTCAAGATAATTTTATCGTTGCTTCAGATGAAAATGTCCGTGTTAAGAAATTTCAATAAATTTCAAATCCCTACCCCTCATTCATCAAAGTCTCGTAAACCAGCATCAGAATACCATCTTTCAGACCCAAATCAGGTACTATGATTTCAGTAGCACCAGCCCATTTCATTACCGAAATATAAATATCTGAGGCTGGAACAATCACATCAGCACGGTCGGCATTGAGTTGGAGTTTATTCATGCGTTCCTCTAAACTAAATTTTTCAATGTAATTACGCATCTTTTCGAGGTCTTTTAAGTTGGCTTTATTCTCTTTTTTCCCTTCAATCATATTGAAAAGTTTCGAGATATTCCCGCCTGTGCCTACTGCGATTACATTTTCATGGTTCGGAATATTAATGTTTACCCAAGTTTGCATTTTTTTCCAAACATCGGGTGCTTCTTGATGTTCAAGAAGACGAACCGAACCTATTTTAAACGATTTTGCTGCAATTTTTTGCTGACCTTTATAAATATTTAGTTCTGTGCTACCGCCACCCACATCAATATGCAAATATGTGCGGTCACCATCAAGCAAAGTTACAATTACATTATTAATTAATTCGGCTTCTTGTTCGCCTTCAATCAAATGGATTTCCATTCCGAGTTCATTATGGATTCTTTCTACGATGCTTGCACCGTTTACGGCTTCACGCATGGCACTTGTGGCACAAATCATGTAAGCATCAACTTCGTGAAGTTCCATCAAAAGTTGATAAGCCTGCAATAGTTTTTTGATACGGGCTTCGCTTGCATGTGAAATACTTCCACCATTGAATACATCCATACCCAATCGAAGAGCAAAACGCACGTATTCAACCTTTTTGAAGCTAATTTTGTTTTTGTTGGTCAAAACTGACGAAATTTGCATTCGGGCAGCATTTGAGCCAATATCTATTGCGGCAATTTTCATAAAACACCTTTTTATTACGCATCCTGCCCCTAAAGGGGAATTATTGTTAATGTTTTTAAAGTTTGCAAAAGTAAGCAATTCGCTTCAAAATAAGCTGATAAATAAAAAAGGTACCGCAATTTCTTGCAGTACCTTTTCATAATGTTTTTATTTATACTATTTTAGCTTGAAATCTTACCAGAAATAAGTGTAAAGCGAAATAATTGTAATGATTACAATGGCCGCACCAATAGCAAAACCAGTTGTAGTTTTAAACATTGAAGCGTCAATTTCGAGTCCTTTATTCTCATCTGGTAAAACCAAACTAAGTATAAACATTACTACTACGCAAATCACAAATACCCAACCCATACGATCAAGGAATGGCATTGCACTCCAATCGGTTCCTGGGAGCCAATTATTGTGCATCGATAGGGCAATCAAGAAACCACCCACAATCGCAAAGAATGCACCTGCTGAGTTTGTTTTTTTCCAGAAAAAGCCCATAATAAAGGCCGCAAATATACCTGGTGAAAGCAAACCTGTCATTTCTTGAATAAATTGGAAACCACCTTTTTTCTCAATTCCCATAAATGGAGAAATTAAAATTGCCAAAATCATAGAAACTACGATTACAATTCTACCAACCACAACCAGTTGTTTTTCGCTCATTTCTTTGGCAAAATAAGGGCGGAAAACATCAAGCGTAAAAATCGTAGAAATACTATTGGCTTTACCAGCCAACGATGCCACAACCGCCGCCGTCAGTGCCGCAAACGAGAGTCCTTTCAAGCCCATTGGTAAAAGATTTAATAAAACTGGATAAGCTCTATCTTGATTAAAAGTGCCATCTACGCCCAACATTTCTTGTTGAAACATTCCTTTTTGATATAAAGCATAAGCCGCAATACCGGGCAAAGTAACGATTACGGGCATCAATAATTTTAAGAACGCTGCAAACAACAAACCATTACGAGCTGTGTTGAGGTCTGCACCCAAAGCACGTTGCGTAATGTATTGATTACAACCCCAATAGTTGAGGTTTACAATCCACATTCCACCAAAAAGAACAGTCAAACCAGGAAGAGACATATAATGAGGATTTCCTTTCGGATAAATCATGTGGAAGTGGTCATCGTGGTTTTGAGTCATTAATTTAAAACCATTTGCCAAACCTTCCATTCCGTACTTGTCAGAAACCAAAGTTACTGCTAAATATGTAGCAGCTAAACCGCCGATTACTAAGAAAAACACTTGAATTACATCGGTAAAACCAATTACTTTCATACCACCAATCGTAATTATAATGGCAAAAATCGCCAAAAAAACCATGCAAGTATAGAAATCTAAACCCGAAATACCCGAAACCGCTAAAGCCCCCAAATACAAAATAGAAGTAAGATTTACCATGATATAGAGCAATAACCAAAAGATTGCCATAATCAAACTCACAGTTTTGTTGTAGCGTTGGCTCAAAAACTGGGGCATTGTAGAAATATTATTTTTTAAATAAATTGGCATAAAGAAAACCGCTACGATAATCAAGGTAGCAGCAGCCATCCACTCATAAGTCGAAATGCCCAAACCCATGGAAAAACCATTGCCCGACATACCGATCATCTGCTCAGCAGAGATATTTGAGGCAATCAACGAGGCTCCAATTGCCCACCAAGTAAGCGAGCCTTCGGCCAAGAAAAAGTCTTTGGTAGAGGTTTCGGTAGATTTTTTCTTGTTGTAAATCCAAAAGCCGTAGCCTGCCACGACGATAAAATAAAATAGAAAAACTAAATAGTCCAGTGTTTGTAGTTTTTGCATATTGCTTAGGGTTAATTAATAAGTGTCAAAAGTACAATTTTAAATAATGTTTAAACAAAATAAGAGATAAAATTTGCTTTTTCAAAGAAAAGTCATGGTTTTTAGAGGAAATAAATACTGACAATTACTTATTCGTTCAATAAGAATTTTACAAACAATACTTATTTTTTTGTTATGAATTAAGATTTGCTTATTTTTACCAAAAAACTGTCCCGTTTTGAATAGAAATACAATTAGGCTCCTAGTTTTACTCGGTACGCTTTCGATTTCGGGAATTATTGCTGTGCAAGCCTACTGGGTAAAACGTGCTTTCGACTTAAAAGAACAACAATTTAGACAAACCGTCATGATTTCGCTACGAAGTGTAGCGAACAGAATCTCTACGATATATAAACTTTCTAAATTCGATAATCCTGTTACGCAGCTTTCGTCAGATTATTATGTTTCAAATCTCAGAGTTCCGCTCGATGCCGATGTATTGGAGCATTATCTAAAGGAAGAATTTAAGAAGCAAAATCTAAACACGCCCTTTGAGTTCGGTATTTATGACTGTGAAAGTGAAAATATTGTATATGGTGCTTATATTGATGCTGATTTCGAAACCGGTAGTATTTCTTCAAAACCTTTACCTAAAACCGATAAATATATCAATTATTTTGGGGTGAGGTTTCCGAGTAAGACTAGTTATTTGGCTAGTAGGCTCGATATTTGGTTGATTTCTTCGCTAATTACGTTGGTAGTAACTGTTTTTTTTGGCTATGCAATGTTTGTGATTTTACGTCAAAAACGTCTAAGTGAAGTACAACGAGATTTCGTGAATAATATGACGCACGAGTTTCAAACACCCATTTCAACAATACGCATAGCAACAGATGTTTTGAGTCAAACAAAAATAATTGAGCAGCCAGAACGTTTGAAAAAATACGTGCAGATTATTCGTCAAGAAAATAATCGCTTAAAGACGCAAGTTGAAACTGTGTTAAACACAGCTCGTTTAGAAAGAGGTAAAATGGAATTGGAAATTCAACTGCAAGAGCTTCATAGTTTGATAAATGAGGTAACTGAGGGTGTGCAAGCTGAATTGGAAGATTGCTTAAAAGTAGAGTTAAATGCTACAAAATCAAGTATTTTTGCCGACCGCACTCAATTGGTGAGTTTGATAAGAAACCTGCTTGAAAATGCCATAAAATACTCGTCTAAACCGCCAAGGATAACGATTCGTACAGAAAATGTAGATGACAAGTTGGTTTTTTCAGTAGCTGATAAAGGTATAGGTATTCCTAAAGAAAATATAGCTAAAATATTTAATAAATTTTATAGAGTTCCTACCGGTAATTTACACAATGTAAAGGGTTTTGGCTTGGGTTTGAGTTATGTTAATCAAATCGTAAAAGCACACAAATGGCAAATAAAGGTGGAGAGTGAAGTAGGGGAAGGGACGACTTTTAGAGTAATAATGAATCAAGAGGGTTAGTTACTGGTTGATTTAGTTACTGGGAAATTGGTTTCCCGTAAATTGTTATGGTTATTGTTAAACGGGTTACTCGAAAATTACAGTTTTATATTTTTTGAACTGTTGCGATGCTTATTAGGTACTGAGAGAAAAGGCATGAGACGGTTCGCCACAGCGATTCGAGACAATCGACAGTTCTATGTTGTTATAAAATTCTCGCTATCAATGAGTTATAGAATATGTATTTAACGTTTAATACTGTCATTTTACTTAACAAATATTTAAAAAAGCTTTCTTCGTAGTTACCTATATCGCATTTTCCAATAACCAAATAACTAGTTCCCTAATAATTATAAAACAATGCCCAAAATACTATACGTTGAAGATGACCCAAACCTCGGGTTTGTGACAAAAGACAATCTCGAACTCGAAGGCTATGATATTGCACATTTTCAAGACGGGAAAGAAGCTTGGAAGAGTTTTAGCAAAGATAAATACGACTTATGTTTGCTTGATGTGATGCTACCTGAATTAGATGGCTTTTCGTTGGCCGAGAAAATCAGAAAGCAGAATTTGCAAGTACCAATCATATTTCTTACTGCTAAAATAATGCAAGAAGATCGAATTACGGGATTGAAAATTGGCGGTGATGATTATGTAACAAAACCTTTCAGTATCGAAGAATTGTGTCTTAGAATAAAAATATTCTTGAAACGTAAAGATGTTTCAAAAGAACAAATACAAGGTTCTTCTACTTGGAAAGTTGGTGTTTATGAGTTTGATTATCAGCAACTTAGTTTGAAATCAAATACAAAAATTGAGCAACTTACGCATCGTGAAGCCGAAGTTTTGAAGTTTTTATGTGAACGTAAAAACCAAGTAATCAAACGCGATGAAATCCTAACGGCAATTTGGGGGCGTGATGATTATTTTTTAGGCCGAAGTCTTGATGTCTTTGTGACTCGTTTAAGAAAAATGCTCGCCGAAGATTCTTCTATTAAAATTGAAAACGTACACGGAATTGGATTTAGATTTGCATGTTGATTTTTTCAATGTTTATTTATGATTTTTTAAATGTAAATGTTTGATTTTTTTCTTGTAAAAGGTGTTTTTGGGGAACTTAGAAGTTTGAAAATGTAATTTATCTAAACATCAAACGTAAATCAGCATCAAATCGGCAAAACCGTTGTGCTTTTCACCTCCGACATTACAAAAAAGCTGTGTATCAACGAAACTCCCGATAGAACTGATAGTTTTTGTTGGTGGAATTGATGGTAACTTTCCATATCAGGTACAATTATTTTGAGCATGTAATCAAAACTACCTGAGACAAAATTACATTCAATCACTTCTGGCAAATTTAAAATTGATTGATTAAAACCTTCGGAGGTATCATGGGTTTGCTTAATCAATGTAACTTGGCAATAAACAGTTAGGTTTTGACCTAGCTTCTTTTTATTCAAAATAGTTACGTATTTTTCAATAATTCCTTCTTGTTGTAATCTTTTCACACGGTCGTGCACTGGTGTGAGCGAAAGATTTATTTGTTTAGCAATATCTTTCAAAGTCAGATGGGCATCTTCTTGAAGTAATCTGAGAATTTTTTTGTCGGTTTCGTCGAGAGTCATAAGCAATGAATGGATTAAAGAATGATAGAATATTAGTTTTCAGAATTTTTTTCTTTCTTGAAATACAAAAAACTATTAAATCAGAAAAATATACTGTAAAAATATATAATTAAGATAATATTTTCTTATTTTTTCAAATATAACAATAATATTTTCTTTATTTACTAATTTTGTGGTGCAATTATACTTCATCACATATAAATTAATATCTCCGTTATGGCAAAACCATAACGGAGAGCAATTACACTTCATCAATATAAAATCAGTTTTATGATAATCGGAGTACCAAAAGAAATTAAGAATAACGAAAATCGTGTAGCTCTAACACCAGCTGGGGTAGCTGAACTTAAAAAACACGGACATGCTGTATATGTCCAATCAACAGCTGGAATAGGAAGCGGTTTTAGCGATGCTGAATATACCATAGCAGGTGCAACAATGTTGCCAACAATTGAGGAGGTTTACGGTGTTGCAGAAATGATTATTAAAGTAAAGGAACCAATCGAGCTGGAATATAAACTCATAAAGAAAGATCAATTATTGTTCACTTACTTTCACTTTGCCTCCTCTGAGTCGTTGACTCATTCAATGATTGAGCGTGAAGCAGTTTGCTTGGCTTATGAAACGGTTGAGAAAACTGACCGTAGTTTGCCATTATTGGTGCCAATGTCAGAAGTAGCAGGTCGTATGGCGATTCAAGAAGGGGCAAAGTATTTGGAAAAACCATCGGGTGGCAAAGGTATTTTGTTGGGTGGTGTGCCTGGTGTTCCTCCTGCCAAAGTTTTGGTATTAGGTGGTGGAATCGTGGGAACACAAGCTGCAAAGATGGCGGCTGGATTAGGTGCAAGAGTGGTGATTATGGATGTGAGTTTGCCACGCTTACGCTACTTGTCGGATATAATGCCACCAAATGTTACAACAATAATGTCCAATCATTATAATATCCGTGAAGCAATTGCTGAAGCAGATTTGGTAGTAGGAGCGGTATTGATTCCAGGGGCAAAAGCTCCTCATTTAATAACTCGTGATATGTTGAAATTGATGCGTCCAGGTACCGTTGTGGTTGATGTAGCAGTTGACCAAGGTGGGTGTATCGAAACTTGTACTCCAACAACACACGAAAATCCAACATTTATCATTGACGAAATAGTGCATTATTGCGTAGCCAATATGCCAGGTGCTGTGCCTTATACATCAACTTTGGCATTGACCAATGCAACTTTACCGTATGCTGTGCAATTAGCAAACAAAGGCTGGAAAAAAGCATGTAGCGAAAACGAAGAATTGAAGAAAGGACTTAACGTAGCCAATGGCAAAATTGTTTATAAAGGTGTAGCCGATGCTTGGGGACTTGAGTTCAACGAAGTAGAAGATATTTTAGCATAAGAAACTTCATCAACACTATATAAAGTATGCCTTTTCTCTGCAAAGAGGAAAGGCTTTTTTTTTGAAATTTTTAATAAAATAGTTTTCAAACTCATAAAAATCTGCAATTTTGCAGAATGGCAAAAAAACAAAAATATTATACAGTTTGGGAAGGTCTAAAAAAAGGAGTTTATGACTCTTGGGACGACTGTAAAAAGCAAGTTGAAGGAGTTCAAGGAGCAAAATATAAGGCTTTTGAGTCGAAGAGTGAGGCTGAAAAGGCTTTAGGCGAAAATTATTGGAAACACACCCAAAAAGCTGCTGAAGCCAAACAGACTAATCTACCAAAATCCGCTTTTCCTCCGCCAAATTTAGAGTCGGTTGTGGTTGATGCCGCTTGGAATTCGGTCAAGAAAGATATGGAATATCAAGGGTTTTATCTCAAAACCAAAGAACGTTTGTTTCATAAAGGTCCGTTTCCACAAGCTACCAATAATATTGGCGAGTTTTTAGCGATTGTCCATGCTTTGGCTCACTTGAAAAAACATAATTCTACGTTACCCATTTATTCAGATTCTCGAACGGCAATTAGTTGGGTGAAAAATAAAAAAGCCAATACAAAACTTGAGGAAAGTACTGGAAACGAGCAGGTTTTTGATTTGCTCGAACGTGCCGTAAAATGGTTACAAGAAAATACATATCCCAATAAAGTACTAAAATGGGAGACTGATTATTGGGGCGAAAATCCTGCAGATTTTGGGAGGAAGTAATTAATCTTTAGTCCACTCTCTACAGAAGACAGTTTACAGAAAAGTGACAATTTTTGCCGAAAATTAAAATCTAACGACTGTGGACTGCGTTCAATAGACTAAAAAATATGCCTAAAAATTCATTTACATTCAAACAATTCACGATAAACCAAGATTGCTGTGCGATGAAAGTCTGCACAGATGCCTGTGTTTTTGGAGCATCGACTGAGGTAGAGAATGTGAATCGAATTTTGGATATTGGCACAGGAACGGGGCTTTTATCATTGATGTTGGCTCAACGAAGTAATGCACAAATTGATTCCGTTGAAATTGATGAAGATGCTTATCAGCAAGCTGTTATGAATGTGAAAATAAGTAAGTTTGCCAAAAATATTGAAGTTCATCACCAACGAATTCAGAATTTTGAGTCAACAAAAAATTATGATTTGATTATCTCAAATCCTCCGTTTTATCAGCAATCTTTAAAATCGATAGATGCAAAGGCGAATAAGGCTTTGCACGCCGTTGAATTGAGTTTTGATGATTTGATTGATTCAGTACTAAAATTTTTAAGTATTGATGGAAAATTTACCGTTTTATTGCCGCCTTTCGAGATTGAAAAATTGATACAAATTGCACAAAAAAAAGGCTTATATTTGTCAAAAAAAATCTCGATTCGCCATGATGAATCGAAGCCTATTTTTAGAATAATTGCTACGTTTCTGACTCAAAAAGTACATGATTTGGAGGAAAAAATGTTAATTATTCACAATGAAGATGGTAAAACTTACTCGAACGAATTTCGAGATTTATTAAAAGATTATTATTTGATTTTTTAGCCCTTTCCTGTGATAGGGGCGTTTCCTAATATGAACCAACCTTTGCAAATATCAATCGTTGTACCACTTTATAACGAAGCCGAATCATTACCCGAACTCCATGATTGGATAGTTAGAGTAATGGTCAAGCATAATTTTTCTTATGAAATATTGTTTGTTGACGATGGCAGTAGTGATGAATCTTGGGACGTAATCAAACAGTTATCGCATGGTAATCATGCTGTTAAAGGTTATAAATTTACGAGAAATTACGGCAAAACGGCTGCCTTACAAACCGCTTTCATAAATACAAAAGGCGATGTGGTGATTACGATGGACGCCGATTTGCAAGATAGCCCTGACGAAATTCCTGAACTTTATCGAATGATTAAAGAAGACGGGTATGATTTGGTTTCGGGCTGGAAAAAGAAACGTTATGACCCAATCACAAAGACGCTTCCAACCAAACTCTTTAATGGTATTTCTCGTTGGGTGTCTGGTGTGAACCTACATGATTTTAATTGTGGTTTAAAAGCCTACAAATCAAGAGTGGTGAAAAGTATCACGATTTATGGCGAAATGCACCGTAATATTCCAATTATTGCTAAATGGAATGGATTCAAGAAAATCGGTGAAAAAGTAGTGCAACACCAAGCTCGTAAATATGGAACCACCAAATTTGGCCTCGAACGCTTCATTTTTGGTTTTTTGGATTTGCTTACGGTTGCGTTTGTCAATAAATTTGGTCGCCGTCCGATGCACTTTTTTGGAACGATGGGGGTGCTGTCATTTCTTATTGGTAGCTTGATAGCAATCTATTTACTTTTTGAAAAATTATACAATATCAATCAAGGTCTTCGTTATCGAAATGTAACCGACAATCCGCTTTTCTTTTTGGCATTGATTGCTATTATCATAGGTTCACAGCTATTTTTGGCAGGTTTTATCGGCGAACTTTTCGTGAAGCAAAATTTTAAGAAAGACGAATATTTGATAGAAGAACAAGTATAGAGTGCGTAGATAAGTTATTTTGTAAAAACCCAAGTAGAAACATACGTATACCATACAAACACTGACTCAACAAAAATGAAATTTCCCTTTTTTCAACTGGCAGATGGACCGTATAAAAAGTTCATCGGTAATATTTGGAAATTTACCAAATATGGAGTTTTTGCCTTTATTTTTTACCTCATTGCGGTAAACTTCAACTTCTTTTGGCTTTTTGGTAAAATGCCAAGCTCGGATGATATAGATAATCCAAATAGCGAAATTGCTTCAGAAGTTATCTCGTCTGATGGAAAAGTTATTGGGAAATTTGCCTACGAAAACCGTAGTCCGATTGATTTTAATGAGCTTTCACCAAGTATTATCAACGCTTTAGTTGCTACCGAAGATGTGCGTTTTACAGTACATTCTGGAATTGACGCCCGCAGTACCTTGCGTGTGATAACGGGTGTTTTTACAGGTCAAAGTAAAGGAGGAGGTAGTACAATTTCTCAGCAATTGGCCAAAAACCTTTTTAAACTTCGTGAAGATGATTTCTACAAAGGACCATTATACAGTGTTCCGGGAATTAGGCAATTGCTCATTAAAACCAAAGAATGGATTACTGCCATTAAATTAGAGCGTCGTTACACGAAGCAGGAAATAATGGAAAAATACCTCAATACTGTTGAGTTTAGTAGTGGAGCCTATGGTATAAAATCGGCAGCCAAAACCTACTTTCGAAAAGACCCAAGCGAACTAAACCAAGAAGAAGCTGCAATTTTGGTTGGAATGTGTCAAAATCCATCAAGATTTAATCCTAAATTTCATCCAGTTGCAGCAAAAGAACGAAGAAATATTGTATTTGACCAAATGGTGAAATATAATAAACTTTCGCTCGAACAAGGTGAATCACTTAAGAAAAAGCCAGTTATCCTTAATTATTCGCCCGAAAGTCATAATTCTGGGCCTGCACCTTATTTCCGTCAATTCTTGAAAGATTGGCTGAAAGCTGAAATTGTGAAAGAAGGCTACGAAGCCAATGATATTTATACCAAAGGGTTTAAGATTTATACTACCATCGACTCGCACATGCAGACTTACGCCGAAGAAGCTTTGCGTGAAAACATGAAAGACCAACAGAAGAAATTTTATGCTCACTGGAAAGGCAAAGGAAATCCGTGGGTGTTGGAGTCGAAAGCGAAAGAAGGACGTTACGAAGAGATTCCGAATTATATTGAAAATATTGCGAAAACTACTGCTCGTTTCCGTGAGTTAAAGAAAGAATATGATGGAGATATGGATAAAGTTTGGCGTGATATGAAAAAGAAAAATAAAATGAGAGTTTTTACGTGGGCGGGCGAGCGTGATACGGTGCTTTCGTCGATGGACTCGATTCGTCATTATAAGTTTTTCTTGCATTCGAGCTTCTTGGCAATGGACCCTCGCAATGGACATATCAAAGCATGGGCTGGAGGAATTAATTATAAATATTTTAAATATGACCATGTTTATCAAGGAAAACGCCAACCTGGCTCAACTTTCAAGCCGTTTGTTTATTGTACGGCAATTGATAATGGCTTTTCGACTTGCGAAAAAGTAATCGACCAACCAATTACGATTCAAGTACCTGGTGGCAGTTGGACTCCGAAAAACTCGGATGGTAAATATTCGTATCGTTCGTTGACACTTCGTCAGGCTTTGGGACAATCTATAAATACCGTAAGTGCTTATCTGATAAATCAGTTTAAGGCCGAAAACGTAATAAAGTATGCCCATAAATTGGGAATCAAGAGCGAATTGCCTGAAGTTCCAGCTATTTGTTTAGGTATTGGCGATGTTTCTCTTTATGAATTAATGTCAGGTTATTGCGTTTTTGCCAATCAGGGAAAATATACTGAGCCGATTTTTGTGACCAAAATTTCCGATAAAAATGATGAGATAATTAAGGAATATTATTCTGATAGTAAGGAAGTTATCAGTCAGGAAACAGCCTATAAGATGATTCACTTGATGCGTGGAGCAACACAACCTGGCGGAACTGCGATAGGATTATCAAGATACGGGGTTTTGGATGGAAATGAAATTGCAGCCAAAACTGGTACAACTTCAAACTTCTCGGATGGTTGGTTTATGGGTATTACGCCTACGCTCGTAGCCGGTGGCTGGACAGGTGGCGACGACCCAACTATTCACTTCCGTGATATAAATCTCGGTCAAGGAGCAAGGCTTTCGATGCCAACTTGGGGCGGATTTTTCCAAAGAGTCTATGCTGATAAAACCCTTGAGTACAAAAAAGGAACATTCTTGAAGCCTTCAACTGTCTCAATATCAGGTGATTGCGTATTTGCTGCAGGCGAAGGTGCATCATACATTGATTCGACCCAAAAATATACTCCACCAACGGCTAAACCTGCCGATGATGAGTTGTTGTGATTAATTTATCCTTATTTTTACTTCTGTATTAATCAAAGAACCAAAATAACCGATAGCTCCATTATCAAAATTATTGATAGAGGGGCTATTTTTTAATGCCCCACGTGTATCTATTGCATTTTTATAAGAGATTGTTTGGTACTCGTAAAAATTCTTATCGATAGAAACGAGGTTTAAGGTTAGAAAAAGTGGAGATTTTTTAAGAAGATTTTTGTCAAAAAAGGTTATTTTAGCCAAAATATCAGTGACTGAGTCTGAAACAGCAAAGATATTTTTATTAGGGTAAATTAATGAAAAACCGATACCTTGAGTTTCGTTATTTGCTTTTTTATTAGCCCAATAATAAAGTTTGTCTTTCTGAGAATTAAAAATTTTGAAAGAATAAACATCTGCCTCTACCTTAACAGGCTCGTTAAAAATTACCTTATGGGGAATAATCGTAAAAGCAATATGCGTTTTTTCTTGCCATTCGACAAATAATTTAATGGTATCTCCAGAAGTAACAGAAATGGAGGTTACATATTTTTCCTTTACAAACGGTATATTTATGATTGTTCCATCCTGCTTTTTAGCATAAACTTTAGCATTTTTAATGAGTGATGTAGCAAAAGAGTATTGTTCTTCAAAAGCAGTAATTGAAGAGATAAAAACATTAATTTCCTTTCTATCTACATCAATATAAGCCGAAATAGCAGGATTTTCGAGTGGAATTAGAGCTTTCGCATTAATTATTTTATTGTTTTCGCAGGAATACAGAGCTAATGAAAAAAACAATAGCATACAAATATATTTCATAGATTTAAAAATTAATGATGTACGAAACAGATGGGACTATTCTAATAAATCCAACTCTTGTACTACTTAGACGGCGGATTCTTTCAGTACCAATGGTATAACTTTCAGATTTTAATTTATAATAGATGGGGTTATTATTATAAGTGCTATTAAAGATGTTTATTTCCCATATTCGCTCATGGTTTTTCTTTTTTTTCTTAGATGTCGCACCTAAATCAAGTCTAAAATAGGGATTTCCTCTATAATTATTTCTGTAATTATTTAAAGTTAATTCAAACTGTGAACTAAATTCGGTTGGATATACGAATTGAGTGCTATAATAGCTGGCAGTTGGAAATGATATTGGATTTGAGCTACCAAGTGTTAGCATCGAACTAATACTATATTTATTGTTGATTTGATAAATTCCTGCCAATTTCAATAAATGTAATCTATCAAAATTAGGGAAAAATTTATCTCCCATATTAATTGTATTATAATTGTGAAAGGTTCGAGAAAGGGTATAACTGCCCCAAAAATCTATTTTAGAAGTACTTCCCTTAACAAATGCTTCAAATCCACTCGAAAAACCGTTCCCTACTTCAATTATATCCGATAAATTTTCTTTGTCTTTTGATAAAGATTCGGTCATTGAAATGATATTTTCGCCATTATTATAATCAACTACGTTTTTTAATTGTTTGGCGTAAATACCCATCTCCCAATATAACTTTGTTTGAGCAAATGCAATCGTATTCATCACATTTATTGATATTTGCCTCGATTTACTTGGTTTTGCGTAGGTATTGGCATTTATCCAAATATCAGTAGGCAACGAACCCCCAACATTTGAGAGTAGATGAACAAATTGATTGATTTCAAAAAAAGAAAACTTAGTTTTATATTTTCCTTTACCAATAATTGCCGAGACTCTGGGTTCTAACAAATATTGATTCTTGCTGTTCAGCCAAGCCACATTTCTTATGCCAGCTTTTAAAATTACTCCATCGTTTGGTTTCCACTCATTTTCAAAATAAATATTTGCCTCCACGTTACTTGTGCGGCTTACCACAAACTCATTCACTTTTTCATTGTCTTGGTTATCTTTTTCGACTCTGATTGATTTTGGTTGGAAATCTCTTTTGACAAGTCCTGCACCAAAAAATATTTTCGTCTTTGCATTAATTTGACTCTCAAAATTTAGGTTTGCACCAACATCTGCTATTTTTGATTGGTAGGAAATTGAAAATAAATCTTGTTCTTTTTCGCCTGATAATAATACAGTTTTTTCGTTGTAGAAATAGTTGTATTTTGATTGATAAAGGGTACTTTGGAAAAATAATTTATTTTTGAAGTGGGAAACACCTATATATTGTAGATTATTTTTCCAGCCAAAGTTTAGTGGATAAAAATAAGAAATATTCGTACTGACATTTTTTGTGCGATTTTCGATATACTTATCAGTTGAGTTATAAGTACCCGCAATAATTCGAAAGTTTTTACCCAGATTTCCAGAAAGTTTGAAAATATAATCGCCAAAAGCGTAAGTTTGGCGGTCGCTTTGGGGAATTAATAGCGTAAACGCATCTAAATAACTCCTTCTGACTGAAAGCAAAGCACTCATTTTTTCTTTTATAATTGGTCCATTCAAGGTAATCTTTGATGATGTAAGCCCCACCGAACCATTTCCTTCCCAATACTTCTGATTTCCTTCTTTTAGCCCAATATTTAATACAGAAGAAGCACGTCCCCCATATTTTGCGGAAATTGCATCTTTAGAAAACTCTACGTCTTTTACAGCATCGGTATTAAACATTGAAAATAAACCAAACACATGAGAGAAATTATATAAAGGTACGTTATCGACCAAAACGAGGTTTTGGTCTGCTCCGCCACCATTTACACTAAAACCTGAGCCACCCTCAACAATAGTATGAACTCCTGGCAAGAGTTGAATAGCTTTTATAATGTCTTTTTCACCTAATAATGAAGGTAATTTCTTTATTTCCGTTGTGCTTAACTTTATTACGTTATTTAGGAAATCATTTTCGGTATTTGATTTTACAACTACTTCATTGAGTTGATAGGCATTCGTTTTTAACCTTATTTCAGTTATTTTTTCGGATAAGGAAAGTAAGGTATCTAAACGTACATAGCCTACCATTGAGAAAGTTATTTTTTCGGTGAATGTATTGTTTATGTAGAAGTAGCCTTTTTGGTTTGAAAAACTAATTACTTTTCCTGTTGATGATGAAATACTAACCCCTGCCAAGGTTTCATTGGTTTTGTCATCAATGATTACTCCATTGATTTGGCAGAACGCATTTGAGTAAAAAAGAACTAAGACACTCATAAAGGTAATGAGTGTGTTAGTTCTTTTAAAAATGTTACACTTAATAATTTCCATAAGTTACATTGTAATTATAAAAATTATGATGTACTCGGCAGCCTAATCTTCTTGCATCAGGACTATGAGTAGATGATTGATTTCCTGCATATAAACCTACATAATCATCAGTATCCCAACTACACAAGGCACAATTTAAATGCTTCCATATAAGCGTTAGCACCTCTTCTGAAGCACCAACACTAAACCAAGTTACGTTCATCCAATCATCGAATCGGTTACTTTCATGCCAAGTATTTTTAGTGTAATTATTCACATCTTTTATTCGAGCGTTTTTTTGCGTTGAATGTTGATACTTTATCGTATATGACTTATATTTTGAATCAATTTTTTTAAACAATACCACGTCATATATATCTATGTTGTCTGTTGAAGGCTTAATATTGGTAGATGTCGAGCTTTGTATGTTATCAATTTTTTGAAAAACGTCACCTAATGTTAATCTAAACGTTGTTCCTTGAAGATAGTTATTCAAGGTGCTTTCATTTTCTGACGCAACTTGAACAATGACAAAATTATCGCCTGTGGCATCTGCTATTTTTAAATTCCTTTTAAAGAGTTTTATTCCTGAGTTTTCTAAATCAGCAATTTTTGATTCGGGGTCAGTTTTGGGAATATCTAATTCCAAAATGTTTTCTTTATCTTTGCAAGAGTAAAGGAAAACTAAAAGAGTTGATAGAATGATAAGCGTTTTTTTCATAACTTTACACTGTTTTATGATTAAAAATGAAACACATAAGCCCCCACGATTCCGCCAAGTTTCATCGGGGGCTTACTTATTGCAAATGTCAGAAGAGTTTTTGAGATA
>JAIXOL010000004.1 GCA_027486845.1 Cytophagaceae bacterium
AACAAAAATCTGTTGCCAATCAAGTTTCTTAATTTACATTTGCAAAACTGCTTTTCGACTTATCCACACATGGCTCTCTTTGCCTACATTTAGTGGCTCACTTTCGCTACATTATACAGTATTTTTTCTAAATTGCATCAATAAATTTCAAAATAATGAAAAATATAGAAGTAATTAAATATTCAACCGATGAAAAGCACACTAAACTATTGAATTTTATGCGTGCTTGGGCAAAAAGAAAGCAAGACCGACAAGAACAAGTTTGGAAAGATTATGAAGAAGGGAAATATGATGAATGGTTAAAAAAACTTGGAGATAATAAGGTGAATTCGAATAATGTATAACTTTCAAGAGAAAAAAGAAATCAATGTATTTGGTTTTAAAACCGATGCTGGTGTTGCTTACGAAGTTACTTTCTCACCGATGGAGTTTATTTTTGACGATGAAAATGCGTTGAAATTAATATCTATGAACTTTCGATTGAACTTGTAACAAAATTAAAATTTTTACCACCAAAAGATGAAAAAATAGAAATGACGATTGTCCAAATTGTTAGACATTTTTTTCAGAATGAACCACTAAACTTTGCAGTTTTTCATGTATCCAATATTGACAAAAAGGTAATTTCTCGGAGAAGGTTATTCTCAAATTGGTTTGAAAAACACAATAATGACTTTTTGGAAAGGTTCGAAAAAATAATAGAAGACAAGTCGGAAGTTTTCTATATATCCTTGATATTGAGAACCGATAATTCACTTAAATCGGACATAATAGACTTTTTTGCAAATTGGATTGATGATACTAATGCCACTAAATGATTATACCTTCGCCTCAATCCAAAGCCCAGCCAAAATCAATAAAATAATCAAAAACCAAGCCCATTCGGGTAAATTGACTTGTAATTTCTGCTCCGAACCTGCCGAAATGGCATCTGATTTTAGATAAGGTTTTAGCAAGTTGGCCTTTGCTAATGAGCTTTGGTTGGCTTCAACATAAACTTCTAAAGAATCTTGAAAAGGCTGCCAACCAGTTTTTCGGAAAGTATAAGTTGTTCTTGAAGAAGCTGGATTAATAGCCGATTGGCTAGTTTTTATAGTATCATTTTCAATATTCAATTTACTTTGCCAATTTGAAGAATTTAGCATAATCTCTTCTTTTACATCTTGAAAAATTGGAGCATTTATCTCTATATTATTATCAAATGATGGATTTAATGCTTGAAATGCACTTTGCCAAATTCTTGCGTAATTTAAACTATCTCCACTGAGCATAAGCGGGAATGTTTCATTGAGTAGACTTATGCCTACTTTTCCTGTTTTTTTCTGAATGGCAATAGGATAATCAAAAACAGACTTTTGCAAAATATTTGGCTCAAATTCGTAAGGATGTGCCGTTAATTCCTGTGAAATAGAGCGGTTTTCTTGCGTACTTGTTCGCTTCAATTTCCATTTTATACCCAAATTTTGATTGATACTTTTCGCTGCCAATTCGGGATTTTCGAGATTAATAAACAAAATACTGTTACCTTCCGTAAATGCTTTTTTTACTAAACTATTTTCTGCATTCGATGGGTCGGTGATAATAATATCGGGCGAAAAAGTTTTGTCAGTTTTATTAATTGAAAATTTATTTAAGGTGTTTTTGGCAATTGTTGTTTGAATTTCAACTTTATTGCCATTTTTTCCGAGAAAATCGGCCAACGTTTTACTTTCAAAATCAGGATTACTTAAAATGAAAAGTATATTATTGGGCTGATTTTTTATGCCGTAAAAATCTATGGTTTGTAATAGTTTTTGGTCTAATTCTAAGTTTAATGAAGTTCGCCCAATCGAGAAAGTTGGAAAATTGAGACTAAAACTCGAAAAACCTTTTGGTAATTTCAAACTATCTAAAACTTGATTACCGAATTTTACTTTTATTGTTTTTGGTTCTGAAAGTTCGATTTTGCCAGCAACTTCCTGCATTTCTCCTTTTCGAGTTATAGCATCCCAATGAATATCCTGTATTTCATCGGTTTTGAAATATGGAATCCACGAAATAGGATTTTGACCAAGTTTACTTAATATTTCGGGTGAAGCATCTTGGCCTAAAAAATATATTTTGCCCAATTTTGAAGCAAAATCAGCGTTTTCATTTATTCGTCGGTTGAATTCTTTCTGAGAAAAAACCTCACCGATTTTTAGACTATCTTTTGTTTTTTGGATAGTTTCATTAGAGATTCCTTCACTATAAACCAAGATTTTACTCGTATCCACCGATTTCGTCCAAGAAGGATTGATGGCCAACATACAAATACTTAACCATAGCAATAGATTCAAGCCAATCTTAATTTTACTGGCTTTTTTCTTCCACAAAGCCACCAACTGAATAGCCAATAAAATGATTAATCCAGTTATAATTAGCCAATCGTAAATGGTGAAATTTAGTATGTTTAAAATCATCGTTCTATTTTATTTTCAATCACAAATCTTGTTGATTTGATCAGATTTGACAACTTTTTAAAAGTTGTCAAATCTTAAAAAGTTGTCAAATTAAAAGTTTTTCCAAAATGCTTTTTCTAATTTCTTATCGCTTAAATAGGAAGCATTTTTAGGAGTGTTGTTATTCGGTAAAGTCTTGTTTATCAGATGATAAAGCTTCGTTTTTAATGATAATTGAGCTTTTTCTGAAAGTTCTTTATCATTAATGATAGTTTGTAAATCGCTTAAAATCGACCAATTTGATAAACTACTATTAACGACTTTATTACCAAGTGCCGAACTCAATTCCAAAACTTTTTGCTTTTGCAATCCACTCAACTTTTTACCTTCAACTTTGGTTTCAATGATACCCATTACGTCAGCAATCAAGTTTTCTATTTGTTGTTGAGTATATATTTTTTCGTACTTAAACTGAGCATTAAATTTTGTCAATTCGCCCGTCATGCGTTTTTCTTTTTCTTTAATTGGTGGCGGGTCGAAGCTTGTTTTTTTGACAAAAGTTCTGGCTTTTTGTTGAGCTGATTTTAAGTATTCAAGGGCTTTTTTCTCAAATGGTATTGCTTTTTCGGGTTCATACATTCGTAAATGCAATTCCGATTGCCACATTTGTTCCAAAGCCATTTTTAATAAACTCCTAGTCGATTGTTCGTAATAAGTATTCGCTTCACCATCATCATGCGAATGTATATAGTCAGCCAATAGATTTGCTACTGGGTCGCTTTCATTCGGGTTTTCTGCACCGTGCTGATGCTCGTGTTCGTTGTGTTTTTCACCATCTTCATGGTCGCCTTCGCCTTCATCGTGGTCGTGTCGGAAGCCTTTCAGCATATCGCCATCGGTTTCTACATCGCTTGGTAGTGCATTGACACCGCCGATTGAACTTTCCTCTTCTTCACCTAAATATTGGCCATAGCGTAATCTAAGAGCTTTTTGGTCGAAACCAATTTCGTTGGAAGTACTATTGAAATCTTCCTTACCCAATTTCTTTCGCTTTGCAATCAACTTTTCGGTATCGATAATAATTTGGCGTTGACTTCTAAAATATTCAGGCATAATATTCATTGCCATTGTTGCTAAGTCAGCTTCTTCGGTCTGCGAAGTATCTTTATAAACAATAAAATAAGTATCTGATTTTGTATAATTTGGAGTTGGTTGTTTATTGTCGAATGCAGCCCAATAATAATAAAGTTCATCGCCAGGAGCAAAATTGAGGGCTTTCAAATCAATATTTTTGGAGATATTAGCTTGTTTAAAATTAGCTTGTACAATCGGAAATTTTACTTCTCTAAATTTTACGTTTTCGCCCGAACCACGTGCCAAAGTTGCCACAATAAAGGCTTGATTGACCAGGAAATCGTCAGAGATTTTGGCTGAAATTTGGACGTTTTTGGGGTCTTTTAAGAAATGTAATTTGTATAATTCCTTTGAACTCGGTTCGATTTTAGGAGCTAAATCTGGAATCGCTTCCAAACGATAATAGTCCGACTGATAAACCAATGAATCGTGCCAAAATGCCTTGAAAGTATATAAACCCGAGCTAATCAACTGGTCGGAATATTCAAATTTTTCACCTATTTTTTTGAGAGAGATTTCTTCACCTCGATTATTACTCAACTTCACTGATAAATTTTGCGAAGAAGTAAACTCCAAACGCCATTTTAATATCGAACCGCTAATGGCTGAGGCGTTCATGTTTTTGGAATTTGTAATTGTTAAACCTGTGTAGGAGGGAGGAGTAGTGCTTAATTCAGCCGTAACAAATGTTGGTATTTGTGCAGTTTTTTCGGTGGAAAATATTGTGTTTTCTTGGCCTTTTAAGCCGTTTTTCTTTGAAAAGTCGAGTTTTGGTACAAATAAATAAGCTATGATTGAAGCAATAAAAGCCAATAAAAAGTACGAAATCTTATTATCAATCGCCCAAGGAGTTTGGAAATTAGATTTGGAAAAAAGTCTTTCGAGTTGGAGTTGTTGAGCTAAATTTGGTTGTTCGACATTCAATAATTCAAGGCTATATTCGGTGTCTCCGAGTTTTTTATGAATCAGTTGAATTACCTCTTTTTTCTTATCTTGAAAAAGTTTTGTATAAAATGCTATTCCTGCAAAAATTAAAATTCCTATAAACCCAGCGAAAAATATAGATTTTGTTAATAAAAGTATTAAAAAATACACAGAACTCGCAGCCATTAAGCACTTCAGCGTTGCAACCAGATAAAGTTGAAAATTTACTTTTGCGATTATTTGTTTCAGTTTGTTCATGCGTTTTTATGAATGGCTAGCCATCGTTCGATGCTCAATAATATAATAAACATCAGCAAAATACCTTTTGAAAACCACATATTTTCTGCTTGCATGGGGTATTCTTGCAATTTAAATAAAGCATCATTTTGTTTTTTGCTCATTGGCTTATTTGAGTTTTGTAAGCCAAAATGTTTAATAAATTGCTCGCCCAAAAATTCGGGTAAGTTTCCATTGAAAACCAGTTCAGAAGTTTGTGGGTGCAACTGATTTTGGAGAAAAATAACGTTTTCTTCACCTAAATCTTGATTTTTGAATTGAGCTGTATTTGAAAAAATATATAAAGTATTATTGTTTCGATTTTCTGAAATGATTTTGTTTGAAAAGACTGCATCATACAATTTGTTAGGTTCAACTTTTTCATCAATCTTAAATTCAAATTGATAAATTTCGGTGAGAGCTTTCAATGCCACTTTAATGCTTTGGGTCTCAGTTGCATCGTTATTTTGTATTAAAATATTGATTACTCCTTCGTGTTTTGCTTTGCCATTTTTGTTAGAAATACCTTGATTTACGAGTTCATTTTTTGCATTTACGAATAAATTTTTACCACCCGAAAATTTAATATAATCTTGATTTTGAATTAAACTTGAATCTACAATTGTATGTATCCGAAAAGCTGTTGGAACGAAGACATGTGGCAATTGATTTACTTGATGATTATTTATAAAATACAACTCAATTGTTTCATTATCAATGTTTTTGCTGATTTTATTAATGCTATTTTGTAGTAAATTTGCATCAAATATTTCTTGACTTGGTAACTGTTTTAGGTCTTTAATTTGTTGTGTATTAGAGTGAATCCAATAGCACTTTTCTCCTTTTTTTAATGCTTCTTCAATCTCAAATTTATAATTTTCGGTAATTAAATTATTCGGTTGAATTAGGTGAATTTTCTTCGCTGTTTTATCATTATTCAACCACTTTAAGAATGGTTTACTCAAGAAAAAACATAACGTAAATAAAAGTAGACACCGCAAAATAAGCAATAAAATATTATCGAGTCGAATGCCTCTTGATTGTTGCAAGTTCTTTTCGACTAACCATTGGGTGGCAGCCCATTCGATAATTTTACCTTTTTTTTGATGCCAAAAATGTATAATTATGGGAATTGAAATCGCTAAGGCCCCCCAAAGCATCAAAGGATTTATGAATTCCATGTTAAATTTTTCTTAATGGGTTTATGCAATAAACCCCTACTTTCTATTTTTAATTGATTCTGTAATTACGCTGGCAATCGGTGCCTCAAGGTCGGTTCTAATCAAATGGACAAACGGAATTTGCAAGTCATTTTTTAAGTTTTTAAGATAATTTTCGGCATTTTTCCTAAATTCATCTTTGATACTTTCGGCTTGTAATTCTACTTCTTTTCCGGATTCTAAATCCTTGAAACGATAAAATCCTTTGAGATTAAAATCTAATTCTTGTTTGCCCAAAACTTGAAAAATGATAACTTCACGGTGCGAATTCGCTAAGTTTTTTATCAATTGAATCCATTCATTGTTGACCTGCAAAAAATCAGAGGCAATGATAATAACTTCTTTTTGTTTTTGTTGAAATGTCGGAAATTTTGGGTCGCTGTTTTTCCAATCTCCGCTGGCAGTTGCTTGTTCGAGCGTGTATAAAATGCGTTGAAACGATTGTTTGCCCGAAGCAACTAAAGTGCGTAGTTCATCATTTTGTAAGGCATATAAACTCATTAAATCACTTTGTCGATAGCCTAAATATGCCAACGAAGCCAATAAAATTTTACAATATTGCAAGCGACTTACGCCGTTTTCAATATAATTCATCGACCCCGATAAATCAATGATAAATCTCAAATGAAAATTACTTTCGGTTGAAGATTCACGCACTAAATGCTTATCGGTTCGGGCATATAATTTCCAGTCGATGCGTTTTGGGTCATCGCCAGGTTCGTAGTGTCGGTATTGTTCAAACTCAATTCCATAACCAAAACGCTTGCTTTGATGAATACCCAACATCAGTTGTTCACTCACTAGTTTTCCCGCTAATTGTAGGTTATTGAGTTTAATTAGTTCAGTTGTAAGCATAATTGGGTTTTACTTCTTCAACAATTCCTTAATCACATCATCGGTTGTAATTCCTTCTGCTTCGGCTCTGAAATTTAGAGAAATCCTATGTCTTAAAATCGGGTAGGCGAGTGCTTCTATGTCTTCGGGTAGCACCGAAAAACGTTCGTTTAAAACCGCTCTTGCTTTAGCACAAAGTACTAAGGCTTGGCCAGCACGTGGGCCTGCACCCCATTCGCACCATTCTTTTACATAAGTCGAATTGGTGGTTGCTGGGCGGGTTCCTCTCACTATATGATTAATTTTTACAATCAATTCTTCGCTGATATGCACTTCGCGGGTGAGTTTTTGCAAATCAATGATGTCGTTATCGGTCATAATTGTTTGCAAAACTGGTTTGTTTGAGCCAGTTGTGCTTTTCAACACGTTAAGTTCTTCATTTTCGGAAGGATAACCCAGTTTGATATACAATAAAAAACGGTCGAGTTGAGCTTCGGGAAGCGGATATGTTCCTGCTTGTTCGATAGGATTTTGAGTGGCAATAATCAAAAACGGCTTCGGCAAATCGTAGTTTGTTCCTGCATAAGTTACCTTATATTCTTGCATTGCTTCGAGCAAAGCCGCTTGCGTTTTTGGAGGCGTTCGGTTGATTTCATCGGCCAAAACTATGTTGGCAAAGATTGGGCCTCGATTAAACTTGAAGAATTTTTTACCAGTTTCGTGGTCTTCTTCCAAGATTTCCGTACCGACAATATCACCAGGCATGAGGTCGGGTGTAAACTGAATACGTTTGAATTTCATGTCGAGTGTTTTAGACAAAGTACTTACCATCAATGTTTTGGCAAGTCCAGGTACGCCTTCGAGTAAACAATGTCCGCCTGCCAAGAGTGAAATCAGAATTTCGTCAATGGCTACTTGTTGACCGACAATAACTTTGGCAATTTCTTTTTTTAGTAGTGGTAATTTGGCTACTAATGTTTTGTAATGATGAAGTTCTTTGGTTTCCAATTTTAATAATGGTTTTTATTGTTGCAGGTTGTTTCAAAGTTGTTATTTGTTGTTTAGAAAAACAGTCATGGCTAAAATTTACTAAAACAACAATTTGTAACAATATGCAACAACTTTTACACCGTTAAGGCATAATTAATAATATTTACTCCAAATTTTGTATTGTCTTCAGCGAGCCAGCGTTTGTTTCTGAAATCGTAGTCCCATTCGCAGCCGTAATCTTTATTGCTGTATAAAACCCCAATTCTACCGTTGATAATAACTGCTTTTAAATAATCATGTACGAGATCGTCTCCCCAACCATTTAATTCAAAAGTGGTAGTTGGCGGGCCTTCAAACTGAAAAAAACAATTATAAATTGGATGAGTATTAAGGATTTTTTGAAGAGCTTTTGCACCGAAAGTTCGAGCCATTTCTTGCTCAAACGATTTGGCAAAAAGTCCATCAATATCGTGATTACAATCATCTACAAATACAAAGCCACCATTTTCGATATATTTCCGAAAATGGTCACGCTCTTGACTCGAAAATTCAACCAATTTATGCCCACTCAAATAGCAAAACGGACTTTTGAAAAGCTCATTACTGCTCAAAAGTACGACTTTTTCTTTTTCATCAATCGGAATAGTTGTGTATTCGACCAAAGAATTGAGAATATTAGAGGGCATCCGTTGGTCAGTATCCCAATCACCCGAATTATACTGTATTCTTGTAAAAATAAATGGTTTCATAAAGCCCAGTTAATAGTTTACAGTCCTCAGTGGGCAATAATCTGGTGTTTACTGCCTACTGAAAACTGCCAACTATGTTTTATACCGCATCCGATAAACTCGAAAATGTAAATTCACGAATTTTCATGGGTGGTACCATATAATTTTGGTTCGATTCGGTACTGACAACACGCTCAGTTTTTCCTAACATTTCGAGATTATTGAGCATGATTATCGGACTTTCATTGAATCTGAAATTCTTTATTGGATATTTTACTTTACCATCTTCAATATAAAAAGTTCCGTCACGGGTAAGTCCAGTTTGGAGAAGGGTTTGTGGGTCAACCGCACGGATATACCATAGTTTGGTAACTAAAATGCCTCTTTTGGTGCTTTTTATCATTTCATCAAGCGTAGCTGTTCCTCCAAGCATAATTACATTACTCGGAAATGGTATTGGTTTTACTCCTTTTTCTTTTGCCCAAAAACGAGAATAAGATAGGTTTTTAACAACTCCGTTCTCAATCCACATACGTTTTTCTTGTGCTTGCCCATCGCCCGACCATGGAGATGCGGGCAAATCGGCATAAGCTGGGTCGGAGAAAATAGTTACTCGCTCATCAACTATTTTTTCACCCAATTTTGTTTTTCCACCTTGTTTGCTGAAAAACGAACGTCCTTCGTCGGCACTGCGTGCGTCCATATCGAAATAGATATTTTCGAGCAAAACAGCGGCCGCTGTTGGTTCAAGAATTACTGTGTATTTGCCTGGTTCTAAGGCTTTTGCATTTTTTGAACCTACTGCTTTTTGAATCGCAATTTTGGTGGCGGCGGCAGTATCAAGTTTATTGACATCGCTAAAACCTTTGATAACATAGCCCGAACCAGTACCGTCTTCAGTGCGAACTGTCAATGAATAATTAATATTCGTGCTTTTGTAGTATGCAAAAAGGCCTTTCGAGTTCATCATGGCTGAATAGCCTTTTGAATCTTCGAGGAAACCCGCCGCAACTAATTTTTGTTCACGGGTGAGTTTCAAACTTTTCATAACGGCTTCTGCACGCACATCGGGGTTTATATTGGCAGTTGAATCAAAATAACCTTCTGATTTCATGTATTGCTGCGGTTCCAAAACGCCCATATATTCGGGGTTTTCAGGAGCAAGACGAGCTAATTCCTCCGAACGACGTACTACTTTTTCGAGTGAGGCCTCATCAAATTCATCAATTGTAGCAACCCCTACTTTTTTTCCAAAAGCCGATTGTACTTGTAGATTTTGATTGGTCAATGCTCCACTTGTCGAAACTTCATTTCGTGCATAACGTATGTTTCCATTAATATTACCTGTTAAATTGATTTCACATTCATCGGCTTTTGAATAGCTTAAAACCTTTTTTAGTAAGATTTTAGCTTCATTTTCTGTTAATATGACTGACATGAATAATGTTGATTTAGTGATTGATTGAATGAGCGAATGTTTAAAATTACAAGAGAAAGGGTTCATTTGTGCAAAAGGTTCAGAGGGGCAGAGTTTGAAAATTTACTTTACATAATTAATTTCACTTTGCAACTCTGTGCCTAAAATTAAACTTTTCTTGCTGTGTTAATCACATTTACACCATTGAAACGAGCGGTTGAACTTCCGTGCGAAACTGCACTTGATTGCGAAGGTTGTCCTTTGCCATCGAAGAACGATCCTCCCAAACGGTAATCACGCTCGTCACAAACTTTTACACAAGAATTCCAAAACTCTTGGGTATTTGATTGGTACGCCACATCTTTCAGCATTCCTGCAATTTGTCCATCTTTTATTTCATAATATAATTGTCCGCCAAACTGGAAATTATAACGTTGTTGGTCAATCGAGAACGAACCATCTCCGATAATATAAATTCCTTTTTTTACATCTTTAATCATTTCGGCTACCGAAAGAGGTGTTTTTCCCGCTGCTAACGAAACATTGGCCATACGTTGGAATTGCACTGACGACCAACTATCAGCATAACAGCAACCGTGTGATGCTGTTTCGCCAATAATATGAGCTTGGTCACGAATTGCTTGGTAGTTTACCAAAGTTCCATCTTTTACCAAATCCCATTGTTTGGTTTTTACACCTTCATCGTCCCAACCCACTGCACCGAGTGAGCCAATTTGGGTTTTATCGGCAATTAGATTTACTTCTTTGCTGCCATAATTAAAGTTTTTACTTTTCCATTTATCAAGTGTTGCAAACGATGTTCCTGCAAAATTGGCTTCGTAACCTAAAACTCTGTCGAGCTCGAGCGGATGTCCAACTGATTCGTGAATTGTTAACCATAAATGTGAAGGGTCAAGAACTAAATCATATTTTCCTGCTTCAACCGATTTTGCGGTAAGTTTTTCTTTGGCTTGTTTGGCTGCCGCAGTTACGTCTTCGAGCATATCGTAACCTTTATTGTAGCGTGTCGTTATGCCCGAAACTTTATCTTTTGGATTGGTTTGTAAGTACTCATAACCCATACCAACTGGAGCAGAAAGTGCCTGACGAGTTTCAAATTTACCAGTTTTTGGGTCAATGGCAGTTACAGCCGAAATTGGCCATATTCGGTGAATATCTTGGTCAATGTATGAGCCATCAGAAGAAGCAAAATATTTTTGCTCATTGACCATAAATAGCACTGAATTGACATAATTTGCTCCATTTTTTAATGCGGCATCGTTTACGCTTAGTAGCAAATCAACTTTTTCTTTGATTGGTACTTCAAAAGCATTTCGTTGAATGGGTGCTTTCCAGCTTACTTCGCCGTAGCCACTTTGAGGGGCGAGAATGACTGGTTCAGACATTAAACGGGCATTAGCTTTTGCAATCGCAACGGCCTCTTCGGCAGCACGAGCGGTATCGGCCTCTGATTTGGCATCTGCTATGGCGGCAAACCCCCAACAACCATTGGCAATTACACGTACGCCTACACCATAAGATTCGGTGTTAACAATATTTTGAACCTTGTCTTCACGAGTAACTACAAATTGATTGAGGTAACGGCCGATTCGAACGTCGGTATAGGTAGCACCTTTGGCTTTTGCAGCATTGAGAGCGGCATCTGCAAGGCGTTTTTTGACGGCAGTATCAATTGCACCATCAATTAGTGCCTCTTGCGAAACAGAGTTTCCGATAATTGGAATACCTCCAGATGGCATATTTGGCAGCATTAGTCCACCAAATCCTAAGCTGGATAACTGGATAAAATCTCTTCTTTTCAAAGCTTTTTCGGTTTTAGTGTAAAATAATAAGTTTAGTTTGTCTTTGTTCGTATAAATATAGGAATACATTGCAAAAATACCATCTCAAAAATAGGTATTTTGATGAAAGGGCAAAATCATGCGACGACTGGATTTAAAACCTCAAAAGTTTTTTCAAAACTAAACTAAATCTCAATACTTTTGTTTCAAAGAAAAATATCGAACTTTAAATGAAATTTAAACTAATAACTATTCTGCTTCTTGCCTTTACTTTTAGCCATGTTTTTTCCCAGAACGATAGAGTTTTAACAGGTAAATTGCTTGATTCGCTTACTTCTGAGCCATTGGCTTTTGCTTCTGTGTGGGCTGATGCTATAAGTCAAACATCACTCACAAAAGGTAGTGTAGCTGATGAAAAAGGAAGTTTCGAGATAGTTGGGCTAAGAAAAGATAAGTATATAATTAAGGTTGAGTATGTAGGTTATAAAACCAAATTTATTGAAGTTGATGCTTCAAAAGAAACTCAAAGGTTAGATTTAGGGGCAATCACACTTTCGCCCTTGAGCCAATTGTTGGAGTCGGTAACTGTAAGTAGACTGAAACCTAATGTTGTGGCAACTATTGAAAAACAAGTATTTAAAGCTGAGCAATTTGAGGTAGCAAAAGGTGGAACGGCAACCGATGTTTTGAAAAACATTCCGTCTGTAGCTGTCAATGCCGAGGGCGAAATTACGGTGCGTGGTTCAAAAGGCTTTATGGTAATGGTCAATGGTAAGCCCAGCCAAGTGGATGTAGCTACGCTTTTAGCTCAAATTCCTGCCAATAGTATTGATAAAATCGAAATGATTACTGCTCCATCGGCCAAATATGATGCTGACGGTAAAGCCGGAATCATTAATATTGTGACTAAAAGAGGTGTAAATGATGGTTTTTCGATTGCTTCAAATCTGCAATTTGGCTTTCCAAGAATCAAAGAATATTATAATGCGTCTGAGCCAAAACGCTACGGTGCCGATGCTACAATCAATTATAAAAAAGGAAGTTGGGATGCTTCGTTTTCGGTCAATTACTTGAAAAATGATATTGCTGGAAGAAGAATTGGCGATGTAAATACGACGATAAATAATATTTTTACGAGTTTTCCGAGTGAAGGTGAGCGAAGTTTTAAGCGAGAAAATTATGGCGTAAGGTTTGTTACCGCTTATAAAGTAAGTAAGAATGATGAGATTTCGGCAGGTATTTATTTGGGTGAAAGAACACAATATCGCACCGCTGATATTTATTACCGAAATACAAAAACTGATTTATTGACCAATAAAGTTATTGGTGTTGCCCAATATTTCAACCCAAATTTGGTGCTAAAATCGGGGAATTTTAAAGTTTTTAACCTTGATTATACGCATTTTTTTAAAAACGCCTCAACGTTTACATTATCAGGGCTTTACGAAAAAGCAAATCTTGATGGATTTACGAAAAATCGCAATCTGAACAATAATGATTTTAGAGATACGCTACAATATACGCTCAACACTGGTAGTAATCCATTGAATGCTATTCGATTAAAAGCCGATTATGAAAAAATAATTGGCATCGGAAAATTTTCTTTTGGGTATCAATATCGCACTCAAAATCAAGAAGGGGGCTTTGTTTATCGAGAAAAAAGTGGAACTTTTGAGCCTTTTGTCATTAATCCTGCATTTTCGGCGGAGATTTCGGTACTCAACAAAATTCATGCTCTTTATTCTCAATATGCAGGTAAATACAAAAGACTGGAGTTTTCGGCAGGTTTACGCTACGAAAATGCATTAAGAGAATTTACGGAAAGCAGAGGGTCTGAATCAACAATTTTAAAACTTTCAAATTTATTTCCTTCAGCCAATTTTTTATATGATTTGGGCAAAGATTTACGAGTAAAATTGGCGTACAGTCGAAGAGTGCAGCGTTCGACCAACAATGAGTTAAATCCGTATCCAGAAAGAGAACATAGCGAAACACTAGAACAAGGAGACCCAAATATACGCCCCGAATTTATTGGAATTTATGAGGCAGGAATTACAAAAGACCTAAAGAAAACCTCATTGTATTTGAATGTTTATACCCAACAAATCACCGATATTGTAAATCGAGTAAATAGTGTTCGAAACGACACAATTTTGAATCGAATTTATACCAATGCGGGCAATGCACGTTTGATAGGAACAGAGTTAGGTGTAACGTATTCACCCATCAATAAACTAAAAATATTTGTGGGTGGAAATGTTTATTATCTCAAAATAAAGGGAAATTTGTTTGATAAAAGTGTGATTGTTGATAGTAGAGGATGGGTTTATTCGGTTAATAGTAATATTAGTTATCAAATTTTGCCTTCGTTGAGTATGCAATTGAATGTGGCTTATTTGTCGGCCAGAAATACCGCACAAGGTTCAGATTCAAGGTTTTATCAACCAAATTTTTCGGTCAAAAAAGGTTTTAAAGAAAATAAAATCAACTTAACGCTACAATGGCAAAATGCAGCGTTAGGAAAAATGGCTGTAAACCAGCAAAGAATAAGCACTTTAGGAACAAATTTTTATACTACAACCAACTACATTCAAGAAACGAACATTTTTTTATTGAATCTTTCTTTTAACCTCAATCAAAGTACAAAGAAAATGAAATTGCCAAATAGTGAGTTTGGAGAGAAGGAGTATTGAGATAGATAAAAAAACATGCAAAAAAAAGGCTTACTTAGTTTACCCGATAAGATATTAAGAGTATTGAAATTTTACAATATTTTTTAATTTCTAAAGCAAATTCAAAAAAACTATATGAATTTCTAGTATTTAATTAAAAAAACAGGCACTTTTACATATTGGTAATCAAATTCCCAATATGTAAAATATGGTAACAAGAAAATCAAACGAAATATTAGACCAATTAGCTCAGACATTTAAAATTGTGGCAATTACTGGTCCTCGCCAGAGTGGAAAAACAACACTTGCTAAGGCTTTTTTTGATGAAAAACCTTATATTTCCTTAGAAAACCCCGATGAACTGGCACATGCAACCAATGACCCTCGTGGTTTTTTGAGTCAATTTCCTGATGGTGCAGTTTTGGACGAAGTTCAGCGAACACCACAATTGTTCTCTTATTTACAGCAAATCGTTGATGAAGATTCTCGAAAAGCTTTATTTGTTTTGAGTGGCTCAAACAATTTTTTACTTCAACAATCAATTACCCAATCATTAGCGGGCAGAGTTGGTTATCTTGAATTGCTGCCATTTTGCTTAAAAGAAATTCAAGAAACTCCCTGCAAAAACTTTTCAACCAATGAATCTATTTTTTATGGTTCGTACCCAGCCGTTATTTATGAGAAACTAAATCCAAGGCTTTGGTTTCAATCATATATTCGTACTTACATCGAAAGAGATGTGCGACAATTAAAAAATATTAATGATTTAGCAATGTTTCAGAAGTTCCTATATGTTTGTGCGGGTAGGGTTGGACAAGAAATAAATTTTAGTAAATTGGGTAATGAAATAGGAATTGACCATAAGACTGCGGCGGCATGGCTTGGTATATTGGAGGCAAGTTATATTGTTTATTTTTTACAACCTTATTATAAAAATTTCAATAAACGTATCATAAAAGCACCAAAGTTGTATTTTTATGATACAGGTTTGGCTGCCAATCTTTTGGGTATTCGACAAGCCGAAGACCTACAATATCATAGTTATCGTGGGCCTTTATTTGAAAATTTAGTGATAACTGAATTACTTAAAAACAGATATAATATGGGTGAAAAAAGCAACTTATATTATTTTAAAGACAGTATTGGCAACGAAATTGATATTGTCATTGACGAAGGGCAAAAACTTAAAGCCATTGAAATAAAATCGGGGGCAACCTTAGCCGGAGATTACTTTAAAAACTTGCATTATTGGCAGAAAGTCACCAATCAAACCGACGGTGGTGTATTGTATGACGGCATAAAAAATGAAAGTAAACACGGAGAATTTTATGCGTGGAATTGGAGAAAAGTTGCTGATTTTTAGAAAAAAGTAAAGTGGAATTTTTGTAGTTTTATAAAATCAATAAGCCATTGGAAAATAATTCCAATGGCTTATTGAATGAAATTTTACACCGCATCAGATAAACTACTGAATGTAAAGTCTCTAATTTTTAATGGAGGAACTAAACAACCACCAATTCGAGTCGGAACACCCATTGCTTCAAGGTTATTGAGCATGATAATCGGACTTTCGTTGAAACGGAAGTTTTTTACAGGAAACTTGATTTGTCCTTTCTCGATATAGAAAGTTCCGTCACGGGTAAGCCCTGTGTAAAGCAATGTTTGTGGGTCAACTGCTCGGATATACCACATACGTGTTACCAAGATGCCTTTTTCAGTTCCTTTTATCAAATCAGCCAAAGATTCTGTGCCGCCAGCCATGATGAAACCTGATGGTGGTGGAACTCCTTTAACTCCTTTTTTATCTGCCCAAAATCTTGAATAATATACATTTTTCACGACGCCATTTTCAATCCAAGAGATTTTTTCTTGAGGACGACCGTCGCTTCCACCGCCACCCATTCGGCCACCGCCGCCGCCACCAAAACCAGAAGTTGGAATTTCGATATTGCTTGGGTCAGAATAAATATTTACTCTTTCATCAAAAAGTTTTTCGCCCAATCGTGTACCACCGCCTTTTTTACTCAAAAAACTACGACCTTCGTCGGCATTTCGGGCATCCATGCTACGCATCATGTTTTGCAATAAATCTATAGAAGCGGCTGGTTCAAGAATAACAGTATATTTACCTGGCTCAAGTGCTTTTGCTGTACTCGAAGCCAATGCTTTTTGCATGGCAATTTCGGTCGCTTGTTTGGTACTTAATTTTGAAACATCGTTAAAATCGCGAATGGCATAACCTGAACCAAGACCGTCGGCTGTGCGAACTGTAATTGAAAAATCTACCGAAGTTGATTTGTTAAAGCCAAAAAGGCCTTTACTATTTCCCATGGCCGAATATCCTGCCGAATCTTCCATGTAACCTGCAGCAGTTAAACCTTTTTTCGAACATGGGTCTATGCTATCAAAAGCAGCTTTTGCACGATAATCAGGGTCTATATTGGCCGTTGAATCTGCAAATGTTGGTGCTTCGATATATGTTTGTGGCCCCAACATTGGCATATATTCTGGATTTTCGGGAGCAAGACGAGCAATTTCCTCGGCTCTCCTTACTGTTTTTTCTAGCGAAGCATCATCAAACTCGTTGATTGTTGCCGTGCCTGAACGTTTACCAAAAACTGCTGTAACCGCCAATGATTGATCATACGACTCTCCACTCGTCGAAACTGAATTTCGGGCATAACGAATATTTCCAGTGCGACCTCCATTGAGAGCAACACTCATTTCGTCTGCTTTTGAAAATGCTAAAACCTTATCTATAATCTTTTTAGCTTCTTCTTTTGTTAATATTTTATTCATTTGTTTTAGTTTTTTTGGAATGAGGTTCAAATGCACAAAAGGTCAAAGGTGCAGAGGTTAAAAGGAACAAAGTTTTACTAATTTACCATCTACTTTCTTTACTCTAATAAACTTTCACTCTTGTTACTCTGTGCCTCTGTATCTTTGCTACTTTGTGCCTAAAATATGCCTCAAAGTTTAAATTTTTCTTCCAGTATTGATTACGTTTACGCCATTGAAACGAGTCGTGGCACTTCCGTGCGAAACGGCACTCACCTGTGAAGGTTGTCCTTTTCCATCGAAAAACGAACCAAAAGTACGGTAATCGTCTTTATCGCAAATCTGCACGCATGAGTTCCAAAACTCTTGCGTATTTGATTGATAGGCTACATCATCAAGCATTCCTACAAGTTCTCCGTTTTTAATTTCATAGAAAAGTTGTCCACCAAACTGGAAGTTATAACGCTGCTGATCAATCGAATACGAGCCACGACCAATGATATAAATGCCTTTTTCAACGCCTTTAATCATATCAAAAACGCTCAATTTATCTTTACCCGCTTTTAACGAAACATTTGGCATACGTTGGAATTGTACTGAATTCCAGTTGTCGGCATAGCAACAGCCGTGTGAAGCATTTTCGCCTAAAATATTGACTTGGTCACGAGTAGCTTGGTAGTTTACCAAAATACCATCTTTTATCAAATCCCATTCCTTGCAAGGTACACCTTCGTCGTCGTAACCGACGGTTCCAAGTGTATATGGCTGGGTTTTATCTGCTACAATATTTACATGTTTGCTACCGTAGTTAAAAGCTTTTGTTTTCCATTTATCGAGTGTTGCAAAACTTGTTCCTGCATAATTGGCTTCATAACCCAATACACGATCAAGTTCTGTTGGATGTCCAACCGACTCATGGATTGTTAGACCTAAGTGATTTGGGTCGAGTACCAAGTCATATTTTCCTGCTGGAACAGTTTTCGCAGTGAGTTTTTGTTGAGCTTGTTTCGATGCCATGATTGCATCTTCAACCATGTCATAGGAGTTTCGATAGCCAATCAAGCCATTTGGAGCTGAGATTTTTTCGCTTGCCAAACCGTCTAGGTATTCATAACCCATACCCATTGGCGAGCTGATGGCATCACGAGTTTTGAATTTTCCAGCTGCTTTATCAACAGCCGTTACGGTGAAAGTTGGCCAAATACGATGCACATCCTGATCGATATAGGAGCCATCTGAAGATGCGAAGTACTTTTGTTCGTTTACAAAAAACAAGTTTGATGTTACAAAACCAGCACCATTTTTCATGGCTTCGCCGTTTACATTCATCAATAAATCTATTTTTTCTTTTATTGGAACTTCAAACGCATTTTTTACGATTGGAGTTTTCCAAACTATCTCACCAACACCTTTTTGTGGTGCGAGTATTACTGGCTCTTTCTGAATTTTGGCATTTGCTTTAGCAATTGCTACTGCAGTTTCGGCACATTTGGCAATGCCTTCAGGCGTAACATCGCTTGTTGCTGCAAAACCCCAAGTTCCGTTGGCAATTACTCTGATACCTACGCCGTAAGATTCGGCATTGGTGATGTTTTGTACTTTGGTTTCACGAGTAAATACAAATTGTTGCAAATATCGACCGATACGAACATCTGTATAAGTCGCACCTCGTGATTTGGTTGCGTTGAGAGCAATATCAGCCAATCGTTTTTTCGTGGCAATATCAGCTCCTGGCTCAAGTAGATGCTCAGCAGATACCATATTCCCAAGTACGGGAATCGAAGAACCCATCATAGCTCCCAAACCCATACCAGATAATTGGATAAAATCCCTTCTTTTCATGTTAGGTTGTTGATTGAATTAAAAATGAAATTTATTGTAAAAATGAACAAATATTCGGTTAAAAGAAATTTTTTAAAACGAAAACGATATTTTATTAGTAAATAAAGAAATAAAACTAATGAATTGAATAGATTTTTGAATGATTAGATAGACAAATCGGAGTTTTTTAGCGACTTTTTTATAAGAATGTTTCTCAACTTATATCAAAGATTGAAATTCTATTATTCTATTTTACCAAAAAGGTAAAATAGAATAATTTACCGTGTAACGCTGCATTTTTTTACTTACTCTTTTTAGATGTTGTTATTTCGTCAAATGTCAGTTAGTCTCCTTGGTAGAAATTAAAATGTTCAATACTCAACCCGTCATTGTTTTGAAAAAGTTTACGTAGTTTTGCTTTCTCAAATTTTACATTTCTATAAAAAATAAAATATAATGAGTATCGAAAAACAATCTTTTGGGAAGCTTCCCGATGGCAGAGAAACAAGCCTTTATACATTAAAAAATGTAGCAGGAATGGAAGCTAAAATCTCTGATTTTGGTGGAATTCTTGTTTCATTGACAGCCCCAGACCGTGATGGGAATTTTGCTGATGTAGTTCATGGTTGTGATTCTTTGGAAATTTATTTAAAAGGAGTGCCATATTTCGGGGCAATTATTGGACGATTTGGAAATAGAATTGCCAAAGGTAGCTTTGAATTGGATGGTGTAACTTATTCATTACCAATCAATAACGGTGTAAATGCACTACATGGTGGTTTGAAGGGTTTCGATAAAAAAATTTGGAATGCTACTGTCATTGAGGGTGAAGAACCAGCTCTGAAATTAAGCTATTTGGCAGCCGATATGGAAGAAGGTTATCCAGGAAATTTGAGTATCGAAGTAATTTATACTTTACAGATTGATAATACATTAAGAATTGATTATAAAGCGACAACTGACAAAGCCACAGTTTTGAATTTAACGAATCATTCATATTTTAATTTGAATGGAGCTGCCGATGTGCTTGACCATGAGGTGATTTTGCACGCCGATAAATTCTTGCCAGTTGATGCGACTGTAATTCCAACGGGTGAGTTACGACCAGTTGCAGGTACTCCATTTGATTTCACCGAAAAACACAAAATAGGTGAGAGAATCAACGATACTTCTTATGAGCAAATTATATTGGGAAGTGGTTATGACCATTGTTATGTATTGACTGATACAAGCTCAGTTTTAAGATTGGCTGCCGAAGTTTTCGAGCCGCAAACGGGTAGATTAATGGAGGTTTTCACGACAGAGCCAGGAATGCAGTTTTACTCGGCTAATCATTTAAAAGGTGATATTATTGGCAAAGGTGGAATTACTTACGGCCGTCGTTCGGCATTTTGTGTTGAAACCCAACATTTTCCAGATTCACCAAATCAGCCTCATTTTCCATCTACCGTTTTGAGACCTGATGAGGTTTATCAATCGACTACATCGTATAAATTTTCAGCGAAATAATATTTTTCAAGAAAACATCGTCAAGAAATGGCGATGTTTTTTTACATTATTTTTGTAGCAATTAAAGCAATCGAAAACATGAAAAAAACTATCCTAACGAATATCCTTATTTTATTTATTAATTCTCTTTGCATTGCTCAAAGTAAAGTCGATTTGGTAATCACAAATGCTAATATTATTGATATTCGGACAGGTAAACTGACTAATGATAAGGTAGTTATTGTCGATAAAGGAGAGATTATTAATGTTTGCTCAACTGCCAAACTGAATAAATACAAAGCTAATAAGACGATTTCGGCAAAAGGAAAATTTGTGATGCCGGCTTTATGGGATATGCACGTACATTTTGGCGGTGGGGATAGCTTGATTCAAGAAAATAAAGATTTGATGAATCTGTATATCGCAATGGGAGTCACGGCTGTGAGAGATGCGGCGGCTGATATTTCACCGAGCGTATTAGAATGGCGTAAGGCTGTGAATGATGGCAAACTACTAGGACCAACGATTTTTACTTCTGGGCCAAAACTCGAAGGTTATAAATCAATTTGGCTCGGCGATATTGAGGTTGGCACAATGGACGAGGTAAACAAAGCTCTTGATTCGCTCGATAAACTAAAAGTCGATTTTGTAAAAATTACTGATAACACAATTAAGCCCGAAATATTTATGGGCAGTATTAAAGAGGCGAGGCGGAGAGGTTATAAAACTTCAGCACATATTCCGCCCGTATTTACGATTGAGCAAGTGAGTGAAGCTGGTTTGAGTAGTGTTGAACATATTACATACTTGTTGCGTGCAGGACTCAAAAACCAGAAAGAACTAAGCAATCATGTAGCCAATGGCACACTAACATCAAGAGATTTGTCATTGAAAGCCCTCAACGAATTTGATGTAATTACTGCACAAGCGGCATTTAAGGTTTTGGCCAAAAACAAAACTGCCGTAACTCCAACATTGTCAATTAGTTATGCAACGGCTTTTTTAGATATAAACGACCACCAAAATGATTCTTTCTTGAAATATATTGGGCCGGGTTTACGTAAAACTTATGATTGGCGAGTGCAACGTGCAGCCAAAGATTCAAAAGAAGCTATCGAAATACGTCACCGAACAATTGAAAAAGCTGCATCTTTATTGCCATTATTGCAGCGTTCGGGCGTGAAGATTTTGGCTGGAACTGATGCTGGATATTTGAATAGTTTTGATTACCCAGGCTTGGGTCTTCACCAAGAGCTGGAATTGATGGTTAAAAATGGACTAACACCATTACAAGCTTTACAAGCATCCATAATTAATGGTCCTGAATTTTTGAATAAATCAGAAAAATACGGAAGTATAAGTAATGGTAAAAAAGCAGATATTTTATTACTCGACGAAAACCCTTTGCTCAATATATCGGCTACACAAAAAATCTATGGATTAGTAGCTCACGGAGAATATTTGGACGCTGCCAAACTTAAAAGTTTGTTGATTGTGAGGTAGTTGATAATTATATTCAGAAAGTTCTTTGAGTAATTTTGTTATTCTAAAGTTTTTTATTTGTTTTTTTGAAAAAATAGTTCGATGCCAAGGAAAGTCATTTCTGAATTTTTAAGTGGTTGTTTATCAGGTTTTTAATTAAAATATTCGATTTATTTTATTATTTTAGCTATGCACCCGCTTAGAGATATTTATTAATGCTGCTTTCTTTATTTCTTTATAAATGGAAAATTTGAAGAATTGATTTTGAACCATCTTTTACTTTGTTTTCCAATCGCAATCAGCATACTAATTTGTCGTTTTTGTATATTTTAAATTAAAAAAAATACTCGTAGCTTTGTTGAATAAATTCATTTAAAATCTTTGAGAAAGCTTAAACTACAAATACAAATGTCGGTCGATGGGTTTATTGCTGGCCCAAATGCTGAAATGGATTGGATGGTATGGGACTGGGACGATGCTCTAAAAAATTACGTTATTGCTCTCACAAAACCAGTTGATTGTATCGTTTTAGGTCGAAAATTAGCCGAAGGGTTTATCCCGCATTGGTCATGTGCTGCACAAATCGAAAACGAGGAGCAGATTTTTGCCTTGAAAATGAACGAAACCCATAAAGTTGTTTTTACGAAAACACTTAAAAGTGCCGACTGGTCTAATACGGTTTTGGCAAATGGAAATCTTTCCTATGAAATCAATACCTTGAAAAATCAAGAAGGTGGCGATATTATCGTATATGGTGGAGGGTCATTTGTTTCCTCTTTAATAAACAAAGGTTTGATTGATGAATATCATCTTTTCATAAATCCTACGATATTGGGGAGTGGAATGCCTATTTTTCAGAGCCTTTCTACCAAACAAAATCTTGTTTTAAAGCTAACACAAGGCTTCGATTGTGGAATGACTGTACTCTGTTATGAAATCAAAAAAGATTAATACCCAAAAGCAAAATCTGTTAATGAACCGCATTCTGCCGATTTTTGATATGGTTTTTTAGACAGAATCATGAAAAACTATGAATAATGAAATTTCTCTTTGCCTTTGGTTTGATGGTCAAGCGAAGGAGGCAGCTGAGTTTTATTGCTCGATTTTTGAAAATTCAAAAATCACTTCCGAAAACACCATGATGGTCACATTTGATTTGAATGGTCGAAAATTAATGGGGCTCAACGGTGGACCTCAATTCAAGTTTAATGAAGCAGCTTCACTTTTTATAAGTTGCGATAACCAAGACGAAATTGATTATTATTGGGCTAAACTTACCGAAGGAGGCGAAGAAGGTATGTGTGGTTGGTTAAAAGATAAATTTGGACTTTCATGGCAAATTGTGCCTTCAATTTTAGGTAAATTAATGTCTGACCCTGAAAAAAGTACGCGAGTTGTACAAGCTTTTTTGCACATGAAAAAAATCAATATTCAAATACTTCTAAACGCTTAAAAAAATGAAAAAAGACAAAATTATTTATTGGACAGCGACAACAATAATCGCTTTATTTGAAGGACTCATGCCTGCTTTGACTTCACAATCCGAACTGGCAAAAGAAGGTATTAGACATTTGGGTTATCCAGAATATTTTGGAAACGCTTTGGTTGTTTTTAAGGTATTAGGAGTTTTGGCATTAATTATTCCTCAAGTTCCTAAACGAGTAAAAGAATGGGCTTACGCTGGTTTTGTTTTTGATTTTATTTTTGCAACAATCAGTCACGGTGCAGTTGATGGAATTAATGGACAAACATTTTTTCCTTTGGTAGTTTTGGCGATTTTAGGAGTTTCGTATATCTATTATCATAAATTAAATCCTCAAAATGACTGATGCTAAGGGTTTATTTTAAAGTTGTTAGCGATATTTTGGCAAAAAAATGACAAGTGTAAATAAGGAAGCCTTGGCTCAAAGCGAAGGCCTCCTTTGAAAAAATGATAACTCAATTCTTTAACCTTTTCAATTTTTCCAAATTCAAAATCTTAATTTTCCCTGATTCGATTTCTATTAGTTTTTCATCTTTGAAATCTGAAAGAGTTCTGATGGCAGTTTCGAGCGATGTTCCTGCTACATTTGAAAGGTCTTCTCGACTAATTTTCATGTTATGGCCGGCTGTTCCTTCTTTTACCAAATGGTTATGAAATTTTATCAAAGCCTCCGAAATTCGTTTTCTTACCGAGTTATAAGCCAATTTGAGCAATTGTTCTTCGTTGGTTTTAACGTTATTTGAAAGTAGCTGAATAAATTTCTGAGCCACATGTCGATTTTTATGTACAAGAATATAAAATTCATTTTTTGGAATTAGACAAATCTCACAATCTTCCATAGCCGCTGCCGATTCAGTGTAATTGTTTTCTTGCAGTAAATCTACATAACCAAGGTAGTCATTTTTGTCGTAAATGTTTATAATCAAATCTTTACCATCATCGTTGGTCTTGAAGGTCTTGATTTTTCCTTTGATAATGCAGAACAAATAGAGGGGATAATCACCTTCTCTGAAAATTTCACTTTTCTTTTTATAACTTCTTACCTCTCGACTTTCAAGTAGGCGTTTAAGTTCTTGGTCGCCACCAGCATCGCTGATAAGTTCATCAAGTCCGACTAAATCTTGTGTATAATTTTTTTGCAAGAGCTCTACTTTTTTCAATCTACTTTCGATTGCATTTAGTAATTCTACATCATCAAAAGGTTTGGTAATGTAATCGTCAGCACCCATTTCCATACCTTTTCTGAAATCCGAACGGTCGGCTTTGGCAGTTAAAAATATAAATGGAATATTGGACGTATCGGGCGTTTTAGAGAGTAAATGTAGCACACTATACCCGTCCATGATTGGCATCATGATATCGCAGATTATTAAATCTGGTTTTTCGTGATGAGCTTTTTCAACTCCTACACGACCATTTTCAGCAGTTATTACCTGATAATCAGCTAGTTCTAGAATCTCTGCTGTATTTTCTCTGATTTCAGTATTATCTTCAATGAGTAATATCTTTTTCATGGGATTCTATAAATTTCGAGGAAGGTTAATAAAAAATGAAGTGCCTTTATTTTCTTTGCTTTTAAAAGTAATTGTGCCTCTGAGCAGATTTACATAGTGAGCAACAATACTCAAACCAAGTCCTGTACCTTGTATTTCGCCCGCATTGCTCGACCTAAAGAAACGCTCGAATAAATGCTTTTGGTCGGTTTCAGGAATACCGATTCCTTGATCGGCAACGCCTAGTATAACTTCGCTTTTGGACAAGTTGAAACTGATAGTAATGTTTGTGTTTTCGGGTGAAAACTTGATGGCGTTTGATACTAAATTAATGATAATATTACGAATAAGTTTTTTGTCAAGATTTACCAAATAACTGTCACTTTTGGTAAAAGATAAAATAATATTTTGTCCTGTTTTCGTAATTCCTTGCAATTCTTGTATCAGATTTTCAATCATATCGTTAAGATTAAACGATTCAATGTTGAGCATTACTTTGCCTTCTTCGAGTTTGTTTAGCGACAAGAAATCATTCAAGATATCGGTCAAATTTCTTACCGAGGATTTAATTCTGCCAATATGTTTCAATCGTTTCTCTTCATCTTGTAAGGCAGAATATTTATCTACCAACGAAAGTGATGATAAAACTGTAGATAGTGGCGTGCGAAACTCGTGCGAAGCAATTGAAATAAACCTTGATTTCATTGAGTTTACTTCACGTTCACGTTTGAGCGAGTTATCGAGTTCGTCTTTTGTTTGTTCGAGTTTCTGAATCGCTTCTTTCAGAATCATTGTGCGTTCTTCAACTTCTTTCTCAAGTTCAGCTTTGTATGCAATTAGCTGATTTTCAGCCTTTTTCCTAATAGTAATATCTATGATAAAGGCAATTACAAAACTTCCGTTACTATTACTGTAGGGACTTAAGCTGACTTCGACTGGAAATTCTGAATTATCTTTTCTTTTCGCAAACAAATCAAGATTTGCACCCATCGAACGAGCATGCGGGCACTCCGAAAAATTTTTGCGATGCTTTATGTGCCTTTCTGTCAAGCGACTCGGTATCAATATTTCAATTGGCTGACCAATAAATTCATCTGCGGCGTAGCCAAACATTATTTCGGTGCTTGGGTTCACTCGAATAATTTTCCCTTGATTATCTGTAATAAGTATGGCTTCAGTTGCAAATTGAAAAATAGCTTCTACCTGATTTAGCATGTCGTTTTCAGCAATTGAAATATTGGTTGCATTCATCGTGCAAGTTATGGTTTTAGTAAAGTGCGAAAATATGATTTATGTCAGTATTTCAAATAAATACTTGGATTCAAAGATAAAAATTTCTCTTCGGATGTTTAGTGTTTTATCAATATCATATTTACTTATGATATTAGTCATATTTATTGAGCTGCAAAACGTCAAAATTTGTATCGCAGAAATATAGCAGATTTATCAAAACTTACTTCTTTATGAAAACCATCGTATTTGCAACTGATTTTTCAAGAGGTTCAAGAAAAGCTGCCCAAACGGCTGCTCAAACAGCTATCAAGACTGGAGCAAAACTTATTCTTTTTCATGCGTATCGTTATTTGATGCCGCTTGATTCGGAAATGAGTATGCTGGCGGTTTCGGCTCAGGATTTAGAAAAGCATAGCCTATTTATGCTCAAACGCCTAAAAACTCGCTTGATTAAGAAGTTTTCGTCAGTTTTAGAAATTGAAATTTTAGTAAAAGAAGGTTTAGTTATTGATTCTTTATCTGAAGTTTTGGAAGAGACCAAGGCTGATTTATTGGTTATGGGAAGCGTGGGCGACTCACCTTTGGGAAGTCGATATTTTGGTAGTTTGGCTACCTCGATGCTTCATCATAACAAAGTTCCAATGCTGATAGTACCGCCTAAAGCAAAGTATACTGTATTTCAGAATGCCGTTTTGGGTATTGACCTTCTGTTTGAAATTGATGCCAAAGTTTTGGGTAAAACGGTCAATATTCTTCGAGATTTAGACTTGGTCGTGAATATTTGTACAATTACCGAAGAATCAGAATCTGCCAAAGATAGTGCCTTAAAACTCAGAGGATTATTAAAAAATGTTCCACATACTTACACAATAACTGAAGGTCAGGATTTCCCTAAATCAGTTTTAGATTTTGCAATATTAAACCATGCTGATTTAATAATTACCTTACCGAGAAAACACAATATTTTCGAGCGATTCTTTGGTGATACAAACACTGAAAAATTGATTAGCAATGAAAGTTTTTCAATTTTGACCGTTGTTTGATATAAAAATAGATTTCCCCAAACTCCAATCTTTAATTATGGAAAATCAATGAAACTTTTTGTAAAACCTGAAATAAAAGCAAATGATTTGATCAGGCATTTCAATGAAATTTACCCTTTTCTTCGCCTCGAAATTTATAATCAAGGCGAAGAAATGAGCAATGCTTGTCACGATTTTAAGTTGAGTGACATTGTGCATAAAAAAGCTATTGAAGGCTTTGTGATTTTGCCAGAAATGAAAGTCTCGGAGGTTGAAAGTTCGTTTTGGGAAAATATGGGGATTCAAATCTCAGTATTTAGAAAGTCAGGTAAAACATGGCTTGAATCGTCTTTTACCAATTATTGGTCGCTTGAAAGACAAAATAATTTGGGAAAAGGTATGAATGATTTTATGAAAATCGAACCACAAAAGGTGATATAATGATTATGTTAGCGGAAGTTCATGAAAAATTAATATGTTTTCATTGCGGCGACGAATGCCCCGATGATTCGATTGCAATCGAAGACAAATGTTTTTGTTGTCACGGTTGTCAAATTGTATTTGAAATTTTGCAAGACAATAATCTTTGTACCTATTATGAACTCAATCACAATGCTGGTATAAGTTTAAAAGCTAAGAATTTCGAGGGTAAATATAGTTATCTTAAAGAAAGGGAGATTGAGGCTCAATTGCTTGATTATCAGTCAGAAAATTTGAATAAAGTCACTTTTTATGTGCCATCCGTACATTGTAGTTCATGCGTTTGGTTACTCGAAAATTTTAACAAAGTCAGAAAGGGGGTAATTTCCTCAAGACTTAATTTTATTAAGAAAGAACTTTCCTTAAGCTATAATCCTGTTGAGGTTAGTTTGAAAGAAATCGTTGAATTGCTGGCTACTTTAGGTTATGAACCATTGCTAAATTTAGAAAGTGCCAACAAACCGCAACAAAAAAACACTACTCAACGTAATTTGATTCTGAAAATAGGTGTTGTTGGTTTTTGTATGGGAAATATCATGATGATGAGTTTTCCCGAATACTTTCATCTAGACCTCGAAAATAGCATTGATGCAAATTATCAAAAGTTTTTTTTATACTTCAATTTTATGCTTTCATTGCCTGTTTTCTTTTATGGTGCTTCTGATTATTTGAACGGGGCATGGATTTCGCTTAAAGAAAATATCAAGAAAACAACCGATGTTTTTAGTGTAGATATTCCGATTGCTGTGGCTATCATAACGCTTTACTGTCGGAGTGTTTATGAAACTTTTGTTAATGATTCGGCGGGATATTATGATAGTTTGGCAGGTTTAGTTTTCTTTTTGTTGGTTGGGAAATGGATGCAGCAGATTACTTATAATTACCTTTCTTTTGAGCGGAACTATAAATCGTATTTTCCATTAGCTGTTAAGGTTTTACGCGAAAATGTAACATCATTTATGAATGTAATGGAACTCAAAAAAGGAGATGCGATTTATATTCATCACCAAGAATTGATTCCTGCAGATGCCATTATTTCTAAGGGCAAAGGAATGATTGATTATAGTTTCGTAACTGGCGAGTCAGACCCCATAAGTAAAAATGTGGGTGATATTCTTTATGCAGGTGGGCGTCAAAAAGGTGAGCGGTTAGAGTTGATTGTTCAGAAACCAGTTTCGCAGAGTTATTTGACTCAACTTTGGAACAATGAAGCATTTACTAAAGAAAAAGTAATACCTACAACCGAAATGGCCAATTTGTTTAGTAAATATTTTACGGCAATCACATTTACAATTGCAATTATTGCGGGTCTTTATTGGGCAATTTTTCAACCAAGTCTTTTCTGGAATTCAATTACTGCTGTCTTGATGGTGGCTTGTCCGTGTGCATTGACGCTCTCAATGCCCTTCACGATGTCAACAACAATGGCGATTTTTGGACGGAATAAGTTTTATGTAAAAAATCAAGGTGTGATTCAGTTGCTCAATGAAGTGAACGAAATTATTTTTGATAAAACAGGCACTTTGACTGAGGGTAACTCTGAGAAGGTGAGTTTTATTGGTTACGAATTAAGCGAATTTGAAATGAAACTTGTAAAGACACTAACCATACAATCTACTCATCCTTTGAGTAAAATCATTGCTAATTCGCTGAAAATCAAAGATTTCAACGCCTTTCCGATTGATTATTTTAAAGAATTTCAAGGTGAAGGTATAGAATCCAGTATTATAGGAAATTTAGTAAGACTCGGCAAAGGTGGTTTTATCAAATCAGCACTCAATGAAGAAGTAAAACATACTCACTCATTTCTTGAAATCAATGGAATTTTGATAGGATATTTTGTTATTGAATCTGTTTTCCGAAAAAATTGGCAAACTATACTAAATAACCTTGGCAAAAATTTCAAACTTTTTATTCTTTCGGGCGATAATGATGCTGATAATGAAAAGTTAGCACCTCATTTCAAAGAAAATACGATTCATTTTAAACAAAAACCACAAGATAAACTCAATTTTATCAATAATGAACAACGAAAAGGCAATCATGTTTTGATGATTGGGGATGGCCTAAACGATGCTGGTGCTTTGCGACAAAGCAATGTTGGTATTGCAATCAGTGAAGATATTAAGGTGTTTTCACCTGCTTGTGATGCTATTTTAGATGCTTCAAAATTTGAACAATTGGCTGATTTTCTGAAGTTTAGCAAGACTTCACTAAATATCGTGAAAGCAAGTTTTATATTATCGTTGGTCTATAATTTTATAGGTATCGGTTGGGCGGTTACTGGAGAACTTTCACCAGTTTTAGCAGCCATTTTTATGCCATTAAGTTCGATTTCGGTAGTGCTTTTTGCGGTCGGACTTACTCATTTATTTGCCTATTTTAAAAAACTTTAAAAGAATAAGTCTCCCGACTTATTCGCACAAATATGCACAAGTTGGGTTACTTGTACTAAAATTAATTAACACTATGAGTATCTTATTTTTTTTAGCAGTAGCCTCAATTTTGGTAGCAGGCGGATTTTTGGCTGCATTCATTTGGGCAACCAAAGATGGTCAATACGATGATACTTACACGCCTTCGGTTAGAATGTTGTTTGATAATCCAGTGAAAAGTCCTGAATTGAAAGATAAAAAAGATGATTAATGTCATATAATTGGATGATTTTTCTCAACATATTTTGTTTAACTTTTGCAGACTTTTGTTTTATAAATCAAAGCTATTTATGAAACAAACAGGTTCAAAGTGCGTTTACACGATAGTACTAATCAATATTATGTTAGTGCTATTTTTTTCATATTCTGAAACATCTGCACAGCCACAAAGTGCGTTTTTGAATCTTCCCGAAATTCAAATCTTCAAGAATAAAAATACCTCAATTTCCGTCAAAAATGTAAAATATACTGAATATTATAAAGAATTTGACTGTACATGGGAAACTAGCCATGCAGTAATAAGCGGTTTGAGCGATACTACGGCTCAAAATTATGTCAACGATTGGCTGTCGGGAATGACATTTTTCGGCACCTGTGATGGGGATAATGAATGTCTTGACATTGCATCTTTTCATTATTTCTATAAAATGACTTATGTGACGTCTGTCCAAAACGACCTACTTGGTTTTTTTCAGAAAGCAGGAAATTGCAAAATCGTTAATACACCTTGTTGCGAAACTCAAGATTGGGAAATATATGATTTGAAACAAAAGCGTTTTCTGCTCGAATCGGACATTTTCAAGCAAGATGAGGTTTCTCAAAAACTTTTATTTAAAGTAATTGAAGATAAAGTTTCACAACGCCACCTGAAATTAATTGCCGACTGGAAGGCATTTGACCGCCAAATTGGTATTGAAAGTAAAGCTGGAATTACCAAGGTGGTTATTTTTCTACTCGAAGATGTAATTGACCAACCTAAAGGATTGAAACTTGAATTTAGTACTCAAGAAATAGCCAAAACACTCAATAGTGAGATTGCAAGACGAATTTTTTAGGGTTTATATCTATAAACTGATTTCTCTCATAGTCGCTTTAAAGGCCAGTCATACCTTTGATTGTAGTGGAAATTTAGATTTGTTTCATTAATTTAAAATTATTTTTATTATGAAAAAGATTCTACTTCCAACCGATTTTTCCAAAGCATCTGAAAGTGCTATTCACTACACTTTGGCTATGCTTGATGATACCGCCTGTGAGTTTACGTTATTAAATACTTACACAACCAACTTCGAACCCGAAATTGCGATGTATGTTTTGGACGACTTAAAAAAGAACTCTGAAAACCTAATGTCAAGTTTCTTGAAAGGTTTACAACACTTTGATAATGCGTCGCAACATACGTTTAAGACTGAATATATGCCTATTTCAGCAGGAAGTGCTATTCAGATTTTAAACCAAACTAATCAATATGATTTAGTTGTTTTGGGAGCAAGTGGTGCAGGCAATAATCTATTATTTGGTAGTGTAGCCACCGATGTTGTACGTAATGTAAAGGTTAATTCACTTATTATTCCAAACAATATGCCAATTAGGCCACTCAAAAATGTGGTAATGGCCGTTGATTATAATGAGGTGAGCGATTTAAAAGTTTTTGACAACCTCAAAGATTTACTTGCTCAAAAAGATGTTCAGTTTACTCTCCTGACAGTTTTGAATGATAATCAATCAGCCGATGAAATAGATGGATTGGCAAAGTACAAATACCATAATTATTTCGAGGATATAAAAGTTAATGACTTTTATATAAAAAATGCTGATGTTGAAAAAGGAATTAAGGAGTTTTTAGAAATTCATCGTGCCGATATGCTGGTGATGGTTTCTCGTCATCATTCTTTCTTAGACGTTATATTCAATCGTAGCTTAACACGTAAGTTTGCTTACCATCCTTCTGTTCCTTTACTATGTATTTATGATGAAGTGTCCGCTCCATTTATCAATGAAGTATAGGTTGTTACTTTATAAAACTAATTTTTCACCAAAATCGTGAGGTTTCCCAAAAACTCATAGGTTTAAATATTTTCAAAACACCAAAATATAATGTACCCCAAAATTTAGACAGGCAAGATAATTGAATAATCACTCTGTCTAAACAAACAAAACAATGGGTAAAAACAAACGCAGGAATTTTAGTTCGGAGTTCAAAGCAAAGG
>JAIXOL010000013.1 GCA_027486845.1 Cytophagaceae bacterium
CCAATACCAGCAAAAGACCAATTAATTTTTGGATTTGGACCGAACTCATCTTCAACGGCTGATACAAGCCCCAGTCCCGCTACGGCTGAGAAAAATTGAGCAGAACGCTTTTTCCAAACATACTTTTTGTAAACTTTCATGAGTTCTTGAGAATTTTGTTTTTCAAGAATCTTTTTTAATTCCCGTGGGCGTTTAATTATCTCTTTGTTCAACGAGACTTCCCCATTTTTAATGTATGTCATTTGTTGGGCTTGGCTATTAACCGTTATCAACAATAGAAAAACAGATAATCTAATCATTGTCATCGGGAAATGTTTTTTAATTCTACTAAACTGTTGTTCAATGAATTTAGTATGGCATCAGGTAAAGGTTTATAAAGTTTGTTATTCGTAATATCTTCCCAAAATTTGTAATCGTAATTACTGATTCCATTAAAACCGCTAAATCTACTGAACCCTTTGGGTTTTTCTTGTATAAACTCAATTTTTTCGACAAAGAATTCGCCAATATCTTCCACATCTTGAAAACGCTCATCGTTTTTGCCTTTCATCTTAAATTTTCTAATCTCTTTGTGATAGAGCAGATTTTCTAACGAAATAGCAGTCGAATCATTGGTTTTGTAAACTGAAGATTCGTTATGATATTCGTGGAGGGCTTCATTTCCAAAACGTTTTATTGTCTTTTTTTCTTCAGGGCTAAGATAGGCTATTTCTTGTAGGATTGCGTACTCCCCATTTTTTAAAGGTATTTTTCTAATTTTCAATATATCTTGTTTTGCCAATAAAAAATAGTTTTTGTTCTCATTATCAAAAAAGCTGTAAGTTTTTGTTTCATTTTCATTTGTCAGATTCATATCTGGAACTCTTGGTCCAACAATATTTATATTCATAAGTGTTGGCATTGTTTTTCCTGCCAAAAGTAAAAATGAACGTTCTTGAAGTCGTCTTATCAGGATATCATCTTTGGAATTATTTGGATAAAGGTATTCTACAATACCTTCGGTATAAGATTTTGGTTGGGTATCAATAATATTGTATGTTCTATAATATCCTTTTACTAAAAGAAAAGAATAGTTTACCTTATTAGGTGATACTATTACTTCGTCTAAAACAATTGTGTTTCTTGATAAAGTGATAAACTTTGAATTTAGAAATTGTTGTTTTTGAAGTTTAATTGTTTGATAACTGATATGGCTAAAAGAAACCTCATTCAAATCTATTTTTGCGATTTTATCAATCACTTCTTGCAATATAATGCCATTCTCATCACTCATGCCAAGTATTCTTCCGCCAGAATCTCGGAGTTCAACAAACGGAATATTTTGGTCTGATTCTTTTTCTTTAATGAGTATTTGTGCTTTTGTGCAAAAAAAATGGCATAAAAAAGCAACAAGGAGAGATATTTTTAAACTGCTCATATTGAAATAAAAAAAGATGAAGCGGTTTTTAAACCGCTTCATTAGGATTAAAAAATCTTTTTACCAAAAATATAACAGTCTATGTTTGTATTTCCTTTGATTCCATCTATTAGTGTGCCATTATCTGTGAGTTTGAACACATACTTGCCGAATCCTTTGGCTATGTCATCAAGTATTCCACCACCATCAATATTTGCTAATTCTTCTTGGTTCAATTCTTGTAAACCATTTAATTCTAAACTTTGCATAATTTCTAAAATTTAAAAGTTAAAATTAAAAACTCCAAACTTCTGCAGCTGTTTGTTGGTTCAAAAGTCATATTTAATCTTTAAATTGTCAAATTTTATTTGGACTAAATTATTCCTGTGAGGAATAATTTATGAATTTGGAGAAGCATCGAAATTAATTTATATTTGCTAAAAATAAATAGGCCAATGACAACATTAATATTGGAAGTAAATACGGAGCAAAAGAAAGCTTTGAAAGGTATTTTGAAATATTTGAAAGTGAGTTTTCAAGAGCAAAAGCCCAAGAAAATCAATGCCCGTGATTTTGCACAAAAGATTGATTATGGCATTCATCCAAATAAAGAAATTGATGCCAAACCATTCTCGAATATCGAAAGCAGTGCTGATTATGTACGCAAACTCCGTACTGAAGAATGGAAATAATCTTGGTTGATACTTGTATCTTGATTGACTATACTCGCCGAAAGCCAGAAGTTGTCAATTTTATTGAACAAATTGGTAAAGACAATCTTTGTATTAATTCTATCATCGAAATGGAACTATTACAGGGTGCATTGAATGGCAAAGAACTCGAAAAAATTAAGAAAGATTTGCAACAATTTTTACTATTGCCCATTCAGCAAAAAATCATGAAAGATGCCACACAGCTACTTTCTACCTATAAACTATCTCACCAAGCCAAAATACCCGATATGATTATTGCGGCTACGGCACGTTTCTACGAAATCGAATTACGCTCTTACAATCTCAAAGATTTTCGTTTTGTACCTCATTTGAAGGTGAGTAATGAACTGTTGTGAAGTAAACAATACCTATTTTATGAAGTTAAGGAATAATTTATGAGTCTTACTTTCTCCTAATTGGCTGAAAGTAAATCTCTTCGTTATAAATATCAACGATTTCTTTCAAGGCTCGATTGGCTGGGCGATGGAAAAATCCAGCAGTGATTGCGGCTGCAGCACCAATACCAGCAAAAGACCAATTAATTTTTGGATTTGGACC
>JAIXOL010000068.1 GCA_027486845.1 Cytophagaceae bacterium
ACTTATTTGATTAGGGGTGTAGGTCTTAAAAACGACCCGATTTCTTGGATGTTTCATAACCCTAAGTTACAAATAAATCTGCAAATAAAAAAGAGACTGCCCTTTTGAGACAGCCTCATTTTCAATTATACATTATCCATTAAGCCAAAACTTTCTTCAAAGCATCTAAGAAAATATCTGCTTCTTTAATAGTCATGGCGAGGCTTGGCAAAAGTCGCATTGTGTGCGTTCCTGCTACGCCAGTAAATATTTTATGTTCAAAAAGCATAGCATTTCTGATTGGCCCAACGGGTTTTTCAAACTCGATCCCTATCATTAAACCTTGTCCACGTAATTCTTTTATTCCTGCAATTCCTTTGAGATTTTCCATGAAATAATCGCCGATATTGGCTGCGTTTTGAATCAATTTTTCTTTTTTGATAATATCCAAAACTGCATTTGCGGCCGTACAAGCCAAATGATTTCCACCAAAAGTTGTACCAAGCATTCCGTGTTTTGCTTCAAATTTTGGAGAAATCAACACCCCACCAATCGGGAAGCCATTTCCCATACCTTTGGCCGTTGTGATAATATCGGGTTTTACGCCACTGTGTTGGAAAGTGAAGAATTTTCCCGAACGACCATAACCACATTGTACTGAATCATGGATAAAAATCGCCCCAGTTTTATCGCAAGCCTTGCGAATGGCTTTCATAAATTCATCAGTAGCAACATTTATTCCTCCCACACCTTGAATACCTTCAACGATAACCGCACAAGTTTCGTTATCAACCGCTTTTTTTAAAGCTTCTACATCATTATAAGGTAAAATCTGGACGTGATTAGCAAAGTTGATTGGTGCTTGAATCGACGGATTATCAGTTACTGCAACCGCTGCTGATGTACGTCCGTGAAAACCTTTCGAGAAAGCAATTACTTTCGTTCTGCCATTATAAAAAGAGGCCAATTTCAAGGCATTTTCGTTAGCTTCCGCCCCCGAATTGACCAAAAACAAAGAATAATCTTTCAAACCCGAAAGCTTACCCAATTTATCGGCCAATTCTTCTTGCGAAGGAATTTTAACTGAATTTGAATAAAAACCTATATTTTTTAATTGTTGCGTAATTTTTCGTACATAATATGGATGCGTGTGTCCCACCGAAATAACTGCATGACCACCATAAAGGTCGAGATATTCCTGTCCGTTCTTGTCCCAAAGATAAGAACCTTGAGCCTTAACTGGCTCGATGTCGTAAAGAGGATATACGTTAAAAAGAGTCATTATTTTATAGTCGAAAGTAAACTATGGGCAGCGTTCTGCTCCATAGTCAAAATTTAAAATTTGATGATTTTATATTAATGTGGACTGTCGTCCGTTGACTTTTTATTTTAATTCTCCAACCAATTTATTGATACTTGTTTCGATTGAAGCTACCAATTTCTTGAGATTCGGGTCAGTTACCTTTACTTTTGCGGCAGTGATGCTGGTTTTTGCAGCAGTAATTTCCTTTTTAGCATTAGCTAAATCACCTGATTTCTGATATAAACGAGCAGATTCGTAGTTTAGATTAGCTATCTCTTGCTCTGTTTTGAGTTGTGGCCGAGCAGAAGATAGCCATCGTCGGACTTCAGCTGCAAATTTCCCATCGGGGAATGTGTTGTTGTAGAACGTAACGTAATAAACCAGTAATTGAGGTTGAGTTTGGGAATTAATTAAGTTTTTCAAGAAATTAAAAGCCACATCTTGTCCTTTTTCACGCAGCAAAGCTGGGCATTCTATTTGCCAAGTATTTGCTGTAACGTAGGGTCCCGCACCCAATAACTCCATGTAACGCTTGAGTGTATTTACTTTGGCCAGAGAATAGGTCGATGCTTTTGATGAGAAAATCTCTAATTGCAATAATCGTCCGAGAGCATTTCCTTCTTGCCCCGCATGACCTTCTGCGGCCTCGTATTTTCCGCCAATTGCCAAATTTTTGAGCCAAAATTGCGAAAATCCATTATCTAAATCCATGATACACTTCTTCATGATGGCCCAACTAAATTTATCGCCAAGTTGGTCTTTTGGATACGCTGCATAAAGTGCATCGGCTACTTGCTTGTTTTTAAGTGTATCTTGCGTAATACGTAAATAATATGCCAAACCAACCATTGTATTTACATCTCTATCGCCCGCTTGAAATTTCTTCCAAAAACCACCTGTTTGTTGATTAGGGTCAAGAGCTGTTTGAGCATGTTTAATAAAATCTTTTGGAGTATTGGTTGGGTCGGTATTATGAATGAGATTTTGGTCTTTATCAAAGTAGAAAAACAATGGAAAACCTGGCAAATAAATATTCTTTTTGTTCAAGAAAGCCACTTGTTTAGCATCTTCAACATTGAGTTTGAAACTCACGAAATTTTGATTGTAAAATTTGCCTACTTCGGAATTTTTGAGTGTTGGCTCTAAACTCATACATACTGGGCATTTTGGCGAATAGCATTCTACAAAGACCTTCTTTCCCGAAGCTTTCGCTTTCTGAAAAGCGGCCTCAATTGTAGGTTCAAACACAATTCCTTGTGCAAACACAAAATTGATAATAAGTAGAAAACCTCCAAGCAAAAATATTTTTTTCATGTATTTTTAGATGTTTTTAATAGCAAATTAGTTGATTTTTTGAGAAAAAGCTTAAAAATTGCTATTCTTTTACAAGTTGTTAACAGCAATTATATCGGCGAACAGGATGCGACCGAGCGTCGGCCGCCGTCGCTCGGTTCGCCCCACAAATTAATTATTCAATTTCACGAAACCACCATCAATTAGGTAATCACAACCTGTAATAAACGCTGCCTCATCAGAGCATAGGTAAACCGCCAATGAGCCAATTTCATCGGGTTTTGCCATTCGTCCGATTGGTTGGGTTTTTGAAAGTTTATCAAACATTTCCTTTTCTTTACCGGGGTAAGTTTTCTTCAAAAAACCATCAACAAATGGCGTATGTACACGAGCTGGCGAAATACTATTGGAACGAATATTATATTTAAGATAATCTTTTGCAACCTGCAACGTCATGGTATAAACCGCTCCTTTCGACATCGAATAGGCAAATCTATCTGGAATACCAACAGTTGCTGCAATAGAAGCCACATTTAGAATTACGCCACCTCGGTCTTTCATGTAAGGAATAACCGAATGAAGACAATTATAAGTTCCTTTTACATTTACATTGTAAATTCTGTCTAAATCTTCTTCGGTTGTTGATTCTACCGTTCCAACGTGGGCGATTCCTGCATTATTTACCAAAATATCAATCGCATTTTCTTTCGCTATTTTGTCGATTACTTTTTTCACATCTTTCTGTTTCGAGACATCTACTTTATGAAAATAGGCTTCTCCGCCATTGGCATTGATGAGATCGGCTTCACGCTCGGCTTGGTCGATATTTAGCTCCAAAATATGTACAACTGCCCCTTGTTGAGCAAAAAGTCTAGATATAGCAAGTCCGATACCACTTGCACCTCCCGTTACGATGGCTACTTTGTTGTTAAGACGAAACATTTTTAATTTATGTTTAGATTTGTTTCAAATGGTTTAAAAATTGTTGTAGATAGTTGTTAAACAATGTGCAATCAAAAAAACAACAATGCAACATTTTTCAATCTTACTTTTATATGAAAAATAACTTAATTCTAATATTTTTTTGATAATTGGGCTAAAAATGCCACTTTTATCCTTCAAAATTACTTTTCAAAACTGGAACAAAAAATAAAACGCTTTACATTTGCTAAAATAATTATTCAACCTATAATTTACCAATTGTTAAAAATTGTTGCAAGAAATTGAAAAGTCACAAATAGTTTGATTTTCTACTTACACCTTTCAACAATGGATAAACATTTTCAACAAAGTAAACAAAATTAAACTATTCCTATGCACACTGTTTTAAAACTACATAAAAACGACAACGTAATTGTTGCTTTACAAAACCTAAAGGCTGGTGAAATTGTAACTTGCGACAATGAAAGTTACGAAATTCAACACGATATTGAGGCAAAACATAAATTTGTTACTGAAGATTTATCGGTAGGCGACCACGTGACCATGTACGGCGTTTTGGTAGGAAATGCTACGCAGCCAATCAAACGTGGGGCACAAATAACAACTTTCAATCTCAAACACGAATCAGACCCCTATTCGGTAGAAAAACGCCAACCAGCACCAGCATGGACTCCATTCGATGTTGAATCATGGAAAAGCAAAACTTTCAATGGTTATCACCGAGCCAATGGCAGTGTTGGAACTCGTAATTTTTGGTTGGTTGTCCCTTTAGTTTTTTGCGAAAACCGGAATATTTTAATTATAAAAGATGCTTTCGAGCGTGAATTAGGTTATTCTCAGCCAGAAATTTATCGTAATCAAGTAAGAGATTTATTAGCTGCCTTTCATTCGGGGAATACCAAAGCTCTTGAAACAATTTCTTTGGCCGACCCAAGTAGCGAAAAAATCAAAATTTCGCCTACGCATATATTTCAAAATGTTGATGGTATCAAATTCTTGACACATGAAACTGGTTGTGGCGGAACAAATCAAGATACCGATGCTCTCTGCGATTTATTTGCAGGAATGATTGTAAATCCCAACGTAGCGGGCGTAACGGTTCTAAGTTTAGGTTGTCAAAAATCTCAAATTGATTATCTAAAAGCTGAAGTTTTAAAACGTGACCCACTGTTCGACCGTCCAATTTTATATTTCGACCAACAAACTTATGGTTCTGAACATACAATGATGTCAGACGCCATTCGTGAGACATTCAAAGGAATTATAGAAATCAATAAACAAACTCGTCAGCCAGCACCAATCAGCAAACTTACTATTGGTTTGAAATGCGGTGGCTCAGATGGTTTTTCGGGAATTTCTGCCAACCCAGCAATCGGACATTTATCTGATATTATGGTAAGCTTGGGCGGAACAACGCTTTTAGCTGAATTTCCGGAGCTTTGCGGTGTTGAGCAAGAATTAATCAATCGCTGTGCTGATGAACCTAAAGCTCAAAAATTTGCCGATTTAATGAAAGAATACTCCGACCAAGCAGCAGCCGTAGGAGCAACTTTCGATATGAATCCTTCGGTTGGTAATATTAAAGATGGATTGATTACTGACGCTATCAAGTCGGCGGGTGCAGCCAAAAAAGGTGGAAACGCCCCAATAGCCGATGTCTTAAATTATACTGAACAACCTACGCAAGCAGGTTTACATTTGCTCTGTACGCCAGGAAATGATGTTTTGGCAACAACAGGAATGGCCGCTTCGAGTGCTACGATTATATTGTTTACGACTGGACTTGGCACACCAACCGGAAATCCGATTACACCAACAGTAAAAATTTCAACTAATAATAAATTGGCCGTAAAGATGTCAGATATTATTGATTTTAGTTCAGGAAAAATCATCACAGGCGAAGAAACTATTGAGCAAAATGGCGAATCTTTATTGAATTGGTTGATTGGACTTGCTAATGGGGATTATCTAACCAAAGCCGAACTTTTAGGTCAAGACGACTTCATTCCGTGGAAACGTGGGGTGAATTTATAAATTTCCATAGCCCATTTGTTTTTATGCAAATAAAAATTTCTCTTATTTGCATAAAAACATCAAAATGCCCTTTGGGGCTGGGTATATGAAAATTCAATTCTACGGAGCGGCTCAACGAGTTACGGGCAGCAAACACCTTGTAACGACCAATAAAGGAACAAAAATATTACTCGATTGTGGGCTTTTTCAAGGAATTGGCACAACCGAACTAAATCTACATTTTGGGTTTGACCCCAAAGATGTAGATTTTCTTATTTTGAGCCATGCTCACATCGACCATACTGGTCTTGTTCCTCGTTTAGTAAGAAAAGGCTTCAAAGGCACTATTTACTCCACTCCAGCTACCAAAAATTTATGCGAAATAATGCTCATGGATTCGGCTTTTATTCAAGAAAAAGACCTCGAACGCATTAATAAAAGAAGAATCGGCCGAAACGAAGAACCTTACGAATTGCTCTACAATGGTGAAGATGTAGAAGCAGCTTTAAGTTTGTTCAAAACAGTTGGTTACGAGACTCCTTTTGTGATTGAAGAAGGTGTTACCGCCAAATTCTATGATGCAGGTCACTTGCTCGGAAGTGCAGGAATCTATCTGACTTTTGAAGATGAAAACCATGAAAAAAGTTTATTTTTTACAGGCGATATTGGCCGACCAAACGATAAAATTTTAAGAAGTCCGCAGCCGTTTCCACAATCCGATTATATCATTTGTGAATCAACCTACGGAAACAAACTACACGAACCAGAAGCTGACATAAAAGCCCATTTACTTAGAATTGTTAATGAGACTTGTGTCGAGAAAAAAGGTAAATTACTTATCCCTGCATTTGCAGTTGACCGAACACAAGAAATAATTTACGCTCTCGACCAACTCGCACACGAAGGACTTTTGCCCAAAATCCCTGTTTACATTGATAGTCCATTGTCAGTAAAAGCAACGATGGCAATGCGAGAAAACGAAGAATGTTTTAACCCCGAAATATTAGCCTACATCAAACACGATGGCGATGCTTTTGATTTTGAAAACCTTCATTACATAAGCGACGTGTCGGCATCAAAAGCACTCAACGAAAGCCATGAGGCTTGTATCATTATTTCGTCTTCTGGCATGGCCGAAGCTGGTCGAATCAAACATCACATCAAAAACAATATTGAAAAACCAACAACAACCATTCTTTTAGTAGGCTATTGTTCCCCAGAAAGTTTGGGGGCTATTCTGAAAACAAAACCTAAAGAAGTAAGAATTTTTGGTGAAAAATTTGAAGTCAATGCCGATATTGAAGTAATGGATTCATTTTCAGGTCATGCCGATTATAATGAAATGATAGCACATTTGTCATGTCAGGATGCAACCAAAGTCAAAAAACTTTTCTTAGTACATGGCGATATTGAAAATCAACTTATGTTTAAAAATCGCTTGAGCCATGTAGGGTTTCAAGAAATTTGTATTCCCATGCAAGGTGAAGGCTTCGATTTGTAATATATAAAATAGCTTTTATAACATTCCTTCGTAATTTTGCCACAATAAATCTAAAATCAAGGGTAAATTTTGATTTGTGAATTTGTTTTTTATTTGCTCATTCTAATATTCACTAACTCACTCATTATTTTTAATGAAAATAGCCATACACGGTCGAAAATTTAGTGTAGAATCTGTTCCTTACATTCAACAAGTTTTCGACGAACTAAAGCAACACAAAGTTGAAGTACAAATTTCTGAGCCATTCAAACGTATTCTTCTGCAGTCTGGAATTCGTTTGGATACAAAAGACGTTTATACCACACCCGAAGAAATTTTTGATGCAGACTTTGCTTTTAGTCTTGGTGGCGATGGTACTTTCCTAGAAACCCTTGCTCATGTAGGCAAACGAGAAATTCCGATTCTGGGCTTTAATTTTGGACGTTTGGGCTTTTTAGCCGCCATTTCTCCCGAAAAAATACAACGTACTGTTTATCAACTCATTAATGGTTACTATACCGTCGATGAACGAACCATGATTTCGGCAGCTTCCGAAACTGAACTCTTTGAAGAAGGCACGAATTTTGCACTCAACGAAATAGCGATTTCAAAAACAGATACATCCTCGATGATTGTCATACATGCCTACATCAACGGAGAATTTTTGAATACCTATTGGGCTGATGGACTGATGGTTGCGACGGCAACAGGTTCTACTGGTTATTCATTGAGTTGCGGTGGACCGCTCGTTATGCCACACTCTGCCAATTTTATTATTACGCCAATTTGTCCGCACAATTTATTTGTTCGACCAATGATTGTTTCTGATGATAGCGTAATTTCGTTTAAGGTAGAAAGTAGAAGTAATAACTTTCTGGTTTCGATGGATTCGAGAGCAAAAATAGTTGGCTCTGACGATGAGACAACCATTACTGTCAAGAAAGAAGATTTTAAGGCCAAGATGGTCAGGATGGAGGGTGATGATTTTTTGAGTACATTACGAGGAAAACTAAAATGGGGTATTGATGCCCGAAATTAACAATAAACCCTTCTGTGTTTACGTTAAATAAATTCGACAAACCTTACTAATTCGTATGAAATTGTTAAAAACTAACAAATTGGCATTTGGCCTAATATTAAGTTTTTCAATAGTGCTTTTAGCAACGCAAGAAAACTTCTCACAATCTGGAATTTTCAGTAAAAAAAACCAACTCAATCAATATTCTACCGTAGGAATTGGCGGAGGCAGCTCTCACTATTTTGGTGATTTATCGCCTTATGGCTATTTCTATTACGGCCTGATTACAACCGTAAGATGGAATGCTACCATTAATTATACTCGTCAGTTATCTCCACAAATAGCTGCTCGAGTGGGTTTTACTTGGGCAAGAATCGCTGGTGATGATTATACCTTTTCTCAGCGAAATATTGCTAAGTTTTCTCAACCATTTTTGAGAAATTTGCATTTTCGTAATGATATAAAAGAATTCACCCTTACGGGACTTTTTAATTTATCACAACAATACAGTAAAGGCCCTCGAGGTAAAAGTTCAATAATGCCTTATAGCTTTATTGGTTTTGGTTTTTTTGCCCATAATCCACAAGCAAGAGACGTTGCAACCATTAACCCTACCAATGGAAATATATTATTAGGAGGTTGGACAAATCTAAGAGATAAACAAACTTCAGGACAAGGCATTAACCCAACTTATCCGAAATCATACTCATTGATACAACCTGTTTTTCCGGTAGGTTTAGGAGTGAAAATCAAAATAAATGATAAATTTGATTTAGGACTTGAGGGTGGATTTAGAATTACCCTATTTGATTATTTAGATGATGTGGGTAATAGTGACTACCCTGATCCAGCCGACCTAATAGCAGTTTCGCCATTAAGTCTTGCCTTTGCCAATCGTGCTGGAGAAGATTATTCAGCTTTTAATGGAGCAAGTAGAATAGCTCAATTTGTTGATATTGCTACAAATAAGCTTAATCTTACTCCACCAGGAACCCCCGCTAGTAATGGTTTGGCAGCATTCGGTTTTCCAAATTATGCAAGAGGGTCACGAAGACTGGATTCATACTTTACAAGTCAAATAACGCTAAACTATACTATTTCAAGCCAAGTAAAATGTCCGCCTATTAAATAAACCCACTACTACATATTCTATGTAAGCATTAAAAACTATTCCTTGATGATTATTTATTATTCGATAGTAAGAAAGACTTTCTTCTTAATTTATCTATTTACGTTATCTTCAACTACCTATGCCCAAAGGTGGGAAGTGGGAGTTGGAGCCGGATTGTGCAATTACAAAGGAGATATTATGCCTTCTTTCAAACCTTTTGTTGCTCGACCTGCAGTGAGTACTTTTATGCGTATGAATTGGACTCGCTCTGTTTCCTTTAAAGTACAAGGAATGTTCGGCGGAATTGCAGGTAATGATAAAGCCATAAAATCAGACCCCTATCATCAAGCAAGAGGGCATAGTTTTAATGCAATAATCCTAGAAGGAATAGGCCAAGTAGAATATAATTTCGCTAACTTTCGTACAACAGCATCAAGAATAGTAAATAACTGGACTCCATACGTATTTGGTGGTTATGGCGGAACTGCTATCCAAACTAGAGCTAAACTTGTGAGCATTAATAATATTTCATACACAACAAGGTCAAGCCCTAACTTCTTGGCCTTAGGTATTGGATTTAAAAAAGAATGGAAAACCCAATGGAACTGGGGGATTGAATTTGGTTCCAGATGGACAAATACAGACCTAATTGATGCCGTAGGCTATAAAGACGGAATAGTTCAAATAGCCCCTAGCACTTCACCTCCTTCAATAGTTTTTCCATACTCATACCAAAAAAACCAAACGCCAGGTACAAAAGTCAACGATATGTATTATTATACAAACTTTTCTATCAGCTATTTATTCTACAAAGTACATTGTCCCCCTCGTCGATAATCGACTTCAAAAACTAATTTTTATAACATAAATTGTAACTTCATCTGCGTTTTTAGTATAAAAACTTTATAATCAGCTACAATTCATTAAAAATTTATCAAACACCGTTCTTTTTTTCTACCTTTGCAATCCTTTTTGCACTAATCGTTAAATAAAGTGCTGATAATTTATTAATGTTAATTGATTTACCAGTGAAAGAAAACATTGATTTAGGCAATTTACCTGCTCATATAGCCGTTATTATGGACGGTAACGGGCGTTGGGCAAAACAACAAGGTGCAATGCGAATATTCGGGCATCACCATGGAGTTAAATCAGTGCGAGATACTGTTGAAGGTTGTGTAGAGTTGGGCGTAAAATATCTTACATTATATACTTTTTCTACCGAAAACTGGAATCGCCCTAAATTAGAAGTTGATGGAATCATGCAGCTATTGGTAAAAACAATTGCTGAAGAAGTTCCTGAATTGCATAAAAACAATGTTAGAGTCAAAACAATAGGCAATCTTAATAGTCTTCCGGCATCGGCACGTAAGAAAATGATGGATGCTGTTGAATTAACAAAAAACAATACTGGTTTAACTCTAATTTTGGCTTTAAGTTATAGCGGTAAATGGGAAATTGTACAAGCAACTAAGCAGATTGCAACGAAAATTAAAACTGGTGAACTCGCTGTCGAAGATATTTCTGAAAATGTATTTTCACAATATTTGGCAACTGAAGATGCTCCCGATGTGGATTTAATGATTCGAACAGGTGGCGACCATCGAATCAGCAATTATCTACTTTGGCAATTGGCTTATGCGGAATTATATTTTATGGACGATTTGTTTTGGCCAGAATTTCGCAAAAATCACTTGTTTGAAGCAATAGCATCGTATCAAAACCGTGAAAGACGTTTCGGCAAAACCAGTGAGCAAATAAAGTAAATTAGAAATTGAGCTTTTTAAATTTATATATACAATCGAAGCGTTCCTCAAATAGATTTTTCTGATATCTTATTATATTATGCGTATCCAAAAGTTACTTTCTTTTCTTATTTTACTGCTTGTTACCACCAATGCCATAGCACAATTCCCTTTGGGGCTGGGTCGTAAATACGACCAACCAAAAGATGCTGCTGTCAGCTATGAACGACCAAAAGAATATACTATTTCTAAAATCTCGGTAAGTGGCGTAAAATTCTTAGATCCCAATACACTTATCTCGGTGTCAGGTCTAAACATCAACGATAAAATCAGTATCCCAGGCGAGCGTATTAGTACAGCCATTCGTCGTTTGATGGAGCAAGGTATTATCGAAGATGTTGCAATTAATATTACCAAAGTAGAATTAGATAAAGTTGAACTAGATATTCGCCTTCGTGAGCGTCCACGTCTCAATAAATTTGTTTTTAAGGGAATCCGTAAAGGCGAAATTGATGCTGTAAGCGAAAAAGTAAAAGCAAATAAAGGTAAAGTAATCACAGATGCCTTAATCAAAAATATTCAGCTAACCATCAAGCGTGTTTATATCGAAAAAGGTTTCTTGAACACTAATGTTCAGATAAAGCAAATTTCGGATACAATTAGAGCAAACAATGCTGCTTTAATCGTTACTATTGATAAAAAGAGTAAAGTGAAAATTGATGATATTCAATTAGTTGGTGTGACAGAATTGCCTGACTACAAGGTTTTATCAAAGCTAAAAGGCACAAAAATCAAAGCACCACTACGTATTTTCACGCCATCGAAATTTATTCCGAAAAAGTTTGAAGAAGACAAAGAGAAAATTGTAGAATTTTATAATAAAAAGGGATACCGTGATGCTCAAGTAACTTCTGACTCAGTGATTTCAACCGATGGTAATAATATTAGGTTGATAATTAACATCAACGAAGGAACTCGTTTTTATTACAGAAATATCACTTGGACAGGTAATTATCTACGTAAAACCAAAGATTTAGAAACAATCCTCGCCGTAAAGAAAGGTGATGTTTATAATCCAGAAGACCTTAATAAAAAAATAAACGGAATTCCTCAAGGCGATGTTAGCTCGGCCTACATGGATGATGGTTATTTGTTTTTCCAATGCGAGCCAATTGAAATAGCGGTTGAAGGCGACTCTATCGACATCGAAATGCGTATACGTGAAGGAAAACAAGCAACAATCAACCGTATTATTTTAAACGGAAATACCAAAACTAGTGACCACGTTGTAATGCGTGAACTTTTGACTCGCCCAGGACAAAAATTCAGCAAAACCGACCTTATCGAAACGCAGCAAACTCTTTCAAGATTAGGCTATTTCGACCCACAAAAAATCGAACCTAAACCTGTCCCACAAGCCGACGGGACAGTCGATATCGAATATAACGTAGAAGAAAAGCCGAGTGATAATATTGAGCTTTCAGGCGGTTGGGGTGGTCTTCAAGGCTTTGTTGGTACTTTCGGAGTTGTTTTCAATAACTTTTCGGCAAGAAACATTAACAATCTTAAAAAATGGAAACCACTTCCTGCGGGTGATGGTCAGCGTCTAGCTCTAAGATTACAAGCTAGTGGACGTTTCTACCAAACTTATTCATTATCATTTACGGAGCCTTGGCTCGGTGGAAAAAAACCAAACTCATTTGCGGTAAGTATTTTCCATACATCCTCTGATAATAGAGGTTACCAAAGGGCTTTAGAGCGTCAGTATGGAGCAAATGCAGCTCTTTTCGGTGGCGGACTTGGTGGTTTTAATACGGGTTTCTTTAAAAATACTGGTGGTTCAATTACTTATGGTAAACGTCTAAACTGGCCTGATAGAAATTTTAGTTTCAATGCATCGCTTTCTTACCAAAGATATAATGTTGATAACAGTTTCTTTATTCCAGGCTTTCAGAAAGGGGTTGCCAATGACCTTTCAATGGCATTCGTTTTATCAAGATATAGCTTAGACAACCCACAGTTTACACGTTCGGGTTCTCAATTTACCTTAAATGCAACCTTTAATCCGCCTTATTCATTGTTTAGAGAAACTCCAGTAATTGATAAATTCAAATGGATTGAAGGACATAAATGGATGTTTGACGGCGATTGGTACGTTCCTGTTGTTGGAAAACTCGTTTTCCACGCAAAGGCAAACATGGGTTTCTTGGGTAAATATAGCCAAAGTGCAGATTTTAGTCCATTTGGAAGATTTATCTTAGGTGGTGCTGGTATGGGTATGCAAAACTCAATGAACGTAGGTGCTGACTTGATTGGATTGAGGGGCTACGATGAAGGTGTTGTCAGAGAATTATCTTATGATGAAGCTGAGAAACTACGTACAAGTGATGGCAGCGTAACTCTCAGTCGCTTAGGAGGTATTGTTTACAGTAAATATGCTTCTGAATTACGTTATCCAGTATCATTAAATCCACAAGCAACCATTTTCGTTTTGGCTTTTGCTGAAGCAGGAAATAGTTGGGGAAGTTACAAAGATTTCAACCCATTCAAACTCCGTCGTACGGCAGGTATTGGAGCGAGAATCTTTATGCCAGCGTTCGGTTTGATTGGTCTTGACTTCGGAAAAGGCTTCGACCCAATTCCTGGAATTTCGAATCGTGGTTTGAAATCATTTACCTTTAGTATCGGTCAGCAAATTCGTTAAAAACCATCAGCAAATGTTAAATATCTGTTAATGTTATAATAATTTTGTATATATCATACGTTAGTAAGGTTAAAATACAAAACATAAAAGGTTGTTTTAGTCAACCATTAAATAAAAAACATTCAATAATTTACTCATTGAAAATTTTTTTTGAATGAAAAAAACAATATTTTTATTATTTTTGACACTTGTTTGTGTAAAAAGCTTTGCTCAAAAGTTCGGATACATTGATTCTGAGTTCATTACAAGCAAAATGCCTGAGTATAAAAAAGCCCAAGAGGATATGGATAAGTACTCCGAAAAATGGGTGGCTGATGTTCAAATAAAGTATTCGGAGTTAGAAAAAATGCGTCAACAGTTTCAGCAAGAAGAGATTTTGCTAACAGCAGAAATGAAGCGAGAACGTCAGAAGAACATTGACGATAAAGAAGCCGAACTAAAAGAATTGAACAATAAAGTCTTTGGAATGAACGGTCTATTATTTCTGAAAAAGAAAGAAATAATGAAGTCAATCCTTGATGATATTTACAAGGCTTGTGAAAAAGTGGCTCGACAAAAACAATTAATGTTTATTTTTGATAAAGCATCAGATATGAGCATGATTTACACTGACCCACGTCACGATTACACTGATTATGTAATGGAAGCCTTAGGGATTTCGTTGAAAGAAGATAAAAATCAAAATAACCAAGTAACCAAACCAAAAAAATAAGTATAAAGATGAAGACAAAATTTTTCGCCGCAATTATCACGGCTCTAATGTTTGTTGGTATGGCAAATGCCCAAACTACAAAAATTGGATATACCAACGTTGACTATATCCTCAACAATCTCCCTGATGCAAAAGATATTGAAAATAAATTGAAAACTGAAAAAGCTCAATATGACAAGCTTTTGCAAGATAAAATTGCGGCCTTTCAAGGAAAATATGAAGATTATCAAAAAAATGGTGCAACAATGTCAGCAGTAATCAAAGCTGATCGTGAAAAAGAATTACAATCAGGTCAAACAGCTATCCAAGAATTCCAACAAAACTCTGAAACTGCTTTGCAACAAAAACAACAACAATTGTTGGCTCCAGTTTTAGAGAAAATCGACAAAACTGTAAAAGAAGTAGCTAAAGAAGCTGGTTATACTTACGTTTTCAATACAGATGCTGGCCCTGGTACAACTCCAATTCTTTTGGTTGCTCCAGATGCTGATAACATTTCTGATTTGGTATTCAAAAAATTGGGCGTTACACCTCCTGCAAAAACAGCAGCGGCAACTCCAGCTCCGACAGCAGCACCTAAAAAGTAATTGCTACAAAAAGTATAAAAAAACTGCAAAGATTGATTAATCTTTGCAGTTTTTTCGTTTAATTTAAATACTTAGACAAAAGACACGAGACAAAGATTCGAGATAAGTAACTTACTACAAATTATTTATGTCTTTTCAATTTATTGATTTATTCTGTCCCATTACTTAGTTTATCTTTTTGATAAAACTTATTAATGATTAGTATTTTATAAACTTTGTTTTACAAGTGCAAATGCTCGAAAAATAGATTCAATCATTTGCACTTGTAGCCATTTATTTTTTCAGTTCTCCGTCAACTAATCGCCAAATATTCAGTGGATTATCGACTTTCAGTTCATCAACCAATAAGCTATCAGGAAAATTCTGATAACAAACTGGTCGTGTAAAACGTGTAATGGCCATCGTTCCGACCGAAGTACTTCTCGAATCGGTTGTCGCTGGGAAAGGCCCACCATGCACCATTGCATGCGAAACCTCCACTCCTGTCGGGAAACCATTAATCAAGATTCTACCAACTTTCTGTTCCAAAATTTCTATTAAATCGGCATATTCAGCCAAATCTTCGGGCGTTCCATGAACAGTTGCCGTTAGGTGCCCTGTTAGGCTTTGAGCGGCTACTAGTAATTCATCTTTTGTATTGGCTTCAACTACCAAACTTGTTGGTCCAAAAATTTCTTCTGATAAATGAGGGTTTTGCGTAAAATCCTCAATCGAAGCATGAAAAATTATAGGTTCTACGGCAGTCAAACCTTCGGGTGCCTTTCCTACACCAATCACTTTTGTATAATTTTTAGTATTTTCAATGCCTCTCATATATGCATCCCGTATGCCAGTTGTGAGCATTACACCTCCCGTACTAATGTTGGTATTCTGTTCGATAGCTACGATAAATGCTTCATTTTTTTGTAATAAAAGCATTCCTGGGTTTGTACAAAACTGCCCAACGCCCAAAGTAACCGAACTCACAAAGTTCTGGGCAAGCGTCGCTCCATTTGCATCAAGGATGCGAGGCAATATAAATACTGGATTTACACTTCCCATCTCGGCATAAACTGGAATCGGTTCGGGGCGAGCGGCAGCAGCATCATAAAGTGCTTTTCCTCCTTTGTACGAACCGGTAAAACCAATAGCTTTTATATTTGGGTGTTTTACCAGTGCCAAACCTATTTCGTGTCCATCATCAAATAATAATGAGAAAACCCCATCAGGCATATTGGTTGCAGCGGCAGCTTTTTGAATGGCTTTTCCCACAAGTTCAGATGTACCTAAATGTGCAGGGTGTGCTTTAAAAATAACAGGGCAACCAGCCGCCAATGCTGAGGCTGTATCGCCACCTGCTACCGAAAACGCCAATGGAAAATTACTCGCACCAAAAACTCCAACAACGCCAAGCGGCCGCTCAACCGAACGAATATCAGGGCGTGGTAATGGTTGACGGTCAGGCAATGCGGTATCAATTCGTGCATTTACCCACGAACCGTCTCTTAACAGTTGAGCAAACAAACGAAGCTGTCCAGTTGTTCGTCCACGCTCGCCCATTGCACGACCTTGCGGAAGTCCAGATTCGGCTATGTATCTTTCGATGAGTGCGTCGCCCAAATTTTCTATTTCTTCGGCAATTTTCTCCAAAAACTCGGCTTTTTGTTTTCCTGATTGTTTTCTGTAAATCTGAAAAGCTTTTTCGGCTTTTTGGGCAGCAAGGCTTAATTCGTCAACAGTAGCTTTATAAAACAATGGAGCGAGTGTCTCGCCATTGGCTGGATTGATGGCTTGAATAGCTACCGTTCCTTCCGAAAAAGTTTCAAAACCAATAATATTTCTTCCTGTAAGTTGCATTTATGGGGCTAATAATGAGTTTAAAATTAGAGTAAATGTTAAAACTATTTCATTTCAACGGTATTGATTAATGTACCTATACCTTCGATACTGATTGTGACGACATCACCTACTTCGAGTGTAAAATCATCGTGTGGAACAATACCTGTTCCTGTCATCAGAAAACAACCTTGCGGGAAAGACATTTCACGAAATAAATATTCTACCAAATCAGTATGCTTTCGTTTCATACGATTGATTTCAATAGAATCAGTAAAAAGTGGGATATCATACCGTGAGATTTCTAATGTGATTTTTGAATCATTATCAATCGGACTGCCAAAAATAGCAATACATGGCCCAATAGCTGCACTTTTATCATAAGATTTAGCTTGGGGCAAATAAAGGGGGTTTTCGCCCTCAATATCTCGCGAACTCATATCATTTCCGACTGTATAGCCCGAAATCTGTCCTTTTGAATTAATAAACAATGTAAGTTCTGGCTCTGGCACATTCCATTTAGAGTCTTTTCTGATTCTTACTGCCTGTCCAGACCCAACTACTCGCTGAGGAGCGGACTTAAAAAATAACTCTGGGCGTTCGGCGTCATAAACTCTATCATAAAAATTATCACCACCCGCTATTTTCGATTCTTCCATGCGTGCATTACGGCTACGCAGATACGTTACGCCCGATGCCCAAACTTCCTGCGACTGAATCGGTGCTTGCAAGCCATTATCTATTAGAGATTTATATTCAGCTGCTGCGGGTAATATTTGTATTTCTCGTTGCAACTCAAAAAATAAATCTTCCCGATTGATAAATAAGTCCCAATCTGTGTGTCGAGAGATATAGTAATGCCCTTTATGTTCGATAACGAACCCTTGTATGGTTTTATAAATTTTCATGAAGTAAAATGTACATTTATTAGAACCCAATATTAATCAAAAAGAAGCATATTCGGTATTTTTTTATGACTACTTTTTTGAAATCGCCGTGCAAAAAACTAAAAGGTATCAAATTTTTTCAAAAAAGTTTGGAAATACAAACGAAAGTAAATTTCTTTGTCATAGAAACTGTTCGCATTTAGCGAATATTCGCAACTAGAGAATACTTTTTGATGAAAAATAATATAGTTCTAATTTACCCAGTTTTTCTTCTGCTCGTATAAAATGAGTGGAGAAGGATTTGTTACGAACAACCAAAGCCTTCTTCACACCAAGTGAATAAGGCTTTTTCCTTATCAAATGATTATTTTAAATTTTAATAAAGTTTTTAAATTAAATATGGAACTAAATAAATTCAGTCGCACCCTTACGCAAGAAATTCATAACCCTGCAGCCAAAGCTATGCTTTATGGTATTGGTCTGACAGAAGAAGATATGCAAAAAGCCCAAATCGGTATCGCAAGTACTGGTTATGAAGGAAATACTTGTAATATGCATCTTAATGGCTTGTCAGTTCACGTAAAGAAAGGCATCCAAGAAAACGGAATGGTGGGTTTGATTTTTCACACTATCGGTGTTTCGGATGGCATGACTAACGGTAATAACGGCATGAGTTATTCATTACCAAGTCGTGATATTATCGCAGATTCGATTGAAGATATCGTGGCCGCTCAATGGTACGATGGTGTAATTGCCGTGGTTGGTTGTGATAAAAATATGCCTGGTGCAATGATGGCAATTGCTCGTTTGAACCGCCCGGCAATGTTGGTTTATGGAGGAACTATCCGTACTGGATTGTATAAAGGCAAAAAACTTGATATAGTATCGGCTTTTGAAGCATTAGGTCAAAAATTTGCTGGCACAATTTCTGATGAAGACTACGAAGGAGTTATAAAAAATGCAATTCCGGGTGCGGGTGCTTGCGGTGGAATGTACACTGCCAACACAATGGCCTCGTCAATGGAAGCAATGGGTTTGACTTTACCTAATTCATCAAGCTATCCTGCAACACATGAAGGCAAAAAAGCTGAGTGTCTTGCAATCGGAGCAGCTATGAAAAACATGTTGGAAAAAAATATTTGTCCACATGATATTATGACCCGCAAAGCATTCGAAAATGCCATGACAATGGTAATCGTCATGGGTGGTTCAACAAATGCTGTGCTACACTATTTGGCCATTGCAAGTGCCGCAGGTGTAGATTTTACACTAAAAGATATTCAAGATATTTCAGACCGCACGCCATTAATCGCTGATTTGAAACCATCAGGAAAATATTACATGGAAGATATGCTTGCCATTGGCGGTGTACCTGCATTGATGAAATATTTGCTCAAAAAAGGCCTTATACATGGCGATTGTATGACGATTACAGGTAAAACAATCGCAGAAAACTTAGAAGAAGTTCCAGATTTAGACTTTGATTTACAAAAAATTATTCAACCACTCGAATCTCCAATCAAAGCAACTGGTCACTTACAAATTCTTTACGGAAATTTGGCTGAAGGTGGAGCCGTTGCAAAAATCACAGGTAAAGAAGGCGAGAAATTTGAAGGAATTGCTAAAGTCTGCGAACGTGAAGAAGATGTAATTGAATACTTAGAAAAAGGCGAAATCAAAGCTGGTCATGTAATTGTAATCAGAAATGAAGGGCCAAAAGGTGGACCTGGAATGCCGGAAATGCTTAAACCAACGTCGGCCGTTATGGGTGCAGGATTAGGAAATAGTGTAGCGATGATTACTGATGGGCGTTTTTCGGGTGGAACACACGGCTTTGTAGTTGGCCACATCACACCAGAGGCTTTTGAAGGCGGAACAATAGCTTTAGTGAAAGATGGAGATAAAATCACAATTGATGCCGTTGATAATAAACTTATTTTGCACGTTTCAGATGAAGAATTAGCCGAACGTAAAGCTGCCTGGAAACAAATTCCATCAACATTTACGAGAGGGGTTTTAAGAAAATATATCAAAAACGTAAGTTCAGCCAGCGAAGGTTGTGTAACTGACTTGTAAGAGATACGGAGTACAACAAACCAAACATAAAATTTTATCCTAAAATATCTCAGACGTTATGGGAAATTTACTCGAAATAGAATTAAAGCAAGAAACATTCGTAACACCCGCTCAAGAGAAAGAAGGTCAAACTTTTCTTTCGGGAGCCCAAGCTATGATGGAGTGTTTGTTGGCTGAAAACGTAGATACAATTTTTGGATATCCAGGAGGGGCAATTATGCCAACTTATGATGCCCTTTATGACTATATTGATAGAATCAACCATATTTTGGTTCGCCACGAACAAGGTGCTGGACACGCTGCACAAGGCTTTGCTCGAGTGAGTGGACGTACAGGAATTTGTTTGGTAACTTCTGGCCCAGGTGGCACAAACCTCATTACACCTATTGCCGATGCAATCATTGATTGCACACCATTAGTTTGTATTGTAGGTCAAGTAAAATCGAATTTATTAGGTACCGATGCTTTCCAAGAAACAGACATGATTGGTGTAACTACGCCAGTTTGTAAATGGAATTATCAAATTACCGACCCGAACGAAGTGCCAGAAATCATGGCAAAGGCTTTCTTTATTGCAAAATCGGGAAAACCTGGCCCAGTAGTGATTGATTTTGCTCGTGATGCACAAGCTGCAAAAATGACAAAACCATTTGTCTATAAAAAAGTAGAGAAAATGGTAAGTTATAATCCGCGAGTTGTGCCAAAACAAGAGCAAATCGAAAAAGCAGCTGAGTTAATTAATAAAGCCAAACGCCCATACATTTTATTCGGTCATGGAGTTTTGATTGCTGATGCCGTGCAAGAATTGCTTGATTTTGTTGAAAAAACTGATATTCCTTGTGCAAGCACATTACTTGGACTATCGGCAATGCCAAACAATCACCCAAATTACATGGGTTGGTTGGGTATGCACGGTATGTACGCTCCAAACGTAATGACTGATGAATGCGATGTCTTAATTGCCGTTGGTATGCGTTTCGATGACCGAGTAACGGGCGATTCAACCAAATTTGCTCCACAGGCACGCATTATTCACATCGAAATCGACCCTTCAGAGGTTGATAAAATTAAAAAAGCGGAAGCTCCAGTAATAGGAGATGCCAAAGAAGCCCTAAAAATGCTTATGCCTTTGGTTAAAAAAGGAGACTTTACTGGCTGGAAAAACGAATTCCGCAAACTTGATGTTAAAGAATACGATAAAGTTACACTCCGTGATTTAAGCCAAGAAGGAAAAATCAAAATGGCAGAGGTTGTGGCTTTACTTTCTGATAAAACTAATGGCGAAGCCTGCATCGTGGTTGACGTTGGTCAGCACCAAATGGTTACGGCACGTTATTACCAATTCAAAAAAGCAAATTCATTCATCGCCTCGGGAGGACTTGGCACGATGGGCTTTGCCATTCCTGCATCATTTGGGGCTAAAGTTGGAGCTCCTGACCGTGAAGTTGTGGGGATTATCGGCGATGGTTGTTTCCAAATGACAATTCAAGAACTCGGTACAATTGCTCAAAGTGGATTAGCCGTAAAGATGATTATCTTGAATAACAATTTCTTAGGGATGGTGCGTCAATGGCAGCAATTATTTTATGACAACCGCTACTCATTCGTAGAATTACAAAATCCAGATTTTATTACAATTGCTCGTGGTTTCGGTATTGATGGACACACTTGTTCGCAAAGAGAAACGCTAAGCGATTCATTGGATAAAATGCTGGAATCAAAGAAAGCGTATTTACTCGAAGTTATCGTAGAAAAAGAAGAAAACGTATTCCCAATGGTTCCTGCGGGAACAAGTGTGAGCGAGATTAGATTGGAGTAGCCCCCAAGCCCCCAAAGGGGGTATTAAAGGCATTAATAATTTTATTTAATTTATTCCCCCTCTGGGGGTTAGGGGGCTGTTATGACAACATACACTATTTGCGTATTTACCGAAAATACCATCGGATTACTCAATAAAATCACAATTATATTTACACGCCGCAGAATCAATATTGAGTCTCTGACGGTTTCAGAAACAGAACGTAAGGGTATTTCTCGTTTCACCATTGTTATCAAACACGAAAAACGTGAGGAGGTAGAAAAACTCGTACGACAGATTCGTAAAATCATTGAAGTTTTAGCCGTTTTTGGTTATCTCAATGAAGATATTGTTTATAACGAAATCGCTTTATACAAAATTTCTACCCCGCTGAACGGCAAATCTGTTGATGTTGAAACCATCAATAAAGTCTATAAAGCATGGGTTGTTTATTGGGGACTCGACTACGTTGTTATCGAAAAAACAGGCACTGAAACTGAAATTTTTGATTTCTTTAGGTATATAAAACCTCACGGAATTATTGAATTCGTTCGTTCGGGAAGGGTTGCAGTAGGTAAAACACCTCAAGGACTAATCGAATATTTACCAGAAGAAATTACCGAATGGGAGTATTATTTGTAAATTTGTTAATAAAAAATCATAAAAAATAAATTTTAGTTGTAGCATTCAATAAAACAAATTCAATAAAAATGGCAAAATTAAATTTCGGCGGAGTTGATGAGGAAGTAGTAACCCGTGAAGAATACCCTCTCGAAAAATCAAGAGAATTTTTGAAAAAACAAACCATTGCTGTAATCGGCTACGGTGTACAAGGCCCAGGTCAAGCAATGAACATGCGTGACAATGGTTTCAACGTAATAGTTGGACAACGCCCTGGCAAAACTTATGACAAAGCCGTTGCTGATGGCTGGGTTCCAGGAAAAACGCTTTTCGGTATCGAAGACGCATTGAAAAAAGGCACAATCATTTGTTTCCTTTTGTCGGATGCAGCTCAAATAGCTCTTTGGCCAACAGTAAAACAATACCTTAAAAAAGGCAAAACATTATATTTCTCTCACGGATTCGGTATCACATACAGCAAAAAAACTGGTATCAAACCACCTAAAAATGTTGACGTAGTTTTGGTTGCTCCAAAAGGTTCGGGAACTTCACTTCGTCGTTTGTTCGTTGAAGGGAAAGGACTAAACTCATCATTCGCAGTTTTCCAAGATGCTTCAGGTCATGCTCGTGAAACAGCAATCGCAATGGGTATTGGTGTTGGATCAGGTTATTTGTTTGAAACCGATTTCTACCGTGAAGTAACATCTGACCTTACAGGAGAGCGTGGAACTTTGATGGGTGCTATCCAAGGTATTTTTGCTGCTCAATACGAAGTATTGCGTGAAAATGGTCACTCTCCTTCTGAGGCTTTCAACGAAACTGTTGAAGAATTAACACAATCATTGATGCCACTCGTAGCAGAAAACGGAATGGATTGGATGTATGCCAACTGCTCTACAACTGCACAACGTGGTGCGTTAGACTGGTGGAAACCTTTCCACGATGCAACAAAACCTGTTTTCAAAAAATTGTATCAAAGTGTAAAATCACAAAAAGAAGCAACACAATCTATCGAACGTAATTCTCAACCAGATTATCGTGAAAAATTGGAAGTTGAATTAGCCGAACTTCGTGAGTCAGAAATGTGGCAAGCAGGTAAAACTGTTCGTAGCTTACGTCCAGAAAGAAACTAAGTTTTGTAATATAAGGAAGGCTTCGCTTTGAGCGAAGCCTTCCTTTGCATGATATATTTAAAAAAGCACAGAGTCAAAATCTCTGTGCTTTTTGTATATTTGAGCGTATTATAATAATACACATCAAAACTTCATACAATGACATCAACAAACACTAAAAAAAATTCAGATTTTATTCTCCCCGATTTAGACAACATTTATCTCGCCGCCGAGCGATTGCAAGGAGTAGCTGTGCATACACCTTTGATGCACAATTTGAATCTTTCAGAATGTTATGGAGCAAATATTTATCTTAAACGTGAAGATTTACAGGTTGTTCGTTCATACAAAATCAGAGGTGCCTATAATAAAATGGCGACCCTCTCGAAAGACCAACTTGCAAAGGGTGTAGTATGTGCAAGTGCGGGAAATCATGCACAAGGGCTTGCATATGCTTGTAGAAAATTGGAGGTCAATGGAACAATCTTTATGCCAACGACCACTCCTGCCCAAAAAATCAAACAAGTCGGAATGTTTGGGAAAGAGTTTGTAAAAATCGAACTTGTGGGCGATACTTACGATGACGCTTTTTATGCAGCTAAAAAATATTGTGAAGAACAAAATGCAACTTTTGTACATCCATTTGATGATTTGCAAGTGATGGAAGGACAAGGAACAGTCGGGCTTGAAATATTTAAAGACTCTAATTTCAAAATTGATTATTTGGTTTTTGCTATTGGTGGAGGTGGTTTAGCCTCGGGAGTATCGACAGTTTTTAAACAACTTTCGCCAAAAACCAAGCTTGTAGCAGTTGAACCACTTGGCTCGCCAACCATGAAGACAGCCTTGGAACAAGACCAAGTTGTTACGCTCAAAGAAATAGACACATTTGTAGATGGAGCAGCCGTAAAACGTGCAGGAGACTTAACTTTCCAAGTTTGTAAACAAAACCTCAATCACGAAATTTTGCTCATTCCCGAAGGAAAAGTTTGCTCAACAATTCTTCAGCTTTATAACGAAGAAGCCATCGTTGCCGAGCCAGCAGGAGCATTATCGGTTTCGGCACTCGACTTCATAAAAGATGAAATAAAAGGAAAAAATGTAGTTTGTATTATTGGTGGAGGCAATAATGATATTACCCGTACCGAAGAAATAAAAGAGCGTTCATTGCTTTACGAAGGACTAAAGCATTACTTCATTATACGCTTCCCACAGCGAGCTGGGGCATTTAAAACTTTCTTGAATGATGTACTTAGCCCAACTGATAATATTGTATTTTTTGAATATTCAAAGAAAACCGCCCGTGAACGTGGACCCGCATTGGTAGGTATTGAGCTCAAACAACAATCTGATTTTCAGCCACTAATTGAGCGTATGAACCAAAACAATATTCAGTTCGAATACATCAACGACAAGCCCGAAATTTTCGAGTTTTTGATATAGTTTATTACAAAAAGCATAATAAAAGAAGGGCTTTCATTATCTTTGTATCGTTAAAGCTCTTATTCTGATTCAATGTATTTACTTTTTATAGCATTATTTCTTGTTTTTCTTTGGCAAATTCATCGGAATACCTCGTGTATTTCCGAAAGCCTCAACGACTATTTAATCAAGTATTTCGTTGGATTGGTTTCTTGCATTATTCCAACAGGCTTCTTTTTATCTGAACTCAACCAACTTGGTCATGCGGTATCTTGGGGTTTAGGCATAAACTTTTCGGCTTTATTATTTTATTTCTTTTTTACAAAAATCTCCGAAAACCACCAATATTCGCTTTTTAATTCCCTTAAAAATATATCAAAAAGCATTTTTAACATTTGGCAGACCCAAGGTTTTTTAGGCAAAGCTATATTTGGAATATTAGGTTTAGGCTTAGTAATTGTCAGTATTTTAAATTTGGGAATATTTTTCTTAACTTATCCTAACGAATGGGATAGCATGACTGGGCATTTGGTAAAATGTGCTTTATACCTCCAAAATGGTAACATGAATCGCCTACAAGGCACAACTTGGACGATTGATTTTTACCCAAATTCATTGCCAACTTTACAGATGTTTGGCTTTCATCTTTTTGGTGAGCAAGGATTTAAAGTTATTCATTACTTATCTTATTGGCTTTTTGCAATATCAGCTTACGGAATAACTTTTAAAATAACTAAAAGCAAATCTGCCTCCTTACTTGTTTTTTTACTTTCAGCTCTACTTCCAACGGCATTAGTACAAGCGACTACCACTGAAACTGACATCGTTTTGTCCGCCTATTTAGGATGTTTGACCTATTTCATGTTTTCGTTTAAAGACAAGCCTTCTCAGCTCAATGTTTCGCTTATTGCATTGATGTCAGGTATTTGGATTGGACATAAAGTTACCTTCTTACTGATTGCACCAGCAGCAATGGTTGTAGCGTTTCATACGGTTTTGCTAAAAAAGCAGTTTTATCAACACATCAAACTGTTTATAATTGTATTTATCACGGCAATAAGCATTTATGCCCTGCCAACTGGCTATATCGGTAATTTAAAAGAATCTAAAAAATTTAGTTTGGGAAGCCTTTCTGCACCCCAAATGGTTATGCAATGGCACGGCATTGAGCATTATACAGGAAAAGAAAAAATCAAAAACTTAACATACAATATTGGTCGCTATTCTTCTGATTTTTTAAATATGGATGGACTTAGAAGTTCGCCTTTAGGTAAAGAATTAAATGATATTGTACGATATTGGCCAAATAAAGCATTTAGGGAATTGAATCTTGAGGGTGGACACTTCACGGTTGTTTCATATTTTTCTTTTGAACATCCGGTAAGATTTTATCTCGAAAGACCTTTTTGGGGATTTATTGGCTTTGGCTTGATACTGCCATGCATCTTTTTTTTGGGTTGGAAAGTTTTGCAAAATTTTAAGAAATTAAATAGTGTAGAAAAAAGCTTTTTGGTACTTGGTTTTGCAGCAATATTACACTTTTTATCGCTGTGTTATTCAGCTCCTTATGACCCTATCAAGGCTCGTTATTTTCTGAATATGGCGGTTTGGTGCATGCCGATACTTTCGTTAATTGTCTTATCTTGGTTTCAGAGAAAATCAATCCTTAAAAACATATTCTTGATAAGCATTTGCTGTTTAATTGTTCTTTCGGCAATACCTGCAATTCTATACTTGCGTATTCATCCTGTTTTTGAGGAGAAAAATATCTTTAATACAACTCGTTTAGAATTGATTATGATTGCTCGACCTAATGTATACGAGGCCTACAAAAAATTTGACGAATTAGTACCGAAAGATGCCATAGTCGCACTCGGAACCCAACAAGAACACGAAGATTTTGAATATCCACTTTGGGGAGAAGACTTTAAACGAAAACTTATACCGATTCATCCATTTAGAAGTCTCGTAAAACCTATTCCTGCCGAAGCACAGTATTTATTTTATTCAAAAGGAGTTATTCCGTTTCAAGAAGGAGATATTCAGCTCAATTCTATCATTACCAAATCGCATATACCTGTCAATGATAGTGAGTTTTATTTAAGAAAGTTAACCCCCAAAGTGGAATTTTAGAATAAATGGAAGAGAAATTGAAGAGAAAATGCAATAATAGCTCTCATTTAATGATTGGGGGTGATGAGCTTGTAATTGGCATTATGCAACCTTACGTTTTTCCATACATTGGCTATTTTCAGCTCATCAAGGCAGTTGATAAATTTATTGTATACGATGATGTAGCATTTATCAATAAAGGTTGGATAAATCGAAATAACATTCTAGTCAATGGAAAAGCATCTATGTTTACTATTCCTTTGGTTGGAGCAAGTCAAAATCGACTAATTCGAGATATTGAGGTAGATAACTTAGCGGCTTGGAGTAAAAAGTTTTTAAAAACCATTGAGCAATCATACAAAAAAGCACCGTTTTATAAACAAGGTTTCCAGTTATTAGAGCAAATTTTCAACTTACCAACAGCAAATATTGCTGAATTAGGAGTAAATAGTTTGAAAGAAACCTGCAAATACTTAAATATCAAAACTGAAATTATAGAAAGTTCAACGATTTACAATAACCAGGATCTAAAAGCACAAGTCCGAATTTTGGATATTTGTTTGCAAGAAAAAGCCAATCATTACATCAATCCAATTGGTGGAATGGCTATCTATGACAAACAACTTTTTGCGGATAAAGAAATCTTACTTAATTTTATCAAAGCAAAACCCATTCAATATAAGCAATTTAACAAGTATAATGAATCTTTTGTACCGTGGCTTTCTATCATCGACTTCCTGATGTTTTGCTCTGTAGAAGAAATCAACGAACATTTAAATAAATTTGAATTAGTCTGATAAGTCGATAGACCACAGGCGGCAGTCCATAGTAGTGTTTTAAATTCTAAAAACTAAAAATAAAAATGGCCAAAGTAGTAGTTTTCGGTACGGAACTGGTGGCAGAATTAGCCCATTATTATCTCACAAATGATTCAGAACATGAAATCGTAGCATTTACAGTTAACAAAGAATATATCAAAGAAGATATTTTCTGTGGCTTGCCAGTTGTGCCTTTTGAAGATATAACTACACTTTATCCACCTGCCGACTATAAATTTTTCGCCCCTTTGAGCGAGCGTAAAATGAATATGATTCGTGCCAAAGTCTATGCCGAGGCCAAAGAAAAAGGCTACTCTTTCATTTCGTACATAAGTTCAAAAGCAACAGTTTTGACTGACCAAATCGGTGAAAATTGCTTTATTCTCGAAGATAATACAATACAGCCTTTCGTAAAAATCGGAAACGATGTTGTGCTTTGGAGTGGTAATCACATCGGCCATCATAGCGAAATCAAAGACCATGTCTATTTTACTTCGCACGTAGTATTATCGGGACGATGCGTAGTTGGCGAATATTCATTCTTTGGTGTAAATGCCACAATCAGAGATGGCTGTACGCTTGGCGAAGGCACTCTCGTAGCTATGGGTGCAAACATAACCAAAACAAAAACTGACTCTTGGAGCATTTGGAAAGGCAATCCTGCCGTAAAATCTGAAGTATCGAGCAAAGACATTAATTTATAATAAAACGTAGATAGCTTTTAAAAACGGTTCAAAAACTCGAACTTTGAGCCTTAATCTTTGAATATTTCTGAAAATGAATCAATTTTTTGACCAACTAATTTGTCCAAAAACACATACAAAACTTGTTTTATCGGCCGATGGCAAAACCCTTAATAATACTTCAAGCGAAGAACCTGTAAGCTATGACGTAAACGACATCGTTGATTTGGTTTTTCCGAGAGAACTTTTTGAGCAAGACCGTAAAGAACAAGTAGCCTACAACGATGCACACGCTCGCTACGACCGTGGCGTTTCTTGGGTTTTTGAATCACTTCATGCCAACGAAGCAGCTACTCGTAAGCAAATGATTAGTTTATTAAAATTGAAACCTGGCATGAAAGTGCTTGAGGTTGGTGCGGGAACTGGTAAAGATTCAGCTTTTATTATTGATAAAATTACCCCCGGCGGACACGCTGTTTTGTCCGATTTATCACCAGCAATGTTGAGCCACGCAAAAGAAAAATTTGCTGATAAAAAAGACGTTACGATTGATTACTTCATCGGAAATGGCTCTTATCTGCCATTTGAAGATAATACTTTCGATGCACTTTTCCATTTCGGAGGAATCAATACTTTCTCGGAAAGAGCAAAAGCTTTTGAAGAATTTAACCGTGTAGTAAAAGTTGGCGGACGAGTTGTAGTTGGCGACGAAAGCGTGGGAGCATGGCTTCGTGACCAAAAAACATATCAAATCTTGATGGATGCCAATCCAATGTTTGCTGATTTAGTTCCAATGCAAGATTTACCGAAAAACATCAAAGACGTAAAACTTCAATGGATTTTCGGAAATGGCTATTATGTGCTTGATTTTCGTAAAACAAAAAAAGCTCCAACTGTAAATGTGAATTTACCTATTCCCAACAAAGATTTTGTTGATAATTGGAAATTGCGTGCTATTAAAAATCGTAAAACGAAATAACACTAATTACAGCAAAACCAAAATTGTAAAGATTTTTGTGGCGAATGAATAAGAAAAATATTCCCTCATTCACACATTCACTCATTCACTCATTCCACAATGTGGCAGAAAAAAGGACTCGTTTACAAGCCCGATGGTAGTTTATCGCATAGCCGTTCGCACGCACAAGTCCCTTATGCGTTCAAGCATAAAGACTTTTTGAGAGTTTATTTCTCTTCAAGAGATGATAACGGGTATTCTCGCCCAACATTTATTGATGTTGATTACGACGACCCAACTAAGATTCTTTACATCCACGATACATTTGTATTGGACTTAGGTGGTCCAGGCGAGTATGACGAAACAGGTGCTATGCCATCATGGTTTGTACCGCAAGCAAATGGAGACATTTGGTTGTATTATACTGGTTGGAACAGAACTCACAATTCATATCGTCTTTCGATGGGACTTGCTGTAAGCACCGATGATGGCTTGAATTTTAAAAAAATGTTTCGTGGGCCTATTATGGATCGCTCGATTCATAACCCGATTTGGGCAGCACAGCCCTCGGTGATGTTTGTCAACGGAAAGTGGATGATGTGGCATATTTCGGGTCAGAAATGTGAGTATATTCACGGCTATCCTGAGCCTTTCTACGATTGTCGAGTTGCAATTTCAAATGATGGCATCAATTGGACACCAACTGGTGACGTGGCACTTCCTTTTGATGATTTTCTTCATGCAGTAGGCCGCCCGAGTGTATTTCACGAAAACGGTATTTTTAAAATGTATTATTCTTATCGACATACACTTGATTATCGCACTGACCGCAATCAAAGTTACAGAATGGGATATGCCGAATCAGTTGATGGTTACAAATGGGAGCGTAAAGATGACCTAGTTGGTATTCATAAATCAGAAAACCCAGCCGATTTTGACTACCAAATGATAAATTATGCTCACTGTTATGAACATAATGGTAAAAAATATTTGTTATATAACGGTAATGGTTTTGGAGCAGCTGGTTTTGCCTATGCTGTTTTAGAAAAATAAATCAATTACTGACAATTATCATTATTTTCTCAATCAGTAACATCTAATTTTACTAAAAATTAAAATCCCCCTTTAGGGCGAGATGCGTAATAGTTAGGAATTATGAAACAACAATTTAACAAAGACGGATATATTATCATCAAAAACTTCTTTTCAAAAGAAGAAATTAATAAAATTTATACCGAAGCACGTAGCCTTTTTGCCCTGCAAATTGAGCGAGTTTTGGGCAAAAAAGTTGACATCAACGACCGTGATACTTTCGAGCAAGCCATGTTCGATTTATTCGAGGCCGATTTTACAACTTTTGTAAATACAGGAAAACAGGCACAACACCTAATTTCTTTGCATCATTTAGGTACTGACCCTAAAATCATTCAAGTATTGAAAGATTTAGGTTATGAATTCCCGATGATTGGAGTTCGTCCTGCGATGCAATTCAACAGTCGATATTTATCAAAAGGCGGAAGCCATTGGAAATTGGGTGCTCACCAAGATTGGCGTACAGGTCAAGGCTCATTAGATAGTATAGTTATGTGGTTTCCGATGGTTGATTGTGGTGCTGATTTAGGTGCTTTACAAATCCTTCCTGCAAGCCACAAAGATGGACTTCTAAAATCTGATACTTCAGGTTATTTGGGAAGTATTCAAGAAGATTTACCTGAAGAAGATTATATTCAAACATCTTTTAAAGTGGGTGACTTATTGATTTTCTCTGCGTTTTTGATTCACCGTTCGGGCGAAAATATTACCAAAAATATTCGTTGGTCAATTCAGTTGCGTTATAATAATATGGCCGAGCCGACTTTTAAAGAAAGGGGTTTCCCGATGCCATATATCTACAAACCAGAAGAAAACTTGGTAACACCTGATTTCCCGACAAAAGAACAACTTGAAGAAGTTTTCGCATAAATTAACTTAGGCGAATAAGATATTCTTCTCAAATTGATACAAAGCGTAGTAAATTAAGACGAAAACCATTTTTTTAGATGGAATTTCTTGATTTGCTACGCTTTTTGCTTATTTTCGCAATTATAGTTATTCATTGCTTAGGTTTTATTAAAAAAATATTTTTTAATAAATTAAGTTATAGTAAAATATTATATCTTTCAGCCATAATTATGATGTACTAAAATAAATAATTTTTACCTTTGTGAAAATTTTTTATTTTAACGAATAAAACCAAAAACTACGACAATAATGAAGCAACAGCTTATTACAACTGACCCTATTGCTTACGAAAAGATTCCAACCAAGATTTTTAAAGATTCAAAGGAAGCATCAAATGCCGTGGCTCACGAAATAGCCGAATTAATTAGAGAACGACAACGCCAAAACCGAAATTGTATTTTAGGTCTTGCTACAGGTTCGTCTCCAAAAACAGTTTATGCAGAGTTAATCCGTATGCACCGTGAAGAAGGTTTGAGCTTTAAAAATGTGGTTTCTTTCAACTTAGATGAGTATTTTCCGATGGAACCAGACTCTTTGCAGAGCTATGTAAGGTTCATGAAGGAACAACTTTTCGATCATGTGGATATTCCAAAAGAAAATTATTTTATTCCAGATGGAACAGTTCCTGCAAGTAAAGTAAAAGATTTTAGTGAAGAATATGAGCGTAAAATAGATGCAGTCGGTGGCTTAGATTTTCAATTATTAGGTATTGGTGCAAACGGACATATTGGATTCAATGAGCCCGGTTCATTGGTTAATTCACGTACCCGTTTAATGATGCTCGATCACTCAACTCGTGTGGCCGCAGCTTCTGACTTTGGTGGTAGCTTAGTAAAAGTGCCCAAAAAGGCCATTACAATGGGTGTTTCAAAGATTTTGAGTGCGAAAAGAGTAGTTTTATTAGCTTGGGGTGAAAGAAAAGCTCCAGTAATTGCCGAAGCCGTTGAAGGCCGTGTAACCGAAACAATTCCAGCATCTTATCTACAGACACACCCAAATGCGATGTTTGTAATCGACGAACGTGCCGCTCACGAGCTTACTCGTATGCGTACGCCTTGGGTGGTAGAAGACGTTGAGTGGACAAGTGAGATGGTCAAGAAAGCCGTGACAAACTTGGCTCTTACACTTGGAAAACCAATCTTGAAGTTGACAAACAAAGAATATAACGATAATGGTTTAAGTGATTTATTAGCTCGCCACGGACAAGCGTATGAGATAAATATTGATATTTTTAATCAATTACAGCATAGTATCTCTGGCTGGCCAGGTGGAAAACCTAATGCTGATGACACCAATCGACCAGAACGAGCTTTGCCTGCTAGAAAACGTGTGATAATTTTCAGCCCACACCCTGACGATGATATTATTTCGATGGGAGGAACTTTCCAACGTTTGGTTGACCAAGGACACGATGTACACATTGGCTATCAAACTTCAGGAAATATCGCCGTAGCTGATGATGAAGCTATTCGTTTTATTGACTTTGTAGTTGATTTCAACGAAAAATTTGAAATCGAAAACAAAGAAACGCAACAACTTTTTGCGGATGCGAAAGCGTTCTTGAAAAACAAAAAAGACAGCGACGTAGATACTGATGCGGTACGATATGTAAAAGGCATTATACGCCGAGGTGAAGCAAAGGCAACTTGTCGTTTTGTGGGAATTCCAGAAAAAAACGTTCATTTTATGGATATGTCTTTTTACGAAACTGGACGAATCGAGAAAAAACCACTCGGTGCAGATGATGTTGCAGTAGTTGCCAATTTGATAGAATCAATCAAGCCTCACCAGGTATATGCAGCAGGCGATTTAGCCGACCCACACGGCACGCATAAGGTTTGTTTAGATGCCATTTTTGCGGCAGTTGAACAACTTAAACATAAAAATTTCATGAAAGATTGTTGGGTTTGGTTATATCGTGGTGCTTGGGCAGAATGGGATATTCACGAAATCGAAATGGCAGTACCCATGTCGCCTGACCAAGTTCTGCAAAAACGTATGGGTATTTTCAAACATCAATCTCAAAAAGATGGAGTGGTGTTCCAAGGAACTGATGCCCGTGAGTTTTGGCAACGTGCCGAAGAGCGGAACCGCGGAACGGCTCAACTGTATAACAAACTAGGCTTGGCAGAATACGAAGCAATGGAAGCTTTTGTTAGATGGAAATTCTGATAAATTAAACAATAAAGGCATAAAAATAGCTGATTGCGAGTTCAATCGGCTATTTTTATGCCTTAAACCTTTCAAAGTTGGGTCTTTGACTTCGTTCAGCAACCAACCTTGATTCTTATCAATATTCTTACAAGTGAATAACCTCACCATAAGCAGCGGCTGCCGCTTCCATAATGGCTTCTGACATTGTAGGATGTGGGTGAACCGACTTGATGATTTCCATACCTGTTGTTTCAAGTTTGCGTGCTACGACTGCCTCAGCAATCATTTCGGTTACATTATTACCAATCATGTGGCAACCTAACCACTCGCCGTATTTAGCATCGAAAATAACTTTTACAAACCCTTCTGGTACGCCACCAGCTTTTGCCTTACCTGATGCAGAGAATGGGAATTTACCAACTTTTATTTCGTATCCAGCTTCTTTGGCTGCCTTTTCGGTATAACCAACTGATGCAATTTCTGGTGAACAATAAGTACAACCTGGGATATTTTTATAGTCAAGTGGCTGTGGGTGGTGACCCGCAATTTTCTCAACACAAATGATACCTTCGGCCGATGCTACGTGAGCCAATGCTTGTCCCGGAGTTACATCACCGATAGCATAATATCCTGGGATATTCGTTTCGGCAAAGCCATTTACCAAGATTTTGCCTCTGTCGGTTGCGATTCCCACATCTTCTAAACCAATGTTTTCGATATTTGCTACGATACCCGCTGCTGAAAGTACAACATCGGTTTCAATTTTGATTTCTCCTGTTGGTGTTTTTATTGTCGAAATACAACCACTTCCTGAAGTATCTACTTTCTCTACGCTTGAACTAGTATAAATTTCGATGCCTAATTTCTTATAGATTTTTGCCAATTCTTTAGAAATGTCTTCATCTTCTACTGGAACAATATTTGGCATAAACTCTACGATAGTTACTTTCGTACCCATGCTTGCATATACGTATGCAAACTCAACACCGATTGCACCCGAACCCATCACTAACATCGAAGATGGTTGTTTTTCGAGGCTCATAGCTTTTCGGTATTCGATTACTTTCTCACCATCAATCGGTACGTTGGGCAATTGTCTTGCTCTTGCACCAGTTGCAATGATAATGTTCTTTCCCTCTACATCAGTTTTTTTACCTTCAGCATCAGTAACTTCTACTTTCTTGCCTGTCTTTACTTTTCCGTAACCATTGATTACATCTATTTTATTTTTCTTCATCAAGAAAGTTACGCCTTTGCTCATGCCTTCGGCAACACTGCGTGATCGCTTGATAACCGCACCAAAGTTTGCATGAGATTCGCCAACTTCGATACCATAATCTTTTGCGTGCTTGATGTATTCAAATACTTGGGCCGATTTTAACAACGCTTTTGTTGGAATACAACCCCAGTTAAGGCAAATGCCACCTAAACTTTCTTTTTCGATGATGGCTGTTTTCAAGCCTAATTGTGATGCACGAATAGCAGCTACATAGCCGCCAGGACCACTTCCAAGTATAACAACGTCGTATTGAGCCATAAAATGTTTCTTGTTAATTGAAAACTTGATGCAAAATTAGACAAAATAGCTGATACTCAAAAGGTAGGGCAGAATATGTTAAAAATGAGGCAAAAAAGTATTGGAGATACTTTGTTTTAATAATGAAACAAGGGAAAATAGATAAAAGAAATAAACAAATCCTCTTTTACTTAATACAACTCAATGAACAACTCAAAACTACAAGTCGTTTATTTTCAGTAATTTTTATTGGAAAACAATATTGTGATTAAATATTTAGAATGTCCAAAAAATGTATAAAAGAGCAAAAACCTCAGAAAAGATTAAGTTTTAAACTTAAATCCAAATATGAAAAAACTAAAAATCAATCAGGCGAATGATGAAGTTTTATCTCAACAATAAATCAAAACTGAAAATATTTAGTTTTTCAAAGCGTGTCAAAATAACTTGTTGCTCGGTTTTTCCGACCAATAATTGCCAAGGAAAACATTTTCATTTAATTAAATTGAATTCAATTGGGATATTAAATGACTTTCAAAAAATGTCATAATAATAAGCGTGCAATTAAATACAAAACGCCAAGCTACTTTTTCTCCCTTAATTCATAGCAAATCTACTTTTTCTTTCCCAATTTTGGGGTAAAAAAATACGATTATATGTTTGATGCGTTGCAGAGCGAATTTGAAGGCGAGCTTTACTTCAAAAATACAACTACCGACAAAGCCTTAAAGAAAGTTTATTCGACCGATGCTTCGGTTTATCAAGAAGAACCGCTAGCTGTGGCCATTCCCAAGACTATAAATGATATAAAAAAACTCATCAAATTTGCTGATAATGAGCAAATTACGCTTATTCCTCGTGCTGCTGGTACATCGCTAGCTGGACAGGTTGTTGGAAAAGGACTTGTTGTTGATATTTCAAAAAACTTTATCAATATCCTCGAAGTAAACAAAGACGAAAAATGGGTAAGAGTACAGCCCGGTGTCATTCGTGACGACCTCAACGCTTATCTAAAACCGTATGGTTTGATGTTTGGTCCAGAAACCTCAACATCGAGCCGTGCCATGATTGGTGGCATGATTGGCAATAATTCGTGCGGACTTCACTCTATTATTTGGGGTGCAACTCGAGATAATCTCTTAGAAGTAAAAGCTTTATTATCAGATGGTAGCGAGGTACTTTTCGGCGATTTAGACAAAAAAACATTTCAAGAAAAATGCAATTTAGAAACGCTAGAAGGCAAAATTTATCAAAGTCTTGAAAAACTAATAAACAATCCAAAAAACCAAGCAGCTATAAATGAAGGTTTCCCTAAAGCCAATGTAAAACGTCGAAATACAGGTTATGCATTAGATGCTTTGAAGCCCCACCCATCGAATGCGGATTGTGCTTTTGAGTTCAATCTCTCCAAACTAATCGCAGGTTCAGAAGGTACACTTTGTTTTATTACTGAAGCAAAACTGAAACTTTTCGACCTTCCTCCCAAAGAAGTAGGGATGGTAGCCGTTCATACGCATACGCTCAATGAGTCGCTTTTGGCTAATTTGGTGGCTCTCGAACATCATTGCTCGGCCTCAGAGTTGGTCGATGATTTTATTCTGGAATTCACAAAAACGAATATAGAGCAATCAAAAAACAGATTTTTTATCGAAGGCGAGCCTAAAGCCATTTTGATGGTTGAATTTTTTGATGAAACCCAAGAAGGTCTTATGCAAAAAACCAATAATTTAATAAAAGATTTCAAAGAAAAAAATCTGGGTTACGCTCACCCTATCTTGCTCGGTGATGACTCCAAAAAGGCGTGGGAAGTACGAAAAGGTGGCTTAGGCCTACTCCGCAACCTCGAAGGGGATACACAGTGCGTAAACTTGATTGAAGACTGTGCCGTTGACCCACAAGATTTGCCAGCATATATTGAAGATTTGGAGGTTTTACTAAAAAAACTTAATGTTCAATACTCAATGTACGCCCACGCAGGAGCGGGCGAGCTACACGTTGAGCCGATGATTAATCTAAAAACGACCGAAGGACGACAACTTTTTCGAACAATTTTGGCCGAAACAGCAATTTTGGTAAAAAAATATGGTGGCTCACTCTCGGGTGAACACGGAGACGGGCGTCTGCGTGGTGAATTCATTCCATTTATGATGGGCGAAAAAAACTACGCACTTTTCAGAGAAGTAAAACAAATATTTGACGAAAAAGGCATTTTCAACCAAGGAAAAATCATTGATTCTCCTCCAATGAATGAGTTTTTAAGATATGAAGCTGACCTACCAACGCCCAAACATCAAACAGTTTTTGATTTTTCAAAACAAGAAAGTATTTTACGTTTGACCGAAAAATGTAGTGGTTCGGGTGACTGTCGCAAAACCGAAATCACAGGCGGAACGATGTGTCCAAGTTATATGGCAACTCGTAGCGAAAAAGACACCACTCGTGCTAGAGCCAATGTTTTGAGGCAATATTATACCAATGAGCAAGCAATTACGCAGGAAAGCGTGAAAGAGGTACTTGATTTGTGTCTTTCGTGCAAAGGTTGTAAATCAGAGTGTCCATCGAGTGTTGATGTGGGCAAGATGAAAGCCGAGTTTTTGCAAAAAACCTATGACACAAAAGGCATTCCATTCCGCTCGAAATTAATTGGGACTTTTACAAAACAAATGAGGCTAGCCTCGATTGCTCCATGGGCATATAATTTTATCTTCAAGACCGAGGCCATTCGCCGAATCGCTAACCGAATTGTAGGTTTTCACCCTGACCGCACAATGCCTCTATTGCATAGCACAACATTGAAAGAATGGTTTGGCAAGCAACCTTCTTCACAAAATGATAAAAAAGTATATTTCTTCTGCGATGAATTCACCAACTACAACGATGTAGAAGTAGGCAAAAAAGCGATTTTGTTGTTACAAAAACTTGGTTATGAGGTAATTATACCAAATCACTTAGAAAGTGGACGCACTTATTTATCAAAAGGAATGGTGCGTGAAGCCAAGAAAATCGCTATTAAAAATGTTGAATTGCTGAAAGATATTGTATCAGAAAATAGGCCAATTATTGGACTTGAGCCATCGGCAATTTTGACTTTGAGAGACGAATATTTGGAACTTGTACCGCAAGGTTTAAGAGATTCTGCTGAAAAAATCGCTAAAAATGCTTTTCAATTTGATGAATGGTTTGCTCGTGAAATTGACCTAGGAAAAATCAAAAAAGAAGCTTTTTCAAACGAAAAACGATTGATAAAACTGCACGGACATTGTCACCAAAAAGCTTTATCATCGCTTACGCCTACCAAGAAAAGTTTGTCTTTACCCACAAATTATGAAGTCCATTTGATTCCATCAGGTTGTTGCGGAATGGCAGGTTCATTTGGCTACGAAGCCGAGCATTATGAAGTCTCAATGAAAGTTGGAGAGTTAATACTTTTTCCAACCATCAGAAAACAAGCAGAAAATGTAATAATTGCAGCTCCAGGCACAAGCTGCCGCCATCAAATAAAGGACGGAACGGGCAGAATCGCCCAGCATCCTGCCGAGATTTTGTATGAAGCCCTTTTGGGGAATTGAGAATGCAGAATTAAGAATGTAGAATTGAGAATGATAAACAAAAAGCGATGTAAAGGCATTCTACATTCTTAATTAATAAATTTAAGCCCTCATTAACTTCACCAAATCTTTATCATTGACTTCTTTAATTTGGTCGGCTAAGTCAAGGAAACGCTTGTAAGTATCATCTAATAAAGGTTTTTCAAGTTTAAAACCAAGCATTTCGAGGCGATGCTTCAATGCATGGCGACCGCTTCTGGCAGTCAAAACAATCATTGATTTATCAACACCAACTTCGAGCGGATTGATAATTTCGTAAGTATCAGTATGTTTCAAAAAACCATCTTGGTGAATACCCGACGAGTGAGCAAAAGCATTACGCCCAACTATTGCCTTATTGGCTTGTACCTGCATACGCATTGTTTCTGAAACCAATTTACTCATCGGAAATAGTTTCGTGCTATCAATATCTGTATGAAAACCAAGATTTTTATGCACTTTCAAAATCATCGCAACTTCCTCCAACGAAGTATTTCCAGCTCTTTCTCCAATGCCGTTGATTGTTACCTCTACTTGCCTTGCTCCCGCCCTGATTCCCGCAATCGTATTGGCTGTTGCCATGCCCAAATCATTATGATTATGCATCGAAAGAATTGCTTTGTCAACGTTTGGTACATTGTTCATTAAATAATTAATGCGGTCAAACATATCGTTTGGTAAAACATACCCCGTTGTATCAGGAAGATTCACCACCGTAGCACCTGCTTTGATGACACTTTCGGTCAATCTTGCCAAAAACTCTAAATCAGCACGGCCAGCATCTTCGGCATAAAACTCAACATCATCAACCAAGTTTCTGGCATGTTTTACAGCATCAATTGCTTGCTCAATGATTGCATCTCGGTTACTATTAAATTTATGTTTAATGTGAATATCCGATGCACCAATTCCTGTATGAATACGAGGGCGTTTGGCAAATTTCAATGCTTCGCCAGCGGCATCAATATCGCCTTTTACAGCACGTGATAATGCACAAACTGTTGGCTCGGTAACGGCTTTAGAAACCTCTACAACAGAACGAAAATCGCCCGGACTCGATACTGGAAATCCTGCTTCGATGATATCAACCCCCAGCTTTTCAAGTTCTTTAGCAATCATTACTTTTTCGTCAGTCGTTAACTGACAACCCGGTACTTGCTCGCCATCTCGCAAAGTAGTGTCAAAAACATAAATTTTATCGCTCATTTCTGATGAGATTAATATTGGTTAAGTAAGAATCGTGTCAATCTGTTTTCACAAAAAAGCCCTTTCTTAAGTTTATAAGAAAGGGCTTTCGTATATACAAAATCTCCATTTCTCACACCAACAGGTTGAGTAGAAGGAGAATTGAATTTGCGATTGACGAATGTTTCAATGGTTTTGTTTTTTTTATTTGATACAAATTTAGACAAATATTTTTTTTAGACAAAAAAAATCACTTTTTTTTCAAAAAAATCAATCTCAGAATATGGCTTTTCCAAGTTGATTTACTTTAGATTTAATACATAAAAAGTTGCTTTTTTGTGTTTTATGGTGCTTTTTATGAATTATTTTTGATAATTTATGCTAATATAAAGAGGTTTTAAGTCGCTGATTATAAGATTATTAATTGTTTTTTCAAAAAACCTTCTTCCTTTCTGTGTCAAATATTCTGAAATTCTCACTAATAGTTAGTATTTTTGCACAATTCCTAAGCCGAAGAAAAATTTTATTTCACCTATGCAAAGAAAAACCAAAATAGTAGCAACTGTCGGACCTGCTTCCGAAAGCGAAGAAATGTTATTGGCATTGGCAAAAGCTGGTGTAAATGTTTTCCGTTTGAATTTTTCCCACGGAACGCACACCGATCACCAAACTCGTATCGACCGTATTCGTAAAATCAATAAAGAGCATGGTTACAAGTGTGCCATATTGCAAGATTTGCAAGGCCCTAAAATCAGAATTGGTCTGATGGAAAGCGGCAATGATGGCGTTGAAATTTTTGCAGGAAATCAGTTAAGATTTGCCAGTGACGACATCATTGGAAATGCTGAAAGAGTAAGTACTCCATATAAAGGAATGTACAATGACGTACAAGTTGGAGAACGAATTTTAATGGATGATGGGAAATTAGAGGTAAAAGTTATAGGAAAAGATGGTACTGACGTAATCACAGAAGTGGTTTATGGCGGTCTTTTAAAACAAAAGAAAGGCGTAAATCTTCCGAATACAAATATTTCTCAGCCATCGGTAACCGAAAAAGATTGGGAAGATTTGAAGTTTGGGTTGGCAAATGACGTTGATTGGGTTGCCCTTTCATTTGTTCGAACTGCTGAAGAAATTCAAGATATTCAGAAATATATTAAAGAGCAAGGCAAAACAGCCAAAGTAATTGCAAAAGTTGAAAAGCCGGAGGCGATTACAAACATGCAAGAGATAGTTGATGCAAGTGATGCTATTATGGTTGCCCGTGGCGATTTGGGTGTTGAACTTCCTTCGGAAGATGTGCCGATGATTCAAAAACGATTGGTTGAAATGTCTAATTTAGCAGCAAAGCCGGTTATCGTTGCAACGCAAATGCTCGAAAGTATGATAGACAGTCCACGTCCAACTCGTGCGGAAGTTGGTGACGTTGCAAATGCTGTGTTAGATGGTGCTGATGCCGTAATGCTAAGTGCAGAAAGTGCTTCGGGAAAATATCCGATTTTGGCAGTTGAAACGATGGTCAATACAATCGTGAAAGTAGAAGAGTTGGCTGATGAGAAAAAATTGTATTTCCGCCATCACACTCGTGTTACGGAAGACGATTATATTTCAGACGAAAAAGAAAATGATAACGTGGTAATGACAGCGTGTCGTTTGGCTCGTGACTTGAAAGTAAAAGCCATTATTGGTATTACTACTTCGGGTTATACAGCTGTTCGTTTATCACATCACCGACCTAAAGCAGGTTTATTTATTTTTACAAATAACGAAAAATTATCAACTCAATTGAGCCTTTATTCGGGTGTTCAGGTTTTTATGACCGAAACAATGAAAGGTAAAAATGTAGAAGAAGTTGTTGATGCGATTAGAGACATTTTGGTTAAAAAAGGTGAGCTAAATCAAGGAGATTTGTTTATCAATACCTTGAGTTTACCATTACAAGACAATAACCGCACAAATACCGTAAAGTTGAGTAAGGTAGAGTAGTTGCAACATTGAGATAAAAAGCCTTTTTCGCAAGCGAAGAAGGCTTTTTATGTTCTATCCTACCCTAAGCTAAATCCAATACGAAGTTGCAATTGTAACTAAAATATAGTAATTGAAATATACGCTTATAGTTTTTGAAAATATCAATTTTCGTCCAAACATTCTCTCAATTTCACTTCAAAAACCAACCAATCTAAATCATAATTGGCAATGAGTTCGATGCGGCTATCTCTGCGATAGGCAATATATTGCACCGAAAATTCTCGGTCAACGGCATTTATCAAAACCCAATCTTTGCCCGTTCGGAAAACACCTTTAGCTCTATCAACGCCTTGAAGTGTGCTAAAAAACTGACGTAACTTTGACAAACTAAAAACTTCATCGGGAGAAAAAACCCAACCACAACTGTACATTCCCAAGCCTTTGTTTAGTTTTTTGATGGGTTTCCCGATTTCAGGAATTGCTTCTATTTCCTCCGCGTAGTGATGATAATGCTCGTGCGAATGTGTTTGCGGGAATTCGGCCTTTCGACCTGCAAATGGCTCAATATCGAGCCATTCTACATTTATTTTACCATTTAAAACTGTTTCTACCAAAAGTTTGGGTGGAAACAGAGACGTTGCCCAAAGTTTAAATTTCTCGGCAAGCTCCTCCCCTACTAGGTCAGCTTTATTAGCCACCAACACATCGGCCAAATTGATTTGGTCTTGAAAAGTCTCGTGCGAACGCACATTTGCATCAGCCCAACGACGTGGGTCAACCAAACAAATTGTTGCTCTGATTTCGAGAATATCTTTCAAATATTTATTTTGCAATAAATCTAAGATACTGGCAGGATGACCGATGCCTGTCGGTTCAATCAAAATTCGGTCGGGCTTTTGGTTGCGTAAAATTGAGGTAAGCGTTACTTGCATAGGCACATTAGCCGTGCAGCAAATACAACCGCCTGCTACTTCTTTAATTACGAGTCCGTCTTGTTCGTCAATGGCCGTATGGTCAATCGAAACTGCTCCAAATTCATTGATAATAATTGCCCAACGCTCATTGGCGGGTTTATTTGACAGAATATGTTTGATGGCAGTGGTTTTACCCACACCCAAAAAGCCTGTGATGATATTTACTGGTATTTTCATAAAGAGAAGATTCTTTGTCGATATAAAATCAAAAGGAAGGCTTCGCATAGAGTGAAGCCTTCCTTAAAAATAACACCTTTTATGTAAAAAAGTTTACTTAGCTGGAGTAATAACAATGTTTCTGTATTCAATTGGGCCATGGTCGCCTTGGAAGAAAATTGGACCAGGTTCGCCTTCGTTGCTATCTAAAGCACCGCCCGTAATTCCAGGAATTTCATTTTTATAGATGATTGTTTTGCCGTTCAAAACAACTGTAACTACTCTTCCTACCAATGTAATATCAAAACTTTGCCATTCGCCTGCTGCTTTTGCTGGCATTTCGAGCGGAGCGATAAAACCATAAACAGCACCCAGTTGGTCTTTTAGTGGTTCACGACCTTTGCTATCAGTTACTTGTACTTCGTAGCGACCTCTTAGGTAAACTCCACTATTACTTTCTTCAGGGTACTTAAACTCAACGTGTAGTTTAAAATCTTTGAAAGTTTTAACCGTACGAAGATTAGCACCTGATTTTGGACTTTTCAGAATACCGTTTTCTACAACCCATTGGTTTTCGCCACTTACAACTTGCCAGCCATCAAGATTTTTACCGTTGAAAAGTTTGATTGGCGTTCCCCAAACTGGGTTTATCGTGCTATTTAACTTGGGAGCTCTAACCCCAACCCAACTTAATGTTTCGCCACTTGGCGTGTTCATTGTGCCTGTTAGTTTATCATCTTTCAAAACAGCCTCAACTGACAAGTCTTTTTCGGCTCTATCCCATTGTGGTGGAATTGAGAATGACATTTTATCATCAGCGAAATTGAGTCGAGAAATTGGCCTAGCACTTCCGCCATCTCCCACAAAATGACCATTTAGGTATTTTACACCCGAATGATTTACTTCTAACCAAGATGGCACTTTTTTATCACCTTTGGTAATCGTAATGTCCCAACGCCCTTCAATACTTTTGATTGGGGCAAGTTGTGCCATGAGGGAGTTGCTGATAAGGATTGCTCCTAAAATTTTTACATAGTTTTGCTTCATGTTTGTTTTTGGTTGAATAGAAAATTTGGTTAAAATTGGATTATAGCACAATTTTCTAAATTGTAAACTTTGAACGAATTAAAATCTAAAAATGGGGCATCGCACCTAAATATTTGTAGCTGAAAAGGTAAACCAATTATAAGTTGCATCGCACCGTAATATTGCGTTGCAATGCAACTTACAATTGAGTTTTTTTTGCAAATTACCACAAATATTTAGCCGTTCTACGGCTAAAGTTCATAATCTGTCTAACCTTAGATATAATTTAGAAAATTGTGCCACAAATTTACTTCTTCGTTTCTTCAAAACCCATGTCTTCGTACCATTCTTCAAATTCAGATGGCGACGCGGTTGGTTTCGGACTCATTGCTCTGCGTGAGCGACGCTCCGATGCTTTGATTTCAAGGTCTTTTTCTACTTTATCGCCGTTGAGTTCGATGATAACTTTATATTTCGCTGGACGGAAATATATCTTTTTATCATCAGCGAGTTCTAATTTTATATCTTTATCGTCTTTTTTCTTTACATCGTTCAAATACTTTTCGTAATCACCTTTTGAGGCTAAATCAATTGCTTGGTCGAAGTTTAGGTAATTTAAACCAGCTTCAGCATCGTCAGTAATATTTTTAATTATTAAACCCTTATCAGTTTGAATTTTAATCGTTGCCTTTCCTGCTGCTTTTGCGTAGTAAGTAATGTTATATTTACGTTCTTCTGGCTCAGCATATTTATCAAACATTTTGCCCCAAGAAGCATTATAATTGATTGTTGATAAATCGTATAAATACACATTTTTGGATAAAACATCGCTATTCAATGCTTGTAATGGTTTCACATCAGCAATATAAATTGAACGTCCATGCGTGCCGACTACCAATTCATTTTCTCTTGGGTGAATCACCAAATCGTGGATTGAGACACTTGGCATTCCGTCGCCATTGCCACGCATGAAGGTTTTGCCTTTATCCATCGAAATATACAAACCGTTATCGGTTCCAATATAAATGATATTCGCATTTTTCGGGTCTTCTTTCACAACGTTGATTGGCTCGGCTGGCAAATCGGTACCGATTGCTTGCCAATTTTGACCGTAATCAGTCGAAACAAACAAATATGGTTTGAAATGGTCAGCACGATAAGCGTTTAGTGAAGCATAAACCGTTCCTTCAGCATGAGCCGAAACCGAAATCCCACTTACCCAAAGGTTTTGTTTATCCATGATTTTGCTGAAAGTATAACCACCATCTTTCGAGACATAAATCAACCCATCGTCAGAACCTGTATAAATCAAACCAAATCTACTCGGTGATTCTTCGATAGTTGTAAGAGTTCCGAAAGGTACATCGCCTTCTTTGCGGCCACGGGTCAAATCTCCCGAAAGGGTTTTGAAAGTATCTCCTTTATCAAAACTTCTATGGAATTTATTTGAACCAAAATAGATAATATCTTGATTATGGCGTGAAATCGTAAGCGGAGATTCCCAATTAAAACGGAAAGGTGCTTCGCCTAATTCACGTGGAACTTCCAATCTTTTGCGTTCGTTGGTTGCTTTATTGATTCTGAAATAGTTTCCAAACTGAAAACCTGCGTAAACAGTATTATTATCTCGCCAATCGACTTGTACTTGCATTCCATCGCCACCGAGCAAGAATTTATAGCCATCACCATTATCGAAAATGCCATAGTTATAATCAAACGAATTGGTTGATGAACCAAACCAAACGCCATTATCTTGCAAGCCACCATAAACATTATAAGGTTTGGCCATATCGACCGACACGTGGTAAAGCTGTCCTACAGGAATTGAATTTGCCTTAAACCAAGTTTTACCGTCGTCATATGTAATATTTATTCCGCCATCGTTTCCGTTGATATAATGTTTAGGATTTTTCGGGTCGAACCACAAAGCGTGGTGGTCGGAGTGTACGTTTTCTCGCTCAATACTTTTGAAACTTTTACCGCCATCTTCCGAACGCACGATTGGCACACCGACAATCACGATTTTCTTATCATCGGTTGGGTCAACCCAAATTTGTCCAAAATAGTAGCCATAAGTAAAGTAAATATTTTCCAAATAATCGGCATGTGTGCGTTTCCAAGTTGCACCAGCATCCTCACTTCGGTACACCTCTGCTCCTGTTACTTGCGTATCGAACAAATCATTATTGCCATTGTAAGTATATTCGTAAATATCTTGTACCTTAATTTTATCGGCTTTTAAGTCTTCTTTGAACACCTTTGCCGTAAATTTTTCAGGAAAACCTTGTCCATCTAAATATTCATTGATAGTCGCATCGCTCAAAGCCAAAAACTCATCTTTGGTGATGGTTTTCATTCTTTTTGTGGTCAGACGGCTGGCATCTTCTTTTTCTTCTTTCTTTGGTCTATTAGCCTGATTATCAATGATTGCGTAAACGATATTCGGATTTTTTGGATAAACCGCCAAACCTATGCGACCATTGCCAGAACCTGTCGGGAAGCCACTTCCCTCGCCCGAAATCAATTTCCAAGTTTCACCCGCATCGGTACTTTTATAAATACCCGATTCCTTGCCCCCTTCTACAAAATTCCATGCTGTACGTTCTTTGTACCACATAGTTGCATATAGAATATTGGCATTATTTGGGTCGAGTTTTACATCTATCGCACCCGTGTTTTCGTTGATGTAAAGCGTTTGTTTCCAAGTTTTACCGCCATCGGTGGTTTTATACATTCCACGCTCTTTGTTTGGTGAATACAAATGTCCCAAAACCGCCGCCCAAGCAATATTTGGGTCGGTTGGGTGCAAAGCAATTCGCCCAACGTGGTGCGACTCAGGCAAGCCAAGATACTCCCAAGTTTTACCATTATTGGTTGATTTGTACATTCCTACGCCCGAATACGAAGATCGACTTGAATTATTTTCGCCCGTACCAATCCAAATAGTGCGAGTTTTCCAGTCAACGGCAATATCGCCGATTGTTATAACTGCCTCATTATCAAATATTGGCGAGAAAGATTGACCGTTATTGACAGTATGCCAAAGCCCACCTGAAGCGTAGGCGGCATAAAACTCGGTTGGGTTCTCAGGATTTGCATCAATATCTACAATACGGCCACTCATAACGGTTGGACCAACATTTCTGAATTTCAGATTTTTTACGAGCGATGCTTCTTGCAATTTTTTGCGTTGCTCATAACCTGCCATTCGCTCAGTAGCTGATGTTGGAGAAACTGCATCGGCGGTGACTACTGGAGCTGTTTCAGCTATAACTTTCTTCTTTTTCTGGGAAAAACCAGCAAAACAAGTGATTGATAGCAAGGTGATTAGGGTTAGTTGTTTTTTCATTTTTTATGTTTGAAGTGTTTTATTTAAGTTTATTTTTTTTGTAGAACAACCGCATCATGCTCCAACTTATAAATTGTTTCGTGTTTAGGAAATAATTTACAAATTTGTTGAACAATAGCTAAAAATCAAAACCCAGCCGCCTGACCATCTTTTCGAGATTCTGATGCTCCGAAATAAACCTTTCGCACAGAGTCATAACGAATCGCTTGATAACCACCATATTGGCCAAGCGTATAGCCAACTTTATGACCTTTTTGCATCAAACCTCTGATGGTTTCATAAGGTATCCCCGACTCCATCGTTATCATACCTACGCCTTCCATTGGCTCGCCCGTTGGCTCTGACGAACCATCGTGGTTGAGTCTCGGGGCATCGCCTGCTTCTTGAAGATTCATGCCGAAATCTACCACATCCATAATTATCTGTACGTGTCCCATTGGCTGAAATGCCCCACCCATTACGCCAAAACTCATAAATGGCTTACCATCTTTGGTTACAAATGCAGGAATAATTGTCTGAAACGGACGCTTGTGCGGAGCATAAGTATTGTTTTCGCCTTCTTTCAAATTATATAATTCGCCACGGTCTTGGAAAATAAACCCTAAACCATCGGCCATCATTCCTGAACCAAAACCACGATAATTACTTTGTATCAATGAAACCATATTTCCGTCTTTGTCAGCAACTGTTAAATAAATTGTATCACCTTCACGCAAAGCTGGATTTCCTGCATCGTAGTGAGTAGCTGCTTTATTTGGGTCGATAAGTTTACGTCTTTCGGCCGCATATTCTTTCGAGATTAATGATTTTACTGGAATTTTAGCAAATTCGGGGTCGGCATAGAATTTTGCACGGTCTTCAAAAACTAATTTCTTAGCTTCGGTGAAAAGATGCACGTGTTCGGTGCTTCCGTAAGGTATTTTCGAGAAATCATAAGCTTCCAAAATATTGAGCATCTGCAAAGCGGCAATTCCTTGTCCGTTTGGTGGTAATTCCCAAACATCATAGCCACGATAATTAGTTGAAACAGGCTCAATCCAAGTTGAAGTATGGTCGGCAAGGTCTTTTGCACTCAAAAAACCACCGTTTTTCTTCATAAAACCATCAATCGTCTGAGCAATTTCCCCTTTATAAAAAGCATCACGACCGCCTTTGGCGATTTTTTCTAAAGTATTTGCCAAGTTTGGATTTTTGAAAACATCTCCCCTCTTTGGCACTTCTCCATTCGGATAATAATGTTCTTTTATGTTCGGAAAACTTCCATACAACCGTGGAACATTTCTCAAACTCATCGCCAGCTCGTCATGCACAGGAAAACCGTTTCGGCCATAACTGATAGCGTGCGACAATATTTTTTCCATTGGCAACTTACCAAACTTTTTGTGTAACTCAAACCAACCATCCACACAACCTGGTACGCTGATTGGCAAAGGACCTGTGGCAGGAATGTGAGTTAAACCTCTTTTTTTAAATTCTTCTAAAGTCAAAGAGTATGGTGAGCGACCAGAACCATTCAGGCCATAGAGTTTTTGAGATTTAGCATCCCATACTATGGCGAAAATATCTCCTCCGATTCCATTTACGTGTGGTTCGACCATTCCTTCCATAGCGTTAGCGGCAATGGCGGCATCAACTGCACTTCCTCCTGCACGAAGAATCTCCACAGCGGCTTGGGTCGAAAGTGGGTGCGACGTACAGACCATGCCGTTTTGTGCCATTACTTCGGAGCGGCCAGCCCATGTCTTACCGTACATTCGGTCTTGGGCAAAACTGGAAATTGAAAAAATAAAAAGTGAAATGACGGTTAGGTGTTTTTTCATATAGTTTGTTAAATTTTTCATAAATATAATTTTTTTAGACACCGCTTCCAACCAAATTCTATAAACCAGAATCAATATTGTTGAAAAGGGTAATTTACTCAGACAGAAACATCTTGTTTCGTCGTGGGAGGAGAGGTAAGTAATTTTTTGTGATTCTCACTTTTTTCTTCTCCCCGACAAACTGAGTTTTTTAGTTCACAGTCCTTCGGCCACGGACGACAATTTTTATAATTATTAAATCTACAAATTTACAAAAATGAATAAACCAAGTTTTCTTTTGGTTTTCGCCGCCTTATTTGCATTTTCTTGTACAAATGAGGGAGTTTTGACAACAGCAACAAGTACTTCATTAGCTGGCGATTGGCGTTGGGTTTTGTCAAAGGGCGGAATTGCAGGTACAACTATCACTCCTACTTCGGCTGGATATCAGTTGAAGCTTGTTCTTACTTCCGATTTTAAATTCTCGCTATATAAAAGTGCGGTTTTAGAAAAATCAGGGACTTATGAAATCATCAAAGCAAAATCAATTTACAAAATAGAATTGGTTGATTTTATAAAGTTTAGCGATGGCACATCTTTCGTAATCATGAGCCATTCAGACGATGAGCTTTCACTCGCCGATAATATTTATGATGGTTTTAGTGATGTTTATAAACAAATTTAAAAGTAAATCCATGAAATATTTGTTAAAATTAATTTTAATCAACACTTTTCTTTTAAGTGCATGTTCAAAAGAAATGGTAGAAGCAGATGCTATGAAAAACAGTGCATTGAGACAGTCTGAACTGCTCGGTCAATGGAAATTTAAAAGTTATGCCGATGGTAAAACTCCTGCTTTCGATGTTACGCTCGAAATCAAAGATGAAGCAGGTAAATATGCTTTCAGCGGTCGTTCGTCGGTGAATTTTTATTTTACATCTCCCAAAATTGACGAAAGCAAAAAGACTATTTCAATTGAAGATGTAGGAAGTACCAAAATAGCAGGTACGTTCGAAGCCAATCAGTTTGAAGCGGCCTACTACGAAAACCTCCGAAATGTTGAGCGTTACGAATTGAAAGATAAAAATACACTCGTTTTTTATCTTTCAAAGCCTACAAAAGAGGCGATGTTCTTTGAAAAGAAATAAACAAATTCAAAACAAGGAAGTCTTCACTTGGCGGCATTCGCTAAAAGAGAATTTCGCACGTCGAAGACTTCCTTAAAATCTAAAAAAATGAAAAATTTATTAAATCTAACCTTCGCCGGGGCATTATTTTTGATGGCTACTAGTTGTAATGATTCACATTCGGTGACTCCAAACAAGCAATTACAGACAATTCCAACTACTTTTTCAGACCAATCCAGCGAATTTGCTTTTGATTTCTTGAAAAAACACAATTCCGAAGAAAAGGCCGATAAAAATTATTTTGTATCCCCGTTGAGTTTACACGTTGCCCTCGGAATGTTGCTCAACGGTGCCGATGGTAAAACAAAGGAAGAAATTCAGAAAGGTTTGCGTCTTTCATCTGACTTGACAGCCAATAATAACATTTATAAAAGTTTGATAGAAAGTTTGCCAAATTCAGACCCAAAAGTGACAAACACAATTGCCAATTCGGTTTGGTATCGCAATAGTTTTACGGTCGAAAAATCTTTTTTAGATGTCTTAAAAACATCTTTCAATGCAACAGTTTCAGCAGAAGATTTTAATAATACCGCAACTGTTGGCAAAATCAATACATGGGCAAGCGATAATACCAATGGAAAAATCAAAAAAGTGATTGAGCAAATCGACCCTTCCCAAGTGATGTTTTTGATGAATGCTCTTTATTTTAAAGGCGATTGGAAGATTCCTTTCAAAGTAGAAAACACTCGTGATGAAAATTTTGTAGGGACAATTGGCACGAAAGCAGTAAAAATGATGAATATGCTAGAAAATGTAAAATACGCTAAACGCACTGATTATCAAGCACTTGAATTGGCTTATGGCGAAGGAAACTATGTTATGACAATTTTACTTCCTAATGAAAAAACACCAGTTAGCAAGGTTATCAACACAATGTCGGGAACTGAGTGGAAAAGTCTGAATACAGCCTTTTCTGAACAAAAAGTTATTGTTGGTTTGCCAAAATTCACGCTTGAATATGAAACAAATCTCAATAAAGTTCTGGAAAATATGGGAATGCCAACGATGTTTAGCGATGCGGCTGATTTATCAAAAATTTCTGCTCCTGCTGGAAAGATTAAAGTTGGCTTCGTGAAACAAAATACTTTCGTAGCCATCGACGAAAAAGGCACAGAAGCAGCGGCCGTAACGACTATCGATATTAAGCTTACCTCTGCTCCAATTTTACCAGAGTTTATCTGTAATCGTCCATTTGCTTTCTTTATCAGCGAAAAACAATCAAATACTATTCTTTTTGCGGGTAAAATTGTGAATTTATAAAATTTCCCATAAATTTATAGACGTTTCGTCTCTACAATTTTAAAATTACCACAAAGCTTGCCGTAATAATCTTTGTAACCTGTGCCTCTGTGATAAATTTCAATAAATACGGTTTTCTTTGGCTGTGATTCAGTAGAATTTTTATCTTTACTAAAAATCAATCAAAGAAAACCAAAATGAATAAACCCCTCCTACTCGTTATTTGCATACTATCAAACTTCACAATTTTTGCTCAAAAAAAGCGAGCAAGAGACTATGGTATTGAAATCGGTGTACTTCGTACAGGCAAACTTAACGCCATTACTGATGTTTCAGGTGTAAAAGTCGGACAGGTAACTTTCCATCAAACCGATGGCGTACATACGGGTGTAACAGCCATTTTACCACACGACAAGAATATTTTTCAATACAAAATTCCTGCCGCCATTCATATCGGCAATGGTTTCGGAAAACTGGCGGGCTACTCGCAAGTCGAAGAATTAGGAAATATCGAAACACCAATTATACTCACTAACACACTTTCAGTCCCAGAAGCCTCAGCAGGAATCATTGATTATATTTTTCAATCTCCAGAAAATAAAGATGTCAGAAGTGTAAATCCCATCGTGGGCGAAACCAACGATGGTGGACTTAACGATATTCGTAAAAGATTCATCACCAAAGAACATGTACTTGAAGCTCTCGAGAAGGCTCAAACAGGAGCTTTAGAAGAAGGCAACGTCGGTGCAGGTGCAGGAACTGTATGCTTCGGGTTCAAGGGCGGTATTGGCACTTCTTCGAGAGTTTTACCAAAATCAAAAGGTGGCTACACAGTTGGTGTTTTGGTACAATCTAATTTTGGCGGAGTTTTGCAAGTCAATGGTGTTCCGGTTGGCATCGAACTAAAAAAACATAAATTCATTAAAATAGACGAAGCCTACAAAGATGATGGCTCATGTATGATTGTAGTCTTAACCGATGCCCCGCTCAGTGCCAAAAATTTAAAAAGATTGGCAACCCGAGCAATGCTCGGTTTGAGCAGGACTGGCGGAATGGCAGCCAACGGCAGCGGCGATTACGTAATTGCAGCTTCAACCACCGAAGATTTAAGAATTGTCCATAACTCAGATTCAATGTTTGAAACATTTAAAGTATTAAGAAACAATGACTTAGATTTACTTTTTGAAGCCGTAATTGAAGCAACCGAAGAAGCAATCATCAACTCACTCTTTGCAGCAGAAACTGTGACAGGCTTTGAAAATACCAAGATCGAAGCTTTACCAATTGATAAAACTATTGAAATTTTAAAGAAATATAATAGAGTTAAATAATGTTAAAAAACTTAAAAAGCCTCGAAATTCGAGGCTTTTTAAGTTTTAAATAGTCGAACTTGGAGACGGCCGACGCTCAGTTCGCCCCATAATTTATGCTTCGCCCATCGGGCCACCAAAATTCATTGGAAAAGGCATTGGCTCGCTAGTTTCTCTTATACTGCCAAAATTATCTTCATATTTAGCGATATTGTCCTGTAACGCAGTCAATAAACGCTGTGCATGTTCGGGTGTTAAAATGACTCTCGACTTTACTTTTGCCTTCGGAACACCAGGCATTAATCTGATGAAATCAATTACAAATTCTGTATTAGAGTGAGCTATCATAGCCAAGTTTGCGTAAACTCCTTCAGCCATTTCTTCTGATAACTCAATATTTATTTGTTGTTCAGGTTCTTCCTGATTGTCCTTGCGTTTTGCCATAAACATTTGTATATTTAAGTAGTTGGGAGTCATCAATTTTGGTTGGTTAACCAAATATAAGAATCATTTTCTTAAAAATAAAATTCCCCCTAAATTTGTTATTTTATGGTTAGATTTCTTTAAAAACCATATCTTACATCACCGCTTGACGCACTCTCAGTAATTTTTCGAGTAATCCTTCTAGCTTATCAAGAGCCAACATATTTGCACCATCAGATTTAGCTAAAGAAGGGTTTGGGTGTGTTTCGATAAAAATTCCATCTGCACCAACGGCAATAGCCGCTTTGGCAATCGTTTCGATAAGTGCTGGTTTTCCACCTGTTACGCCCGAAGATTGATTTGGTTGCTGAAGCGAGTGCGTACAATCCATAATAATGGGTACCTCAAAGGCTTTCATTTCAATAATATTTCTGTAATCAACCACAATATCGGAATAACCAAATGAATTTCCGCGATCAGTCAACATTACATCAGCATCTGGATTTACGGCTTTTACTTTTTCAACAGCAAATCCCATTCCTGAGCCGTGCATAAATTGTCCTTTTTTAACATTTACGGCTTTACCTGTTTTTGCTGCAGCAACTAAAAGTTCGGTTTGTCGACAAAGAAATGCAGGAATCTGTAAAATATCAACGTACTGAGACGCCAAAACAGCTTCTTCTGATTCGTGAATATCGGTTACGGTTGGCACTTCAAAAGTTTGTCCAACTTCCTTCAAAATTCCTAGAGCCAGTTCATCGCCGATACCTGTAAATGAATCCAATTTTGTTCGATTCGCTTTGCGATACGAAGCTTTAAAAATGTAAGGAATTTCCAGACGGTCAGTAATAATTTTTATTTTTTCGGCAATTTCCAATGCCATATCACGTCCTTCAACAACGCAAGGGCCTGCAATTAGGAAAAAATTACCAGAATTCTGATTTTTTAAATGATTGATTTTCAATGCTTTGTATATTTTTATAATTATTATTCACATTTCTTTTATTTGTCAAGTGAATAGTTTTCAACGCAAATACGGCATTTTTGATAACATTTTGCCTAATTTTTCGTTGTAAATAAGCGTTTTAACAAAATCTACTACAAAGGTCTAAACAATTCTCTTACTAAAAAAATTTCCTGTATTTTGTTGTTTTCGTTTAAAAGCGTTTTCTTTGCAGTCGTTTTTCACCAAACTACAGTTCAAAATGTCAGCAATTGCAACTAAAGTAACGCAAATTATCGTTGAGAAACTCGGCGTTGATGTATCGGAAGTAACTCCAGAAGCTTCATTCACAAATGACTTGGGAGCTGATTCACTCGACACCGTAGAATTGATAATGGAATTTGAAAAAGAATTTAATGTCTCTATTCCAGACGACCAAGCAGAAAATATCCAGACCGTAGGTCAGGCTATCACTTACTTGGAAGAAAATTCTAAATAAGTATTCTTATTACCGAGTACCGAGTATCGAGTTTGGTGTGCTTAAATTTCTTTGCATATTTATCCACTCCGAACCCGATACCACGAACTCTGTATTCTTTTACTTTGACAAAAAACATTTACACTTTATGGCATTTAAACGAGTAGTTGTAACAGGATTAGGAGCATTAACACCTATCGGAAATACGGTAGAAGAATTTTGGCAAGGGCTATCAACTGGAAAAAGTGGAGCGGCTACTATTACCAGATTTGATGCAAGTAAGTTTCGAACACAATTTGCCTGTGAAGTAAAAGATTTCGATGTTACGAAGTATATTCCTCGTCAGGACGCTCGTAAGATGGATTTGTTCACCCAGTTTGCGATGATTGTTGCGGACGAAGCCGTCAAAGATTCGGGCATTGATTTAGAAAGTATTAATAAAAATAAAGTTGGAGTAATATGGGGTTCAGGTATTGGCGGATTGAAAACTTTTGAAGAGGAAGTTATTAATTTTTCTAACGGCGACGGAACTCCAAAGTTCAATCCATTCTTTATTCCAAAAATGATTGCAGATAGTGCTTCTGGCCAAATCTCAATTAAATATGGTTTCCGTGGACCAAACTACATTACGGTTTCAGCTTGTGCTTCAACTAATAATGCAATCATTGATGCCTTCAACTATATTCGTTTGGGTAGAATCAATCTTTGTGTTTCAGGTGGCTCAGAGGCAGCTGTAACCCAAGCAGGTATTGGTGGATTTAATGGTCTTCGTGCTATGTCTGAAAGAAACGATGACCCATCAACAGGCTCTCGTCCTTATGACAAAGATCGTGATGGCTTTGTACTCGGTGATGGTGGTGCGGCTTTGATTTTGGAAGAATACGAACACGCTGTTGCTCGTGGAGCAAAAATCTATTGTGAAATTATCGGTGGAGGTTTCTCATCCGATGCTTATCACATTACAGCTCCACATCCTGAAGGTGAAGGTGCATATTTATCAATGGTTGATGCTCTTGATGATGCTGGAATAAAGCCTGAAGAAATTGATTACATCAACACGCATGGAACATCAACACCGCTCGGCGACCCTCAAGAAATCAAGGCAATCGAAAGGTTATTTGGAGACCATGCCTATAAAATGAGTATTAGCTCAACCAAGTCTATGACAGGTCATTTACTCGGAGCGGCAGGAGCTGTTGAGTCTGTAGCAGCAATCTTAGCAATTCAACATCAAGTTGTTCCACCAACCATTAATCTCTTCAATATTGATGAATCAATTGACCCTCGAATAGATTTGACACCAAATGTTGCGAAAGCTCGAAAAATAGATGTAGTTTTGAGTAACTGTTTTGGTTTCGGTGGGCATAATGCTACCTTGATATTTAAGAAAATTTAATTTCGAATTCGTGTTGTCGGTAGTAAGCAATTCTTTTTGGGAACTTTTCAAATCTGATTCTAAGGAACGCAGTTTTAGAAAATCGGTAGAGCAGATAATTGGTGCCAAACCAGGAAATCAGTTGCTTTATCAGCTTGCATTCAGACACACGTCTGCATCGAAAGAAACAAATATTGGCGGTTTCAGAGAATCAAACGAAAGACTCGAATACCTTGGTGATTCGGTTTTGGGAATGATTGTAGCTGAATATCTCTTCAAAAAATATCCTTTTAAAGATGAAGGTTTCTTGACTGAGATTCGCTCTCGTATTGTAAACCGTGAGTCTTTAAACATTTTAGCACGTAAGATAGGTTTAGAGCGACTCATTGAGTTCGATGGTCAAAGAGTCGCTCATAATCGAACTTCTATGTATGGCGATGCCATGGAAGCCTTAATCGGTGCAATTTACTTAGATAAAGGTTTTCGTTTTACGAAAAAATTTATTTTAAAAAAACTCATCGCCAATTACTTCGATCTTGATACGGTCATTCAAACAAATACAAACTACAAGAGTATCCTGCTTAGTTGGTCGCAACAAGATGGCAAAAAGGTTACGTTCGATATTATCCAAGAAAATGGCAAACACCACTCCAAAGAATTTGTAGCTCAAGTTTCGGTAGATGGCGAAGCTGTGAGTAAGGGTGGGGGATGGAACAAAAAGAAAGCCGAACAAGAAGCCGCTCGCCGTGCTTGCGAGGCTTTGGGGGTAAAATTGCAATAGGGGGGGTACAAATCCATACGTGCTTTCACAAAAAATCTCTATTGTAAATTGAGAATGCTCTCATAACCCTCTTTTCGATTGTTAATGACTTAAAGATTTTTTCATTCAAAATCGTTTAAGAAAATCGAATTTATTATTTATCTGCTGTCAAACACTACTATTTACGAATACGTAGCTGTAAATTTGCTAATTCAAAATCAACTGCTTAATTTTAAGAACTTTCAAAGAATCAAAGTAAGTCTTTCAAAAATTTTAAAATTCAACTTTCTAAAACAATGAAAAAAATAATGGTTTTAGCACTTGTTGCTTGTAGCTCATTTGCTTATGCCCAAAAAGGCAAAACAGTAAACTTATTCGATGGCAAAACTACCAATGGTTGGCATACTTGGCACGAAACTACGGTAAAAGGCTGGCACGTAATGGATGGCGTATTAATGACGCAAGGAGGAAATGGTGATTTAGTAACTGATAAAGAATACGAAGATTTTGAGTTAACTTTTGAATTCAAGGCTGCTCCAAAAGGCAATAGTGGTGTAATCTACAAAGTTTTGGAAACTCCGGAAGCAAGTGCTTCGTATATGTCTGGACCTGAATACCAAATCATTGATGATAAAAACTATCCTTCGCCAATTAAAGATGTACAGAAAACCGCTGCCAATTATGACATGCAAGTTCCTGCCGACTTAACGGTTGTAAAGCCAGCAGGGCAATGGAACATAGGCAAAATTATAGTAAAAGATAACCATGTTGAACATTGGCTGAATGGCAAGAAGATGGTTGAATACGAATACGGTAGCACTGACTGGCAGGTGATGGTAGCCAAAAGTAAATTTGCCAAGGCGGAGTTTGCAAAAGCCCATGCAAAAGGCAAGATTGCTCTTCAAGACCACGGAGATATGGTTTCGTTTAAGAGTATCAAGATAAAAGAATTATAACAAAAAAAGGAGAGCCGTTGAAAGCTCTCCTTTTTTGTTAATCTATAAATTTTAACGTGATAACCAATGAACTTATGAAGGCAACTTAGAATAAGTAAACAGAAAATTGAAATTGTGTTTTTGTGATTATTTATGTTTACTGATTTCTATAAATCTCTCTTTTAGTTTTAATCGTTTTATTATTCCTCTCAAAATGTCTTGCCAAGTATAAATTAATATTGGCAAAACAATAAAACTTAAAGAATTAAAATAAAGAGCTTCCTCTAAATCAAAATGGATAAGATGCATTATTGCTCTTGTAATTCCACAACCATAACATTCAATATCCAATAACATCACTGACAAACAAACTGATTTTCCGTTATCAAAAAAATTCGCTGGTAAAATTAGTAATGTTATTGGAATAAGTATTAAAAGTATTAACTTTATATATTGTATTAATTTCATTAAAGCTTATCAGTGTATGAACCATCTTTTGGACCTAACTTACCTGTTGCAATATTTATAATATCAATCAAATACCATATTCCACATCCACCTGCTGTTAACAATTGGATAATACCGTATTTTGTATATCCCAAATAAAAACGATGTATTCCTAATCCACCAAGAAATATTGCCAAGAGTAAAGCAACCAATTGGCTTTTTCCTTCTTCGGCAGGCTTACTAGTTTTCTTTACTACTTTCTGCAATTCCTTTAATTTCAAGACTTGACCAAATGTCATTTTCTTGCCCGTAATTTCTTTTATTTTATTTGGCGACAAAGCTAAAATTTCATTTCGAGTCGATTGTTTCATTTCTACAACTTCTTGCGAAATATCATTTGAAACTGACTTTACTTCTAAAACTGTTGCGATTGCGGATTCTTCAGAAGAAGCTAATAAGTTCGGAGCAGCAATCTCTGAAGGAGCGATTTGCGATTCTTCTACTTGTGAAGCAGATACTTTAACGTTCTTTTTATGTACAAAGTTTTCAACTTTGCCTTGTTGAACATAACCATATTGTTTTTGATGACAATTGGTAAAAGAAAAAGTTACAAGTAATGTTAAGATGATAGATAATGTTTTTTTCATAGATTTTGGAACGTTTTAAAAGTGATTAATTTATTTATGTTTGCTTTGCAATATACTATCAATTTTAAATACGCAAAAACTTTTCAATAATTTTTCATAAAACATTTACTATTCGGTCAAAATTATTTTTCACTTTAAGAATGAAAAACAATTTTGACCGAAAAACCTTACTTAATCCTATCACCAAAAACTTTCTTGAATTTCTCAACCTTTGGTTTTACTACCATCTGACAGTAAGGATTATGACCATTCAGATTGAAATAATCTTGGTGATAATCTTCAGCCTTGTAGAAAATACTCACCTCCTCGAAAGTAGTGACGATTGGAGAGTCAAAAGCTCCCGACTGAATTAAATCATTTTTAATGTTTTCAGCAATTCGTTTTTGAGAGGCATCATGATAAAATACTGCCGAACGATATTGCGTGCCTACGTCGCCACCTTGACGATTGAGTGTAGTAGGGTCGTGAGTTTTCCAAAAAACTTCCAGTAACTCCTCAAACGAAATGATATTAGGATTGTAGGTAATCTGACAAACTTCTGCGTGCCCCGTTTGACCTGTACATACATCTTTATACGTCGGATTTTTAATTGTACCACCCATGTAGCCAGATTCTACTTTTTCAACACCTTTTAGTTTTTGAAATACAGCCTCAACACACCAAAAACAACCCGCGGCTAGCGTAGCAACAATATTTGTTGATACTGCCATATTTTCTTCTTTTACATTTTCTTGATTCATTTTCTTAACTTTGTTTATTATGACCTTAGCATTGGAAAATTTCCAACAAACTGCAATATAGTTCGTTGGAAAATATATTTCATTTTAACAATTTATTTTTGGGTTATGTTTCCTTATTATCGCGTTTTTTAATTTAATGTTTATGAAAGCATCTTGCTACATTGGGTAGCAAAAACTACAAACTAATGAAGAAAATAGATATTGACGATTTTAAGTTTGATGGTACAGGTAAGTTTTCGATTAGGAAATCTCAAACCAAAGTTACTGATTTTTATAATGATAAAGAAGATTATGAAATTGCTTTAAAGTCGATTCAAACCGAACTTGACGAGCTACAAGAAAAAATGTTTGCTCATAATAGATATGGTTTACTTGTTATTTTTCAGGCATTGGATGCGGCTGGAAAAGATGGAACTTTGAAAGCTGTGTTTTCGGGAGTTAATCCGCAAGGTGTGAAATTTTATTCTTTTAAGCGGCCAACTGAAACCGAGCTTGAACATGATTATCTTTGGCGAACAAATATGCATTTGCCTGAACGTGGAACAATTACGGTTTTTAACCGTTCTTACTATGAAGAAGTTTTGGTCGTAAAAGTTCATCCAGAAATACTTTTAAATACTCAACGACTTCCAACTCAAATTTCTGATAACTTAGAAAAAATTTGGGAACACCGATACGAGGATATTGCTAATTTGGAGAAATATCTCAGTCGAAATGGTATTCAAGTTGTGAAGTTTTTTTTGAATGTTTCAAAAAAAGAACAATCGAAAAGATTAATTGAAAGGATTGAAGACCCTTCAAAAAATTGGAAATTTGAAGAACAAGATGTAAAGGAAAGAGAATTTTGGAACGACTACCAAAAAGCGTATGAGGATGCTATCAATGCCACCTCGACCTTGCAATGTCCATGGTATATTATTCCTGCCGACGACAAAAAAAATATGCGATTGATTGTTGGGAGTATTCTGGCCAAAAAGCTAAAATCTCTTGATATAGATTATCCAAAATCTGATGTAGTAAGACAAGAAACTCTTAAAGGAATGATTGAAAAAATTTTATTACAAAACAAAATTTAATGTCGCCTTAAAACAATATAATTAACAAATTACGATATTCTCAAATTATTGTCTATTTACTTTTAATTACAAATAAATTGCGTTTTTTTAGTTTATTTAATTGTCAAATCTCTCAATTATATACGTTTTTATGACTTTTTGGGCAAATTAAGAGTCGTTTAGATAAATTTTTATTAGTATTTTTTAGTATGCTTTAATCAATAAAAATCTAAAATCGATTGTAAAAATGTAATTAATACTCTAAAGTTTTGTTTAAGAATTTTAAAAAACACAACTATACATTCGCATTTAAACAAAATAAAAAATTTATTACGACACAAACATATAGTTTTTTGTCTAAGTTTAGAGACAAAAGAAAAGAGATAAGAGACGGTTAACATATTTAATAAAATGCTCGCTATCAACAATTTATTGTATGTTGAATTATCGTTTTATAATGTCCTTTTACTTAAAAAAAGCTATACATTATTTGTTAAAATATTTACCAAATTTCTGTTTTTCATATATTTCTAAACTTTAGGAACAATATTGAAAGTCGTTTTTTACATTTGTATAATAATTAGCAGGACGCAGAATTCTATCTGCGTCCCTTTCGTATTTATAAAAGCATAATTAAAGTGAAAGCTCACGATTTATTAAAGATTTACGAAGAGGATAGTTTTATCAAAACTCTTCTTGAAGAAATAAAATTAAAAAAGAATCTTTACATCAAAGGTCTTTCAGGTAGTTTAGATGCCATCATTGCTGCGGTCAATTATAAGATAAATCCACAACATAATATCTTTATTTTAAGTGATAAAGAAGACGCGGCTTACTTTTATAACGATTTGCAAAATTTATTGGGTGAAGAAAATGTATATCTTTTTCCGATGTCATATAAAAAACCATATTTATATGAAGAAATTGATAATGCGAATGTACTTCAACGTTCAGAAGTTTTGAATCAACTTAATAACGAAAAGACCAATTTACTAATCGTTACTTATCCAGAAGCTCTTTCCGAAAAAGTAATTAACAGAAAGTCATTGATTGCCAATACGCTTCAAATCAAAATAGGAGAGAAGCTAGATGTAAGTTTTATTTCGGAGTTATTGATTTCATACGATTTTGAAAAGACAGACTTTGTTTATGAGCCTGGTCAGTTCTCAATCCGTGGTGGTATTGTTGATATTTTTTCTTATGCCTCCGAATTTCCTTGTCGTATCGAGCTCTTTGGTGATGACATCGATAGTCTACGTCTTTTCAATCCAGAGTCCCAATTGTCTCTTCAATCTGTCAATCAAATAAATGTTATTCCAGATGTTCAGAATAAACTTATTCAAGAAACTAGAGAGTCTTTTTTTAATTTTATTCGTAATAAAAGTACAATATGGATAAAAGATACTGAATTTTCTTTAGAGAGTATTGAAGAGTGTTATAATAATGTAGAACAACAATTCCACAAAATCCTAGAAAAAAGCGGCGGAATCAAAATAATTTTAAAACCAGAAGAATTGTTTGAAACCCGTAGAAGCTACTTAAACGAACTAAAAAAGTTTGATATAATTGAATTTGGTACGAAATCTTACTTCAAAGATTCGGAGAAAATGATTTTTCCATCAAAGAGCCAGCCTTCATTTAATAAAGATTTCAAACGACTAATTGATAATGTTAAGGAAAATCAAATCAATGGTATTTCAACGCTTATTACCTCAGATTCTCTCAAACAATTAAATAGACTTGAATCAATCTTTGAAGAAATTGACCCTTTGACTAAATTCCAATCCTTGGAGGTTTCACTTCGTGCGGGGTTTATTGATGAAATTACCAAAGTTGCTTGCTATACTGACCACCAAATTTTTGACCGTTATCACCGATTTAAAGTCCGTGACAAATTCAGTAAATCAAAAGCACTTACTTTAAAGGAACTGAAGTCTCTTCAAACTGGTGATTTTGTTACACATATTGATTATGGTATTGGTCGTTTTGTGGGTTTGGAGAAAATCATAGTAGGTGAAAAAGAGCAAGAAGCTGTAAGACTCATTTATCGTGACAACGATATTTTACTAGTTAATATACATTCTTTACATAAAATTGCGAAGTATTCAGGTAAAGAAGGCACTCCGCCAACGATGAGTAAATTAGGTTCGGGAGAATGGGAAAACAAAAAATCAAAAGTTAAACGTCAAGTAAAAGATATTGCCAAAGAACTAATTTCTCTTTATGCCAAACGTCGTCTTTCTCCAGGGTTTCAGTTTTCAAAAGATGGTTTTATGCAAGCTGAATTGGAATCTTCTTTCCTTTACGAAGATACACCTGACCAAGCAAAATCAACTGCTGATGTGAAAGACGATATGGAAAAACCATATCCAATGGATAGACTCGTTTGTGGTGACGTAGGTTTCGGAAAAACAGAAATTGCTATTCGGGCGGCCTTCAAAGCTGTGGCCGATAGCAAACAAGTTGCTGTTTTAGTACCAACAACAATTTTGGCCATGCAACACCACAAAACTTTTGCCGAACGTCTTTCCAAATTGCCAGTTAATGTAGAGGAAATTAGTCGTTTTCGAACTGCAAAAGAAATTACGCAGACCCTCAAAAACATCAAAGATGGCAAAACAGATATTCTTATTGGTACGCACCGAATTTTAAATAAAGACATAGATTTCAAAAATCTCGGACTTTTGATTATTGATGAAGAACAAAAATTTGGTGTAAAAGCAAAAGACCGTTTGAAGGAAATCAAACATAATGTAGATGTATTGACCTTAACAGCAACACCGATACCAAGAACTTTACATTTTTCTTTATTGGGTGCAAGAGATCTTTCAATTATCTCAACACCTCCACCCAACCGCCAACCTGTAACGACTGAAGTTCATGTTTTCAAAGAAGAACTTATTAGAGATGCTATCAGCTATGAGCTAAAACGAGGCGGACAAGTTTTCTTCGTACATAATAGAGTGAATGATATTGAGTCAATCGCCAATATTCTCCTCCGCCTTGTGCCAGATGCAAAAATTGGTATAGCACACGGACAAATGGATGGTGATAAACTTGAAAAAGTTATGATGAAATTCATTGAAGGTGAATATGATATTCTGGTTTCAACCAATATTATTGAGTCAGGCCTTGATATTTCAAATGCCAATACAATTATCATCAATCAAGCTCAAAATATCGGCATGTCAGACCTTCATCAGATGAGAGGTAGGGTAGGGCGTTCTAATCGAAAAGCCTTTTGTTACTTACTTACACCGCCTATTTCGTTACTTTCAAAAGATGCACGAAAACGTCTGCAAACCCTTGAAGAGTTTTCTGATTTGGGCGATGGCTTCAAAGTTTCAATGCGAGATTTAGATATTCGTGGGGCAGGGAATCTTCTTGGAGCTGAGCAAAGTGGATTTATCAATGATTTAGGGTATGAAACTTACCACAAGATTTTGGATGAAGCTGTTCAAGAGTTAAAAGAAAATGAATTTAAAGAACTTTTCACGAAAGATTTATCTTCGGTGGTTGATTTGCGACTTCCAGACTGTCAAATTGAAACTGATTTACAAATTATTATTCCTGAAACCTATGTAAGCAATATTTCAGAAAGACTTTCGCTTTATAATCAATTGGATAACATTGAAAAAGAAGAAGAACTTCAAGAATTCCAAAGATCAATGATTGATAGATTTGGTCCAATGCCTGAGGAGGTAGAAAATCTATTAAAAATAGCTCGAATCAGATGGAAAGCCGAACAAATTGGATTTGAAAAATTAACTTTAAAAAACAATATACTAAAAGGATACTTCGTTTCACAAGAACGAACAGAATATTTTCAAACCGATAAGTTTGGCAAAATTCTTGATTATATTAAGAATAATCCTAAACAGTGTATGCTGAAGGAAATAAAGTCAAGACTGCTACTTACAGTAGAAAAAGTGCAATCTATCGATGTTTTAGATAAATTATTAAGTAGTATAATCTAATATATCATGTTTTCTAAGTAATTGATTTTCAGATTTTTACTGAAATTTATATTGAATTACCTATTTTTACAAAACGTTTTTATTTATCAAAAATCATTCCGAAAATGAAAAAACTACTTTTTAGTTCGACTGCGGTTGCATTAGCTTTCATGCTAATTCTAAGTGGTTGTTCGAGCAAAAAGAAACCTTCTAGTCTCAATCCTGGTCGCAAGAGTACAGCTACTGGTATTGGATACAACAAGAAAACCGAGAAAGGCAAAGAAGCAACAGGTTTACAAGTAAAAGACTTTAAAGGCCAACCAGCTGGGCCAAATCTTGTATTTATAGAAGGTGGCCGTTTTACGATGGGTACTGTTGAAGAAGATATGACTTTTTCTAGAGATAACCTTGAAAGAACTGTAACAGTTTCATCTTTTTACATGGATGAAAGTGAAATTACAAATCTTAACTGGTTAGAATACCTTCATGCTGTACAAAAAGATTCTACGCAAGAATTTTATGAAACTGCCTTACCAGATACTACAGTTTGGTTAAATAAATTATCTTTCAACGACACATTCACTGATCAATACTTACGTTACCCTGGTTTCCGTATGTATCCGGTTGTGGGGGTTTCATGGGTTCAAGCTTCTGATTATTGTAAATGGAGATCTAGAGCTGTAAATGGGGAAATGGCGGTTCGCTTTGGTGACAAAACAAAATCTAAAGGTGGTTTTGGAAAAAAATCATCTAAAGGTGCTTCTGCCCCTGAAGCACCAACTGCTAAAACTGGTGGACGTTTAGCCATAGAATCTGGTAATGTTTTACCTGATTATCGCCTGCCAACAGAAGCAGAGTGGGAATATGCAGCCAAATCAATGATTGGTACACAGTATATGGATGAGAATCAATCAAATCAACGTATTTATCCTTGGGATGGCTCATCAATGCGTAAAAATAAAGGAAAAACTAAAGGTACAATGCTCGCTAACTTTAAGCGTGGCCGTGGTGACTATGCTGGTATTGCAGGCCACCTAAATGACAAAGGAACAATTACGGTCGACGTTTATGAATTTCCTGCAAACGATTTCGGTTTATATAACATGGCTGGAAACGTAAATGAGTGGGTTATGGACCTTTATCGTCCAAATTCATACCAAGATGTTAATGACTTGAATCCAGTTCGTCGTAATGATTTCATGGATGAAGATAAACTTTATGATAAAAAAGGATATAACTCTTTAATTGATAACAACTTAAGAGTTTATAAAGGTGGTTCGTGGAATGATGTTGCCTATTGGCTATCGCCAGGTACACGTCGTGCTTTGGATCAAGATTCTTCTACTTCTACAATTGGTTTCCGTTGTGCTATGATTGCAATCGGACCTAAAGGAAAACGTAAATTATAATCGAAATTTAGATTATTTGGAAAATCCCCTCCGAAAAGAGGGGATTTTTGTTTTAGAAGGCTGCTGCAATTGTGATTATTGAAATTTCTTTTGCTTCGGCATTCAACAGCGTTATCCCCAAAGATTCAAGTGTTGAACCCGTTGTCAACACATCATCCACAATTGCAATTCTTTTATTTTTTATCTTCTCAAAATCAATTACTTCAAAAATATTTTCAACATTTTGAAAACGCTCAATTCGACTCTTTTTTGTTTGGGTATCAGTATGTATGAGTCTTTTAACTGCATTTGTTTCAAAAGGTACATTTAAAGCCTCAGAAAGGCCCGCTGCAATACAATCAGCTTGGTTATAACCTCTTTGTATTAGTTTAGTTGAATGAAGTGGTACACCTATTATTAAATCAACCTTTTTTTCAAATCCAACTGTTTTTAAGTCAATTCCGTAGATTTTTCCTAAATACTTTCCAACTTCTGGTTTATTTCTATATTTTAGTTCATGCAATAATTTCTGCACTTTCCCTTTTTTAGAAAACTTTAAGAAAGTTATGGTATCTGTAACAGGAATTTTGCCCCAGAAACGATTGGAAACTTTATCAAGTTTTTGAATGTGTGAATTTGTACGTGGTAAATCAATCATGCAATTCATACAAATTAGATTTTCTCCGCCTAAAAGGACATCTCCGCAGGCTTCGCAAGTGCGTGGGTAGATTATATCTAAAAAATGCTTAAACCATTTCATAGTGTTTGTTTAAGTTTGTATATAAAATATCATAAAATGACTCAAGAAGACAATATATTAAAAGAAAATTGGCAAACCTTACAAAGTTTCCTAAAAAACAACCTTGGTAAAAAACCAACTGACCTCAATGGTGTATTATTTCTCATTGGTGTTCAAGAACTTGGACAAGGTAAAAAAGTTTTTACAAAAGAACAAAAACAAGACCTTATGCACATCGCAATTTGTAAGATTTTAAGTTTCGGCGGCTATTATGAACTCGAAGGCCGAGACGAAGAAGGCTGGCCACATTGGAAATTAATCGCTCCTTTACCGCATTTTGATATGCTTTCACAAGAAAAGCTACTTAAACACTTTGTTATAGAATATTTCAGAAAAGAAGTTGGTCTTCACGTTTAAATTAGTCTAAACCTTATAAAAATATCAAAAAATCAAAATGAAAATTATTTCATACAATGTCAACGGAGTGCGTTCGGCAATTAATAAAGGCTTAATTACTTGGTTAAAAACTAATAATCCTGATATTTTATGTTTACAAGAAATAAAACTCTCAGAAACAGAATTAGTTAGTCCACTTTTTGAAGAACTTGGCTATTATTGTTTTTGGTATCCTGCCCAAAAACGTGGTTATAGCGGGGTGGCTATTTTAACTAAAGTAAAACCAAACAATGTTCAATACGGAATCGGAAAATCCTTATTTGATGATGAAGGTAGAATTCTACGAGCCGATTTCGATACATTTTCTATTTTAAGTATGTATTTTCCATCTGGTTCATCAGGCGATGATCGTCAAGGTTTGAAAATGATTTTTCTAGATGATTTTTACATTTACATAAATGAACTTCAAAAAGAATTTCCAAATTTAATTATAAGCGGTGACGTAAATATCTGTCATCGGGAGATTGATATCCATAATCCTAAGGGTAATGCAAATTCGTCAGGTTTTTTACCCGAAGAACGAGCATGGGTTGGCAAATTTCTTGACAATGGTTACGTTGATTCTTTTAGACATTTCAATCAGGAACCACATCATTATACTTGGTGGTCATATCGGGCAGGAGCAAAACAGAAAAACTTAGGTTGGCGTATTGATTATCACTTTACTACCGAGAGTATGAAAAATCGTTTAGAAAGTGCCATTATCCACCCGGATCAATTGATGTCTGACCATTGTCCAATTGAATTAAACTTGCTTTAAAAATTTATTAAACCTTATACTATTATGTCAACATCTGTAAAACCTATTTTTGAAAAAATAGACGATTACAAAAGGAAGTATTATAAAAACCTGCTTATCAAAGGTGCTTTATTTACTTTAGCTTTGATATTCTCTGCCTTCTTATTAGTTAGTACAGTCGAATATTTCGGTCGTTTTAACTCAATCATTCGAGCAGTTTTATTTTTTAGTTTTCTCGGAATGGTTATTTATTCACTTTTTGCATGGGTCATTAAGCCTTTACTTTATCTTTTTCATTTCAACGAGCCACTTACTTATGAGAAAGCTGCGAATGAAATCGGCAAGTTTTTCCCAGAAATAGGAGATAGGCTTCTAAATACACTTCAACTTTCACAACTTTCTGACAAAGAAAACTCTTTACTACAAGCGAGTATTAGTCAGAAAGCTGATGAATTGCGTTTCGTAAAATTTGCTGACGCCATAAAAATTGATGAAAATAGGAAATACCTCAAATATACTTTTCCGCCATTATTACTTATTATTTTGATTTCGGCTATTTCTCCTAAGTTTTTTAAAAGTAGTACCGAACGTATCGTCTATTTTCAGAAAGATTTTGCCGAAGAAGCACCTTTTAAGTTTAAAATCACAAATGAGGAATTAAAAGCTGTAAAAAACGAAGATTTCAATCTAAATCTTTCACTTATTGGCAATGCTATTCCCGAAGCTGTTTATTTGGTAGCCAATGACCGAAAGTTTAAAATGAATTCTGTTGATAACAAGAATTATACTTTTACTTTTTCAAAGGTTCAAAATCCAGTTGACTTTCACTTTTTGGCATCAGGTTTTAAATCAAATGAATTTGAACTTGAATTAATTAATCGTCCAAATTTACTTTCTTTTGATGTTTCTTTGAATTATCCTTCTTATTTGAATAAATCTAACGATGTCTTTGACAATGTTGGAAACCTTGTTGTTCCAGAGGGAACAACCGTAGAATGGAATTTTAGAGCTGCAAATACAGATTCTTTGTATTTGTTATTTGAAAACGAACCAAAATATCTATCAAAGGATGGATTTGGAGATAACTTTTCTTATGTTCGTCGGTTAAAAAACTCATCTTCTTATAAAATTCAGCTTAAAAATGAATTTAGTAGTAATCGTGAAAACATTGATTTTTACATTAATGTGATTCCAGACAAATATCCGCAGATTCAACTTGAACAAATTCGCGATACTACACTCTTCAATTACATAGTTTTAGGAGGAAATATTAATGATGATTATGGTTTGGCTCAATTTAAGCTTTTCTATCGTCCTGTACATAATTTAACCCAAAGCCAAGCACCTGCTTTTACTTCGGTTGATGTTGCTTTTAATAAAACGCAAGTTTCCCAAAGTTTCTATTACCAATTTCCTTTAAACGATTTAAAACTTAACCCAGGCGAGAAAGTTGAGTACTTTTTACAGCTTTGGGACAATGACGGCGTGAATGGCTCTAAAAGCACAAAAACACCCGTTCTGACATTTGCTTTACCTTCTGCTAAGAATTATGACGCCGAAGTAGAAAAAGCAACAGAGAAGACTGAAAATATGCTTGAAAAGCTTAATGAGAAATCTAAGAAACTAAAGAATGACCTCAATAACTTAGAGAATAAGCTAAAGAGTAAAAAAGATTTAGATTTTCAAGAGAAAAAACAATTGGAAGAATTGCTTAAAAAACGTGATGAGCTAATGTCAGAAATGAAAGCCATGCAAGAGCAGTTTGAAAAAATGCAGGAAAAGACCAATCGTTTTCAACAACAATCTCCCGAACTCCAGAAAAAAATGGATCAACTCAAAAAGTTGATGGAAGAAATCATGAATGATGAATCCAATAAAATGTATGAAGAGTTAAAAAATATGATGGAAAAGGGTTTAGATGAAAAAACTGTTGAACAACTCGAAAAGCTTAAAAACAAAGAGCGTAATATGGATAAAGATATTGACCGTACGCTTAAACTTTTCAAACAGCTTCAAATGCAACAGAAGGTAGAGAAAACTGCTAATGAACTAGAGAAACTTGCCGAGAAACAAGATAAATTGGGTGATGAATCTCAGAAAAATGAGAAAGAGCAAAATCAACAACAAAAGGATGCTAAGAATGAAGCATTAAAAAAAGAGCAAGAAAAACTCTCAAATGAGTTTGAAGAGAAGAAAGAACAAATGAAAGACATCGAAGAATTGAGCAAAGAACTCAAGAAAGAATTCGATGAACAGAAAGAAGAACAACAAGACATTTCGGAAGAACAAGAAAAATCTGAAGAACAACTAGACCAAAAGCAGAATAGTGCTGCATCTAAGAGTCAAAAGAAAGCTGCTTCAAAAATGAAGAAGATGGCTCAGAAAATGAAAGAGTCGATGCAGTCACAAGAAATGAAAGAAATGGATGAAGATATGGATGCTTTAAGAGCGATTTTGGAGAATCTTGTTAAACTATCTTTCGACCAAGAAAAGATTATGAAAGATTTTCGCATTATGAATGTTGCTGATCCACGTTTCGTGAAACTATCACAGGAGCAATTAAAGATTCAAGATGATGCAAAAATGATTGAGGATAGTTTGTATTCTTTAGCAAAGAGAGTGCTTCAAATTCAATCTTTCGTGACAAAAGAAGTTACTTCTATGCGTAACTCAATGGATGAAAGCGTTAAATTTATTAAAGAGCGTAAATTGAATGTTGCTTCCGCAAAACAACAATTTTCTATGACTTCAATTAATAATCTCGCTTTGATGCTCAGCGATACCTTCAGCCAAATGCAACAAATGATGGCCAATGCAATGCCCGGTTCTGGTAAAAAAGGCAAGAAAGGACAAAAACCTTCTCCAATGTCAATGGGTGATAAGCAAGATGAGATAAATAAGAGAATGGAGAAAATGGGTAAGGCAGGTCAAGGCAGTAGAGGTTTGTCTGAAGAAGCTGCCAAACTTGCACAAGAGCAGTCAGAACTAAGAAAACGTATTCAGCAAATGCAAGATGAATTAAAAGGCACTGATGCGGGTAAAAAGCTTGGTAATGAATTAAAAGAGCTTGAGAAGAAAATGGATGAAAACGAGACCGACTTAGTAAACAAACGCATAAACCCAGATTTGATTAAACGTTCTCGTGATATTCAAACTAGATTACTTGAAGCAGAGAAAGCGGTTCAACAGCAAGAAGAAGACCCAACACGTCAATCGAAAGCTGCACAACAATTCAACCGTCAATCTCCGCCTTCAATGGATAAGTTCTTACAAGAGAAACAAAAGCAAGTGGAATTAATTCGTACAGTTCCTCCTAATTATACTCCATTCTATAAGAAACAAACCGATAATTATTTTAGAAAAATTAAGTAAAGGTTTTTCTTAGTAAATTTGCAGGGACGCACTAAATGCGTCCCTTTTTTGTTGACTACCAAAATATAACTTCGCTTGTTCCAAACAACCAATTAAATTTTGGATTGATAAAAAAGTTTTAAAAATCCCTTTTTGTGGCAATCTATTTTTGCTTTTTTTTATAGTAAAGTAACGGAAGAAATTCCACCAAAACATTAAGATAAAATTTCACGTTTCACGTGAAACAGCATAATTTGTAAAATCATAAACGTTTCACGTGAAACATAAATAAAAAAACAATGTTTAAAGAATATGATGTAATAGTAGTTGGGGCAGGGCATGCTGGATGTGAAGCAGCCACAGCAGCTGCAAATATGGGTTCGTCTGTATTACTAGTAACTATGAATATGCACACAATCGCACAGATGTCATGTAACCCAGCAATGGGTGGTGTCGCTAAAGGACAAATAGTTCGAGAAATAGATGCATTAGGGGGGCAATCAGGAATAATTAGCGATAAGACAATGATTCAGTTCAGAATGCTTAATCGTTCTAAAGGACCTGCAATGTGGAGTCCAAGATGCCAAAGTGATAGAATGATGTTTGCACAAGAATGGAGAGATACAATGGAAAAAACCAAAAATCTAGATTTTTGGCAAGACATGATAGAAGGTTTGGTTGTGAAAAACAATAGAGTAGTGGCAGTTCGAACAGGAATGGGTATTGAAATAAAAGGGAAAACGGTTGTCTTAACAAATGGCACATTCTTAAATGGAAAGATTCATATCGGCGAGAAAAACTTTGGTGGTGGAAGAACAGGAGAAAAAGCTGCACATGGAATTACAGAACAATTGGTAGAGCTAGGTTTCGAATCAGGAAGAATGAAAACTGGAACTCCACCAAGAATTGATGGACGCTCATTAAACTGGGATTTAATGGAAGAACAAAAAGGAGATGAAAATCCTGAAAAGTTCTCATATACGGATACACCTAAATTAACAAAACAAAGAAGTTGTTATGTGACCTATACAAATGAGAAAGTTCATGAAGTACTCAGAAAAGGCTTTGATAAATCACCAATGTTTAGCGGAAGGATAAAAGGACTCGGACCAAGATATTGCCCATCTGTAGAAGATAAGATAAATAGATTTGCAGATAAAGACAGACACCAAATATTTGTTGAACCAGAAGGGTGGAATACTGTAGAAATGTATATCAATGGTTTTTCAACATCACTACCAGAAGAAATACAGTATGAGGCTTTAACAAAAATTCAAGGTTTTGAAAATGTAAGAATGTTTAGACCAGGCTATGCTATCGAATATGACTTCTTTCCACCTACGCAATTAAAATTAACACTCGAAACTCATCTAATTGAGAATCTTTTTTTTGCAGGTCAGATAAACGGAACAACGGGATATGAAGAAGCAGCATGTCAAGGGTTAATAGCTGGAATAAATGCACACAATAAAGTTCATGAAAAAGGCGACTTTATTCTGAAAAGAAATGAAGCATATATAGGGGTACTTATTGATGATTTAGTAAATAAAGGTACAGATGAACCATACAGAATGTTTACATCAAGAGCAGAATTTAGAACTTTATTAAGACAAGATAATGCAGATATTCGATTAACACAAAAAGGATATAATTTAGGATTGGCTTCAGAAAAAAGATTAGAAAGAATGAATTATAAAAAAAACATTGCTGATGCCATTGTTAAAGAGATAAAAACAAAAAAAATAACACCAGATTCGGCAAATACTTATCTTGAAAGAATAGGCTCAACATCAATAAAAGAAAAATCATCAATTTATAGCATACTAAAACGACCAGAAATAAACATAGAAAACATACGATTAATTGATTCAGAGATGAACGACTTTCTAAATCAATATGATGAAGAAATAATTGAACAAGCTGTTATAAACATAAAATACGAAAGTTACATCGAAAAAGAATTATTAATGGTTGAAAAAATGGCTCGATTAGAAGACTTAAATATTAATCCAAATTTTGATTATGAAAAATTACTTTCAATTTCGATAGAAGCAAGACAAAAACTTAAGAAAACAAAACCTCAAACTCTAGGACAGGCATCACGCATAAGCGGGGTATCACCATCAGATATTTCTGTGATAATGATTCATCTAGGAAGATAAGAAAAATTAAAATTTAAAAAATACCCTCAACAAATCGTTGAGGGTTTTATTTTTACTAAAAAAATAAATTATAAAATGATTATTAGAAAAATTATTCAATACGTAGTATTTATACAAGCTTGTAATTTAATTATAAGTTGTGCACAATTTGTACCACCAACGGGAGGAAAAAAAGATGAAGTGATACCGAAACTAATAAACTCAATTCCAAAATCTGAACAAAAAAACTTTAGGGATAAAACAATAAGTTTAGAATTTGATGAATTAATAGATGTTAGCAGTCTCAGACAAGAACTATTAATTATTCCGGAGGCAGAAGGAATATTTGATATTAGATCTAAATCAAAAACAGTAATTATAAAATTTGATAAAGCATTTAAAGATAGTACAACCTACACAATGAATTTCAGAAAAGGAATAAAAGACTTGAATGAAAGAAATGAATCAAGAAATTTAAAGTTAGTATTTAGTACAGGAAATAATATTGATTCATTGAAAATAGATGGAAATATAAAAAATATACTAACAAATCAACCAATATTGGATGCTCATGTCGCATTATATAAACTTCAAGATTCATTAGACCTTAAAAAAACAAAGCCTAATTATTTTACAAAATCAGATTCAAGCGGACATTATCAGTTTGAAAATATAAAGAGTGGAAAATATCGTATTTATTCATTTATGGATAAAAACAATAATTTAAAATATGATACAAAAACAGAGGAAATTGGATTCAGAAATGATACGATAAATTTGAATAAAAACTTAAGCAGTATCAACTTGTTAATCGCTAATGCAAATAATGAAAAACCAAAAAATCAGAAAGTAATTCCAAAAGCAGAAGATTTCACTATACTATTTGATAAAAACATTAAATCATTTGTAGTAAAATTTGAAAATAAAATCGATAGTATACCTTATAATGGAGAAGGAAAAGAATTGAAATTTTATAATTCAACACAAAAAACAGATACTTTAAAAGTAAATATAATGGTAACAGATTCAAGCGGAAATGCTTTAAGTTACCAACAAAAAATAAAATTCAGAGAATCCGAAAAAAAGAGGAAAGAAAAGAGAGAGTATTTAACATTAAACGTAAAACCTAAAATTGGTGAAGTAATTGAAAAAAATATTAATTACGAAATAAATTTTGATACCCCAATTTTGACATTTGATATAACTAAGTTTAAAATTTTATCAGATACTATAAAAGAAGAAAAACTCGAAAATGATAATATTTCGTGGAATAAATTCAAAACTAAACTACTAATAAATAAAAAGATAAGTAGTGAACGAGAAGTAAAAATTGAAATGCGTAGGGGGGCATTTATAAACATCAAAGGAGATTCGAGTGATAACATTGATTTAAAATATCCGTTACTAAAATCAGAAAACTATGCATTAATTGAGGGTAAGTTTGAAGAAAAAAAAATCAGCAAAATAATTCAAATAATAAACGAAAGATATGAAGTAGTAGCTGAGCAGATAGTAAAAGAAAAATTTTTATTTCAGAATATAAAGCCAGGAATATATTTATTGAGAGTAATAAAAGATATAAATGAAAACGGATATTGGGATTATGGAAATATCGAAAAAAATATACAACCTGAGGAAGTAACATTTTATGAAGAACCAATCAGATTAAAAGCTAATTTTGAGATACGAGGCTTAATAATAAAATAACTACTTAATCCACAAGAAAAAAGTATGTAAATAAGGTATATAAAAAATAAGAAATATCCAAGAATTTTTGTGGACAAACATGTGGACAGATATGATAGATGGTAAGATAATACGTTGAAAACAATGTGGGTAAGATTAATAAATAGTGGAAAGAAAAGCATTGAAGTGGAAATCGAGCAAAACTCATGGTTTATCCTCAATTCACATCATGTTAATTAACGTGGACACATAGTGTGGATATGGTAGAAAGTAATAAACAAAAAATATTATGAAGCAATGTCAATAATTTGTAATAGAATTGATAATCAATAATATAAGTGTTAATTAATATAATAAAACTGTGGAAAAAGCAATTAGTTATAAACATCAATAAATTAAATGTTGTCAACAAACAAAGTTTATACACATATCCACAGTTCTAATAATTTAAAACAATAATTAAAAATATATTTTATTTCTTTTTTTTAACAAAACTATGAAACGGTATTTATTGATAATTTTAATCTTTTCAATTAATTGGTTGGCCAAAGGTCAAGACATCGAATTGGCAAATGAATACTTCAAACAAGGCGAGTATGAAAAGGCAAAAAATATTTTCCAAAAAATTGCAAAGGATAAAAACAACATCCGATTGGTTCATCAAAATTATATTCAGTGTTTGTTCAAACTGAAAAACTTTGATGAGGCGGAGAAATATTTGAAGCGTCAAATCAAAAGCAATGACCTAACAGGAATAGTCTATCGATCAGATTATACGAGCTTGCTTGAAATGAATGGAAAGTTTGAAGAAGCTCAAAAAGAAATGGAAATTCTAATTGACCTCGCTGCCCGAACAGAGGGGACAATCTACGAACTTCAAGATATGCTTTACAGAAATTCAAAAACAGAATTAGTGATTCAGTTATTGAAAAGAGGTAGAGAATTTGCAAAGGACGACAATAAATTTACAATATTGATGGCCAGAGCATATCTATACAACGGACAAAAAGAGCCAATGATTGAAGAAATGCTAAAATACGGTTTAATTGAAGGAAACCAAGACTACGTAAAAGCAACCTTCCAAGATAATCTCAAAACTGAGCTTGAGATAGATATGCTCGAAAAGGCACTTTACAGTAAGGTACAGAGGTTTCCAACAGAACAGTACTACGTTGATATACTAATTTGGCATTTAATGCAACAGAAGGAGTTTACTAAAGCCTTCATTCAAACAAGAGCATTAGACCGCCGTCTAAAACAAGATGGGCAAAGAGTGTTTGAATTAGCTCAAACTGCCTTAGTAAATAGAGATTACAAAAGTGCAATTCAGATGTATGAGTATGTAATGAAAGAATATCCACAAGGTCAGTTTTACACTTATGCCCGACGAAATGCTTTATTTTGCAAAGAAGAAGTCGTAAAAACGAGCTTTCCAGTAAATATTAATGATATTCGTTCTTTGATTAAAGATTATCAAGGCTTATTTTCTGATTTAGGTCGAAATGTGAAAACAATGGAAGCCCTAAGAAACACCGCACAACTTTACGCATTTTATCTCAACGAAAAAGACACTGCAATTACAGTTCTCGAAACTGCCATAATGATTGCAGGTTCTGATAATACTTTCAGAGATAGGTGTAAATTAGATTTAGGTGATATTTATGTTTTAAAAAACGAACCTTGGGAAGCAACTTTGCTTTATTCACAAGTTGAAAAATCTCAAAAGGAAGAATACCTCGGACAAGAAGCAAAACTTAAAAATGCGAAGTTGCATTATTACAATGGTGAGTTTGATTTGTCAAAAGAAGTTTTAGATATTTTGAAAAAAGCTACTACGAGAGAAATCGCCAATGATGCAATGCAGTTGAGTTTACTGATTCAAGATAATATCGGACTTGATACTTCCGAAGTAGCAATGAAAGAATATGCCAATGTTGATTTATTACTTTTTCAAAATAGAAATTCCGAAGCAATATTAGTTCTCGACCAAATTTTTGAAAAATATAAATCACATTCACTAGCTGATGATATTTTATGGCTGAGAGCAAATACCAATCTCAAAATAAATCAGCCTCAAAAAGCCTTAGAAGATTTAGAGTTGCTTCGAAAAAACTATAATTTCGATATTTTGGCAGATGATGCGTTATTTTTGGAAGCTAAAATTTACGAAGAAAACTTTCAGCAAAAAGATAAAGCAATGGAATTGTATCGTGAAATACTCCAAAAATTTTCAGGTTCAATATTTGGAGCAGAAGCCCGAAAAAGATTCAGAAATTTGAGAGGCGATACAATAAATTGAGCCTTTTTTCATTTGTAATATTTAAACGCCTCAAAACTATCGGCTTTGAGGCATTTTTGTTAAAACTATGTTAATAACTCCAAAAAATAGACTTTGAAACTACTTTTCTTCGTTTATCTTATATAATCACTTACAAACTTTCGCCCGATGAAATTCAAGTTATGCACATTATTTATAGTGTTATCCACATTTGTGTTTACGGCAAATGCACAAGAAGAAAAGGTAAAATCTTTTGGATATAACTATTATGGACAGAAAATAAACGAAAAAGCATTTTGTAGTCAATTTAGCTTTCGATCAAAAGAAGTAGCTGAAAAAGCAGTTGACGAAATTGTAAGAAGAAGTGGCTTGAAAAGAAACTTCTATGTGATGGAATGTCCAAATACCGATAACTGTTTTGCCGCTATTCAAGGACAAACTCGCTTGATAGTTTATGATGGCTCATTTATGAAAAAAGCCAATGATTTATCAAAATCTGATTGGGGAGCATTAAGTATTTTAGCACATGAAATAGGGCATCACTTACAAGGTCATACAATTATCGAAGGTGGAAGCGACCCAGTAAAAGAACTCGAAGCTGACGAATTCTCTGGTTTTGTCATGTATCAAATGGGAGCGTCATTGAAAGAGGCACAAGCTGCAATAAGTAAGCTTACATCTGATTATGATGGTGGAAGTCACCCTGCAAGACCAAAGCGATTAGCTGCTATAAAAAAAGGTTTTGATAATGCTCAAGAACTATATCCAAATATTAAGAAAAATGATGGAAGTATCGTTACTCAACCAAAATCACAACCAACAGAAGCACCACAACCACAAATTCCATCAAAAACATATCCTCAGCCCGTACCTCAACAAATACCACCTCGAACACAGCCACAACAATCAAATAATCAAGAAAATGTGGATAAGGCTAATAACTCGGTGGATAATTCAGAAACACCGATAAAAAGACCTGATATTATTGTAGCCACATCAACAAATGTGGAGAATAATGGCGAGGTAGTCAAAAAAGGCGGTTGTTTTGATGGAGATTGTAATAATGGTTTTGGAAAAATGATAAATCCAAGAACCGATGAAAAGTATGAAGGTGAATGGAGAAATGGAAAACGGGATGGAAGAGGCGTAGAATTCTATGCGGATGGAGAGAAGAAATACGTAGGAAACTTCAAAAATGGGAAATATGAAGGCAATGGTTCATTTTTCCACAAAAATGGCGATAAATATGTGGGTAAGTACAAAAATGGCTCAATGAATGATGATAAAGGATATTTTATCTTTAATAATAACATCAGATTGGTCGCTCGTGTGGAAAACAATGTGAAGCACGGAAAAGCAATGAGAATATATCCAGATGGTAGGAGGGAAGATACTTTTTTTGTAAATGATATAGAAAGAAAAGGATATATACCTGACAAGAAAATTAGATAAATGAAAATAAAGAAGGCATCGCTTTAAGCGATGCCTTCTTTATTCATGTGATGGCAAAATAAAATTTTGGACTAAACCGAATAAATCAACGGCCAAGTTTATTTACCTTTGTTCCCTCAAAATACTACAACTTAATATGTCTTGGTTTAAGAGAACAGATAAAGGAATACAAACTCCAACGGAGATGAAACGAGAAGCCCCTGATGGGCTTTGGTATCAATGCCCAACTTGCAAGAAAGCAATGCACACACGTGAGCATAAACTAAATGCCTTTACGTGTATAAATTGTAACTACCACGAAAAAATTGGTTCAGAAGCATATTTTCAAATTTTATTTGATGAAGGCGAATATACTGAATTGGATGAAAACCTACGTTCGAGCGACCCACTGAAATTTACTGATACAAAATCATATGTGGATAGAGTACGGGCAACTGAAAAAAAATCTGGATTAAAAGATGCAGCTCGAACAGCCTACGGTAAAATGTCAGAAATTGATGTCGTAATTACCTGTATGGACTTTAGTTTTATTGGTGGATCGATGGGTTCGGTGGTTGGAGAAAAAATTGCACGTGGAATCGAATATGCTTTACATCATAAAATACCATTTTTGATGATTTCTAAATCTGGTGGAGCGAGAATGATGGAAGCAGGTTTTTCATTGATGCAAATGGCAAAAACTTCCGCAAGGTTAGCTCAACTATCAGAAGCAGGACTTCCATATATATCATTACTAACAGACCCAACAACTGGTGGTGTAACAGCATCTTATGCTATGCTCGGCGATTTTAATATTTCAGAGCCAGAAGCACTCATTGGTTTTGCAGGGCCGCGTGTAATCAAAGAAACAATCGGAAAAGAATTACCAAAAGGATTTCAAACTGCCGAGTTCGTTTTAGATCACGGATTCCTTGATTTTATAGTTGATAGAAAAGACCTAAAAGATAAACTCGCAAGTTTATTGGGAATGCTAAAATAATACAGATAATAGATTTTAGATAAGAGGTGTGAGATAATTTTCATTTACAAATGAAAATCTTTTATCTTTTGTCATTTATCTAAATTCTAAAAAAATGAGGCTAATCAAACACCCAGTTTTGTGCAACTACTACGTAACCTATCGCTGCAATGCTACGTGTAGTTTTTGTGATATTTGGGAAAAACCCTCACCGTATATTACTCTAGAAAATTTCAGAGAAAATATAATTGGTTTAAAAAAGCTTGGTGTCAAAGTAATTGATTTTACTGGAGGAGAACCTCTTTTACACCGTGAAATAGATATACTACTTGAAGAGGCAAAAAAAGCAGGATTTATTACTACTGTCACTACAAACTGTTTACTCTACCCTAAGTATGCTGAACGCCTAAAAGGTAAAATTGATATGCTTCATTTTTCACTCGACTCACCAGATGAAGAAGAGCATAATTTGTCAAGAGGAGTTAAGTGTTTCGATAAAATACTAGATTCAATACAGATAGCGAAAAAAAATAAAGAAAGACCAGATATCTTATTCACAGTATTTGAACAAAATGTGGATAAGATAGAGCGAGTGTGGAATGAAATCACACAACCCAATGATTTAGTCTTGATTCTTAATCCAGTTTTCAACTATAATAATGTTGAAACTGGGGAAAACCTTTCGGAAAAGAGTTTAAAAAAACTTTTGTGGTGGGGAAAACAGAAAAATGTCTATTTGAATGAAGCATTTATTGAACTCAGAAAAAATGGGGGAAATCATGTGGAAAACCCAGTCTGCCGAGCGGCTTCTACAACAATTGTTATATCACCAGAAAATAAATTAGTGCTTCCATGCTATCATCTTGGAACAAAAGATTTTGAGATAAAGGGAAATCTAATTGATTTATATAAATCGAAAGAAGTGCAAGAAATTGTGGCCTTGGAAGGGAAATTTAAAGAGTGCGAAGGTTGTGTAATCAACTGTTATATGCAACCATCTTTTTCGGTAGAAATTAACAAATACTTCTGGAAAGCACTTCCAAGCACCTTAAAATACAATTATATCAAAGGTACTTGGAAGAATCTTTTTTAAAAGAAAATATAGACTAAAAACTAAAGATAGATTACTTTTTAGGTTTGGCCTTATTTTTATCAATAGTAGTCTCAATCGAACTTACCGCCGAAATTCCAAAGAAACCCACTGCCTTTTTTATAGATTTTAAGTTCCGATTGACAACATTAGTTGGAATATTAGCTAAAGGCGTAGAAAATAAACTACCATCTTGCGAAACCTGTTGAACAAACTGTAAATAAAAAAACTGCTCCTGCGTAATTGAATAAACATCAACTTTCAAAGTATCTTTATCTGAATATAATTCACGACCAACCGAAGTGCGAATGGGTAAAATGAACAAAAGTCCATCAGTCTTTGAACCAGGACTAAAACCAGCATCGTATGCAACTTGAATCTCGGTAGCTTTTGAAAAATACTTGTTATTTTTAGCCGCCTTTATCCAATAACAATCTCCTTCGCCTTCAAAATCTTTGGCATAAAATTGAGGTTGAAAACCCTCTTGTGGACCATTAGCAGGTTTAACAGGTAGTTTATTTACTTCATAATTGATTGAATCAATCTTTGGTACACGGTTGAGTTTAGAAACTGAAATATACTCTTCACCACCATAATTTATATAAAGAGCATATTGCTTACCGATTTTGTTTAGAGGCTTATTTTTAGCATCATAAATATAGATTCCATCTTTTTTTAAATCCTTAAATTCATAAGCTACACTATCTTGGTCGAACACAAAAACGGTTGCTCCAAGTGCTGGTTTGATAGCCGAGTTATCGAAGTACCCTTGAGTCAAAGTAAGCTTGATAGTTTGTGTTTCGGCCTTATTATTAATGAGGGCATCAACTGAAAGTTGTGATACACCTTCTTTTACACTAATATCAATCACATCTGTACATGAAAATATAATTACAGATAAAAAGGATATAAAAAATAAATTGCGAAAAATTTTCATTGTTTAGTATGTTTTTTTAGATTTCACTCAGATACAAGCGGTGACCGAGCGAATCGAACTGCCGAAGCAGCAGTGATTAGAATTTAAAATTATATGTAACGGCAGGAATAACCGAACCAAAAACTGCATAACGAACTGCTTCAGTTTTGGTCTGGTCTTTTTCGTTTTGACGAACAAAGACTGAAAAAGGGTTTCGACGATTATAAACATTATAAACCGAAAAAACCCATTCGCCAGTTCCACGCTTAAAGAAACCATATTTGGTTTGACGAGTAGCTGCGAAATCCAAACGATGCGAAGCTGGAATTCGGTAAGTATTGCGAGTATCATAATAATTATGAGGTAATGCAAAGCCTTGCCAAATAAATTTATTAGTTGGAAAACTAGCAGGTGTGCCTGTACTAAAAGAAAAATTACTTGAAAATGTCCAACGCTTATTCAAGTCATAAATAGCTACTACTGATAAATTATGAGTCTTGTCAATTCTACTTGGAAACCAAGTATTTTGATTCAAACCTTCAATCTTTCTTTCAGTACGAGCAAGTGTATAACTTACCCAACCATTAAATTTACCCTTAGCTTTTTTCACATAAAACTCTGCCCCGTAAGCTCGACCTTTTCCCGAAAGCAAATCAGCTTCAACGGCAGGGTTCAATAATAAATCGGCATTTCTTACATAATCAATTTGGTTATAAAGGTCTTTGTAATAAACCTCAATGGAAGTTTCAAAAAGATTCTCACTGAAATTATGAAAATATCCTAGTGCAAATTGGTCGGCCAATTGTGGTTTAATGTTATTGCTGCTAGGAGTCCAAACGTCAAGTGGCGAAGAAGCGGTGGTATTTGATAATAGATGAATATATTGAGCTAAACGATTATAACTCAACTTGATTGAATTATCTTGCCCAAGACTAAAATTGGCCGCAAATCTTGGCTCAAAATTACCATATTGCTGAATACTTTTTCCCCATCCATATTCGGTGGTTTTTACAATCCTTCTACGTTCGCCATCATTGTTGGATGCACTAAGTTCGAAAGCATTACCTTTTCCGAGATAGTTATAGAGTGAATAACGAATTCCATATTGAAGCGAGATTTTTGAATTCAATTTTTGTTCGTTTCCAATGTATATTGCACTTTCAGAACCAAATTTATCTGCTAAACCAATTGTTCGTTCAACACCTCCAGAAATTGCCACTGCTTGTCCAGGATTGAAGGAATAATAAGTTAATTGCCCGCCAAAAGTAATTGTATTCTTTGTGTTTGGGTAATAAGTAAAATCTGGTTTTATACTATAAGTGATTATATTTGATTTCCAACGGAAAGCGTCTTGGTCGTTTTTCTTTTTTAAATCAGATTGTAAAGCATAATCATAATTACTATAAAAAACGGTATTATTTAAGAAAAGCTTATTATTAAAAACATGATTCCACCTGAAACTTGTAGTTGCATTTCCCCAATTAAAACCAAAATCAGAACCAAAAGTATCACGTCCAAAATATCCAGAAAGAAAAACAGTATTCTTTTCATTAACACGATAATTGGCTTTTGCCGTAAAATCATAAAAATAAAAACTCGTTCCTCTCAAATCAGAATTTAAAAAAGGTTTTGCTAAAACATCAATATACGATCGGCGTAATGCAACAATAAAAGAACCCTTATCTTTCAAAAAAGGACGTTCATATGTTAATCGTGAAAAAATACTTCCAATTCCACCCGAAAATTGTGGTTTTTTTGAGTTTCCTTCTTTCATTCTTACATCTAAAATCGAAGAAACTCGACCGCCGTACTGCGAAGGAATTCCACCTTTTATTAGTTTCACATCTTTCACTGCGTCGGGATTAAAAACCGAGAAAAATCCAAAAAGGTGAGAAGAGTTATAAACAGGGGCTTCATCAAGCAAAACTAAATTTTGGTCAATTCCACCACCACGAACGTTGAAACCTGAAGCACCTTCACCAACGGAAGTCACACCTGGAAGAAACTGAATACTTTTTATAATATCAACTTCTCCGAGCAATGCAGGCATTTTTTGCATTGTTTTTATGTCAACTTTATTGACAGACATTTCAAGGCTTTTTACATTATCGTCAGCTTTTTTTGAAGAAATAACCACTTCTTGCAAAAGCTTTGAATCATCTTTTAGCTCGAAATCTAACTTTATATCTTGAGTTAAATCAACTTGCCTAATAATTTTTTCAAAGCCTACATACGTCAACACCAAGTTGTACGTTCCTTTGGGAAGTGTCAATGAATAGAAGCCATAAGGGTTGGTTTGAGTACCTGTCTTAACTTCCTGCACATAAACCGAAACGCCAATTAAACCTTCTCCGTTGGCGGCATCTTTTATGTAGCCATTTACTGTAAACTTTTCTTGTGCGGAGACATTCCACGTGAAAAACAGACTAACTAAAAACAATAATAGTTTTTTCATGAATTGGATTTTTTGTAGTAATAAAAATGAAAACTATTCCCCTTTAAAATGATATTTTTAAATGTAGATGTTTAATTTGATGATAATTTTGAACACTTTTAACTTAAAAATAGTGAAGAATGCTAGATTTTAGTTTTGAATGAATATTTAAAAAAAATAATAAACTTGATACAAAACCAAGATTTTTCTCAAATGTAATAACGTGTTAGATGTGTTGAAAGTTTTGTTTGACGAAGCGGAAGTTTTGTGGGATAAAAGGGAAATGAGTGAAAATTATCAACAAAAGAGAATAATGTGGATTAATAATAGAGAATATTTTAAGAAATTGCCATAAATTAATCAAAAACAAAAGTTTTTTATCAGAAACCAAAAAAATTAGATGAAGAAAATACTTTTTTTACTTTTTATAAGTTTGAATATTTTTCAGACAAATGCACAAACAATCGAAAAACTTAAATGTGAATATAAAGAAACTCCGATGGGCTTAGAAGTATTAAATCCAAGATTATCATGGCAAATGAAAGCAACAAATCGTGGAGCGAAACAATCAGCCTATCAAATTTTAGTAGCCGATAATGAAGCCGATTTAAAGAAAGATATTGGAAATGTTTGGAACTCAGGTATGGTAAAATCGGAGCAATCAATAAAAATTGACTATGCAGGCAAGCCAATTGAATCTCGAAAAAGATATTTTTGGAAAGTGAAAATATGGAATGAAAAAAACAAACCAACACTTTACAGTGAGTCAACTTGGTGGGAAATGGCACTACTAAAAAAAGAAGATTGGTCAGCACACTGGATTGGTAAAAATGGAACTGAGGGCAAATCTATAGAACTTCAAAAAGAATTTAACTTAGGCAAACGTGCCACAAGAGCTAGAATATATGTAACAGGATTGGGAGCATACCACTTGATTTTCAATGGTAAAAAAGTTGGGCAAGATATTCTTACCCCAGGTTTTATCAGTTCCATGAAAACGCTGCCTTACCAAATTTATGAAATCTCAAACGAAGATTTAAGTATCGGTATCAACTTTATTACCGCCACACTCGGAAATGCATGGCAAAAAGGGAATTTGCCAAACAAACTGTTATTTCAAATGGAAATGGAGTTTTATGATGGTTCTCGCCAAACCGTTATTTCGGACGGAAGTTGGAAAACTCGACTTTCGCCAATTGTCACAAATTCAATTTATGCTGGTGAAGTTTACAACGCTCAACTCGAATATGGAAAGGATTGGGAAAATGCCGCAATTATGGATGGTACCCAAGACATGCCAGAATTAAAACCTTTGATAGTGCCACAAATGCAAGTCATAAAGGAAATAAAAGCCATAAAAATATCCGAACCTAGAAAAGGGCGTTATATTTTTGATTTTGGACAGAACATTGTTGGTTACGCTTATTTACAAATAGAAGGAAAAGCAACTAAAGAAGTTGAACTAAAATATGCCGAAACTTTGACAGACAAAGGATTAGCAGAACATAAAGGAATAAAACCAACCGATAAATACATTCTAAAAGGTTATGGTGTAGAAAAATGGGAACCCAAATTTAGTTATCACGGATTTAGATATGTAGAGGTAGAAGGGCTTCCTAAAAAAGCTGATGAAAATACATTGATTGCAAAGGTAATTTATGAAAATATCCCTTTCATAGAAAACAACGCTTATTCAGACGAGCTTTTGGAAAAAATTTATACAAAAAAAGCAATCAAAGAACCAAACTTCAATGAATCAAAGACTGTTATCGCTCCAACTTTGACAGCTGAAACAAAAACTTTCGATATAAATTATGGACAAATTACTAGCCAATCGAGCTTGCAAGGAAATAAGTTTAGTTTAAAATTGAGCATTCCTGCGAACTCTTCTGTACAAGTTCAGTTACCGCTCCAAACCGGAAAAACCATAAATAATATAAAAGAAAGCGGAAAACCTTTTATTTCCAAGAAAAAGCCTGTAAAAGTAGAAGGTGTAACTTTGGTAAAAACTGAAAAAGATAAAGCGATATTTGAGGTTTTGAGTGGAAATTATGAGTTTGTAGTGGAGTAAACCGAAAAAAATATTGTTTTTTGAAAAATATGAGTCATTTTGTAAAACAATTTTATAAATTGGTACAAGTGTCGTCTTGAAGGATTTATAAATTAGGTCGCTAAAAAGATTGAAGCACATTAAATTTTTAAATTTTACATTTCATCACCTTAATTTCCAAAATATTGATAATGAATAAGTTGTGGCTTGTTTTATTTATAATAGTACCAGTGTTGGGCTTTACACAAAGTAAAGTAACAGTAAAAGGTAGAATTACACAGGCAAATACCAACTTACCAATTTTTGGTGCAAATATTCTTATACCTCAAACAGGATATGGTACAACAACCGATTCTCTCGGAAACTATGAAATGACAATTCTGAAAGGAAACTTTCTTATAAAAATTACGCATCAAGGCTATTTTAGTAAAAACTTACAACTTGATGCTACGAAAAATTTTACGCAAAATTTTATTCTTGATGAAAAAGTCAATGATTTAGCCGAAATAGAAGTTAGTGCTAAAAGTGCTAATCAAAATGTAAAAAGTCTCGTCACAGGCGTTTCGAGTTTAAACTATAAAGCATTAAAAAAACTGCCGACTTTACTCGGGGAAGTCGATATTATTAAAAGCCTTTTTACATTACCTGGCGTTACAACGGTAGGAGAGGGAGCATCGGGTTTCAATGTAAGAGGCGGTAATATTGATCAAAATTTAATTTTACTTGAGGAGACTCCCATTTTCAATTCTTCACACTTGATGGGTTTTTTCTCAGTTTTTAATCCAGATGCTTTCAGAGATTTTAATTTTTATCGTGGAGGAGTTCCTGCCCAATTCGGCGGCAGGGTTTCGTCGGTTTTGAGTATCAATCTAAAAGATGCTAATGCTAGTAAATTTTCAGTCAATGGCGGCGTCGGAACAATTTCGAGTCGATTATTTATTGAAAGTCCAATAATAAAAGATAAACTTAGTTTTTTTGTGGCAGGTCGTATCTCCTACGTTGACCAAATTGTTAATCTATTTAAAATCAAGCGTTTGGCAGGAAGCAAAGCAAATTTCTATGATTTAACAGCTAAAATTGAATATAAACCAACCAAAAAAGATAGAATTTCGGTTTCAGCATTTCTAGGAAATGATAATTTTAAACTTGCAAAAGATACAATTACAACAATTGACGAAAACAGCGATGCTCTATACAATTGGACTTCTCGAAATCTTTCACCATCATGGTCACATTATTTTGGACCGAAATTTACTATTAAAACTCACGCTATTTATGCAAACTATGAAGTCAATATTATAAATGCTGACTCGGCAACGGCTTTCAACCTCAAAAGTTCTATTGCCTATAAAAGTATAAAATCAGTTTTAATTTATACACCCAACGATAGGCATGAAGCCGAAATAGGGTTTCAAGTAAATAGTTATCTCATAAAACCAGGAAGTTTATTGCCAACTTTGGCAACGTCAAACAAAAATCCAGTAATATTGCTTAATGAACGAGGCATTGAATCGGCTATTTTCATTAATGATAAAATCAAAGTTAGTTCAAAATTTGATGTTGGTATCGGTTTACGATTTGCCATGTATCAAGCACTAGGAAGCGGTAAAGTTTATAATTATGAAATAGGACAGCCTCGAACAACTCTCAGTCTGACCGATTCTACAATATTCGCCAAAGGCGAAGTCATCAAGCAATATTCAAGCATAGAGCCGAGAATTTCGTTCAATTATAGCGTCAGTGCCAATTCAAGCATTAAGGCGAGTTTAAATAGAATGAGTCAATTTATTAATTTACTATCAAATACAACGGCAGCTTTACCGAGCGATAGATGGAAATTGAGCGATACATATACAAAACCACAATATTCTGACCAATTTTCATTAGGTTTTTTCATGAATTCAAAAGATAAAACTTACGAATTTTCTGCCGAACTTTTCTATAAAAAACTCTACAACGCCATTGATTACAAAGATGGAGAAACCTTAATTTTAAATCCAAAACCTGAAACCGTTATTTTGCAAGGCAATGGTTTTGCCTATGGTGCTGAATTGTTTATAAAGAAAAACTTAGGAGTTTTCACGGGTTGGCTAAGTTATACCTATTCTCAAACACGCATAAAAATACTTGGTGCAACGCCGGATGAAACGATTAATAATGGCAACTATTTTCCGCCAATATTCAACCGTCCACATAGTTTCAATGCCATTGGCTCGTATCAAGCAAGCAAAACTGTTTCTTTTTCAGGAAATGCCAATTTTACTTCTGGTCGGGCAATTACTTATCCAGCCTCAAAATTATTTTTATCAGGTTCGTTTTTACCCTATTACAATAGTCGAAACCAATCACAAATTCCAAATTATCTAAGATTCGATTTTTCAATGAATATCGAAACCCATCCTTACCGCACAAAAGGCTATCGAAGCAATTGGAATTTTTCACTTTATAATATTTTAGCTCGTCGAAATGCCTACTCAGTTTTTTTGAGACAGCAAACACCGTTCAATATTTATGATTCGAGGGTAAAAATCTACAAACTTTCAATTCTTGGAAGTGTTATACCATCACTAACCTATAATTTCAAGTTCTGACATGAAGTGGCAATATAAATTTCTACTTGTATTCTTTTTTATTAATTTGTGTTTGTTTGCCTGCGTCGAACCTTTCGACCCAAAGCTAAATAGTGATGTACGTAGGTTAGTAATAGAATCTCAACTTACCACCAAACTTGATTATCAATACGTATATCTTACTTATGATGCACCTTACAACTCGGATGTATCGGTTTTTAAAGATTACGTTGCCGATGCCAAAGTAGTACTCAAAGATAATTTGGGTAATGAATTCGCTTTTTTTGATGACCCAACTCAAAACAACACCATAAAAACACCAGCGGGGTACAATTATCGTTCGGTCAATAAAATTCAATTAGTTTTAGGTCGAACTTATCAACTTTTTGTAGAAACCTTCGATAAGAAAAAATATGAGTCTTTGCCCGAAAAAGTAATAGCAGTCCCGAAAATAGAAAAGGTAAGTGTAGTTTTCAATGAAATAATTCCACCGGCTTATCTAAAAACCGAAAGAGGAGAGTTTAGAGTAAGTGTAAATGTGAAAGATATTCCAGGTGAAAAAAACTATTATAAATGGGATTGGTACAATGTTAAAAAAATAAATTGGTGTCGAGAATATACGGTAGGAAATGCAGCTGGAACATTATCTTACGTGCAGCCATGTTGTCAGGATTGTTATGAAAAAGTAATTTGTACGAATTGTATAGAATTAGAAAATGACAAACTCATTGATGGCAATAGTTTTAATAGAAACCTTACCAAAATTCCATTCGATAATACCAGTAATTATTATTTAGTTATCAATCAATATTCACTCAACGAAAATGCCTATAAATTTTGGAATACTGTAAAAGAACAAAGTAAAACCTCAGGTGGACTTTTTGATCCTACACCTAAATCTATCAGAGGGAATTTCAAAAACACAAATAATTCCGCCGAAGAAGTACTCGGTTATTTTACTGTTTCAGATGTTCACGAAGAAATCGTAATTATCGAACGTAACCTTTCCAGCCCTAAGCCATTCTTTACCGAATTCTATCAGCCACCTTTTTGGGTAAAACTTCCACCGTCTCAGTGTTTTGCCTGCAATGAGTCATTTACTCGCTCAAAATTCGCACCGAAAGGATGGAAATAAAGCCAATAGATTTTAAAAATAAAACAAAAAGACCTTCTAAATAAAAATTTGAAAAAATATTTATTAGTATGCTTGCATAACAATAAAATATTTAATTATATTTGCAACAGTATGCACGCATACTAATTTTTAAACGTTATTATTCAATTCAAAATACCATGACAGCAACCGAAAACAAAGCATCAATTAAAGGTGGCGAATTTTTAATTAAGGAAGTTGAAGCTCACCAAATTTTCATTCCTGAAGAGTTTACGGAAGAGCAACAAATGATTGCCGAAACTTGTCGTGATTTTTTGAAAACTGAAGTTCACCCACGCCTAAATGAAATTGATACTGCCAAGTCCCCAGAATTAATGTCTTCTTTAATGACAAAAGCTGGTGAATTGGGTTTACTAGGAACAGCCGTTCCAGAAGAATATGGTGGTTTTGGTATGAATTTCAATACCTCGATGTTGGTTGCTGAGGCTCTCGGAACTGGTCATTCGTTCTCAGTAGCACAATCAGCTCATACAGGAATCGGAACTTTGCCGATTGTATATTATGGAAATGAAGAACAAAAATCTAAATATTTGCCTTTATTGGCTTCTGGAGAATGGAAAGCTGCTTATTGCTTAACTGAGCCAGATTCGGGTTCGGATGCCAATGCTGGAAAAGCAAAAGCAGTTTTGTCGGCCGATGGAAAGCATTATATCATCAACGGACAAAAAATGTGGATAACCAATGGCGGTTTTGCTGAGTTATTTATCGTTTTCGCAAAAATTGATGATGGTTCAGGCACCCCCGATAAAAGTTTGACAGCTTTCATTGTAGAAAAATCTTTCGGTGGAATCACAATGAACGAGCCTGAGCATAAACTCGGTATAAAAGGTTCGGATACTCGTCAAGTTTTCTTTAATGACTGTTACGTGCCAGTTGAAAATATGCTTTCGGCTCGTGGAAATGGTTTTAAGATTGCAGTAAATATTTTAAATATCGGACGTATCAAATTAGGTATTGCCGTAATCGGTGGCTCTAAAGGTTCGTTGAATTATGCCATCAATTATGCTAACGAACGCAAGCAATTTGGTGTTTCGATTGCAACTTTTGGAGCAATAAAGTATAAATTGGCTGAAATGGCCACTCGAATTTTTGCTTCTGAAACAGCTAACTACCGTGCAGGTCAAAATATTGATGATGCCATCGAAGACCTAAAAGCACAAGGCTTGGGTGATGCTGAATCAAAATTAAAGGCACTCGAACAATTTGCTATTGAGTGTGCCATTATGAAAGTTCATAGTTCAGAAGTTTTGGATTATGTAGTTGACGAAAGCTTACAAGTATATGGTGGTATGGGTTACTCGGCTGATGCTCCAATGGAGCGTGCTTACCGTGACGCACGTATCAATCGTATTTTTGAAGGTACAAACGAAATCAACCGTATGTTGATTGTCGATATGTTATTGAAGCGTGCCATGAAAGGAGAAATCGATCTTATGGGGCCAGCAATGGCAGTTGGCAAAGAAATTATGTCGATTCCAGATTTCAGTGCTAATGATGATGAAACACTTTTTGCAGCAGAAAAGAAAGTATTAAAAAACTTGAAAAAAGCAGCTTTGATGGTTTCGGGTGCGGCAGTTCAGAAATTTATGATGTCGCTTTCAAACGAACAAGAAATTTTGATGAACGTAGCAGATATGGCCATCGAAATTTATGTAGCTGAGTCGGCTTTATTAAGGGTTGAAAAGTTAATCGGCATCAAAGGAGAAGTGGCTACTGAGCTTCAAAAAGATATGGCAATGATTTATTTAAACGAAGCAGTAGCAAAAGTAAATAGTGCTGGTCGTGAAGCTATCACATCATTTGCTGAAGGTGATGAATTGAGAGTAATGCTCATGGGCTTGAAACGTTTCACGAAGATTGAACCAATGAACCTCAAAAACGCTCGCCGCAGAGTGGCCGATGCTATGATTGAGGAAAACAAATACATTTTTTAAAGGATAGGGTAAATTTTTTAAAAAGGCTTAGAATCAACAACTAAAAACCAACTAACCGTCTTTCTGATTTGAGAGGCGGTTTTTTATTTCTCATAAAAAATTTAACTTTAAGCCCTAAAAATACATAAGTAGGGGTTTATTTCAAAAACTATAAAAAAATGGCATAAGGGATTTCTTAAAGTCGAAAAAGGCTTCTATTTAGTAGAGATTCTGGACGACGGTAGTTTTTTATGCTACAAATCTATAAACCTAAGTCATTCGAAGATGTATTGTTAGCCATATTTTTTATTTAACTATTAGTAATTATGTAGTTAGTTTACGGAATCAATTTAAACGCTTTAACTGTAATTGCGGCAAATGCTATTACATTGATTCTTTCGTTAGTTATTTTGTCTTTCAAGTTTAATTACAGAAAAACATCACTTTGATAATTTATTTCGATGCCTGAGCATAGCCAAACCGTTACCTGAGCGGAGTCGAAGGTTTCTTCTCAATAATCTCGTCAATGACAAAAAACGGACGTTTTTTTACTTCGATATAAATTCGGCTGATATACTCGCCAATAATTCCGAGCATTGTAAGCATTACTCCTCCTAAGAAAAACATTCCAACTGCCAACGATGCCAATCCAGGTGTTTCTTCGGGTGTATGTCCAAATACTTTAAAACCGAAAAGTCGATGAACTAAAAAGAAAACTCCAATAATAAGTGAAGGAATGGCAATAGAAATGCCCAAATAAGTAGAAAGTCTGAGCGGAAAACTCGAAAATCCGAAAAGCCCATCAAGTGCTAATTGCACTAATTTCTTAAAAGTATATTTAACTTCGCCAGCAGCACGTTCGGCACGCTCATAGGTTACTCCTATTTGTTTGAAACCTGCATAGGCACGCATTCCACGGATGAAGCGAATCTGCTCGGGCATATCATGCACCAATACATTCACGACTTTTCTATCCATCACACAAAAATCGCCCGAATCGAGTGGAATTTCGATATCCGAAATAGCTGCCATGAGTCTGTAAAAACTCGAATAAGCCAATTTTTTGAAAAAGCCTTCTTTTCGCTTAGTTCGTACGGCATATACAACATCAAAGCCTTCACGCCATTTATCCAAAAAACGATATAATTCTTCGGGTGGGTCTTGTAAATCTCCATCCATTATGATGATTGCATCGCCTTTTGCTTCTTGAATTCCCGCTGAAATGGCTGGTTGATGACCAAAATTTCTTGAAAGTTTGATAACCCGTACGTGAGAATCCTTCTCGGCCATTACTCGCATCATTGTCAACGAACTATCTCGTGAGCCATCATCAATCAAAACGATTTCATAATCTTCTTTCCAAGATGGAGCGGCATCGGTGAGACGAGTATAAAGATTTTGGAGGTTTTCTTCTTCGTTATAAATTGGGATAACAATCGAAATCATTGGTATATAGTAGTTCGGTGCTAAATAGCTGCCTAAAAGCAACTATATTTTATTTGATGAGTAAATATTCTAAGGTATTAAATAGTAATTAATCAGAAAGAATAAAAGTTATATAGCTGTTTTATATTAAGCATTCTACATTCTACATTCTACATTCTACATTTAAGACGTTGCAAAGATATATTTTTTGAAGCAGAAAAAGGAAGAAGAGTGCAAGAAAACAAAAAAGTCTTGTCTTAAGATAAAGACAAGACTTGTGCTTTTTCGATTTGTTTATGATAGTTAAACGTTAATGTTATATGAAAAGTTTTATGACTGAAAAATTATTTAACTATTTTTCAAGAAATTATCAAAATCTAGTTTTCCCCGAAAGAGAAGCTCCGTAAAGTAATGGATTAGCATTTTTAGTTATCTTCTCCGTTCCATCAAAATCTCCCGTAGGCACGGAGGAGATGGCATTGGTCTGTGTTTTGATTAGTGACTAGAGCAAAATAAAACCAGTATCAATCAAAAAAGCCTCTAAAACAGAGGCTTTTTTGATAAAAACAAGATTTATATCAAATCAAAATCCAATTTGCCCAGAAAGAGAAGCTCCGTAAGGTACAAAATCGGAGTTTATTCCCATTGCTTTACAGGCTTCAGCCGCTACTCTGATTGAGTTGTTGGTGCTACGTTCGTCGGGATAAATATGCACCATATTTGCCAAATACAGATTTTCGGTAGCGGTTTTGCAATTGGTTACTTTTTCCGAGAAATTCAAATCGCAGACAGTTGCGGCAGTATTTGTTTTGAAAACAAACACATTTTTTATCCAATCTTCCGAAAACTCAGGGTTGATTTTCTTCAAAGGTGGAATCATCACGGCTTTGATTTCGTCTTCAGTCATCGTTGCCAAAGGTTCGCTCATAGCAAAATAACGAGACAAATAAACAATATGCGAGCCGTTATATTCCTCTTTTGGGATGAAATTCGTGTGTTCGATTACGCCACCGAAAGGATAACCTTCGTCAGCAACGTTCATCCAATAAATATGGCTGAAAGATTTTTTCAATTCTAAAATTGTACAAACTGCCCCAAAATATTCAACGCCATTGGCATTTAGTGGACAATTTTTGATTTTATCGAAATAAAGAGACGGAATCGTTAAAAGGAACTTTCCGCCATCAATTGTCATATTTTTTGTAATGATGCCTTCTACTTTGCCGTTTATTATCTTAAACTCTTCAATTGGTTCGTTTTTGATTAATTCTACGCCCATTTGCTCTAAACGAGAAATCAGTGTATCCATCAAGGTTTTCCAGCTACCGTTGATATAGCCGAGACGTTCGTCTCCGCCTTTGCGAGAATTTAGGCGTTGTGCCATTCGGCCAATCATCCAAGCCAACGGCACTTTATTGGCATACGGCCCAAACTTGATATTGAGCATTGGCTTCCAAAGAGCATCGGTAATATCTCGGCCAGCCCAACGATAAAACCAATCAAGTGTCGGAATTCCTTCGTTTTCTCGCCATTTGGCCATTTTACCCAAATAAAGGCTCGTCAGGCCAAAACGAATTTTACCTACTAAACCAACGGGCTTAAATTTCAATAAATCAATTGGTGAATTGAAATCGTAGATTTTTCCATTGCGGAAAACCCCCATTGTGGTTTTTTTATAGAATGCTTTATCAGATATTTTCAAATCTTCGAGCAACCAACGAAGTTCAGCATCTTGCGTAAAAAAGTGGTGATAATAATGTTCGAGTTGGTTTCCACCTATTTCAAAAGTATTGAGAAGTCCGCCAAATTTATCGCTTCCTTCAATTACTGTTACTTTCGTGCCTTTTTTGGCTGCAATATAGGCTGCTGCGAGGCCCGTCATTCCGCCTCCGATGATTGTTAGTTTTTCCATAAGTCCATTCTCCTTTTACTTTCGGAGGGAATATTTTCTTTGTTTTGATTTATTCGATTTCGAACAGGATTTTAGCTCCACAGTTTACTTTATTTCAATGACTTCTTCTTTTAAGACTTTAAATTTGCCATTTTCGAGTTTTCCGATTTGCATATTGAAACTTCCAATCGGTAAATCTGGCTTGGCTACAATCATATTGATGCGATTGTTGTAATATCGCTGAGTACTAAGAAATGTCGTGAATTTATTGGCTTGTGTTTCGAGATGAAATGCCAAACGATTGGAGTTATTGCTAAAAACGGCATAATAACCGTCGTATCGTTTATTGGCTGGCACAAAAACATTATTTATTTCAATCTTAAAAGTATTTGAGCCTTCAGTGACGTTTACTTGTTCACCTGCATTAGCTACAGTTTGGTTTTTGTATAAAGCTTGATTCAAATCATCAATTTCGGCAGGTGGTGTATAATTTTTGAAATGTACACGACTTATCCACAAAATGTCGTTAACGTACTTCATAACTCCATGCACAAATCCCGCATAATTATACGGAGGAATCGGTAATCGTTGATAAGTGTTGATAGGAGTGTGGTCGTCAGGATTTCTGGAATTATTGAAGGCATAATAATAATAACGTCCGTTATTTTTCCAGTTCAAAATAGTTGTTCCGAAGAATTTTCTGCGGTTTTCCACATCATCCCAACTTTCGTAATATGAAAAGGCACTAAACAAAACTGATAAGACTATCGAAATTTGTAAATATTTTTTCCAGTTTTTGACTTGAATAATATTATAGAAACCTAGATAAACCACCACAAACAAAATCAACGAAACTGTTTTGTATCTACTTGCAAAAGCTTGTTCAAGGCCTTGACTGGCACGAGAAGCTGCAAAAGCTGCTCCGCTCAAACCAACAAATATGAAAGCCGAAAATAAGTAAAGATTGAATTTTGGGTGTTTCAAGATAGTTTGGTACAAGGCACTCGTTTTTTCTTTTGCAAATTCTCTATAAGTAGTTAGATACCAAAAATACAAAAAGCTTAAAATTAAATATAATACCCAACCAAGCATTACAACGCCTGCTGAAATGGCAACTGTATATTTAAGATTTGTACTGTAAAATTGAACGGTACTGTCAATCGGTGAGCCGAAAAATGCAAAAATATCTCCGACAATGATGTGTGGGTATTGTGTGAAATTTATCTTGACATCGGGGCGAATCCCAGGTTTTTTGAAGTCAAAGAAATAAAGTAAAAATGAAAAAACAGTAAAAACCAAAAATTGTATTTTCTCGCTACGTGTTCGGGCGTACAAAACCAAAGGAATAGCCGCAACGAACGAAAACATTCCGTTGCCATTCGTAAACATTGCTATAAAAAACAAGATATTTGCCAAGTAAAACGCCCATTTTTGATTGTAAAACAACAAAAGAGAAAAACCCCAAAGACCAAAAATGATAACAGTATTAGGTTGAAGAGAGGTAATCGCCCAAAAGATATTTTCGATGGGTTGTGTATTGAAAACAATAAAAATAATGGGAATAAGATAAGCCAATTTTAAATTGATTTCTCGCAAAACTCGGTAGAAAACAAAAGGTAAAATCAGAAGATACGAAACCCCCATGAGCATCAAAATCTTGTAATTTACCTCTCCAAAAAGATTGTAGCAAAGTAGTGTGCTAAGGCGTACGTACAAAATTCGGTGTTCACACATTTGAGAAAACAACAAAGCTATTTTTTTGGAGAAAGTTTCTTGCTGCATCCAACTCGCCAAAAAACCCTCGATTCCGTGCCAATCGTCGTTCCAACCAATATTGAAAGCATTATGAAAAACAAAAACATAAAAGCCAATGATTGGCAAAAATATCAACAAATATGTGATGAGTTTTTTATTCATACTTTAAAATCGTAATTGGATTTATATTTTTTCAACAGTTTGGATATAATCTTGAAAATGTACTGCAGGAAGGAAATTGAAGTTTACACGATAAGAAAGAACGGTGAAAACTAAAATCAAGGTACTTAGAAATGCTTGGCTCAAAATTCCAAAAAACAAGAGTAAGCCCCAAATCGGAATATGGTAATCGAAAATAAAAACTAAAGAAATTCCAAAAACTGCAGACATAATAAGCAATGAAACCGCTATTAGCAATCTGACAGAAACGGTATCGACATAAACAGCTACTGCACTCAAGCCATGAATCACTAAAGAGGTATAATTCATTTTTGATTTCCCAGTATATCTCTCTCCACGCTCCAAACCAACCGATTTATACAGCAATCGAGAACGAATAACACCGCCAGGGTAATGATTCCAAATATCAGAAATATGGGCAACTTTGTCTAGTAAACCCTTTGGAATCACCGAATAATTTCCAAAATTTATGACTTTTCCTGTCAAAAAAACAAAAATGTATTTGTAAATTTTATAAAAAATCTTGAAGAAAAAACTCTCTTTTCGCTTAGTTCGGCGGGCAAAAACAATCTTATTTGCCTTTCCTTCGATAGCTTCTTCCAATAAAATCGGCAGATGTTCGGGTTTGTCTTCGCCGTCAACATCCATGACAACAACCAAATCTTGCTCCGAATTTTTATTCAAATATGAAACTCCAATTGCAATAGATTTTTGATGACCGAGGTTTTTGTTGAGGTGAATTATTTCAACAGGATGTCCAACCAGCTTTTTTGAATCAACTTCTAAACTCGAACAATCGTTTACAACCACAATCCGATAATCTGCAAATTGAGTAGGTGAAAGCACTTTACGAACGTCTTCAACGAGTTTGTAAAGGCAATCCCAGTCATTAAAAAGAGGTGTAACGATTGCTATTTTATAAGACATAAACCCCTGAAATTGCTTTAAGCTTTAGGCAATAGGCTTTAAGCAAGTTATAATTGTTAAGAAAATTTAGAGCATATAGCTTAAAGCTGAATGCTTTAAGTAATATTTTTTGTAAAAATACTAAAATTTCGCTTCAAGTGCTTGAATTTGTTTTTCGTAAGATATTAGTGTTTGCTGAATCGTACAATCGTACTTAAAATTTAACCATTCGTTAATATCAGTAAACATTTGTTGGCGGTTTCGTAGAAAATATAAATTGCTTGAAGATTGTACATTACTCAAGCCACCACGGTGCTTGCGGTAAACTCCCATAGCTTCGTTGATATAATGAATCTTACCCGTTGCGGCCAACTGAATAACCAATGCCCAATCGCCAGATGCGGCTCGACTGTGCCATTCTACAAAGTTCTGTTCTCGGAAAATATTTCTGTAAAGTGTAGCGGCAGTAGCAATAAACCAACGGTCTTCCAAAATATCCACAATACTTGATTCGCACTTTTGATTTTCGTTATTGAAAAAATGTTCAGGTGAACCATCTTCATAAATTACTTGCATATTATGATGACAAATGGCGTAATCTTTGTTTTTTTCCATGAAATCCACTTGTTTTTGTAGTTTCAGAGGGTCTGTCCAAAAATCATCGCCTTCGCAAAGTGCTACGTAATCGCCTCTACAAGTTTTGAGGAGTCCCAAAACATTATTTCTACCACCAAACTCTTTTGGTTCTTTAGGCCCCTGATTTTCTTTATGTAAAAACGCTTGAAATATATTTGGGTACTTATCAACATATTCTTGAATAATCTGTTGATTATTATCTGTCGAAGCGTCATCACCAATTACGATTTCAATCTTAAAATCAGTCTTCTGCATCAAAACTCCATCAAGCGTCTGACGAATATATTTTTCGTGATTATAAGTCGGAACACAAACACTTACTTTTGGTACCATGATATTTTGTAATGTTATACATTTTTATAGGTTTTGATTTTAGATACATAGTTGTTAAAAAACAATTTGCAACAAATACAACACTAAAAACTTTTCTTAATTCGATGAGGTAGAAGAGCAAAGAAACTGTAAAGATTACTTAGCCATTTTGGAAAAATGTATTCTCTTATAATTTCTTTTCTTATCTCTCGACTTGGTTTTGCTAATCTTAAATATATAATTGCGGTAGGCATTTGTTTGAAGTATTTTCCTACAAATTGCTTACAATCAAGCATCATGCGGTAATAACGAGCAATATTTTTATTAAGTGTTTCGTGAAATTTATAGTCTAATTCTTGGTCAATTCCACGATACATTCCTATACGGTTTTGTAAGAAATCAAAATCTTTATAGCCATCCGTAAAACTCATGCCGCTATTACGGTTTTTTCGGTAAACCGACATCGTTTCGTTGATATACCTAAACTTAGTGCCACCTTTTCCCAACAAAATATAGCGAGGAATATCACCACTTTTTGACTCATGAAACCATTGTGGATAATAAGTAATAACGCCATTACGGAATAAAATAGCCGAAGTGGCAATAAACCAAATTTCGTCTTCGCCAATAAAATCTTCTACTGTAACGATTTCCTTTTGGTCAGGAGCATTTACAAACTGATTCGGGTGAGAATCATCATCAAAAATAATTTCGGCATTATGAAAACAAGCCACGAAGTCAGAATTTTGGTCTAAAAAATCAGCCAATTTTTGAAGTTTTTGGTCGGACGTCCAATAATCATCGCCATCCATCGGAGCGATATATTTTCCTTTGGTAATAGCCAAAGCAGCTAAAGTATTGGCTTTGCCAAATCCACCAAGATTTTTCTCGTGGAGCATTGGTACAATAATATCTGGATATTTGGCGTAGTATTCTCTAATGATTTCGGCCGTCGAATCAGTAGAAGCATCATCGCCAGCGATAACTTCATATTTAAAATTGACTTGTTGCGAAAGTATCGAATCGAGGGTTTTACGAATAAATTTTTCGTGATTATAAGTCAAAACTATCACGCTGACTTTTATATCCGAATTTTCGTTTGGAAAAGTATTCAAGGAATTTCTACAATTAACTTATTGAAATAAAGACCCTTTTGTTTGCGAATTTTAACAAAAGTGTTGACAAAATTAGGGCAAAATGCTCTCATAACATTAGAAACATGTTAATTATTCTTATTATCAGACATTTTTTTGCTTTATAAACTCTTCTAATCAATAAATCGTCTTATTTTTACATCGAAAAATACAAACAAACTATAAAACCATGCCTGTTACTACTGAAACTTACCCTTGGCTAAAGTATTATCCAAAGGGTGTTCCCTACGAAATTAATCCAGAAGCCTATCCTTCGATTTTAGAATTGATGGAAGATGGATTTAAGAAATTTAGTCATAAGTCGGCCTATGCGTGTATGGGTAAAGAAATCACTTACGGTCAACTTGATACGCTTTCGCGAAATTTTGCAGCATATCTGCAAAGTATTGGAATGGAAAAAGGAGATCGAATAGCGATTCAAATGCCAAACGTATTGCAATATCCTGTGGCAATGTTTGGTGCATTGCGTGCGGGACTGACTGTCGTAAACACCAATCCGCTTTACACACCACGTGAAATGGAACATCAGTTTAAAGATTCGGGTGCAAAAGCTATCGTGATTGTGGCAAATTTTGCGTCTAGCCTAGAAAAGATAATAGGAAATACTTCTATTAAGCACGTCTTCGTAACAGAGTTGGGTGATATGCTGGGTTTTCCTAAAAAACAAATTGTGAACTTTGTGGTGAAAAGCGTCAAGAAAATGGTTCCTGCCTTTAGCTTGCCAATTGCACAGTCTTTTATGGATGCAGTAGGTAAAGGTGCAAGTCAAACTTGGAAAACACCATCGATGAACAATTCGGACTTAGCTTTTATTCAATATACAGGCGGAACAACGGGCGTGTCCAAAGGTGCAATGCTTACGCACCGAAATATTGTCTCAAACCTCGAAGCGAATAATGTTTGGCAGGGAGTTTTGACTGATAAAATTACCGATGAAAAACCAGTAGTAGTAGCTGCATTGCCACTTTATCATATTTATGCCCTTACAGTAAATGCTCTTACGGCATTGAAAACAGGAACGATGAATTTACTCATAACGAACCCTCGTGATTTGGAGGCTTTCATCAAAGATTTGAAAAAATATCCTCCGCATGTATTTACGGGTGTGAATACGTTATATAACGGTTTATTGAACCATCCAAAAATCGGAGAAGTTGATTTCAGTAAATTAATTATTACATCGGCGGGTGGAATGGCCTTGCAAGGTGTAGTGGCAAATCGTTGGAAAGATTTGACAGGAAATCTTCCAGCCGAAGGTTATGGTTTGTCAGAAACTTCACCGGTGCTTACATCGAATCCGCTTATTGGCGAAAATCGTGTTGGCACAATTGGAATTCCGTGGCCAAGTACCGAAGTAAAAATCTTGAAAGATGATGAAACATGGGCAGAGATTGGCGAACCGGGCGAAATCGTGGCTCATGGCCCACAGGTGATGGCAGGCTACTATAATAGAGAAGACGAAACTGCTAAAGTTACATTTATTGATGGCGAAGGTAAATCTTGGTTCAAGACGGGCGATGTGGGAGTAATGAGTGCCGATGGCTTCTTTAAGATTGTGGATAGAAAAAAAGATATGATTTTGGTTTCGGGCTTTAATGTTTATCCAAACGAAATCGAAGATGTGGTAGCCACTTGCCCAGGAGTTTTGGAAGTTGCCTGTATTGGCGTCGCTGATGAAAAATCGACAGAAGCCGTGAAAGTTTTTGTGGTGAAAAAAGACCAAAGCCTTACTGCAGAACAAATAAAGGCATATTGTAAAGAAAACCTCACTGCTTATAAATGTCCGAAGCACATTGAGTTTCGTACCGAATTGCCAAAGACAAACGTCGGTAAGATTTTGCGTAGAAGCCTAAAAGAAGAAGAAATGGCGAAGAAATAGACTTTAGATATGAGATTCTATACAACAGAAAAATCATAGAAAAAGCCGTATAAAACCCACTTTATCATTAGATAAGAGTGGGTTTTTCTTGAAACCTAAGTAAACTCTTTAAATACAAACCAACATCTTTTTGGTATTTTTATCGTTAAGAAAGAATATTTTTATAAATTTGACCGTCTTTTCGAGATAAAAGTGAGGTCTGCCTAAAATCTAAAGAATATACAATGAAGATTTTTTTAAAAGTAGTGCTTTGTATTTGTCTATCAATAATCGTTGGTGCTTGTAGTCGGTCGACAACACCTAATAAAAACAATAATATTGGTATTGGTAATTATGAAGAAGACCTTTCGGATGTTCGTGTAAAATACGACCCTAAACCCACAACATCAGCATCAAGTGAAAAAGTGTCCACTAAAGAAAAGTCAAGCGGAATAGCTGTTCAACTTCCACAGCAAGTAAATTCGCAAGTTGATATTGCTCTTGACTCCATTGCGGTCAGAAACAAAAACATTCGATATTCAACTGGTTATCGAATTCAGGTTTATGTTGGTAATGACCGTCGAGACGTGGATGAAGCGAAAGTTTTTATTTATCAAAACTTTCCTGAACTCAATACCTATCTTACCTTCAGCCAACCAACATACAAACTCAAAGCAGGTGATTTTACTTCAAGATTAGATGCCGAGCGATATTACTCATCCATCAAGCATCGATACTCAATGGCCATGGTGGTTTCGGAAAGGATTGACATTAAAAAAAGTATGCAGACAAAATAAAAGTTGAGTTTTGAGTAAGGGAATGAGAAGAAAAACCTCAAAACCAATCAGCAATTTTCCAGTAACCAGTAATAAAATATGACAGCTTATGTTTTTCCTGGGCAAGGGGCTCAGTTTAGTGGAATGGGTAAAAATCTTTACGAAAGTTCGGAATCTGCCCGCCAAATGTTTGAAAAAGCCAATGAAATCTTGGGCTTTGAAATTACAAAAATAATGTTTGAAGGTACTGATGAAGAACTCAAACAAACAAATGTAACTCAGCCTGCTATATTCTTGCATTCAGTAATTTTGGCTTCAACCATCGAAGATTTTCAACCAGATATGGTTGCAGGTCACTCTTTGGGAGAATTTTCGGCCTTAGTGACAGCAGGTGCATTATCGTTTGAAGATGGATTGAAACTAGTTTCGCAACGTGCCAATGCTATGCAACGTGCATGTGAGATAAATCCATCAACAATGGCGGCTATTTTAAACTTAGCCGATAATGTAGTAGAAGATATTTGTGCGGGAATCGACGGCATAGTTGTAGCTGCTAATTATAATTGCCCGGGTCAATTAGTAATTTCGGGAACAATCGAAGCTGTAACTGTGGCTTGCGAACAACTAAAAGCCGCAGGTGCAAAAAGAGCATTGATTTTGCCAGTTGGTGGAGCATTTCACTCACCATTGATGGAGCCAGCTCGTGAAGAATTGGCTGCGGCCATTGAAAGCACAACTTTTTCGACGCCAAGCTGTCCGATTTATCAAAACGTGAATGCTCAGCCATCAAAGGATGTGGCAATAATCAAAGCAAATTTGATTGCACAACTTACTGGCCCAGTTCGTTGGACTCAGTCAGTACAAAATATGGTAGCCGATGGTGCAACAAAATTTGTAGAGTGTGGACCAGGAAAGGTTTTGCAAGGTTTAGTGAAGAAAATCGCTCCAGAAACCGAAACAGCTGGCGTTTAAATTTGATACAATTAAATAATGAACGAATATCGTTCATTATTTAATAAAGAAGCCCAACTTGATTTTTTAGGTTGGGCTTCTTTATTCTTATCAAAATCAAGTTCCTTATTCATCTAAGGCTATACGAATGGTTTCATGTGCCAAATTGGCAATTTCTTCGCCTGTTTTACCTTTTGGTTCGATTGGTTCAAGGACTGTCCAAGAAAGCTTTGAGAATGAAACTAAGGGAAAAAGTCTGCCATTCGGGTCAAATTTATTGTTTCCTTTGATAGCAATCGGTACGACTAAAGCATTAGGTGCTTTTTTCAATAAGGCATTTATACCGCCTGCGGCAAAAGGTTTCATCTCGCCCGTGCGGGAACGAGTGCCTTCAGGAAATATTACAGCCGAATAATTATTTTCACCAATATATTTACTCAATCGCAAGATTTCGCTCACTGCTTGTTTACCATCTTTACGGTCGATAAGAGCAGAATTGCTTTTACGTAGATTATACGAAATACTCGGAATTCCCTTCGCTAATTCGATTTTCGACACAAAAATAGGTTGGTGTTTACGCAAAAACCAATAGATGGCCGGAATATCAAACGTGCTTTGGTGATTAGCAATAAAAACTATTGATCGGTCAGTTGGTAGTTGAAACGATTGTGTAAATTTCACTCTCGTACCAGTAAGATACCAACCGTAAGTAATGAAAAAATTAAGCACAAAAACAACTTTCTGTTGGGCATTTTTGCCGAAAATAGTAAAAGCTATCACTTGAAGTACGTGAAACACGACTAATAATAGGCCAAAATAGACCAAATAAACTGAACCCAGAATATAATCAATTATCTTTTTCATGTCGCAAAAATACGTAAAAAGCACATAGTTTGGAGAAAAAGTGTAATATTCTGCGTTTTTTTCTAAAATAAGAAGTACCTTGCACCGTTGTTGAAACTAAACTTTACATTTCAGATACTAATATGGAATTATCCAATATGAGATTAGAGGTGATGAAATTCGTTGGTCAAAAAATTGACTATTTCGTTGATGAATTTCTAAAACCGATTGATACAAACTGGCAGCCAACCGATTTTTTGCCAAATTCAGAAAGTGAAGACTTTTTGATTCAAGTAAAAGAATTGAGAGAGACTGCCAAAGAGTTGCCGTATGATTACCTTGCGGTTTTAATTGGCGACACAATTACCGAAGAAGCTCTTCCGACTTACGAATCATGGTTGATTGAGGTCGTTGGTGTTGATCAAGTAAATGAGCCAAATGGCTGGGCCAAATGGGTTCGTGCTTGGACTGCTGAAGAAAACCGTCATGGAGATTTATTGAATAAGTTTTTGTATCTATCAGGTCGTGTGAATATGCGTGCTATGGAAACATCAACTCAATATCTTATTGCTGATGGCTTTGATATTGGTACAGGTCGTGACCCATACAAAAACTTTGTTTACACATCTTTTCAAGAGTTGGCAACTAATATTTCGCACCGAAATACTGCTAAATTGGCAAAAGATTATGGAAATACACCTTTAGCAAAAATTTGTGGTGTAATTGCGGCCGACGAAATGCGTCATGCTCGTGCCTACAAAACATTTATCAGTAATATCTTTGAAGTTGACCCATCAGAAATGATGTTAGCTTTTGAAGACATGATGAGGAAGAAAATCGTAATGCCTGCTCACTTCCTACGTGAGTCGGGAATAAATATGGGACAAACATTCTCTCATTTTTCGGATGCTGCTCAACGTTTGGGTGTTTATACAACCTATGATTACATCGAAATCATGGAGTCGTTGTTGAAAGACTGGAAGATTGATGGTGTTCAGAATTTGAATGATGCTGGCGAAAAAGCACGTGATTACCTAATGGCATTGCCAAGTAGGTTAAGAAGAGTGGCTGAACGCACGAAAATACCAAATATCGAATATCAGTTTAGCTGGATTTCGTAAGGATAGAAAATAAATGAAACCCCTTCGTTAGTTTTGCGAAGGGGTTTTCTTTTTGTCTTGACAAAACTTATTCCAAAGTTCTGTCCCTTTGGTTTGTTGCATATTTTTGAGTTGTTGCAAATCTAGACACATTTTCTGCACATCTTTTGTGAGAGCATAAACTGCTGCACGCGCATAATAAGCATCAATATTTAGCGGGTCTAAAGCAATGCTCTTTGTAAGTTCTTTGATTGCTAAGGTATATTTTTTCTCTTCTACAAATATATTACCTTGCATCAATAAGTAATTCGACTCATTCGAATCAATAGTATCTTTTTGAGCAGAAGTATCGCCATTTTTATTCTTCATTTTTTCAGTCCAACCCATATCAAAGCCCATCTTTACTTCAGAATTTATTGGTTTCCCTTCCCAAATTGCAGGTTTCCATTTCCCTGCGGTTGCTTTAATGGCTTTTATCAGATACTTATTATAATTTTCATGAGTACTTTCTAAAATCTCAATTCCCTTAACCTCACCTTGCTTAGTAATGATGAATCGGGCGAAAAAATCACCAGCTTTATACTCAGGAAAAAAGAAATTATCGGAAATAAACTGAGAAGCTGACCTGTCGGCATCAATAAAGAGTGGTTCAAGATAATTATGTTTAGAAACATAAATAGTGTCTTGACCTTTCGTCCGATATGTTTGGGGTGTAAAGCCTATATTATGAAAACGAGCAGGAATGAAAGATAGTCTCAAGGCTTTTGACTGACCGACCGAATCTAAAATTACTGCTCGAAAAACAAGTTTTATGTCATCTAAGCGTTCAATCTTGAAAGCAGCATTTTTGGCAAAATACAATGTGTCATTTTTAACTTGGTACGTACTTCGTCCAGTTTTGCCGTTTATAGTTATTTGAAACGAATCATTTTCCATGAATGTGTAGCGTAATTGCATTTTGCGAACGTCCTCTTTTAGAATAGGGCTGCCATCATAGAGTGAAATATTATCTTTAACCCACTCATCAACAATTTTTTGTTTGAAAGTCTGAGCAAAGATTTGTGAAGAGATGAATAGAAATATTAGTATTTTATACATTGCATACATAGTAATGGGGGGACAATTTAGTGAAAATTATAAAACAAAAAAAAGCGAAGATTAGATAACTTTCAAAAAAGCCCCTAAAATCCTTGTTAAAGATTAATCATAAAAGGCATAATTACGAAAAAAGGCTTGATTTTCAATTAAACCTTTTTTTTGGGAGAAAGCGGGACACGTTGTTCGGAACACGTTGTTATGGGGTTCGAAGCGAAACGTCGCACCGTCCACGCCCCTCGATACCACAAAACACACTAATAACGAAAAAAGGCTTACTTTTTCAAGTAAACCTTTTCTTTGGGAGAAAGCGGGACACGTTGTTCGGAACACGTTATTATGGGGTTC
>JAIXOL010000039.1 GCA_027486845.1 Cytophagaceae bacterium
AAGCTTTATTAGTGAGGTTTGAATTTTCGGTGAAAAATTGGGTTTCGTTACATTTTATCGCATTCTCAGTCATTTTCTTACGTAAAATCAATAAAAAAATAAAAGTTTAAACAGCTTCAAGATTAAAATGTATTGGCAAGCCATAAATCTTATTTTATTTTAAAAATCTTCTATTTAATTGTTTACGGCACCCGCAACAATCCATTTTTTTATCGCCTCAATCTGACAAACACCTAATTTTTGGTTTTGAGGCATTCCAATATATCCAACGTGATAATTAATTACATGCCATAGTTTTTGGTTTTCTACATAAATTTTAATTAATGCATAGCTATCAAGTATTACACTTCCCTTAGCAGCTTTTGTTTGGTGGCATCCAACGCAGTAAGTATCAATAATGGGCTTTATAGATTTTGAAAAATTTGGCGTAGCTTCATCAATAACTCTTGCTCCACAAGTTGTGTTTTTTGCTCCTTCGTCAATCCATTGTTTGATGATGGCAATTTGACTACTAGCCATTTTTCGAGGAGATTCAGGCATTTTTCCACTCGACATTTCGGTATAAATCTTACTTTTACTCGAACTTCCGGCACTAACGCCTTTCATAATCCCATTATAGGTGCTAAGGTCATAACCTTCGGCTCTTGTTTTAGAATCATGACAGCCACTTTCTGCACAATTTGAGTAAATAATTGGTAAAACTTGCGAATCAAAGCAAATTGTTGAACTTGTACTGGCAGTTGTTGCACAGGAAAGTTGAGCAGGAGGCAATGTTTCTGGTGCAGCACCTGTTGGGTCAGTATTTAATGGGGTTTCGGCTGGATTTGAGGGAGAAACAAGTGAAGCTTTATTGTAAGTACAAGAAAGTATTATACTCAGACAAGCGATTGTATAAATGAGTGTTTTCATTGTTGAAGTAGTGTTTAATTCAAATTATAATCGACACAAAAATCGATTATATTATTGTGTATTTTTACAAATTTATTTCTTCATTGCAGTAAAAATAAATTTGTTTTTAACAGCAACGTTATCGGCAATTTTGGCAATGACTAGCTTAGGTACATCAATTTTATGGTCGGATAATGGTATATTAAAATCACATAGCAAAGTTATTTCTTCGCCTTTTATAGTCACTTTTCCTTTCAAAAGGCGTTCTTTTGAAACCCCGTGCATGATTAGTGTACCTTTAGCAGTTACATCAAATGAACCATCTTTTTTCCAATCAATGGCTTCGTTGATTTTTCCTTTAAATATACCATTTGGGAATTTGGGTGATTCCATATAGTTTTCATTGAAATGTTCTTCCATTAAATGGTTTTTAAACTTGAACTCCGTCATCACCATTTTAACGGCTATTTCATTAGTTGTTATATTCAGAACTGAGTTCACCGTTTTGTTTATTGCAGCAATGTTTTCGAGGGGAGTTTCTGAGAAGAAACTTGTTTCTCCATCACGACAAATGTAGTTTTGAGCTTTGGCATTAGTCGCAAAAAATAAGCTAATAATGAGTGTTGTGATGATATTTTTCATTTATTCGAGGTAGATTGATGTGAGTTAAAAACGACAAAAATAGTTATTTTATTGATAATCAGTGATTTATCGATGTGGCGTACCGTCTTAATTTACTAACTAGTTTCTCATTGCTTAGTTAAGCCATTGATTATGATTTAACTTTCTAAGAATCACCAATTATCTTTCTTCTTCTTTTTGTCAAAACTAAATGTTCTTGAAAGATTGAAACCCCAATGAATTCCACCGTTGGTCCAAGATTCGGTATTTTCGGCGATAAATTGTTTTTCAATCATACCTAATGAATTGGTAAAATGAAGTTGAAAAACGTGTCCACCTGTTTCGATATCGACACCTACCGAAAGTGAGTTATGATAATTTGAATTAAGAGTATACTGGTCGTTGAATGATGGAAGTCGATAAAAATATTCTGCGTTGATAGAAGTACGTTTATTAAGTTTATATCGACCACCGAATCCAATCGCAAAAATATCATTGGGTTCAAGCACCTCGCTGGCGTCGCTTGAGTTGATTCTGAAAACCTTGTTTCGATGTAGATAAGTTGGACTGATTTGTAATGAAAAACCATCAGTGATTTTTCTTGCAATCAGAATTTGAGTGCAGTAACTCAATCTTTCTATATTATTAGCAAAACTTGGTGATGAAAAAGAGTTTTCGGGATTTGTACTCAACGAAACTGCCGCAATACTGGCAAAAAGCGTGACGCTCACAGGCATTATGTGGGCTCCACTCGATTGTTTGAGTAATTTGTATTTTCCAAAATAATCAAACGTTTTTTGGGTTGTACTTCTACCAATTCCTACCATCAAATCATTAGTTAGGCCATACTCAAAGCTCATACGCATAGTGGCTTGGTCTAAACCAAAGTAATTATATGCTCCTGTATTTAAAGCTCCAAAACGGTGAGCGATACGAAAATCTAAGTGACGTTTAGCCATTGTTTCAACCGACTGTCCATTAATAACTCTCGTTGATTTGAATGTAGCAGTAGCAAATGTCGTCGTGGGTTTCGTGTTTTTTTCAAGCACATCCATCGGGTCATCTTGTGCTTTAACTGTGACACTTAATAAAAGTAAAAAGAGGATGTATATATTTTTCATAATAAAAAATTATAATTATCGAGAAAGGGAAGTTTTATAAAAAGAAACTTCCCTTTATAAATGGATTTAAGAAATAGTGAGTGTTGTACCACTTACCGCAACCGTATATTTTTTCAAACTTTTAGTAGCTGGGCCTTGTGTTACGGCTCCGCTTGTATTAAATTCTGCTCCATGATTTGGGCAATAAAATTTGCCACTACTTTGAAAAACTACTGTTGTGCCTGCGTGAGTACAAGCTTGAGCTACGGCAACAAATGAGCTCGCAGTATTGCCTGATGCGGTGCGGGCAATGATGACACCATTACTGTAAACATAACTATTAATAGTTAGTAATTTAGTTGATAAATCTACTGTAATTCCTCCGACTGGAAGTACAACATCACTAGCATTTTTGCACGATGCGAGTACCGCCAACAAGGCCGAACCGCCCAAACCCATACTCCTTAAAAAGTCTTTTCTTGTGATTGATTCTTGTGTAAGCATTGTGTTTAAATGATAAGCTGTAAAAAAAATATTTAGGATGATTTAATATAAAACTTTGTAAAAATCTCTTATATTATTTCTTTTGAGAAAAGTACATTTTAAAATATCAAAGGTGAATAAAACTGAAAGAATAAGTTTTATGAAATTTTTGAAAAGAATTACAACATTCACAGTTTCATATTCTTGTACGCATTAAACAGCATTATTATTGCCTTTGTTAGTTTTTTTAATAAAATTAGAGCATTGTCATTTTTTTTGATGGAATAAATGCCTAGACAAAATTAAGAAACAATTATTTGTTTTTTAATTTGTTGGTTATCAGTACTTTATCGCTTAGGATAACCGTCTCAAAAAACAATTTATTTCTTACAATTTAGAAACGTGCTTCAAGCCTGCAAAAATCATTATTGATGCCTTAGCGATTCATTCTATAAAACCCATTAAGTTTCACCCCAAACATCCAGTCGTTGTTTCGGTAAGGAAGCGGCTTGAGTTGGTAAGAGACATACGGGCTTAGTTGAACCGAAAAACGTTTCCAGCGTTTTTCGATGCCAGTTGATAACATCCAGTTGTTGAACGGAATGACTTTTATACTTTCGGTGAGGCCTTCTTGTTGGTTTTCTTTAATGTAATCATGGTGTGAAAAAGAGGTAATTTGTCGGTGATATAAATCAAAATCTGTGCCTGCTGAGAATAATACAGTAAAATCTTTTCGTAATGGCAGACGATAATTAAGATAAAGTGGGATTCTGAAAAGCACCTGATGAGCCTCAATATCTTTGATTGGAGAACTTAAAGGTAAATCTAAGTCGTGCTGTTTACGAAAATCTTTTTCGGTTTTACGTTTAAAGTCATCTTCATCGCCGAAATTCTCAAAACCTAAAAAGCTTACATTTATACCGGTTGTTATACTCCAACGTTTGCTAAACAAAACTTCGGTCAAAATACATGTGCCGAATTGTGAATTGTCTATATTGCTACCTAAACCTACTCGGTATTTAAGTGGCGGTAAACTGATTTGTGGCATTCTGAAACCAGATTTTTTGGGACTTGAATTAATACCACTTTCGGTTTTAAGTTGACGGTCAGTAAAACTAATAGCTGCAGATAAACCAAGTGGATGATAGCCTCTACTTTTTAAATCTTTTAATACAATTATATTTGAGTTTACTTCCTTTAAAATTGGCTGATTTGTAGAGTTTTGGATGTTGTTAATAGGTTGATTAACAGTAATTTGGCTTGTATATTTTCTTTTCTTATCAGCATTTTCTTCTGAAGCAGTTTGATTATTGGAGTTTGAGTCCGACTTCATGTTTATAAAACCATTTTGTTGTGCTATTGGCTCAGATTGTTTCTTTTCATTGAGGTCATTATTGTTAGCATTAATTCTATTTTGATTGTTACTTTTACGGAAATTCTCCTTGACAATTCCAACTTTATTTAGAGTTGAAATAGGTTTTTCAGTTTTATTATTTGAAGCAATGACTGTATTTTCTGAAATTTCAATGTCATTTTTAGGAGAAGCTTCTTCAATACTATTTACGCGTGGTTGTGTCACTATGTCTTCTTCGTAGTCATCAATGGTAATTTTATGTTTAATGTGTTTAACAACATAAACTGTATCGATTTTTTCGACAACAATAGGCAAAGACTTACCATTAACAACTGTTTGTCTTGGTTGTTGCTTTAATTCCTTGTTTAATTCTGAAATTTTATTTAGTAAAGATTTGTTCTCATTCGCTTGAAAAATGGTTGTTGTTAATAAAGTTAAGATTATGAGTGTCCCAACCGAGTAGGTCAAGACATGCCCAAAGCGTTGCCAAAGACTCAGAGGAATGTGTTGTTTCACATATCCTTGAACTCGGTCTATTTCATCTTCACTGAAAGGTGGGTGAAAGTTCTCAACTTTGCGTCGAAAAGCCTCGTCAAATTCGTCAGTTTTCATTGAGTTTATTTTTTCTCACTGCGTAAATATCAAATAAATGAGGATAATTAATACGAATCATTTCTTGTAATTTTATCCGAGCATCTTGAAGGTTCGATTTCGATGTGCCTTCTTGAATTCCGAGACGCTCGGCAATTTCTTTGTGTTTATAACCTTCAACAACATAAAGCATAAAAACCATGCGATACATGGGCGAAAGCTTACTTACAAGCCCCATGATTTCTTCAACTGAAAGTTGACTAATCACGTCGTCGTTGAAGTCAGTTAGTTCAATTTCATTGATCGTAACATTGAGTTGGTATTTTTTATTACTTCTGTAATAATCGATGGCGGTATTGACCATGATTGTTCGAATCCAAGCCTTGAACGGTTGAGCCGAATCGTATTTAGGTAGATTATTAAAGATTTTCAAGAAACCATCATTAATCATTTCTTCCACTTCTTGCTCATTACTAGAATATCTCGCACAGATGCTCTTCGCAAAGCCCAAATGTAACTTTATAAGCGTTCTTTGAGCTTGACTGTTGTTATCAATGCAGGCTTTTATAACGCTATCAAGATTATCTTCTGAAAATATACTTTTCTTGAAAAACAATGGTAAATGATTTAAAGCTTTTGCGAATTCATTAAAGTATTGATTGAACGTTAGTATTGCCAACTTTAATATTCTTCGTCTAAATAATTATATTGATAAAGATAGTACGTATAAACAAAAAATAGGGTGGGGTGAATAATGAAATATAAATATTTTTCAAAAAAAACTTTTTTACCCCACGCTTTTAATTGACATGGCGTAATGATAGTTAATTACTTTTTTTTTACAATTTAATATAAATACTTATGACAAGTTTTGCAAGGTTGCTAGTTTTATCAGCATTATTAATTAGTTTCAGTTCAGTTACTTTATTGGGACAAGACTCTACGAAGTCCTCAATTCAAACGGTTTTTAAGAAGAAAAAAGGCATTGCAAAATTGAATTATTTAGGTGTTTATATTGCACCCGAATATCAGTTTGGTCAAGTTGGAGGTGTATTTAGGTCTTTGGCAGGCGGGTCAGTAATGCTGCAATTCAATAAAAGATTTGCAGTTGGGATGACTGGTTACAGCAGTTTCAGAAATCAATCGATTGGTGTTGATGGAATGTTTGGTGGCTTAAAATTTGAATATACTGTAAAACCTGATGCTGCAATTCACGTTTCATTCCCTTTGATTATTGGAATGGCCAGTAATAATTTTCATTTTGAAGAATACGAACATGATGATTTTAGAGATGAAAGAGATGATGATTATGACCAAAAAGCTGGAAATAAGCGAAGAAGAGATGATAGATTCTCAAACACTACGTATCATTTGATTCAACCGGGGATTATAGCAGAGGCAAACCTTTATCGTTTTGCAAAAGCATTTGTTGGTGCAAATTATCGATTCGCTTTTGATAATAATGGTTTAAATACTGATTATAAAGGTTTTTCGGTAAATCTTGGAGTGAAACTTGGTATTTTTGATTACGCAATCAACAGAAAAAAAAAAAAAAAAAAAAAAGAAATTAAATTTTAAGTTAGTGAAACCATTTTTAGAATGAAGGTTGTCATTGATTGAGTAATTGCAGAACTGAAGTTTCGAATCATTTATTTAAGTATTGAGACGAAAGCAAGCGACAAAAATACTTATTAATTTGTTGATAATAAAGACTTTATCGCATTGGCGAATTATCTCGAATTTCGATACTTGTGTCTCAGTACTTAAATAAAATTTCAGAATCTTTATTATTGTCAATTTCATCGTTATGTAATTAAATACTCCAACATTTTGCAACCCTTTTTGGGAGTGTTTCGTCCGTATTAAAATAAATTGAGTAGAAATATTGTTGATTGAAATACTCGCCAAAATACATAGAAACCAAACTACTTCTTGTTTATTGATTAAAATTTTCCGCTTGTTATCCCACACATCGCTGGGAATTTTAGTGTAGATAATCAAAGTTTCATCAAAATTCATTTTTTCATGCACGAACAACAATCTTTGCTTGGTTTTCTCTCTGTGGCGTTTTTAGCAGGAGTTGCTAATTTATTTATGCCTTGTATTTATCCGATTATGCCCATGACAGTCAGTTATTTTACGAAACAGTCGGATGGTTCACGAAAAGCTATGTTTTATGGGTTTTCAATCATGTTTGTTTTTGCTTGGATTGGGCTTGGTAACAATGGCTTTTGGAGCACCTTTCTTAAACTTTATTAGTACCCACTGGCTGCCGAATTTCATTTTCTTTTTAATTTTTATGGTTTTTGGTATTTCCTTATTAGGGGCATTTGAAATTGTTCTTCCTCACAAATTCGTCAATCGTATTGATGGAATGTCGGAACGTGGTGGATGGTTTGGAATATTTTTTATGGCTCTGACTTTGGTTGTAGTTTCTTTTTCGTGCACAGCTCCATTTGTAGGTTCTCTATTGATTTTGGCCGCACAAGGTGAAATTTGGCGACCATTATGGGGAATGTTGGCATTCGGATTGCCTTTTGGAGTAGTATTTACACTCTTGGCTACGTTTCCACAATGGCTTAAAAGTTTGCCAAAATCAGGCGGTTGGATGAATGAAATGAAAGCTGTTATGGGTTTTGCAGAATTTGCATTGGCACTAAAATTTCTGAGTAATATCGATCAGGCTTATCATTTTAATTTACTTCATCGCAATACTTTCTTGATTTTTTGGATAATCATTTTTGGACTAATCGCATTTTATATTGCGGGGTTTATTCGTTTACCAAAAGATACAAAAGTCAAAACTTATCATTGGACTAGAGTTGCATTTAGTACTTTCTTTTTTATCTTTACTTTGTATCTAATTTCAGGAGTTGTTCAAGATAAACCAATCGATTTACTCTCTGGAATTTTGCCGCCAAAAGATAACCAAGGCACATTGGTTGGAGTTTCGCCCGAAAAATTGCGTCCAATGCCTCATGGTTTATCTGGTTTTGTTGATTATGATGATGCTTTAGCTTATGTTAAAGAAGTAAATAAGCCCCTTTTGCTAGATTTTACAGGTTATGCTTGTGCAAACTGCCGTAGAATGGAAGAAAATGTTTGGGTAAAACCAAAAGTTTTGGAGCAACTTAAAAAAAATTTTGTAATTGCATCGCTCTATGTTGATGATAAAAAAGTACTACCTAAAGAAAAGTTTTATACCTCAGCATATGATGATGAAATAAAAACAACAATTGGTGAGAAAAACATGGATTTTGAAATTACAAGATTTAATAATAATGCTCAGCCATTTTACGTAGTAGTTGATGTCAGTGGCAAAACAATCGTTAATCCAATTGGCTATTCGAGTGTTGAAGACTTCGTAAAGTTTTTAGAAAAAGGTAAAAAGAAATAGAAATTTTAGCCATTTTTTTAGAAGAAATCGTCTTTAAAATAAAGCATCAATAAAAAAATTAAATTACCCCACTCTTTTAGAAGTAGTTGCGTAATGAATATATAAACGCTTATTTATTAAATATCAAGAATTATGACACGTTATGAGTTTTTGAAATCAGCAGGTTTTAGTGGTGCAGCTTTAATGGCTTTGCTAACTTCTTGTGTAAGAGAAGATGACAAATACGTAAATGCTTTAACAGTAACACCAGATAATACAACAACAGGGACAGCAACTACAGCAGGTACTGTAACAACTGCCGTTTCAGGTATAATTACTACCGAAGAATTAAACAAAATCACAAGTACAAAAGCAAAGATTGACCTTACATCTACGACTTATGCAAAACTAAAGACTGTTGGAGGATACATGATTGTTAGTAATATTGTAATTGCCCTTTCTAAAGCAAATACCTACATAGCAGCTACCGTAACTTGTTCGCATGAACCCAAAAAACAAATGATTTACTATAATAATGAATGGTATTGTACAGCTCATGGAGCAAGGTTTTCATTAACCGGAGCTGGCTTGAATGGTAATGCAAGAGCGGGTCTTAAGGTGTATAAAGTTGCAACCGATGGAAAAACTTTGGTTGTTTATTAATTGTTAAATAAAGATATATTTAAACCAAAAAAATGAAATATTTAAGTATTCTTCTGACAATCTTCTTACTTGAAGGTTCTCTACAGTGGGGTAACGATTTCGACAAAGCAAAATCTGATGCCATTCAGAATCATAAATATATTCTGATTAATTTCTCAGGTTCTGATTGGTGCGGACCATGTATCAAGCTCAAGAGAGACATTCTTGATTCCCCTGAGTTTTTAAACTATGCGACTACAAATTTAGCTTTGGTTCGAGCTGATTTTCCAAGATTGAAGAAAAATCAATTGGATAAAAAACAAACAGGAATGAACGAAGCTCTAGCTGAGAAATATAATCAAGAAGGGAAATTTCCGTTGACAGTATTGGTTGGTATAGATGGCAAAGTTCTGAAAGAATGGGATGGCTACCCAGCAGGAATCACAACCGATGCTTTTATTCAAGAAATACAGTCTATTACCAATGCACGTAAATAAAGTTCATCAAAAAACGCTTCGCTTAATGGGTAATCGCTTTACTATTACTGTAGTAGATGACGACGCTCAATGGGCCGAAAAACAGATTGATGAAGCCATTGCTGAAGTTAGTCGTATCGAAAAGCTTCTGACTACTTTCAGCATGGATAGCCAAACCAACCAAATTAACGAAAGTGCTGGCATAAGACCAGTAAAAGTTGATAAAGAAGTGTTTGATATCATCCAGCGTTCGCTTCGAATATCGGCTCTTACTGATGGTGCTTTTGATATAAGTTATGGTTCAATCGACAAACGTTTTTGGAATTTTGATAAAGAAATGACTTCGCTTCCTGATGCTGAGGCTGCCAAAGAATCAGTCAAGTTAATCAATTATCAAAATATTGTTTTAGACGCCCAAAATCTCACGGTTTTTTTGAAAGAAAATGGGATGAGAATTGGTTTTGGTGGAATCGGAAAAGGTTATGCCGCCGAACGAGCTAAACAAGTATTAATAAAAAATGGCGTAAAAAGTGGAATTGTCAATGCCGCAGGCGATTTGACAACTTGGGGAAATCAACCCAACGGGAAACCGTGGACTATTGCTATAGCCGACCCCGATACCCAAAATAAAGCTTTTTCGTACATCAATATAAGTGATGTAGCAGTTGCTACTTCGGGAAATTACGAAAAATTTGTAATCATCGACGGAAAAAAATATTCACATACAATTGACCCCAAAACTGGTTTTCCAGTATCTGGTATCAAAAGCGTAACTATTATTTGCCCAAATGCCGAATTGGCCGATGCAATGGCCACTCCAATCACCGTTTTAGGAGTCAATTTAGGTCTTGGACTAATTAATCAGATGAAACAAATTGCTTGCATTATCATTGACGAAGATAATAATATATATACCTCAAATAACATTAACGTTTCATAAAGATGAAATCAATCAAAATCTTTGCTCTTTTAGCCTTTTTACTTAGTTCAACGGCTTCGTGTGTAGCGGTGAAAGAATATCAAAAAAATAGAATAAATGACTCAGAAATGGAACTTGCAGGTCGTAAAGCCGAGAAGTTTGAGACAAGTTTTTATCTCTACCGTGAAGGTGCATCTGGTGCAAATGGAGGTAAAAGTGGTGGCGGTTGTGGTTGTAACTAAAATCGTGGAACAAAGTTGTACTTCGTTGATAATTAAATAGTTATAGGTTGTTGGATAGTGTTTCCATAACTTATAATGAACTAAAACATTGAAATAGTCGAATTTAATTGAACCCTTCTCGACTATCAAAACTTTCCCTTTATGAAAAAAGTAACTTTAGCGATTGGTTTGTACGTTGGCATCTTAAGCGGGGCTTATGGCCAATATGATGAAACAAAATATATATTTAAAAGTAAAAAAAGCGAAACTACCATCAAAAACTCAATGCCGAAATCGAGCAAAGAGTATAAGCTGAGTTCAAAAACCGAAGCTGGAATCGGTTTTCGAACTTTGAAATTAGATGAGGTAAATATTGTTTCGTCATATTATGCCCAAGACGGAAATAACTCAGCCGTTACAGGTGGCATCGGAACCGAAAAATTATTTGATATTGCCAATTCACTGGATCTGAAATTGTCGTTTACAGATAAAAAAGCCCGAAAACACTCAATTACGGCCGAAGCAGCCATAGATTATTATTCATCGGCTTCGTCTGATAAAATTGACCCTCGTTCAGTTTCTTCAGCTTCGATGTCGGATGTTCACTTTTATCCAACACTTTCGTGGAGTAGAAAAGATGATAAAACACATAAAACAGTCGGAGCGAGTTTATCATATTCGACTGAGTGGGATTATCAATCGTACGGCGGAAATCTGAGTTTTTCTAAATCATCGAAAGATAATAATACGGAACTTAGCGTAAAACTAGGGGCATTTTTTGATACTTGGTCGGTTATTTTGCCTTACGAAGTTCGTCCCGAAGGCTATGGGTCGGGGTCAGAAGATGATAATAATATCGATTTCAAACGCCGAAATTCTTATAATTTATCCATAGGAGTTTCGCAGATTATCAATAAACGCTTGCAAGTAATGGCAGTTATTGAACCTTCTTACCAAGAAGGACTTTTGAGTACGCCATATCACCGTGTTTATTTTACAGACGGTACATTAAAGGTGGAAAAATTACCAGGAACTCGTGCGAAATTACCAGTAGGTTTGCGTGCAAGTTATTTCTTGGGTGATAGATTCATTATTCGTTCGTTCTATCGTTATTACCAAGATAACTGGGGCATGAAAGCACATACTGTGAGCCTTGAAGTACCGATTAAAATTACTTCTTTTGTGTCGGTCACGCCTCATTATCGATTTAATAGCCAAACTGCTGTGAAGTATTTTGGCCCAATCAATAGCCATAAACTGACCGAAAGCTATTACACTTCTGATTTTGATATTTCTGACTTTAGAAGTGCATTTTGCGGAGCAGGAATCAGAATTGCTCCGCCAGATGGCGTTTTGGGAATCAAACACTGGAATACCGCCGAATTACGTTATGGGCATTACAACCGAAGCAATGGCATGGTAGCAAATATTATTACACTTAGTGCCAAGTTTAAATAAAAAAAGAGGGACATTCAAATAAATGAATGTCTTTCTTTTTACTTTGATAGTTTCACTAACTCACCTGCTTTTTCTCAATAAACTCTTTAAATGCTTTGCGGTAAGTATCGCTAATAGGAATGAAGTTTTTACCGATTTGCACCTTTTCTTTGTCGATAGCATCAATGGCATCGAAAGCTATTATGTAAGAATTATGTACTCTAATAAATTGACTCTCAGATAGTTGATTCTCCAAGCTTTTCATGGTTTGGAGGGTGACTATCTTTTTGAGTGTAGCGTCTTTGTCTTTTGTGTGGATACAAACATAATCTTTCAAACCCTCAATGTACTGAATTTCATTGAGGCGAATTTTTACCAGTTTTGTGCCATCTTTTACAAAAATAAATCCGTGACTACCATCTGAATTTACCGATACTTCCTGTACAATTTTTTCTTGCACAATAGGTTGGGAAACTGTTAGACGAATAGTGGCTTTTTCAACTGCTTTCAGAAAACGTTCCAAACTGATTGGCTTCAATAAATAATCAAAAACCTCAAGTTCATATCCTTCAAGAGCATATTCAGAGTATGCTGTGGTAAGAATTACCAACGGTTTTTTTTGAAGGATTTTCAACAAAGTAATACCCGTAATTTCGGGCATTTGGATATCAGAAAACAAAATATCAACTGGAACGCCAGCTGCCGTTTTTTCACGTAAAAAATCTAACGCAGCCAAAGAACTCGAAAATGACTTGAGTAAATTGAGGTGCGGTACTTTCTTTACATAAGCCTCCATTAGGTTACGAGCCAGTGGTTCGTCTTCGATAATTATGCAGCTTAACATTAATTGTAAATGTTTAATGATTGATTAACTACCCCAAATTTAATTTTAAAACCACGATATAATCTTTATCGTCTTCGTTGACAATCAACTCATAATTATTTGGATAACTAAGCTCTAAACGACGATTGACATTCTGCAAACCAATTCCAGATTTCTCATTGGTAGTCTCGTGGTTTGGTGGCAATTTACTGTTTTCTACGCAATATGTGCATTGTTGACCTTCAATATGTATCGAAATATTTACATAAGCATTGTTCATGCTATTACTTACACCGTGTTTGAAAGCATTTTCGAGAAAGGTAATGAAAATAAGTGGTACAATTTGTACTGTATCAGGGTTGCCCTTAATATCAAATGTAATTGGTACTTGATTATCCAAACGGAGTTTTTCGAGACTAATATAATTTTTCATGTACTCAATCTCTTTCGTCATCGAAACCTTCGGGTGATTCGAATCATAAAGCATGTATCGCATCATTTGTGAGAGTTTTTCAATAACTTCTGTTGTATTTGGCGAGTTGATCATCGCCAAATAATAAAGATTATTGAGCGTATTAAACAAAAAGTGTGGATTTACCTGTGCTTTCAAAAAACGTAATTCAGCTGTCAGTTTTTCGTTTTCTATTTCACTTTTCTTTGCCTCTAACTCAAACCAATCTTTTGCAAAACGCAACATACCGATAAAAATAGCAATAAAAATCGCAGCAATTACATGCTGAATTACAAACTTAGTAGAATATAGAAAACCCTTGGCTTCTTTGATATCAATGTAGATATACCTCTTTAAAAAAATATGGCACGTGATAATTATTAAGAAGGGAATCAAAAATTCAATTAAATATTGGCCGAAGTTTTTGTGTTTTAAAAACCGAGGTAGACAGATAAAATAATTGATATAGCTGATTAAAGCCATAAAAATTATTTGAGTTGCTGCATCATAGAATGACCGCTCATAATTTGGCTCTTCTCCGTGGCGGCTGAAAGTAATCTGATAGAAAAAAAATGAAAAATATAACGACCAAAATGATAGGTGTAATAATAAAATTCTGTTGGTCGGTAGCCCGAAGGTCGGCCCTATAATTTTTTTAATGAAATGCTGCATTGTTATCAAATTAAACGATTGCCAAAGGTCTGTCGGCCTAATAAATAATGTCAAAGTTTGTTTAAAAAGAGTATTAAATGCAACTACCAAGAAGTGATTTGTAGGCTTTTTATGCTTATTTTCTACGATTCAGTGTAATATATCGACATTCCGACCTATTTATTCTGCATTTCGGTATTGTCGAGTTCTCAGCCGAGTTGTCGAGTTGAACGTCTTACTTATCTATTAATAAAAATAGTCTTAGAATTTAGTCTTTGATTTGTTGTAGAATTCAGCGAACCACAAACGTTTTGCAATTCTCAATTACCGAAATTCAAAATTTTAAATAGAACTACAATGAAAAAGATAGTATCAATACTCACACTTTTATTAACTGTCAATATATTGGCATCTGCACAGTTTGGTCCTGGAATGGGTGGAGGACAAAGAGGTGATGGCAATGGCCGCCCTCAAAGTACACAGCAAGCACCTACATTAAATTTGGAAGGCAATGCTCCAAAAGGAAATTCAAAAGTTTTTGGTTTTGTCATTGACGAAAACGTTTCGACAGCCGTTGAGTTTGCAAACGTTGCACTTTATACAAAAGATACCAAGAAAGTTATTGACGGAACTGTAGCTGACGAAAAAGGCAAGTTTTCAATGAGCCGTGTTGCTGCAGGAGAATACAATTTAGTAATCACTTTCATCGGTTTTAAAGATAAATCCATTGAGGTAAAAGTTGAAAAAGGTAAAGACAATGATTTGGGTGTAATCAAACTCGCTCAAAGTGTAAAACAATTGGATGAAGTGACCGTAACGGCTGAGAAATCAATGATTGAGGAAAAAGTTGACAGACTAGTTTATAACGCCGAAAAAGACTTGACTTCAAAAGGTGGAGATGCCGCCGATATTTTACGTAAAGTGCCAATGCTTTCGGTTGACTTAGATGGAAACGTTTCGCTTCGTGGAACTTCTAACCTTAAAGTTTTGATAAACAACAAGCCTTCTACAATCGTTGCAAGTAGTATTGCCGATGCTTTGAAAATGATTCCTGCCGATTTGATTAAAACTGTTGAGGTAATCACTTCTCCATCAGCTAAATACGATGCTGAAGGTTCGGGAGGTATTATTAATATCATCTTGAAAAAATCTACTTTACAAGGTTTAACGTTAAATTTTGATTCAGGTGTAGGTATTCGTGGTTCAAATTTAAGCTTAAACGGTAATTATCGTCAAGGAAAATTAGGTGTAACGCTTGGTGGTTTTGGTCGTGTATTCTATAATAAATCAGCTACGTCTTTAGATCAAACAACCTTAAGAAATGGTATACCTACGTTGACAAATCAAACGGCTGATGCTTTTGATAATGGATTATTCGGCAGGTATAATTTAGGATTTGATTATGATTTAGCAAAAAATCAGTCACTTACTGCTTCAGTGGCTTTTGGAACTCGTAATTTCTCACGCTCACAGGATTTTATAATTAATCAATACAAAAATAGTATTTTAAATTCTACTTCTTTCCGTGATGTAACAAGCAAAGATTTATCAAACTCAGTTGACATCAATCTGGATTATATCCGTATTTTCAAGCCTTCACAGGAGTTTTCAATTTCTGGACAGTTTAGCCAAAACAAATTGACTAATAATTTCTTTACCGATTTGTTAAGTAGTTCAAAAGAATTAGTAAGTCGTCAGAAAAACCTCAACACTAATTTTAATAACGAAATTACATTACAGACTGATTATCAGACACCTATCAAATCAAATCAGATGTTTGAAATCGGTGCAAAAACCGTAGTTCGTCAAGTAAATAGTGATTATGAGTATTTATTTGCTAATCCAACAGGTTCGTTCTCGTCAGATGCTCGTAACCCAGCAGGTTTACTAAACTATAGTCAAAATATTGCAGCAGGCTATGTTTCGTATACTTTTTCTACTAAAAATAAATATACATTCAAAGTTGGTACACGTTATGAATACACAAAAATTACGGCAAATGACCAAAAAAGTGACATCATAATTCCTGCTTATGGAAACCTTGTTCCAAGTGTAAATATCTCGAAAAGTGTAGGTAAAGCCTCGACTTTGAAAGTGGCTTACAACAACCGTATTCAACGCCCAGGTTTACAACAATTAAACCCGAACTATAATGCTTCAAATCCGCAGAGTATTTCGATTGGTAATCCAAGTTTGAAACCAGAGATTTCTAATAATCTTGAATTTAGTTTAAGTACCAATATCAAGAAAACTTATTTGAATTTATCGGTTTTCGGTCGACAAACAAACAACTCAATCACACGTATTTCTATGCCATCTGACACAGTTTTGGGTGCAATTATCACAACATACCAAAACATTGGTAAAGAACAAACTTTCGGTACAAACATTTTCGGAAACTTTTTTATCACGCCAAAATGGACATTGAATGGTGGTCTTGACTTGTATTATAATTATCTAGAAGGTCAGCAAACTGGTTTGAATGGTCTTTCAACAACCATTAGCAATTCGGGAATTGTAGTGGGTGGACGTTTACAGTCATCTATTACACTTCAAAAAGGTTGGGCAATTCAAGCTTTCGGAGGTTTCAGAGGAAACCGTGTGCAATTGCAAGGAACACAAGGCGGAATGGGAATGTACTCAATTGGTGCAAGAAAAGAATTTGCGAACAAAAAAGGAAGTCTTGGTTTGGCAACAGAAAACTTCTTTGGAATGAAAATGAGAAGCACTCTTACAACTCCAATGTTTAACCAAGTTAGTATCAACAATATTTTTAACCAAAATATCAAATTGACATTTAGTTATAAAATTGGTAAAATGAAATTTACCGAAACCAAAAAATCTAAATTGAAAAACGATGACGTGAAGTCGGGCGGTGATAATAATAATTAATAGTGTGGTTATAAAGTAATTAATAATGGATTTTGGACTTTTCTTTCCTTATCCATTATTATTGAGTCATAAAATAGAAAGATTTTTTTGATTAGGTTGAAAAATTAGAAGGCTTGTGGTTTTCTACAAGCCACCTTCTTTTTTTAGTTTTATCAGCAGTCAACATTAATTAGTTTTCTTTCGTAAAAATAAAAAGTATAATCAAATTCTGAATAAATACTAATATAGTTTATCAATAATTAGTATTTTTATCAAATAATAAACTCTATTAAGACTATGAATCAAGAAATTATCAACCTTTTCGACGAGTACACCCACAAGCCACTCACACGAAGCGATTTTATGACCCGATTGGCAAAACTCGCTGGAGGAACTGCCGCTGCAATAGCTATTTTGCCTCTTTTAGAAGTAAACTATGCCAACGCAATGACGATTGCCGAAGATGATGAAGATATTATTACCGAAGATATTACCTATGAAGGTGATGGCTCAACAATGAAAGCCTATCTTGCGAAACCAAAGAAAATTTTAGGTAAAATAGGTGCGGTTTTGGTTATACACGAAAACCGAGGTTTAAATCCACACATCAAAGACGTAACTCGTCGAGTGGCAAAAGCAGGTTTTATCGCTTTGGGTGTTGATGCTCTTTCGCCACTTGGTGGAACACCCGCCAACGAAGATGAAGCTCGTGGCTTATTTGCCAAATTGGATGCTCCAAAAAATATCAATAATTTCGTTAAAGGTTTTGATTACCTACGTTCAATAAATGAAAGTAATGGAAAAACAGCCTGTGTCGGTTTTTGTTGGGGTGGTGGTTTAGCTAATCAATTAGCTGTAAATTCTCCGCAACTTAATGCTGCGGTCGCCTATTATGGCCGTCAGGCAGATACAGTCGATGTGCCAAAAATCAAAGCATCATTGATGCTTCACTATGGTGGACTTGATGAGCGTGTAAATACGGGCATTCCAGCTTACGAAACAGCCCTAAAAGCTGCAGGTATAAAACATGAAATTTTTATTTATGAAGGAGCAAATCATGCTTTCAACAACGATACAGCTCCCACCCGATATAATGCCGAAGTAGCTAAATTAGCTTGGGAGCGAACACTTCGTTTGTTTAAAGACACAATCGCTTAAACATGTATAGTCTATCTTGTTAATAGATTGTTAAAAATATTAAAATAGTTTGTCAAAACATTATATGTCATTACATTTGTTAAATATGTTTAGTCTAATTTTTATAAGTATTAACCAAAAAAAACAGTAAAATGAAAAAAATCACAATACTCGCTTTTACTTTATTAGCATCGGTTGCATCTTTTGCACAAAAATGGTCACTTGACAAAGCTCACGCTAAAATGACTTTTACAGTAACTCACTTAATGATGTCAGAAGTTGACGGAGTTTTCAAAAGCTTTGATGCTTCAGTTACGTCTTCAAAAGAAGATTTCTCAGATGCAGTTTTTGAGTTAACAGCTGATTTGAAACAAGTGACTACAAATCAAGAAAATCGTGATGCTCACCTTCAAAGAGATGATATGTTTGATACTGCAAAGTTTCCAACATTGACTTTCAAAAGCACGGGAATCACTGCTGCTGGCCCAAAAAAATATAAATTGGCTGGTAACTTAACTATCAAAGGGGTTACCAAACCAGTTACTTTAGACCTTACATTGGTTGGTACAGGTGCCGCACGTGATGGAAAGAAATTAGTAGGTTTCAAAGTTACTGGTGCTGTAAAACGTACTGACTTTGGTGTTGGTACAATGCCAGGTGCAGTTGTAGCTGACGAAGTTGAACTTCGTGCTTCTGGTGAGTTTAAAGCAAACTAATTCTTAGCTTTATAACATTACAAAAGCATACAGAGAGCGAATCTCGGTATGCTTTTTTTGTTTTCATGACAATTGTCATATTTTTAGAAAACTGACTTTGATAGCTTTGTCTATTAAGATGTAAAGGATGATAAACATATGACAACAGCGAATAATCTAATTAATAGTTCAAAAATGCTCCAAATGATTACGGAGCGATTAGACATAACTCCCAAAACCAAGGCAATTAAGCACATCGAAATGAACCCCGAATTGATTGAGCTGATTTTGGATTTGTATAATGATGATGAAGATTTTCCTTTCGAGAAAATGCAGAGGTTTTCGGTAGAGGAAATTTTGGATTATCTCCAATCTACACACCAATATTATTTGAGCAAGAAATTGCCAGAGATAGAGCAATCTTTGTTGCACATTTTTAGTAAATACGGTCAAAGTCACCAACTTTTGGCTAGTTTGGCGATTTTCTTCAACATTTATAAAAACAAGCTAGTTGACCATATTCTTTTGGAAGAAAAACAATTATTCCCTTATATTCGACGAATGATTATTGCTTCAAAAGTGAAGGCGGTTTGTGCAGAAAGTCTTGAAATTGATATGGAATTTTCGATAGAAAAATTTATATCAAGCCACTCACCAATTGAAGACGAGTTGAAAGAAGTTAGCGAAATCATTAAACAATATTCTGATAACAAAACCACACCATTGCCCTATAAAGTTTTCTTGAATCAAGTTGAGTTATTTGAACTTGAACTCCGTAAGCACGCCATTATTGAAGACCACGTACTAGTGCCGATGGTGATTGAACTTGAAAAACAAACTAAGCATTTTTCAAATTAGAAAAACATATGCCTCAAATAAAAGTGCAAGGCTCGGTGATTCATCATCGGGCTTTTTTGTTATCTTTAAAAATGTTTTATTTACTTCATCTGTTTTATGAAAAAAAGACTTGCAGTTTTATTCTTATTATTTTTTCAATTTTCGCAAACTTACGCACAACAATCACAAAAAGGCTTACTTTGGGAAATTTCGGGTAATGGACTTTCGCAACCATCCTATATTTTTGGAACAATTCATTTGATTTGTCCAGATAATTTTTTTGTTCCGAAAAGCACAGCAGTAAAATTTAAAATTGCCCAACAGGTTTTTTTAGAAATTGACATGGATGACCAGCAGATGATGATGAAAACTCAAAAATTGATGATGTCAGCCGATGGAAAAAAGTTGAAGGATATTATGAATGAGTCTGATTATCAGATTTTTAGTAAGTATTTTAAGAAAATTTCTGGGATGGACGTAGCAATGTTTGGTTCAGCAAAACCAATGGTTTATTTGAGTTTTGCATTAATGAAATCGGCTGGATGCCCGATGCCAAAATCTTATGAAGAGTATTTTGTGAAAGAAGCAAAAGCAGAGAAGAAAGAAGTTTTTGGTCTTGAAACGATTGAAGACCAAGTGGCGGTCATGGATAGAGCAACGACTGAGCAACAAGTTGGATGGTTGATGGATGCAGTCAAAGAAACTGAAAATGGCAATGCAATTTATAATCAAATGATAGATTTGTATAAAAAACAAGATATTGAAGCTTTGACGAAAATGATTTCAGGGCAAATGGTAGGAATGAAAGGAATGCAAGATGAATTGTTAGATAAAAGAAATCAAAACTGGATTCCTGTTATCGAACAGAACATAAGTCAAAAATCAACGTTTTTTGCGGTAGGAGCGGGGCATTTGGGAGGAGAAAAAGGCGTATTGAAACTTTTACAGCAAAAAGGTTACTCATTGAAGAGTTTATTGTAAAAAACGAAATTGCTTAGAAACGAAACAATCACGGCTTATTTATTGCTAATAAGGTACTTAATGCTATATTTGTAGATATTAAAGCTTTCATAAGTCCTATTTAATTATTAAAAAATTGCAATTTAACGAACTTAACCTTCATGATGACGTACTTACAGGAGTGGACGCCATGAATTATTTACAAGTAACTCCAATTCAAGAGAAGGCAATTCCAATTATTCTAGCTGGCAAGGATTTGATAGCTTCGGCTCAAACTGGCACAGGCAAAACAGCAGCTTATTTGATTCCTATTTTAGATAAAATTAGTCGTGAGCCGAGTAATCATACTTCAGCACTTATATTAGTTCCAACTCGTGAACTCGCCAAGCAAATTGATGAGCAAATAGAGGGTTTTAGTTATTTTATTCAAGCTACAAGCCTTGCTATATATGGTGGAGGAAAAGGAGAAGATTGGGATCAACAACGCAAAGCTCTTGTAAAAGGTGCTGATATTATTATTGCCACTCCTGGCCGCTTGATGGCTCACATGAATTCTGGTGAGGTAAAATTCGATAGTTTAAAATGTCTAATTTTAGATGAAGCCGATAAAATGATGGATATGGGTTTTTCGGATGATATACTTTTTGTATTAAAACATTTGCCACAAAATCGCCAAAATTTGATGTTTTCGGCCACCATGCCAAAAAAAATCAGAGATTTTGCAGATAAAATCCTTAAAAATCCAGAAGAAATCAGATTGGCTGTGTCAAAACCAGCAGTAGGTATTGACCAACAGTTTTATTTAGCTTCTGACGAACAAAAACTCCCTTTATTGATTCATTTGATGAAAAATACGGTAGCAGAATCTGTTATTATTTTCACATCACAGAAATCAATGATTGAAAAAGTTGTTCGAATGTTGAATCGAAATAGGTTTGAAGCAAGAGGGATTTCATCTGATAATACGCAAGAAGACCGAGAAGAATCATTGAGAGGTTTTAAGAATAAGCAATTCAAGATTTTGGTAGCTACAGATGTACTTTCGAGGGGAATTGACATCAATAACCTTAATTTGGTAATTAATATTGACGTGCCACGTGATGCCGAAGATTATATTCACCGAATTGGACGAACTGCTCGTGCGGAGACGACAGGAACGGCTTTTACTTTTATTAATGAAAAAGACCAATATCGCATTGCAAATATCGAAAAGCTATTGGAAAGAGTAGTTGATAAACAAAATATTACTGAAAGTTTAGGTTTGGGAATCGCTCCTGAATACAAAGAAACTCAGGCACGCAAACCTTTTAGAAAGCCTGTTGGGAAGAAGAAGTTTTTTAATAAGAAAAGTGGTGATATCAAAAAACCTCATGCGGGACAAAGCTAAATGGTTTGTCATTAAAATAATAAAAGCGAGTTAACAATCTGTTGGCTCGCTTTTATTTTAAGACAGCTTGTTATATGCTGTTTTCAGAAAATTATTTCTTAGGTTGAGTAGCAGGAGTTGCTGCAGGAGCCGTACCAGCCGCCGGCGTTGCTACTGGAACGGTTGGGCGAGCAGTTGCTTTTTCAACGTTTAAGCCATTATCGTTGGTTGCTGCTGCACCTGTTTTGTCCATAAAAATACCTGCAGTTAAAGCACCTACAATGATGAAAGCAAAAAAGCCCCAAGTGAGTTGTTCAAGAATATCACCTGTGCGTTGTACACCAAACATTTGAGAGCCAGCACCACCAAATTCGCTCGAAAGACCACCACCTTTTGGGTTTTGAATCATAATCACTAATACTAACAATATGGCAATAATTACCATTAAAACTAAGACTGTAGTGTACATTTTTACAATGAATGATTAACTTATGAAAAATATTTTAAAATTTCTTTTTTTAAGAAATGACAAAAAATATGCCTAAATGACTGATAATGAATAAGTTACTGAAAAATTATTTCTAATAACTATTGCATTTTCTTTTGTAAATCTGCTATTTTTTCCGCAAAGTAAGTACTTTTTTCGGGATTTTTCACTAAAAGTTTCTTATAAACTTCTATTGCTTGGTCGAAACGACCCTGGCGAGACAATATTTTGGCATAACTTTCAGTTAATAATGGACCTTTGAGAGTTGTGCTGCGTTCACTTAAATCTTCTATTTCAACATTGGGGCCACCTTGTCTTATAGGTTGAATACGTGGCTCTTTCTTGATAAATTGCTCAATAATAGCCAATTGTTCGTCTTGAATATTTCTTAATGCTGGTTTTGCAATTGATTCTATTAGTTCTTCTTCCAATTTCTCACGGTTTAATTCTTCTTCAATAGTTCCTTGCGAAAACTTATTTTCGAGTGGATTGTCTGATACTTTTACAGTTGGAATTGAGTTCCAATCCATATCGTTTTCTATTACTTTTCTTAGGGCGTTTCTGCTTAGGGCATAAATTGCAGCTTTCCGAACTGCATCTTTGGCAATTTCGGGTGCTTTGGCATAAATACCTTTTGCAATGAGCGTATAACCCAGCTGAAAATACGGATATTTCTTTATCGCATTTTCCATCTGCATTATTTCATTAAGAGATAATGCTTGAGGATTACTCATGTAGTTTTTAAAGTTATTTTTATCCAACATATTTAGTGAAATTAAGAATTAAGAATGTAGAATGAAGAATTACATTAGCAGTCAAAATGGCAATCCTTCAATTCTTATTTCGTAATTCATCATTCTTAATTGATTTATTACCACTGTGCAGCTGTATCGGTAAATATATTCAGCACTAATTGGTCGATTATTTTAGGAACCAAACTGCTTTCAACTTGCGAAAGGTTTTGTTCTTGTGGAAAATCTTGGTAAAAAGAAAATTCTTTTTCAAAATTCTCTTCTTCATATTTAGCATTCACAAATCTTACTTCTATTCTGATAGTCAGTCGGTTAAGAGCTGCTTTGTCGCTTGATGTAGCTGATACGGGCGTTAATTCATAACCTACTATTGTGCTTTCGAGCAATAAATCAGCATCGTTGGGCTTTAGCTTTAGGCTTGTGTTTCGCTGATAATATTCTTTTAGTTTTTCAGTAAAAGTCAAAGTTAAATTAGCTGGGCCTCCAGCAGTTCCCATCGTGACATTCTGAATTGTAATTGTCTTCAAATCATCTTTGAGTGTTGTGCCAGTAAAAGAGTAAATTTTACAACCAATTATCAATGAACAATTAACAATTGTCAATGCAAAAATAAGAACTCTACGTAAATTTACGAACTTAGTAAACTTATTAAATAATAGATAGAGTGACGTCGAAATTGATAATTGATAATTGATCATTGTGATTTTATTCGTCTTCAATATCATATTGTTTAATTTTTCGGTAAAGAGTACGTTCTGAAATTCCCAAGTCTAAAGCTGCATATTTTCGTTTGAAGTTATTTTTCTTCAAAGCTCGAACAATCATCTCTTTTTCTTGTTTTTCGAGTGAATATGAATTTTCTTCAGTTTCGTGCGAAATGTCTTCCACATTTATTCTATCTCCTTGAAGACTATCTATTTTGATAATATTCTGATTATCAACCGGTTGATAGCTTGGATAGTTCGTTTGTTGTGGAGGGTTATAAACCGTTGGGGGCATCAAGGCTACACTATCTTCTTGGTGAATGTCCTCAAATAAGCCTTGGTGTTGTTGCATAATTTCAGCATTGATGGAAACACCTCCTGTTTGCCCTCCCTGCATAAGCGAAAGTACCAATTTTTTTAAATCGGTCATATCCTTTCGCATATCAAATAGTACTTTGTATAATAAATCTCGCTCGGAAAAATTGCTGTCATTGCCACCATTCAAGCCTCTTAATAAAGTCGGAAGTCTGCTTGATTGTTCACGAGGAAGATATTTTGTTAAAATCTCAGCTGAAACAAGGCGTTCAAATTCAAGAATTGTGATTTGCTCGGCAATGTTTTTGAGTTGACGGATATTTCCTGGAAACCGAAAGTTCATTAACATTTGGGAGGCGTTTTCGGTCAATTCTATTGGACGAATGTGGTTTTTTTCAGCAAAATCAGTCGAAAATTTTCTAAAAAGTAACTCAATATCATAGCCACGCTCCCGTAGAGCAGGCACATGAAGCGGCACAGTATTTAGTCGATAATACAAGTCTTCACGGAAACGCCCACGTTCAATGGCTTCCAATAGATTTACGTTAGTAGCCGCCACTACACGCACATCGGTTTTCTTTACTTTCGATGAACCTACGGGAATAAATTCACCGTTTTCAAGTACACGAAGCAGACGAGCTTGTGTACCGATTGGCATTTCGGCTATTTCATCTAAGAAAATTGTGCCAGTACTTGTTGTTTCAAAATATCCTTTTCTGTCGTCAATTGCTCCAGTAAATGAGCCTTTTACGTGTCCGAAAAGTTCTGAATCAATCGTACCTTCAGGAATTGCTCCGCAGTTGATAGCTATAAAAGGGCCATGTTTGCGGGAGCTGAGTGCATGAATTACCTTTGAAAAAGATTCTTTTCCGCTACCACTTTCCCCATTTATAAGCACGGTTAAGTCGGTAGGAGCTACTTGAATTGCTACGCTAAGAGCATGGTTTAAAGTAGGAGCATTTCCGATAATGCCGAAGCGATTTTTGACTGATTGTAATTCTGTATTGTTACTCATTTCGTTTTAGCTTTTGGCTTCGGGCAGCGTTCCGTTTGGTGGCGTTTCGATTTTTATTGAATAAAGAAGTACACTTAACCTAAAATGATTTATGAAAATTCAGACTTTTAATTGCCTCATTAGCAGTGCTTTGTACCTCTGAACCTTTGCAACTCTGTGCCTTTTGAGTATAAATACATTTAAATTCTAGAGTCTTATAATTCTGCCATATTTATATAGCTTTTCCAATCAAAGTCCCTGACGAACATTCGGTAATCAAAACATTAACATAGTCACCGAGTTTGAAGTTTTCTTTTGGAAAAACTACTATTTTATTTTGGTCATTTTTGCCAGAAAGTTGTTCTTTTGAGCGTTTAGAAAATCCCTCGACTAAAACTTTATAGGTTTTTCCAACACAAAGTTGGTTCCTTTCGAGTGAATGTTCACGTTGGCGAGCGATTATTTCTGCTAATCGACGACTTTTTACATCTTCTGGAACATCGTCTGTCAATTTCTTAGCGGCTGGTGTATTTGGCCTTTCGGAATACGAAAACATATATCCATAATCATATTTTACGTAATCAAGTAGAGAAAGTGTTTCTTGGTGGTCTTCTTCTGTTTCTGTGCAGAAGCCCGCAATCATATCTTGTGAAATGCCACACTCTTGACCCAAAACTTCACGGATTCGGTTGATTCTGCCAATGTACCATTCACGGTCATAAGTTCGATTCATTAACTCCAAAATACGACTGCTGCCACTTTGGGCAGGTAAATGAATGTAATTACAAACATTATCGTATTTTTTAATGGTATAAAGTACATCATCAGTAATGTCTTTTGGGTGGGAAGTCGAGAAACGCACTCGTAAATCTGGACTTACTTGTGCGACCATTTCAAGCAAATTGGCGAAGCTTACAATTGAGTTATCAACCGATTTCCATTTATAGCTATCTACATTTTGTCCCAAAAGCGTAACTTCCTTATAGCCTTGATTAAATAAATCGGTTGCTTCTTTTACAATTGAATGTGCATCACGGCTACGTTCACGCCCACGAGTGTAAGGCACAACGCAGAAACTACACATATTGTCACAGCCACGCATGATACTAATCATGGCTGTTACACCATTAGAATTTAGGCGAATTGGCGTTATATCGGCGTAGGTTTCTTCTCTTGAAAGGAAAACATTTACTGCTTTATGACCATCTTCAACTTCGCTAATCAGATTTGGCAAATCACGGTAGGAGTCAGGCCCAACGACCATATCAACTATTTTTTCTTCTTCTAATAATTTAGTTTTTAAACGCTCGGCCATACAGCCTAAAATGCCTATTTTAACATTTTTACGCTTGTTTTTGAATGGTACAAGGTGCTGAAGACGATTTCTGACTTTTTGCTCGGCGTTTTCACGAATCGCACAAGTATTGAGTAAAATAAGTTCGGCTTCTTCGATTTTTGAAGTTGTTGCAAAGTCATTTTCTCGTAGAATTGAAGCCACAATCTCGCTATCGGCAAAGTTCATTTGGCAACCGTAGCTTTCAATATATAGTTTGCGAGTAGCGGAACTCTTTTCGTCTTCACTGATGCGAGGTAAATCTAAAGCCTCTTTGTCTTCTTCGTTGAGAATATTTAACGAATTGGTAACTAATGCCATATAATTTGTTAAAAAATCAATTGTAAGTACTCAATTTTGAAAATTGATATACAAAATTACAATAATACTGACAGATTGTCAGTTTAAAGCTAGTTAAATTTTTGATGAAAAGTTTTTGAGTTGACTTAAATGGCTGATGGAAGGATTTTTATGTGGGTTTTTGAAGTATTAATAATTGAAAAAGAGCCATTCTATAGAGTATTAAAACCTTTAGAATGGCTCTTTAAATGAGCAAAATAATTATATTCTAAAACGAGCAGCCCCCAATTTGTGCTTTAAATACACTTAGATTATCTGCCTTAAAACCTGGTTTAAGAATGATAGATTTACCTGCTTCGTAAGTAATATTTGTATTTGAAAGAATGGTGTTTTTGGCAACTACTTGATGAGAAACATTGGCATTTAAGCCATCAGATGTACTTTTAAGAATTGTTGGCACACAAGGTGAGAAACTACAAGTTGATGGTGCGAGTAGTTCATCTTGATAAAGTTTTTTTACCTCTGCATCATACAATACTCCTTTAAAAATCTTAATGTCATCTAATTTTCCATCGAAATAACTAGATGTGCCATCTCTAAATCCTATGGAGTTTAAGCCAGAGTAGGCTACATTGGCTATATTTCCTAATTTGCCTCCTTCAAGGTTGCCATTAATGTATATTTTTACATTTCCTCCTTCAATTACGGCGGCTAAATGATACCATAGATTGGTGGTATTAGCTTTATTATTCAAAAACGGACTGTTTGTATTATTACCTGCATCAAAGAAAACCCATGAGTTTGGAGTGCCATAGACTTGCTGTAAGACTCGATTGGTACCGAAACTTAAAACTGGTCTTTGCAGAAAAGAACTACTGGGTAGATTATTTGAGTTAATCCAAGCTGAAATAGTAAACTGTCTATTCTGAAAATCGGTGGTTGAAGGTAATAAAATATTATCGTTTCCGTCAAACGAATAAGCTGCGTTTGGGTTTCCAAATCTATCGGCTGTTAATGTTGCACCATTAACTGTACCATGATAATTATTTTTAGTATCATTGGCGTTATTATTGAACGGATAGCATGCAATTAGTTCAACTTGTCGAGTTGGTATCGTGTATTGACAATAATTTGAATAATATAGCTCTTCAATTTCAGAATCATTCAAATTCCCTTTAAGAATTTTTACATCGTCAATCCAGCCTTTAAAATATGCAAACGGAGATGCCGCAATGAAACTTGCTCCAATTGAACCATTGATTGTTGAGCCATAAAAAGTAGGAAAGCCTCCTGAGTAAACCCTAATAACTTGTTTGCCATCAAGATATAATTTTAAACTATCAGCAGAACGTACTACAGAAACGTGATACCACTTAGTTGTATCTACTGCAAAGCTTATCGCACTTACTGTTGTTCCATTACTTCCTGTTGAGGTAAATAACCAAGCAGCCTGGTCATAGGTATCAGATGAATTTGTAATACTTAATTTTTGTTCAAAGCCAGTCCCCATTAGTCCTACGATAGTTGCTTGTTCGCCATAATCGGGTAAAAATCTTGGTTTTACCCAGGCTGTCATAGTATATTTTGGGTTTCCCAAAGCATTTGTTTGAAGTAAAATATTATCATTTCCATCAAAATAATACGCCGAATTATCTTTACCATTTCTATCTTTAGCCAAAGTGATGCCTCCTTGCGATAAATAATTGCCACCCACTTCATCTAAGCTATTACCATTGAATGGAAAACATGAGAGTAATTGTTTTGAACCTTGTATTGTGATGGTTGCACTACCAGATACAGTTCCACTGCCGCAAGTATTTGAGATAGAGCTAATTGTGTATGTGGTTGTTCCGTAAGGAGCTACGTTTATACTTATTGGCGAGGCAATAGCGATTCCAGTTAACCCACTTGATAGTGTATAAGTTATCGGATATGACCCCGTAAATGCCAATGAAATATTTGTAGAATTTCCATCATGAATATTGGTTGTACCTGATATTGTTGCTGTCGATGGCTCCTGAATATTAATCGTTAGCTCGTTGTAGCTAATCAGATTTGGACTACTTGCTTTTACTCTAATTTTGTAATTATTGCCAACGGCCATATTAATAGGAATCGTACAATTTAAGGATGTGCTATTACTCGTTCCGATTGTAGTCGGGCTACCAAAATTACCATTGATGTCCGATAGTTCGGCCGTATAAACATTATCACTATTGGCAATATAATTACCTACTAAAAAATTTAATGAGAATGTGGCACCTCTACAGATATTAGTTGTTGATAAGGCTTGTAAAACTAAAAGAGGAGAACTTTCAATATTTGCAGGACAACCAACTTTAGCATAAAATAAGGCTGAAACTTCGGCATTATTTAATTCATCTTTATAAAGCATAACATCATCAATCTCGCCGTGGAAATATTGAGTCCCACTTATTCGACGACCTATTTGCCCCAATATTGGGGTATTATAAGTAGGTGTTCCTGAAGCAGCAATTGTACTCACTAAACTGCCATCGATGTAGTATTTTATGGTGTTATTCTTTAATGTTCCAACAATATGTTTCCATGGTGCACTCGAACCAGTTTGGAAACTTACTGGATAGTTTACATTAGAAGCCGTTACACCGCTCGCTGCAATTTGGAAAGTAGATGTTGCTGCCGAACTATTATAAGCAAATAACATAGATTGGTCACCACTTAAATTTCCCATTGATATTACCGAACGAGAAGGATTGCCACTCACAGTTGGCATTGTATAAGGTTTTACCCATGCCGAGAAAGAATAACTTGCATTATTGAGGTCTGTTATTGGAATCGAAATGAATTCACTTGTGCCGTTTAATGAGTATGCACTATTAGCAATACCAAAGCGGTCATTAATATAATTTCCTCCTGAGGCTGTACCGTTATTTGTATTTTTACCATCATTTACATTTCCTGAAAATGAATAACATGAAATTAGCCTTTTATCAACTATTGATATATGTTGAGTGTTGAAACTTGTAATTAGTGGGTTTGTTGAAACAACCCTAATTCTGTAATCATTGCTTAAAAGAAGATTGGCAGGAAGTGTCGCTGTAATGGTAGTTGTATTTCCTGTTCCAATGGTAGTATATGAATGGAAATGGCCATCTGCTTCGGATAATTGTACTTCATAGCTATTACCAATATTTGGTGTTAATGAGCTTGTCGTTATTTCAACATTGAATGGTGAGCCAAGAGTTACATTATTATTAAGAGCCTTGACGTAGATTAGGGGAGAATTAATTATATTGTTGGGACAAGCATCAGTAGTTTGATATAACGCAGCAACCTCTGTATCGCTCAAGCCCTCTTTTACAAACATTACATCATCAATTTCTCCATGAAAAAATTGAGAAATATTTAGTCTTGCCCCAATAATACCTATTACAGGAGTAGCATAAGCGGTGCTTCCAATTGTATTAAAGCTATGTGAAGGCACACCATCAATATAGTATTTTACAGTATTTCCTTGTAATGAATATACTAAATATTTCCACGGAGCCGTAGAACCTACTTGAAAATTTACAGGTATAATATAACTGGATAAAGCAGAATGTCCATATCCAATTAGTCCCATATTATTAACCCCATTGGCAGCAAAGAAGCCTGTTGCTTGGTCTGCACCAACATTTCCAATGTCTGTAATTATAGAAGGATTGCCAGTAGTTTGTGGCAAGGAATATGGTTTAATCCAAGCAGCAAAGGAATAATTTGCGTTGTTAAGACCACTTGTTGGTATTGAAATATAATTACTATTTCCGTTGAGTAAGTAAGCACTATTGGCCAAACCAAATCGATTTGCAATAAAACTTCCTCCATTTGCTGTACCGTTATTTCGTCCCAAAAAGTCATTGGTATTACCTGAAAATGAGTAACACGAAATAAGAGACTTCCCACTTGGAATAGGTACGGTTATATTAAAACTACAACTTGTTGAAAGATTTGTGGGGTCAGTAAAAGAAGTATTTATAGTAAATGTACCAAAATGGCTACTATTAGGAGTCCAGTTATAGGTAATATTATTACCATTTGTAGTAAAAGTCATTCCACTCGGAAGGCCTTGATTAGTTATTGTAAGTGCTTGGCCTTCAGGGTCTGTTGCACTTAGGCCTATCGTAAAAGGTGTACCTATGGTTATAGTATTGGATGAGTTTCCGTTAAGTAAACAAATAGGATACTGCGGCCCTCCATTGGTAATTTTTATCAGAATATCTAATTCGGTTTTTGTGATGCCATCTTTACCGGTGATAATTATTTTCATAAACCATTCTTGGCCAGCCACAGCTCCAAAAGTATTCCATTGCAGTAAACCAGAAGAAGATACACTTGCAGTATTACCACCCACCGATGGTATGTATGATACGTCTTGAACAGAACCTGTCGAATAGGTCATAAGTCCATTATTAGGCTCACTCCCTATGAGTTGTAATTGATTATTAGTGTTTTGAGGCATTGTAATCAGAAACGGAGCATTGCTAACTGGTGAGCCTAAATTATTATTAGTTAAATTAACAACCGTAGATACCGTATAGGAACTTCCCGAGGCATTTGATGATGTTGTAATTCTACAACAATCACTAAAATATGCAGTAAATGGGCCATCAGAATTGTAAGTGTAAGTATAAGTATATTTATAGATTTTTTGAGTACCGTTACTTCCTATTTCGCTGCCTGTCAGAGATGAGCCATTGCCATCACCAGTACTTAAATAGATGCTACCAATGAAGCTGGCACTTTCCCAAATAGCATAAGTATTAAATGTAACAGTTCGTGTACTAGGTGTACGAGTCCATTCTATTTTTCCACCACGATAGTGTGAAGCAAAAGCGGTTGAAGCAAAAAGAGTGAACAATGCAAAAAGTAAAATTTTTGAACCAATTGCATAAATTTGAGAGTAATTGTGTTTCATTAATTGAAATTTTAGCAGTGTTGTAAGTAATGATACAAGTAAGTTGTTAAGTGACAAATAAAAAAAATCAAATATAAGACTTTTATCTACATAATAATAAAGGAATTTTAAATAAAAATGTAGAGATATTCTTCGTATTTTGTCTCATCAAATTCAACCCTAATCTAAAACAAATGTCTCTTATAATCACAATTATCGGCCTTCTTATACTGATTTTGCTCATATCTTATTTCAAAATTCATACTTTTTTGGCGTTTCTGATAGTTTCACTGGGAACTGGCTTGGCTTTGAATATGAAACCCGAAGCTATTCTAAAATCAATTCAACAAGGAACTGGCAGCACGCTTGGGTCTATTGTAGCGATTATTGCACTTGGAGCAATGCTTGGAAAATTAGTGGCTCAAAGTGGTGCAGCTCAACGAATTTCAACCAAAATGATGCAACTCATTGGCACTAGTCACGTGCGTTGGGCGTTTATGATTACGGGTTTTATAGTTGGTTTACCTTTGTTCTATTCGGTTGGATTTATGTTGCTTGCTCCCTTAGTCATTACGGTTGCTTATCGTTTCAAATTACCTGCGGTTTATATTGGTTTACCGATGTTGGCTTCACTTTCTGTTACTCAAGGTTATTTACCTCCACATCCAGCACCATTGGCAATTGTGAAGCAATTTAATGCCGATATGGGACTTACACTTTTTTACGGAATCATCGTTGCCATTCCCGCAATTTTAGTTTCGGGGGCTTTATTTGGTTCAACCTTGAGAAAATATGCAACATTGCCAAACAAAGCATTTATTGCTCCCGATCTCGCTAACGATGAAATGCCTTCAACTTTCAATAGTTTATTTTCGGTTTTATTGCCAATAATTCTCATTAGTATTTCAACGGTGACAGCTTCTTATCTTCCCGAAAATTCGCTTTTTCATGAATGTCTCAATTTTATTGGTGACCCAGTTGTGAGTATGTTTATTTCGGTTTTGGTTGCAATTTATTTGCTTGGAATTAAGCAAAACAAATCAATGCCCGAAATTACAAATCTTTTGGGCGATTCGATAAAAGATGTGGCAATGCTTTTTCTGATTTTTGGCGGAGCTGGTGCTTTAAAACAAGTTTTGACTGATGGCGGGGTAAGCCAGTCAATTGCAGATATGATGGCAAATTCGTCGCTTCATCCACTGATTTTGGGTTGGGGAATGGCTGCCATTATTCGCGTTGCTGTTGGTTCTTCGACTGTTTCGGGTATCACGACTGCCGGTTTTATGCTGCCATTGCTCGCTCCAACGCAAACCGAACCTCATCTAATGGTTTTGAGCATTGGAGCGGGAAGTATGATGTTTTCGCATGTAAATGATGCTGGTTTCTGGCTTTTTCGAGAATACTTTCAACTTTCCATGTTTGATACACTCAAAACATGGTCGGTCATGGAAACACTGGTTTCGGTTGCAGGTTTGCTCGGAGTTTTAGCTCTTAAATTTTTGATTCTTTAGCAGTTTATTTCAAAGTGAAACTATTCAAAAATGGCTCAATAAAAGGTTGATAAGCAGCATATTTTGAGGTTTCAGTCGAAAATGTGACAATATAAACCTTACTCGATTTTACATAATAATACTGTCGCCATGTTTGCTTATGGGTGTCTTTTTCTCCTGAATAAGTAACTCTAAAAACATTCGATTTTAGTTTCTTTTTCTCAACAACTTTGAAGTTTTTGACAACCTTAGGCAAATAATCTATCGAAAATTTAGCATATTGTTCTGCTGTGTAGCTTGCTGAAGGAAGTGGATTGAAAGTAAGATTGATACTTTCTGTATAGCCATCAGGCCAAGAAAGTGTATCGGCAGGTGATAGAATCGAGCATTCATTTACCGCACATCCCGCTTTTAATCGCCAGGAACTTGGATAATCGATTTTATAATGTTTAAAGTCCAAAACTTTTATACTGTCGGCTATGGATGAAGCATTGGCCATAAAGCCAATTAGAATAAAGATTGAAAATAAAATGTTTTTCATTATTGTAAAGATTTTTAGGTTTTTATAAATCTTAAAATGGATACCCAATAGCAAAATGAAATACAGGAAAGTATTCATTATTTCTACCTAGTTTGAGATTATCAAGTACAAATCTCTCGCCTGTTGCTTTTGCAGGGTCAAAAACTTTTACTCCCCAGTCGAAACGAGCTACAAAATAATCTAAATCAAGGCGGATTCCCGCACCAGTTCCAACCGCAATTTCTTTATAAAATCGTGTCCAATCAAAATTTGCTTGATTAAATTTTGAATCAATTTGATACCATTTCCAGACATTTCCGGCATCAATAAAAAAACCAGCATTCCAGTTGCCAATGAACCTAAACATATATTTTCGGTATTCAATGCTTGTTTCTAGTAGAATATCACCGGGTTGTTGTGAGAAACGGTTATTGATTGTTGTACCTAAAGCTGAACCAGGGCCGAGTGTTCGTGGTCTCCATGCCCGAATGCTGTTTGGACCACCAATAAAGAAGTTTTTCTCAAACGGAATTGCTTGGTTTTTTCCGTAAGGGTGTGCAATACCTAAATTCAGTCGATATGCCCATGAATCACGCCTATTGATAGGAATGTATTTTCTGAAATCCACATTTAGCTTTATAAATCTAAAATAAGCTCTTTTTACAGTATCTAATGGGAAAATTTGGTCTATAAATTTTATTTTATCTTTGTTAGGAAAAAGGTTTAATGTTGTACCACCCGATTCAACAAAAAAACGTAGGTATTTAGCTCGAATGTTCTTGCCTTGTTCTTGATTATTAAATACATAAGTAGCATTGATACTTGATACAAACTGAGGATCGTAAAGCACTTTTAAATTTGGGTTATCCAACAAAACTTGTTCAAAACTTTCACTTTTGTATGGGGTATTTATCAAATTTATATCGAATGGAGAAATCAACACTGTTTCATATTTTGAGCGTTGCCATAAGTAATTACCCGTTAGACGAAACACTTGACGTTCAAAAAGCCTTTGTTTGGAGTTGTTAAAACTAACTGCCAATTGGGTTCTTGGACTTTTAAGACTCAAAATATTAGAAACTCTACTCAAAAATATAATTTTAGGAATATTTAACGCCAAATTTGCTCCTAACTCTCGGCTTCTTTGGGTTGTTGAATCTAAGCCAGGTTGCCCTTCTAGGTTAGCCCGAATTCCAAGTTCGGTCGTTTCCAAAATACTCATTAAGTTTCTGGCACGTAACGAGACACTTGCACCACCTCCCAAAATATTATTAATATTGTTAAGGTCAAAATTATAAGCAGTTGTGTATTTCGGATTTGTAGGAGCAATAATGTCTGCTCTTAGCTTATTATCAGGTAATTGCGTAAATTTTACATTGGCAAAAGCAAATTGGTCAAGGCCGTAAAGTTGGCGGTTAGTTTCGTTAACCAATGAGGCTTTAAAAAACTGATTTGGTCGAATCAAAATTTTCTTATCAAGAATTTTAGCTGGAAATTTCTTACCAATAAAAGTATATCGTATACTGTTAAGTTCTACATTTGTCGTATCAATTTTTTGGAGATTATCAGTCGAGGCATCAGCCGAAATAAAGTTGATTGATTCAAGAGTAAATTGGTCGTGTTGTTCTTTCTGGGCTGGATTACGAATATTTACTGTCAAATTTACTTTAAAACCACGTTTGAAATAGTCGGTAGTGTCGATTTGAACGCTAATAAAGTTTTTTGAAACAAAATTAAAGTAACCGTTGTCTTTCAATAGGCCTTCTATTCGTAATTTTTCGGCATCAATATTATTAAAATCTACGTTGTCGTTTCGCTGCAAAAAACTTTTTTGAATATCAATTTTCAAGAGTGAATCAACCATTTTATCTTCAACAATATAGCTAATCGTATCGAGCAAATACGGTCTTTTTTCATCTACTAAATACGTGATTTTGATGCGTTTATTCGTGTTTACCGAGTCGATTTGGTATTTTACTTTACTATCAAAGAAACCTTTTCTATGTAAATATTCATTAATAGTATTGTTTGTGCGTTTGATAGCACTTTCAGTAATTATTGCTGGTGCTTCTCCAATATTTTTCATCCACCAGTTTTGTTGAGTATCAAGGCGGTCTTTATAAACATTTACTTTACTTAGATATTTTTTTCTTTTTCGCTCAATTTTTGCATCATAATTAATCTCATTTGGCAGATTATTGAGTTTTGTTTGCCATTTTTCGAGACTCTGTGCTATTTTGGGTTGATTGTACATTGACTTACCAAGATTGTAAAAAGCAACATAAGGCGTTAAAGGGAGGTAAAATATGCGTCTATTGGGCTTTTGTGTAGGTGGAATGAGTAATTCAAGTTCTTCGGTTGAGATTTCTTTATTACCTTTGAATTCAAAATTATTTAGTCGGTATTCGTCTTTTTCTAATTGAACTGTACGAGTGCACGAACTGATGATAAAAATCAACAAGCAAGTATAAGTAATTTTATAAAAAAGGTTTTTATTAATTATCAGTCTGAAACATGATACTATTTTTCGAATCATAATTGATTGATTATCAGGTTTTCTATCTAAAAATTTTAATTTTAAATTCTAAATCTTTGAATAGATGTTTTCAAAACAACAGCAAAAGTACGTCCAATCCTTACAAATAAAAAAATATCGTCAAGAACATCAACGATTTCTGGTTGAAGGTGCAAAAAGCGTACAAGAATTATTAAAATCTGAATTAGAAACAGAGTTGTTGTTGTGTACTCCAAAATTCTTTTTAGAAAACGAAATAAGTCTTAAAAAAATATCTGTTGAGCAGATTTCACAAACTGAACTTGAAAAACTCGGTACACTCCAAAGCAACGATTCGGCTTTGGCAGTAGTGAAAATGCATGAAAATACGCCACTAATTGCCGATACTGACGAGTTTGCTTTGGTTTTAGATGATATTCGTGACCCAGGAAATCTTGGCACAATTCTCCGCATTGCCGACTGGTATGGCATTAAAAAGGTAATTTGTTCAGAAACAAGCGTCGATTTTTATAATCCAAAAGTTGTTTCGGCATCAATGGGCTCATTTACAAGAATTCGGGTTTATTATTCTGAAATTTCAGAATATTTTGAAAAAATTGTACAAAACAATAAAATTGAAATTATTGGAACTTTTTTAAATTCCGAAAATGTGCATCGTTTCGATTTTCCGAGGAGTGGTTATATTGTACTCGGTAATGAATCGAATGGAATAGGAGCAGATGTTGAAAAATTAATTACTAAAAAAATAACGATTCCGAGGTTTGGAGAGGCTGAGTCTTTGAATGTAGGAATTGCCACTGCTGTTGTACTTGATAATTTACGTAGGCGAGAATCAAAGTAGTTTTTAAATATTAAACTTGCAAATTTTTAAATCTTTATTTAATCAACCAATAAAATCTAATGAAAAAACTTATCTATACTGCCATTGTTGGTTTGCTAATTTTCACCTCAAAAGCCCAAACTCAACTCACATCATCAGTTTCTTCAAAACCACTTTCGGTAGCTTCAACTCCCGAATCGGTCGGAATTTCTTCGGAAAGGCTTAAACGCATCGACAATGCTCTAAATCAACTTGTTGAACAGAATAAATTGCCTGGAATGGTGGCTTTATTTACCAAAAACGGACAAATTGTTTATCAAAAGGCTTTTGGCTATTCAGATTTTCTGACCAAAAAGCCAATGAAAATCGACGATATTTTTAGAATAGCTTCAATGACAAAAGCCATTACTTCAACGGCCGTAATGATGCTTTATGAAGAAGGAAAGTTTTCACTCGATGACCCAATATCGAAGTTTATACCCGAATTTAAGAATCCTCGTGTAATAAAATCATTCAAATTTGCTGATACTACCTTTACGAGCGAACCAGCAAAGTCGGAAATCACGATTCGTCATTTGCTTACGCATACTTCTGGGCTTGGCTATGGCGTAATTGATGGCGATGAAAGTTTTAAGATGATGTATAAAAAAGCAGGAATTGTTGACTTATACACAACTAATCCCGTGAAAATTGGCGACAATATCAAGAAATTGGCAAAACTTCCTTTGCATCATAATCCAGGAGAGAAATTTACATACAGCGAAGGATTGGACGTTTTAGGTTATTTTATTGAAATCGTTTCAGGACAGCCTTTTGATGTGTATTTGAAACAACATCTTTTCGAGCCACTCGCAATGCAGGATACTTATTTTTATTTGCCCGAAGCTAAAAAAGATCGTTTGGTGTATATTCATAAACCCGATAGTGCAAAAACTTGGGTACGCTTTCCTGTGACTTTTTATGACCCAAATTATCCGATTTCGGGTGCTAAAACTTTCTTTTCAGGTGGGGCTGGACTTTCTTCAACAGCTAAAGATTATGCTACTTTCTTACAAATGTTGCTCAATGGTGGTACGATGAACGGCAAACGTTTTCTGAGCCGAACAACCGTAGAATTGCTAACAGCTTCTAACCAAACTGGTGAACTTTATGGTGGAGCAAAAGGTGAAAGTTTCTTTAGTCTCGGCTTTAGTGTCATTAGCCCAGCAGGACAATTGAGAGGAAATGGAAATGCAGGTAGATTCAGTTGGGGAGGCTATTTCAATACCAATTATTGGGCTGATCCAAAAGAAAAAATTGTCATGTTATTGATGAAGCAAACCCAAGCAGCACCTGATGGTGGCTCTGAAGCTCTCTTTACACGAATGATTTATCAATCAATTGATGAATAATCTTTATATTTATCTACACAACTACCTTTTTGGTCGTTTATACGCAGATTTAAACTAAACTTTGCTTAGTTTAAATCTGTCAAATATATCGTTGCAAAACTAAATAATGATATTGTCTTTAAACACCAAATAATATATGACAAAGCTACTACTCCAAACTATCCTAATTTCCTTTTCATTTATCACAACATTTGCTCAGACCTCCGAGCTTTCAGGGGTTGTGAAAGATGCTCAAAACAATTTTGGAATTTCAGGTGCTAGTGTTTTGTTGATTAACGCCAAAGACTCAACTCAAAAAAAAGGAATTTTGGCTGATGTTGAAGGTAACTTTAAACTTAGCAGTGTTAAAACGGGCAATTATCGCCTAAGAGTTTCGTCTATTGGCTATGCAAACCTAGAAACGAGAGTTTCGGTGGGAAATACTCCCAAAAACCTTGGAGTTTTGAAATTGACCGAAAATGCTAATCAACTCGGCGAAGTTACGGTTCGTGAAAAACAAGTGCGTGTCGAGCAGAAAGGCGATACTATTCAATATAATGCTGGGGCATTTAAGACAAATCCTGATGCCACTGTTGAAGATTTAGTAAAGAAAATGCCAGGTGTAACTATTGAAAATGGTGTAGTAAAAGCTCAAGGTGAAGAAGTTAGAAAAGTGACTGTTGACGGACAAGAGTTTTTTGGCGATGATGCCGCTTTGGCTCTTAGGAATCTTCCTGCAGAAATTGTTGATAAAGTACAGGTTTTCGACCGTCTAAGTGAACAATCTCAATTTACGGGATTTGATGATGGTAATGCCGTAAAAACTATAAATATCACGACGCGTCAAAATAAAAATAATGGTCAATTTGGAAAAATATATGCAGGCGTTGGAGACGACCAACGTTATCAGTCAGGCGTTAGTGTTAATTTTTTCAAGAAAGACCAGCGACTTACAATCATTGGCTTATCAAATAATATTAATCAACAAAATTTCTCAAACCAAGATATTTTGGGCGTGATGGGAAACTCAGGTGGTGGAATGCAATTTGGTGGCGGTGGACAAGGTGGCGGTGGCGGTCGGCCACAAGGTGGTGGCGGTGGTTCACCACGTGGTAGTGGAGGTGGTGGAGGCTATGGTGGTGGGGGAGATGCCAGCAATTTTATGGTTGGACAACAGCCAGGTATTGCGAAAACTACCTCAATTGGCTTAAATTATAGCGATAACTTGGGTAAAAAAGTAAAACTCAGTACCAGTTATTTTTTCAATGCTGCCAATAATGGTAATCAAAGCATTACGTCTCGTGAGTATTTAGGCACTGTGCCACAAATGTATAACGATACTAGCTCAACACAAAATAATAATCTCAATCATCGAGCCAATGCTCGTTTAGAATATACAATTGATAAATTTAACTCTATTGTTTTTACGCCTCGCATTAGTTGGCAAAATAATGATGCTTTTTCTGCCCTTACAAGTCAAACATATCTACGAAGTCAACCAATAAACACTAATCAAACCAGTAGAAATTCGGAAAATAATGGTTTTAATTTTTCAGGAGAAGTTTTATTCAGACACCGTTTTGCCAAAAATGGACGAACTTTTTCAATAAATCTCGGCAATAATTCAAGTGACCAAACGGGTCTAACTTCTCAATATTCGATTAGTAGATACTTTACGCCTAAGGATACCACACAGCTTGTCAATCAACAAACACAGTCGCAAACAAATAGTAACCGGACATCGCTTGGGTTGACTTATACCGAGCCAATTGGTAAAACTGGACAGATACAATTTGATCATAATGTAAGTTATGCACTCAGTACCTCTGATCGGGAAGTAAACGCTTATGACCAAAAATTCTCTACTTATTCAGTTTTGAAGCCTTCATTGAGTAGTGTTTTTGAAAATTTATACCTAACCAATCGTACGGGTGTTAGCTATCGTTTAAGAGGAAAACAAGGAATGTTATCGGTCGGAGCAAACTATCAAAACGCCCAACTGGCAAGTGAGCAAACTTATCCAATCGCACAAGATGTAAAATATTCATTCAATAGTATTTTACCTAATGGAATGTATAGTTACCGATTTGATAATAAAGCAAATCTCCGAATTTTCTACCGAACCAATACCAACGCACCGTCGGTAAATCAATTACAAGGAGTAATCAATAACAGTAACCCAACGCAACTCTCAACGGGAAATCCTAATTTGAAGCAAGATTATAGTCACTCCTTATCGGCTCGTTATGGTATTACAAATGCAAAAACCGCTCAAAATATTATGCTGTATTTGAATTTGGCCTACTCAAATAATGCAATCGTTCAATCGACTTTTATCGCTGATAAAGATTATGAATTAGCCAAAGGAATTACACTTTTTAGAGGTTCTCAACTTACAAAACCTGTTAATCTTGATGGTTTATTCAATGTTCGAACTTTTATCAGTTATGGTATTCCAATTTCAAAAATCAAGTCGAATCTTAATTTTAGTGCAGGTGTGAATTTTGCTAAGAATCCAAATCTAATTAATGAAATTAAGAGCTTTACAAATACCTACGGCATCAACAGTGGTTTGGTTTTGAGCAGTAATGTGAGCGAAAAAGTTGACTTTACTTTTTCATATTCGCCAACTTATAATTTAGTACGAAACTCGGTTCAGACCACACTCAATACCAATTATTTATTTCAGAATACATCAATCAAAATCAATTGGTTATTCGGGAAAGGGTTCTTGTTGCAGTCTGAAGTGCTAAACCAAGCATATTCAGGTTTGGGTTCGGGTTTTAATCAAAACTTTACTTTGTGGAATGCAGGTTTTGGCTATAAATTTTTGAAAAAACAAGCTGGCGAACTCCGTCTCAATGTTTTTGATTTGTTAAAACAAAACAATAGTATCGCTCGAAATGTATCAACTGCTTACATAGAAGATGCTCGTAGTCAGGTGCTTACACGCTACTTTATGCTTACATTTACCTATAATTTACGTAATTTTAGATTGTAAGCAATTTGGTTTTTGTATAGATTTTTCTTGTCTGAACATCTAATTTCTGGTTCAGACAAAATTTACTGATTTATATTTTTAGGTAAAATTAAATTATCGGAGTGGAAAGGCACAGGCTTGTTAATATCATATAAATTTGTATTTTTACAACATAATTTATAAAAAACAAAGCTCCAAACCATCTACATGAAAGTCTGTGCCGTTTTTGATATTGGTAAAACCAATAAAAAGTTATTTCTTTTCGACGAGGATTATCAAATTGTGAAAGAAGAGCAATCGCAATTTGAAGAAATTTTAGATGACGATGGCTTTCCATGTGACGATTTGATTAAGCTAAGTTCTTGGCTTAAAGAAACTTTTGAGAGTATTAGTCAAAATCCTGATTTGGGCGGCGTTCCGTCGGGCGGCGTTCCGTCAGGCGGCGTTCCGTATGAAGTAGTTGGCTTGAATATCTCAGCTTACGGTGCGAGTCTTGTGCATCTAAACTCGGAGGGAAAACCGATTACGCCCCTATATAATTATTTAAAGGCCTTTACTCGACAAATGAGTAATGAATTTTCTGAAAAATATTCTGCAAATTTATATACCGAAACGGCTTCACCCGAACTCGGCATGCTCAATTCTGGTTTGCAATTATATTGGTTGAAATATGCAAAACCGAACATTTTTCACCAAATAAAGTATTCCTTGCACCTGCCTCAATATTGTAGCTTTCTTTTTTCTAAACAGCCAGTTTCAGAAATCACAAGCGTGGGTTGTCATACTGCCCTTTGGGATTTTCAAAAAAACGATTATCATACTTGGGTAGAAACCGAGCATCTCCATTCGATTCAACAAAGGCCTTTATTTTCTAATAATGTTACAACCGATGCTAACGGAACACCCATTGGTATTGGGATACACGATAGTTCGTCGGCACTTGTTCCGTACCTAAAATCTTTCGATGAAAAATTTATTTTGCTTTCAACAGGCACTTGGGCGATTAGCATTAATCCGTTTAATGATGAGCCACTGACAGATGCAGAATTACAAAAAGACTGTTTGTGTTTTTTGAACTATGAAGGACATCCTGTAAAAGCTTCGAGATTATTTGCTGGTAACGAACACGAACGACAAACCAAGCATTTGGCTGAATATTTTGGCAAACAAACCGACTATTATAAACAGGTGAAGTACGATAAAGATATGGTTTGGTTTTTACGCCATAAATTCAAACAAGCAACTCCACAAACAGCCGATATTGGACTTTTGAAAGATTGCCCATTCGTAGAACGAAATCTTAATTTGTTTAAGTCTTACGAAGAAGCCTATCACCAATTTATGCTTGATTTAGTTGCTCAGCAGGTAGCATCATTAAATTTGGTAATGGGTTGGAGCAAACCAAAGAAGATTTTTGTAGATGGTGGTTTCTCGAAAAACGATATTTATATGAATCTTTTAGCCGAAACCTATTTTGATAAGCAAGTATTTGCCTCTGAAATAGCTCAGGCATCGGCTTTAGGAGCAGCTTTGGTGATTCACGAGCATTGGAATTCTAAGCCAATTCCACAGCAATTGATTGCTTTGAAACGGTATTTTTAAGAGGGATTTGGGGTTGATATTTATGCTTTTGTAAAGAAATAACAACACTTGAAGAGAATGAAAGAATTAACAACTGAACAAATAGATAGCTTTATATACAATGGATTTATCAAAATAGATAATGCATTTTCAACTGAAATTGCAGATGAGTGTCGAATTATATTGTGGAAGGAAATTCAATGTGATCCTAACAATGCTCAAAGTTGGACGCAACCAGTTGTTAGAATAGGAGAATTGGGACTTGAACCATTTAAGAAGGCAGCAAACACCAGTATACTACATAATGCTTTTGATCAGTTGGTTGGTAAAGGTAATTGGTTTCCAAAAGTAACCTTAGGTTCATTTCCAATACGCTTTCCATGCAAAGAACAGGCAAAGGATACAGGGTGGCACGTAGATGCTAGTTTTGCAGGTGAAGATGCCAGTAATTATTTTGAATGGCGAATAAATATTCAGTCTAAAGCTCGTGGATTATTAATGCTATTTTTGTTTTCGGATGTGACAGAGCAAGATGCCCCTACAGTAATCAAAGTAGGGTCTCATTTTGACGTTGCAAAAATTTTAGAACCCGAGGGTGAAAAAGGTCTTTCTTTTATGGAGTTGACCCAACGTATAAATACAATTTCTACGAGAAAAATTAATGTTGCAATAGGTAAAGCAGGAACTGTTTATTTATGTCATCCTTTCATTGTTCACGCTGCACAAAACCACTATGGCACAAAACCAAAATTTATGGCACAGCCTTCATTGTTGACAAAAAAAAGCTTTGATATTGGCAAAATAGATACTGAACTTTGTCCAGTCGAAAAAGCAATAATGATAGGACTAAGAACCTAAAGGATTTACCAGTTTCATGGGTTTTGCGTCAGGCGGGCTGTAATGCAATATTTAGTCGGATGTTTTTCAAATGTACTTTAGAAATAATATTAGCTTTTGTAATTCGATTTTTCCACCAGAAAAAAAGTCCTATTTACAATTTGCATCTGTTTATACCTTCGCCATCGCAAAAACCAAAACCTGCCCGGATTAATGACTAAAAATAAATCATCAAAAAAAATATACTTCCTATTAGGAAAAATATACGTCCTATTAGGTTTATTTCTCTTATGTATTCAAGGAAAGGCCCAAGTAATTTATGGAACAAAAAATTACACAGAATATCATGTTGGCAGATTGCCAATAATTATTTCTGTTCCACATGGAGGACTCGTGGCTCCTGTTGGTATTCCAGACAGAACTTGTAACAGTCCGACCATTGACCTCGATAGTAGAACAATTGAACTTGCAAAACAAATAGATACTGCTCTTTTCAAATTAACTGGATGCCACCCGCATTTAATTATTTGTAATTTAAGGAGAACCAAAGTTGATTGCAACCGAAACCTTGCAGATGGTGCTTGTGGAAATATTGAGGCAGAAAGTGCTTGGACAGATTTTCATGATTTTATTGATACGGCTCAAGTTATTGCTCAAAAACAGTATGCTGGTAAAGTCCTTTATATTGATTTGCATGGTCACGGTAAACGACCATATCGCTTAGAACTAGGATATGGCTTATCAGGTGCAGCATATAATAGCACAGACAGCGAATTAAACACTGCATCCAATATTGCAACTAGTTCAATTAAGAACTTGGTAAATACGAATATTAGCGGCTCCACTCATGCTCAACTGCTACGTGGCCCCAATTCCTTGGGAACGTTATTCGCTAACGCAGGTTTTCCTGCTGTTCCTAGCCAACAATCTCCAAATACAGGTGGTTTTCCTTATTTTAATGGAGGATACAATACATTTAATTATACAAGTATTGCTGCAGGAAATGCCGTAAATGGTTTGCAAATAGAATGTGATTCAACCGTAAGATTTGGTTATGCAAATCGTAAAAAATTTGCAGATGCTACTGCTCTCATTTTGGAGAAATATTTTTCCATTCATCAAAACTTTAATCTTCTGACGAATTGTGGTTTAACAACTGGCATAAAGGAGGATTTTACTTTAAACGGTAGCTCAATAAATATATTTCCAAATCCTGTTGCGGATTTGTTACAACTTTCAGAAGAGAATATTAATGGGAATTTTGAGATACAAATAATTAATGTTTTGGGTGAAGTTGTATTTAAAACACTTAATCAAAATAAATTAGATGTTTCTCGCATTTCGAGTGGACTTTATTTTGTTAAACTGATTGACGAAAAACAACGTTCTTGGACGGTAAAAATACTAAAACAATAATTATAGTCCACGGTCAATAGTTGGCAGTCCGCCATAATATAAAAAACCTTTTAATCAATTAAATACAGACTTTATATTTGTCTTTTAAATACATATAGCTAAGGATTGATACAAAAATACCTGAGATATGAGACAATGGACAAAGTGCTAACTATCAATCAATTACATCATTTCAATTTGTCGATAAATATTGTCTCATTACTTACATAATAAATCACAATTAAAAATGTAGCTAACAAAAAAACCTTAAATATGAAAAGGAGAAAATTCTTAAACGATACAATAAAAGGTATGCCTTTGCTACTTTTTACACCTACATTTTCAGCAAGTTTTGGTAAAGATAATAATGATATAAATTCGAATGGTAAGTCAGTTGTGGTAATTGGTGGAGGTATTTCAGGACTTGCGGCTGCCAAGCAATTGAAACAAAAGGGGTTTAATGTCACGGTATTGGAATCACAAGAAAAAGTAGGTGGACGATTGCGAACAAACAGAAGTTTGGGAATAGCTTTTGATGAAGGTGCAAGTTGGATACATCGTCCAAATGGAAATCCCATCACAGGTTTGGCTTCAAAATCAGGGGCAAAAACTTTTTTGACATCTGATGAAAGTGTTAAAGTTTTTGATGTAAACGGGAAAAGCTATTCTGACAGCGTTTTAACAAAAGCTGAAAATCAATTTAACAATGCCTTGAATGCAGTAAGAAATGCTGGAACACTGAAACAGAGTTTTCAAACAGTATTCAACTCACTTTACCAATCAAAAGCCGATGACAATCTTTGGAAATATATGCTTTCTGCATATTTAGAGTTTGATACTGGTGGTGATATTTCTAAACTTTCATCAAAATATTTTGATGATGACGAAGAATTTAATGGCGAAGACTTAATTATTACAAATGGTTATGATAAAGTAACAGACTTTTTAGCACAAGATTTAGATATTAGGCTAAATACACGAGTGACAAGCATTAATTATTCCAATAAAAAAGTAAGCGTTGAAGCTGATGATACTATCATAGTAGCCGATTATGTTATTGTTTCGGTTCCGTTAGGAGTTTTGAAAAATAATACAATTAACTTTATACCTGCTATTCCTACCAATAAAACCAATGCAATAAAAAAAATAAATATTGGTAATATAAATAAATTTTTGATGGTTTGGGAAAGACCATTTTGGGAAACCAACCTGCAATATATTGGTTACACATCTGATACCAAAGGTAAATATAACTATTTTCTTAATATGAGGAAATTTACGCCTTCAAATGCTTTAATGACTTTTGCTTTTGGCGACTACGCCACAATAACAGAAAGTATGACTGAAAACGAAATTATCAATGACATTATGTTAAATTTAAAGAGTATCTATGGTAATAGAATTCCAAATCCTACTGACTTTTTAAGAACCAAATGGGGGCAAAATATAAACTCGTTTGGTGCTTATTCTTACCCAACAAATGGGTCAACATCTGCTGATTTTGATATACTGGCAAATGAAATAAATAATAAAGTTTTTTTTGCAGGTGAGCATACGGAGAGAGAATATCGTGGAACAGTTCATGGAGCATATTTAAGCGGAATACGTGAAGCAGACAAAATCATAGATTTATTATAAACCCAAAAAAGAGGTATTTAAAAAGGTTTTTGTAAAAAAAGTGAGTTCAATTCTATTTTTAAAATTGATGATTTTACTACAAATTTGTAATAAGTAAGCCAATTATAAGGGTAATTACTCCGATTCAGCTAGTGCAATTATTAGCATTGACTCACCGAAGAATTGATAAACAAATGCTTTATTAATAGCTTGGTTTAACAATTAATGAAAGCATAGCGTTAATCGATATGAGTTATCTAAGAAATATTACTTTTTTTATGTAAAATTGTAGAAATAGATTGTTTTTGAGTAAATTTGCTTCACATAAACCTATTGCCACTTAATGAAACCCGCCAAATACGCTAAAGTAAAGTTTCTTAATAAAGATAAATCTTTGTTTTTTTCAGTACTCCGTGAAAACATTGACTCTTATTTTGAAACAAATTCAATTGAGAAAACAGGAGGCTCAAAATTGCTTTTTAAAGCATTCATTTTAATAAGCCTTTATTTGATTCCTTTCGCTTTAATTCTTACAGGAAATTTTACACCTTTACAAATGTTGTTTTTGACGGTCGTTATGGGTTTGGGAGTGGCTGGTGTAGGAATGTCGGTTATGCATGATGCCATTCATGGGTCGTTTTCATCTTCTTCAAAACTCAATAAATTCTTCGGAGCTTCGATATATCTTTTAGGTGGCAATGTATATAATTGGGATGTTCAACATAATAAGCTACACCATACTTATACTAATCTCCACGATATTGACGAAGATATTACTGGTAAATTTATGTTGCGTCTTTCTAGTGGCGACAAATTAAAGCCTGTGCATCGTTTTCAGCACGTTTATGCTTTTTTCTTGTATAGTTTAATGACAATTTCGTTTTTTTGGAAAGATTTTAAAGAGATTGGATTATACAACAAAATGGCCGAAACTGGCTTAGTAAAACGTTTTCCGAAGAAAGAATTAGTTACCTTGATATTCAGCAAAATTGGTTATATTCTATTCATTTGTGTTCTGCCGATGGTGTTAATTGACATTACCTTTGGACAATGGTTTGCTGGTTTTATGGCTATGCACTGTACGGCAGGAATTATTTTAAGTACAGTTTTCCAATTAGCTCACGTAGTAGAGGGTGCTACTCAACCAACGGTTGATGATAAAGGAAATATCGAAAACGCCTGGGCGATTCATCAACTTAATACAACTGCTAATTTTGCAGGAAATAATAAAATTTTATCTTGGTATATTGGAGGCCTTGATTATCAAGTAGAGCATCATTTATTTCCAAATATTTCGCACATTCATTATCCTGCTATTGCTTCAATCGTAAAGAATACAGCCGAAGATTTTGGAATAGTTTATAATAATAAACAATCCTTCATAAAAGGTTTACGTTCGCATATCAGAATGCTACATAATTTAGGGCATGGAGTAATTTAGTGAAAATGGCAAGGAAAGTTTGATAAAATTTATTCAGAAAATATTACTAATTTCTGCAGACAAAGCATATCTAACGCCCAAATTTGCATAGAAATATGATTTCCTTTTGGTCTGTAATTAACTGATAATAAGAGGCTTATCTGAAATTAAACCTCGAATATGCACAAATTTGGCATATATCGGGGTTTTTCGTATTTTTAGTCTACCAATACAATAAAATACAGATGCCATATATGCTATTCGATCTGAATTCTCCAAATCTCATCAAATTGGGCGTCCGTACTTATTCAAGAATAAGACACAAATTGGAGCAATTTATCAAACCATTGATTGGGAAATTTGAAAAAACTCTTAACAGCAAAAAAGTTATGTCAAGAGTCCCATCATTGCTACCATCTCAACGTTATTTTGGACTAATGTTTCTGAAAGATTATACCAAATTAAGTGATGAAAAACTACTAGAACGTTTCAATACTGACTGGACAATGCAACTGTGCGGTCGAACCGTTGTTTTGTGGAGTCTTACTTAGGGCTTGCTGAAAAAGTCCTTCTTTAAAACATTGGTTTTGAGAATTATTTTTTGTGTTTTTTACCTTATTGATAATGAGTAAGTTATATTTTAAAAAAACATTCTTTTTGATATAACGGCAAGAAATTAATCAAGTCAAATTCAACAGAAATTAATATTAAGTGCAAGGAAAATAAAGAAATGTTTAAAATCTTGCATTTATGTACAGAAAAATTATTGTAATTTGTTGATAATTAATCACTTATACATTTTTAGCAAACTCTAAATATTGAAAAACGTATTAAATTCCTTTTTCAAACCCAAAAGCAAAAATCAATATGTTCAAAAAGTAGAAAAATCAAAGCGGAAGGTATAGTTTACAAATAAATTGTATTTTTTAAGAAATTATTTCATTTGAAATAGGAAAAACACTCCAAAAACGAAGTGGTTTTTCTATTTGGTAAAATATATATGGTAATTTTCAAGGGAAGAGCAATTCCCCAATAAACTAGCAACCAATTCCCCAATTATGAGGTTATAAATTTCACCAAATCACCTGCTTTTAAAAGGGTAATTTCAGTGGCATTAGGTGTATAAAGTTTCAATTCGGTTCTACCAATTAATTGCCATCCCCCTGGACTTTCCGAAGGATAAATACCTGTTTGATTTCCTGCAATCCCAACGCTTCCTGCAAGTACTTTCGTGCGTGGTGTTGCCTTACGTGGTGTAGCAATTAGAGAATTCAAACCTCCCATATAAGCAAAGCCTGGTAAAAATCCCATCATATAGACTCTATATATTGGGCTTGAATGTAATTCTATTACTTTTGCTTCGCTAATCTGATGATAATCAGCTACATAAGCTAAATCTTCTCCATTATAAATTACAGGAATTTCTATAATTCTTTTTTCATAATTTTCTTTTTTGTCGATATTATCATAACTTTTTAACAAGAAATCTTCAACAAAAGCATAAGCAGATTTGTAAGAAGTGTAATTTATTCTGACACTAAAAACATCATAAAAAATTGACAATGAAGCATACGCAGGCATTGCTTCTTTCATGCCTATAAAAGTGTTTTTTATGCAGTATTGGTATAATTGCATAACAATGTCATTGATATTTTCATCAATGACATTGCCAAAATCAATCGTAATAGCCGAATCGTTCAATGGGAAAATTTTGTATTGATTACTTGCCATATAACTCATTAAACGCTTTTTCGTATTTATCGCCAGCTTTCCATTTTGGAGCAGTAGGGCGGTCGGCAATTAAACGAGCTGAGTAAATATATGCTTGACAAAATTTTAGTAAATAATTATAATTTACTGATTCCGGGCTATCTGATACTTGGTGATAAAATTTATTAATTTCTGCATCAAATGCAGTAAAACCTGGAGCAAAATCGGGAGAAGGAATACCTTTTGCCGCCAAATTTACATTATCTGAGCGGTCGAAAAGATTTTGTTCAGGAGCTGGATCAGAAATTGCCGTAAGACCATAAGCCTTAGCTCCTGCCTCGATTTGTGATTGAGCGTCAGTGCGTTCAAGACCTATAACGGTTACTTTGGTAGTATCGTTATAGCCTGCACCATCGCAATCGAGGCTGTAAACACATTGTTTCAATGGCACGAGTGGATGCTCAGCATAATATTTACTTCCCAATAGTCCTATTTCTTCGCCTGTATAAGCAATGAATAAAATCGAACGCTTCGTTGGTTTTTGTGTGAATGCTTTTACTGCCGAAAGAATAGCCGTTGTCCCAAAAGCATTGTCTCTTGCTCCATTAAAAATCGTATCGCTTTCAGTTACTCGGCCTCCTTTTTTACCAGTACCAACATGGTCAAAGTGAGCAGTTAGTACAACGTATTCGTTTTTCAGAACAGGGTCAGAACCTTCCAAAACTCCTAAAACATTGTAAGACATTACTGTCTTTTTCGATACTTCGCTTACATTCAAACTAAGGGTTGAAAGCGTTTCTTTGGCAAACTTTTTAATGTGAACATTGCTCACCCAAATATGCGGAATGAGGTCTGAATTTGAAGCATTCGCAGGTGCTAAATTGAGTTTTTCACCACCCATATAATTCGTAATAGCTGCCCATGGGTATTTCAAATTATATAGCTGGATGAATGCAGCAGCACCATTTTTGGCTGCAAAATCAACTTTTTTTGATGACCCTCTAAGGTTTTCGTTCGGGTCGTCGCTGTTCGGAATACCAAATTGTGCAATTACTATTTTTCCTTTTACGTCAATACCTTTATAATCATCTTGTTTTTCATCGACCCAACCATAGCCTACAAAAACAACCGGGACATTTTCGAGTTTGGTGGCTTTTCCGCTCAGCATAATAAAATCTTTTGTCCATTTTAATGAATCTGTTCCTACTAAAACCTCACCTTTTTTGGTTGGTTTTACCAATTCAAAAGGTACTGGTTGTAAATAATCCTTTTGACCATTTGGAGTTTTTAGACCTTGTAAACGGAAATTTTCAGCAACGTATCGAGCTGCTACATTATTGGTAATTTCGCCAGTTCGACGTCCCAGCATTTCATCCGATGCTATGAAGCGAATATGGGCTTCGATTTCATTTTTTGATAATTTGTATTCGGGCAATTTCTTAATATTTTGTGCATTTGCTCCAACGATGAAGAAAGTTAGGAGTAGTAATAGATGTTTGGTTTTCATTTTGTTTTTGATTAAAAATTTAAAATTAGACAAAGTTAAACTACGCTTGACATAAGTTCTAAAGCTTTAGCCACTTCAGTTGTTGGCAATTGACAAGTTTTATCGAAACATACATAAATGGTTGTTTCACTATTGTTTGCTGTTCGGTTTTGCAATAAAGGTAGTTTTGAGTCAGTTTCAGTACCAACAAATACTTTATTGAGCATAAAATCTGCATCAATTTGCTTTCTGATTTCTTTTAAATTACTGCCAACAATCGCCACTTCGGCACTTGGTTTGGTGTGTTGCGTTGCCAAACACGCCCATTGCGTTACCCACTGAGGGTCAGTCAGAACAATGCGTTTCATTTTTGCCAACATCAAATTGCTGATTTGGATAAAGTCATTTCGTCCCAAAAGTAGCCCTAAATTATAAAGATTCGCAGCCATCATTGAGTTTGAGGCAGGAATCACATTATCGAAAATTTCTTTTTTACGGGCAATTAATTCTTCGCCTTGACTATCTGTGAAGTAGAAAAATTCATCTTCGACATCGTAGAAATTGGCTATTGTGTAATCTGCCAATAGTTCGGCTTCATCTAACCAAATTTCATCAAAAGTAACCTGATAAAGGGCAGTGTAAGCATCAATTACGCTGGCGTAATCTTCGAGATATGCCACGATATTTGCTTTGCCATTTTTATAATTGTGCCAAAGTCCACGACCTTCTGTCCCATCTTCGGTTGTGACTTTGATGCTCATTTTTTCTCTGATGAAGTGAGCATTTTTTATAGCCAATTCCAAAAACTTTGGCGTATCGAGATAGCGATAAGCATCAACTAAACCTTTGAGCATCAGGCCATTCCACGAACATAAAATTTTATCATCAAGACCTGGATGAATTCTTTTTGCACGATAATCAAAGAGTTTTTGTTTGATTTCTTGGTTCAACGGAAAACCATTTTCCATGAAATCACGCTCTTCAAGATGCACTACATTATTGCCATGTTCCCAATTTCCGTCTTCCGAAAACTCGAAAGTTTCGCAGAATGGATCGGCTTCTTCTCCCAGAATTGCTTCAATTTCCGATTTCTTCCAAATATAGAACTTTCCTTCTTCGCCTTCACTATCAGCATCTAAGGCCGAGTAAAAACCGCCTTCTTGGCTCATCATTTCTCGTTCGAGCCATTCGATGGTTTCGGTTACTTTGGCTTTGTAAAATTCGTCGGGCTGACCTTCTGATTTTGTGAGAGCGTAGGCTTCGGCATAGAGGGCAACCAATTGACCGTTGTCGTAAAGCATTTTCTCGAAATGCGGCACTTTCCAATCTTCATCGGTTGAATAGCGAGTCCAACCGCCACCGACGGTATCATAAATTCCGCCCAAAGCTGCTCTATCAAGTGTGTGAATGAGGTGCTGATAGGCACGTTTATCATTTGTAATGGTATAATATCTGAGTAAAAACTTCCAAATACTCGGCATCGGAAATTTTGGACTACGATTCATGCCGCCTTTCTCGAAATCAAAATCTTTGTGTAGGCGATTAAAAACCGTGGTGAGTTCTTCTTCCGAAATTTTTAGTCCATCATCCGAAATACCCATTTGATATTTGTCGCTTTCTTTGGTGTGCATATTTTGCGTGAAACCTTCGGCCGATTTTTGCAGTTTTTCACGGTCATTTTTAAAAGCATTGCTGATACTTTCGACCAAATTTGCCCAATTAGGTGCAGGAAAATACGTGCCACCGTAAAATGGTTTGGCATCGGGCATCAGAAAAACATTGAGCGGCCAACCGCCACGCAGCCCCATTGCTTGCAGAGCATCCATGTAAATTGCATCGACATCGGGGCGTTCTTCACGGTCAACTTTGATGCAGACCAAATGCTCATTCATAATTTCGGCAATCTGTTCGTTCTCGAAAGATTCTCGCTCCATGACGTGGCACCAATGACAAGCCGAATAACCAATACTTACCAAAATTGGCTTGTCTTCAGTTTTAGCTTTTTGCAGGGCTTCTTCGCCCCACGGATACCACTCAACTGGATTATGGGCGTGTTGAAGTAAATACGGACTTGTTTCGTTGATGAGTTTATTTTGCATGATATTTGATTAAATATTTTCTCTAATGCCGTTGTAACAACGGCTGACACACCGACTGATTTTAAAATCAGCTGAACTCAGCGAACATTCCCGCCTAACTGGTTTATTTACTATATCTAAATTATAAGGTATTTTAGCCCAACCGTCCGCAGGAATATATTTTAAAGTATCAGGGACAGAAACATTCCAAATTAGTTTTGAAATATTATTATCCGCACACGAATATTTTATAAAAAATCTTTTCTTTTCAGCCACATTGAAGTTTTTAAAGAAATCATAGTCTTTTATACCTTCACCATCAGCTCCAAAAAAAACATTAGTATCACATATATATTCATAGTTTAATGTTTTCCCTGTACTAAAACCTCCTGATTTACCTGTAATAGTAGCGATTGTAATTCTATTACAATTATTTATTTTATTTTCATTGTTACACTGATGTACTAATACACTAATTATTACAAATGCAAAAATTAGGTAAGGAATATTTTTTTCATATTGCATCCTAAAATAAGTGTACAATTATAACCTCAATCCACTACAATCTTCTTACTCCCACCCAAAACTCTCAAAAAATAAATCCCAAAAGATAAACTACTGATATTCAAATACTTAATATTCTCACCCTGCAATAAAGTCACTTTTTCTTGCAGCACTTTTTTGCCATTTACATCAAAAATCTCAACTGGAATTTGTTGTTCTTTTGTGCTAAAAATTTTGAGTTGAATTTGGTCAGAAGCTGGGTTGGGCGAAACTTCAAAATTGGTAATTGATGGTTCGTTGGCGAGCAAGGTCATATCAAACTTACACAAAAAAACTTCGTAGCCTTTGAGTGTGATATTTTGGCGGTAATTTTTGTAAGCTACTTCAATCGTCACGACTTCGTTTTCGTCTTTGGCGTAAGGGTTATGGGCAGTAACCAACAATTCATTGCCTTTGGCTACGGCTCGCCAAATTGGTTTTCGGGTATCTACATAATCTCGGGCGGTTGTCTGAATCACCAATTCATAATTACCCGTAAACATCTCTTTATACTGCGAAAGTCGGTACAAACCATTGATAAAATGCTCATAAGTGGCATAGTTTTCATTATTACTAAAAGTACCAGGGTCGTCCCAAAGCCATAAACCTTTTGCTCCCGAGAAAAATGGAAAAATAGCGGTCGCCTCGGCCATAAATGGTCGAATGAATTTCTTGACAAACTGCGTTGTATAACTAAAACGAAGCCAAATAAATGGAATAATTGGCTTGCTCGTCCAAGCTCGGTTTACTTCAATTTGAAATAAAAGATATGCCAGATAATCAGGTGCAAGTGGACTCGGAAAATCGTAATAATAATAAGCGGCTGGACTATAAAAATCTTGATTATCGTATGCAGTTCCTCCGAGTGCATTCTTAGAAAAATCATAATTAATATAATTCAACAACGAAACATCAGAAGTCCATTTTTGCCAAGAATTTCCTGCAATATTGATGTAAGTATTCAAAATCGGAGCATCAGAATAACCACCGATTTTAGTATTTGTGGTTGAATATTTTTTGGTATCAATAAACGCTTGGCCATATAATGCTTGAATATCTTTTTTGTATTGATTAATAAAAGATTGATTATCAAGACTTCTAAAAGCAACTGGCGTATTTGACTGATTTCTAAGAAGCAAAATAGAATCATTCGATTTTATTTGAAGTTCAATGTCTGGCACAAACAAATCAATATCAGCAATACCAGTTCCTACCGAACTCGTAAAATTATTGGCAAAGCCCGACATATCATTTTTCCACTTGTTTTTGTACAATTCAATATTATTTCCCCAAGGACTTTTAATTGTTTCCCAAGGCTGATTAGCGGACGGATAACCCGTACCGTACCAAACAGCTGCACGCTGATTTCTTGGTAAATCGGCATCATTGCCATCGGAAGTAGCTAAGTGACTAAAACCGTGTTTGAGAGGTAATTTCTGAGAATCACCAAAGCGAGGTCCGCCGTAAACAATGGAAAAAGGCAGGCTAAATTCTGGAAACTTCTGCCAATCAATCGTTCGATTTTGGGTGGTTGGTGTCAATAAAAACGAACTCGGCTGACAAGAATTTTGAGCCTTAACTTTGGTAAAACCAAACAGTAAAAGCAATCCAAAAACACATTTATTGTACTTCGATTTCATGTTTTTCTTGGAGTTGGTCAATCACATACCTAATTGAACTGTAGGAATTTAGCAATGCAGTTTGCACTTCTTTTTCAGTCATCCACTCCAATTTTTCAATTCCCTCTTCCTTCTGCGGTTGCATCTTCGATTCGTCAATGCAATTCATTTTAAACCACTTTGTCCGCTTCAAAATCTTTCGTGTCCCCATCGTATAAGTGTGCCAGGTTGTGCAAAGTTTTTCGCTTAACTGTACTTTAATTCCACACTCCTCTTCTACTTCTCTTTCAGCGGTTTGTTTAGCTTTTTCGTTATCGTCACGTTTTCCTTTAGGTAAATCCCATTTTCCTAAGCGATACATCATCAAAATCTTTTGCTCTTGATTGAAAACAACTCCACCCGCTGCTCTCACAACTTTATAAAAATTCTTTATCTGAGTTTCGATGGTAGGTTTATTTTCAACAATAAGTGTAACTGACTGATAAACAACATCTCGTGATTGCTGAATAAGCTTAAAAAACTTTTCAATCGTTGCTTCAGAAGCATTCAAAATTATGACATGGCCATGCATTTTTTTCAGACTTAAAGATTCCAAGCGAGCATCAATTATTGTGTCAAAATCATTTCCGTTCAGATGCTTAAATTTTTTGATGCTTATAATTCTAACTAGTTTATCGTCTATAAAAATAACCATAAGGCTTAAAAAAAGAGTGATTAGGAGGCAAAGTTCGGAATTTTTTCGGAAGTTAATAGAGAGATAAAAAAATTATAATATTGTTTTTGCATAATTTCTGATTAAAATATTTTATTTTGCATCTTAATAATCATCCAAACCCCAGTAAATGAGGGTTTAACCTTTAAATGGAAATTTTAATAATCCTTTTTTTAGTCATTCTTAATGGTATTTTCTCCATGTCGGAGATTGCCTTAATCTCCTCTCGAAAAACAAAACTTGAAATAGCCAGCAAAAACGGTGACCGCAGGGCATCAGCCGCTCTCGAACTCGCAAATTCTCCCAATCGCTTCCTTTCTACTGTTCAAATTGGTATTACACTTATCAGTATTTTGACGGGTATTTTTTCAGGCAATACACTCACAATTGGTATTCAAGATTTTCTTACAGGGCTTGGTCTTGAATTAAAATATGCAGACAATATCGCAGTTGGTTTAGTTGTAGTTATTATTGGTTTCGTACAACTAGTTTTGGGTGAATTAGTACCTAAACGAATTGGAATGTCGAATCCTGAAGCGATTGCCAAGACGATGGCCGCTCCAATGAATGTTTTATCAACGATAACCTCGCCTTTTATCTGGCTTTTGACAAAGTGTAGTGACCTAATAATTAAACTTCTAGGTATTGAAGTTTCTGACAGTTCTGTAACCGAAGAAGAGATAAAATCAATGATTCAAGAAGGAACAACTGGTGGTGCAATTGACGAAATAGAGCAAGAAATTGTACAAAATGTATTTCATTTGGGCGATAGAAAAATCACTTCATTAATGACCAACCGTAGTGATTTAACCTATCTCGACTTAGAGGATTCTATTCAAGAAAACATCGAGAAAATCATTGAAACCAAACACTCTGTTTATCCAATTTGTAAAGATGGAATTGATAATATCACTGGGCTTTTATACATCAAAGATTTACTTGGCAAAGATTTGGGAACTGAATTACAACATCTTGACAATCTTGGAAAAGAACCGTTGTTTATTCCTGAAAACAATCAAGCATATCAAGCTTTGGAAAAATTCCGTGAGGAACGTATTCACATGGGAATTATTTTGGATGAATATGGTAGTGTGATGGGAATTATTACGCTTAACGACATTTTAGATGCGTTGGTAGGTGATATATCGATGGATGATGAATTTGAATACGATATATTTGAGCGTGAAGATGGTAGTTTTTTAGTTGATGCTTCACTTCCATTCGATGATTTCCTAAATCAGTTTGAGGTAATTATAAACAACCGTAAGGAATATACAGGTTTTGATACTCTTGGAGGTTTTGCCCTTCATATTTTACAAGAAATTCCTGACACAGGCGATAGGTTTGAGTGGGAAGATTACGAATTTGAAATTATTGATATGGACAAAAATCGTATTGATAAAATTTTGTTGAAGAAAAAAAGCCACTAACCCCAAAGGGGAATTTTAAAAATAAAAAATTAGCAAGTTCTATCCATTAAATAAACAACAAGCTTAAACTCCCCTTTGGGGCTGGGAGCTTTGATTTAGACATGACCGTATCTCAAAAAATTGCCTCGTTATTATTAGAAACAAAGGCAGTAAAATTAAGTCCTGCACAACCATTTAAGTGGAGTTCGGGTTGGAACTCACCCATCTACTGCGATAACCGTGTGACGCTTTCATTTACCGACGGACGTACTTTTATAAAGAAATCTTTGGCAAAAGCCATCATGAAACACTTTCCTGATGCAACTTTAGTTGCAGGTGTGGCAACTGCTGGAATTCCACAAGGAGCTTTGGTTGCAGATGCTTTGGGCTTGCCATTTGCATATGTTCGTCCGAAACCTAAAGAGCATGGTATGGGAAATCAGATTGAAGGACGCATCGAAAAAGGTCAAAAAGTTGTAGTTATTGAAGATTTGATTTCAACCGGTGGAAGCTCATTAAAGGCCGTTGATGCACTTCGTGAGGCAGGAATTGAAGTTGTTGGAATGGTGGCTATTTTTACTTATGGATTTAAAGTTGCTGATAAAAATTTTGCCGATAAAGGTGTAAAATTGGTTACTTTAAGCCATTATAACGCACTAATTGACCAAGCAATTGCTCAAAATTACATTTCAGCCGATTCATTAGAATCTTTAAAAAAATGGAGACTTAACCCAGAAAAATGGGGGGTTTGATGTTGAATCAATATTTTTTATAAAAGGTTTGATGTATTGAGTATCAAACCTTTTATGATTTAAACAAACAACTGATTATCAATTACATCCTATAATTTCAGCCTTGAAAACTGAACTTGAATTTGCTTGAAAACCAGCATTTAATAAAATCGAATTGCCTGCTTTATAGATTGTATTGGAAGTTGAAAGTATTTTATTTGTGGCTGTAATTGTTTGACTTGCTTGATTCGTTGTTGTTCCGCCAGAAACATCATTGGTTGGACTAACAAGATTCAGAGAGGAAGTTACTGAGCTAAGATTTGTGCTACTATTATTTCCTGTTAAAGTTTGATTTGTAGAAACAACTCGAATTCTATAATTAGAGCCAACCGCAATATTCATCGGTATTGTACATACGGTAACTCCAGCCGCTGGAGTGCTTCCAATTATTATTGGGTTATCGAATGTCCCGTTAGCATCTGAAAGTTGTACATCAAACTGATTTGCTGGGTTAAACGCTCCCGTTGTTGTAAAACTGACATTGAATGTACTTCCTGCACACAATGAATGAATGGTAAATGATGGAGCAGAAATGCTTGCATTATTAGCTAAAACAGTAAATTGAGTATCTATCGGACCATATACTACACTTCCTTTTCCATTGTCCAAGCTATAGCCTGTTATTGTCAAAATATAAGTTCCTGGACTTAGGTTTCTCCCCAAAACATCATTTTCTGTATTATTAAATAAAGCAAATAATGGTATATTTTCAACCACTTCGTGTAAATATGGTAAACCAGTAATTTTCATTCTGAAACTCTCTATTGGAATTGATGGACAAATCGGATTTACCAAAATAGATGTTTGTTCTGGTACTTCAGCGATTACCATGTTATTAACCAATGGAAACTTAAACACAAAGGGATTTCCAGCTTGAACATAGTCGTACTCAACAATTACTGAACATGGATTATTTTCGGTAATGATTACTGATGTAGTGGCCGTTGCGGTACAACCATTTTGTGAAACGACAACAGTATAGTTACCTGCCATTGCCAAAGTTGAATTACTTATACTAACTGGATTGAGTGTACTCGAAAATCCATTTGGACCAGTCCAATTATAAGTATTTCCACCAGAGCCAGTTAGTTGAATCGTCTGAGCTGTAAAATAAGGGCCACTATTACTTGCGGTCGCATTAATTGAAGTAACAGTAATTATAGCCACTGATGAGAAAGCTTCAGGACACGCTCCATCTTTTACAACGGCACGATACTTAGTAGTTTGAGTTAAATTACTGTAAAATAATGCATTAGTAGTATTAGCGATTGACGTTGTATTTACAAAATTATCAGTTGATGATTCCCATCGAATGATTGTTCCAGTATGTCCAGTCAGAGTTAATGTTGATGAATTATTTCCGGAACAAACATTTGCATTTGACGAAACAGTACCACCTACTGATAAGCAATTGGGTGGCGAAATTGTTAAACTGACAGGTTTGCGAACACTCGTTGCACATTCGAAAAGTCCGGAACAACTTGCTTGGGCATAGTATATATATGTACCGGGGGCAGTATTTGTCGGAATAAATTCTTGGCCAGTTCCTAAGATGGTGCTGCCTGAGGTACCACTATACCACGTAATTGAGCTTGGAGTACCCGAACCAGATGTCAGCACAGTAATTGAGAAACTTTCTACACAAAGTGGATCAATTGAGGCAGCATCTTCGGCAATTAAAGTCCAAGTGCCATTAGGGTTTAAACCATTCAAAGCATTTAATGATTGTATCGGAGCAAAAGTGCCATTAGAAGGGAGTGAACCAACTGTCACCGCAGTACCTCCATCTTCGAATACTGTTGTCAACGAACCAAGTGGAACGGTTCCAATAGCATAAGTATCAGTATTTAGTAGATTGATGATAGTACCATCTGGAGATTTTATTTTAAAAGACACTTCGTCATACCAAGGTCTTCCTGTTCCGCCAACTGTACCACAATCATTGATTCCTCCACTACTCCTCTTTCTCCAGGTAATCGAAATTTTTGTACTACCAATACTTTCTCCTCCACTCGAAATCGAAACCTGTGGGTCAGCCCCGCTTTTTATCCCTCCATCATAACCAATAGTTGGACCAGAATAAGTAGAAGTGATACTGCTTGGACAAATAGCACTTGCTTGCAAACCATTACCAGCCGTAATTGTGGTACCAAAATTAATATTACGGCTTAATGTAATTGGAGCGGGAGTACCAACTTTAACTATTGTTACAATTGGCGAAGAAGAAACAGTACAACCTAAACGGCTCACTGCAACCTGATAACTGCCAGATGTTTTAGCAATGTACATCGACTGAGATTCACTCGGAATCAAGACATTATTTTTATACCATTGATAAGTTAAATCAGTACCAGTATTTGCAACTAAAACAGCAGAATCACCTTCACAAAAAGTTGTAGCTTGAGTAACTGAAATATTTGCAGTCGGGCAACTTGTTGTACCAACTATTGTAATTCGATGTTTTTGGTTAAATGTACCAACAATTCCATTTCCACCATTTGCGTTAATATTGAATGTTAAATCTATGTATTCATCTACTTCGTTAAAAGAGTCATCATAAACACGCAAAGTTATGGATTGTGCTAAGTTTGAGGCATTTAAAACGATTGGCGAAACATTCAACAAATCATAATCGACACCTTCAGAAGCAGTACCTGTTTTTGTAATAGTTAGGTTTACATTTTGCGATGGTGCTTGGTCAATAACAAGTGTGATCGGATAATCTTTATAAAATTGATTAGCATTAATTGGAGTTATTGATTCCTTTTGACGAACAATGGTTCCGCCTAACTTAAAACGTACCGTTGGAGTCGTAATTGGGTCATTAATTTTGAAGCTACCAATCCGAGTTTTAAAAGCAACCGAAGCGGTGGTTGCATAATATTCGGCAGTAAACCACATTGTCTCTTCATCAAATGGGTCAGTTGTCATTGCAGAATAATCTCCCCAACGCCCACCTGAATTGGTCTGTGAACCTGTTGAAGCATGAAAAACCTGTTCGGCACCAAGCGTTCCAACAGGGTCAGTTTTTTTTCTTTCAGCATAATAAATACTTGGATACGTAGTTGAACTTGACCTACTATATCCTAAAGCGATATTACCTCTTTGGTCAATTCCTGCACAACCCATCCAACGATTTATGCCCGTAGCTCCATCAATGGCTGTGGGTGAATAAGTTGATTGTTGATTAATTGCCCAAGGACTTGAAGAATTTGTTCTTGTTAGTTCATACCAACGTGTTGAAGATTGATAAGTCGATGCTGTGATTGGATTTACACCACTTACATTAACTGGGTAGTTCATTACTAACGACTCATACTCATCAAATCTTCGGTAAATAATTCTACTCATCATTCTGTCGGCAATAGCGTCCAATAGAGCAGTTGTACCTTGTTGTTCAATTGGGCTTGAGGATGGAGAACGGCCATCAAATGCTGCAACAGGAAGAGCCGTGACGCTATTCAGTGTTGATAAGGCAGGGTTTGCAAAATCCGGTGTTAAGGTACGCAACTGTAATTCATCAGAACCGCCAAATTCGTCAGCATTATATGTCACAAATGTAGGTAGAGAACTTGATTCAGGAGTTTTGAATCCCTCAAAACTTACAGGTAAATAGCCTCCAGTTGAAGGGTCATTGAAGCCGATGCCCCTAGCAGTGGCTTCGCCATTTATCATTTTATTTCTATCAAAAGCCCAAAAGCCTTGCCCAAGATAAGCTGTACCCGTCAAATTAAAATTGTGGGTCGTCACAATATAGCTATTGTTCCAAATACCAACATGAGGATAATCAGGAAAAACACCAGTTGTTTGAAATTCATAGATATTATAAGCACCAGTTGGGTCATTGGTTTGCGAAACACAAAATATCAAAGATTCCCTTCCGGAAGTAAACAAACTGCTAAATTGGAGTAAAATCCAGCGGTCAGCCATGTGGTCATATAAGGTTATTGGGTCGCCGTCGTCAGTCGAAGTAGAAGCAATTTGACTAAATTTTAAAGCAGGCGTGAGCGGATTTCCTGATTTATCATAAACTCTATGAACTAAATTTATCATCTGCACGACATGATTTGGGCCTACACTTAGCACTGGGTCCGGAGGAGATAATAACCCGAAGCCAGCAGCCGTATTTTCGGCAGAACCAACACCATCAAAAGAAGCACTTAATCCATTTATTCCCAATCGATTTGTTACACTTTTAGCTGTTTTTTGAAGTGCCATATCATTATTATCAGCTAATGGGTTATCCACTGAAAACCTTACTCGTTTATTGATTTTTTCACGTAAAGCCTGATATTTTGGATTTCTATCTGGTTTCCGTTTTGTATCCAAAGGATCAGGGGCTTTCATATCTTTTAGCTTTAGAGACACTCTGACAAGTTTTCCTGTAAGAATACTCGATGGTGCTTGCTGTCCTGAAGCAAATTTGCAAATAAGTATAAAAACCAGAAAAATAATTCTTTTCATAATATTTTTTAAACTGAATGTACATAAAGCTACAATGAATGCATTTATTATATTGTAGGAACGATGTACTTAGATACTTAATTGCAACTCCTATCGATAACAAAATTAGTAATCTTTATTCAAATAAAAAGGCTAATTTGTTAAAGAATTAGCATTAAAATGTTATATAAAAAATCTATTTCAATTACAAAATGTATAGTTAAATGTATATTTTAGTTTCGTCTGTATGTACTTTACTCGCTTTTTATGTTATTTCGTTTAGCTCAATTATTGCCTATTCAGATTTGAAATCTATAAACTTGATTGAAGTTTTACTCGTACCGAGAACCTATTTGCCTTTATAGATTTGTGGGTCGGAAATATTATATTTGGTTAGATTCTAATCGACCATTTACTGCCAATTAGAATATTATAAGACTCTTGTAGAGTTTTATAACCAAATCCGCGAGAAAAATCATACGATTTACTACACAATAGACTCAGTAAATTTCTAAGAAAAACTGAGAAATACCAAAGCGGCATATAACAAAAAATGTAAACTTCATAATTGATTTCTGCATGTTGATAATTTTCTTGAATCAAAAAAAGCTTTTCAGAAATCACTTGATTTTGCTCAAAATATTAAAGATAATGATTTTGAACCTTAAATATTCGTAGGTTTGGGTTGGTTGAATTATCAAATGAAAATCTATTTGGAATCAAACACTTATTATTCAAAAGCCAAATTTTCGCCAAAAAGCAAATCAATCATGATTTAACATTGATAGATTGCATTTTAAACTTGAGTACAAATTTTGTAAAACAAATACTTTTGGAAATAGTGTATATATTTGCTTATTTGCACTTCCATTTTAACCTTATTACTTATGCAAAATAATCGTTCTCATCTTTACACTCTCATGACCGTTTGGTTCTTTTGGAGCTTCGTTGCAGCATCAAACGGAATTTTGATACCTCTTTTTAAAGAAAAATTCATACTTACGCAAACCCAAGCCCAACTCGTGGACTTTGCATTTTATGCAGCTTATTTCATCGGATCGGTCCTTTATTTGATATTTTCACGCATTATGGGTGGCGACGTTCTCAACAAAATAGGATACAAAAATGGTATCGTAATCGGTCTTTTGATTTCGGCCGTTGGTACGCTCCTTTTTTACCCTGCCGCTCAAAATGCCTCTTATAATTTATTATTGGCAGGTTTATTTATTGTTGGACTTGGTTTTTCACTCCAACAAACTGCTACTCAGCCTTTTATGATTGCACTTGGGCCACCAGAGACAGGAGCTCAACGTATCAATTTAGGTGGAGCAGTCAATAACTTAGGCGGAACAATCGGGCCAGCTTTGGTTTCATACGCAATTTTTGGTTCGATTGCAAAAGATGCCGCCGCCAATGCTTCAATCGAAGATGTAAAAATACCTTATTTAATATTAGGTGTTTTGTTTGCCTTAATGGCGTTGTTTTTTTGGGTTTCTAAACTTCCTCGAATCAAAAATGATGAAGATGTTCAAGTAAACGATATCGTAATTGGACTTCCATTGGCATTTTTGGTGCTATGCGTAGGGGTTGCGGCTGCATTTTCTATCGAAATCGCCATCACATTTACATTTATACTCATGTGTGTTTTGATGATTGGCTACATGATTTATTCATTGGCTGGAAAATCTGGAGCAGTTCAAAATGCAGGTTCGGTGCTTAGTTATCCACAAGCAGTATTGGGTATGACAGCTATTTTTGTTTATGTAGGTGTTGAAGTTACGATTGGCTCTAACCTTGGAGAATATTTGAAAGAAACCGAAAAGTTGGATTCCTCTCAAATTTCAAAGTATGTTTCACTCTTTTGGGGGAGTATGATGATTGGCCGTTGGACAGCCTCTATCGGAAATTTCAATCCATCGGCATCAATGAAGAAAATCCTGATGGTAATTATTCCTTTTTTAGCTTTTGCTATCGTTTTGATTGTAAATTCATTGTATAGCGGTGATGTAAGCGATTTATATCCATATGCAGCTTGTGTTGCTGTCCTAATTTTGGCCTATTTTGCAAGTCAAGAAAAGCCCGTGCGATTGTTATTGATTTTTACGGCACTTGGTGCAATAATGTCTATTATTGGTGTAATGACAACCGGTAAAGTTGCTCTTTTCTCTTTGATTTCGGGTGGTTTATTCTGTTCGGTTTTATGGCCAAGTATTTTCTCGCTCGGTACTGCAGGACTCGGAAAATTCACCAATCAAGGGTCTGCATTCTTAATAATGATGATTTTGGGTGGTTCAATCATTCCAGTTATTCAAGGTAAGGTTGCCGATTCATTTGGTATTCAACAATCATACCTTTTGGCGGTAGGTTGCTTCATTTATCTGTTTGTTTTCGGAATTGTGGTCCAAGGGGTTTTGCGTAAACAAGGCATTGATTTCGATAAAGAAGTAGTAAAAGATGGAGGAAAAGGTCATTGATAATTAGAGAAAAATCTTTTAAGTACTTAGACAAAAGACGGTCCGCTTTCGTGATAGCATTGTTCAGTCAGTATTGAAACGTTCAAAAAGTTTTTCATCACTTAATTTGGTAGCGAAAATGTTGCTCCTAAGTATGAATGTTTTGACTGGTAAAAGTTTTACCAAGTCATCCCAATCAATGGTTGGGTAAATTGCTCCAATTTGTGTCATATTCTTGAATATGTACAATTTAGAAAAATTTTGAAAATTCAAATCGAATAACGTATATTAAATCTGTATTTTATTGTTTTGGAAGACTCAAAATACGAAAAACCCCGATATATGTCAAGTTTGTGCATATTCGGGGTTTAATTTTTAGACAATTCTCTTATTATCAGCTAGTTACAGATTAAAAGGGACGCCCTATTTTCCAATAAAAAATAACCAAAAACTACTTTAACGGAGTTAAATCTACTTTTCTGAATTCGACTTCTGCACCTTCCGCTTGAAGAGCTATTTGTCCTTTTTGGGCGGTTGCTCCGAAACCATCGTTTACCATATCGCCATTTACCCAAACTTTTATTTTATCGCCTAGGCATTCAATTGTCATTTTATTCCATTCGCCAAGTGGTTTTTCTGAATTATCAGTCAAATTTTTAACTCTTCTCTCTTTTCCTTCAGTTATCCCCCATTTTTCTTTTGGTCCACGTCTAGTTTCCATATTTTCCACCTTAATATCTTCCACGATACACCAAAAATCCCCAGCGTTTTCATGCATCATCTGTACTTCGATAGATTTTGGAAACATCTCATATAACGCACGAGGCATTGATGCATGGACTAATACACCACAATTTCCAGGTTTTCCTGCAAAACGATATTCTAATTCCAGTCGATAGTTTTCGTATCTTTCCTTGGACAATAAATGGCCTTGAGGCGTTCCCATACTTACCAAATTCCCGTCTCTGATAATAAAAGATTTTCTAAGATTTGGGTCTTTATCGGTAGCTGGCACATCACTATACCAATTGTTTAGGTCTTTACCATTATATAAATGTATAGTTTGGGCAAATGCTTTTACTAAGCTAAAAACACTTAGTGCAAGTATAATAAGATATTTCATTTTGAAATAATAGTTTCTGTTTTAATTAATTCCTAAGGTAAATGAATTTTTTGATTTTTGGGCTAAATTTTTACTATTCAAAATAATTCTTTGAACAGGTAAATTATCCCATTTGGTTTTAAAACTTACATATTCCATGCCTTCTGTTGAAGGTAAATCGGTCGAAACGTCCCAAATTTTTTGGTCATATTGTAGATTTATTATTTGTCCTTTTGGGGTTTTAAGCGTAATTTTTCCAGCGACCGAATTATCTATCGTACAGACTGTCATAAAAACTTGTTGCAGTGAAGTTGGCTTTTGACTCAGAGCATAATCATCCGTTAGTTCAACCGTGTTTTTAACTCGGTTCAATTTTACGGTTCTGTTCCAAGATACTATTCCTGCATTTTTGTCGTAAGCATTTGAAATATCGAGGTTGAGCGTTGCCTCTTTATCTGAAATTGTACTTTTGGCATTGACTGCTTCAAATTCTCGGCCTGCTTTCTGACCTAAACCATTGATAATAGGCAAATTATGGTACTGCGACTGCGTAAACCAAAGCTCGTAGCGTTGAGCGGAGAAAGTACGAGCCGTGTAATTTCCACGACCTGCATCAATAATAACAGGCTCGCCATTGGCATAAAGCATAAAATCACCTACATCATTGTGGTTATGGCTTTCGGCGTTATGACCTCCGTGGGTTGCCATAAAAAATCCATTGTTGGCTCGTGCTGTGAGTACTTGAATATCACCAAACCAAGCATCATTGACTGGCACATAAGGAGTTGATTCTTTCTGTACTTGTTTGATAGACAGATAGTTTTCGATTCTGCGTGGTCGATGATAGTTTCCTCCCATCGAAGCTGAAGTGAAATTTTTGAAAGCCCATTGTCCCATCTGAATCATTTTTTCATCTTTTAAGGCATTGCCAAAACGATAAAGCATTAATCCATCAGGGCGAAGTTTTGGGTCGGCATCGGCAAAATTTACGAAATAATGCCCGCTTATGTGGGTCTTATAAACATACGAAGCCATTTTTTTGATAAGTGGCTCTTCATAAATATTGATTTGATTTTTAGTGGCATTGCCCAGTAATTCGAGACAGTCGAATACGCTCGCACCTGCGGCAAACCAATAACTTGGACCTTCGTCGCAACCGCCGTCTTCACCCAGTCCATTGAGGTATAAATCTGTACCAAGCAATGTTCCGTAAATCATTTCGGCACGTTTTTTTTCATCTTTTTCGAGTAACAAAGTGGCAGAAATCCAATTTGACATAATCCATGGATTCCAGTTATTGACTGATTTTGTTTTGCTCATCCAACCATAGTTATCTGATTTTGTGAGCATAGGCTCAAAAATGCGTTTATTGGTTTCATGGTAAATTCTTTTGCGGAGAAGTTTACTGATTTTATCCAATTTTTCACCAACAAAATAGTCGGCCATGCTCAAAACAGAAGCTGTTTCCGCCGAAAATAAATCTACAATGGGGTTTTCGACATCGGGTAAGCCTCTAATATGTGCAGGTACTCCCCAATAACTTTCTTCGCAAATCGACCAAACTCCATTCATAATTGCCTCAACGAATCGGCCTTTATTTTCGATGCTTTCGGCCAAAATCAAATCAATAAGTGCGTTTCGTTTTCCGTAAGACAATTTTCCATGACGTTCACGGTCACCCGAACGAACATAATCTAAAGATATTGTAGCAGAAATTGCTTCAAACTTAAAATCCAGTAGTTTTTCGCCATTTTTTACGATATCTTTCAAAACACTATCAGGTACCGCCGCTTGCCATTCTTCAGGAGTTTTTGGGTAGGGGTGATATTCTTTAAGCGGTATCAAAGATTTTTTTACATCGTCGAGTGAATACTTTTTGGCAAAAATGTTTCGCTGGGTAACTTGTGCAAAAAGTGTATTGGTAAAAAACAGCGTTAAAAAGAAGAATATTAGTTTCATTTGATTGTCTGTAAAAAGTTTTTAATAACGATCTATCATATCTAAAATACCACGCACGTAGCCAACCGATTCGGCCAAACCACCTTCAGCATTATCAGCATCTTTTTCGTATTCTATACTCATAACACCTTGATAATTAACATCTTTAAGTGTTTTTATTAGTTTAGGCATATCAATTACTCCTCGTCCAATTTGAATAGATTCGCTTTTTGCAACTGTTCCATCGACATCTTTTAGGTGCATATCATACATTCTATGGCCATATTTTTTGATGGCTTCAATCGGATTCATGCCAAGTCTAACTACATGACCAATGTCAATACAAAGACCTATCCGTTTGTCGAGATTTACAATTTTATCATAGACCGAAGCTGGCGTAGGATATACTTCATCACCTGGGCCATGATTATGTATCGCCAGCTTGATATCGTTTTCTTTAACATATTTTTCTACCAATGGCAATAATTCATGGTTTGGTACACCGATTATCATTTTCATACCTGCGGCTTTGGCGTAGCGAAAAGCATTCTTAACTTCGGCTTCGTTTTTCATATAAATCACTCCGCCACCGTAAATATTCAATCCTGCTCCTTTGAGTTTTGAGATTGTTGTTAGAATTTCACTATCACTTGCATCAAGTGAAAGGTGGAAATTTTTAAGTGCTACCTCTTTGATATTGAGGCGTTTACAAATAGCAATGAGTTGGTCTACCGAATATTTTCGTAGAGTATAAGAAGCCAATCCAATGGTGAGTTTAGGCGAATCCGTTTTTTGTTGAAAAGATAAGGCAGGAATACTTAAGGTGGTTATTCCTAAATGCTTCAAAAAAGTTTTTCTTGAATAAGTCATCGTAAAAAAAGGTTAAGGTGAATAGAATTTTGACTACTTCCAGTCTTTCAACGGAAGAATTTTTGTCTTTGAAATTACTTTATTTTCTTCGGGAATCAATAAAACATCTATAGAATTACTACTATAGGCAGGAATTTTAATCTCAAAACCTACCAAAGTTGTACCCGTATTTGGGGCATCATAATCATGCGAACCTTGAGTTGACCATGTTTTCAACGTAACATTACTCGGGCTACTAACTTTTAATTGAAGTTTTTTGCCATTTTGGGTCAGTTCGGCAGTTCCATCTTCATTGATTTTTACTTCAGCTGGCGTGAGCATTGCCCATCGGATTGTTGTCTCATTTTTAGCCGCTGTTATTTCATCTTTTACCAAAACATATTTTTTATCGATAATAGCCAATCCTCGATTGACAGAAGTTGCCTTACCTTTATAAACTGAACTAATATCAGTGGTTGCACTTAAAAAATTTGGATTTTTGGAAGAATGATTGATGGAAGCATATCCTTCAACCTTCTGAAATTCATTATCGAAAGCAAGTGTGCTGTGAGCTAAATTATTATAACGATACACCTGCCAACGCTCCGAATTTTGTGTCATTCCCCAGAGTTTGACACCTTTCGATTCGAGCGATTCGTATTCTTGCATGCCAAAATCCATCGACCAGCGTTCGCCGTTAGCATCCATCACAAACGAGCCAACATCCATGTGCCCGTGATTGACGGAGGGCGAACCAGCTTTTAAACCCACGTAAATCGCATCAGGTTTCGACCAAGAAGTACGCATCATTGCGACTGGATTTTTTCCTTGTCCAACCCAAATCAGTTCTTTCGGCTCGGTAACTTTTGCTAAACTTATGTCCTTGCCCCAAATCATTGTAGCTGGCAAAAGTCTATCTCGTTGCATTGATTTGTCTTTTCCTTGTAAATATTGTTTTTCGGTAAATAGAAGGCTTGAGTTTTTGGTTTTATTGGCAAACCAAAACATTGCAGGGTTAAGTCCGCTACCATTTCCAGCATCAGAATAATTGAAATTTTTGCCAGAAGAACCCACCATGTTTTGCATATATCCAGCCGTTTTTAGAAATCCTGCTGTTGCTGATAAACCAAAATCAGTTTTCAAAACTCGTTGGATTGCATCTAAAAACATCACATTAAAACTCGTTCCGTAGCCCCAATAGCTGTACCCTTCAGGATATGCTCCTTCGGGTTTATAATCTTCCATTGGTAGTTTGATTGATTCAATCGCCCGGTCGATTATTTGTTGGGCAAGTGCTGGATTTTCTTCATAAATCGCCAATGCTCCGTAGGTCATTCCTGCATTACAGACTTGATTCCAGTTGTGTGAGGCTTTTAGCCAACTATTATATTTTTTATCAAGCGATGGCTCAATTCCTTTTTTTAGAATAGCTTCTTTGATGATTTCTTTTGAAGTTGTCGATAAATCGTCGTAAAGCCAATCGTAACCAATCGAAACACCCATTGTCATTTCAGCAACGTCTAAAAAATGACTCGGATTCCAATCGCTAAATTGTGACACTTTTACGAGTTCAGCTTCGGCTCTATCTAAATATTTTTTATCTTTTGTGATACGGTACGTGTATGACAAGAAAAATACTCTTCGCAAACATTCTCTTGATTTATCTAATAATCGACGGCCAATTTGAATTCTTTCTAATGTTGGAAGTGTAATAATTTTATTGCTTTCATCTATGATAACTTGATTAAGTTTTGCCCAATTTGGGTCGTTTTTGATGTTTTTAGCAATAGTATTTTCTTCGTTTTTCAACAATAATATTCTCGGATGTGATGGTAGATTCTGAGAAAAGGCCTTAAATAAGGTCAAAAAGGATAAAATAATTAGTTTAATTTTCATTTTATTAATTTATTCATGATTTTGAATTTATACTGTATCATCTATTCAGTTTTCAAAAAAGGCCCTTTTTTATTCCAACCAATTTCAACATTTGATAAATACCAAGTTTTGCCTTTGTCGTTGTTCCCCTGAAAAAAAAGGTAATATTTTCCATTTTCAGCTTTCAATATATTTGGATGTCCGCTTTCACTTTCGTTCCATGTTCCTTTTTTTCCATTCTTCAAAAATGGATCATTTGATAATCGTTTCCAATGAATTCCATCCTTACTCTTGGCAACACCAATTTGTTGAGGCTCATTATTGTATCCACCAGCATAAAACATATACAAATACCTGCCTTTTTTTATACAAGAAGCCGCCTCAATGCACTTTAATTCCCAATCTAATTCGGGTTTCAACATGGGCATATTTGGTATTTCTGACCAACTATTTCTGTTAAAATTACTATTAATGGATGCAGTTGCTACACCTTGTTGCTGAATTTTATAGCTTGGGTCTCTTGTAGCATAATAAAGAAAGTATTGGTTTTTAAATGCAATAACTTCAGCATCAATTGCTCTTCCGCATGACCAATCGCTTATTTTTGGTCTGAAAATAGGGTTTGTTTGGTCTCTTTCAAAATCCAATCCGTTTTTAGAATAAGCATGGCAAATAGCATCTAATTTTGCATTTCCGTATGTTTGGTAAAAAAGATGCAGCACGCCATCTTTTATTAATGCACTTGGTGCACATATACCATTTTCTTCTACACTCCCTTTCACTCCAAATATATCGCCGACTTTTTCCCAATTATTCAAATCATTACTTGTCGCAATTCCGATATGCAATACTTTTTTTAATTCATCTGGCACAGTATAATACATCCAATATTTATTCTTAAAAAAAATCACATAAGGGTCTTTGGCAAATGGTCGATTTGCGATATAAGTATCACTAAAATACATCTTTGGAGTTTGTGCCAAAAGTGTTTCTAGTGAAATAAATGATAAAAACAAAAATGTGAAAAGCAGTTTTGATTTGACAGAATTGAGCATATTTGATATATTTTGTTGATTTCTACGAGAAATTGACCAATGAAAAAAAATACCTGTAATAAATAAACTAATGATATGAGAAATATTATAAGTCAACTCCAATTGTATATTCAGCCACTTGAAACTTTTTCATATAAATATTTTGATTATCCTTTTGGCGAAAGTTTGATAATGACATTCACTTGTCCAGTTTGATTAGGTAAACGGAGCATTAATCTCGAATGACCCGTGTTCAATTTTTCGGGAGCTTTCTGTAAAGCTGATTCGACAGTAAACTCAACACCTTTGGGTGAAATAATTTCTGCTTCGAGTGTTTTTGAGGTAATGGTGGCATTTCGTAAAATTGCTTTTCCACCTTTTACAAGTTCTATGGTATTGGCAGTCGTCATTCCCCAAGCCACTTCAGTGCTTTTTGTCAGTGTATGACTATCTTCAATCAAAAAGTTTTTTCGACTGTCTGTTAGGCTAACTTTTCTTGTACTTTTAGATGAAAATTCTCGATAGGCTTCGGTCAAATCAAGGATTGCCGATGGCGTAGCGACATTCAAATCAGTGTTTGTAAACTTAGCTTTTGCCAATTCATATTGGTTTTTATTACCCAAAAGTGGTACATTATGGCTGAAAGAATTCATTCTGTAATATGACCAGCGTTTTCCATTTACGCCCATTGTCCAGTAACCTTCTAAGTTATAATCATCCGAACCCAAATCTTTTGCCCAACGGACACCACCGGCATCAAGTTCAAAATTTCCAAGGTCAAGATGTGAGTGGTTCGAGCTATTAATGCCTGATTTTACACCAATCCACGATGCATTAGGGTCAGTCCAGCTGCTTCTCAAAAAGACCAGTTCATTTATATCACCTTTCAAGAAATAATCAAGTGGTGGGCTAGCTGCCTCCGAACTTTGTGCTTTATACCATGCCACATGGAACGGCGTAGCAAGAGCATTTGAGCTTTTGATATAATTGTGGAGATAATTTGAAACTTGCGAATTATTGTAAACATTACTAAGAAAAAACATAGCTGATGAGGACGTAGCCTTGCTATTTTCGCCCGAATCTGCAAAATTTAAAATAAAATTAGTCGGGCCTGCACAAATCATGGGTACTAAACCCGATTTCGATAAGCCTTCTGTTTTTTCGAGTCCATACATATCGCCCAATGATGTTTGTAGGGCTGACATTCCATAAGATAAATACTCAGTTGCGTAAGACCAATAACCTGGGCCTTCGTACCAAGCACCATCTGGAGCATAAAATTTGTTTGAGAAAGCTAAGTTAGGTACAACTTTCGGAATAAAATCACTGGCATAAGTTGGGTCTGTTTCGGCAATTGCTAAAGATCCGACGAGCAATCCACCGTTACAAACTTGATTCCAATTATTATCTCCTTTGTGCCACCAAGAAGACTCATAAGATTTTCGGTATTCCGATAACCCTTTGATTTTCAGGCCGTTTCTGATCGTTTCACGGTCAGTTTTGTTCATATCGTTATAGAGCCAATCGTATCCTATGGCTACTCCGTTGGTCATTTCGGCCACGTCCAAAAAGTGTGAAGGATTCCAGTCTGTAAATTCACATACAACTTTCATGTTATTTACGGCTGCGTCTAAATATTTCTTATCTCCTGTAAAACGAAATGCCATTGCAAGGTGCGAAGTGCGTTTCAATAATTCCCTACTGACATCTAATAATCTTGGGCCAATCAGTACACGAGTAAGCATTGGTTTTGTAACCATCGAATTTGCATTAGCTATCACAGCATTGACGTACTTATCCAAAACTGCATCAGTCTTTCTAGCTAACTTTAATTCTTCGAGTTTTTGGTCGGTCAGAAATAGGCGTGGATGCTCTATTTTAAGATTTTTAAGGTTGGCGGGTAGGTTAGCAAGTGGGGTGGTTTCGTCTTTTTTACATGCAATGGTACAAAACCAAATAATCAGAAGGGAAAAAAGTTTTTTCATAAAAATGCAAATAAAAGCCCTTTCTGACAAAACAGAAAGGGCAGTTTTTGAGAATATTATTACCAATTTGGATTTTGCTTGAGGTTAGGATTCAACGAAATCTCGTTCAAAGGCAATGGCCATAAATAATCTTTTGTTGGGTCGAATTTACGGAAATTAGCTGCAGTAACTAAAATAAAACCATCCGGTGTTAAAACTGCAGGCGTATTAGCTCCAAATTCAGTTTTAAAGAAGAAATTACCTAAAACTGGCTTTGGTAATTCAATTTCAGCGGTTTTCCAACGCATCAAATCCCAATAACGATGTCCTTCTTGAGCCAATTCTATACGTCGTTCACGGCGTATTTCATCTCGCATATTCAAACCATTTGTTGTTACGAATGCATTGGTCAATTTAGCAATTTTGCCTCTTGTACGAAGCAAATTGATAGATAAATCTAAGTCAGCATCGCTTATTGCACCATCCAATTCAAACTTTGCTTCGGCATACGCCAATAATACTTCGGCATATCGAAGCACAGGACGGTCGATTGAAGAAGCTTGCGTATTCCAATCGTCAATGTTTGAAAATTTTCTAAAACAAAAACCTGTTTTTTGGAAAACGATATTGGCTACATCAAATACTTTTTTGGTAAAAATATAAGGGTCGCCTCTTTTCATAACTGTTTGAATCAAACGGTCATCACGATTGGTAAAGACCTCCGATGTTGTTGTTGGAGTTTTATATAAAGGCGATTTTGTGGTCGGTAAACCATCACTCATTAAATATGAATCAACCAAACTTTTGGTTGGGCTTTTATTGCCGTTTTCAATTGTTCCTCTATAGTATGTATGCACCAAAACTCGGTCGATTAAGCTAACACCATACTGTTTTACAATGATATTTTCTTTGTTTTGTAGTCCTTCGCCTTCATACTGAAAGAGATTAAAATAGTTCGCAAAAAGGCTGTGCTGTTTGCTATCAATCACTGCTTTTGCTGCTGCTGCTGCTAAAGTAAGGTGCGTTTTTGAGTTGCCATAGTTATGAAACTTAGATCGGGTTCCTTCAAAAAGTGCCACACGGGCCTTGAAGGCTAATGCACCTGTGTTTGAAATTCTACCAAAATTTCCAGTTCCGAGTACTGCCATTGTTGGTAATTTAGATGCAGCAAAATCAAGGTCTTGATAAATTTGAGAAATAATTTCCTCTCTTGTATTGGCTGGTGCTGTTAATTCTGGCGAAGAATCATCTAATATTTTAAGAATCAATGGCACATTTCCATATCTTTGAACTAAACTATAATAGCCCCAAGCTCTAAAAAAACGAGCTTCAGCTACGTATCTATCAATTACCGTCGCACTGGTATTTATTGAAGAACGAGGGGCTTTTTCGATAATATTATTGGCCGCTCTAATCAATACGTAAGAATTATTATAACTAGCATCAGTAGCTGGTGCAAGACGTGAGCCATCACTTATGTTATTTGCGGTGAGTCCGATTGCGTCGTCAGACCAAACATCTTCATTGTTAAATGCTGGAATAAATGTATATAAATAATTAGTTGCCGCAATCAAATCAGTTTCCGAACGCCAAAATGTTTCATCGCTGATTGATGTTTCGGGAAGACGGTTGACTTCACAAGCTGTCATGCCCAAAAACAGCAGACAAGTGGAAAGGATATATTTGAATTTAGATTTCATAAGAAAATATTTTAATTGGTTAATCGTTGATTATCAGATTTTTATGTTTGTAATAACTTAAAAATTTAAGTTGATACCCGCCGAAGCAGTAGCAAAAAATGGATAATCGTTTTCGATATTATCTCTTTGTTCGGGGTCAAAATACCCTTTAAATTGTCCTAATTTCGAGAATGTAAGAATATCTTGTGCCGAGAAGAATATTCTGGCTCTCGAAATTTTTAATCTACCCGATATTTTTTCTGGAATTGTATAACCCACTTGCAGGTTTTTCAAGCGTGCATAACGACCATTCAATAACCATTTGTCAGACACACGATAGTTGTGGTCGCCTCCTTGAAACGGACGAGGGTATAAGGCGTTGGGGTTTTCAGGGGTCCAATAATCTCGGTGAATGCCCAATGCTTGTTTCCAAGTTACGATAAGCGGAGCAATTGTTTGAGTTTCTGGTCTGAACGAACGTTGCCCAACTCCTTGAATAAATGCCATAAAATCGAAACCTTTAAAGTTGAACCCAAGGGTTGTACCAAATACATAGCGAGGTTGAGTTGTACCAAGATATACGAGATCACCGAAGTCGGTGGTATTACCTTTTCCAACATTAATTCTACCATCTCCATTGAGGTCTAAATATTTTACGTCGCCGGCACCAGTTCGGTTATCTTGAAATGCCCATGCTTTTACTTCATCGGCTGTTGTAAAATAACCATCTGTTTTATAGCCAAAAATACTACTCAGTGGATAGCCTTCTACAATACCATTTGTGCCTGCTCCAACAATATTTCTTGCTGAAAAATTTATCAACTCATTTTGGTTATCCGAAAGGTTTGCGGCAATCGTATATGAGAAATCTTTACCTACTTGTCCTCTATAACGTGCTTCTAATTCCCAACCCCATGATTTCAATTCACCGTTGTTTTTTCGAGGTGTGCCTATACCAATCACCGCAGGTAAGTTTTGTGGGGTAAGCATATTACGGTTATATTTTACGTAATAATCACCGTTGATTGTGAGTTTGTTTTTGAATAAACCTACATCAATACCAAAGTTAGTTGTTTCGATTGTTTCCCAAGAAAGTGATTGTGATGGAATAGAGCCTTGAAATAGATATGAAGCACGAGAATCGCCCAAAACTAAGGTAGAACCACGACTCAACTGACTAAGATAATCGTAATTTCCAAGGATACCTCCGCCCAAAGCACCACCCAAGCGACCCCAAGAGGCACGAAGTTTAAATTCAGAAAGGAAGTTTACATCCTTCATAAATGCCTCACGGTGCAGATTCCAACCAGCTGAAGCAGATGGAAAATACTTTACACGCAAGCCTGGTGCAAGTTTTGAGTTATCATCACGTCGGATAGTTGCCTCAATAAGGTATTTACCATCATAATTATAATTGAATCTACTGAAAACTGATTGCGAAGCATTTGTTCCGATAAACTGACTGTTAGTTTTTGTTTTATCATCGCCCAAATTAAGTGTTGGCAAATCGTTGCTTACCAAGTTGGTTGCTCCTGCACTTACACTTTCTTGTCTAAAATTTTCGTAGTTATAACCTAACAATATGCCTAAATTATGCTTTTTAGCAATAGCAATATCATAATTTGCCAATAACTGTAAGTTTGTATTGTTTACCAAATCTTCGGTAATATTGTAGCTATTTACCTGATTTACATAGCTTAAAATCTTTCCTCGTCCCCAAAGTGGCACTGTTCGTGCAAAGTTTTTTCTATCCGAAAGACGATATTGAGTACCTGCAACAGCCGTAAGTCTTAGACCTTTAACAATATTATTCGCTCGTAAAGTAGCAGTTCCATCAAAAAAATCTCTTTTCAAAATATTATATCCACCTGATTCAAGTCGTGCATAAGCTGTTGCAGCCGAGCCAGCTCCATTGTACTGTCCATCAGGAGTGAAAAATGGTGTACGAGTACGCAAACGGTAAAGTTCATAGATAACACCTTGACCATTCAGTCCACCTGAAACCGCATCTTGTTGGTCTTTGGTATAAGACAAACGGGTATCAATCGAAAATATTTTGCTCAATTGAGCCCCCATATTTAGGCGTACATTATAACGTTTATAATTATCTGGGCCAACTTTGAAGATTCCATCTTTACCGTAATAACCACCTGATAATAAGAAGTTTAACTTGTCATTTCCGCCTGACATACTCAAGTTTTGGGTAGTCATCGACGAATATTTTTTCAAAATTTGGTCGGTCAATGGTTCTTGATTATAAAACAAATATGTGGTAGTATCGGCAGGATTTACCACATACGGCACATTATCTCTTATTCTCTGAAGGTCTACATCGGTATATTCAGGGCCAGCTCCTGAATTTTTCTTGGCTAAATTTGAAAATTCAGCTTCTTCCAAAAGTGTCATTCGGCTTGGAATATTTATCGACCAGTCTGTACCTTGTTGAGCTAAATAGTTAAATTTCACTTTACCCGATTTTGCTTTTTTTGTTGTAATCAAAATTACACCACCCGCTGCTTGAGCTCCATAAATTGAAGCTGCAGCTGCATCTTTGAGTACACTAATGCTTTCTACATCATTAGGGTTCATTGTTTGAAGCGTATTTCCTGGTACAGTTACCCCATCAAGTACGACCAAAGGTTCAATATTTCCATTGGCTGATGATGCTCCACGAATCTGAATTCCGATACCTTCACTACCTGGTTGCCCACTTGAACGTGTAACAATCAAACCTGGACTTGTACCTTGTAAAGCATTGGCTAAGTTACTTGATGGTCGATTTTCAATAGCTTTTGAATCAATGGTCGAAACCGCCCCAGTTAAGTTAACTTTCTTTTGAGTACCATAACCAACCACAACAACCTCTTCGAGCGACTTAGAATCGGCAATCATACTTACGCTAATAATTGTCTGATTTCCAACTTCAATTTCTTGGCTTTCGTAGCCCAAAAAACTGAATACCAAAACCGAATTTTTGTTAGGAACTTTAATCGTATAATCGCCTTTACCATCGGTAGTTGCTCCACGAGAAGTTCCTTTGATTGTTATACTTACCCCTGGTAATATTTCGCCCTTTTCGGCATCGCTAACTTTTCCTGTAATCGTGATATCAGCGGCATTTGCATAGCCACTTATCATGCAGAATAGAGCTAAAACAGTGTAAATAAGCCTACCTTTGGCAGTCTTCTTCATCAACTGAGTAAACAGTAGATTTTTTTTCATAATAGAATAAGAGAATTGAGTTTGAATAAATATTGATAAGTAATCTTTATTAGGCTGTGTAAGTTAGAGATTACGCAAAACCTGAAAATTTGGTGGCTAAGCTGAATCCCTTCATTTTTGGGTATTTCGACTTCGCTCAACGACCAAAAATAATCTTTTATGCTATCTTACGTAGCTTCTGTAAATAATTAATTCCTAAAATAATTTACGCTTGTTTTTCAAGGCTTCATATCTCAACAGCCCTTCTAAATAATAATAGTCGGCATAGACAAGCGGCACATCAATTTCTGAATTACCAGGTTTATGACCCGTGCTGTGCATCAAAATAAAATGATTGTTTTTTCCGATTTCTGCTTTAAAAGCGGGCGTAGATAATGTTTCGAGCATTTTTACGGCTGAATTATAATAAGTTTTGGCATCTTTTCCACCATAAGTACTTAATTCTAATAATGCTGAGGCACAAATTGCTCCTGCTGAAGCATCACGTTCTTCGCCTTGTTTGCTAAAATCCCAATACGGAATCATGTCGGCTGGAAGTGTAGGATTTTTTAGGTAGAAATTGGCAATATTACGTGCAAAATCAAGGTATTTCTTATCTTTTGTTTCACGATACATCACAGTATAACCATAAAGTCCCCATGCTTGTCCTCTTGCCCAAGCCGATTCATCAGCTGCACCTTGATGCGTTTTCTTGGCCAAAACTTCTCCATTTTCACCATACAACAATACGTGGTAGCTACTAAAATCAGAACGATAATGATTTTTCATCGTATTATCGGCGTGCGTGACACTCAAATCATAAAGGCTTTTATCGCCCGATTCTTTAGCTGCCCAAAACAAAAACTCAAGGTTCATCATATTATCAATGATAACAGGATATTTGTAACCGCCTTTAAAACTTTCCCACGATTTAATTAAACCAATTTTAGGGTTAAATCGAGTTGCCAAAGATTTTGCTCCTGTAAGCATCACATCTTTGTAAATAGGATTTTTTGTAAGTCGATAACCATTACCAAACGGACAATAGAGCATGAAGCCCAAATCGTGCGTGCGGGTATTAAACTTTTCTTTTTCAACCGCCATCGTCCATTTATCGGCAGCCTCTTTCCATTTTTGTTCGTGATTGAATTGATAAATATACCATAACGAGCCACCGAAAAAACCACTACACCACCACTCAGATTTCATATCCCTCGGTGAACCATCAGGCTGGGTTGATTGCGGAAATTTACTTAAATCTTGGTGTGCTGCAAGCATGCCTTCATACTGTTTGGCAGCAAATTCAAATTCTTTTTTTACATCAAGTTTCGACTGCCCAAATGATGTAAATGATAATAGGAAACATAATGAAAAATAATACTTGTTAAGGTAGTTTTGCTTCATTCGATTTAAAATTAAGGTTATTGGAAAAGTACAATAAATATTTTTTTTTAAAAACATGAACCTAAATTAATTTAATTGTTCATGTACCGCCATATTTATTTAATATTCATAAATATATACTATAATTATTAATTTTCAAAGAATAAATATTAGAAAATCGGTTAAACATTTTAATAAATTTTGCAAACGTAACCGCAAACGTAACCGCAAACGTTTGCACATATACTAAACTTCATAAAATCTCTTTAAAAATTTATATTAATTTTAGTGCTTAAATATTTTAACTATATTTGAGAATCTAATTGCTATTTAAAAAATATAAAAAAAATCATATTTTATACCTCATGCTACGAAGAACCCCAGTAACTATAAAGGATATTGCACAAACTTTAAATGTTTCTGTTTCTACAGTATCGAGGGCATTACGTGGTATGCCCGAAATTCATCCCGATACCAAAAGTGCCATTCTGAAATTGGCGGAAGAAATGGACTACCAGCCCAATCAGTTAGCCAAGAATTTAGTGGGCAATCGAACCAAAACAATAGGTGTGATTGTTCCAGCTTTGAGCTACTACTTTTTTGCTTCGATGCTCAATAGTATCGAAGATGCTGCTATGCAGGCTGGCTACAGTGTGATGGTCTGCCAAACCAACGAATCATATCTACGAGAGATAGCTCAAATTCAAAATATGCTTAATTCTCAGGTTGAGGGTTTTATTATTTCGCTGGCTCGAGATTCGCTCGACCACGACCATATAAATCGGCTCATCAGGAAACAAATCCCTTTGGTTTTATTTGATAGATATACTGATAAAATTGATTGTTCAAAGGTAATTGTTGATAACAAACAAGCGGCATTTAAGGCAACTTCACACTTAATCGAAAAAGGCTGTCGTCGTTTAGCTTGTTTAGCAGGGCCTCCACATCTCGAAATCAGCAACCAACGTTTAGATGGTTTCAGAGAAGCAATCATGAATAACGGTCTTCAATATGAAGAGCAATACGTGAGCCATAGCGACTTTACACAAGATAGCACTATCATTCAAGCTACTAACATGATGAGCCTGAGTTGTCCACCCGATGGCATTCTGACAATGAGCGATAGTATTGCATTCTTAACCATGTATGCACTAAAACAGCGTGGTTTGCGAATACCCGATGATGTTGCAATGGTGAGTTTTAATAACGAGCCTGCTTGTATGTATCTTACACCATCGCTAACAAGCATTAGTCAGCCGATTAGAGAAATGGGAACTCAGGCCGTCAGATTACTACTCAAACAACTTGAAACCGACAAGATTGAACCCGAGACAGTTGTGCTTGATACACAATTAGTCATCAGAGAATCATCGCTAAGATAAAGTGATTAATATTAAAAAAAACTTAGAAGTGAAACTTATCAAGAAAGGCATACTTTCAACGTACCAAGATTTAGGAAAAAATGGGCTTCGACACTTGGGTATAAATCCGAGCGGAGCAATGGACAGGTTTTCGGCAAGAGTTCTGAACATTGCTCTACAAAACGACGAACATCAGCCTGTTTTGGAAATGCACTTTCCAGCTCCCGAAATACTCTTTGAAAAGGATGCTACAATTATAGTCGGTGGGGCAGATTTTTCGCCAACGATAGATAACGAAGCAATTGTAAATTGGAAATTAATTTTGGTCAAAGCAGGAAGTATTCTTAGATTTAAAAAAATAATTGCTGGCAGCCGAGCTTATTTGGCAGTAAAACAAGGCAAATCTGTTTTTTTGCCTTATGTAGGACAGCCTTGTAACCTATCTCTCAAAAAAACAATCCGCTTCACCGAAGGCAACGAATTTGATTTATTGACTAAAAACAGCAAACAAACCTTTAAAAACCAAAGCTTTACAATCTCCAATGCCTCTAACCGTATGGGGTTTAGAATGAATGCTGAGCCTTTGGAAGTTGGCGTAAAGAAAGAATTGGTTAGTTCGGCAGTAGATTTTGGCACAATTCAGCTTTTACCAAGTGGACAAATAATCGTTTTAATGGCCGACCACCAGACCAGTGGCGGCTATCCGAGACTTGGAAACATTATTTCGGTCGATTTGCCCAAACTGGCTCAAAGTAATGTAAACGACACAATTAAATTTAAAGAGGTTTCGATTCAAGAAGCAGAAGATTTATTGATTCAGCAAGAACTCGAACTCCAAAAACTAAAAGCAAGCATTAGATTTTTCAATGAAAAACAAAATAATTGACCTCAACTGCGACATGGGCGAAGCCTTCGGTGCTTGGCCAATGGGAAATGATACGGCTTTAATGGAACTCATTTCATCGGCCAATATTGCTTGTGGTTTTCATGCGGGCGATGCCTCTATTATGCGAAAAACCGCAAAGCTGGCTATCGAAAAAAACGTTGCCATTGGGGCTCATCCTGCATTTCCTGATTTACAAGGTTTTGGTCGAAGAAATATGCAACTATCTCCGCAAGAAGTATATGATATTTGTGTGTATCAGATTGGAGCGATATTTGGCACTGTCAGAGCGTTGGGTGGAAAACTTCATCACGTAAAACCACACGGTGCGTTGTATAATATGGCGGCTAAAGATGCTACGTTGGCAAAAGCCATTGCCGAAGCTACAAAAGCCATTCACCCAGATTTGATTTTGTATGGTTTATCGGGAAGTCATTTAATTACCGAAGCCGAAAACATAGGTTTACAAACCGCCTCCGAAGTTTTTGCCGACCGTACATATCAAAACGATGGAAGTCTAACTCCTCGTACACAGTCGAATGCCTTGATTGAAAGCCCACAAGAAGCTGTCAATCAAGTAATTATGATGATTGAAAAACAATGCGTAATCTCGACCGAAGGCAAAGAAGTTTCTTTAAAAGCAGATACGGTTTGTATTCACGGTGACGGAACTCATGCCGTTGAGTTTGCAAGAGAATTGAGAAGTGTTCTTTTTAACAAAAATATCGTTATTAAAACCATTAAATAGACTATGTTTTTTTCTAAAAATATATATCAACTCTTTACCTTCATTTTCACTGCGAGTCTCATTAGATATTTAGTCATTGCAGGAATAGCCTTTTTGACATACTATGTTGGGTTCAAAAAGAAAATATCTTACAAAAAGATTCAACTAAAATTTCCAAAAACTACCGATTATCAACGTGAAATACTTTACTCGTTAATAACATTTCTTATTTTTGGAATAGTTGGGGTTTTGCTTTTCAATCCTATAATTCGACCTTATACCTTGACTTACTACAAGATTTCTGATTATGGTTGGGGCTATTTCATAGTATCATTTTTTCTGACTTTGCTCATTCACGATACCTATTTTTATTGGATGCACCGATTAATGCACCATCCAAAACTATTTAAGTATTTCCATAAAGTACATCATCAATCAACCAACCCAAGTCCCTGGACTTCTTTTTCATTTCAACCACTTGAAGGCTTTGTTGAAGCTGGAATTTTTTTTTTTTTTTTTTTTGTGCTACCTTTGCACCCAATCATTATGATGGCATTTCTTGTTTTTATGACTTCTTACAATGTTTATGGACATTTAGGCTGGGAATGGCTTCCGAAAGATGGACATACACATTGGTTTTGGAAATGGCTTAACAGCTCGGTAATGCACAATCAGCATCATCATTATTTTAAAAATAATTACGGATTGTATTTTAGTTTTTGGGATAGAGCGATGGGAACACTTGATAAAAATTACGAAAAAGAATTTATTGCATTAAAAGAAAGGTATAAATCATAAGTTAGCAAACAAATTAACCCTAAAATGCCATGTTTGAAAAGAATCAAAAGAAAGTGCTGAACGCTTGGACAATGTATGACTGGGCAAATTCGGTGCATAACCTCGTAATTACGACTGTAGTTTTTCCGATGTATTTTTTGGCAACAACATCCGAAAAAGATGCCAATGGAAAAGTCGTAAACGATATTGTTGATTTCTTCGGGTTTCAGATTCAAAATTCAGTTTTGTATTCATACACCATTTCGATTGCTACACTTCTGCTTGTAATTCTCAATCCAATTCTTACGCCAATGGCCGATTCGAGCGGACGTCGTAAGTTTTTCATGAAGGCTTTCTGCTATCTTGGAGCCGCAAGTTGTGCTTATTTTTTCTTTTTTACAAAAGGAAACATAAATCCTATCGTCATTGCTTTCGGACTTTCAATTATTGGATGGGGTGGGAGTATTGTTTTCTACAACTCATTTTTACCAGTAATTGCCACCGAAGATCGCCTCGATAGTTTGAGTGCTAAAGGCTTCACAATGGGCTATATTGGTAGTGTTATTTTATTGATAGTCAACCTATTAATGATTATGCAGCCGACCCTCTTTGGTTTGACTCAAGCTGATTCTGATTCTGGCTTTACGGCTCGTATTTCATTCCTTACGGTTGGTATTTGGTGGGCATTATTTGCTCAAATTCCGTTTTATTATTTACCAAAAGATGAACCTAAATCATTCAAAACTGGACGTTTGACAACTGGTGTGCAAGAATTAGTAAAAGTTATCAAAGAAGTTAGAAAAAATAAACTAATCACGAAGTTTTTGACGGCTTTTTTATTTTACGATATGGGCGTAATGACAGTTATTTACGTAGCCACAATTTTTGCAGACAAAGAATTGCACATCGAAAAACAAGGACTTATTATTACGCTTTTATTGATTCAATTAATTGCAATTCCAGGTTCATATTTGGCTTCATGGTTGTCGAGTAAATTCGGAAATACAAAGGGTCTTTTGATATTTATCTTTATTTGGTCATTTATGCCTCTAGCGGCTTATTTCACTACTACTCAAAACGAATTTTATGTAATTGCGGCAGTAGTTGGCTTAGTGATGGGTGGAATTCAATCGCTTTCTCGCTCAACATTTGCGAAATTAATTCCCAATAATACGACCGACACAGCATCCTATTTTGGGTTTTATGATATAATAGAAAAAATTGCCATCACACTTGGTACTTTTATTTTTGGCTTCGTCGGTCAGTTTACTGGAAGTATGCGAAACTCAGTTCTGACGATTTTAGTATTTTTTATTATTGGTTTCGTACTTTTATTGCGAGTACCTTCAAAGAAAGTTTATCATTATTAATTGTTACCAAACAGATTTAGGTATATATTTGCAACACAATTTTTGCAGTATAGTTATAATAGTATCAGAATATTTGATGTTAGTTTTGATTATCAAATGATTTATTTTAGAAAATGTACTATAACTTATTCAAAAACAGGATGTTAGCTCAGTTGGTTTAGAGTGTCGCCTCGACAAGGCGAAGGTCATCGGTTCGAGCCCGATACGTCCTACTTTTTCTATTTTATGAAAGTTCTTTATGATCACCAATCGTTTTCGGGTGCAAAATATGGCGGAGTAGCAAGATATTTCTATGACTTGATGTATAATTTAAAATACGAACAAGGTGTAGATGTTGAGCTAGCCATAAAATTCTCAAATAATGATTATCTAAAAAACGGAGACATAAAGAATATAACTCCATTCGGGTTCTTCTTGGGTTATGCAAAGACCAATTTGCTCTTTTCGCACGTAAATAGGCTGAATAGTGCTATCCAAATTGCTCGACAGAGTTACGATGTTTTTCACCCAACTTATTTTAAAGATTACTTTTCACCTTTTCTCGGAAAAAAACCATTTGTTATTACTCATCATGATGTAATTCCTGAAAAATTCTCAACTCAATATGCTTGTTTGGATGGTTTTGATAAAAATCAAAAAAAGAAAATCTTAGATAAAGCCTCAAAAATAATTGCAGTTTCAGAAAATACTAAGAAGGATATTCTCGAAATTTTTAATATTTCTCCCGAAAAAGTAGAAGTGATTTATCACTCAACTCATTTTGCGACTTTTCAACCAAACCCAAATGTTAAGATTTCGACTCCGAAAAGATATTTACTTTATGTAGGCAACCGAGAAAATTATAAAAACTTTGATGTTTATGTGGAATCAATCGCTCCAATTCTTAAAAAACAAGATGATTTATATTTAATATGTGCAGGAAATGGCAAATTTACTGTCTTTGAGCAACAATTATTTGCTAATTTGAAAGTAGAAAAGCAGATTATTCATCATCAAATTACTAATGATGATGTGCTTTATCAATTATATAAAAATGCCATTGCTTTTGTTTATCCTTCTCTATATGAAGGTTTTGGGATTCCAGTAATTGAAGCATTTGCTTGTGACTGTCCGGTTATTTTGAGCGACCGTTCGTGTTTTCCTGAAGTTGCACAAGATGCTGCATTATTTTTTAACCCGGACGATAAAGAAAATATTGCTTTTCAGATTGAAAAAATTATTGAAAATACTGATTTACGAATCGAATTGATTAAAAAAGGTAAAGAGCGTTTACAAGATTTTTCGCCTACATTCACCGCTCAAAAAACACTCGAAGTCTATAAAAGTGTAATTTAAAATGTTAAATAGTTGATGATAAATGATTACTTAACTTATGTTATGAAATTACTTTTAAAGACCTAATCAAAAAAAGTTGAAAAGCCTCAAAAACTTATAATATGCGAATTTTTATTTGTGATATATATGTCAGATTAGTTGGTCATAATTTAGGTCATATTCAGAATATTCTCCGATTTTTAGAAAGTCATCCATCCAATGATGAATATATATTTTTGCTAAATCCCGATGCCCAAACTATTCCTTCCATAAAATCAACAGCTACAAATGTGAAGATAATTTTCTTTACGGAAGAAGAGTTTGCACCATTCAATTCGGGAATGACTATCATTAAATCTACTCAGATAATTTGGAAACATATCAATCGCTATGTAACTGACTATCACGCAGATAAGGCAATTATGATGATGCTTGATATGTTTCAGCATACCATTGGAAGTAGTCGTTTTCCTTGTCAGTTATCCGGTATCATGTTCAATCCATATCCACGAGTAATTGCCCAAGATACCACTTTAAGAGCCAAGCAAAAGTCTACAATTACTAAGGCAAGAAAACTTTTTACATCTTGGTGGATGTGTCGAAATTCTCAATTAAAGAAGGTTTTCATATTTAATGATAGAGAAACTATCAATAATATGAATGAAACATTGGGAACAAAGATTTTTACTTATTTACCTGATCCTGTATATGACTATCCAACTCGTGAAGGTTTGATTATAAGAGAAAAATACGTAATTGCCTCTCACAAAAAAATACTTTTAGCCTTTGGATTTATTGATGCCAAAAAAAATGTTGTCAATTTACTTAAAGCTCTGCAACAATTAAGTGCCGAGGATGCTGCTATTGTTTGTTTATTAGTGGTTGGTAAAATTCATAGCGAAAATAAGAAGCTATTAATGGAAGCTTTCGAGGATGCCAAGAAAATTCGACCTGAACTACAGATAGAGTTTGAAAGCAGGTTTGTAGATGATGATGAAATGGAAGCGTATGTTGGGCAGAGTGATGTGGTCTCGGTTGCATATATCAATTTCTTTTCATCGAGCGGTGTTATTGGATTGGCAGCAAGACATAATAAACCTGTTTTAGCAACAAAATTTGGTGTTGTAGGTGACCTCACTCGTGAATATAATTTAGGCATCACAGTTGATGGGTTTAATCCTGCAGAAATAAAGCAGGCTATCTTGACTTTCTTAAAAACAAAAAACGCTTACCCCGAAAAAGCAAGCGTTTTTGTACAAAATCACAGTAGTGATAATTTCATTAAAACTTTACTTGAGTTGGATTAAGCCAATTCAACAGCTTTGGACGCTTGTTCAGCAATCCAATGATATGTTTTGGTAATTCCTTCTCTTAAAGAGTGTGATGGAGCCCAACCCAATTTTTCTTGAATTAAAGCGTTATCAGAATTTCTTCCACGTACACCTTCTGGACCTTTGATATTATTAATAGTGATGCTTTTACCAGAAATTTCAGCAATCAATTTGGCAAAATCATTTATAGAAATCATCTCCTCTGAACCAATATTTACTGGGCCAGAGAAATCAGATTCCATCAAACGACGGATACCTTCAACACATTCGTCAACATATAAAAATGAACGGGTTTGTTTTCCATCTCCCCAAATTTCGATTGTTCCACCATCACCTGCTTCAATTACTTTACGGCAGATTGCGGCGGGAGCCTTCTCTTTTCCTCCTCTCCAAGTGCCTTGTGGGCCAAAAATATTATGGAAACGAGCTACTTTTACCGTGATGCCCAAATTGCGTTGGTAAGTTAGGTATAAACGCTCACTAAATAACTTTTCCCAACCATATTCGCTATCAGGAGCAGCAGGATATGCTGATTCTTCAGAACATTTCGGGTTATTTGGGTCAAGTTGATTATATTCAGGGTACATACATGCCGATGAAGAATAGAAGATTTTCTTAACCCCAGCTTGTTGAGCAGCATGCAACATATTAAGATTACAAAGAGCTGAATTATGCATTACTGCCGCATCATTTTCACCAGTGAAAATATATCCAGCACCTCCCATATCAGCAGCTAATTGATACACTTCATCAAAACCATCTTCTGTAACTTGACGACAAATAACTGGGTCTGTTAAATCACCAATTACAAATTCATCTGAATTTCCGTTGCCGTATTCATTATATTTTAAATCAACACCTCTTACCCAATATCCTTCACTTTTTAAACGGTTTACCAAATGACCACCAATAAAACCGCCTGCTCCACAAACTAATGCTCTTTTCATATAATTTAATTATCGAAATGAATATTTTTGAATTCTAAATAAAGTACAAATTTAATGAATGAAACCTAAATAATACATAAATCTTTCAAAGATTTATAATCAATCTTATTATTTAGATATATTTCGCTATTTATGAATGTTTTTATATTCAAAGTAGAATTTATGGTTCTTTTTTCTAATTTCCTAGTAAATAATGTAAGTTGCGTAAAGCCTAAAATTGTTTATCAAGGCAATACATGATAATAAAAATCAATATTTTGAGTAAAAAACCTTTTGCGGTTACGGCATGGATTTTTTTAGGAAATT
>JAIXOL010000035.1 GCA_027486845.1 Cytophagaceae bacterium
ACTCAGTGCTAAATATTCTCCTCGGACGAATATTTAGATTTGTACTTTTCTTAGATTTTAAATCATCTTTGCTCATGTGATTGTCCCGTTTTGAGGGCAACCTATTTTAGGCAATGACACTTTTACAACAATATCCTTTTCCTGCAACTCATACTGCAAGTTTAGCTCCTTGTAGGCTTTGGCGTATAATGCAACCGTCCAAGGTAACTGCGGATAACGTTAGTCAAGATTTATTAGAAAGGGCTCGTTCTGAAGACACTTATGGAAAGTAGTAAATGCAATTGGCTTTGACCAAAGTAGTCATTCTCGCATTGAAAGCGACCAAAGCTAGTACACTAATAAAGCTCGCAAAACTTCATCAAGTAGATGTTTATGTACATTACTTGCTCCCTCTTAATTTAACTATAAAATCTTGATTATCAGTAAATTGCAATTGATTTTTGAAATCAATCAACTAAGCACTTCTCGCAAAACTTGTAAAGATTTTATTTCGCCAAATTCTTCGACATGAATTCTGTAAAATACAATAATGACTTCGAGTAAATGGTTTCTCACGCCTCGGCTCATGAGTAGGGGAGTTTGATAATCGGCCAGAATAAGCTGATTCATCAGTTTTTGATAGTCTGCATCAAACGGAATCATGGCATTAAATTCTTTGAATTGCGATACAATTTCGCTTGAATCTTGCGGTGAAAAACCTAAGAAAAACGCATATTTTATCAGAAAAATCAAATGGAAATTCTCAAAATGCTCTTCGGTTTCGTCCAGAAAAATGAGTGAATGATAAAGGAAATCGAATAATACTTCATTTTCGGAATGTTCTTTCAGCGTTTTATTCAAGATTTCATCCAAAAACATGCCGATGCTTGATTTATGGATTTCATAGGGAAGCGTACGAAACGGAAAACTTGATTTTATCTCCGAAATTCGATGCAAATCTTTCTTTTCATCATGATAAACCACCAAATCGAGTAATGAAAGTGGCTGAAAAAGTGCGATTTTATTTTTGCCTTTGCTGCTTCTTACACCGTTTTCAATAAAAGATTGAATACCGAATTTTTCGGTATAAACTTTTACGATAATTGATGTTTCTCGATAACGAATATAGCTAATAACTATTCCACGAGTTTTATGAAGCATGGTAAATTAAAAAGAGAAAAAGGATAATCCAGAGAATATCTATAAAGTGCCAATAAATACTTATTAGCTTGATTTTCAGTTGGTTAGGAGGATTTACACTATAAACAAACGAATCAACATATTCCATTCGTTGGAAAGCATCTTTATTGGCCGAAGCCAACGCAATTAGTCCACCAAGTGTATGTAAAATATGTAAGCCCGAAAGTACATAAATAAACATTCCGCCTGTGTTATTGCTCATCGTAATTCCTGCCAAGAGCATTTTTCTCCATCCAAAACCTTGTAAAATAATGAACAATACACCGGCCAAAAGCGTAATGCTGATATTGAGTCGATAACTACGAAAACGTTCTTCTTTAAATGCTTTATTGGCTCCTTGGAGTGTCAAACTACTGGCAATAATCACAAACGTACTCACCCAAAACATTCCTGGTATTTTTAGCGGAATATCCTGATTTCGTGCTTCTTTGGTAATAAAAACCAAGAGCAAAAAGAAAAATAATAATCCACTACCAACAATGGCTAAATATAGCATGAAAGCAAATGGTTCACGGCGTTTTGTAAGTCGATTCATGCTTTTTTCTCAAAAAAGAGAGCTGTTTTTTTTAAACTTTAAAGAATCCTTGCCACATTGCAAAGTTTGGAAAACTACTTTTCAAGTCCGATTCTTGTTCAAAAATACCATAGACTGTCGAACCCGAACCCGTCATGGAAGCATAAACTGCTCCTGCTTGATAAAGTGTTGCTTTTACTGCGGCAATAGTCGGATACTTTAATAACAAGTTTTCTTCAAAATCGTTTTTAACTATTTTTTTCCATTCAGAAATTGGTTGGGAAAGTGCCGTTTTTAGAGCTATTTCTGGCTTTTTTGGCGATACGCCCGAATAGGCTTCAGCCGTAGAAATATGAATATCGGGGTTTACCAAAACCACAAATTTACCTTTTAAATCAAGTTTAAAATCTTCAAATTCATCACCCTTATTGTAGCAAAAAACTGGTCGGTTTTCTATGAAAAATGCACAATCCGAACCGAGCTTTCGTGCGAAGTCTTTTAGTTCATCGTTGCTGAGTTTTAGTTCATAGACTTCGTTGAGCATTTTTAGCATAAAAGCTCCATCAGCCGAACCACCACCTAAGCCAGCACCCATCGGTATAACTTTATGCAGATGAATCATAGGCGGAACATTGATGCGGTCTTGCAATAAATTCCATGCTTTTAGGCATAGATTTGAACTTTCATTGCCAGGAATTGCCAAACCCGAACTCTGAAAGACAGCATTTGTAGCATCAGTATTTTGGTTGGGGATAATTTCGAGGGCATCACACCACTCGACAGGATAAAACACCGATTCGATGTTATGAAAACCATCCGAACGTTTTTCGGTAATATTTAAGCCAATATTTATTTTGGCGTTTGGAAATGTAAGCATTGAGTCTGATTTCAAAATTCAAATTTAGTCAACCGCTTAGTAATTAAATAGTAAAACAATTTTAAGTTTTTCATAAAACCCAAATCTTATTTAAAAGACATAAGAAACTAGAAACGAGATTCGATATAAAAGATTGATTATCAATAAATTAATGAATATACTTTTGTCGCTTATTTGTTTCTTAGTGCTTTTTTAGGGTTAACATGATATCAGTCAAAAATAACTTAAGAAAATGAAAAGGGCGTTTTGATGACAAAGCCCCGCTCTCATTTATTTATTGATTTTTTTCAGCCAATCGCCCATGATTTGTAAGGCTTCGGTAGCAAAATCTTCTTTTATTTTGGCATATTCTTGAGGTAAACCTGTTTCTGAATGTTGAAAAAGATGGTTCAAACCTTCTAATTTTATGATTTTGTAATGCTTGTTTTTAGCTATTTTTAAGCCTTCTTCTATTCCTGCCAAATTTTCTTCAGGAAAAACTTGGTGGTCTTTCGAGCCATTTAATACCAAAATTGGGCATTTTACTTTAGAAATAGCCATTTTAGGGTCGAATTTGATAAAAAAGCGTCCCCAATCAATAGCCATATTTTTTAATGTGTAATAGACGTTGGCTAGGTTGCCAGCATACTTTGCTTCTTCTGAGGAAAGACTATCTTTCCAATTCTTAGTGATTTTATCTAACGCAAAGACGGCATCGGACTGAGTTTCTGCTTTTTTGTAAGCACTCAAAACATTGGCTATATAAAGAGCATATTTTTGTTTGAAAGTGGTAGAAAAATTTGGTATTGATTCAATAGGCATTGTAAGCTGTTTTTGTAAAATAACTTCGCCCGAAACTCCTGTGCCAGCCAATGATATAATAAAAGATACATCTTTGCTTTGGGCGGCCACCATTGGTGCTATCATTCCTCCCTCGCTATGACCAATCAAGCCTATTTTTTTGTGATTGATTTCGCTCCGAGTTTTCAAGTAATCAATGCCTGATTTTACATCTTCGGCAAAATTTTCACTTGTGATTGCTTTAGGGTTTCTGCCTTTGGTAGTTTTTCCTGCACCACGGTCATCAACTCTTAGTACGGCAATTCCATTATTAGACAAATACTCAGCAATTACTTTGAATGGCTTATGTCCTAAAATAGTTTCATCTCGGTCTTGTGTGCCTGAACCTGTGATTAGAATGACCGCAGGAAGTTTTGAGCCATTTTCAGGCATTGTTAGTGTGCCAAAAATATGAACAGAATCTGCCTGATTCCAGTAATTTACTTCTTCTGATCGAAAGGTATTTTGAGCAAAAGTAACTTGTATTGCCAAAATAGTGAGAATAAAAATCTTTTTCATGTGTATTGCTTACTGTTGTGGCGTAAATGTCATTCAAAATTTTGAATAAAAAAAGGGCTTTATAGAATAAAGCCCCAGTCATGACATACGGAAAATTGAGTTATTTCTAAAAATTATCACTCCATTGATAAGCCTCAATGAGTTTCATTTCGCCTTCTTTTCCTTTAGCAAAATTGCCGTGTTCCATACCCATAATAAACTCTTGGTTTTTGGCTTTTGCTTTATCGAAAATGTGCTTGAAAAGGCTTTTGTAGTTAATTTCGCCAGTTGTTGGCTCTTTGCGGCCAGGTTCATCGCCGATTTGGAAGTACGCAATTTCTTCCCAAGCCCAATCCATGTGATTTGTCATTCGGCCTTCGTTTCGCTGCATGTGCCACATATCAAACAAAATCTTACATGAAGGGCTGTTTACAGCCTTGCAAATCATGTAACTTTGGTCAGAATGACGTAAAAATAAGTCAGGGTTATCGCTCAATGGCTCAAGTACCATCGTAAGGTTGTGCGGCTCAAAAATATCGCAAGCACGACGCAAAGCATCAATTACATGACCTGTTTGAATACCCAAAGGCAAATTTCTCTCAAAATAACCTGGTACAACCGTCATGTATTTTGCATTGCAACGTTTGGCCGTTTCTACCGAATCTCGACAAGTTTTCAAGAAATTTTCGAGAAATTCTTTTTTGCCAGTTGCCAACGAAATTTTCCAGTTATCGCCGCCATCAACCACAAATACGCCCATTTTCATGCCGAGTTTGGCTAGGGTTTCACCAATTTTTGTTTGTGTCTCAACAGTGCGTTTCAGCATTCCATTGTCTTCGAGAGCCATAAAACCATTATCGGCCATAAATTTAAGTTGGTCGAATAGGTCTTTTCCTGCCGAATTTTCAAACATCCCGAAATGCGGAGCATAGAGGAGTTTGTATTTATACGGAGCTACATTTGTCGGTGAAGAAGCCAAAGCAGTAGCAGTAGTTCCGAGGCTTGTTGCACCTGCGGCTAAGACACTTTTTGAAAGAAAGTTTCTACGATTCATTAGTTTTTATAAATTGAAGGTTGATTTTTAAAAGAGCAAATAAATATTTTTCAAATATATCATAAAAAAAGCGTTTGGTCTAAACCAAACGCTAATAGTTTTCTCAATACAAAAAGTCTAAATTTTCTGTTTTTACATCTTCTGGTTCGAGTTCTAAGAATTCCTCCCAAAATGGATTTTCAGGTAAAGCTGCTTTGCATATAATTGGTTCTTTTTTTACTGGATGCACAAAATAAAGGCGGCGAGCGTGTAAATTGATGTTTCCCTCAAGATTTGGACGGGGAAAACCATATTTTACATCGCCTCGAATCGGACAACCCATTTTGGCCAACTGCACACGAATTTGGTGTGGCCGACCAGTAATTGGATTGATCTCAAGTAAATGAGAGTGATTTATTTCTCCCAAATAGCGGTAAGTTAATTCAGCTTTTAGTGAACCTTCAACTTCTTCATCAAATGCCTTTACTATATTTCTGGCTTCGTCTTTTATGAGCCAATTGGTGAGTTTTCCTGTTTTTTTCTCGGGTTTATTGCCCACAACTGCCCAATATGTTTTCTGAATTTCTCTTTTTCTGAAAAGTTCATTCATACGTTCGAGAGCTTTTGAGGTTCTTGCAAAAACTACCAAACCGCTAACAGGTCGGTCAAGGCGATGTACAGTTCCCAAGAAAACATCCCCAGGTTTGTTGTATTTGTCTTTAATATATTGTTTAACGTAGTCCGAAAGCGTTTTATCGCCCGTGCTATCACCTTGCACCAAAATACCCTGTGCTTTGTTAACGATAATGATGTGATTGTCTTCGTAAACTACTTGAAATGGTTGTTTCTTTGCCATATTACTATTAATACTTGTGTTGGCTGCCGGCAATCGGCTGTCAGCCATCGGCTTTAAAAAAAAAGCTTTGCTGACAGCCGATTGCTGACAGCCGAAAGCAAAAACTAAACAAACTCCAAAGCCAAACGTCTGGTTTCTTTGTCGGTTTCTATATAATCTTCGAGCGTTGGTGTGTGCACAAAGTTCACTTTTTTCATGCAATTTTCAATCAAATCTGACATTTCTAAGAAACCGATTTCGTCACGCAAGAAAGCAGCAACTGCAATTTCGTTGGCCGCATTTATAATACAAGCCATATTTCCGCCAACTTCGAGGGCTTCAAATGCAAAACCTAAATTTCGGAAAGTCTCATAATCAGGCTTTTCAAAAGTTAGGGATGGAAATTGAGCAAAGTCCATTCTTGGGAAATTAGATTTTAAGCGATTCGGGTAGCCAATCGCAAACTGAATCGGTACACGCATATCTGGTAAACCCATTTGGGCTTTCATACTGCCATCTTCAAACTGCACCATTGAGTGAATAATACTTTGCGGATGTACGACTACTTCGATTTGGTCGGGCGTAAGTCCAAAAAGCCATTTTGCTTCTATCACTTCCAAGCCTTTATTCATCAAAGAAGCCGAATCAATCGTTATTTTTGCACCCATGCTCCAATTTGGGTGTTTCAGAGCTTGTGCTTTTGTAACGGTTTTCAAAAAATCACGGTCTTTTCCTCTGAAAGGCCCACCCGAAGCAGTCAAAATTATCTTTTCGATTGGATTGTGGAATTCACCGACCAAACACTGAAATATCGCTGAATGCTCCGAATCAACGGGCAGAATATCAACTTTGTTTTTTTGTGCTAATTCTGTCACTAATTCGCCAGCTACAACTAAGGTTTCTTTATTCGCCAATGCAATGTGTTTGCCTGCCTTGATGGCCGATACAGTCGGAATTAAACCTGCGTAGCCAACTAAGGCCGTTAAAACCATATTGACCGACTCCATTTCTACGACCGAAACCAAAGATTTTTCGCCAGTATAAACTTTTATATCGAGAGGGTCGAGAGCTGCAAAAACTTTATCATAAAGGTCTTCATTTGAAATCACAACTACATTCGGGCGAAATTTGGCTGCTTGTTCAATCAACAAGTCGGCGTTATTTTGTGCGGTTAGTACTTCTACTTCAAAAATATCAGGATTGGCTTCTACTACCTCCAGAGTTTGTGTTCCTATCGAACCCGTTGAACCAAGAATGGCAAGATGACGTTTTTGCATGAAAAAGGATGAAATAAATAAATCTACTGAAATTTTTTACAAAGTTCGGAAAATTTAATGATAAAGTTTTTATTTTAACGTTTCTATTCAGATTGAATTACGATTTACGATTTACGATTTACGAATATTTATATATAACACTCTTATAATCAATGTTTTATAGAGGTATTTAAATATGGATGTACAAATACTATTTTTAAATTTTACACCCCTTTAGGGGATGGGAGCATGCAAACGGCTGAAGACCAATTTCAATTTTTTGAGGGTGTTTTTTTTGAAACCCTCGGACGTGATGTACAAGTGACAGAATATCGCTTGCTACAAGGCGGAAGCATCAACGTGACCGTACAAGTAGTGACCAACGAAGGTAAGTACTTTGTGAAATATAATACTCGAAATCATGAAGGAATGTTTGAAACCGAAGCCCGTGGACTTGATTTATTGCGAGAAGCTAACGTAATTAGAGTGCCAGAAGTAATAAATTGGGGGCGACGTGATGGACAGGATTATTTGGTGCTAGAAAACATTGAATATACCAAACCCAACTTTGATTATTGGGAAATGTTGGGTGAAAAAATAGCTGCTCTTCACCGAAATACTGAAGAAAAATTTGGACTGAATTTCGATAACTATATCGGTTCGCTTCGCCAAAATAATGAGCAAAAAAGTGATTGGATGAGCTTTTTTATAGAAAAACGATTGAATCTTCAAGCTGGCTTGGCTTATTATAATGAATTAATTAGCAAAGAAGAGTACGATAAATTTCAACAATTCTATAAAGTTTTACCAGATTTATTGCCCAACGAACCTGCTTCGTTATTACACGGAGATTTATGGACAGGAAATGTAATAACCAATAATGATGGCGAGCCAACACTCATTGACCCAGCTGTTTATTACGGTAACCGAGAAATGGAAATTGCTTTCACTACGCTTTTCGGTGGCTTTGATAAACGATTTTATGACACTTATAATGAAGCCTTTCCATTACAACCTAGCTTCGATATGCGAGTGCCGATTTATAATATTTACCCGCTTTTGGTTCATGTGAATTTGTTTGGAACGAGCTATTTACCACCCGTGATTCGGACTTTGAATAAGTATTTATAGGTTTCATACACTGTAAACTATCTTATTTTAGTTTTCGAAAAATTGCATATTATTGCAAGTGCTTAATTATTAGAAACTTACAAACAATTTGCAACAACTGTGAAACTAAATTAATTATGTAAACCCATATTTTATTTACTTTTCTTTTCGATATAATTGGGATTTGGGGTTGGAATTTGTGCATTGGTTGTTTTTCTCCATTTATCAAGTAGTTTTTTTAACTCCTTTACCTTTTCTGGATTGATTAATGCCAAATTATTACTTTCAGAAATATCGTCTTTCAAATTATATAGCTCAATAGAATTAGTCTCAAAAAACTCAATTAATTTCCAATCTTCCAAGCGTACGGCACTATATGGAGCATCACCTTCGTGGTAATGAGGGTAATGCCAAAACAAAGGTCTTTTAATTTTTTTATTGGTTAAAATGACTGGTTTTAGTGATTTTCCATCAAGTTTTTCGCTTGGTTTGATTTTTGCTAAGTCTAAGATAGTTGCTGTTAAATCCATCGTAATTGTTGGTTCATCAATCACTTTTCCTCCCTCAATTTGATTTTTCCAATAAATCATTAAAGGTGTGCGTGTGCCACCTTCATAGCACCAACCCTTTCCTTTCCTGAATGGTAAACTACTGGCAGTTGGCATCAATGTACCATTGTCGGCTGCAAATATGATAACCGTACTTTCCAACAAGTTTTTCTGTTCTAAAACACTAATTATTCGCCCAATATTTTCATCTAAACTTTCAATCATGGCAGCATAAGTGGGATTTTTTTGACTGTCAGGCGACAATAATAGTTTTTTGTATTTTTCTATCTTATCGGGTTTAGCTTGTACAGGAGTATGAACTGCATAGTGAGCAAAATTCAAATAAAATGGAGTCTTATTATCATGATTTTCAATAAGTTTGATGGCTTCATTTGTCAATCTGTCTGTCAGATATTCGCCTTTTTCTCCTTCGGCTAAATTAGGCATTTGATAAGGTGCAAAGAACCCTTTTTTCGGATGCCCCCAATTCGAACCGCCAATATTTACATCAAATCCTTGGTTTAAAGGGTAAAACTCCTCCCCCTCGCCTAGGTGCCATTTTCCTACATGCCAATTTTCATAACCGTTTTCTTTGAGGTACTCGGCAACTGTTTTTTCTGATTGTGGAAGAAATTTCTGCCAATCAGGAATCAAAAGTTTAGGATTCTTTTTTTCATGCCCCGCAATCCAATCGGTGATGTGAAGCTTCGCTGGATATTTTCCTGTCATCAGAGCCGCTCTTGTTGGCGAACAAACCGTACAAGCGGAATAAGCATTGGTAAATTTTACACCTTTTTGGGCTAAATTGTCAATATTTGGTGTTTGATTGAATGTGTTTCCGTAGCATGCCAAGTCTACCGAACCCATATCATCAATAAAAAAAACAATAAAGTTAGGTTTATGAATTTCGTTTCTTTTGGTGAAAGATAATAGAAGAATAAGTGCAGAAATGGCACAAATAAGACGGGTTTTCATAATCAAGAATAAATTTAAGTGTTTTTTGCATCTAAATATACAAGCCTTTTTATGGATACCAAGGAAGTAAAATGAGATTTTGATGATTAAATTATTTACACCCTAAACCACCATCAGATTACAGCCCCGAATATCCGAGTTATCAAAACGGCCAATAATACTAAATAATTGATTTTCAGTATTATATGCTCCCAAATCTTGCGTTTCAATAAAACAGCAAGAATCAATATTTGCCAAATCGACCACATTAATTCCGCCACGAACAATACTTTTGCTACCTAAAGCAGGTAAATTGATGGTAGGAATAATCTTGAAAGGGTCATTTATCTCTCGTAGCAAAACTTTCATCGTTTGAGGTAATTCAAAAATACCATCACCTTTCGAGTAGCCTTGCGAAAGTAGCTCGGTCATGCCGTATTCCGAATGAATTTTTTCAATGCCAAAAGCTGAAGTCAAAATTTTGTGTACTTCTTCACGCAACAGTTCCTTTCTTCTCCCTTTCATACCGCCTGTTTCCATGACAATAAGTCTGTCTTTTAGGTTGTGCATAAACGATAAATCTTCGCCCGATTCAGCCAAATCGAGCAAGGCAAAAGTTACACCAATCAATAAAACCTTTCGTCTAGAATTTTGGTTAGATAATTGCCGAAGTTGTTGAACTAATTCGGATGTATTTTTTAAATAGAATCCCGATTCTCTCGAATAAGTGCGATAAATAAAACTTTGCACCATATACACCAACGACGAGTTATTTCGTTCAAGATAAGATGGTAGTAATGCCAAAATATGAAACTCACTTAATGAACCATAGAATTGTTCAAAAATTCGCTGACTGATGTATTCATAAAAAGGCAAATCGCTTACTAAATGTTTACTTGTAGTGTCGCCCGTTGTGCCGCTACTTTCAAAAACTATTTGGGTGGGAGCAGCATCCGAAACGATTTTATGGTGTTTGAAAAACTGAATCGGCAAAAACGGAATTTTTTCTAAACGATTAACTTTCGTAGTATTTATATTCAATAAACCCAAATATTCTTTATAAGTAAAATTAGTTGCAGCTTGAAAGCGAAAGATTTCTAAAGCTAATTCTTCAAAATCGTGTGGTCTTACTGAGGTATCCCCCAATTGTATAACTGCTGATTTTAGTTCGTCACGAATACTCATTGAAATTTTTATAATTTTTACTAAATTAGCCGAAAATAGTCGACGGACAGCAGTCGATAGTCCACAAATTTTAAGTGAAGACAGTCTTCTATTGACCATAGACTAATCAAAATTACATATTTACGATGAAAAAGGTTTCAGGATTTATCATATTAGCGGCAATAGGTTCATTAATAGGTTGTTATAAAGAAACAACATTTGATGTAAAGCCAACCATCGAATTTAAAACTTTGAAAAAAGAAATCAGAATTGACCAATTTGCAGGCTCGAAAAAAGATTCTGTTATCTTGACAGTTAAGTTTCAGGATGGCGATGGTGATTTGGGCTTGAATGAAAAAGAGAAAATCACCGCTGAATTGAAAAACGACTTTAATTACATTATACGTATTTTTCGTAAAAAGAAAGGCGTTTTCACTGAATTTAAACCTTCTGTTCCATATTCGGGCTATTTTCCTCGCCTAAAAGCCGATGGTAAGATTGGCCCAATCGAAGGTACTATTGATTATTCAATTGATTTTCCACAGCCTTTTACACCAGTAAAAGATTCATTGAAATTCCAAATAACTATCAAAGACCGAGCAGGCAATATTAGTAATACCACCGAGTCAAGCGTGATTGTCTTGAATGAGTTTTGATTTTGGCAATTGGCAGTCAGCCTTCGGCAATCGACTGTTTGATAGCTGATTGCCGAAAAACAGATGTTATAATTTCAAAATTGCTCCTGTTCCATTTACTTTTGGGTAAATTGGTTTTCCTTTGTCTAGATAAACTCCCGTTGCGGGGTCGTTAGCAATCAAAATCGAACCATCCATGTCAACATAATCAAGCAAAGGTGCAAGTTGCCCAATTGCCGAAATGCCAATACTTGTTTCGGTCATACAGCCGCACATTACTTGCAATCCCAAACTTCGAGCTTCAGTAATCATGCGTAATGCAGGCGTAATTCCGCCACATTTTGCCAGTTTTATGTTTACACCATCAAATTTTCCAACACATTTTTTTACATCTTCTTCTACAATACAACTTTCATCGGCAATCAAAGGCAAAACTGATCCAACCATTATTTCGAGCATTGGTTCGTAATCATTTTTTTGCATAGGTTGTTCGATAAACTCAACACCCAATTCGGCAAAAGCTTTTGAGTTTTCAATCGTTTCTTCTACTCCCCACGCACAGTTGGCATCTACCCTAAAAAGTGCGTCGGTGTGCTTACGAAGTTCACGAACAATCTCTACATCATGGTCGGTGCCAAGTTTGATTTTATATATAGGAAAATCAAATTCTTGCATTTTTTCGACCATTTTTTCAATGGTATCAATACCAATCGTATAATTCGAATACGGAACTTTTGTAATATCTAATCCCCAAATTTCGTAGAGTGGTTTGCCTTGCTTTTTTCCCCATAAATCCCACGCAGCCATATCCAAGGCACAATGAGCAAATGGGTCATTTTTTAAGTACGGATACATAAACTCCCAAAAATCTTCGGGACTATTCAGTTCATAATTTTCGATAAGTTCTTGGTATTCAGTGAGTTTATCTCTCATTCCTTCGGCAGTTACGCCATAATAAGGAATCGGTGTAGCTTCACCATAGCCGCTGAGGTCACCGTCTTGAAGCTCTACGATAAATGCATCAATATCGTCACGAGAACCATGTGCAATCGTAAATGTATGCCGCATTTGCAGCGTAATGATATGGAATTTTAGTTTCATTTTTGCAGTCGGCTATCAGCAATCGGCTGACAGCTTCGTTTATTTAAATAAAATGTAATTTTGATTTGAAGCTAAAAGCCGACTGCCGAAAGCTGACCGCCGACTACTATTTACATATTCACTAACTCATTCCCGCGTAGCACAGGCACAACGTCATATAAGTCACGTTGTAGGCAATAGCCAATATCTTTATTAATGCCCAAACGCTGCAAACGACGAATGTGCGATGAATTGGCCAAATAACCTAGCATGTCATCTTTGGCTTGTTGATACATTCGCATGGCCAAAATGGCACTATCTTCTGCTACAAAAAATTCATTTTGCACGGCATCAACTACTGCACCCGCAAAAAGTGTATCTTCCAAATTTACACGACCTTTCCATCCAGCACAAAGTACCAAAACGTCGTAGGGTTGAGTTTTCAAATACTCGACAATCGCATTGAGATTTAAGAAAGCACCCACCAAAACTTTTACGGCCGAACTTTTAGCTTTTGTAATAGAATAAGTGCCGTTAGTAGTTGTCATGGCAATTTTTTCACCAATTAATTTTTCGTCCATGTAGCTGAAAGGCGAGTTATCAAGCTCGAAACCTTCTACTTTTTGGGCATCTCGCTCAGCTGCTGCAATAAATCCTTTGGCTTGTAAGGCTTGGCATTCTTCAACTGTTTCTACTGGGATAATCGCTTTTACACCATACGCAAAGCCCGTGACCATGCACGAGGTCGCTCTAAAAATATCAGTAACAATCACAATTGTATTGTCAATCTTGTGAAGGTGCAGCAAATCTGGAGTTAAACAAACGTCAATATTTTTCATTTTAAAAACAATGATTCTTTATAAAAAACTGTTGCAAAGATGCCAAAAAATATGTTCAAATCTGACAACTTTCGCAAAGATGTCTGTTTTTAGTAGTAAACTTTTGAAATCGAAATCGATTTTCTAAAAATAATCCTACCTTTTGAATCTTTTTTTGCTAAAAATATGGGAATTGTGAAAATACTATCGTAATTTTGCACCCGAAAAATCCAATGAATGAATGCTTGAATGATACGATGTTTGAATATTTTGGAGCACGTTCTTTCAAATATATTCTATTAATTATTCATTCTAACAATCAATCATTGTAAGGTTTTATATTCAAAACTCATCAAAAAATTATATGGCATCAGTTAGACCAGATGAAGTTTCGGCAATCCTGCGTGAGCAATTGGCAGGTTCAAGAACCGAAGCTGAACTCGAAGAAGTTGGTACTGTGTTACAAGTCGGTGACGGTGTAGCACGTATATACGGTTTATCAAAAGTTCAAGCCGGTGAATTGCTGGCATTTGAAAACGGCTTAAAAGCCCTCGCACTTAACCTCGAAGAAGACAACGTAGGAGCGGTATTGTTGGGTGATTCGACTGGAATCAAAGAAGGAGCAACAGTAAAACGCACAGGTGAAATTGCCTCTGTAAAAGTAGGCGAAGGAATCATCGGTCGTGTTGTAAATACTTTGGCAGAACCAATCGATGGAAATGGCCCGATTCAAGGCGAAACTTTTGAGATGCCATTGGAGCGTAAAGCACCAGGTGTAATCTATCGTCAGCCTGTAACTGAGCCTTTACAAACAGGTATCAAGTCAATTGATGCCATGATTCCAATCGGTCGTGGACAACGTGAGTTGGTTATCGGTGACCGTCAGACAGGTAAAACTGCTGTTTGTATTGATGCAATCATCAATCAAAAAGAATTTTATGATAAAGGCGAACCAGTATTTTGTATTTATGTAGCTTGTGGTCAGAAAGCATCTACCGTGAAGGCTGTTGAACAAACCCTTCGTAAGTATGGTGCAATGGACTATACAGTTATCGTAAACGCAGGTGCTGCTGACCCATCTCCGATGCAATTCTTTGCTCCGTTTACAGGTGCAGCTATCGGTGAATATTTCCGTGATACTGGTCGTCCGGCATTGGTTGTTTATGATGATTTATCAAAGCAAGCAGTTGCTTACCGTGAGGTATCATTATTACTTCGTCGTCCGCCAGGTCGTGAGGCTTATCCGGGAGACGTTTTCTATCTACATAGCCGTTTGTTGGAGCGTGCCGCAAAAATCAGTTCTGATGATGCGATTGCAAGCAACATGAACGACCTACCTGCTTCATTGAAAGGTAAAGTAAAGGGTGGTGGCTCATTAACAGCCCTTCCGATTATCGAAACTCAAGCGGGAGACGTTTCTGCCTACATCCCGACTAACGTAATTTCGATTACTGACGGTCAAATCTTCTTGGAGTCTAACTTGTTCAACGCAGGTATTCGTCCAGCGATTAACGTAGGTATTTCGGTATCACGTGTGGGTGGTAATGCTCAAATCAAGTCGATGAAGAAAGTTGCAGGTACATTGAAACTTGACCAAGCACAATTCCGTGAATTGGAAGCGTTTGCTAAGTTTGGTTCAGACCTTGATGCTTCTACAAAATTGACTATCGACCGTGGCCGTAAAAACCAAGAGATTTTGAAGCAAGCTCAATTCTCTCCAGCACCTGTTGGCGAGCAAGTAGCAATCATTTATGCTTCAATCAATGGTGTAATGGATAAAGTGGATGTAAGCAAAGTAAAAGCGTTTGAAAACGAGTTTATGTTATTGTTGAAAGCACAACATCCTGAAGTTTTACAAAAACTTGGAGCGGGCAAATTGGAAGATGACGTTATGGCCATCATCAAGAAAGTTGGTAAAGAATTAGCAGAGAAATACGCTTAAAATAATTAAGAATTGAGAATTATGAATTAGGAATTAAGTTTGTTTTTTCAGCATCATTAATTCTTAATTCTACATTCTACATCGCACGGGCGACCCCGTCTTAATTTAATAAAAAGATGGCTTCATTAAAAGAAGTAAGAAATAGAATTGTTTCGGTAAACTCTACAACACAGATTACCAAAGCAATGAAAATGGTATCGGCGGCGAAGCTTCGTCGTGCTCAAGATGCCATTATGCAGATGCGTCCGTATGCAAATAAGTTGAACGAATTGATTTCGACTGTTTCGGCCAACACGGAAGTAGGAGCAACGAGCCCTTATACAAAGATTCGCCCTGTTGAGAGCGTACTTATAATTGTTGTAACTTCTGATAGGGGTCTTTGTGGTGCTTTCAACTCAAATGTTGTGAAAGCAGCAATGGCACTCATTCAAGAAAAATATGCTCCGCAAGCTACCAAAGGAAAAGTAGAAATCATGCCTTTGGGTAAAAAAGGTGGTGAAACTTTACAAAAACGTGGCTTTAAGATAAATGCCGAATACATGGATATTTTCCAACGCTTGAATTTTGCCACTGCCCGTCAAGCTGCAGAACAAGTGATGGACGCATTTACTGAAGGAAAATATGATGTAGTTGAGATTGTTTTCAACGAATTCAAAAATGCTGCTACACAGATTATCCGTGCAGAGCAAATGTTGCCTTTGGTTGAGAAAAAGGACGATGCTGCAAAAGCTGGCAAAACAGATTATATCTTTGAGCCATCGGAAGAAGAAATAGTATTGGAATTGATGCCAAAAGCTATTAAAATGCAGGTATTTAAGGCAGTTCTTGACTCGAATGCATCGGAACACGGAGCAAGAATGACTGCAATGGACAAAGCAACTGATAACGCTAACGAATTGCTACGTAACTTGAAAATCGAGTACAACCGTAGTCGTCAGGCGGCTATTACTAACGAAATATTGGAGATTGTTGGTGGTGCAGAAGCTTTGAAAGCACAGTAAAAGATTATAGTTCTTATATACGAAGGCGGCGATGTATCGAAAGATATGTCGCCGTTTTTTGTTAGACACTGCTGTAAATTATAATCATAACCTAAACACAATTTAGAAAATTTCGTTATAACTCCTGCACATTCATGACACCTAAGTTTTCGAATAGTTTCGACCAATAAAATGTAATTGTTGGGTTGTTTTCCTTGATTGAACTCGTTGGTTCAAACGGTAAAATCATTGAAATATCGGGGCTATTTAATACTAAATCTTTATATTTTTCGGCATCAGCTTTTGCCCAACTTTCTGCTTCCGAATCATCTTTTGGTGGTTTTTGTTGAAAATCTCTGCCACTTTTTACGCTTTCTACCATATCGCTGAGGTAATATACCTTCACGATTGCTCCTAATTCTGATGCTTTTGCAATTACTGGCAGGCTTGCTAGAATATTAGTTTCACGATTCGAGGCATTATCATTTTGAGCGTTTAGGCGTGCAAATGCTTGCGTCGTTACGAAGTTGCGTTCTTTTCTAATTGATAAATCATACGAAGTTTGGAGTGCTTCTAAGTCAATTGCATTCATGCCCTCGGCGTTTTCCATAATGGTTCGGCAAGTGAGCGAAAGACAACGTCCTTTGGCAGTATTTTCGTGAATATAGTAAATCTCGAATTTATCCCCTGATTTCCTTATGTTTTCTTCAATAATGCTATTGAGTGCTTGCTGGTATTTTTGAGCCACAAAAGGCTTTGAAACATCAACGCTAGCGGTTTTATCAATAAAAATAAGCGTATGAATGGCTGGACTATCAGCTTTATTCTCAGTTTTTTGAGCTTTTTTTTCTCCGCAAGAAACTAGGATAGATACTAATGATAAAGAGATAAGAAAGTGAAAGAGATTGGGCTTTTTCATCAAATTATTGTTAAAGGGCTATTTGCCTAAATTATAAATGATTTTGTCTACTTTTTTTTGATACAGACTTCATACAAAAATATACTTTCAATATTTCAACTTTAAAAGTTTTCTATAAGTGGTATCAGCAGGCGAGTTTTTCTGCCAATAAGCATTTTGAATGGTTGCTTTCAGTACTCCTCTTGACGTTAATTTCTTTTTCCTTACCTCATAAGTTTCTTCCCAGCCCACAATTTGGTGTGGAAATCCTTTTTCGAAAATGATTCTTAAATCTCGTTGAGTTTCAGGAAATTTGATTTGATAATCCATCAAATCTTTGCCTTTAAATGTTGAGTCGCCTTTGTAAGGTTCGAGTTTGATTTTGGTCATTTCGGCTTGCACTTTTTTATGACGGAGACGCAACGATGTCATGCTTGGAACCATCAAAATATTGCCTTGTGGTATCTGTTCGATGGGTAATAACCTGATTTTTGTCCAAAGTTCATCTTCGAGCATCGCATAATCAATATGGCATTCGTCTGAAACCTCCTCCTCAAAATATGATTTTCCCAATACTTGATAGCCATTTTGGTGATAATTGAGCTGCATAAAACTCTGTCCACACCACTCTTGGTTGGTATTTGTTGCCTTGAGTGTGGCAGAGAAAGTATTGGTTTGTACTGGCGTAAAAACTGATGTATACATCGAATAATCGTAAATACCTGTGATGAATTTTTTGATAAAATTAAGTTTCAATACTGTCGTCGCATTCTCTTTGGCATCTGACTCCAATTTTACTTGTTTGTCTAAACGAAATTCTTCACTAACAAATACCATAATGGCTTCACCTTTATTAAGTTTCCCATATTGGGCTTGTACTAAATCATAGCTACTAATTTCGGCTTTATTGGCAAACCAGTATTTTCTAAATTCTTGACTGTCAGATAGTTGTATTTGTTTTTTCTCGTTGTTGTTAGTACAGGCAGTAATTATAAATAATAGGCTAAAAACAGTAATATAATAGTTCATTCGTTAGGGTTTGTTGCAATTAATCATTCAAAATTAATCAAATTGTGTGGTAAAACGTAATTTTTGATTGTTAATGATAAGTTATTATAGTGTGATGCATAAATGTTCTAATTAGATTTGATAACTTTCAAAAAGTTGTCAAATCTGGATGCCTTTATAATATCCACTGGGAACTACTTTTCGCCTTTCCAACTAATCAAAAACACGCCAATTAAGACGAAAATTGTTCCGATGATTTGTTCGAGCCAGATATTTTCACCTAGAAATGCTGATGCAAAAAAAATCGTAAAAATCGGCCCAATGCTCGCTATTATCGAAGCATTTCCTGAGCCAACGTACTTGATACCCTCTGATAACATAAATGTTGGCAAAACTGTTGAGAAAAAGGCCATCGACAATGAAATAATATAGACAGGTATCGGAAAATTAAAAATATCAAGACCGTTTTCGATGTAGCAATGAATGAGCGTCGGGAAAAGTGCAGAGATAATTATCCAAGAAGTAAAGCGAGTTGTACCGAGTTTGGCGATTAGTTCATCACTACTAATGAGATAAAAAGCATAAGTAAATCCACTAAAAATTACCCAAAAAGCACCTAAACCAATATTTTTTTGCTGATGAGCATCAAAGTTTTTCAAGAAAGCCAGCAAGATTCCGAGGTAAGTGATGCCGAGAGCCAACCATTGTAGGCGAGTTATCTGTTTTTTTTGTAAAATCGCTCGAAATATAAGTACAAAAGTAGGGTACACAAAAAGTAAAATCCGCTCTAAACTGGCCGTAATATAGTTTAAGCCCAAAAGATTGAAATATGCTGAAACATAGTAACCCATAAACCCAACCGCAAAGAGTTTTAGCCAAATAATAATTGACACTTGTGGATGAGATTCTTCTTTGATTCTTTTCCGAGATAAAACAAAAATATAGAATGGCACCGAAAACAAAAATCGCAGCGAAAGTAATGAAATAGTTTCAATGCCGTATTCGTAAGCTGATTTGATGAAGATGCCTTTTAAAGCAAAACCAAATGCTGCCCCAAAGACTAATCCTGCTCCTAACCAATAATTTGAGCGTTTGGGCATAAAAAATAACCTAATATTAATAGAATGAACGAACGAATATGATAGATTTGCCAAAAGAAATTTAAGCAAAAAATGCTGTAAAGCCTAAAAATCAATTTTTTGAATCAGTATTATTTGAAAAGTTAAATATTTTATTGCTATTGTTAAATTTTTTAAGCTAATTCAACCCTATGTTTTACCATTTTTTTAAGCAACATGGCAACCAAAGCAAAGTTAAAGAAAGAATCAGAAGAAACCATTAGTATTAAGCCGCGTGAACAAAAGAAGCCAATGTTGATGGAAATAGCTTGGGAGGTATGCAACCAAGTAGGGGGAATTTACACCGTTATTCGCTCAAAAGTGCCTTCGATGGTAGAAGAGTGGGGTGAGAATTATTGTCTCGTCGGTCCATATTTCCCGAATACCGCAATGATTGAGTTTGAGCCAATTGCCGACCTCGAAGAATCACCGTTTGGCAAAACTGTTAAGAGAATGCAAGAAATGGGCTTTGAAGCTCATTATGGTCGGTGGCTCGTAACGGGTAAGCCAAAAATTGTATTATTTGACTTTAAAGCTCTTCTAAAAAACACCAACGATTATAAATTTAAACTTTGGGAAAGACACCAAATTTCTACAATTAATACCGAACCACTCGTTGACCAAGTAATTGCTCTCGGCGAAATGATTAGGGTATTCTTGACCGAAATTGGCGAATCTTTTGGCCATAAAAATGATATTGTAGCCCATTTTCACGAATGGATGGTTGCAACGGCACTGATTGATATTCGTACCGATAATGTGCCAATTTCGACTGTTTTTACTACACACGCAACGATGTTGGGGCGTTATATTGCAGGAAATGAGGAAGGTTTTTATGACAAATTATCGACTTATAAATGGGATATTGAAGCTAAAAACTACGGTATCGAAGCTCAAGCGAAAATTGAGCGTTTGGCTGCCCAAAAAGCTCATGTGCTTACTACCGTGAGTGACGTAACTGCTAAAGAATGTGAGGTGTTTTTTGGAAGAACGTGCGATTTGATTTTGCCAAATGGCTTAAACGTAACTCGTTTTGCGGCTACGCACGAATTCCAGAATTTACACATGAAATATAAAGAAAAAATCCATCAATTTGTGATGGGGCATTTCTTTCAAAGTTACTCGTGGGATTTAGATAATACACTTTATTTTTTCACATCGGGGCGTTATGAATACCGCAATAAAGGTTACGATATTACACTCGAAGCCCTAAAACGTCTTAACTTCAAACTCGTACAGGAAGGCATCGATACAACAGTAGTAATGTTTATCATTACCAAAAATCCAGTTCACTCGATTGACCCTGAAGTACTGCAGTCAAGAGCCGTGATGGAGGAGATTCGTCAGACGTGTGAATCAATCGAAAAGCAAATTGGAGAGCATCTTTTTCACGCTTCAGCATCGAACGATGACCCAAATTTGCCTGATTTGAATGAATTTGTGGATGAATATTGGAGACTTCGCCTGCGTCGCACGATTCAGACTTGGAAAACCAAGAAACTGCCGCATACAGTTACCCATTTGCTCAAGCAGACTGATGATATTACTGGTTTTTTAAAAGAAACCAACCTACTTAACCATGAGCAAGACCGAGTAAAGTTTGTATATCACCCAGATTTTATTTCGCCAACCAATCCACTTTTTGGTATGGAGTATAGCCAATTTGTGCGTGGTTGTCACTTGGGTGTATTTCCTAGCTACTATGAGCCTTGGGGCTACACACCTCTTGAGTGCGTAGTGCGGGGTATTCCTACGGTAACGAGTGATTTATCGGGTTTCGGAGATTTTATTATGCAATTGATGAAAGACTACGATAATGTGGGTGTTTATGTGGTAAATCGAAAGACTAAAAACTTCGATAAAGCCGCTGACCAACTGGCCGAGATTCTATATAAATTCGTAACCATGAATCGCCGTGACCGTATAATGCAACGAAACCGTGTCGAGAATATTTCTGAAATTTTTGACTGGACAAACCTTCGTTCGTATTACGATACTGCCCATGATTTGGCTCTCAAACGTAAGGGTATAACGCGTATGTAAGGTCTGTAAAAATAGTAGGATTAAATTGTGAATTTGCTGCTATTTTGGTATAAAAATATACAATTATAAATATAATGAAAAACACATAAGTTACTGTTTGTCAATATCTTATGTGTTTTTCATTGTTGGACTAACACGAAATATCACAATTTTGTGTAATTTTGTTACTCTATCAGTATCAACAAATAACCTTAATGATTTTCAACACTATTTTCGCCTATTTAGCAGGTTCAGTTCCCACAGCAGTTTGGTACGGTAAAATTTTTCATGGAATTGACGTTCGTCAGCACGGTAGCGGCAATGCTGGTGCAACTAATTCCCTTCGTACACTTGGCAAAAAAGCTGGTATCATTGTTTTAATCGTCGATTTTCTCAAAGGTTTTTTAGCTGTGAAAGCCGCAAGTCTCTTATCAACCGAAACACACAGTATTTTGCCTTTAATCATGGGTTTAGCCGTTATAATAGGGCATATCTTTCCGATTTTTGCTCAATTTAGAGGCGGTAAAGGTGTAGCCACGGCAATGGGAGTTTTGGTGGCGACTTTTCCTTGGGCTGCATTGGGTTGTGTGTTAACTTTTATGATTGTTGTTTTTATAACAAAATATGTTTCGTTGGCTTCGCTTCTCGGAGCATTGGCTTTTCCGATTCAGTTGAATTTCAATATTTGGAATGATAATGCTGATAAATATTCGATTGGTTTTGCTTCGGTGATATTTGTCATTTTACTCATTATGCACCGTGAGAATATTCAACGACTAATCCAAGGAACTGAAAGTAAGTTTGGAGCGAAGAAATAAACGCATAACTTTGTATTAGATAGAAAACTAAAGATTAATGAACACTTACATCGAACAAAATAAAGACCGTTTTTTAGACGAACTTTTTGATTTTCTTAGAATTCCGTCGGTTAGTGCCGACACCAAATTTCAGCCTGATATGATTCGTGCTGCTGAATTTGTAAAAGAAAGGTTATCACAAGCAGGTCTTGATAAAGCCGAGATTTGCCCAACTTCAGGCCACCCAATTGTATATGCTGAAAAAATTGTAGATGCTTCACTACCAACAATTTTGGTTTATGGTCACTACGATGTGCAGCCAGCTGACCCTTATGAATTGTGGGATTCGCCGCCTTTTGAGCCAACCATTAAAGTCACCAAAAATCACCCCGATGGAGCAATTTTTGCTCGTGGTTCATGCGATGATAAAGGCCAAATCTATATGCATATAAAAGCAATAGAAATGATGCTGGCACAAGATGGCTTGCCGTGTAATGTAAAAATAATGTTTGAAGGCGAAGAAGAAGTAGGCTCTGAAAACTTAGGCGTATTTGTAAAAGTAAACAAAGAAAAACTTGCTGCCGATTTGATTTTGATTTCAGACACTTCAATCATTGCAAATGACATTCCTTCGGTAGAAACTGGCTTGCGTGGTCTTACATATATGGAGGTTGCCGTTACAGGTCCGAACCGAGATTTGCACTCAGGTGTTTACGGTGGAGCAGTGGCAAATCCTGTAAATATACTTTGTCAAATGATTGCCTCAATGCACGATGAAGATGGAAAAGTAACAATCAAAGGCTTCTATGATAAAGTTAATGAATTATCGCAAACTGAGCGAGATGATTTAGAATCAGCACCATTCGATTTAGAAGAATATAAAAAAGACCTTGATATTGCCGAAGTTTCAGGCGAAAGCGGTTATACTACTCGTGAGCGTGCAAGTATACGCCCGACGCTTGATGTAAATGGGATTTGGGGAGGCTATACAGGCGAAGGCTCAAAAACCGTATTGCCATCAAAGGCATTCGCTAAAATTTCAATGCGACTTGTACCTGACCAAGATTGGGAAGAAATTGCTGATTTGTTTGAAGCACATTTCCAAAAAATCGCTCCGCCAACAGTGAAAATTTCGGTAAGCCGCCATCATGGTGGACAACCCTATGTAACGCCAACTGATTCTGCTGGTTATAAAGCCGCAGTTTTGGCTTTAGAAGAGGCATTTGGCAAAAAACCAGTACCAACAAGAGGTGGTGGAAGTATTCCAATTGTAGCTTTGTTTGAGCAAGAATTAGGCTTGAAGTCAATACTTTTGGGATTTGGCTTGGATTCTGATGCTTTACATTCGCCAAATGAGCATTATGGTTTGTTTAATTTCTTCAAAGGAATTGAAACTATCCCTTTGTTCTTTAAGCATTATGCGGAGTTGATGAAAAGCAATTAATTTTCAGATAGTAAATTAATTGCTTTATTATCAGTAGTTTATCTTTTGTTTAAAATCTTTTGTATTATAATTCTGATATGTCACTTGGCTTAGAAAAATTAGCAACCGAATCTTCTTCACATTACGATAATCTCGAAAAAATGTCAGTTCGGGAATTGCTCGAAGGCATCAATAACGAAGATAAAACGGTGCCTTATGCCGTAGAAATATGTATTCCACAGATTGAAGCATTGGTTAGTCAGATTGTGCCACGCATGAAAGCGGGCGGACGCTTATTTTATATTGGTGCAGGTACAAGCGGGCGTTTGGGTGTGGTTGATGCCTCTGAGTGCCCGCCAACGTTTGGTGTGCCTTTTGGAATGGTTGTGGGAATCATGGCTGGTGGAGATAGAGCCATCAGAAAAGCCGTTGAAAATGCCGAAGATGATATTGAGCAAGCTTGGAAAGATTTAGAGGAATATGAAATTAATGCAAATGACTCTTTGATAGGAATAGCTGCTTCGGGTCGCACACCTTATGTGGTTGGTGGCTTGCGTACGGCACGACAAAATGGTATCTTAACTGGTTGTGTGGTTTGTAATGCAGGAGGTGCCGTAGCGGCCGAAGCTGAATTTCCAGTGGAAGCCGTGGTAGGGCCAGAATTCGTAACGGGTAGCACACGCATGAAGTCAGGAACTGCCCAAAAATTGGTGCTAAATATGATTTCAACTTCGGTTATGATTCAACTCGGTAGAGTAAAAGGCAATAAAATGGTTGATATGCAGCTTACAAACCTCAAATTGGTAGAAAGAGGCGTAAGAATGGTAATGAACGAATTGAATATTTCGCACGAAGAAGCAAGTGAACTTTTACATGCATTCGGCAGCGTAAGAAATGCTGTGGATAATTATAAAAAATAGTTTTATAACGATATTTGTAAAAAAAAGATGAGTAGAAATACAAAATTCTACATTCTTTATTCTACATTCTTCATTTTTTTATGTGGGACTGGTTTTCAATAGATTGGCTTAGTTGGGAAACCTTGCGTTCGTTCGTTTGGGCTGAAAATCTTTACCTATATGCCATCATTGGAATCCCTTTTTTATTTCTTTTTCGATGGCTTTTTTATACTCGTGGCCAACAAAAATTGGGGCTTTCACTTACGACCTATCAGCTTCGCACCAATTGGATTAGTTACTTGCGTTTTATTCCTCCGATATTATTCATTCTAGGCCTTATCTGTGTTTTGTTGTCGTTGGCACGGCCACAGCGAGTGCGAGAAAGCAAAGAACAGTTTTCGGAAGGTATTGATATTGTGCTCGCCATAGATATTTCGGAGTCGATGATGGCAACTGACCTAAGTCCAAATCGTTTGGAAGCGGCCAAGAATGTTGGGCATGAGTTCATCAAAGGCCGTTTTCAAGACCGAATCGGTTTAGTTGTTTTTGCTGGTGAAGCGTTTTCGATGTGTCCACTCACGACCGATTACGAAGTGTTGAACGAATATCTCAACGAAATTAATAGTAATCTTATAAAAACTACAGGAACGGCCATTGGCAGTGCTTTGGCTACTTGCATCAACCGTTTGCGTGAGATTCCGAGTAAAAGTAAAGTAGCCATTATTTTGAGCGATGGAGATAATACCGCAGGTTCACTCGATCCACTCACGGCCACCGATTTGGCAAAATCTTTTGGTATAAAAGTTTATACAATTGCTGTCGGTGGTAATGATAGCGAAGTAAAAGTTGATGAAAACACTCTCCGAGAAATTGCCCGTGAAGGAAATGGACAGTTTTTTAGAGCAACCGATAACAAAACACTCCGAAATATCTTCGAGCAAATCAATCGTTTGGAAAAAGCAAAAGTCAAAGATAATGTATATCGTGAAGTAGAGGATTTTTACTATATTTACCTAAACTGGGCGGTTGTTTTCCTACTCTCGGCTTTTTTCTTTAAAAATACTTTCGTTGGAAATATTTTGGAAGATTAGCCTTTTCTCAATCTATCAACCTCCGCTTTTAGCGAGCCAATGGCTATTCTTTGTGAAATGAAAGTTTCGTCTTTGACTCGTTCAATTACACCCTATTTTAATTCTTCGGGCGTAATACCCAAAAACTTTGCTATCTTTTCTATACCTTCATCAGAGGATTTTACTTTTTCGATATGTGAAATATTAGCTTATGTTATGTTAAATTCGAGTGTTAAGACTTCGTGTTTACAACCTCGTTCCGTATATTATTAGCAACTTGGTTGTTAGGCATAATGTCACGAAATACTGCAAAAACGTGCATTTAAACGATAACTCGAAAAATATTTATAAATTTGCTGCATTGAAAATTATATGGCAGACGACAAGATGAAAGCAAAATATTTAAACCCATTTACGGACTTCGGATTTAAAAAAATCTTTGGCGAAGAAGCAAGCAAACCACTTTTACTTGACTTTTTAAATGCTTTATTGCCTATTTCTGATAAAATTGTTGATTTGACTTTCAAGAACAATGAACAACTTGGACAAACTGATCTTGATAGAAAAGCGATTTATGACATATACTGTGAAAATGAAAAGGGTGAAAAATTTATTGTAGAACTTCAAAAAGCAAAACAAAATTATTTCAAAGAAAGAACGATTTTCTATTCCACTTTTCCAATTAGAGAGCAAGCTGAAAAAGGAGAATGGAATTACAATTTGAAAGCTGTTTATTGCATTGGAATTTTAGACTTCACATTTGACGACTACGAAACTGAACCTGAAAAAGGTGAAGTTGTTCATACAATAAAACTAAAAAATCAAAATGGGAAAATATTTTATGATAAATTGACTTTCATTTATCTTGAAATGCCAAATTTCAAACGAAAAGAAACTGAACTTGAAACGCGATTAGACAAATGGCTTTATTTTATTAAAAATTTAGAAGACTTTCAAACTATTCCAACAATAATTGCGGACGAAGTTTTTAATCAAGCGTTTGAGAAGGCTGAACTTGCAAAATTTGGACAAAAAGATTTGTATGACTATGAAATGAATCTGAAAATTTATAGAGATTATAAAAACACCGTAAATACAGCTTTTGACGAGGGAAAACTTGAAGGAAAACTTGAAACTGCTAAATCATTAAAAATATTAGGAGTTCCAATTGTGACAATTATTGAAGCAACTAGACTAACAAAAGAAGAAATAGAACGCTTATAAACAAGCAACTAATTTACAGGATGAGGCTGCCTTTTCTCAATCTCTTCATAGAATCGTTGTGACGATTCGATATTATTTTTTGATTGATAATTAGGATTTATTTCGTTTTTATGCTCAATTTTTACACCATATTTCAGTTCTTCGGGCGTAATACCAAAAACCTTAGCTATCTTTTTTATACCTTTAACTGATGGCTTTACTTTTCCTTTTTCGATATGTGAAATATTAGGTTGTGTCATGTTACATTCGAGTGCTAAGACTTCTTGTTTGTAGCCTCGTTCGAGACGTTTGGTTTTTATATTGGATGCAAGAAGGTTGTTCATAACAAGTTATAGGGAAAATGATGAGCGAAATAAAATAACCATTGACCACCTACTTCGTATGAGTAGCGGACTTGGTTTTGAAGAAAATTATGCCGCACCAAGCGATGCTACTCAAATGCTCTTCCGTAAAAAAGGTGCAGGGGCTTATGCTTTGCTGAGTAAAGCAGCAAACGAACCTGATAAAGTTTGGTCGTATTCGAGTGGAACGAGTAATATTTTGCAGGAAATTATTCGCCGACAATTCGCTACTCAAAAAGATTACTTTGCTTTTCCACATCAGCGATTATTTCATAAAATAGGAATGAAAAGTGCAGTTCTTGAACCAGATGCGGAACTTTCGTTGGTTCTTCGTTTATGTACGCAACGGCTCGAGACTGGGCAAAGTTTGGCCAATTATATCTGCAAGATGGTGTTTGGAATGGCGAACGCTTGCTTCCAGAAGGCTGGGTAAAATATTCTGCAACCGAAACGTCTTATTCTGATGGAAAATATGCAGCTCATTTTTGGCTCGACCATCAAGATAAAACTTTTCCGCAAGATGCTTTTATGGACGTTGGTTTTGAAGGACAATATGTAACTGTTGTGCCGTCGAAGAATTTAGTGATTGTTCGTTTGGGTTGCACGCCAAAAGATAATTTCAATCATTCGGCATTGGTAAGGGGAGTTGTGGCGGCAGTGAAATGATGTTTTTAATTCGTATAAATTGTAGAGACAAGGAAAACATGCCTTGTCTCTATCGTATATTAATCAAACCAAATCGCCATACAAATCAAATTCTTCGGCATTATTGATTTTTACATTGGCAAAATCTCCCATTCTAACGTACTGAGAAGCTGGTACAAGTACTTCATTATCAACTTCTGGTGAGTCGAATTCTGTTCTTCCGATAAAATAACCGCCTTCTTTTCTATCGAATAAAACTTTGTAAGTATTACCAATTTTAGCTTGATTTAATTCGGCCGAAATACCTTGTTGAAGTTCCATGATAATATCAGTTCGTTCTTGTTTTACTTCGGTAGGAATATCGTCAGGCATTGTAAACGAATGCGTATCGTCTTCGTGCGAGTATTGGAAAACACCCAATCTATCGAAACGCATTTTTTCTACGAAGTGATACATTTCTTCAAAATGTTCTTCGGTTTCGCCTGGGTGACCTGCAATTAAAGTCGTGCGAATAGCAATTTCTGGAATTTTCTCACGAATTGTGTTTATCAAAGCTTCAGTTTTTGGGCGGTCGATGCCACGACGCATAATCTTCAATATCTCTGACGAACCATGTTGGAGCGGCATATCCAAATATTTACAAACGTTCGAGCGATTCTTAATTACATCTAAAATATCCATCGGAAAACCTGACGGATAAGCATATTGCAAGCGAATCCAGTCGATGCCTTCAACGTCTGATAATTTATCAAGAAGTTCGGCCAAATTTCTTTTCTTATAAATATCAAGACCGTAATAAGTCAGGTCTTGTGCAATCAGAATCAGTTCTTTTGTGCCTTTTTTTGCTAAATTTTGAGCCTGCAAAACCATTTCGTCCATTGGGCGACTTACGTGTCCGCCACGCATGAGCGGAATAGCACAGAAGCTACATGGGCGGTCGCAACCTTCAGCAATTTTTAGGTAAGCGTAGTGGGCGGGAGTAGTCAATAGGCGTTCGCCAACTAACTCGTGTTTATAGTCAGCTTTTAGTGTTTTGAGCATTCTTGGTAGCTCATTGGTGCCAAACCAAGCATCGACCGTCGGTATTTCGACCGAAAGTTCGTCTTTATAACGGTGTGATAAACAGCCAGTTACATAAACTTTATCAACAATACCTGCATCTTTTGCATCGACATAACGCAAAATCGTGTCGATAGATTCTTGCTTAGCATTATCAATAAAACCACAAGTATTAATGATAACAATATTGGCATCGTCTTTTTTCGACTCGTGTTCAACCTTCATGCCATTGCCTTTGAGCTGTGTATAAAGCACCTCCGAATCGACAATGTTTTTCGAGCAACCGAGCGTAACGATATTGATTTTATTTTTTACTATTCCTTTTGTTTTCATTTTTCTTCTAAACAATTTGGGAGAGCTTGGTGCGACTCAGCGGGGTGCCTCTCAACGGAACGTCGCTCGATTGGTTTATATATTTTTTGCAAAGTTCGGCAAAAATACCCTGTTTTCCTATTCAAGAAGCTGGGTATGAGTAGTTTTACTGCAATTCCGCCGAATCGTTTCACAAGGTTTTATATATTGCATCAAAAAATGAATCCATAGTTAAAAAAATGAATCGTTCAAAAGAAATACCAAAACTCAACCCTTCGCAGTTTGATGACTATCTTTTTGGAAATTGGAAACCCAAAGTTTCGAGTTTATATGAAAATTTTCATATCGAACGCATCGAAAACTATAAATCTTTCCTGAAATTACCCATTTTACCGCATCGACGTTCGGTTTATTTTTTTCTGTATGTAAGTAAAGGATTTGCCATTAGAAGCAAAGGCTTGAATAGTTATGAAGTAAAAGCAAATACGTTTTTTTGTCTTTCTACTGACCAAATCACTTCGCTTGAAGCTATTTCTGAGGATTTGGAAGGTTTTTATTGTCATTTTCAGCCTGAAATTTTCAATCAGCCGATGCTCAATGTTGATGTAGAAAAAGATTTTCCGTTTTTTCAAATTACAGCCGAATCATTGATTGAGGTACCAGAAACAGGCCGAGTTACGAATCTTTTAGAAATCCTACTTTCGGAGCGAACCCGAAACGAATCACATCGTGCCGAAATCATTGCTTTGTACTTGACTACACTTTTTAATGAAATCAAGTTTTTGGATAGTCAATCGAAAAAAATGACTAATAATGCGGCCTCAAATCTTACGCAACGCTATAAAATTTTATTATCAGAACAGATTTACAATAAAAAGACCGTCATCGAATTTGCCGAAATTTTGGCGGTATCACCTAATCATTTACATAAATGCGTAAAAACGACAACTGGCAAAACTGCCCACGAACTTTTAGAAGAAATGCGGGTTTTGGAAGCAAAAGTTTTGCTCAAACAGACGTCCATGCGTATTGCCGAGGTTGCGTTTAAGATTGGTGGCTTTGAGCCAAGCGATTTTTCTAGATTCTTTAAATCTAAGACAGGAATTTCGCCAAAAGAATATAGGAACTTGCAAAATTGATTGTTATTGCCTATTTTATTCATTATTTTACCTATTTAAAAAATCTTTTTATTGTTCAATTTTGTATTGAAATAAGTCAATCAAGTTTTGGATTATAAAATGCAAGAAATAAAATCTCCCACCACGTCAATTCAATTAGAAATAAGAGACGAAATCCTGCTGGTGGCCATCAATCGCCCTGAAAAACGAAATGCCTTCAATGACGATTTGATTCTGGGTATAGAAAGGGTCTTTGAGAATATTCCTTCACAGGTCCGTTGTGCAATCATTTATGGTTTAGGAAAACACTTTTCGGCAGGACTTGACCTTTCGGAGCTGAAAGAACAAGATGCCATTCAAGGGCTTCATCATTCTCGAATGTGGCATCGTGTACTAGAAAAAGTGCAATTTGGAACTGTGCCAGTTGTGGCAGTTTTGCACGGTGCAGTTGTAGGAGGCGGTCTCGAATTGGCTTCAGCTTGCCATATTAGAGTAGCCGAAACAAGTACTTTTTATGCACTTCCCGAAGGTCAAAGAGGAATTTTTGTAGGTGGCGGAGCATCGGTGCGAGTTCCAAAATTGATTGGTATAGCTCGCATGACCGATATGATGCTCACAGGGAGGGTTTATAAAGCTGAAGAAGGCGAGCGAATAGGAATGGCTCAGTATCTCGTTGAAGAGGGACAAGGACTCGAAAAGGGTATCGAATTAGCGAAAAAGATAGCCTCAAATGCTGGTATGACCAATTATGCACTCATGCACGTATTACCAAAAATTATTGATTCTTGTCAAAACGAAGGCTTATTGATTGAAAGCTTAACCGCAGCAATCGCTCAAAGTGCTCCCGAAGCCAAAGAAAGATTAAAAGATTTTATAGAAGGAAGGGCCAAAAAAGTAGGAGAATGAACAGTTTTTTAGCAATAAAATAGCAAACATAAAGTATCCAACATTCATTATCTTAAAGGAATGTATAAAAACACCCAATTCGGCCCTACCAAAACGAGTAAAAAACAACTCGAAAATGCCATTGTTCATTTCAAAAATGAGCAATTATTGGCCGATTTTCCAACTAAAATCACCGATAAATTAGTGCATTGGGCAAAAACAAAACCAGATCATACTTTTATTGGTAGAAGAAATCCAACTACGAGAGATTGGCATAAATTATCTTATGCAGAAACACTCGAAAAAGTGAAAAGTATCGCTCAGTATTTATTAAATCTCGAATTTACACCTGATGAAACCGTCGTGATTTTATCAGAAAATAGCCTCGAACATGCACTTTTGGCCTTAGCTTCGGTGCATATTGGGATTGCTTATACCCCGATTTCACCTCCGTATTCATTAGTTTCTAATGATTTTGGTAAACTCAAACATTGTCTGGAATTAATGACTCCGAAAGTCATTTTTGCTCAAAGTGGAAAAGTTTATCAGAAAGCCATCGAGTTTACCAAGACACTTTTTCCTGAAACCATTGTCGTTACTGCCGATGGTGAAGATGGTGTGTATTTTCAAGAAATACTCTATACGAAAGCTTCAGCCGATGTAAATATTGCCGCTGCAAAAGTAAATGCCGATACGATTGCCAAAGTTTTATTTACATCGGGCTCTACTGGCTTACCTAAAGGTGTAATGAATCATCACGAAATGTGGTGTGCCAATTTACAGCAGATTACGCAGGTGCTTCCGTTTATGCAGCTCCAACCGCCCGTTTTTATTGACTGGCTTCCGTGGAATCATACTTTTGGTAGTAATCATAATTTTGGACTCGCTCTTTTCAACGGTGGAACAATTTTGATTGATGATGGTAAACCAACACCCAACGGCATCGAAGAAACCGTTCAGAATCTCCGCGAGATTTCTCCGACGGCCTATTTCAATGTGCCAAAAGGCTTTGAAATGTTGATTCCTTATTTAGAAAAAGAGCCAGCTTTACGAGAAAATTTCTTCAAAAATCTCAATATTTTGTTTTATGCAGGAGCAAGTTTGGCTCAGCCAGTTTGGAATCGCTTGGAAGATTTAGCAGTAGAAACGATTGGTGTAAAAATTCCGATTATCACGGGTTTGGGCTGCACTGAATCGGGGCCATCTGCGATGTTTGCCAACTGGGGCGGTGCATTTTCTGGACTTTTGGGGGTGCCTGTGGCTGGAATGGATGTAAAACTCGTACCCGATGGCGATAAAATTGAGGCTCGCTATAAAGCTCCCAATGTAACCAAAGGATACTGGCGAAACGATGAAGCAACCAAAAATGCTTTCGATGAAGATGGTTATTATAAAACAGGGGATGCCGTAAAATTTTTAGATGAAAACAACCCCGACAAAGGTTTGGTTTTTGATGGAAGAATTGCTGAAGATTTCAAACTCTCGACAGGAACCTGGGTGAATGTGGGAGTTTTGAAGGCAAAAGTTATTTCAACGGGCTCGCCAATTATTCAGGATGTTGTGTTTGCTGGCTTGGATAAAGAATATATTGGTGCAATTTTATTTTTAAATGCTGATGCTTGTAGAAAATTAGCTAATTTAAGTGTAGAAATTTCTAATAAAGAAGCATTTTTACATAAAAAAGTAGGAAATTTTATCAATAATTGGTTGACAGAATTTAACAAAACCTCAACGGGTAGTTCGACGGTCATTAAAAAATATGTTATTGCTCTCGAACCACCATCAATTGATTTAGGTGAAATAACCGATAAAGGTTCATTAAACCAAAGAGCAGTGTTGAAACATAGAGTTAATTTGGTAAATGAAATATACAGCCCCCTAACTCCCTATGGGGGAACATAAAACTCAATTGTTCTATTGGCTGGTAGATGAAAACAAACTTTATATTTTTACAATTTATTAATTCCCCCATCGGGGGTAAGCGGGCTTTATGAAAATAGAAAACAACACATTCTTAATCACAGGCGGAGCTTCGGGCTTAGGTTTCGCAACCGCCAGAATGATTATTGAAAATGGCGGCAATGCCGTTTTACTCGATGTAAACGAAGAATTAGGAATAACCGCAAATACCAATTTAGGGATAAAATCAAAGTTTATAAAAACTGATGTAACCAATGAAGAACAAGTACAAAGTGCTGTTAATCAAGCTATCGAAACATTCAAGAGTATCGAAGGAATCATTAATTGTGCCGGAGTTGGCTCTGCCAAAAGAGTAGTTGGTAAAGACGGCCCGCATTCGCTTGATTTCTTTCAAAAAGTAATCAACATAAATCTAATCGGCACTTTTAATACTCTCCGATTGGTAGCTGATAGAATGCAAAACAATGAGCCGAATGCTAAAGGAGAGAGGGGAATTGTAATTAATACTGCCTCGGTTGCAGCCTTTGATGGACAAATCGGACAGGCGGCTTATTCGGCATCTAAAGGCGGAATTGTGGCTATGACGTTACCAATTGCACGTGAATTTGCTCGAATGGGTATCAGAGTAATGGCTATTGCACCCGGTATTTTTGAAACACCATTGTTGGCATCCCTATCGCAAGAAGCCCAAGATTCTTTAGGAAAACAGGTGCCATTTCCACCGCGACTGGGTAGTCCGTCTGAGTTTGCCGACTTAGTAAAACAAATCATCGAAAATACCATGCTCAATGGTGAAGTCATTCGCCTTGATGGAGCAATTAGAATGGGAGCGAAATAGTTTCCAATGACGAATTATTCGAATAGTGAATGACAAATAGTCTTTCGACAAAATAAACAATTTTTGATTTAAAAATACTTTTATTGATATCGAAAGCCTAAAAAATAGATACAAAAATTGGGCGATTTCGGTAGTTTTACTTACAAGAAAGCTACCAAATGAGCATGAATTTAAGGCCGTAAGAAATCAAATTGTTCGTTCTGCTCCATCTACTGCTGCAAATTATCGGGCAGCTTGCAGAGGAAAGTCAAGTCCAGATTTTATCAATAAATTAAAAATTATTGAAGAAGAATTAGACGAAACTATGTTTTGGTTAGAATTCATAATTGCTTTATTACCAAAAATTAGACAAGAAATTGTGCCAATTTATAAAGAGGCTGATGAACTTTTAGCAATAACAGTTTCATCAATCAAAACAGCAAGAAAAAAATAAAACAAGTGACGAATTTTTCAAACCACTAAATACAAATAAATTTTAATTTTAAAAAATTCGTAACTCGTCATTCGAATATTTCGTAATTAAAAAAATATGATAGATATAAATAAAATTACCGCCATAGACGTACACACGCATGCAGAGGTGTCGTGTTGCCAGCCACATGATGATTATCGTCCAGAATTGGATGAAGCATTTGCCAAATATTTCAAGTCGGATAAACGCCCAACGATTCAAGAAACGGCCGATTTTTATCGAGATAATAATTTGGCTTTTGTCATGTTTAGCGTTGATTCAGAGCATAATGTTGGCAAACGTCGAATTCCGAATATAGAAGTTGCCGAAGCAGCTCTCAAAAACGATGATGTGATGATTGCCTTTGCGAGCATCGACCCGCACAAAGGCCGAATGGGAGCAAGAGAAGCCCGTGATTTGATAGAAAATTATGGCGTAAAAGGTTTCAAATTTCATCCAACGGTACAAGGTTTTTATCCTTATGATAAAATGGCGTATCATCTTTACGAAGTAATTGCCGAATACAAATTACCAATGCTTTTTCATTCAGGGCATTCGGGTTTTGGCTCTGGTGTGCGTGGTGGAGGTGGTTTGCGTTTAGAATATTCAAATCCAATGCACCTCGATGACGTAGCAATTGATTTTCCTGACTGTCCAATTATTATTGCTCATCCTTCTTGGCCGTGGCAAGATGAAGCCCTTTCGGTAGCGATGCATAAGCCTAACGTTTATATTGATTTGAGTGGCTGGTCACCAAAATATTTCCCGAAACAACTCATTCAATATGCCAATACAATGCTCAAAAACAGGGTTCTTTTTGGTACTGATTTTCCATTAATTACTCCCGAAAGATGGATGAAAGATTTTGAAGAAGCTGGTTTCAAGGAAGAAGTAAAGCCCTTAATTCTGAAAGAAAATGCTATCAGAATGCTGGGATTGAAGTAAAAGTGTAGAATACACAATTAAACTGTTACTTTCTGATTGTTTTTGCATATTTATTCTCTTATTTTGCATAGTATTATCATGGTATAATGCAGAATTTTGTTGGAAAGTTATAATTTTAATTTGAGAGAAATTTCTTAAAATCCCCCATCGGGGGCAGGGGGGCTATTTATTAATGAAGATTATTATTATCGGTGGTGGAATAGGTGGATTGACTACCGCATTGAGCCTTCATAAAGCTGGATTCGAGGTTAAGGTATTTGAATCGGTCAAAGAAATTAAACCTTTGGGCGTGGGTATCAACACACTTCCGCATAGTGTTCGAGTATTAACACATTTAGGTTTACAAGAAAAAATCGCTCAAAATGCTATCGAAACGAGCGATTTAGTTTATTTTAATAAATATGGTCAACAATTTTGGACAGAGCCACGTGGACGATTTGCTGGTTATAAATGGCCACAATTTTCGGTACATCGTGGAGTTTTGCAGATGTTGCTTTTTGATGAGGTTGTAGAAACATTGGGCAAAGATGCAATTCTGAAAAACCACCATTTAAGTCATTTTGAACAAACTAACAACCAAGTAATTGCTCAATTTATAGATAAAGATACCAATGAAAAAATATTAGAAGAACGTGCCGATATTCTGATAGGTGCCGATGGTATCAATTCGGTCGTGCGTCAGCAACTTTATCCAAACGAAGGATCCCCAGTTTATTCAGAAAATATTCTTTATCGTGGAACAACCACTATGAAACCGTTCTTAGACGGTACATCCATGGCAATGATTGGCAGTTTACGTCAAAAGATGGTAGTTTATCCAATCGGCCAACCTGATGCTAATGGCAATTCATTAATAAATTGGGTAGGGAATATCAAAGAAGGGAAATCGAGACTTACAGCTCGTGATTGGAATCGAGAAGCCGATAAAGCAAGATTAGTAGAATTGTATAAAGATTGGAAATTCGATTGGCTTGATGTGCCTACGATGATTGACGGAGCAAAAGTTGTTTACGAATTTCCGATGTCGGACCGAAATCCTTTGGATAAATGGACTTTCGGGCGAGTAACACTACTCGGTGATGCCGCTCACCCGATGTATCCGATTGGCTCAAATGGTGCTTCACAAGCCATACTCGATGCCGATTGCTTGACAGAATGTTTGAAAAATACAAGTAATCCTTTGGAGGCACTTATCAAATACGATAAAGAAAGAGTACCAGCAACTGCAAAAGTGGTCTTACAAAACCGAGCCAAAGGGCCCGACGAGATAATGGATATGATGGAAGATTGGTTTCCGAAAGGCTTTACGAAAGATGAAATTCCGCATGAAGAACTGGCAAAAGTAATGGATAATTACAAAAAAGTAGCTGGCTTTGATATGCACACCCTTAACCAAAAAAACTAAGAAATGAAACACTCATTAAATCACAGAAATGTGATGTGGATTTTCGCTGAAGAAAAAATATGTTCTAATCGGCATTTTCAAAGAAATCTGGGTTCTATTATTTGCATTGCTTTTTGCCTACTAAATATGAATTTATTTGCTCAAAGTTCACCCGAAGCACCAAGTTTAGAGTTTGTTTGTGAATTAAAAGTTAGGCTAAAAGCACCATACATTGTCGGAGAAACGCCTCACGGTATGCGTAGAATCATTCCAATTATAGGCGGAAGTTTTGAAGGACCAAAAATGAAAGGTGAGATTTTGGATGGCGGAGGTGATTGGCAAATTGTGAGAAAAGATGGCGTGGCCGAACTGGAAGCTCATTATCAAATCATAACCGACGATGGTGTAACGATTTATATCAAAAATACTGGTTTGCGTGTAGCTACTCCTGAAGTTGCAGCTCGAATCGGAAGAGGAGAAGTTGTTTCGCCATCGGATTATTATTTTCGTGCGATACCAAAATTTGAAGCACCACAAGGCAAATACGATTGGATGAATAATGCCATTTTTATTTGTAAAGGAATTAGAAATCCAGACAATGTCACAATTCAAGTTTGGAAAGTTTTATAAATGATTATTTGCTAAGCCTCTTTTATTCAACCTTATACACCTAATAAACAATGACTTTCAACCCCAAAACCCTCATCGATAAAAATCCGATGACAGGTCTGCAGTATTCTACCATTCTTATTTGTTTTTTAATGAATATGCTTGATGGTATGGACGTACTCGTGATTTCTTACACCGCTCCCGCCATTACTAAAGCGTGGGATATTTCTCCACAGGCTTTGGGTACAGTTTTTAGTGCTGGGCTATTCGGAATGACTATCGGAACGCTTTTTTTAGCTCCTTTTGCCGATAAAATCGGTCGGAAATCCATCATTCTCATTAGTGGCATCATTATGGGTGTTTGTATTTATCTTACTTCTTATGCCGCCTCAATTACTGAGTTGTTGATTTATCGTTTTGTAAGTGGGCTTGGCATTGGCAGTATGTTGGCAAGTACGGCTTCACTTGCTTCTGAGTACACTCCCAACAAAACCCGTGATTTTTGGGTGAGTTTTGTGATTTCGGGTTATCCAATTGGAGCAGTAGTAGCGGGTTTAGTGGCTGCTAAAGTAATTCCGACTGAAGGTTGGCAACAAATGTTTCGCATTGCGGGTATTGCTTCTATGTTTTCTGTGCCATTGATTCTGTTTTTTCTTTCAGAATCCATCGATTTTTATTTACGAACTCAACCCCAAAATGCCCTCGAAAAACTGAATAAGATTCTAGCAAAAATGAATATTCAGCCTTTAGAATCTTTGCCAATAATTGATAAAATCAAGTCAAAATTGCCGGTTGACCAATTGCTCAAAACCGACTTTAAAAAACCAACGCTTCAGCTTTGGGCTGCCTTATTCATGGCATTTGCCGCTTTGTATTTTTTGACAAGTTGGATTCCAAAATTGGCAAAAGATGCAGGACTTTCGATGGAATTGGCGATTTATGCAGGAACAGTCTTTAATATTGGGGCATTTTTTGGAATTATTACACAAGGATATTTTTCGAGCAAATATGGCTTAAAGAAAACTTTAGGCGTAATCTTGGTGCTAACTGGCGTTTTAATGGCATCGTTTGGTCTTTTTGTTGGCTCAGATGTAATCTTGCTTATTTTGGCACTATTAGGCTTTGGTATTCAAGGCGGTTTCGTTGGGCTTTATGCACTTTCAGCTAGATTATACCCAACCGAATTTCGCACAACTGGCGTGGGCTGGGCAATGGGAGCGGGGCGATTGGGCGGTATCGTAGGCCCAATGATTGGCGGATTATTGATTGGAGCAGGTTTAGGAATCGCCACCAACTTCCTCATTTTTGCAGTTCCAGCACTTTTATCGGGTTTAATTACTGCAAAAATAGATTCAAAAGAAATAAGTTAAAGAATTGCCAAATTATTTTTTACAACCAGTTTAAAGCCATGAAAAAAAGAGAAAAATTAGCAATCATTCATCAGCATTATCCGAATGCTACTACAACAATTGATAATGTAAATACGTTGATTGATTTTGTTGAAAACGAACTCGATTTGGAAACTAGCCAAATTATGCTTGCTGATAGTATTTGTAGTGATGATGTTAATAGTATTCAGTATCCCTCAAGAGCTCATGAGTTTTTGGGGCCTTTCAAAATGGGAGGATTAAATGGGTTTCCGTTTACGGGTTTGACCGGAATGGGAGCTTTTGCAAGTCATGTGCCTGATGAAGGGGCTGTTTTTGTTTATTATGGCCCGCATATTGGTGTTTCTAAAAATGGAGCAATAGGAGAAATTCATCGCGTTGGACAAACCAAAAATACAGGCTGTTGCGGAGCTGCCAAAGGAGCATTGGGTAAGTTGGTTGATAATCTTATCGAAGAAGGAAAGGTAAGCGAAATGGACTATCAGATGAATACTATCGAGCAGATTTTACTTAAAGAAAAAGAACGAGTTTTATCGGCAGATCTTCCTATCAAAGAAGCCACAGAAGTAATTTATGAAGCTATTGACCGACGAATTTTAGAACTTGTGGCGGCTACAAAATATAATTGTAAATATATTATTTTGGTAGGTGTTATTTTGATTAATAGCGATAGTGATATGGGCTCATTTACCGAAATAAGACGTTTTGAGTACATTAATCTTGCCACTCAAGAGCGAACAGTTTTACATAATAGTTTTACTTAAAACAATGATTTTAATTTAAAATGAGTAGTGTTTTTTACTCAAGAAGTTTCAAATGAAATCATCAATTGAATCAATAGCTTAAGTCCCCTTATGGATTTAAACTATTGTAATAATTCTATTAAAGATGCTATCAAACTAAAACCAAAAGAGATGAAATAATGGTTTTTTTTGCCAATTTTTTTTGTATTTAATTCATAAAATAGTCACATAAAATGTCAAATTTTAGAGCCGACCACGTGGGTAGTTTATTACGCACACCAGCAGTAAAAGAAAATCGTTTCAAGTGGAAAAAAGGAGAGATTTCTGCCGAAGAATTAAGAGCAATCGAAGATGAAGGAATTGCCGAAACTGTAAAGCATTTAGAAGCAACAGGAATGAAAGCCATCACCGACGGAGAGTTTCGTCGTGACTATTTTCACCTCGATTTCTTGAAAGAATTGGCCGGTGTCAGTGTAACTGGCGGTATAGATGCTAATCCCAATGCCAAATCCGCCGAAGATGGTTTTACACCGCCGATTTTGAGTGTTACAGGTAAACTCAAGCACGTAAAAGACATTCAAGTAGCTGATTTCAATTATCTAAAAACGGTTGTTTCGCAAACGCCAAAAGTTTCGATTCCGTCACCAACGATGATTCACTTTCGTGGTGGCCGTAAATCAATTGATATTAATTCGTATCCCGATATGGACGAATTCTTTTCCGATTTAGCTGCCGCTTATCGTGAAGAAATTGCTCATTTATATGATGCAGGTTTGCGTTATTTGCAACTTGATGATACAAACTTGGCATATCTCTGCGACCCTAAAATGCGTGCTGCTGCCCAAGAAAGAGGCGAAGACCCGAACGAATTGCCACGCACGTATGCTGCTCTTATCAATTCGGTAATTGACAATCGCCCTGCTGATTTGATGGTAGGTATTCACCTTTGCCGTGGAAATTATCGCAGCACATGGTTTGCCGAAGGTGGCTATGAGCCAGTTGCTGAAATTCTTTTTAACGAAATTAATGTTGACCGCTATTTACTCGAATACGACGATGAGCGTTCGGGCGATTTTGCTCCACTTCGCTTCATGCCGAATAACAAAAAAGTAGTTTTGGGCATTATTTCATCAAAAAAACGTGAACTCGAAAACATTGATGAGCTCTGCAAACGCATCGACGAAGCAGCTCAATATACGCCAATCGAAAACCTTTGTGTGAGTCCGCAATGTGGGTTTTCATCAACGCACCATGGTAATGATATGAGCCACGACGACCAATGGCGTAAACTTGATTTAACCGTAAACACTGCCCTAAAAGTTTGGGGAGAAGCATAAATCGTGGGTCGAACTTGGAAGTTCGGCCAAAATAAAACAGGAGTGGGTTCAGAAAATCTACTCCTGTAAGCAAAGCCCAAGTACTAACCTATTATTAAAAAAAACTTACTTGTATAGCGATTCACCATGAAAAAAGTCTTAATTTTATTATTTTTCACTCATATAGTTTTCGCTCAAAGCATTGCTAAAACCGATACTGGAAGCATCAATGGAGCAAAATATAAAATCCTTTTTCCTGAAAACTGGAAAGGGAAATTGGTGATGTATGCACATGGTTATGAATTTATGGGGTCGAAGCCCACACAAAGCCAAAATCCAGAGTTTCCGAAGCGAATGATCCCGTTTTTGGAAAGAGGTTTTGCCGTAGCAGCCTCTGATTATGCTTTTCAAGGCTTGGCTTTAGTTCAAGGAGTGGATGATACTGAGTCGTTAAGACAATATTTTGTAAAAAAATATGGTCAACCAGATTCAACTTTTATGGTTGGGCATTCGATGGGTGGTGGAATTACACTGGCTACCCTCGAAAACTATGGAAAGAATTATAATGGAGGTTTACCAATGTGTCCGTTGGCTGGACGAATTTATCTTCAAACTCGCAAAGAATTTGATATGTTTGCTACTTTCAATGGCCTTTTTCCAAATATTGCTACTTCTCTGCATGATATTTTTGATATGTCAAAGCCCAAAGAAGTAGCCTCAATGCAGGTGGCTTTTGGTAAAGCAATGTTGATGAAAAAGGCAATTTATGCAAGAGATTCGCTACTTGCCGTAGAATTTGCCCAGCATTTTGATATAAAAACCGATGATTTGGCTTTTGCATTGGCATTTGGCGAGGGAGTTTTGCGTGATATTGCAAAAAAAGCTGGTGGAAACCCCTATGATAATACCAATACGATTTATGGAAGATTTCCAAATAATCTTTTGGTAAATCAGAAAGCTGAACGCTTGGTCGCAACTGTAAATATAAATATGCTTTTCGATAAATACGATAGAACTGGCATAATTGACAAACCAACTTTGGCTTTACATACGATTTATGACCAACTGATTCCTGCCGATTTAGCGATTGTAAGTTATGAAAATTTAATTCAAAAGCAGGGGAAACAACAGTATTTTAGCGTAAAATATACAAACGGTCAAGGTCATTGTAATTTTACTAATCAACAAACTGGAAAAACTTTCGATGAATTGAGAAATTGGGTAAAAACTGGTCAAAAAGCAAAAGCAGGTTTTATGGAGTGATTGTGATGTGAACCGAGTTTCGGACTTATTTTGTCTGCTCAAAAAGTAGATAAAAACGAACAAAATTATCAATTAAATAACTTTTCAATCGTATTTTAACTACACTTATATAAATTTCTACTTAGTAAATGGCGGCTTCGGTCGCCTTTTCTATTATATTTTTTTGAATTCACTCGGTGAAACACCCGTTTGTTTCTTGAAAAGTCGAGTAAAATAGGCAGGGTCTTTGAAATTGAGTAAGTACGAAACCTCAGAAATCGAATAATTTGTATTAAGCAAATATTTTTTGGCTTCAGTAATCAGATATTCATGGATTATCTGTAAAGCCGATTTTTTTACGATAGCATGACAAACTCGATTGAGATGTACAGGTGTGATAGTCAGTTCTTTAGCATAAGTTTCAACCGATTTTGTTTCTGTAATTGTCTGCTTGATGCTCTTCTGAAATGCCTTGAAATAATTAAGCATTTTATTGTCAGAAATCGAAATTTCTTGTTTTTCTAAAATACTAAATCGGTAAATCTGAATAAACAATAACTGAAATAAAAGCTGAATCACATTTCTTTTTTCGGGATTTTCATCAATTAATTCATTCAAAATTTGTATTTTATATTGAATTACCTGCTCAAAAATAGCATTTTCTTTGCCAAAATTCAGTATTTTCAATTGGGTAGTTTCTATTAAAATTTTAGGCGAATTCCTAAAAATATTTTCAAGAAACGACTCCGAAAACGTAATAACCTCGCCCACTACATCGGGCTGAAAAATAAAGCCATGCACAGTGTTGGCAGGAATCAAAATGATACTTGGGCCTTCTGTTTTCAATTCATTTTCTCCCGAAATTAATAGCCCACTTCCATCATGAATAATAAAAATTTGATACAGCTCTGCGTGCAAATGCTCTTTTATTTCCCAATCATAAATTTTACTTCGAGTTTCGAGCGATTCATGATGCAGGAAATTCGGAAAAACCACCGATTGGGTATCGCCATAAAGTCCACCAAATTGTATTAAACCTTTTTTCATTTGATGTTTGAAAATAGTAATATAAAATTTTCGTAAATGTACTGATTTTATCCATTTATAGTATTTTTTTTAACCTAAAGTCTTTATTTACATATAGAAAGCTATAATTCGTAAATCGTAAATCTTAATTCGTAATTTAAAAAATGTTTGTTTTGTACAAGTAATATTTTAATTTATCCAAGAATATTTTTAACGTTTATGATACTTTTGTTGAAATTAAATATTCAACCAAATGAGTAATATCACATATAACCAATTCGACCGTGAGGTACATCCACCGTACTTAGCTCCGGAATACAAATCAACGATTCTAAGAGCTCCAACCAAACCTTTGATTTTTCTAAAACAATCGCTTTCTGAACTAACAGGGCCAGTTTTTGGTGATTTCAACTTAGGGGAATTTGATAATGACCTAACCAAAAATTCAATAAAAAATGGTGAACCACTGGGCGAAAGAATCGTAGTTCACGGCAAGGTGATGAATGAAAACGGACAGCCAATACCGAATACTTTAATAGAAATTTGGCAAGCCAATTCATGTGGCCGCTATGTACATAAAGTTGACCAACATGATGCACCTCTCGACCCGAATTTCTTGGGTGCTGGGCGTTGTATGACTGATAAAGACGGGAATTATAAGTTTTATACCATCAAACCGGGGGCTTATCCTTGGGGAAATCACTACAACGCTTGGCGTCCAAACCACATACATTTTTCGTTGTTTGGGGCAAATATTACCAATCGTTTGGTTACTCAAATGTATTTTCCAGGTGACCCGCTCTTGCAGCATGACCCTATTTTCTTATGCATTCCACCAAAAGGTCGTGAACTGTTAATCTCAAAATTCGATTTAGATGCTACCGAGCCAAATTTTGCTCTTGGCTATCGCTTCGATTTTGTATTACGAGGCTACAACGCAACTCCTTTTGAAAAGATTTAAAAAAACACCCCTATCCCCTAAAGGGGAACAAAAATAAGATTTATGGAAAATATTTTGAATAAAGATACTTCAAGCTTGTCTTTAGGGGCGGCACTTCAAACTCCCTCACAAACAGTAGGGCCATATTTTGCTTATGGTCTTACGTCTGAGCAATATTTATATGATTTTAAGCAATTGGTTGGTAATCAGATGGTTAGCTCAATTGAGAATGAAGAAGCAATCACAATCATGGGGAAAGTTTTCGATGGTAATGGTGATGTGATTCCCGATGCTATGATAGAAATTTGGCAAAATGATGGTAAAAATCAACTTTTTGGGCGTTTCGGTACGGGAACTGATGCTAAGAATCGCTTTGTTTTTACTACAATCAAGCCAAAATCCATTGATGGACAAGCTCCGTATCTTTCAGTTATTGTCTTTATGCGTGGGCAAATGATTCATTCTTATACCCGCATTTATTTTTCTGATGAACACCAACTAAATGCTACTGACGAAGTGCTAAATGCCGTTCCTGACGAACGAAAAAATACGCTCATTGCCGAGAAAAAAGGTATTAATAAATATGAATTCAATATCAATATGCAAGGCGAAAACGAAACTGTATTTTTTGAGATTTAGTGATTGGTTACTGGAAAATTTGTTACTGGCTATTGGGAAATTGCGGAGCCTCCCGTACGGTTACAATTAATTTCCTAATAGATAGTTTTCTAAAAACAAATTCTCCAAGAACAAATACACTAGTTCACCAATAACCAACTTATGTCTTTATACTCCGAATATTTTTATTCCAAAACCATCAATGAACTTTTTTCTGACAAACAGACAATCGCTCAAATGTTGCGTTTTGAAGGAGCCTTGGCACTTGCTCAAGCAGAAAATGGTATTGTTTCTCTTGAAGCTGCTCAAGTCATTGAGAGTTGCTCTCAAGTCGATTTTATTGATATTGATAAACTCAAAGTAGAAATAAAGTTGGGTGGAAATGCTGCTATTCCTTTAGTCAAGCAGCTTACTAGAATTGTTAAGAATAATGATGTAGAGGCATCAAAATACGTGCATTTTGGAGCAACCAGCCAAGATGTGGTAGATACAGCAACGGTTTTGCAGATGCAGCAATATTGGTATTGGTTAAACGACAAATTAGCCGAATTATCAAACTTATTGGTAGAAATAACAAAAAAACACCGAAATACTTTAATGATTGGCCGGACGCTGCTTCAACAAGCCCGACCAATTACGTTTGGGCTTAAAACTTCGGGTTGGCTTCAAAGTATCGAGCGAAGTAAAGAACGATTGAAAAGCACACAAAAACGTGTTTTAGTCATTCAATTAGGCGGTGCAGTAGGTAGTGGAAATGCCAATTTATCGAAATCAGTTCAACAAAGTTTTGCGGATTTTTTAGACTTAAAGCCTTCTTTTTCGTGGCAATCGAACCGAGATAACTTAGTTGAAGCTGCATCGGTTTTTGGAATATTAAATCAATCTCTCGGAAAAATTGCCAAAGATGTATCTCTCATGATGCAAACCGAAGTTGCTGAAGTATTTGAAGGGGCGGTAGAAGGTAAAGGAGGTTCAAGTACGATGCCTCACAAGCGAAACCCAGTTACTTGTGCTGCTATTTTGGCCAATGCAAACCGAATCCCGAATTTAGTCGCTACATTATTAGTGTCTATGCCTCAAGAACACGAGCGTTCAGCAGGTTTGTGGCACTCAGAATGGGAAGTTTTGACTGAAATAATGTTGCTCACCGCAGGTAGTATTGAAAAAAGCATCGAATTAGTAGCAAGCTTAGAAGTAGATGAAAAACGAATGCTTCAAAACCTTGAATTGACCAAAGGCTTAATTTATGCTGAAAATTTTTCGTTGGCTTTAGCCACAAAAATAGGCAAAATCAATGCCCATGAATTGGTCGAAAAAGCTTGTAAATTAGCTATTTTTCAGCAAAAACACTTAAAAGAAGTACTCGAACAAATGAATGTTGATTTGCCAAATTTAGAAGAACTATTCAAAGCCGAAAACTCAATTGGGAATAGTTTGGATATAATAGATGAGATTTTACTCTCGCAAAGCCGCAGAGACGCAAAGAATTAAAGAAAATAAAATGAATGAAAACGAGCTGTCAAAAATCATAGTAGATGTAGCTTTCAAGATACATACACAACTTGGACCGGGACTTTTAGAATCGGTCTATGAAGAAATTATGTTTTTTGAACTAACCAAGTGAGGATTTCTGGTAGAAAGACGAAAGGGCATTCCAGTTATATGGGAAAATCTAAAAATAGATTTGGGTTTTCGGGCAGATTTGATTGTTGAGAAAAAAGTAATTATTGAGTTAAAACCTGTTGAGACAATTGCTCTCGTGCACCCAAAACAATTACTGACTTATTTACGAATTACGAATGTAAAGTTAGGTCTTTTGATAAATTTCAACGAAACACTTATCAAAAACGGAATCACTCGAATAGTAAATAACTTATAATTCTCATTAAGAAAAAACTTGGCGTCTCTGCGACTTTGCGAGAAAAACCTTAAAAAAACTATGAATTATAAACTAACAGGTACACCAAACAGTCCAGTTTTGATTTTCTCCAACTCATTGGGTTCAGAAATGTTGATGTGGGACGAGCTGATTCCATATTTATTACCCTATTTCAGAGTTCTGCAATATGATACTCGTGGACATGGTGATTCAAAAAAAAACATTAATACCGAAGGCTATACCATTGAACTTTTGGGTAAAGATATAATCAATCTAATGGACGAACTTAATATCGAAACTGCTTATTATTGCGGACTTTCAATGGGCGGTTTGATAGGCCAATATCTTGGAATAAATCACTCAAATCGCTTCAAAAAGATAGTTTTGAGTAATACTGGTGCAAAAATCGGAAATGACGAACGATGGAATAGTCGTATCGAAATTATTGCAAAAAATGGAATGCAGGCAATCGTTGAAGACACGATGGAGCGTTGGTTTACCGAAGATTTTAGAAAACAAAATCCTCAAAAAGTAGCTGAAACACACGCCATGTTTTTGCGAAGCAATGTACAGGGTTATTCAAATTGTTGCTGTGCCATTCGTGATACTGATTTCAGAAATCAGCTTCAAAACCTGAGCGTCGAAACTCTGGTCATCACAGGCGATGAAGACCCCGTTACGAATGTCGAGCAAGCAGAATTTTTAATTGCCAATATTCCAAATGCTACCCTAAAAGTACTTCATGCAAGACATTTAGCCGCGACCGAATTGCCGAAAGAATATGCCGAAACTTTAATAGAGTTTTTTACTGGAAAATCTACTTTTGAGAAAGGAATGCACGTTCGCCGAACGGTTTTGGGAAATACCCATGTTGACCGTGCGAATAGCAAAATAAATGACTTTAATGCTGATTTTCAGTCGTTTATAACAAATTATGCATGGGGAGAAATTTGGACAAGACCCAATCTTTCAAAACACAATCGTAGTCTAATCACGATGGCGATGTTGATTGCTCTCAACCGTCAGGCCGAGTTTAAAATGCACGTAAGAGCTGCTTTTAATAATGGCGTTACGGTTGCCGAAATCAAAGAGGTAATCATGCAATCGGCTTTATATTGTGGTCTTCCTGCTGCCAACGAAGCTATTCATGCGGCTGAAGAAGTATTCAAAGAATTAGGAGTCAACATTTCATAAACAGCAGTTCATATTTTTAATGAAAACAATAAAAACACAGGTTGGAATTATCGGTGCTGGGCCTGCTGGACTTGCTTTGGCCTTAATGCTACAAAAGCAAGGGATAGAAAGCGTAATTTTAGAAAATCGCAGTCGTGAGTACGTAGAGAACAGAGTTCGTGCGGGGCTTTTAGAACATAATACTGTAGAAGTTTTTGAAGAATTGGGCGTTGCCGACCGACTTCATCAAGAAGGTTTGGTTCATCATGGTTGTTATATTACCTACAATGGCGTTACGCAACGCATTGATTTTAAGAAACATACGCAGCGAGAAGTAACCATTTATGGCCAGCAAGAAGTTGTGAAAGACCTAATAAGTGCCTGTTTGGATAGGAAGATTGAAATCATTTTTGAAGCAGATGCTACGCAAATCAATGATTTTATGACCGAAAAGCCAAGTATTTCGTTTATGCATGGCGGAGAAAATGCTATTTTAAACTGTGATTTTGTCGCAGGAACAGACGGTTTTCATGGTTTAGCTCGTAAAACATTGCCAAAAGAAACTTACAAGGAATTCAAGATTGAATACCCGTTTAGTTGGCTGGGAATTTTGGCTTATTCAAAACCTAGTTATGATGAATTGATATACGCTTTTCACAACGAAGGTTTTGCATTGGCAAGCATGCGTTCCGAAAAAATATGTCGTTTATATTTGCAAGTTCCCAACGATGAAAAAATAGAAAAATGGTCGGACAAACAAATCTGGGCTGAACTCGAAAAACGTTTGGGTATTGAACTTGATAAAGGAGAAATTTTTGAAAAAGGAATTACGCCAATGCGTAGTTTTATGATTGATAATTTGCAAGCAGGTCGATTGTTTTTGGCAGGCGATGCCGCTCATATTGTGCCTCCAACTGGTGCAAAAGGTTTAAACCTGGCAGTAGCCGATGTACGAAATTTAGCAAAAGGTATTACGGATTTCTACAAAAATGGCAGCGAAGAAGCCCTAAATAATTACACAAAAAAATGTGTGGCAAGGGTGTGGCGAGTACAAGATTTTTCAAATTTTATGACTTATTTATGCCACAAACAAGCAGAAAATGGCAGTTTTGAGCAATTATTGCAAAAGTCAAAATTTGATTATTTAAGAATGTCAGAAGCTTATCAAAAAACCATTGCCGAAAATTATGTTGGTTTGTCCTTTGAGACTTTTGAATAAACTGTGGAGCGAACTTCTAGTTCGCAGATTACATTAATATATAAAAAAGACTATATGAAACAAGTTCCGATAATTGATTTACACACAGCCGCTTCGATGGTCAAAGATGGTGATGTTTTGCTACAAGGAGGCTTCGGGATGACAGGAAATCCTGTTCATTTGATGCACGCTTTGGCAGAAACTAGCACTAAAAACCTAACTTTCATTGGCAATAATACTGGAGAACCAGGTTTGGGTGGCGATAGACTTTTAGCAAACGGTCAACTTAAAAAGGTAATTGGTTCATTTTTTACCTCAAATCCGAATGCTGTAAAAGCCGTACAAGCAGGTATAATTGAAGCTGAACTTTTACCACAAGGAACGCTGGCCGAAGCAATTCGTGCAGGTGGTGCAGGAATTGGTGGATTTTATACACCAACTTCAGCAGGTACAAAAATTGCCGAAGGCCGTGAAACAAAAATTATTGATGGCAAAGAGCAGGTTTTTATCAAAGGTATCAGAGGGAATATAGCATTTATTCGAGCGTGGCGAGCAGATACCGCAGGAAATTTGCAGTACCGAATGACCGAAAATAATTTCAATAAAGCAATGGCAACGGCTGCCGATTTGGTCATTGCCGAAGTTGAAGAAATTGTGCCAGTTGGCGAAATCGCTCCTGAAAATATACATACACAAAGCTGTTTTATAGATTATTTGGTACAAGCCACGCTCACACTTGAAGATTTAGGGATATCGGCATCTGTTTCGTCCTCTAAAAAAGTGGATGAAGTCAGAATGAATATGGCGAAACGTGCATTACAAGAATTGAAGCAAGGTGATGTTGTAAATCTCGGTATTGGAATTCCGACTTTAGTAGCCGATTTAATCACCGAAGAACATGGAATTATTCTCCACACCGAAAATGGAATGCTTGGTGTAGGTCCAGTTCCAACCGATGGCGGTGGAGCAATGAATTATCCTGTAAATGCAGGAAAAATTCCCGTAACACCACTCCAAGGTAGTAGCTATTTCGATAGTGCAGAATCGTTTGCTATGATTCGTGGCGGACATATCGACGTAGCTATCATGGGAGGTTTAGAATGTGACGAAGCTGCAAATCTCGCCAATTGGGCAGTACCAGGAAAACCGCTTTTGGGCGTAGGTGGAGCAATGGATTTAGCTAAAGGAGCAAAAAGGCTAATTATTACCATGACGCATACAAATTCTGACGGTTCCCCTAAAATTGTACCATCGTGTGTCCTTCCATTAACAGCTTCGGGCGTAGTAAGTATGATTATTACTGACTTAGCGGTTTTTGCCTATCCAGAAGGTAAATTGACTCTTATTGGTCTAATGCCAAATGTAACTTTAGAAGAGGTAAAAGCCAAAACAAGTGCTGGTTTTGATATGAAAATATAATTATTAGTTAAATTAGTCATTGTATTGACTAAATTTATATAAAATTCGTCATTGTATTGACAGTTTTTTTATTTTTGTGAAAAAAAATTAAAAAATGTTTATACAAAGGGCAGTTGAAGCAACAATCAAAAATAGATTAGTTGCTGGAAAAGTAAATTTATTAGTAGGAGCGAGAAGGGTAGGGAAAACATTTTTGCTTAAAAAAATAGTACAAGACATTAACGAGCCATACTTATGGCTTAATGGAGATGATGAATCAACCCATGATTTATTGGCAGAACGAACCATTGCTAATTATAAAAGAATAACTTCTGGAATTTCGCTATTAATAATTGATGAAGCTCAAATGATTAAAGACATTGGGCTAAAAATGAAGTTAATGATAGACGAAATTCCAAATCTTAAAATAATAGCATCTGGCTCGTCTGCGTATGCACTAAGTTATAAAGTTGGTGAGCCTCTTGTAGGGCGTGCTTTTTGGCATAAAATATTTCCAATTGCCCAAAATGAGTTAAAACATCACGAAAATTATGTGGATACAGTTCGAAATTTGGAAGAACGCTTAATATACGGTAGTTATCCCGAAATCTTTCAGTGGAAAACGCTTCAAGAAAAAGAAGCTTACATAAAAGAAATTCTGAATAGTTATTTGTTTAAAGACTTATTAGTTTTTGATGAAATCAGGAATTCAGATAAAATCAGAACACTATTAAAGTTAGTGGCTTTTCAGTTAGGAAAAGAGGTGTCTTATGATGAATTGGGAAAACAATTAGGGATGAGTAAAAATACGGTTGAAAAATACTTGGATTTACTTAGTAAGGTTTTTGTGGTCTATAAAGTTGGAGCCTATAGCAAAAATCTAAGAAAAGAACTATCAAAATCATCAAGGTGGTATTTTTATGATAATGGCATTAGGAATGCTCTGATTGATAATTTTAAACCATTAAGCCTTAGATATGATGTTGGAGAGTTATGGGAAAATTATTTGATGGTAGAACGATTGAAGAAAAATAATTACGAACAAAATTTCAAGGAAATCTACTTCTGGCGTACTTACGACCAGCAAGAAATAGACTATATTGAAGAAAAAAGTCAAGAAATTGAGGCGTTTGAATTTAAGTGGGGAAACACAAAAGCAAAAATTCCTGTCGCATTTGCAAATGCGTACCCCGAATCAAAGTTTAGTGTGATAACAAAAGAAAACTATTTAGATTTTATAGAATGAAAGAATCATACATAATAGATGCCATTCGCACACCAATTGGCAGTTTTGGTGGCAGTTTATCGCCAGTTCGTGCTGATGATTTGGCGGCATTGCCTATTAAAGAATTAATCAAACGAAACCCTAATATTCCACTTGAAGCCATCGAAGATGTGATTTTGGGTTGCCATAACCAAGCAGGAGAAGACAACCGAAATGTGGCTCGAATGGCCTTACTTTTGGCCGGTTTACCTTATACAGTTCCGGGAGAAACCGTCAATCGTTTATGTTCTTCGGGAATGTCGGCCGTTATTCACGCCAATCGTGCTATTAAAGCAGGTGATGGGGAAGTTTTTATTGCAGGAGGAATGGAACACATGACTCGTGGACCAATGGTGATGAGTAAATCATCTAAACCTTTTGGTGGCGATATGCAAATGTTCGATTCGAGTTTCGGCTGGCGTTTTGTCAATCCTTTGATGAACAAAATGTACGGCACAGATGCAATGGGCATAACGGCCGAAAATTTAGCTGAAATGTACAATGTCAGTCGTGAAGACCAGGATATATTTGCCATTCGTTCGCAACAAAAAGCTTTTGCTGCTCAACAAAATGGTATTTTAGCCGAAGAAATTGTAGGTGTTGAATTGATTGATAGAAAAGGAAACGTAACGCTTTTCGATAAAGACGAATTTATTAAAGGAAGTTCAACGCTTGAAACTTTGGCAAAACTTCGTCCTGCTTTTAAGAAAGAAGGTGGAACTGTCACCGCAGGAAATGCTTCGGGCTTGAATGATGGTGCAGCTGCCATGTATATTGCTTCTGAAAATGCTGTAAAAAGCTATAGTCTTACACCAAAAGCAAGAATTGTATCGTCGGCAGTAGTAGGAGTAGAGCCACGCATCATGGGAATCGGTCCCGTTGGAGCAACTCAAAAAGCCCTCCAAAAAGCAGGTTTGACTTTAAACGATATGGATTTAATAGAGTTCAATGAAGCTTTCTCTGCTCAATGTTTAGCAGTTTCAAGAAACTTAGGTTTGACCGATGATGATGTCCGAATCAATCCAAATGGTGGAGCAATTGCTCTCGGACATCCACTCGGAATGTCGGGGACTCGTATTATTCAAGCGGCTGTAAATCAACTTGTTAGGACTAACAAACGTTATGCTCTTGCCACTATGTGCGTAGGTGTGGGCATGGGCTATGCCGTGATTATCGAGCGAGTGTAGGGGCGTATTGCATACGACCAGCTATCCAACAAAAAATCCCCTGTTATCGCTAACAGAGGATTTTTTTATAATTAAACATTAACCGATTAATTAAGCATTTTTCTTAGCAATTCCATCAGCAATGTTTTGAGGTACGATTTCGTAGTGGTCAAATGTCAAGTTAGCCGTTGCACGACCAGATGACATTGTACGAAGGTCAGTTACATAACCGAACAATTCTGATAAAGGCACATCCGCTTTGATTACTTGTGAACCAGCTTTTGTATCCATACCTTTCATCATACCACGACGACGGTTTAAGTCACCAGTGATAGGGCCAGTATATTCGTCTGGAGTGATTACCTCAACTGCCATGATTGGTTCAAGGATTTTCGGCCCAGCCTGACGAGCAGCTTCTTTAAAGCCCATACGTCCAGCAAGTTCGAAAGATAATGAATCTGAATCGACATCGTGGTAAGAACCGTGGAACAAACGAACTTTCATTGAGTCAACTGGGAAACCAGCCAATGGACCATTTACCATTGCTTGCTCAAATCCTTTCTGAACCGCAGGTATAAATTCTTTTGGAATAATACCACCCACAATATTGTTTACAAATTCCAAACCTTGTTTGCCATCTTCTCTTGGTCCGATTTCAAATACGATATCGGCAAATTTACCACGACCACCCGATTGTTTCTTGTAAACTTCACGGTGTTCGACAGTTTTTGTAATCGTTTCTTTGTAAGCAACCTGTGGAGCACCTTGGTTTACTTCTACTTTAAACTCACGACGCATACGGTCGATGATAATTTCAAGGTGAAGCTCACCCATACCACGGATGATAGTCTGACCTGTTTCTTCGTTCGACTCAACTGTAAGTGTTGGATCTTCTTCAATAAGTTTAGTGATTGCTTTCGAGAAATTATCTTGGTCAGCAGTTTTCTTAGGCTCAATTGCATACCCGATTACTGGTTCAGGGAATACCATTGATTCAAGAACGATTGGGTTTTTCTCATCTGATAAAGTATCACCAGTTTTGATATCTTTAAAACCTACAACCGCACCAATATCACCAGCACCCAATCTTGGGATTGAGTTTTGCTTGTTAGCGTGCATTTGGAAGATACGAGAGATACGCTCTTTGTTTCCCGAACGATTGTTTAGGATATAAGAACCAGCATCTAAACCACCAGAATAGGCACGAATAAAGCACAAACGACCAACATAAGGGTCAGTTGCGATTTTAAATGCCAAAGCTGAGAATGGACCATCTTCCGTTGGGCGACGAATTACTTCTTCACCAGTATCTGGGTTTGTACCAACAATTGCAGGTTTATCCATTGGTGAAGGCAATAGAGCCATCACGTAGTCAAGCATTGTTTGAACACCTTTGTTTTTGAATGAAGAACCACAAAGCATCGGCACAACTTTCATCGCAACAACCGCTGCACGAAGAGCTGCTAAAATTTCAGCCTCAGTAATTGAAGTTGGGTCTTCAAAATATTTTTCCATCAAAGTGTCGTCAAATTCGGCAACAGCTTCGAGTAATTTCTCACGATATTCAGTTGCTTCTTCCAACATATCATCAGGAATTGGCACTTCAGTAAACGTCATACCTTTATCGTCTTCGTTCCAAACGATACCACGGAAGTTTACTAAATCAACAACACCTTTAAATTGGTCTTCAGCACCGATTGGCAATTGTAATGCAACAGCATGACTACCCAACATTTCTTTTACTTGCTTACACACGTTCAAGAAGTCAGCACCAGAGCGGTCCATTTTATTTACGAAGCCCAAACGAGCAACGTTATAGTTGTTAGCTAAACGCCAGTTGGTTTCAGATTGAGGCTCAACACCATCAACCGCACTAAATAAAAATACAAGTCCATCTAATACACGCAACGAACGGTTTACCTCAACAGTAAAGTCAACGTGACCAGGTGTATCAATGATGTTAATATGGTATTTGTCACCACGGTAGTCCCAATCAACTGTTGTTGCTGCCGAAGTAATCGTGATACCTCTTTCTTGCTCTTGCTCCATCCAGTCCATCGTTGCTGCACCATCGTGTACCTCACCAATTTTGTGGCTTACACCAGCATAGTAAAGGATACGCTCAGTAGTGGTAGTCTTTCCCGCATCGATGTGGGCAGCAATACCAATATTTCTTGTGTACTTTAAATCACGTGCCATTTTTTTGTTTTAAATTATTTTTTGATTTTGTAAGTCTCTTGTAATGAAGTGCTTATATGAGATATAGGAAACACTCCTTTTCAAATTAGGGTGCAAAGGTAGGAGTTTTTTTCGGTTAAATCATTAGTTTTCTATAAAAATATTCGTAAAGAGGGGAGTTTTGTGGCTAAAATGTGTAGACTCACTAAAAAGATGATAGTTGACTCCAAAAACAGCAGCCCAAAACGTATATTTCTTTGCGGCTTTGTGTAAAATACTGATGGCTCAACATTTCAATTGTTTGATGTTTCGCTTCGAGTTTGTGATTTTTCAACAAAAAAAGCCTCAGATTTCTCTGAGGCTTTGTGGGAATTACTGGGTTCGAACCAGTGACCCCCTGCTTGTAAGGCAGGTGCTCTGAACCAGCTGAGCTAAACTCCCATAACACATTATAATTTTCTTAAAAAGAGTGGGAATTACTGGGTTCGAACCAGTGACCCCCTGCTTGTAAGGCAGGTGCTCTGAACCAGCTGAGCTAAACTCCCTTTTCGTAAACAAACTACTTTTCTGTTTGGGACTGCAAAGATGCACGTCTGTTTTTTTATTTCCAAATATTCAACCAAAAAAAACTATTACTTTTTTAATTTCCTGCAAAAATTATATTTAAAATTTGTTTTGTATAAACTTCTGTCAAGTTTTTGACATATTACTGGGCGATACTGTCAAAAAAGTATTTGTTCCTGACAAAATATTAGTTGGAGACTTCTCGCCTTAGTTATATTTTTGTAAATCATTTATTTCAATTTTAAAAATATGGCTCTTGAGCAAACATGGCGTTGGTTTGGCCCTAATGACCCCGTAAGTTTATCCGATGTTCGACAAGCTGGGGCAACTGGCGTTGTTTCGGCACTTCATCATATTCCAAACGGTCAGGTTTGGACAAAAGCAGAAATTCAAGCCCGTAAATCTCTCATCGAAAGTAATGGTTTGGTTTGGTCGGTCGTGGAAAGTGTGCCTGTACATGAAGATATCAAAAAGGCTTCGGGAAATTATAAGCAGTATATCGAAAATTACAAAGAAAGCCTCGTGAATTTGGCCGAATGTGGTATTGATACGGTTTGCTATAATTTCATGCCGATTTTGGATTGGACTCGCACCGACTTAGATTTTGAATTGTCTGATGGTTCGAAAGCCTTGCGTTTCGATATGACAGAGTTTTGTGCTTTTGAAATGTATGTTTTGAAGAGAACAAATGCCGAAAAATCATACTCAGAAGCTCAAGTGGCTAAAGCAAAAGCATGGTTTGAAAGTGCAAGCGAAGCTGATGTAAACCGTCTGACCAGAAATATCATTGCGGGCTTACCAGGAAGCGAAGAAAGTTTTACGATTGAGGCCTTTAGAGATACGCTTGATACTTATAAATATATTGGAGACAAAGAATTACGCCAAAATCTTTATTCTTTCTTGCAAGAAGTTACACCAGTAGCTGAACAATCAGGCGTATTATTGGCGATTCACCCCGACGACCCGCCTTATCCGATTTTGGGATTGCCACGAGTAGTTAGTACCGAAACGGATGCAAAATTATTGCTCGAAGCGGCCGAAAGTAAATTTAATGGACTTTGTTTCTGCACAGGAAGCTATGGCGTGCGTGCCGATAACGATTTGACAGGAATGGTCGAAAGACTGGGAAATCGAATAAACTTTATACATTTACGAGCAACTAAACGTGATGCTGAAGGAAATTTCCATGAAGCGGACCACTTAGATGGCGATGTTGATATGTATAGCGTTATGAAAGCATTGGTTTTAGAACAGAATCGAAGAATAATCGAAGGCCGTGAAGATTACAGATTACCGTTCCGTCCCGACCATGGCCACAAAATGCTTGATGATTTGAATGCGAACAAACGTACAAACCCTGGTTATACTGCTATCGGTCGTTTGCGTGGTTTGGCCGAGCTAAGAGGTTTAGAATTAGGTATAATAAGAGGTTTATAGGAAATTGTTTGAGTTTAATATACATTCACTCATTCAATAAATTATTCATTCAATCATTGATTTCATGCCAAAAATAGTAACTTTCGGTGAAGTACTTCTTCGCCTCTCGACACCCAATTTTCAGAAACTCGAACAAGCAACATCGTTTAATGCTACTTTTGGTGGCACAGAAATGAACGTTGGTGCATCGCTCGTGAAATTTGGGTTTGAAGCTGCTCACGTAACAACATTTCCGAACAACTTGATGGGGCAAAAAGCGAAAGCTTTTTTGCGACAATTAGATATTGATACTTCTCATGTTGTGCTGGAAGGCGATAGAGTAGGAGTATTTTTCTTAGAAACAGGGGCAGTAATGCGTGCCAGTCAGATTGTGTATGATCGTGCCGATTCGTCATTTGCGAACATCAATCCCGACCATTTCGACTGGGAGAAAATCTTGGCAGGTGCTGATTGGTTTCACTGGTGTGGAATTACGCCGGCTATTTCGGAAGGTGCTGCAAAGGCATGTTTAGATGCCGTAAAAGCTGCTAAAAAATTAGGACTTACGGTATCGTCAGATATTTATTATCGCAGCAATTTGTGGAAATACGGTAAAACTCCACAAGAAATTCTGCCCGAATTGGCATCTTATTCAGATATTATTTTGGCAAGTCGCAAAAATATCGAAGAGATTTTTGGTCTGCAAGTAACAGCTGAAAAAGGAAAATTTGTAGAGGCTTGTAAAATGTTGATTGAGGCTTACCCGACCATTAAGAAAGTAATTGATACCGACCGCATTCAAGTAAGTGCTTCGCACAACCAATATTCTGCTAAAATGTGGAATGGTGAAGAATTAGTAGAGACTGGTTATCAAGATATTACCCATATAGTGGATAGAATTGGTACAGGAGATGCGTTTTTGGGTGGTTTTATTTACGGACAAATTGTATTGAAAGATGATTTGAAATCCTTGCAATTTGGAACGGCTGCGGCAGCATTGAAACACACTATCGAAGGCGACCAAAATCTAGTAACTGTGCCAGAAGTAGAAGCTGTAATGAGCGGAGATAAATCTGGTAGATTGAGAAGATGATAAAAAATCACGAATGATGATTTATTAATCACGAATTTTGGGTTAAAATCTTATGATTTTTATTCGTAATTTGTAATTTGTAATTCGTAAATTATAAAAAAATGGCAAAATTTGATAAAAATACAACCTTGGCACAGGTTTCGGCAACGGGTTTAGTGCCACTTTTTACGCACAATGAATTAGAATTGTGTTTGGGTGTATTGCGTGCGTGTTATGCCGCAGGTGTGAAAGTTTTTGAGTTTACAAACCGTACCGAAAACTCATACAATAATTTTGTAGAACTCGTGAAAATTGCTGAAACGGAAATGCCCGAAATGATTTTGGGAATTGGTACGATTTATGATGCGGCTACAGCTCAAAAATTTATTGATGTAGGAACAAATTTTATCGTTGCTCCAGTGATGAACCCCGAAGTTGGCAAAGTTTGTCAAGCAGCGGGTATTCCGTGGATGCCAGGTGTAATGACTGTTACTGAGATTTATAATGCTCGTGTGGCTGGTGCCGAATTTATCAAAATCTTCCCAGGCGATGTATTGGGAGCAGGTTTTGTAAAAGCCCTCAAAGGTGGCCCAATGCCCGATGTTCAGATTATGGTTACTGGTGGAGTTTCGCCAACCGAAGAAAGTCTAAAATTATGGTTTGGTGCTGGCACTACCGCCGTTGGTATTGGCTCACAATTGGTGCCGAAAGATGTTTTGGCAGCAAAAGATTGGGCAAAAGTTACTGAAATTGTAGGTAATGCTTTACGCATTATTCAAGAGGTAAAGTAATATTTTCTTTTAATCCTCTAACTAAAGCAGGAGGTAATTAACATAAAACGCTCCGAGTGAATATCTCTCGGAGCGTTTTGTTTTACCATTAACTATGGTCAGTGGAAAGTTGACTAAGCATAGACGTTCAATGCTGCTACGACTTCACGCACACCAATTGCCATCATATTTGATAAATGAGTAGTGACGTTTTCTTCAAAACCTTTTAGGTTGCGAAGGTCAGTTCCCCAAAGTTGTTCGTTGCCCAAAACGGCATTGACTACTTCATTCGCCTTATGGTTTTGCCATACTTCATAAAAATACTTTGCTGAGTCGCATTGGATTGGATAAAGTTCGCCTTCTTTTTCTCCAAAATACTTGCCGTTTTCTTCTTTTACTGCTTTCATAAATAAAAGATAAGCAGCAAAACCACGAGTAAAATATTGCGGAACAGTATTGAATTCTTTGTAATAATTGAGCAACAATGGAATATTACGCATCTGCATTTTCATGGTATATTGGAGCGTGATACTAATCCATTGGTGGTCGAGGTATGGGTTACGGAATCTATCCAAAACATCGCGACCGTAGCGTTGAGCTACTTTTGCGTCAATTTTATAAGGAATTGCTGGAGCAATTTCCGACATCATTAGGTTTGTGATAAATTTCTCTGTTACGTCATCTGCCAATGCTTCTTTTACAGTCTGAAAACCAGAAAGGAATTCCATACCACACATAAGTGAGTGTGTACCATTAAGCATACGAAGTTTAAGTTCACGGAATTGCTCAATATTATTGGCAATTTTTACACCTTCATCGGCTTGGGCAAATGTTAAAACCTCTTTTACTTTTTCGCCGCCCTGGATTGCCCAAAGTCTGTATGTTTCGGCTACTGCCAAAAGTTCATCTTCATAACCTAATTTTTGTTGAAGCTCAACCAAGGCCTCACCTTTTGGTTTGCCGGGTACGATTCTATCAACTAACGAATTGCAGAATGTATTTTCGGTTTTTAGCCACTCAATAAAATTAGCTGGTAAATTATTGAAAGAGGCAACTTTCAAAATAATATCTTTTAGAATATCGCCATTACCTACGATAAGTTCAGTCGGGATAACCACAACACCAGCCTGTTTGTTCTGGAAACGCTCATATAGCCAGGCCGTAAGTTTTGCAGGAAACGAAGCGGGCGGAGATTGACGAATACTCTCCTCTACATATTGCAAGCCAACTTCAGTAGTATTTGAAATAACTACCGAAATATTAGAATCTTGGGCAGTTTCGAGGATTTCGTTCCATTGAGACTGAGCTGAAAGCACTCTACTAATGGCCGAACTGATAATGTTTTCTTCAGTTGGCACACCTTTGTCGATACCTCTTACACAAATTGTATAAAGGTTATCTTGTTCGGCAAAAGCATCAGCACCACTCGAATCGGTTGATTTTACAACCACGATTCGTCCATTAAAAACCCCTTGTTTATTGGCTTTATCGATAAAATAGTCACATAATCCACGAAGCAAAACCCCAGTGCCAAATTGGAGAACCCTTTCAGGCAATTGGAGTGTAGAACGGTCGGTCAGTAATTCTTTAGAGAGTTTCATTAAAAGTCATAAATATGATAGATTGAATCTAACAAAAGTAGGTACTTTATTAAGTTTCATCAACTAAAATTCAATTAAATTATAATACTATTTTGTGATTTTAGTTATACTTTAAGAATAATTCTACAAGAATGTAATTGGTGAGTAGCTTATAGTGTAAAGTCAAACATATTTTAATGTAGAATTTTTGGCAATAAAAGCAGAGCTTATTTGATATTCATCAAGAGATCGGACTTGTATGCTGCTTGAAATTTTCCGTTTATCATCTTTGAATTTGGCAGAAACATCGAAAAAGCCTAATTTCGCCATACAAACAAATAAAACTATACCTGAAATGGAACAAATTTTTACAACAGCAGCTTTAACAAGTATTTTTACATTAACACTTCTGGAGATTGTACTCGGAGTTGATAATATCATTTTCGTTTCGATTATTTCGTCGAAACTACCACACGCCGAACAGAAAAAAGCCCGTACTATTGGTTTAGCCATGGCAATGACTATTCGTATTGCTTTGTTATTCGTGTTAGGGTGGATTTTGGGGCTACAAACTGACTTATTTAATCTAAAAGATTTAGGCTTACCTGTTGATTTAGGCTTTAGCGGTAAAGATATTATTTTATTGATTGGTGGACTTTTCTTGTTATATAAGGCAACGTCAGAAATTCACCATAAGCTTGAAGGACACGAAGAAAATATTAGTGCCAAAAAGACTTCTTCAAAATTATCAAAAGCCATTTTTGATATTGCGATTATTAACATCGTTTTCTCAATTGACTCAATAATTACTGCTATTGGTATGACCAATGATATTATCGTGATGGCCGTTTCCGTAGTTCTTTCAACCTTTGCGATGTTGGCTTTTGCGAAAAGCGTGGGCGACTTTGTGGAGCGTCACCCAACTGTTAAGATGTTGGCCTTATCGTTCTTGGTAATGATTGGTACATTGCTTGTTGCTGAGGCATTTAAAGTTCACGTACCGAAAGGCTATGTTTACTTTTCGATGGCATTCTCGTTTTTGGTTGAAACCCTTAACATCAAAATGCGTAAAAATGCAAAACCAGTTGATTTACGAAGTGATATTAAATAAATAGATGAAGTCCTGCTATCCCCAAAGGGGGAATGAGCGAATAGGAAATTGATTTAATAGCTTTTGGGGTAAAAATTCTATGTTTTTTAGTTAAAAACCCCCTCTGGGGGTAAGGAGCAATGAAGATATTTTCTTGGATATACACAGTTTGGTGTGCGTTTTGGTTTATAATAGTGTTTTTATTGCTTTTTCCTGTTGTTTTTGTTTGCTTGCAAAAGGAACAATGGAAGCCAATTGCCCATTATTGTAACCGTATTTGGGGGAAAATTTTCTTTTTCGGGATTGGTCAGCCTGTACACGTTACTTACGAAACAGAACTTGACCCAAAACGTGCGTATGTTTTTTGTGCCAATCATTTTAGTTATCTTGATATTGCGATAATGGGCGTAGTAATCAAAAACTTTTTTGCTTTTATGGGCAAAAGTTCGGTCAAGAAAGTGCCGCTATTTGGATATATGTTTACAAAACTTCATATTGAAGTAGACAGAACAGAAAAAAATAGCCGAATAAAGGCATTAACTCGCTCAATAAAAGCTCTGAAATCGGGTCGAAGTATTATGATTTTTCCTGAAGGAGGTATTTTTTCAACTAATTTTCCCGAAATGATTCAGCCTTTAAAAGATGGAGCTTTTTCTATGGCTATCGAAAATCAAGTGCCGATTGTGCCAATTTCGCTACTGGATAATTATAAAGTAATGCCCGAAGTACTATTCAGATGGCACAAAATTAGGGTAATCGTGCATAAACCTATTGAGACAATAGGCAAAACAAAAGCTGAAATAGACGACTTGAAAAAGCAAGTTTATGATGTGATTCAGCCAACACTAAATAAGTTTAGAAATTAAAAAAGAATTTAGGTGCTTAGGCACAAAGCGACAAAGTTAAATTTACTATGTGCCTATGTGCCTTTGCTACTTTGAACCTTAATAAAAGTATGATAATAGACCAAAAAACAGTTGAAAAAATGGCACATCTTTCTCGTTTAGAATTAAGCGAGCAGGAAAGTCAAAAAATGGTGGGTGATTTATCGAAAATCTTGAATTGGATGGATCAACTCAAAGAACTCGACACTACCAATGTAGAGCCACTTACGCACATGAGCGAAGAAGTGAATGTTTTCAGAGAAGATATTGCTAAAAACGCTTTGTTAAGAGAGAAAGGCTTGAAAAATGCTCCAAGTCAAAATGGCGAGTATTTTCAAGTTCCGAAAGTGATAGAATAAAAATTCACAGACAATAGTTGGCAGTCAATAGAAATAAGCCTGTAAAGAATGATGTCGAATCGTCAAACTTTACAGGTTTTTTTTGAGAATTAAGCCATTTGATGGCGAGCGGCTCTTCCGAAACAAAACAAACTAATAGCAACCAAATAATGATAAATATCGGTTGAGTCGAGGATGCTATTGGGTATAAAACTCTTGTTATAAGTAGCCAAAATCAATGCTAAAACTCCCAAAATAAGCCAAGAACCAATGGCCGAACGACCTTTGATAAGTCCAAAAATACCAATAACTAAAACTAAAGGAATCGCCACCATTGATACTATCTGTAGGACTTTTAAGTTATCGGTCAGTTGAACGATTCCAAAAGTAATAAAACCTAAAATCAGTAGGATATAGGTGGTATTTCGAGAAGTCATTTTTCGTTGAACTGATAAAAATGAAGCATAAACCAAGCAAAAAGCTCCTGCTGTTCCTGCTAAATGTTGAAAAAACTCTGAAACAGTTTTTGCAGGAGCATAACCCAAAAATCGGATAACTCCGAAAAAAGCCGCTGCTGTAATCGAAACTACGAAGGTTTGCCAAAGTAAGCAGGTATTAAATTCGAGTTTTCGGAGATATTGGTAAAATACATAAATGCCTGTGAGCGTAAGAACAGAATCAGAAATAGCATGAGTGATTTCCATAGTTTAGTTTATAGAGTTTTGGGTTGAATTTAAAGATAAAAACACTTTTAATCGCTGAACAAAAAAAGGTTAACTATCAATCTGATAATCAACCCTTTTTTGCAGAAATATTTGTACTTTATATTAGAAACACAAACTTGCCGCTCCAAGTAGTCCAGCATCGTTTCCAAGTGTAGCTTTTTTGATAACAAGTGTTTTGAGGTAATAAGGTGTAAGCCAATATTCCAATTGCTTACTGATAGCTGGCATGATATAATCAAACGATGCCGAAAGGCCACCACCTACTAAGATTGTAGTAATATCAAGGATACGAATCATCGAAACCAAGGCATTACCGAGCATTTCGCCAACTTCGCTGAAAACTTGAAGAGCGAGTTCGTCACCTTCGGCAGCTGCAGCTACCAAACCCGTAGTCGAGATAGTGCCATCATCAGGCAATTGCGATTTGCCAGTATAAGCTTTTCTCATTTTATTAGCTAATGCTAACAATTCATTTTTACCGATATTTCTTTCTAGAACTTTGCCATTTTTTGATGGCACGTGACCAGGTTCCATCGCATTTCCGCCACCTCCTTTGAAAACTTGTTTGTCGATAATTGCCGCCCCACCAACACCAGTTCCGAGTGTAACCATGATATAATCTTCTGGAATTTCTTCATCTTCTCCAAAATAATACTCACCCAAAGCAGCGGCATTTGCATCGTTTTCGAGGAAAAAGTCGCATTTTGGGAAACGTTCTTTCAAGTATGGTATGATTGGAGTGCCATCGATTTCGGGAATTGCCGTAATTTCTACCAAAGTCGTACGACTACGGTTGATAAGCCCTGGCACGCCGATTCCGCATTTTTCTACGCTTTTATTTTCGGCCAATTGAATCGCAATTGCATCGCCCAAACGCTCTACAAAATGTCCAGACGTTCTCCAACTTGCCGTATCGTGACTATAAAAATTTGAAAGTTTACCAGTTTGAGCTTCAACAATGCCCATCTTGACGTTAGTACCGCCCACATCAATTCCTAAATATTCGGTTGCCATTTAGCGTAAAATTATATGTATTAAAAGGTCAAATATAAAAGTTTTTTATTTTTTTTAGAAGAATTATGCTTATTTTAAAAAAACCATCCCTATTGAGGAGGGTTGAGTGGAGCTAAATGTCGCCACCCTGCGGACGCAAAATAATTTCATCAATAACTGCATTTTTCGACAAACTATATGCACTCCAAATAGTTTCAGCGATATCGGCAACGGTCATAAATCTTTCTTCTGGAATTCCAGCCCCTGCCCAACTATCGGTGTAAACAGCCCCTGGCATTACCGAAGTTACTTTTACACCATAATCTTTCATTTCTTCACGCAAAACCTTACTGAAACCCAACAAAGCAAACTTTGAGATACTGTATGAGCCACCATTTGGATAGGCTTTCAAGCTTGCGACCGAACACATATTAAAAATATGCCCACTTCGTTGCTCAATCATTGTCGGAATTAGTCCACGAGTGAGGTGATATGCACTATATAGATTGGTTTCGATGAGTTGTTCTAATACGCCATCGGCTTCTTCGTGTACGTTGCCAGGAATAAAAGTACCAGCATTATTGGTCAACATACCGATTGCTTGAGCCAAAGATTTGATAAATTCTGCAAAAGCAATTGCTTGAACTTTAATGGCTAAATCTGCTTTAAATACGTGGCATTTTACACCATATTGTGCTTCGATTGCCAGTTTGGTTGCTGCCAAATCGGTTTCATTGCGAGCTGAAATTACGACATCAAAATCATTTTTGGCAAATTGTTCGGCAATAGCTCGCCCAATTCCTCTTGTACCACCCGAAACTACCGCTAATTTTCTACTCATTGTAATGAAGTATTATTTTAAATGGGTTTGCTATAATTCTCAGAAAAACCTCATATATAGAACTATGAACCTTAAACAAATCGTTATCTTTGCAAATATCGTTAAAATTTAGCTAAAAACTATGTTATCAGTAATAGGAAGATATTTAATATTTCTCGGAAAACTCTTCACTCGACGAGAATCGCTGAAAGTATATTGGAAAAGATTTATAGATGAATGTATCGGAATCGGTGTTAGTTCGGTATTTATTGTGGCCATCGTAGCGGTTTTTATTGGAGCGGTGGTTTGTGTGCAAACTCGTGCCAATTTGGTGAGTCCGGTCATACCTGTTTATGTAGTCAGTAATATCGTGCGAGACATGACGCTACTCGAACTTTCTTCGACGTTTATGTGTGTAGTTTTGGCAGGAAAAGTTGGGTCAAATATTGCTGGCGAACTCGGTACAATGAAAATTACCGAGCAAATTGATGCCCTCGAAGTAATGGGAATTAATTCGGCTTCGTATTTGGTTTTACCTAAATTATTAGCTGCGGTTTTCACATTTCCGTTATTGGCAATTATTTCTGGTTTTTTGGGCATTTTTGGAGGATATTTAGCGGGTACTTTGTCGGGCATTATCACTCCCGAAGACTATATTTATGGAATCCGATATTCATTTATTCCGTTTAATGTCTTTATTTCTATCATTAAAGCTATTGTTTTTGGCTTTTTAATATCTACAATTTCGGCTTTTCAAGGTTATAATACTCGTGGTGGTGCTTTGGAAGTTGGACAAGCCAGTACTTCGGCTGTAACTAATAGCTGTATTGCGGTTTTGATTGCCGATTATCTTTTGGCAGAGCTTTTGACTTAATGAGTGCCACAATGGACATTGAATGAATGATTGAGCGAATGTAACAACTCTCATTCCAAATTATCCATTTTATATTTTATATTATTTTTCAAATGATTGAAATAAAAAACATATCAAAATCTTTCAACGATCGTATGGTTTTGGATAACGTCAGTGGCGTTTTCAAGAAAGGCGAAACAAGTTTAGTTATCGGTGCGAGTGGTACAGGAAAAAGCGTATTGCTCAAATGTATGCTTGATTTGGTACGTCCCGAAGCTGGAACAACGCTTTATAATGGGCGTGATTTTTATATAGGCGATGAAGAAGATAAAAAAGATATTCGCCGAGAAATGGGCGTACTTTTTCAAGGTGGAGCCTTGTTTGATTCTAAAACTGTTCATGAAAACATTCAGTTTCCGCTTGATATGCTCACAGAAATGGGTGAGGGTGAAAAGAAAGACCGTGTAGAATTTTGCTTACAAAAGGTTGGTTTGGAAGGAACAGGCGGCCGAATGCCATCAGAGATTTCAGGAGGAATGAAGAAGCGTGTAGGCATTGCCCGTGCGATTGTGATGAATCCAAAATATTTGTTTTGCGATGAACCAAACTCTGGCCTCGACCCGCTGACTTCGATAAAAATTGATGAATTAATCAAAGAAATTACCGACGAATTTGATATTACAACCGTAGTTATTACGCACGACATGAACTCGGTGCTTTCGATTGGTGATAAAATTATGTTTTTGCACAAAGGTAAAAAACTTTGGGAAGGAAACAGTCAAACCATTATGGGCGATACCGTTCCTGAGTTAGAAGAATTTGTGTTTTGTAATAAAGCTCTTAGCTTGATGAGGGCTGGGAAATAACAAAAAAGGCTTAGAAATTCAATTCTAAGCCTTTTTTGTAGAAAAATTTGAAAAATTGTTCTACTTCTTCACCATCTTATAAATTTGCTCGCCAACTTCGGTTCTAATATTGAGCGAGCTGATTTTTCCATTATCACGGGTTGGATATACTCGATTCGATAAGAAAGTATAAACAAAATTATACTTCGGCTCAACCCAAACAAATGTTCCCGTAAAACCCGAATGTCCGAAACTTTCAGGCGATGCCGATGTTGGGCCATTTCCTACTTTTGGATTAAAATCTAATTTATCGAAAGCAATCGCACGGCGATTTTTTAGCTCTGGGAACTGGTATTTCGTACATTCGGCAAGTACTTCTGGCTTGATAAATTGTGTTCCACCATAAAATCCTTTTTGCAAATACATTTGCATCAATTTCGTGAGGTCATTAACGTTTCCGAAAAGACCTGCGTGCCCCGATACACCATTTAACATTCCTGCACCTTCATCATGTACGTATCCATGAATGAGGGTTTTCCTGAATAAAGTGTCTATTTCTGTCGGAACAATTTTGTCTTTTGAATAAAAACGCAATGGGTTGTAAGTCAGGGAGTTAGCTCCGATTTGTTTGTAGGTTTTCTTTAAATAATCTACCCACTCCATACCAGTCAACGAGGCCATGAAGGTTGGGTACGTATAATAATGCAAATCGCTATAAACATAGCCTTGTTCGGGCTTCAATGTTGAGTTTTCAATGGCATCGAATATGACTTTTTTATAGTCTTTATGCAACCAAAGAGAATCTGATATTTGTACCGAAAAATCAGCTGATTGCTCAGTAGAAAGTGTATTTGGCTTCCATACTATTGTTTTTGGTGAAAGACAGTCTTTCCAAAGGTTTTTGTCAGTTTTGATGGCTTTTGCAAGCAGTAGATTATATTTCTTTTTGCTCATAAATAGCCTCTTTTTGTACTTAGAAGCATACGGATGGCGTTCCGAATTTTCTTTAAAAACTACACTATTTTTAACAGTTTTTACGGAGTCGATGCAGTCATTCCAAAAAGAAATCCAAGCTTTTAGACCAGCTTTGTGTGTAAGCATATCACGGAAATGCAGGTTGGCTTTATTACCATCGGCATATTCAGGATAATAATCTTTGAAAGATTTATCTAAATCAAATTTTCCTTCGCTCATTAATTGCATTACAGCCAAAGCCGAAGTACTTATCTTCGTCACCGATGCAAGGTCGTAGAGGTCGGTTATATTAACAACTCCTTTTGTGCTTGTTTTCGAAGTGTTAATTTTTGCGTTTGCATTTGCCTTTTTCACGGCTTCATCCATCACATCATTTTTATTATCAGCTTTAAAGTTAGCAGCGGTATTTGCTAAAATAGCTCCATTTGCCGCTTCGTAAGTATGAAATCCAAATGCTTTCTGATAAATCACTCGACCATCTTTGGCCACTTGCATGGTTGCTCCTGGGTAGGCTTTTTCTCTAAGTCCGAGGTTAATTACCGAGTCGATTCTTCTGTTAAATTCTACACCATCAACTCCGACCATTTCGGGGATTCCATAAGCTAAACGCCCGATTGATTGTGTATTTTCGCCGATGCCATATTTATAAGAATTGTTTACAGAAACTGGTAGTTTTCCCAAAATCGGAATCGCTCCAAAAATTGCTTGAGCAGCAGCTTCTTCCATGTAATTAGTTAATTGATAGGCCATTACGATGGCTTTCGACTTTTCTAAATCGTCAAATTTATCAAGAGAATAAGGGTTTCCGAAAATAGTTGTAATAGCCTTATTTGTATTTATAAGAGCTTTCAATGCCTTTTTATTAGCATCGGTAACACCATACTTGGCGGCTGGACGAATATTGTTGAGGTGTAAGTTTACTAAAATCAAATCATAGTTTTTGGTTTGTTCTAAAACCTTATTGATGCTTGAATCTGCAGCATTTGGGGGCAACAAAAAATGGTCGATTGTTGTATAATTATCGGTCATTTTCTGAAAAGCCGTGGGCTGTATGGCATCAATCGAAACACTAGCTATTCTTTTAGTTAAATCATTGATAGGCAGTGTTTTATCATCATTTTTGACCAAAGTAATCGTTGCCTCAGCCAACTGACGATTTAGTAAATCTGATTTTGTAGTATTGAGCTCAGTAATCAAGTTTTTTATGTCAGTTGGGCGATATTTATCCAGTCCAACCCATGATTTTGCCATCAGAATTTTTCGCACACGGAAATCAATTTCTTCCATCGAAATCTCTTTGTTTGCAATTGCTGCTTTTATGGCAATAATCGCACCTGCAGCATCTTCAAAAGTTTCGAGAATATCATTTCCTGCCAAAACTGCACGCACATTTGCCTGTCCTTTTGAAAAGTATTTTATGGCACCTTCCATATCCATTGCGTCGGTGAAGGTCAATCCTTTGAAATTGAGATCTTTACGCAAAATATCCGTAACGATTCTTTTAGAAAAAGTTGCCGCTAAATTCTTGGTTGTATCCAGCACCGGAACGCTCAAATGAGAAGTCATTATTCCACTTAACCCATTGTCTATCAGTTTTTTGTATGGATAAAATTCTACTTCATCTAAACGCTTACGGTCATGTGGAATCAATGGTAAATCGAAGTGAGAATCAACTCCCGTATCGCCATGACCGGGAAAATGTTTGGCAGTCGTAAGCAAATGTTCACTATTCATTCCTTGCATATAGGCGAGGGCTTTGTTGGCGACATCTTCTTGGTTTTCGCCAAACGAACGAAAATTGATAACCGGATTATTTGGATTTATATTTACATCAACCACAGGAGCGTAATTGATATGTACACCCATTCTACGGCATTGTTTGCCAACCTCAACGCCCATTTCATAAAGCAATTTTTCGTTACCTTGCATTGCTCCGAGTGTCATTTGATATGGAAAACGTACCGTGCTGTCCAATCTCATGGCCAAGCCCCATTCCAAATCCATTCCAATTAAAAGCGGAACTTTTGCTAATGCTTGTAGTTCATTTACGATGCGTGCTTGCACAGTTGGCGGAGCAGCAAACATCACAATTCCACCGATTCGGTTATCTTTTACCCAATTTTTGAGTTTTTCTACATCATGTGGTCGGCCAGAAGTATTGCCACGGGGCATGAGCAATTGTCCAATTTTTTCGTCCAGCGTTAAAGTTGTGAAAACCGAATCTACCCAACGTTTATTGTAGTTTGTTAGGAAATCAGGCTCTTTTTGTGCAAAACTAGAAAAAGTGTTAATAAGAAAGAGGATAAGGAAAAAGAGTTTTTTCATTGATACGTTAGGTTTGATGATTAGTGAACCGTTACCCAAAGTAAATAAAAAATCATCAAAAAACCTGCGTTTAATCGAAGTGTCGAGTGTATAAGATTATGTGATTTGTATTTATCCACTTTTAAGTCATAGTGCCAGTAGAGTATAGGGATATGTTCAAACCAATAATATTTTCCTGCCAAACTGCCATGCAAAAGTGCCTTGGCATGAGTATTGAACTATTAGATTTTCTCATAAATGTTTTAATTGTCAGAAAGGTTTAGTATTTTCACTCTGCCAATCTGTCAGATAAACATGTGCCTTTGTTAAAGCCTTGATAATCAATATTTATGAAAAAGTACGGCAAAAATAAGATTTTAATCTAACTGAATCCGTTATTAAAATTAGATGATAATGACACCACTGTTCAAACCAGCGAAATCAATAAAATCAGTTCAAATCTACGGCATAAAAATATAGTGGTGAATGAATAGAGACCTTATCTCAAGACTTGTAATGGCAAGACAAGACGTCGAAAACGTTGAAATGATAGAAATTGCTTCGCCCGAAGAAGTAATGGAAAATGAAGATAATTTGCCAACAGATTTGGCTCTTTTATCTTTACGAAATACCGTTTTATTTCCCGGCATTGTGATACCTGTGACGGTCACTCGCCAGAAATTTATCAAAATGGTAAAAAAAGCTTACCGCTCCGACCGTACCGTTGGCGTTATAGCACAATTAAGAAACACACAAAATGAGCCTACACCCGACGATTTATTTAAAGTCGGAACGATTGCCCATATTTTAAAAATGATTGTGTTGCCCGATGGAAACGTGACAGTTATTATTCAAGGTCGTCGTCGTTTTGAGGTGGAAGAATATACCCAAACCGACCCACATTTGATGGCAAAGGTGAAGTATATTCCCGAAAGTTTTCCGAATGTACGCAAGAAAGAAACAAAGGCACTGATTCAGAGTTTGAAAGAGGCTTCATACAAAATTTTGAACCTCAATCCCGATATTCCACGCGATGCTCAAATGGCTATCAGTAATATTGATAGTCCGAGTTTCTTGACGCATTTTCTTTCATCCAACCTCAATATCGAAATCAGTGAAAAGCAGTTGCTTCTCGAAACTTTTGATGGTGGCGAGCAAGCACACAAGCTACTCGAACATATGATGAAGGAAATTCAACTGTTGGAAATCAAGCGTGATATTCAAAGTAAAGCCAGTATTGATATTGACCAACAGCAAAAAGAATATTATTTGCGTCAGCAAATCAAGGTTTTGCAGGAAGAATTGGGCATGGAATCGCCCGACCAAGAAGTTGAAAAACTCCGTGCAAAAGGCTCAAAAAAGAAATGGACAAAAGATGCAAACGACCATTTTAATAAAGAGTTGAACAAAATTTTACGCATGAATTCGATGTCGCCCGAATACGGTGTTTCCTTGAATTATGCTGAAACAATGGTTGATTTACCGTGGAATGTATATACAAAAGATAATTTTGACCTCAAACGTGCCAAGAAAATCTTGGATTCCGACCACTCTGGCCTTGAGAAAGTAAAAGAGCGTATTATCGAATATTTGGCAGTTTTGAAGCTCAGAAATGACATGAAAGCTCCAATTTTATGTTTGTATGGTCCTCCAGGGGTTGGAAAAACTTCGTTAGGAAAGTCAATCGCAAAAGCTTTAGGTAGAAACTACGTCAGAATGGCTCTTGGTGGCTTGCATGACGAAGCCGAAATTCGGGGACACCGCAAAACGTATATCGGGGCAATGCCAGGCAAATTGATTACGAATTTACAAAAAGCAAAATCATCGAATCCTGTTTTTGTCTTGGATGAAATTGATAAAGTGAATCGTGATCAACGTGGCGACCCTTCGTCGGCATTGCTCGAAGTGCTTGACCCTGAGCAAAATAACGCCTTTAAAGATAATTATTTGGAAGTTGACTATGACCTCTCGAAAGTGCTTTTTATAGCAACTGCCAACTCGCTAGATAATGTTCAAGGGCCTTTACGAGATAGAATGGAAATTATCGAAATTTCAGGCTATACCGTTGAGGAAAAGATAGAAATTGCTCGTAAACACCTCGTTCCGAAGCAATTAGAACAGCACGGAATTAAGCCAAAAGATTTGAAAATCGATGATAAAGCCATTCAGAAAGTAATCGAAGGCTATACTCGTGAGTCGGGTGTGCGTCGTTTGGAACAGCAAATTGGGGCGTTGATTCGTAAGATTGCAAAATCAATTGCGATGAATGAAGAATATCCAAAAACAGTAAAAACCGAACACGTAGAAAAAATGCTCGGTGGCGTAATTTTCGATAGAGATTTATACGAAGGAAACGATGTACCAGGGGTTGTTACAGGTTTAGCTTGGACTTCGGTTGGTGGCGATATCCTTTTTATAGAATCAAGCCTAAGTCGTGGAAAAGGACAAATCACGCTTTCGGGTCAGTTGGGCGATGTGATGAAAGAATCGGCAATTACGGCTCTTTCTTACCTAAAATCTCATGCAGATAAGATTGGTATTGATTATCGGATTTTCCAAAACTACGACCTTCACGTACACGTTCCGCAAGGAGCTGTGCCAAAAGATGGACCTTCGGCAGGTATCACAATGCTTACTTCGATGGCTTCTATGTTTACTCAACGCAAGATTAAGCCAAATACTGCCATGACTGGCGAGATTACGCTTCGTGGAAAGGTATTGCCAGTTGGTGGAATAAAAGAGAAAATTTTGGCAGCCAAACGAGCAGGAATTAAGGACATCATTATGTGTTATAAAAACCGCAAAGATGTTGAAGAAGTAGGTGAAGCATACACCGTTGGGTTAACGTTTCACTATGTTGATTACGTAGAAGAAGTGCTCGAAATTGCTCTTTTGCAAGAAAAAGTAGCTAATCCATTGAATTTTATTCTTCCAGAAGAAAAGAAAGAAACGCCAGTAATTGCTCCTTTGGATGTTGTGGTGGTTTAGTCAATCAAATATAAAAAACAAGGAAGCCTTCGCTTTAAGCGAAGGCTTCTTTCGTAATAATCGTTTCAAAAAGAAACATTTAGTTCTTCTCAGCACCCTGTACTTTTGAAGCTCTTTTTTGTGGAATACCTGGTTGAGTAATCTCAAAGTTTTCTTTAGTTTTGGCATCAGAAACCATCTTACGCACATCGGACAAGAGTTTCTTGGCATCATAAATTACACCGTCTTTTACCGTGTATTTTACGCCGCCAACTCTCGTAACTTCGTTTTTGTCATTTACTTTGATAGCCCCAGTTCCGTAAAGTGTTTTAAGGTTTGCCAAAGGATTTTCTTCGGTAATCACAAAATCGGCCAGTTTCCCAACTTCAACTGAGCCAATTTGGTCGGCCATTCCGAGTGCTTCTGCTCCCTTAATGGTTGCCGCACGAATTACTTCTAAAGGGTGAAAACCTGCTTCACGCAATAATTCGAGTTCACGAATATATGCAAAACCATACAATTGATAGATAAAACCAGAATCAGACCCAGTAGTTACACGGCCACCTTTGTTTTTGTATTCATTCACAAAACGCATCCAAATTTGGTAGTTTTCTTTCCAAGCTACCTCTTGCTCCGTTCCCCAATTTAACCAATACGAACCGTGTGAAATTCTGCTTGGCCCATAAAAACGCCACACGGCTGGAAGTGTATAATCATCGTGCCATTCGGCTCGTCGAGCCATCATCAAATCTCTATTAGCTTCGTAGATATTGAAAGTTGGGTCGAGCGTAAAATCAATTTTCAAAAGCTCATCCATTACTTGATTCCATTTGGCTGAACCTGGCTCAGCAGATTGTTTCCAAAGTTTTCCTGCTTCTTCAAAACGATTTTGTTCGTTGCTATAATTATAATCGGCTGGATAATTCTGTAAAGTTCGTTCATCAAAAAGTGCTTCTGGCAAGCCATACCAGTGTTCCATTGAAGTCAATCCTGCTTTTGCCGTTGCCAACACATTCATTCGAGCCACTTCTAATTGAGCATGGTGGCAAGCCGAACGAAGTCCGATTTTTTTGTTTTCTTCGAGAGCTGCTCTAAATACCGCAGGTTCTGCACCAAAAAACTTGATACCGTCTGCCCCTTTGGCAGCATTATCTCGTACCCATTGGCGAGCTTCTTCGGGCGTTGTGATAGCTTTATCACTTCCCATACCAAAAGCAGTGTAGGCTTTGATACGTGGAGCGGTAATTTCGTTTTTCTCGCTCCTACGTTTTTGGTCGAGTGTCCAATCGAGGCCATTTCCAGCTGAAGGGTCACGAATGGTCGTGATGCCGTGTCCGAGCCAAAGTTTGAAAACATATTCGGCAGGTGTGCCTTGTTGTTTTCCGCCAATATGGCCGTGCATATCTATAAAACCCGGCATAAGATACATGCCTGTGCAGTCGAGTTCTTTGTCTCCTTCGTTGAGTTTTGGGCGACTTTTTGGGTCAATTGGTACACCGGGGTAGCCCACTTGTTTGATTTGAGCAATTTTATTTTTTTCTATCACAATATCAATAGGCCCGATTGGTGGAGCTCCTGTACTATTTATGAGGGTTACTCCTCTGATGATTGTCCGATTGGCGTATTCGCCCTCAGCACGATTGGGTGCTTTTTCGATTTGGGCTAAAGCCACAGAAGCGATAAAGGGAAGAAAAACTTTAATGAAAGGAAGTGTAATTTTTTTAAACATAGTATTTGAAGGTTCGACACCGGGTTAGGTTTTTAGCAAATTTAATCATCATTTTTCAGATTCATAGTTTTTGGTTATTTTTTTCAAGAACCTTCACTAAAATTTACTTTTTCTATCAATTAAGTATATTAGAAAAATACAATAAAAGTTACATATTGGCATTTAATTTCTATAAATTGCAATATTCTACGAAAAATAGAATTGATTAAAATCTATGGAAATTATAGGGTTTATTTTGGCTTTTGTCATTGGCATTACACTTGGTTTGGTAGGAGCAGGTGGCTCAATACTAACGATTACTGTATTGGTGTATATTCTTGGTATTCCGCCAATAATGGCCACAACTTACTCACTTTTTATTGTTGGAGTTACATCTTTGGTTGGCTCGATAGATTATTTTAGAAAAGGCTTGGTCGATTTAAAAAAAGGCCTCTTTTTTTCGTTTCCTGCCTTTATTATGGTGTTTTTGATGCGAAAATTCGTTATGCCGTACATTCCACAAGTTGTTTATCAGTCAGCTGATTTTACGATTTCAAAGAATCTGATGGTGATGCTCATTTTTGCTGTTTTAATGATTGGTGCTTCTTATTCTATGATAAAAAGCGACAAAAAACCAAGCGAACAAATCGGGCATAAAGTGAGTTATTGGATGATTTTTGTAGAAGGGATTTTAGTAGGAATCTTGACTGGCTTTGTGGGTGCAGGTGGCGGTTTTATGATTATTCCTGCCATGGTTGTTTTTGCAAAATTACCAATGAAAAAGGCCGTTGGAACATCGCTATTGATTATCACAATCAATTCTACTTTTGGTGCAATCGGCGATTTTTCGGCAGGAATAGCTCTCGACTGGTATTTTTTGACGAAATTTGCAATACTTACAATCGCAGGAATTTTGGCAGGTGGCTATTTATCGAAAAAAGTCAATGGCGACCAATTAAAACCTGCTTTTGGGTGGTTTGTGTTGGTAGTAGGCTGTTGGGTGATTATCAAGGAGTTAATCTTACGATAGCTTTGTATAAAGAAAATTCTCGAAGAGAGAACAAATATGAATAAATTAGAAGCGACCGTTAAGTTAAAATGTCCACGTTGCCATGAGGGAGAATTATTTGAGAACAAAAGTTTTTTCTCTTGGCGAAAACTATCAAAAATGTACACTAACTGCTCTATTTGTGGTTTAAAATACGAGCGTGAAAGTGGTTTTTTTTATGGAGCAATGTATATTAGTTCAATCATCAATATGGTATTTTTTGTGGCAGCTACCGTTGCCTACTATGTTTATTTTGATGTAAGAGTCGATTGGCGAATTTATATCTGGAGTTATGTTGGTTTTACGGTATTGATAACTCCTGTACTATATCGCCTTTCTCGCTCGATATGGTTAGAGATTTTCAATGATTATAAACCACAAAAAAAGTAGCCAAAAGCTACTTTTTTCCTTCATAAGCTATTCCAAATGTCCAGCGGAAATCATTGTTTTGTCGGCCAGGCACTACAATGCTTTCATAAGAGTTTTCTACTAAACTGCGGAGGCTAATGGTTTTTGATAGTTGATATTTCAGAATCAAATTGCCATTCCAGCGGAAGTTTTTCTCTGTAATACTTGGCTGTAAGAAAAGGGTATGTGAGAGACTTAGCTTACTATCATGAAAAGTATATTCGCCAAAAATACGAGATGAATTACGCCAAAGGTTACGGTCAGGGAATTTTTCGTTTATCACAAAGTCAGTTTTTTCGTAAAGTAAAACATTCGTGACAGATATGTAGGCATGACTCTTCTGAACTAGTTTTAGTCCAACACCCGCCGCTCCAATAAAGCGGTTATTGATTTTTCGGAGATTACTTTTCTCGAAGGATGTAAAAGCTAAATAATAAAATTTTCGCTCGTGCAGAATACTCGTTCGAATATCAACAAAAAGTTCTTTTTCTGCTAAAACTTTGTTTTGCTGCCCATATATGTACGATGGGCTACTCGAAAACTTGATAATTTTGCTATTATTGAAATCAAGTGCCGACGAAAATTGAATCAACGCACGATTGACGTTTCCTGAGGTATAAGTGCCGTCAGCAGCAATTCGGTAGCGAAATTTGGTTGGTGTGTTGTCTTTTTCTTCTTCCTCTTCCTCTTCGCCACCTTCTTCCTCTTCCTCCTCACCTTCGGCGGTGGAGTCTGCGGGCATGTTAGTGTTAGGTTTTATGGGTTGAAGGGTATCAGAGGGAGCATTTTGAGCTTTGGTTATTAAATAAAAAAAGTAAAGCAGAAAAGTAAGTAATAATCTCATGAGTTTTTAGTTTAGTGTTTAAAGGTTTAAATGGCCGTTTGTGTGTTTAGTAGGTTGCTTTAAATAGCATTGTAGTATATTTGAACAAAATCTGTAATTCTTTGTTAAAAATATACTATTTGAAAAAAAGAATTACACAACAAAATACGTTCGACTATGAATTTTGCTAAATATCTCTCAGTAATTGCTATAAGTATGCTGAAGTTTGCGGGTGGGCCTTTGACTGGTTTGGCCATCAAATTATCTTGGATTGAAACAGCTATTTGCTCAGTTGTAGGGATGATGATTACGGTTTCTATAATCGTTTTTTCGGGCGATTTTATCAGAAATATATTTCGTAAAGATAAGCCAAAAAAATTTACAAAAATGACTCGCTATGGTGTTAAAATTCGACAAAAATTTGGTTTAGCTGGCATTGCTTTTCTTACGCCACTTTTGTTTACACCGCCAGTTGGAGCGGCTTTGAGTATGGCTTTTCGCTATGATAAAAAAGCAATTCTTTTACAAATGTTCATCAGTGCTGTGGCATGGGCGATTGTCCAGACTTTGTTTTTTTTCTATGTTAAAGATTTGATATTTAGTTAAATAGACATTTTCGTAGGAACGTCCAATTTGGATGTTCCTACGAAAACATTAATTGTTTTTACTAACCTTGATGGTCTTTATTACTTCTGTACCACGGCTAATTTCCAAAATATAATTTCCTGTTGGTAGTTCAGCATCGCCTAAATCAAGATAGGCTATTTTTTCTACAATATTGATATGTTCTTTTTTGATGGTCTGTTTTTTTCCTGCCATCGTATAATAGGCAAAACTTAGCTTTTCTATATCTTCGGTTTCAGGAATCTTGACGTTGCAAATTTGTTGGAACGGAATCGGATAAGCATTCCAATCGCCAATAATATTAGCAGAAGAATTGGTAGATGCTTTAACAAAAAATTGAATTGACTTAGACGAAATCACCGAATCTTGCTTATAGGCTTTGGCACTAAGGGTGTAAGTGCCAACGGGAAACTTCATACCTCGCCCTTCACCAAAAAGATTGTAAGGCAATTTATCAGAGCCACGTTTGAATTTATAGGGTCCGTTTAGTTCAAAAACCATATTGACTGAATCGAGATTACAACGAGCAAGTATATTTACCAAGTCGGGAAGGGCATCTAAATAAAGTGTACGCTTGTTGTAAACAGGCCCCCAAGGCTCAATTGGTACATCGAAATATTCTCCTTTGATGAGTTCGAAATCAATAATTGGCGGAACAATATCCACAAAAATAGCCGATTCTAGCATACCACCTAAATTATCATAAACCCTGACTTTTACTTTAAATTTACCTAGATATGGAGCTTTTCCGTAAAAATTCAACTCAAAACGATTAAATTCTATCCATTTTGGAGCTTCAATCACTTCGATGTAAGCAATAAATCCATCGGTATCGTAATATAAATTTTCGGGAATTCGAAACTGAAAATTCTGATTTACAACAACCTCTTTGGTGTATTGACTGATATTTTCTCGTGGAAGTTGATTCGGAAGATTACTCGGTGGCAGTACGACGGGCGGCGGCGTACCTATCGGTGTTGTCTCAACAATATCAGGTAAAGGGTTTTCAATTTTTTTGTTTTCAATGATTAAATCTTCCTCCAAAATTACTTTTACTTTTTTTCTTCCATTATCCGACCTTGTTTTCCAATCATTGATGACTAATTCTCGGCTATCTGTGAGTTGGGAAAGGCGATATTTTACCGAATCAGTATATATTATTGGGGTATTTACTGTATTGATACTTTTGATTGCCTCTTGAAAAGCAGGTAGTATTTTGTCATATTCGGCTTGATTGTCATATTCTACTCCTAACATTATAAACTCACAATTATAGCTGACAGCACGTTTTACGTAGTTTTTGAGGTCTTCTGAAGTTGGAAGATCAAAAAAAGCCACTTCTGTGTAGGCTTTTTGGTTTGGTTTGATATTGCTAAAAAGGAGGTCTCCTTGTAAGCCCTCAGTAGATGTCTTGATGATATCGGCATTGTCGGATAAATCTTTAAAGCCAAAAGTATTGCGGAGTAAAGTAAGGTTATCGGCTATTCCTCCGTACTCACAAGCTACTTTGTAGGATGGCTCAACGGTCTTAATGGTTCTGATGAGTTGGTCATAATAATTTTTTATCATTTGGTGACGAAAAACATACCAGTCTTTTCCACGACGACCTCTGAATGAATCATTGACATTCCACCAATTTACATAGGGCTCTACTTCAAGAAAACTTTTATAATTTGTTCCCCAGTAAGTATTTAGTGTGCGAATGGTTGTATATTTCTCCCTTGCCCAATCTTTAAACCTAATCATTGCCCATCTTGAGTGGTCGAAAACAGCAATGTATTCTTTTTCAGGCCATTGCTGATTCTGAAAGGTAAATCCTAATTCTTGTTGTGGAGTATTAACTACTGTAATAAAAATTATTTTACCAGCCTTTTGATAGTTTTTATAACGCTCGCAAACTTCTTTTACAAATTCTTTGGCTTTATCAATCGAAGGCTGATGAGCAAAGCTAAAGTGATTATTGTCATAATAATTAGTAAGAACCTTCCCTCGAAAATCTTTGACTGCTTCTTCTTCGTCCCAAAAGCCCTTCGTAAGGCCATAGTTTCGTCCAAGATGTATGCGAATCACTACTTTTATTCCTAATTTATTAATCGCATGATTCATCTGATTATCAAGCTGAACCCAGTTAGGTTTGGAGTTTGACTGTGGATAAACCCTTTCCCACCAGACCGTTAGCATTGCTGAATTGCAACCAATACCAACTAACTTGTTCATGACAGAAAGGGCGTGGTTGGGGTCGTCGCTCAGATTACCAATTCCCTGACAGACATATTTTTGAGCATGGGTTTGGTTTGGCCAAATAACTATACTAAAAAAAATGGCAAAGAATGTTCGTAAATGCTTCATAAGGTTCTTATTTTAACTCGTAAAATTCCTCTAAAATTTCAATTTTCTTGTCAAACCCCGCTTTTCTTCTCAGAATTTCATCAAATTTTACGCTTTGGATGTTTTTATTTTCTACCAAACCCGTTTCAAAAAACTGCTTAATTGCCGATACATCATCTATTTTTGCATTCACAATCAGGCCTTTATTTAGCAAAATTGGTACAGTTCGATAAATCGTTTTTTCTCCCTTGCTTGTGGCAATTTCCATGTTTAGGTGCGGCGGCTGGAACAACAAATTTAGTAATTTGCCAAACCAGTTGTATGTGGTTTTCACTTTAATAATCGAAAGTAGTTTTTGGTTAGAAGAGTCGGCCTTAATTACTGAATTTAAGGGGAAACTTTTGCCCATTTCCCAAGTTGTGCTTGATTGCTTGACTAACTTTAAGGTCTTGGTTTGTTCTTTTTTCTTTAATAATAAACGATTATTCCATATTTTTATTGGTTCATAACGTTGTAAAAGTGCCAATAATGTCAGGGTTTCGTCGCCAATCGCATATTTATTATCAGTGCTTTCTATGCCAAAAATCACAAAATCGGGTGCTTTCGCCGATAGGTATTTTTCTTGGTTTTTTCTATCTAAATATGCATTGTAAGCCTGATAAGATTGAATTACTGGACGAGGATTATAATTGAGTTTATTGAGATAAATTTCCGAGGTTTCGTTGGGTACTAAATCTACGGTTTTATCGCCAATTATGTCTAAGACCTCTTTCGGGTAGGTAAAGTTGTAGTGAGGTGTATTTTTATTTGATATATCCTTAAAATATTCTGGCAAAATGTAGCTTTTTGTTCGCAAATTATCAATTATAGAAACTGATAATTGTCCATAAATTGACTGATAGAAAACAAGATAACTTATCAAATTGAGCGAAACTAAACACCAACCGCTTATTTTAAGCCATTTCTCAGTAGTAAAACTGCATAAAAGTAAAAAAGGCAAACTTGCACTACGAACAAACGACATTAAATGCCCGTCGTCAGCTCTCACAAATGCATATTTTATAAGCACAAATGAGCAAACACCAACACAACCCAGCACAAAAAAAGAGTCGAGTGTAGGTATAGAAAAGTCTTTTTTTAGCAGTTTTTGAAAGATAAACGCCACAAAAACTAATATAAATAATACAAAAATACTATAAGTAGCTGCCACTGCTCGAAGTCTATCTGCAGGAAAAAAAGACTGTGATTCGTTATAACCTCTGATGATTTCGATACTGGAAAAAAAGTAAGTTACGAGGTCTGTTTTCAATAAAAAAGCTAGTAAAATTAAAAAAATCATACTTCCGAAGAAATATAAAAGTAAATTTTGGAGCGACAATCGTTTCGAGAAAAAGGCATAACACAATAGAATAAAGACAAATCCGAGAGCGATAACGCCATAATTTGCTTTGATGTAGAAATTGATTACACCCATCGCAATTGCATGTACAAGAAATAATTGATTTTGCTTTTTCAGAAATAAAAGCCCTGAAAAAATACTAACAAAAAAAAGTAAAAAGCTCATCCATTCGCCGTAAAAAGAAGAGATAAGTAAGAAAAAGCCAAAATGTACAACTAACTGGTATACTTTGAGGGGTTTCGGTAATAAGTAATAAAGCAAAAAGCCTACATTTCCGAAGCAAAAAACATCAAAAAGAAAGAATTGAAAATTGCTGGTTTCAATAGAAATTCGTTGGGTAAGTCGGCCAAGTGGACCATAAGTGTAAATAATATCTTTCCCAAAAATTAAACCTTTTTGGTAAGCCATTTCTAAAGCAATTCGCCAAGAATTATCAATGCCCGCACTTGGTAGGTTAGAAATCTGATAATAAGGAAAAAGTAAAACTATCAGCAAAACTAAATAGCTTATGATTAGCCATGAACCATTGATTGGCCAATTTAAAAATCGTTTTATCATATCATCTTAAAACTTTTATTTACCAAACGTCTTAATTTCAACATTTCCTTTTTAATTATTGCTGATAACCAACTTTGCGGGTGCTCACAATTATATCGGTCTTGAAATATTTCACAGAAGCATCTAAAGTTGAAATGAGACCTATTTGGTAGGTGTCAGCAGGAATTTCAGCATGATTAATCATTCCAAAGAAATCATTGCTTAAGTATTGCTTACTTGAAAGTATTTGTCTCAACGAATTTCGGGAGTGATAGAGCGGTAAAAAATAAAATTTATTGTCAAGTGTTTTTAAACTTATGTAATAACCATGTTCTTTATTTACTTTTTGTGTGTCAATATCTTTAAAATATAAGATAAAGCCCTGCTTTGACTCTTCGGCACTAAGATTGATTTTATCTGTGCTAATTGTGGCATTTTTTATGTTGAAAATAGGTTGCTCGAAATTGTAAGTACCCGCTTTCTGATAAAAATTAATGGTTTGGTCAAAATATAAACGATAAAAAGAACCATTTAAAGTTGAGCCATTATGAGCCATATTAACCGACGATAAAAGTCTTTTTTGGTAGCCTTGCAGAATATTAGGGAACGAAACATAGTACGAATATACAAAGTAAAATATGCCAAAAATACTAGAAAACACTACAATACGATTGAAATATTGTGGTAATTGTTTGATTATCAGTAAGTAAATACACACTACTAATAATTGAGGATACAATCGGTAGCGGTCAGGAAAATCTGAACTTACGACATCTCGGAAGAGGGCAACTGCAAATAGTGTTCCAAGGCAAAATAATGAAAGAAGGATTATGTTTAGCTCAAAAATATCTTTTTTCCTCTTAAAAACATACGTGAGAGCTACTCCTCCAATAATTAATATCACTCCAAATCCAATCAGTTTAATAACAAAATTGAGTGAACTTGTTTTCAGAAAACCGCCAACCAAAACACTAAAACTTGAAATGGTTGTCATTATAGAATTCGGGGTTTTGTATTGGCTACCCGACAAAAAGACAAACTTCATTATTAATAATGTAGCCACGACAATGATTAATTCTTGCCAGCGTCGTTGATAAACAAGCCCTATACTAACAACCACAAAAGCCAAAATTCCGTTTCCATTGCAAATCAAGGCACAACCCAATAAAAATAGACCCAAATAAAATTTAGTTTTGCTTGGTTTTATGCCGAAAATCAAGAAAATGGCCCAGCACAGAAAAACAACGATATCATTGTTTTCAAATGCACACATTGCCCAAAGGCTATTCTCATAAATGTGTGCTGAAAGCAAAATGTAAGGTATGGGTAATAAAGCCCAAATAGAAATTTTGTGTTGTTTAAGTAATCTGAAGAAGAAAATAAAAATAGAGCAGAAGATAAGATTACCAACAAACATCAGGTTTTTAAAATTGATACTTTTTAAAAGCCAAAGGTGTAAGCCAAAAAATATTTTTGAAATAATAATTGAATGTTCATTACAAGGTGCAATCAAGATTTCAAATTGTTCCTTTAAGTCAGTTTTTATGCTAATATCGTAGAGGTTTCGCAAAATGCCGTGCTCATCTTCAAAGGGTACATTCAAAGCATACGACCAAAGTATTTGCAAAAAAGTAAGAAAAGGAATCGAAAAAACAAGATAGAAAAGTATTTTCGATAAGCGTTTTGGGTCTTGCATTAGATTTTTTTGTTATGCCTCGACAATCAAAAAAGTGTGGATGCTTATAAATAAAGGTGTAGCACAATTGTTTTGTATCAGTCGTGCCACACTTGTAAACTTTCTATTTTTTCATATAATCTCCACGAGAAAAGAATTTTTCAACAAAACAATATACCAAAATAAAGAAATAACGGCTGCCCATTTCTTTGATTTTGAGTTTCGATTCTCCGTATTTTCTGTTCGTCCAGCTATTTGGCACTACGCTGTACGAATAGCCACGAACAATAGTTTTCAGCGGAAGCTCAACCGTTAAGTTAAAATGTGGAGAAAGGAAAGGTTTCAAGCCTTCCATTGTTTCACGTTTGTAAAGTTTAAAGGCATTGGTGGTATCGTTGTACTTAATGCCAATCACCATTTTAATGATAAAATTGGCTACTCGATTAATGATTTTTTTTACGGCTGGGTAGTCAATCACCTTGCCGCCCTTTATCCAACGACTACCAAAAACGGCATCCACATTATCGGCGAGCATTGTTTTGTAATATTTTACCAAATCTTCTGGGTCATCTGACATATCGGCCATAAAAACCGCCACGCAATCGCCAGAAAAACGCTCTAAACCATAGCGAACAGCATACCCAAAGCCATTTGGCCCTTTGTTTGTTTCGAAAACCAGCGTTGGCATTTCTTTCTGTAAATCCTGCAAAACTCCTATGGTATTATCTTTAGAGTTATCGTTTGTTACCCAAATTTCGTGCGGAATATCATATTTCTTTAAAGTAGCATATAAACTTTTGAGGGTTTCTGAGATACTTTCTTCTTCGTTATAGGCGGGAATTACAACGCTTAGCTTCATTGATCGAGGTTTTCAAAAATTAAGATATTCTTTTATTTTTCAAATGAAAATGACAATAAAAGTACAAAAGTAAATAAAATCTCGAATAGCTTGCTTATTATTGAAGGTTTTAAAATAAATAAGCCCTAAAACATTAATTGTTTTAAGGCTTATCAATAAAAAATATTGTTGAGCTACACTCGCTTGCTGATGTTATCGTACATCTGTGTAAGTGTAGTTTTTAAATCATATTTCCATGTCCATTCTGGGTAATGATTTTTGAACTTCGTAAGGTCAGAAATATACCAAATATGGTCGCCACTGCGATTATCATCAGCGTAGCTAAAGCTCATTTTATTGCCTGTGATTTCCTCACAAATAGCAATTCCTTCTTGCATTGAGCAGTTAGAGAATCGTCCACCGCCAGCGTTATATACTTCGCCCGCACGAGGATTTTGGTAAAAATGCCAAAACATATTCACTAAATCCCAGCTATGAATATTATCACGAACCTGCTTTCCTTTATAACCAAAAATTGTATAATGATTTCCCGTAATAGCACATTTCATTAGATAAGCCAAGAAACCGTGTAATTGAGCTCCTGAGTGGTTTGGTCCTGTCAGACACCCACCACGAAAAACTGCGGTTTTCATGCCAAAATATCTACCGTACTCTTGAACCATTACATCAGCCGCAACTTTCGATGCACCAAAAACTGAGTGCTTTGAGTGGTCGATAGACATCAATTCGTCGATACCATTGACAAAATATGGGTGATTTTGGTCGATTTCCCAACGAGTTTCTAACTCTACCAATGGCAAGAAGTTAGGAGTATCGCCATAAACTTTATTGGTCGAAGTAAAGATAAATACTGCCTCTGGGCAATATTTACGAGTCGATTCGAGCATTACAAGTGTACCGTTGGCATTTACCGTAAAGTCAGTAAAGGGTTCACGGGCAGCCCAGTCATGGCTTGGCTGTGCGGCCGTATGCACAACAAGCTTAATGTCAGTACCGTATTCTTCAAAAATTTTTCCGATTTCTTCTTCCGAGCGAATATCTGCTTTGTAATGGCGATAATTGCTATATTTTTCTTCTAAACCTTTACGATTCCAATCGGTAGAAGCCTCTGCTCCAAAAAAATATGAACGAAGGTTATTGTCGATGCCAATTACCAAATCAAATTTTTCGGCAAAAAAGGCAACTGATTCACTACCAATTAAACCTGCCGAACCTGTTACGAGTGCTATGTTCATTTGTTGATGTTTCGTTTTAATGACATTTGGGCATCATTGAGATATTAAAAAAATAAAAATAGGCATATTACAGAATATGGAGCACGTAAATGCCATAATAAACTGTAACCCGCCTACTGTAAGCTAAAATCATTTGGGGTAATTAAGCACCAGTACTTGATTTTCCTGCACCAAATAATTTGTCTTGAATCGCTTGTGTACGTTTTTCAAGTTCAGGATTAGCTGTATATTTATTTTTTAATTGACGTGCTGCTGAATCTGGACTTACACCATAAACCCACTCATCACCTTGACGAACGTCTTTTTGCTCAATAACATTGTTTTTTTGATAATCGCATGAAGTCAACGAAAACGCTGCTACTGCAAATAATAAAACACTAAACTTTTTCATGTCTGAATGTTGTTGTTAAATTTGCACAAATTTAAGTTTGGTAATTCAAAACGCCAAGAAAAATTGTACTTTTTAAATGAACAAGGTTATTTTGTTATTGTAGAAATTGATTTTTAATCGTTTTTCTTGATAACTGATAATTGATAACTGATAATTGAAATGATTTACGATGTAACAGTAATCGGTGGAGGAATAGTTGGCTTGGCAACTGCCTTGCGAATAAAAGAACAAAATCCGAGTTTGAAATTGCTCATCATCGAAAAAGAAGATGTAGTGGCCAAACATCAAACCGGCCATAATAGCGGAGTTATTCACTCGGGACTTTATTACAAACCTGGTAGTTTGAAAGCGACTAATTGTATAAAAGGCTACGATATGCTTCTTGATTTCTGCCAAAAAGAAGACATAAAATATGACCTCTGCGGAAAAATTGTGGTGGCTACGAAAACCGAACAAATCTCAATTCTTGACGGGCTTTTTGAGCGTGGCAAACAAAATGGCTTGGATGGCTTCAAAATGCTAAATGCCGAGCAAATCAAAGAATATGAACCGCACGTAAAAGGCTTGAAAGGCTTTTACGTGCCGCAAACTGGTATCATTGATTATACGGATGTTTGTAAAAAATATTTAGCAAAAACCCAAAAACTTGGAGGAGAAATAGCTTTCAATGAAAAAGTGGAAGGGATTTCTACAAAAAATGGAGTTTCGGTAGTAAAAACGTCAAAGAATATTTATGAAACAAAATTAGTCGTTAATTGTGCAGGTCTTTACTCAGATAAAGTTGGACAAATGACCGACGAACGAGCAAATAATCTAAGAATTACGCCATTTAGAGGAGAATATTTTGAGATAAAACCCGAAAAGCAATATCTCGTAAAAAACCTTGTTTATCCTGTACCAGACCCTAACTTCCCATTCTTGGGTGTGCATTTTACTCGTATGATTCATGGTGGCGTAGAGGCGGGACCAAATGCAGTTTTAGCTTTCCGTAGAGAAGGATATAAAAAATTGGATATTCATTTTGGCGAATTGTTTGAAACCCTCGCTTGGCCTGGATTTAGAAAAGTGGCAGCCAAATATTGGCAAACTGGTTTGGGCGAAATGTATCGTTCGTTTTCGAAAGCGGCATTTACGAAGGCTTTACAGGAGTTAATTCCCGAAATCCAGTCAGATGACCTCGTGGCGGGTGCTGCAGGTGTGAGAGCTCAAGCTTGTGACCGTGAAGGTGGATTGCTAGATGATTTTGCCATTTTCGAGAATCAGCAAGCTATCAATGTTTGTAATGCACCATCGCCAGCGGCAACTTCTTCACTCTCGATTGGACAAACAGTGAGTGAGTTGGTTTTGAAAAGATTTTAAGGAAACAAAGTTTTATTTTTGGGTCAAAGCGTTACTCAGAGTTTTTACAATGTTTCACGAAATAGTAAAAAAACTTTGTGAAACACTGTGCAAAACTTGGGTTTACTCTATGACCTTTTTTGTGAATTATACAAAATTCAACCTCCTCTAAAAAATGAAAATCTATGATGCTATTGTCATTGGGGCAGGCTATGCTGGCTTGACTGCTACCCGTGAGCTCCTCAAAGCCGAAAAAGATGTTTTACTGCTCGAAGCTCGTGATAGGGTCGGAGGACGAGTTTATACGAAATATTACGACGATGGCACGTATTTAGATTTAGGAGCAGCTTGGGTTGGACCTACACAAGATAAAATCTATGCTTTGGCAAAAGAATTTGGTGTGCAGACTTTCCCGACTTATGATGAAGGAAAAAGCACCTTACTTTTTAATGGTAAAGTAAAACGCTACAAAGGCTTGATTCCTCCGCTTCCGATTGGTTCGTTGCTGAGTTTAGATTTTGCAATCAAACGAATGAATAAACTCTCAAAAACCATTGATTTAGAAAAACCGTGGGAGTCGCCCAATGCTGAATACTATGATTCAATGACGTTGGCCACTTGGATGGACAAGCAGATGAATTTCAAGACTGCTAAAATTATGTTCAAGCTTGCTGCCGAAGCAATTTGGGCAGCCGACCCCAACGAGGTTTCGATGCTTCATGCACTGTTCTACACAAAATCTGGTCGAGATTTAGATACCTTAATGAATGTAAAAAATGGAGCTCAAGAAGAACGGATTTTGGGTGGAGCCTCACAGCCTGCTTTACGTTTAGCCGAAACTTTCAAAGATAAAATCAGATTAAATTCGGTTGTAAGGAGTATTTCTCAAGAAAATGATATTGTAAGCGTTAAAGGCGATGGGTTTGAGTTTTTGGCAAAAAAAGTAGTGGTTGCACTTCCGCCAACATTGGCTGGTCGAATCAATTATTTTCCACTCATGCCAGCCAATCGTGAGCAACTTACGCAACGCATGCCAATGGGAACTGTTTGGAAAACGTATGCGATTTATGACAAACCTTTTTGGCGAGAAGCTGGCTTAAATGGCTTATCGGCCACTAATGAGGGTTATACGACCGTAACTTTTGATAATTCGCCTAAAGATGGGAGTAGAGGAATAATGATGGGTTTTGTATTGGGTAATCAGGCAAAAGTATTTTCAAATCTATCGGAAGAAAAACGGAAAGCGTCAATTTTAGATTCTTTTGCTAAATTTTACGGTGAAAAAGCACGAAATCCGATTGCTTACATTGATCATAGTTGGGCGGCTGAGGAATTTACTCGTGGTTGTTATGCAGGCCTTATGCCTACGGGAGCGTGGACATCGCTCGGAAAAGCACTGCGTGAGCCAGTTGGAAATATTCATTGGGCAGGCACAGAAACTTCTGATGTGTGGAATGGCTACATCGATGGAGCGATTCGCTCGGGTGAAAGAGTTGCGAAGGAGATATTGGGTTGAAAAAGAGGCTGTCTCAAAAGTAATTTTGGGGCAGCTTTTATTTTATGCTACTTTTTGAAAAAATTCAAGGTAATTTTTCGAGATTTTAAGAATTGTTGAATTATTTGAGGATTTAGTG
>JAIXOL010000017.1 GCA_027486845.1 Cytophagaceae bacterium
TAATTCCTCATTGCTTCGGCAAGGGGTTAATTTCGATAAGGTTTTTAATAGCAAATCAGTTAAAATTTTCACTATTCGACTTACTTTACCTTGTGAAATTCCAAAATTACTTCCTTGAAATTCTTGCAGGGGAGCATTTTTTAGGTAAACCATTAAAAAAAACAGTTTATCGCAATGAGAACCTAATGCCTCATTGCTACGAATTCTATATTTTGGGATTACTCGTAATTGACCATGTAAGGTATGCCAGCGAAAGTAATTTTCGCTAATTGGCTCAAAATGCCTCAATAAAAAGTCAAATTCAAGAACTTTTAGACTTATGAGTGATAAAAATCGCTTCTCGTTATTTTTTGTATTTTCGTATGTTAGTGCCATGACAGCAAAGTTACGCAAGCACGCACACATTATATTAATCTTTTTTTCGTAATAACCTTTATTGTGTTCTAAAGGATATTCCTTTTGAGAGAAAAGAATATAAACATGGGTTAGAAGGGGTTATTCAAGAATATCAAGAGATTCTTGAAACTCAGGATGACTCCTTTTTATTCAAATGTTTGTGTGCTGTAGCACTTAATAAACTTCCTGAAAGGAATGAGACGTACTTGTGTGGAAATCAGAAAAAGTTTAAAAACTGTCATGAAACCTCTATTCAGCACATCTCAAAAATGCCTATCAATATTTTACGAAGTGATATTACCGAAATTTTTCAATTTTTAAAGTTCAAATATTCAAAATGAAAAAAGACTTAACATTCTACGAATTTGTAGCTTTAATTATCCCAAGTGTTGTTTTGCTTTTTAGCGTAAATTTTATTCTTACTCTACAAGGTAACAAGTCTTTTTTTGATTTTTCAAATATTGGAGAATCGATTATTTTCTTGTGTTTTTCCTATGCACTTGGTCATATTATACAAGGTATTGGTAATATTTTTGAAAATTTATTATGGAAATGCTGTGGAGGTATGCCTACTAAATGGTTACTTAAACCAAATAGATTCAAAGAAAGGATACTTGATATAAATATGATAAAAAAGATTAAGGAAAAAATTGAAAAGGACTATGGTTTAATTAGTAATGAAACGGATTATGGACTAATTATTTACGATAAATTATTTCAAAAAAAGCTAACAGATAGAATTGATATTTTCAATGGTAACTATTCACTATTTAGAGGTTTGTGCATCACGTTCATTATCCTTTTTGTATATCTGATTTTTGATAAAAATTACGAATTTAGTTCGATATGCTTGTTCTGTTTTATCATAAGTTTAAGACGAATGATTAGATTTGGTAAGCATTATGCCAAGAATATATTTCGTTCATATTTAAATCAAGAGTAATTCTAAAAGTTAAGTTTTCCATGAATGCGGCTTCTTCTGAGTCAAATAGTGTTACACAAAAATGATGGCAATTTGGTCTTTGTTAAACAAGACTTGATAAAACGATTTAAAATTCAAATGAAGAAACAAAATATATCAAGCTGTATCTACTTTCAAACATGGACTTTCGTGGCTACTATGTAGCTTTAAGAATATACGTTAATTAATCAAAGTATTGCAAGAAATTCGGTCCGTAAAAGTTACAAGTAAAATCCCAATTCCAAAAATGTAAAGTGGTATGGTAATTTGCTGTAAAACTATTTTTCTAATACTTAATATTATTTGATTTTTGTAAGTTTTACTTTGAATTTTGTTAAAAGTAAAGACATCTTTAGTGCTAACTTTGTAGCATAAAACCTACATTCTATTTTACAAAAATGTCTTATCTAAATCAAAATACCTTTTTCAAGAAAATACTACTATTGTTTCTTTTCTGTCATACTTTCATTTATTCGATAGCACAGACAGATAGTACCTCAAAAGTCATCAATTTCAGAGGAGCAGGCAGTGTTACACAAAATGGTTTTTCGTTTATTCCTGCTTTTTCGCTCGGAAAACCAGCCGCCATTTTTAATTTTAACATTAATGGTGGTAAAAGATTTAGTTTCGACCCTGAGTTTCGATTTGCCTTGAAAGATGGTCGTCCGTGGTCATTTATTTTTATTTGGCGTTATAAACTCATCAATCAAAAACGCTTCCAAGCATCTATTGGTTCGCATTTTCCTGCTGTACCATTTAGAGTTTTGGCTTATGAAACTTCACCTGAAATCAAAAATACTTTGGCGGTTTCAAGGGTAATCCCTTTTGAGTTTACTCCCAATATCATTTTCAACAAAAATAATAGCATTAGCCTGTTTTGTTTATATGCAAAAGGCGTAAGCGACGACGCCACCAATCATACTGCTTTGGTTTCACTCCGAACTTTTTCAACTATTCACCTAAATAAAAACCTTTCTTTTAGAGTGAATCCTCAGATATTTTATTTGAAATTAGATGCGAGGGATGGCAATTACTTTGCATCTAATTTTACACTTTTATCGAAAAAAACGCCATTTTATTTGGGTTCGACTATCAATAAGCCACTAAAAACCGACATAGCGGGAAAATCATTCGATTGGAATCTTAGTTTGGGTTATGCAATTGATAGAAAGCTGATTGTAAAAAAATAGTTTATGGAAAAAATAGAGTCTTTACAAGATTTTTATAATAGAAAATTTGAATGGCTACCCGAAAGTCTTAGTCATGATATTGGACATGTCAATGTTTTTAGGTTGCCGCATCCTTCTACGAAGCCTGTGCCTTATCGCCGACGTGATTTTTTCAAAGTCACGCTTTGTCGAGGAAGTAGTCGTATCCATTATGCAGATAAAGTTTTTTCTTTCGAAAAACAAGCACTTGTTTTCTCAAACCCGTATATTCCTTATAAATGGGAGCATAAGGACGACGAAGTTTCGGGTTTTTATGTCATTTTCAACGATAGTTTTTTTAATCAATTTGGCAATCTGATTCAATATGAAGTTTTTCAGCCAACAGGTACACACGTTTATGAATTAGATGATGCACAATTTGATTTTTTATGTGGAATTTTTGAAAAAATAGAAGCCGAACTTAGCTCAGAGTATATTTATAAGTATGATTTCATCCGAAATCAAATTTATGAATTGATTCATTATGCCATGAAAACTCGACCTTCTACTCGCATCGAACAATTACCTATCAATGCTTCGCAACGAATTTATTGGCTATTCTTAGAATTGCTCGAACGACAGTTCCCGATTGATGAAAACCACACCGAAATCAGAGCAAAAAAAGCTTCTGATTTTGCATCACAACTCAATGTTCATGTCAATCATCTCAATAGGGCTGTGAAAGAAACGAGTGGGAAAACAACTTCTCAACTCATTACCGAACGGTTTTTACAAGAAGCTAAAATCATGCTCAAACAAAGCAAATGGAATATCTCACAAATCGCTTTTTCGTTAGGTTTTCAGGAGGTCACACATTTTAATAATTTCTTCAAGAAACTTACCAACATAAGTCCATCAAAATTTAGACAAATTTGAAAAATACAATAAAAACAAACCGTCTTCTTTTTCTTATCATTCTTGGATTGCTTTCGGCAATTGGTCCTTTTTCGATTGACACCTATATTCCTGGATTTCCGAGTATCGCCAAAGATTTAGGCGTAACCGTAAGCGAAGTTTCGTATTCTTTAGCAAGTTTCTTTATCGGAATTTCGCTCGGTCAATTAATTTACGGCCCGTTGCTCGATAGATTCGGCCGAAAAACACCATTAATGATAGGTTTGGTGATTTACATTATTGCATCAATGGGTTGTGCTTTAGCAAATTCTTTAGAAATATTGATTGTACTTCGATTTTTACAAGCCATTGGTGGCTGTGTAGGTATGATTGCTCCAAGAGCCATTGTGCGAGATTTGTTTCCTGTTGAAGAATCTGCCAAAGTATTTTCTACGCTTACCCTTATTTTAGGAGTTTCGCCAATCATTGCTCCTACCTTTGGTAGCTATCTCATCTCGGTTTATGGATGGCATTCGGTGTTTTGGTTACAGGGCTTTGCAGGAATAGTGCTGCTATTGTCGGTCATATTTTTACTTTCTGAATCGAAAGGAGCAGATGAAACCATCTCACTTCATCCAAATTATATTATTCCTACTTTTTGGAAAATATTCCGAAATCCACAGTTTTTTACTTATGCCTTTGCGGGTTCGTTGATTTCGGGGGCAGTATATGCCTACGTGTCTGGGTCACCGTTAGTTTTTATGAAAATTTTCAAAGCTAGTGAAAAAGAATACGGTTGGATTTTCGGACTTTTAGCAGGTAGTTTGATATTTAGTAGTCAACTAAATAACTGGGCACTTCGTAGGTTCAAATCTGAGCAAATTGTTAATTCTGCACTCAGGTTTCAAGTAGTTTTTGGTATCATCTTAGTGATTGGTAGCCTCATGAATTGGCTCAATATCTATAATATAATCCTATTGTTGATGCTATTTTTTAGTTGTCAAGGTTTTAGTTTTCCGAATGTCATAGCACTTTCGTTAGCTCCATTCAAAAAAGAAGCAGGCAGTGCGTCTGCATTGATGGGAGCTTTGCAAATGGGAATAGGCTCCTTGGCTGCGGCAATGGTTGGTTTTCTGAGCAATGGTACAAGCTTACCAATGGTAAGTGTAATGGCAGCTTGTTCGGTTTTTGGTTTTTTGATGTATGTTTTGGGTAAATTGATTATCAAAAGAAGTACGGATTGACAAAAAGCCTACCAAAAGTAACCATACTATCAAGGTTATTTAAACGAACGATTGAGCATTTATATGTGAGTGGCTGATAATGAAGTCAAATATAGTGACTCAAAATACACAATGTATCAATTAATAAATATAAATTATTTGATTTTTGTAAGTTTCTATTTGAAAAATATTATTTATTACACACAAAGTTAAATATTTTTGTCAAATTGTTAATTAAGGTAAATTAAACATTATGGCAAAATATTCTCTAAAAATCAACGGTAAAACTCAACAAGTCGATGTTGACCCATCAACACCAATTTTGTGGGTTCTGCGTGACCACCTAAACATGCCCGGAACTAAATTTGGTTGTGGCATGGCTCAATGCGGAGCTTGTACTATTCATTTAGATGGAAATGCTACTCGCTCTTGCGTGTTACCTATTTCGGCTATTGGAAAATCGGTTATAACAACCATCGAAGGTCTTTCGGCAGATGCTTCTCACCCTGTGCAAAAAGCTTGGCTCGAACACGATGTGGCTCAGTGTGGATATTGCCAAGGCGGACAAATTATGTCGGCAGCAGCACTATTAAAGAGCAATCCAAAACCAACCGATGAAGATATTGACAACGCCATGAGTGGCAACATTTGCCGTTGTGGAACATATTTGAGAATCAAAGAGGCAATCAAAACCGCTGCAAAAAAATAGCCCCTAACCCCCGATGGGGGAACTCTTTAACAGGGTATATTAAATTATTTTTAAAATTTACATTTAAAATAAGATGAAAAACATAAATAATAGTGAAGCTGTAGCTCCCCCATCGGGGGCGGGGGGGGCTGTAAGTCGCCGCTCTTTTTTAAGGTCCTCAGCCATTGCAGGTGGTGGCCTAATGCTTAGTTTCAGTTGGTTTTCGAGTGCTCAAGCGGCTGAAAAAGTAGAAGCCTTGAACCTTGCCGACCAATGGTCTGAATTGGCGGCCTATATCAAAATCACACCTGATAATGTGGTGAAAATTTTGGTTCCAAATCCCGAATTTGGTCAAAACGTAATGACCTCTTTACCAATGATGGTAGCCGAAGAATTAGATTGCGATTGGAAAAATGTGGTGGTAGAAATGAGTACGCATGATAATGTTAAATACGGTATGCAATTTACAGGTGGGAGTAACTCAGTGCGAATGTACTGGAAGCCACTCCGCAATGCAGGAGCAGCAGCCCGCCAAATGCTAATCGAAGCAGCCGCTCAAACTTGGGGTGTTTCGGCAACAGAAATTACAACAAAAGCAGGTGTTTTGTCTCATTCGAGTGGAAAAACAGCAAAATATGGCGAAATGGCCGCCAAAGCAGCTACATTGCCTGTTCCGAAAGATGTGAAGCTAAAAGCTCCAAAAGATTTTTCGATTGTGAGAAATTCAAAGAAAAATACCGAAGGCTTGAAAGTAGTTATTGGTAAACCACTTTTCGGAATGGATTATCGAGTAGATGGAATGTTGATAGCCATGATTCAGCATCCACCAGCGTTTGGTTTGAAACTAAAATCGTTTGATGCAACTGCCGCCAAAAAAATGCCAGGTATCAAAGATGTGTTTAGTTTCAAACTTTACGAAGATGGTTTTGAGCAAGCTGGTTTCGATACTCGTACTTTCAATGAAATGATTGCTATTGTGGGAAATTCTACTTGGGAAGTAATGAATGCTCGCAAAAAAATCAATGCTCAATGGGAGGCCGCTGGCGATACAAAAGACCTCGTGAACGGTAGAGCTGGGAAAAAAGAGGTAACTGTTCCGGGAAGATTAGAAACAACGAGCAAACAATTAGAAATGATGGCTGAGTTTGCTAATGGGCGACAATCCACAAAACCAGCTCAGCAATTAAGAAAAGATGGTGACCCCGAAACAGCTTTCAAAAATGCTGCTCAGATAATTGAGCGTACGTACAATGCTCCGTTTTTGGCACATAATACCATGGAACCGATGAACTTCTTCGCTCATGTAGAAGCAGATAAGGCATTGGTTGCAGGGCCAGTTCAAGCACCAGGTTGGATGGAACCATCGCTCACTAAATTATTGAATTTGCCTGCCGATAAAATCGAAATCCAAATGACCCGCATGGGGGGAGGTTTTGGTCGTAGAGCCTATGCCCAATATGCCTACGAAGCTGCCAGAATTTCACAGAAAATGAAAGCTCCAATCAAATTGATATACACCCGTGAAGATGATATGACTTACGGAATCTATCGCCCCATGTACACGGCAACTTATCGTGCGGCACTCGATGCCAACAAGAATCTGATAGGTTTTCATGTAATTGGTGGTGGTATTCCCGAAAACCCAGTTCATGCCAATCGTTTTCCTGCGGGTGCGGTAGATAATTATTTGGCCGAAGGTTGGGAAATACCTTCAAATATTACGATTGGTGCATTTAGAGCTCCACGTTCTAATTTTAATGCGGCTGCTGAGCAGTCATTTTTAGATGAAGTTGCCGAAGCAATGGGCAAAGACCCAATCGCATTCCGCCTTGATTTGTTGAAACGTGCCAAAGAAAATCCAGTAGGTAAAAACAATGATTACGATGCCAACAGATATATTGGCGTTTTAGAGTTACTAAAAGAAAAATCAGGTTGGGGAAAACCCGAAAATGCAGGCAAGAAACGTGGCGTTGCCGCTTATTTCTGTCATGCTTCTTACGCAGGCCATGTAGTGGATATGGTGATGCGAGATGGACAACCGTACGTAGAATCAGTAACTTCTGCCGTTGATTGTGGGGTAGTTGTAAACCCAGATGCCGCCCGAAACATGGTGCAAGGTGCGGTGGTTGATGGAATCGGACAGTCGTTTTATGGTGCATTGACCCACAAAGACGGTGTTCCCGAGCAAAATAACTTCCATAATTATCGAATGATTCGCCATAATGAAGCACCTAAGAAAATAGATGTTCATTTCGTAGAAAACGACATAGACCCAACTGGTCTTGGCGAACCACCATTCCCACCAGTATTTGGGGCAGTGGCCAATGCTTTGTTTAAAACTACGGGAAAAAGGTACTACAATCAGCCTTTTATGAGTGAGCAGCCAAATGCCAAATCTTAATTGATTTAGTTAATTGCAAATCATACCCTTTAGAATTTTTTTTAAATCTTTAAGGGTATGATTTTGCTCAATTATTGTGGGTCGCCCTTAAATATTACATACTCTTTCTGTAATTCAAGACCTACAACATCTTAATCATCAATCAATTTGTATAAGCCTAATTTTTTAGCCTGTACAAATACGGTGCTTTATTCTTAGCTCCTGTGTATTTTTTTTCGAGTCTTTCGAGTACATCTAATTCAAGTATTTTTTTCTGAAAATTGGTTCGAACATAGCTTTTTTGTAAGATACATTCGTACACCTCCTGAACTTCACTAATGGTGAACTTTTCAGGTAATAAATTAAAAGCATTTGCTTTTACATCAATATCTACTTTCAAAGATTTTAAAGCGTCATTCAAAACTAAATTAAAATCCATAATCATTTTGGGTATATTATCAATTGGATACCATTCCAACGAGCCATAAATTTCGTTAGGTGTTGGGGTAACCTTCGAAATATCAACTAAGGCATAATATCCAATAGACACCACCCTTTTGGTAAACCAACGGTAAATATTACTATTCGACTTTTCGTCTCGTTCGGAAGTGTAATTTTCAGAAATCAGGGCATCTAAGAACTCCTTTCTTCCTCGATTTGCTTTACCAAATACTTTGAAATGTTCGAGATATACATTTTTTATGCCAGTTCTCTCAAATAAAATACGCTGAACCGCATCTTCAATATCTTCATCTTCCAGAATATAGCCACTTGGGAGCGTGTAGAATTCACCTTTATAGTTTAGTTTGGCAACAAGTGCTTTCAGTTGGTTATTCTCAAATCCGAAAATAACGCAATCGATATTTACATGATTAAGATAATTAAAGTCTGTTATTGAGGGCATATCATTTGAGTTGTATAATTCTAGCAAAGATAAGGATGGGTGTATATACTTAAAATTATTATTTATAAACTTTAAATTTTAGCTCACTGAACCTTTTACTGTTATGTATTTTGCTTTGACCAATAATAAAGAAACACGAATATATATTTTTTTATAAAATATATTGTATTTTATTTCATACAATATATTTTTTTTATATAACTTTGTATTGGAATAATATAATTAACCAAGCTAACACATTACTCCGAAAGGACATGTAACTGAAATATTAAAGATTTATACCTATTGTGGGAGAGCAGAACATTCATTTTTTAATGATTATTATTACCATCAAACTACATATTATATGAAAAAAAACTATTTTCAGAACAATTCTAAGAAATACAATAAGAAAGTTTTTATACTCTTATTTGTATTAATTAACTTTACTTCGTTTGCTCAACAAATAAAGGGAAAAGTTACAGATAATAAGGGAGAAACTCTGATAGGAGCAACTGCTACAATTAAAGGAAGTACAAAAGGTACTACAACAAATGTTAATGGTGAATTTCTTTTTGAAAATATTTCAAATGGTAATTATACGCTTATTGTATCTTCGATTGGCTATACAACCAAAGAAGTGACCGTGAAAGTACCTCAAAGCAGAGAGCTAAAAATTCTCTTAGAAGAATCAACGGCTACATTAGAAGAAGTAGTTGTAACAGGTGTTTTTGACCAACGAAAACGAATAGATGCTTCGGTGGCAATCAGTACAATTTCGGAAAACCAAATCAAGATGCAAGCACCGGCAAGTGCAGCAGATTTATTGAAAAATATTCCGGGTGTTTATGTAAACTCATCGGTTGGTGAGGTAGGCAACCAAGTCACGGTACGAGGTACTCCTACAACAAACATTAGTATTACTAATTCTAACGCTTCTGGCTATTTGTACGTCACTATGCAAGAAGATGGGCTTCCTGTTACCAATATTACTGGAAGTGGTTTTGGTCCAGATTATTTTCTAAGAGCCGACGTAAATGTAAAAAGAATTGAAGCGGTAAGAGGTGGTTCGTCTTCTATAACTGGTTCTGATGCTCCAGGAGGTTTATTTAATTACGTATCTAAAGAAGGTAGTAATAAGTTTTCAGGTGATTTAACTTTGAAATACGGTTTAGAGGGTAATGCTAATCCTTTTCGTCGGGTTGATTTAGGATTTGGTGGAGCATTAAATAAAAAAGGTGATATTACTTATTATGTAGGAGGTTTTTACAGAAAAAGTGATGGTGCAAGAACACCCGGTTTTGCCTTGAATGATGGAGGACAGATAAGAGCAAACATTGTAAAAAAATATAAAGGTGGAAGTATTAAGTTCTATGCCAAATATTTAAATGACCGTAATGGTAGATTTGATTTGATACCATACACTGATTTTACTAATCCGTCTATTGCATCTGGCTTTAAGAATACCGATAATTTGGCAAGTAATGGAAAAGAGTCATTTGATTTTTTACCTTATACTGGTAGCTCAAGTCGCACTTTTGACCCCAGAAAATTAAATAACAGTATAGACAAAACTTTTGGCTTGAATTGGAATCACACTTTTGCCAAAGGCTGGAAAATAGATAATAAGTTCAAATTTTCTTCAAAAATCAGTGACAATAATACCCAGTTTCCTGCTCACATAGGCGACGCTAACTTGTTTTTTCTTCAAACACAACCCGTTGCCGCTTATGCAAGTGCTTTAGCAACTTTGACAGATGCCGTTACAGGAGGACAAGTTAATTTGAAAAGCCCCTTATTGCTAAGTTTTGGTCAAAAAAATGATAGAACTGCCAATGAAATCATGGAGCAGTTTATCATTCAAAAAGCAATAGGAAAATCAAATTTCACCTTGGGTGCTTATTACGGAAGAACAGATTACACTGCACAGGGCGGTTTGATGGGCTTATCGATTGCCACCGTTCAACACAACCCACATCCTATTGTGGCGACATTTAGAAACCCGACTGCCGGTTTAGCCGTTGAGCAGCTTACAAATCAATATGGCTTTTTTGGTCTTGGCGACCAGACTTACACTGACGAAAGATGGGTGAACAACCGTTTGGATGTATTTTTTGCTCAAACAACATCACTCACAGATAAGCTAACCTTAGATTATGGCATAAGGTATAATTCTACGAATTTTAAAGGAACAATTCAAAATAATGTGGGTACAACACCAAGTAGTAAAGGTGGTGCAGATAATAACCCTCTCACTTTGTATGATAACAAAGTGCGTCCGCTTGGGAATATCGTAAATTTTGATTTGAGTGGTAGCAATGTATCTTACTCAGGTGCTTTGAATTATAAGTTTAGTAACAATCAGGCTATCTACGTTCGTTATTCGGGTGGAACGAAAGCACCTGATATTACTTCAAATCTAAACACTTTAGCTGGTAGCGGAGCCCAATTAGAATCAACTCTTTTGTCTCAAATTGAAGCAGGTTTCAAACTACAAAAAGAAAAGTTAAGATTGAATGTAACGCCATTTTATACCAAGATTTCAAATCTTGCCGACATCTCTTTTGCTGCCGATGAGAAAGATGTAATTTATTACCTTCCACCAGCATATAGCGAACAAAAAATTTATGGTATAGAGCTTGACGGAAACATAGACCTAAGTTCTCAATTCAATCTTTCTGGTTCTGTCACTTTGCAAAACCCTAAATACATTATTAAAAGAGAATGGTTCGTAGGAGTGAATGGAAAAGCTGATGATAAATTAGTGGAATTTAAAGACCGATTTATTTCCTTAACGCCAAGAGTAATGGCTTCAATAATGCCAAGTTATAATACAAATAAAATAAATGCATTGTTAACTTATAGATTTATCGGTAGTGCTCCAGCCAACGAAGTAAATGCGTTCAGTTTTCCAGCATACAATCAAGTAGATTTCACTATTGGTTATAAATTTATTCCAAGAATGAGAGTGTCGTTTAACGTCAATAATATGTTCAACGAATTAGGCGTAACGGCTTGGAATCCGCCACCAGGAGACCCTGTTAATTTGGCACCAGGTCTTCCAGCTATTTCAGTTCCAAACCTTTCGCCCAACAGTTTTACACCTGAAAGAGTTGCCGCTCAAGCAAACGCTACTTGGAGTGCAAGAACTACTTTACCAAGGTCATTTTTCTTGACATTGAGCTATAATTTTTAATATAAAGGTGTTTTTTCTATACAAGAATGTTGATAATACTAACGAATAGAAAGCTTTAATTTCTTAGTATTATCAACATCTGTTTCTTAGTTCAAAGCAGAAGTCCTTAGAAATGATTTTAACCTTCCGCATGAAACAAAGCTAACAACATCATTAATAAAAAAATAGATGAAAAAGAAACTTGAAGGCTTAGTTGCCATCGTTACAGGTTCAGGACAAGGAGTTGGAAAAGGCATTGCTCAGGTATTGGCAAGAGAAGGTGTAAAAGTGCTTACCAATAACCGAAGTCCAAAAAGCATTAACGAAGCCGAATTGATTAACCTCTCAGAAGAAGAAAAGACTAATTTTTATAAGATGTGGGGTGATGCCGAAAGTGCAGCTCAGGAAATTAATGAAATGGGCGGTGAGGCAATCGCTTTCTATGGCGATGTATCAGATGATGAAACTGCAAAAACCATGGTAGAAACTGCCATCAAGCACTGGGGACGCATAGATATTTTGGTTAATAATGCTGCTGGTTTGGGTTCAGGTTTTATTCATGAAACATCTGAAAAAGAATGGAAAAAACAAACTATTCCTAAACTCAAAGGGGCGTTCAACTTGATGAAATATGCTGTTCCATATATGCAAGAACAAAAATTTGGAAGAATAATAAATGTCGCTTCGGACGCATGGATTGGACTAGCTGGACTATCGGTTTACAGTGCCGCCAATGCAGGTATTGTTGGACTTAGTAAAGGTGCTGCCAAAGAACTTTACAAATATGGTATTACTGTAAATACCATTTGTCCACAAGCTGCCTCTCCAGGGCATATATTAAACTTTGCGAACGCAAAAAAGAACATTGAAAGTTTAGTAGGAGCAGATAAGATAGACCCAGAAAAACTTAAAGCAGTAGAAGCCGCTCACGCTACTCCCGATAAAGCCGCTCCGTTTGTTGCCTATTTATGCACAACAGAAGCAGGATTCATAAGCGGTTCAGTTTTTACAGTTACATCTGATTCGAGAGTTAGCTTATATTCTGAACCTTTCGTGAAAGCCACCATTAAAAAAGAAGAAAATGTCTGGGACATTGATGAGTTAATACAAAAAGTACCTGAAACACTATTGAAGGATTATGTTTCCATTGTTCAAAATGCAGATTGGTAAAACATCAAGAACAAAATCCCAATAATACGGTAGTCTATTTTTCAAATCGAGTCATTATAATCAATAATACAATGAAATTAAATAACTATAAATTGGCTATTGCTCTTTTCTTTTGTCTGATGTCAATGTACACGGCTCAAGCACAAACTAACTTGGTTGGCTCAAGTAAAGAAATTGCCAAAAGTTTCACTAGCAAAGATACACTTTTTAAAGAGCCATTTATAGATATTGACGAATGGCGAGAAAAACCAATAAAACACCGCTATGTTCACGGTGGATTTGTAGGAACAGAAACTCGTTTTTCTTTTTATTTTCCAGAAAAACAAAACTATCAAGGTCGTTTTTTTCAATATATTACACCGTTTCCAGATAATGAAAATCTTTCACAAGGAGCAACTGGTGAAGACGACAAAATTAGTTTTTCGATTAGTAGTGGAGCATACTTTATCGAAACAAATGGAGGTGGAAAAGTAGATTTTGCTAAACCATCGTTCAATTCAGACCCTACGATTGGAGCATTTAGAGCAAATGCCGCTTCGGCAGCCTTTTCTCGTGTGGTTGCTACGAAAATATTTGGAGGAAATAGACCTTTTGGTTATGCTTTTGGAGGAAGCGGTGGAGCTTACCGTACCATCGGCAGTATCGAAAATACTGATGGCGTGTGGGATGGTGTAGTACCTTATGTATTAGGCTCCCCAATGGCTATTCCTAACGTATTTGCTGCAAGAATGAATGCCATGAGAATACTACATGATAAGTTTCCTCAAATTATTGATGCCTTAGATGCAGGTGGCAGTGGAGATATGTATGCAGGATTGAACGCAGAAGAAAAGGAAGCCTTGAGCGAAGTTACCAAAATGGGCTTTCCGCCACAATCTTGGTTTGGCTATAAAACCATGGGGATTCATGGATTCATTGCTCTTTATCAAGGTATGAGAATGGCTGATAGAACGTTTTTTGATGATTTCTGGAAAGTAAAGGGGTATTTAGGAGCAAATCCGACGGCATCACTTTCGAAGGCAAGACTTCAGAAAACATCAAAAATAAAAGCAGCTATTAACATTGATGAGGCTGTAAAATTGGGTATTAAAGAAGCTGAAACGGCTGGCGAAAGAGGTTCGGCTGATTTGGCTTGGAAAAGCATGGGAGGTGTAGAAGGGAAAATGCCTGTGGCTTTTCAAATTGAAGATATACTACCCGATGTCAATTTTATGGGTGGCGATTTGGTCATAAAAACAGGGGAAGCCGCTGGTAAAACGATTCAGTTGGCAAGTATCAAAGATGATAAAGTGGTTTTTGGCCCTGTTGATTTGTCTGTTTTAGCCAAAATAAAAGTTGGAGATGAAGTATATATCGACAATTCTAATTTTTTAGCTGTTCAGACTTATCACCGTCACCAAGTTCCCGGTAAAGAATATAAAGTTTGGGACCAATTTCGTGATGCAGAAGGTAAACCTATTTACCCGCAACGTCCTTTTCTTTTAGGCCCATTATTTACCAGAGGTGCCGCAGGAGTGTTACCAACTGGAAAATTCAAAGGTAAAATGATTTTACTTTGTTCGCTTTGGGACAGAGAGGCTTTTGCTTGGCAAGGCGACTTTTACAGAGATATGGTAAATGCGAATTTAGGAGAAAAAACAGATGATAATTTCAGATTATGGTACACCGACCGTGCTTTGCATGGCGATTTGTCTAAACAAGAAGACCCAACCAGAACGGTAAGTTATTTAGGCGTTTTGCAACAAGCCTTGCGTGACCTGAGTGCTTGGTGTGAAAAGGGAATTACTCCCTCAGCTTCTACGAATTACCAAATCGAAGATGGTCAAGTAATCGTGCCTTCCACCACTGCTGAACGTAAGGGCATTCAGCCAATTGTAAAACTTACGGTAAAAGGTGAGAAGAAAAAAGTAATCAAACAAGGACAAACCCTGACCTTTACCGCAGTAGTAGATGTACCTAAAAACACAGGTAAATTGGTTTCGGCTGAATGGGATTTTGATGGAAAAGGAGATTTCCCGATTAGTTCTAAAAAGATAACATTTGATGCCAAAAATAGCCAAGCAAGCGTTTCCATTGCTTATAAATTTACGACAAAAGGTACTTATTTCCCTACTGTAAGAGTAGCATCACAAAGAGAAGGAGACAGTAAAACGCCTATTGCACGAATCCAGAATTTGGACAGGGTTAGGGTTATTGTTCAATAGTTTTTTGCTAAAAGATGGCTTGCCAATTGCAGAGCAAATAAACCCGATTGATGGGTAGTCCAAGGATTACAAGGTTTTAACAGGTTATCATCTCTGCTTTACTAAAATGAAATATTTACTCCCAATGAAAATAATTACTCGATATAGCATTGCATTTCTTTTGATTTGTATGATTTGTGTAAATCAGCTTTATTCACAAAATACAAATCCTGATTTATTGTTTAAACCTTGGAAAGCGTCTTGGATTACTCCTCAAAATATCAATCCGAATGCCTATGGAGTGTATTACTTCCGCAAATCTTTTGAACTTAGTCATAAGCCCAATTCTTTCACGATTCATGTTTCTGCTGACAACCGTTATAAGCTTTTCGTGAATGAAAAGCTGGTTTCTCTTGGTCCTGCCCGTGGCGACCTCGACCATTGGAATTATGAAACAGTTGATATTGCCGCTTATTTAAAAGAAGGAAATAATATTATTGCTGCCCAAGTTTGGAACGAAGGAGAAGTTAGACCCGAAGCTCAAATTACTTTCCGTACCGCTTTTATTTTACAGGGTGCAAGTGACAAAGAGGCTTTCCTTAATACAAACGAAACATGGAAATGCCTACAAGATGATAGCTATGCACCTTTGGTATTCAATATCAATACTTATTATGTTGCAGGCCCTGGCGAAATTCGCCAACTTGAAAAACATCCTAAAAATTGGCAATCCCAAGCTTTTAATGACGCACATTGGCAAAATGCTCAAAAGCTATTTAATGGAATGCCTAAAAACTTCTACCGTTTTAATGGCTTTTCTACGGGTTGGCGGCTTGTTCCTTCATCTATCCCTCAAATGGAGTTGCGAGATGAAAGATTTCAAAAAATAGCGAAAAAAGAAGGTAACGTATTAATCCCTGCTGATTTCCCATCGACTAAAAGAGAGTTAACCATACCTGCAAATACAATCGTTAGAATCATACTAGACCAAAGTTATCTGACCAATGTGTATCCAAACGTAATTTTTAGCGGTGGGAAAAAGGCAAGTATTACGATGAAATATGCAGAAGCTTTGTTCAAAGAGTTTCCCATAAAAGCAAACCGAAACGATATTGAGGGGATGAAATTTATTGGTAGAACCGATAGCCTCATTTCTGATGGAAGCGATAATCAAAAATTTACAACGCTTACTTTTCGTACTTATCGTTATGTTGAACTTTCCATTAAAACGCAAGAAAGTCCACTTACTTTAAACGACATCTATGGCACATTTACAGGCTATCCTTTTGAATTAAAATCGAAAATTGAAAGCAGTATTCCAGAGTTAGACAACTTCCTGACTATTGGCTGGCGAACCGCTCGTTTATGTGCTACCGAAACCTACATGGATTGTCCGTACTATGAACAATTGCAATATATTGGCGATGGGCGTATCCAAGCGTTGGTTTCACTTTACAATACAGGCGATGACCGTTTAGTAAAAAATGCACTCAATTTGATGGATTTCTCAAGAATCCCAGAAGGGCTAACCTCCAGTCGTCACCCTTCTTATACGCCCCAGTATATTCCCACTTTTTCACTATGGTATATTGGAATCTTACATGATTATAGTCGTTATGGGACAGATTTAGACTTTGTAAGGGCTAAAATGGGAAGTGTTCGTCAGGTTTTTGAATATTTCAAAAAATACCAACAAGCAGATGGCTCACTGAAAGATGTACCTTATTGGATGTTTACCGATTGGGTAGATTTTAAAGAATGGAATGATGGTATCGGTCCAAGTTCACACGGTAATTCTGCTATGCTCGACTTGCAGCTATTATGGGCGTATCAGGTTGCGGTCGATTTAGAAACAAAATTTGGAATGTCTGAATTGGCTCTACGTTATCAAAAAACAATTGATTTATTAGCCAAAACTATTCGAGATAAGTATTGGGACAGCGATAAAAAACTATTTGCCGACCGTATCGAAAAAGATATTTTTTCGCAACATACCAATGCCTTAGCCATCTTAACTGGAATCGTTACCACCAAAGATTTACCCCATTTGACAAAGCAACTTTTGACCGATAAGACATTAGCACCAGCCTCTATTTATTTTAAATATTATCTGCATCAAGCCTTGATAAAAGCGGGTTTAGGTAATGACTATTTAAAATGGTTGGATAAATGGCGAGAAAACCTCAGTATGGGATTGACTACTTGGGCAGAAACTTCTGATTTGACCAATACTCGTTCAGACTGCCATGCTTGGGGTTCAAGTCCGAATATTGAATTTTACAGAACAATTCTTGGCATTGATAGCGATGCTCCTGCATTTAAGGCTGTTAAAATTGAACCTCATTTAGGAGATATTCAGACAATAAAAGGAGAAATGCCACATCCAGATGGAAAAATAAAGGTGGATTATAAATTAGTCAATAACAAACTAAAGGCAATAATTGAGTTGCCCAAGGTTACAAAAGGACGGTTTATTTGGCAAGGGAAAACCTATCCTTTGAAAGGTGGAATTAATAATTTTTCTTTTTAAGAAACAAGTGGATATATGAAAAATCTAATAATATACATAGGATTGACACTGTATTGTACTGTTGCTCATGCACAGAATGCAGTAAATTCCATCGCATTTTCAAAAATGCCATTCATCGGAAAAGTAGATACACGTTTTCAATCATACAATATTGAAATGTGCGAAGTAATTGGTGGAGACTTCTGGATACCTTATGAGTTAATAGATTCTGTTAGAAAACACTCAAATAAAAAAGGAATAGAGGCTTTGAAATGGAAAATAGAACCCATCAATCTCTACGAAAATAAACTTCGTAACCTAGCAGCTGCATTGGGACCAACTTATGTAAGAGTAAGTGGTACATGGGCAAATGCACTTTATTTTCAAAACAATGATGAACCAAAAATGACAAGCCCCCCTATTGGCTTCAAGAATATTCTCACTCGCCAGCAATGGAAAGGTGTAATCGATTTCTGCAAAGCGGTTGATGGGAAATTGGTAAGTTCTTTCCCAATGAGTGAAGGGATGCACGATGAAAAGGGTAACTGGAAACCTGAGCAAGTAAAAGCTATATTGGATTATACACATTCTTTGAAAGGAGAAATTGTCGCAGCTGAATTATTCAATGAACCATCTCATGCTTATCATGGTGAAGTTAGTAAAGATTATAAAGGAATCAATTATGCAAACGACTTATTGGCATTTAAAAAATTAGTTGCCGATGTTGCTCCTAAAATGAAAATTATTGGACCTGGTTCTACGGGCGAAGGTGGAATACTTCCTCCCAAAAGTATAGATTTACCTTTAGATGAACTGTTAAATCAAACCCCAAAACCAAGCTTTGATGTATTTACATATCATTATTACGGCACAGTATCCAAACGCTGTGGCGGTGGACAAAAAGTTGAGAATGCCTTAAGTCCTGAGTGGCTGAGTAAAACAGAAAAAGGGCTTGAATTTTATCAAAATGCAAGAGACAAATACAATCCAAATGCTCCAATATGGCTTACAGAAACAGCCGAAGCCGCTTGTGGAGGAAATCCATTGGCGGCCACCTACATTGATAGCTTTAGATATTTAGAACAACTCGGACGGTTGGCAAAAAAAGGTGTTCAGGTGGTTATGCACAACACCCTTGCAAGAAGTGAATATGCCTTGCTAGACCATGACACCCACCTACCACGACCTAACTATTGGGCAGCTCTACTTTGGAGCAAATTGATGGGAACGGAGGTATATAAAGCGGATAGTTTGGCAACTGGAGTGGATGTTTTTGTACACAATCTTAAAGGAAAACCGAAAGGACGTACCGTTCTAATTTTAAATACGACCGAAAAAGAAACAAGTTTTGCCATACCAGCCAATGCTACTCAATATTTACTTACTGCCGATGAATTATTGACCAAAAAAGTGAAGTTGAATGGCAAAGTACTCCAACTTAACTCGAATGATGAAGTGCCAAAACTCGTTGGTGAAAAAGTAAAATCAGGTATGCTTTCGATACCAGCCCACAGTATTTTATTTCTCTCCTTTGATAAAATCAATTAATGAATTTAGCTAATAAAACCATTGTAGTTACAGGAGCAGGAAGTGGTATGGGAAGAGAATTATCCCTTCAACTGCTCACAAAAGGGGTAAAAGTCATTGGTGTTGATATTAATCCCAGTTCACTTGAACAAACAAAACAAATAGCCCAAGCAACCGACCAGCAATTTAAAGGTTTTGTAATGGACATTTCTGATAAAACTAAGGTTGAGTCTTTCGCAAAAGAGTTGATAGACCAATCTGGTGCGATAGATGGAATTATCAACAATGCGGGCATTATCCAACCTTTTATTCGGGTCAACGAACTGGAGTATGACCAAATTAATCGAGTAATGAATATCAATTTTTTTGGAACTGTTTATTTAACGAAAGCTTTTCTACCCCATTTTTTAAATCGACCAGAAGCCCATATTGTCAACATTTCAAGTATGGGTGGCTTCATCCCATTTCCTGGACAAACCATGTATGGTGCTGCTAAAGCTGCCGTTAAAATTTTTACCGAAGGGCTTTATGCCGAACTCAAAAATACCAATGTAAAAGTAACAGTTGTACATCCAGGAGCGATAGCCACCAACATTACCGAAAATTCTGGACTGGGAAAGCCAAAAATAGACCCAGATAAACCGCAGTCAAAACTGGCTATGCCTGCATCAAAAGCAGCAGAAATAATTTTAGAGGCAGTAGAGCAGAACAAATATCGTGTAACGGTGGGAAAAGATGCACGTTTCTTAGACCTTTTTTATCGCTTTAACCCACAGCGTGCCACCGATTTTATTTTGAAGAAAATGGCCAAACTATAACTATATATTTCAACCTTATACTTTTTACATTCTTTGTAAAATTCATGTGATAGGCAAAATGCCACATCCTCATGGTAAAATAAAGGTGGATTATAAATTACTAAAGGTAATAATTGAATTGCCCTATGTTACAAAAGGACTGTCTATTCGGCAAGGAGGATTTAATCACAAAAAACAAAACTATCAAATGAATACACCTCGTAGATTAATCTTACTATTCTCTTTGATTTTTTCCTTATTTTGTACAACAGCACTTTGGGGACAACAAAGAGAACAAACAACTATTTCCCAAAAATCTCAAAAATGGAAACTTGGCGTATCTTTATATACATTTAGTAATGTTTCTTTTCCAGAACAGCTAATGTATGCTGATAGTTGTGGGCTGAAATATATTGAAGGATTTGTTTTTGCCAAAGCAGGAACAGCTCTTAAAGATTCTTTCATTGTTCAATTATCTCCTAAAGCAATTTCAATGTTAAAACAGGAGATAGATAAAAAGAAACTTAGCATGGAATCTATTTATATTATTGGAGGTAAAAAAGTGACAGACTGGAAAAGAGACTTTGAAATTGCTAAAAACTTCGGTGTAAAATATGTCACTGCCGAGCCACCTAGAAATTTATGGGATAGTGTAGATAGTTTAGCTCATATTTACGGTATTAAGGTCGCACTGCATAATCACTGGAAGGAAACCAGTATCTATTGGCATCCAGACTCTGTGCTGGTAGCCCTAAAGGGGCATCCTAATTTTTGGGCTTGTCCTGACCTTGGACACTACCCAAAATCTGGAATAGACCCCATTGATGCGATTAAAAAATTAAAAGGTCGAATATTGGGAGTTCATCTTAAAGATATTAATGAGTACAACAACAATAAGATTCAAGATGTCGCACTTGGCACTGGTGTAATAAACTTTCCATTGTTTTTTACAGAATTGAAAAAGCAAAAATTCAAAGGATATTTAATCATTGAAAGGGATACCAAAGAACAACCAAGCAACCTACAAAGTGTGAAAAAAGCTATTAAGTATATTCATGAACAAACTCGTTAGGCGTACTTTTTATGATACAGCAGCATATCATCGGATGTCTGTTGATTTCTTAGGATATTACTTCAATATTACATAATGAATTATAAAGCAATCACTGTATGGAAAATAGCATTTTTAATCATGCTAACATCCAATTTATATGCTCAGTTGTTACCTTATAAAAATAAAGCATTAAGCCCTGAGCAAAGAGCCAAAGACTTACTTTCGAGAATGACGCTCGATGAAAAAATCATGCAATTGCAATGTATTTGGTCTCAAAAAGCAGATATCTTTACCAATGGGGTATTTGATGAAACAAAAGCCTCAAAGCTTTTAGGCTTAGGTTTAGGAGAAATTGCTCGTAGCAATGAAAATAAAACGCCCAATTTACCGGGCTTTCATGTTACGCTACCACCCAAACAAGCAGCCATTCAATACAATAAAATACAGCGTTTTTTTGTAGAAAAAACTCGTTTAGGCATCCCTGTCATGGTACACGAAGAAGGGCTACATGGACAGCAAGTACAAGATGCTACGAACTTTCCTATACCAATGGCACTAGCAAGCTCTTGGAATGAAGCCTTGTTTTCGGAGGTTTACTCAAATGTAGCCGAAGAAATCAGGGCGAGAGGGGGTCAACACGTGTTAGCTCCCGTAGTAGATGTGGTGCGTGACCCACGTTGGGGACGTACCGAGGAGTGCATGGGCGAAGACCCATTTCTCAATGCTCGTTTAGGAGTGGCCCAAGTAAAGGCATATCAGGGAAATAGCGTTTATTTAGATAAAAAACATGTAGCGGCTACACTCAAACATTTTGGCGTTCATGGGCAAAGCGAAGGAGGAAACAATGTTGCTCCGAGTTTTGTGGACGAGCGACAAGCCAGAGAAGTCTATTTTAAACCTTTCCAAGCGGCAATAAAAGAGGCTCAACCCATGAATATCATGGTGACGTACAACGAATTGTGGGGGATTCCAGCACATGCCAATAAAACACTCCTTACAGATATTCTTAAAAAGGAATGGGGCTTTAAAGGACTGATAAATTCTGATTATTACGCCGTAAGCGATTTAGTCAATCTCAATAAAATTACGCCATCAGTAGATAAAGCTGGCTTTTTAGCATTTAAAGCAGGTATTGATATTGAATTGCCTGACCGAGAAGGTTTTAAAAACCTGAAAACTTATCTTGTGAATGGTAAAATCACCCAAAAAGAGTTGGATGAAGCTGTAAGCAAAGTCCTTATCAATAAATTTCGAGTAGGCTTATTTGATGACCCTTATGTTGACCCAGATTATGCCGAACAAATTGTAGGAAATGCACAAAAAAGAGCTGTTGCCTATAAAGCAGCAAGTGAATCAATAGTTTTACTGAAAAATGAGGGAAACTTTTTACCTCTAAACAAAGAAAAAATCAAAACCATTGCTTTGATTGGCCCAAATGCCGATAGATGTATTTTAGGTGGCTATTCTTCTATTCCCAAAAATTGTATTTCTCCGTTACAGGCTATCAAAGAAAAATATGGTGATAAGATTAATACCCTCTATGCAGAAGGGGTAAGGTTAACAGATGTAAATAGTCCTTTTCCCGAAAAAATCAGGCTTGTTCCTCGACAAGACAATGACCAACGAATAGCGGAAGCAATAGAAGTTGCCAAACAAGCTGATATCATTGTGCTTTTTGTTGGAGCAAACGAGGCTACCAGCCGTGAAGGGTATTATGCTGGTGCTCCAGGCGACTTATCCACGCTTGAAATGCTCAATGGACAAATCGACTTAATCAACCAAATTGCAGCTTTACAAAAACCTACTTGTGCCGTTGTGAATAGTGGCACAACGCTGAATCTTCAACCTTTAATAGACAAAGTACCCGCCATCATACAAGCATGGTTTTTAGGACAAGAAGGAGGTTATGCCATGATTGATGCCCTCTTTGGCAACATCAATCCAAGTGGAAAACTAACCATTAGTTTTCCAAGAAGTGCTGGACACGTACCTGCGTATTATAGTTATAAACCAAGTTCACGAAGAGGCTATAATTTAGGCTTAGATGTTACGCCGTTGTTTCCATTTGGGTACGGTTTGAGCTACACCCAATTTGAGTATAGTAATGAAAGTCTTTCTTCGCCATCAATGGACAAGAATGGTAAAGTAACCCTAAGTATTGACGTTAAAAATACTGGTAAAAGAAACGGGGCAGAAGTAGTGCAAATGTATATAAGAGATGATTTTTCATCAGTACCAAGACCCGTTAAAGAGTTGAAAGGCTTCAAGAAAATATGGTTGAATGCTGGCGAAAGTCAAACAGTTTCTTTCAGCATTGATAAAGAATTACTTTCATTTTATAATAAAGATATGAAATGGGTAATTGAATCGGGCGATTTTACGATTATGGTTGGTGGTTCTTCTGATAAAACGATGGATGTGAAGCTAAAAGTAAAGTAAGCCAAAGAATATTGATTGTATTAAATATTATTACGAATAATTTGGTTTCATAATGCGAGCGTACACTTGCGTGAAGTATATTTCCGCAATGGGCTACGAACTCTGAGGTTATGCAGAGCACAGCCAACAACCATTAAAGA
>JAIXOL010000005.1 GCA_027486845.1 Cytophagaceae bacterium
GCTGGTAAGTGATTTAAATTGTCGTTCGTTTTGGCGTGCTTTGGTGTATTGCATATCGTTTTTTTGCAAAGGTCGCACACACGCACGTTAAATTAATAAATTAGTGTTCAAAATATCTAATGATTAAAAATATTTTTAAAAGCACTTTTTTTTCGTGGTTGACAATCTTTGTCTTCCATACGCAAATGCTTGCCCAGCAACAACCGAAACCTCGCATCATCGTTAGCACCGATATTGGTGGAACTGACCCCGACGATAACCAGTCAATGATTCACTTGATGATGTATTCTGACCTTTTTCAGATTGAGGGCTTGATTTCTTCGCCATTCGGTAAAGGACGAAAAAAAGACCTTTTGAACATGATTGATTTATACGAAAAGGATTTCTCGAAGTTAAAAAAGCAGAATCGTAAACTGTCAAGTCCTGACGCGTTGAGAGCAGTTTGCAAACAAGGTGAGTTAGACTCAGCACCTTATTCTGGTTTCAGAAAAAACACCGAAGGCTCTGATTGGATAGTAAAATGTGCTAAAAAGAAGGCAAAACAACCACTTTGGGTGCTGGTTTGGGGAGGTTTGGAAGATTTAGCCCAGGCCTTACATGATTCCCCTGAAATAGAAAGTAAGATTAGAGTTTATTGGATTGGTGGCCCGAACAAAAAATGGAGTATTAATGCCTATTCATACATCGCAGAAAATCACCCCAACCTCTGGATGATAGAATCAAACGCCACCTATCGGGGTTGGTTTATGGAAGATGAAAATGCACCAAAAAATATGAGTGGGTCGGGATTTTATGAGAACTTCATCAGAGGCCAAGGTGAAATGGGAGCCGATTTTGTTAATTATTACAAAGGACATATCAAAATGGGAGACACACCTTCATTGGCCTATTTGATGAAAGGAAACAGCAACGACCCAACAGGCGAAAGTTGGGGAGGTACTTATAAGCCAATTGCCTATAGTTCAAGACATATTTTTGAAAGAAACACTACAAAATTAGATAGTTTCCCAGCTTATGGAGTAGTTGAATGGCGATTTAAGGGTCAAAATCGCTCAATTCCTGCCGATTTAGCTTGTTTTACGCTTGAAATCCAAAAACAAGAATGGCCAGGTTTTTACCTCGGAAATGGAATGTATTGTGTTCGATATTCTTCAAAAAAACCAGAAATCAGTTCATATATTATTCATAGTAAAATCAAAGAATTGGATGGACAAAAAGGCGAATATTCCAGTACTGCTCCGTGGCCAGGAAAGCCGAACAAAGATGATTATAAATTGGGAAAAAATTGGTACGGTGACTTACCCAATCCTGTATACTTTTTGGATGGACAACAAGGAGCAAAAACACTTTCTAAACATCGAAAAGCCTACCTTAGCGACTGGGCAAAACGCTGGGAATGGCTGAAATAATTTTAAAATTCAACCCTTATTTTTAACAATGAAATTTTTTAAACTACTGATTATCCTACTTTTTTGTACAAAACTCTACGCCCAAAATACCAAGCCAAGAGTAATTGTATTGACAGACATCGAAAACGAACCCGACGATGCAATGTCAACGGTGCGTTTTCTTACTTACTCCAATCAGTTTGATATAGAAGGCTTAGTCGCTACAACTTCTGTTCATCAAAAAAACAAAGTGGCTTCGTGGCGACTTAAAGAAATTGTAGAAGCTTATGGAAAAGTGCAGCCGAATCTTTCACTTCATGAAGAAGGTTATCCAACTGCCGAAAAACTCCTTTCGCTCATAAAAGATGGGCGACCAGATTATGGTATGCAGGCAGTAGGTAAAGGGATGGATTCGGACGGGTCAGAATTGATAATAAAATCAGTGGACAAAGCCGATGCACGTCCCGTTTGGGTATTGATTTGGGGTGGCCCTAATTGCCTTGCACAAGCACTCTGGAAAGTAAAAAACAGCCGAAATGCCAAAGCGGTTGAAAAGTTTGTGGCGAAACTGCGAGTTTACACCATTTCAGACCAAGACGATAGCGGCCCTTGGCTCAGAAAAACCTTTCCGAAGTTATTTTACATTGCCAGCCCTGGGTTTCATTCTTTGGGCGGTTATCATCATGCGATATGGTCGGGTATCAGTGGCGATAAATTTCATGGGCGTTTTGCGGGTGGAAATTTTAAAATTGTTGATAATGATTGGCTCGATATTCAAATTCGTAGCAAAGGTCCTTTGGGGCAGCAATATCCTTTTGCCAAATTTTTGATGGAAGGCGACACGCCAAGTTTTTTGTATTTGATTGATAACGGTTTGGGAAACGCTGAAAATCCGAACTGGGGGAGTTGGGGTGGCAGATACGAGTTTTATCAACCTCGCAACGAAAAATGGTTTTTAGAACCTGAAACTCGTCCACTTTGGACTAATGCTGAAGATGAAGTTTTTGGAGTTGACAGTAGTTGGCACACCAGTAATAAAGCCACTATTTGGCGTTGGAGAGAGGCTTTTCAGAATGATTTTGTGGCAAGAATGGACTGGAGTATCAAGCCCTATAAAGAAGCCAATCACCCACCAGTTATAAAAATTAGCAGTGAAAAATACATCAAAGCCAAAGTAGGTGATAAAATCAACCTAAGTGCCGAAGGCTCAACCGATCCAGACGGAAATGCACTTTCATATCAATGGTTTTATTACCCTGAAGTGGGTACGTTCACCATCGGAACTGCCCGAACTGGTAATCCATTAAAAATTGAAGATGCCGACAAAGAAAAGGCTTGGTTTACCATACCCAAAAGTATTCGTTTAGGTACAATGCACATTATTTTGGCTGTTTCAGATAATGGAAGTCCTGCTCTAACACGTTATGAGAGGGTGATTGTGGAGGTTGAGCTTTGATACTTTTAATTTAAAGAAAACCTTTGTTAAAAAAATAAATTAAAACAGGAAAATAACAAAAGTTTTAGAAAATCTAAATATCTTTTCCCAAATCTAAACCAGAAAAAGTTAGATTGTTTTTATGCAAATTTGGTGTAAATCTGAATTTTAGATAAAACTCTTTATTAATTTTTTTGGTAAGTTAAGTTCTAAAACTAATTATCGACATTACCTGGTTAATATTACCAATAGTTCCTTAATTAGAATGTATGATTTGCCCTTAGCCAATTTCCAAAAATGTTTCATTTCTAACTTTCGGATTGGGCTTACATTGGTCTTTTCTTGTGGCCATTTAAGTAATTAGATGATTGTTAGCGTGAGGAAAAGACCACTTGTTCCTAATCGTTAAATTATTTTTTAAGGAAGCCTTCGCTCAAAGGGGGAACACCCAGTTCGAAGGCTTCTTTCGGCATAATACTACAAATTCTTCTTCTTCAACTCACTAATCGCAAAGTTGGCCGCACGAGCGGTTAATGCCATAAATGTAAGCGAAGGATTTTGATTTCCCACGGAAGTCATGCATGCACCATCGGTCACGAAAACGTTCTTGCAATCGTGTAGCTGATTCCACTTATTCAACAATGAAGTTTTTGGGTCTTTTCCCATTCTTACACCACCCATTTCATGAATGTCAAGCCCAGGGTTTTGATTGCTATCAAACATATTGACGTTTTTACAGCCTGCTTTTTCGAGCATTTCTGATGCTTGCACATGAAAATCTTTCATCATTTTCATATCATTCTGGTCATACCCAATCGAAGTTATCAGCTGCGGAATTCCCCATGAATCGGTTTTGTCTTTACTTAATCTAACATGATTTTCTTTTTTTGGAATTGTTTCACCTTGCATCTGAATATAAACGCCCCAAGAGTCACCTGGTTGAGTAAGACTTTCCTTCAAATCTACCCCAAAAGCTTCGGGTTGTGAGCCTCTTTGCCAAGAACCACGTCCCGCTGAAAACGCCACCATATAGCCACGCTGAAAATCGGTTTCTTGTTTCTCAACATTTCTAAACGAGGCCATAAAAGCCGATGTTGGACGGCGACCGTAATAATATTGGTCGGTGTACCCCTCAAAAGTTGCTCTACCTTGGCCACGATACTGATGAAATGCGATATATTGCCCTAAAACGCCACTGTCATTACCCAAACCATTCGGGAAACGATTTGACTTAGAATTCAATAAAATCAAATTGGTATTGAGAGCGGCGGCATTGACAAATATGATACGAGCCTTGTATTCAATAATTTCTTTAGTATTTGTATCAATCACTCGCACGCCCGTTGTTCTGCTGAGTTTTTCATCATAAATTATCGAATGCACAACTGAGTTTGGTCGAATAGTAAGTTTGCCAGTTTTTGCAGCCCAAGGCAGGGTAGAGGAATTGGAACTAAAATATCCTCCAAATGGGCAACCACGCTCGCACAAACTACGAGCTTGGCATTGCCCACGTCCTTGTTGATTGTGAATTTCGTTGGGTTTTGTCAAATGGGCACATCGCCCGATAATCACTTGGCGGTCTTGATAGTTTTTCTTCACCGCCGACTGAATGTGTTTTTCAACACAATTCAATTCCCAAGGAGGTAAAAACTCACCATCAGGTAGGTTTTTAATATTGTCTTTATTACCCGAAATTCCTGCAAAATGCTCCACGTGGCTGTACCAAGGAGCAATATCTTTATATCTTATTGGCCAATCTACCGCAAAACCATCACGAGCTGGAGCTTCAAATTCGTATTCACTCCAGCGTTGGGTTTGTCTTGCCCAAAGTAAAGATTTTCCTCCAACTTGGTAGCCACGAATCCAGTCATAAGGTTTTTCTTGAATGTAAGGGTGCTGTTCGTCTTTAACAAAAAAGTGCTGCGTCGCTTCGGAGTAAGCATAGCAACGATTAACGATGGGGTTTTTCTGCAAATCCTCTTTTGTATCTCGAAGTCGATGCCTGAATTCCCAAATATTAGTCATCGAAGTTGGATAGTCTTTTACGTGTTCTACCATTCCACCACGCTCCAAAACGAGAGTTTTTAGCCCTTTTTCGCATAATTCTTTAGAGGCCCAGCCACCGCTTATGCCTGAGCCGATTACGATTGCATCATAAGTAATGCTTTTGTCGGCGTCAATGTTGAAATTCATAGTTTTGTTTGTCGAATAAATAACAAAATTATGAGAATTCCGGACAAGAACAAGTGTAAAATGTTTGTTTAAAACTAAACATTTCCCTTTCGTAAAGTTTCTGAACCATTTATCATTTATTCACATACCATTCAACTGAAACGCCTTTATTTCGAGCGATTTCATGTTTTTTTGGATAAAATAATTTGATTGTTCTGTTTTATCTATTTATCGAAACATAAGACATAATGAAAAAAGTAAAATTTAATGATAATATCGTCATATTTTCTTCAATAAGTGAGTTTTATTTCCCAATAATTTAGAAAGGTTTTTCCATAAAATTTGTTTTTGAAGGAATATCAACAATGAGTAGAAATATAAAGTAAGTGCGGGAAAATACTTATGACAGGCTTTTAAATTGGCTATATTTGAGAACCTACTAATAAATAACACAAACTAATGAATAAACAATAAACCAAATTTATGATTAAAAGCTATTATAATATAATTTTACTTTTAATGACTACACAACTAGTTTATAGTCAGTCAATGAAAAAAGTGAATGGTCGAGTGCAGAATGAAAAAAAAGAACCAATTGTCGGAGCAACGGTCATTCTTTCTAAAGCTAAAACCAATAACCTTATCAAGTCGACTTTTACTGATGCTGAAGGTAAATTTGAGTTCGAGAAATTAATAGGAGATACCTGTAAAGTCACTGTTTCGTATATTGGTTTTCAGCAATACGTAAATGAAAAAGTTATTTTATCAGGCACTAATTATAGTCATGATTTAGGAGTTATTTTACTTACCGTAATTACTAAGAATTTACAAGAAGTGACCGTAAAAGCTCAGAAATCGTTCGTGGAAAAAAAGATTGACCGAGTCGTAATAAATCCCGATGCTTTAATTGGTAATGCTGGTTCAACTTCACTTGAAATCTTAGAAAAAGCTCCAGGTGTGCAGGTTGATGTGAATGGTTTGATTACGCTCAAAGGTAAGTCGGGCGTTGTAGTTTTTATTGACGATAAACCCACTTATCTGGCAACAGCCGATTTGGCTGGATATTTGCGTTCGTTGCCCGCAGGCTCGGTTGAAAGCATCGAAATCATGACGAATCCACCTGCCAAGTACGATGCCGCAGGAAATGCAGGTGTCATAAACATCAAGCTAAAAAAGAACCAAGTGAAAGGTTTAAATGGAGGAATTAATTTGGGCTATGGACAAGGCCGTTACGCTCGAACCAATAACAGTGTCAATTTCAATTACCGCATTAATAAGCTCAATTTCTTTACAAATGCTAGCGTCAATCAAAACAATACTTATCAAGATTTGACCATCAATCGCCTTTATTTTACGCCCGAAGGTGCTTATTCTTCAGCTTTTAGTCAAAATTCTTATATTAAACGCCAATTGGGTAGTAATAACCTTAAACTAGGTCTTGATTATTATGCATCGAAAAAATCAACTTTGGGAATTGTGCTTAATGGTTTTTATAATCCAACCTTTGTTCCTACTAATAACAAAGCTCAGATTTTGAACCAAAACGACCAAGTTGTGAGCATCATTGAAGCAAGTAGTCCCAACGATAGAAAATGGAAAAATGGAAGTGTAAATTTAAACTACGCCTTTAAAATTGACTCTTCGGGCAAGGAATTGACCACTAATTTTGATGTGATTCAATATAGCTCAAGCCAAGACCAACAACTCATAAATACCATTTTTACGCCTGAAAGAGTTTTGTTTGGACAAACAGTTTTAGGCTCATCACTTCCTGCCGAAATCAATATCAAAACGGCCAAAATTGATTACGTAAATCCGTTAAAAGGTGGAGCAAAATTTGAAACTGGATTAAAGACAAGTTTTATCAAGACAGATAATACCGCCGATTTTTTTGATGTAATAAATAGTCAAGAAATTCCAAATTATGAGTTTTCTAATCGTTTCAAATACAATGAAAATATCAATGCAGCTTACGTGAATTACTCAAAAAATTGGAAAAGATTATCGTTGCAAGCAGGTTTACGTTACGAAAATACTAGTATCAAAGGTAATCAGTTAGGCAATAAAATCACCAAAGATTCAACTTTTACGAGGACTTATAATAGTTTGTTCCCAACGTTTTATTTGCAATATCAACTAGATAGCATACAAACGCATCAACTTGGGTTTTCAGCTGGACGTAGAATCGACCGCCCAAATTATCAAGACCTTAACCCATTTACTTATCCGCTCGATAGATATACTTATTACGGGGGAAATCCATTTTTACAACCGACTTATTCGTATAATTTGGAGGTTTCGCATACTTACAAAAATTTCCTGACAACCTCGTTGGAATATAGTATTTCTAAAAATCTTATTTTTGAAACCAATGAGCAACGTGGTACGATTTATTACAGTCGTCCAGGGAATTTTGGAGAATTTACTTCTTATGGTATTTCAGTAAACGGCAATTTTACTATTAATAAATGGTGGACACTCCAACTTTATACCGAACTAAAAAATCAAGGTTATTATACCAAAGTTTACGGCCAAATCCTTGATGAAAGCAGATTTTATTGGTACGTTGGTCCAACCAATCAATTCAAAATCAATAAAAAGTTATCGGCCGAATTAGCAGGAAATTACCAAACGAGAGTGTTAGCAGGGCAGTTTTTGACTATCCCAGTTTGGTCGATGCGAGCAGGGATTTCGCAGAAAATCTTGAAAGACAAAGGCACATTTCGTTTGAATGTTTCTGATATTTTCTACACCAATCAACCTGGTGGAGACATCAGAAATATTACTAATGCCAAAGCCAATTGGCTAAGTTATCTAGATAGCCGAGTCGTGACGTTCTCATTTGCTTACCGATTCAGCAAAGGTAAAACCCTTAATGCACGCCAATCGGGTGGCTCAGAAAGTGAGAAAAGTCGGGTGAAGTTATAAAAGATTGCAAATAAAGGCTAATATAAAAGCGGTTGTAATTTGAATCATTATTCAAAATACAATCGCTTAATTTTTGGCAAATATTTTCTACTCAAATACTTTATTTAAATCAATTTCAATATTTAAGGTTTTATCTTTTAGAATTTCGTCTTCGTGATAAAACTCATAATGAGTAGGAGTGTCATAAACTAAAATTGCTTGTAAAGTAGGAATCACAATCCAACAAGATTTTACTCCAAATTCAAAATATGGTTCGAGTTTTTCAACCATTTCCTTAGTACTTTGTGAAGCCGACTGTATTTCTATCACAAGCAAAGGTGCATCTTCACGCCTTGATGGGTCATTTTTGAAGTCAAGTGCTTGTTGAGGATAAACAATCAAATCGGGTGTGCTGCCCATTGGTTGAGTGTTTAAAGTTACTTCACTAGCTATTCTGTAATTATTTCTGTAATTCAACTTTTATTCAAATCCTAAATTGGCTTGAATAGCACCATGAAGAAGTGTAGGCATAGGTTTTCCTCGTCCTTTTTCATAATCAGAAATTTTCTTTTCTTCTTCTATTTCGACTAATAATTCCATGATTATTTAGTTTTTTTTCAAATATAGACGAAAAAAATAAATCATAAACAAAAAATCTTTTTTACTTTTTTTAAATTCTGACAAAATCCCCTTTTTTCTCCTAATTTTGAGCTAAAATTAACATTCATTTTAGCATCTAGAAAAGTGGCTCGACCTTCAAAAGAAGAATTAGTAAAGCAAATTAAGGAAACTCCTTTAAATCGTCAATATAACCAAATCAAGTCAAAATACCCTGGAGCCATGTTATTGTTTCGGGTAGGTGATTTTTACGAAACTTTTGGCGAAGATGCTATTCGTGCCTCAAAAATCCTCGGAATCGTGCTTACTCGCCGAAATAATGGGGGAGCACAAGAAGAATTGGCAGGTTTTCCACATCACTCGCTTGATACTTATTTGTCTAAATTGGTTCGTGCGGGAGAGCGTGTGGCCATCTGCGACCAACTCGAAGACCCTTCAACCGCCAAAGGTATTGTTCGTCGCGGTGTAACCGAACTCGTTACGCCCGGCGTTTCCTTCAACGATAATGTTTTGAATCACAAACAAAACAATTATTTGGCATCAATTCATTTCTCGAAACCCGACTATTTTGGTATTTCGTTTCTCGATGTTTCAACGGGAGAGTTCCTTACCACCGAAGGAAACACGGCCTATATTGATAAATTGTTGCAAAGTTTTGCACCTTCAGAAGTACTTTATTGTAAAAAATACCGAGGAGAATTTCAGATTCTTTTTGGAGATAAATTTAATGAGTTTACGTTTGAAGATTGGGCTTATAAATTCGATTTTGGCTATAATTTGCTCCTAAATCACTTTAAAGTAGCTACTTTGAAAGGTTTTGGCGTAGAAGCAATGCCTGATGGAGTCATTGCCGCAGGTGTAATTTTACGTTATTTGTCAGATACCGAGCATAAGGAAATGGGACATATTTCTCGTATTACTCGTCTCGACGAAGACAAATACGTTTGGTTAGATAAATTTACGATTCGTAATCTAGAATTGGTTTTTGCTCAGCACGATGGTGGTGTTCCTTTGATTCAAATTCTTGATCACACCATTACCCCGATGGGAGCGAGATTACTGCGTAAATGGTTGGTTTTGCCACTCAAAGAGCGTTCGTTGATTCAAGAAAGACTCGATACTGTTGAGTTTTTTGTAAAAAATGAGGAGATTCTTGAACAACTTTCTACTCTCCTAAAACCAATTGGTGATTTAGAACGATTGATTTCAAAAGTAGCAGTTCGCCGAATCAATCCACGCGAATTGGTGCAATTGAAAAGAGCTTTACTACAAATCGTGCCAATCAAAAAACAATTGGATTTGGGCAGCCATCAGTTTTCTATTTTGCAAAAATATATTACGCAATTAACTGACTGTCAGTATCTAATTGATAAAATTGAAAAAGAATTGCGTGATGAAGCCCCCGTTGTAACGAATCAAGGCAACATGATAAAATCTGGAGTTGATGCTGATTTAGATGAACTTCATAAAATTGCTTTTTCAGGAAAAGATTTCTTGATTGAAATTCAAAATAGAGAATCAGCTCGTACGGCGATACCTTCGTTGAAAATTTCTTATAATAAAGTTTTTGGTTATTACCTTGAGGTTTCTAATTCGCATAAAAACAAAGTGCCTCCCGAATGGATTCGTAAACAAACGCTTGTCAATGCAGAACGATATATTACCGAAGAACTAAAAATTTACGAAGAAAAAATCTTAACGGCAGAATCGAAAATTTTTGAAATTGAGTATCGTATCTTTAATGAATTGGTGCTGACAGCAAATGAGTTTGTAGCACAAATTCAGCAAAATGCTCGAGTCATTTCTATTCTTGATGCTCTTTCGTCGTTTGCTAAGGTGGCTCAGAAAAACAATTATTGTAAGCCACAAGTGTCTGATAATAAAGTGCTTAACATCAAAGAAGGTCGCCATGCTGTTATTGAACAACAGCTTCCTTTAGGTGAAGCATACATTCCAAATGATTTGTTTTTAGATGATCAAACTCAACAAATCATTATCATTACTGGCCCAAATATGGCTGGTAAATCAGCCTTACTTCGCCAAACAGCTTTGATTTCACTTATGGCACAAGTAGGTAGTTTTGTGCCAGCCGAAAGTGCCGAATTGGGTATTGTTGATAAGATTTTCACAAGGGTAGGAGCGAGTGATAACCTTTCTCGTGGCGAGTCAACTTTCATGGTAGAAATGACCGAAACCGCTTCAATTTTAAATAATTTGAGCGATAGAAGTTTAATAATTATGGACGAAATCGGTCGAGGAACAAGCACTTACGATGGTGTAAGTATTGCGTGGAGTATCGCAGAATATTTGCATAATCACCCCAAATGCAAGCCTTATACGCTCTTTGCAACTCATTATCACGAACTCAATCAATTGGCCGAAGATTTTAGTCGAATTAAAAACTTTAATGTTTCGGTAAAGGAACTTGATAATAAAGTTGTATTTTTACGTAAGCTCAAAGAAGGTGGTAGCGAACATAGTTTCGGTATTCATGTGGCACAAATTGCTGGTATGCCACAGTCTGTCGTGCTTCGAGCAAATGAAATATTACATCACCTCGAAAAAGACCATATTAAAGAAGATAATAAAGAGAGAATTAAAGAAGCTCCCCGAATGGATATTCCTAAGAATAATTTTCAACTAAGTTTTTTTGAGCCAGCGGACCCAAAAATTGAAGAATTAAAAGCAAAACTAAAAGCAATTGACGTAAATACACTTTCACCAATCGAAGCCTTATTAAAACTTAACGATTTAGTGAAGCTGGTCTGAAATTGTAGGACAGGTTTTCAACCTCTCTCAGAAGTTCGACATGACAGGTTGAAAACCTGTCTTATATTTAATAATTGAAACATGGCATCATTCAACATCAACTACCCGGGTTCATCCAATGAATTTCTGGTAAATGCAACCAAAGCGATTCAAAACAAAGGCGGTATTTTTCAAGGAAATGCAAGTACTGGTTCGTTTAGTTTACAAACACTTATTGGAGCAGTAAAAGGTAATTATACGGTTGTTTCAGACATTAATAGTCCACAAACAAAAGTAGAAATAACCATCACCAAAAAGCCTTTGATTGTGCCAATGAGCAAGATTCAAGAGGTAATTGCTTCGTATTTTTGATAAAATAACCGCACAATTCAAATAATAGAGTTTTGCTCCACATTTAAACACACAATTCGGAGAATTGTGCTACAACTATGAAAAAATATAATATTCTTTTATTAATCGTTTTAGGTTTTACGGCTTGCAAAAACAAAACAGATAAAGCTCGTGAAATCGTCGATAAAAGTATCGAAGCTCACGGTGGAGCAAAGTATGAAAACTTTACTGCCGAATTTGATTTTCGTAAGTTTCATATAAAACTGATGCAAAATGTGGGGAAAGATGGGGAGACTCGCTTTCAATACGAACGCATTTCAAAGGATAGTGCTAACAATGAAATTTGGGATATATTAAATAATGAAGGATTTCTGAGAATTATCAACGGAAATCAAATCACACTTTCAGAAAAAGACCAAGAGAAGTACAAAAATGCAGTAAATTCGGTAGCGTATTTTGTGCTTTTACCTTACAAATTGAAAGATAAAGCCGTTAATCTTGAATACCTTGGTGAAACAACCATTGAAAAAGAAAAATATGATAAAGTAAAAGTTTGGTTCGATCAAGAAGGTGGCGGTAAAGATTTTGAAGATGTTTATTGTTATTGGTTCAACCAAAAAACACATTTGATAGATTATTTGGCTTACACAAATGGCGGACCTAGGTTTCGTCGAGTAAAAAACCGCGAAACAGTTGGAGGAATAGTTTTTCAAGATTATGAAAACTTTGCTATCACTGATACAACAATCCAAGCTTTCGACTACGATAAAGCATTTATTGCAGGAAAAGACTCACTCCTATCTTTAATTGAACAGAAAAATATTGTCGTTAAATAAGAAAAAAAGCCATGTCTTTAAAAGAGCGTGGCTTTTTTACTTTACTTCTCAGCATTCATTTGTTCTAACCTTTCCTTATGAACGAAAACTCTCTGCTCATCAAATTCGCCAATTAATTGATATTTTGAGTCAATGTGTTCTTTTAATTCTTTATTCGTTTCGTAGCCCAGTTTATCACGAGTCATAAATGTGTTTTTGGTCGGGTGGGCATCTATAATTACTGGAAAGGGCGTGGCTTTTAATTCTGCAATAAACTCTTTTTGGAAATTCTTTTGAAGTGCGTCACTGTACATTCCCCAATGTGAGTTACTCCATCTTATTCCTTGGGTTCGTTTAGTTTCTAGGTATAATCTACCATGTTCACCACCTCCCCAAATGACCAACGATTCGTACGGGTGAGAATATTTTAAAATTTGTTGACCTGTTTTTGAAATTGATAATGGTCGTTGTGGTTTATTTGCACTTATAAAGTGATTTGAGAATGCCACTGTATTTGTTTGTAGTAAAAGATAAAATGTAGTCATTGCCGAAATACCAATCTTCAAAAACCATTCAGATAAGCTTGATATTTCATCTAGCAGAAATGCGAATAAGAATACTGACGGAAAAATTAGAAAAAGAAGGTAATGATGAAAAACAAAGCCTGTTTTATATACAGAGATAATTGAACTAGTCGTAAAAAGGATGAGCATGACGCTTAAAGTATTAGGTTTAATCCGTTTTTTCAGGAAGATAAAGTAAAATAATAGTAATCCTGAAAGCAGAATAATTATGCGAATGAAAATATTGAAAGAGTCGCTAAATGAAATAAAAATACTATGAATGATACTACGGCTTTCTCTGCCGTAAGAAAGATTATTTTTTAAATAAAAAATCCATATTTTATCTAGAAAACGATAATAATATCCTATCAAAAGCAAAAAGAGCGTAGAAATACTTCCACTAATTGTAAAAATAACTATATTTGTTAAAAAATCGTTTTTTCGTTTTTCGTAAATTAACCAATAACCACTTATAGTTAGGCAGAATGCAATCGGTATTGCTTGCAATTTTGTAAATATAATTCCTCCAGCAATAAATCCAAATACAAATACATTCATCTTATCAATGCTTTTTTTACTTGAGTATATCTTTGCAAAATAGTAAAGCATGATACTTATCAAAAAAATGGGTAATTGTTCACTACTATAATTGACAAAATCCCAATGTCGAGTAAGACCCAAATATGAAGTAGCCGGGAACAAACTTAGTAAGGCAGTATCGGCCGAGAAAAGTATTCTCAGAGCAAAAAAACTGAATAAACAACTTCCCATCAGTAATAAAATTCCAACTATGCGAGCTGAAATGTAATCGTATGGTTGTTTGAATATTTCACAAAATGCCGTTATTATATAAAAATTAAATGGTCCGCTAGTACAACCATCCACAGATTCCCAATAGAAAGGCGATTTTGCAAGAGTCATTGCCCCAACAATAAATACGTTTTCATCCAAGTTTAAAGACTCGTTAAATACAATTGCAGGCAATCGGAAATATAGAACTAGCAATATTTGTAGAAATATAGCGAATCTAATCATCCAATTGATGTTTAGATGTTGATTTTTAAGTGATGAAATAACACTAAAAAGTGCTGCTAAAAAAAAAGTAGTATACCTAGTGCCCAATATGACACGGGTGAATCATCAAATGTTATCATTTTTAAATTTAGTTGCCTCTAAAACGTTGTTTGTTGGCCTTAAATCTATCTAAAAAGGTTTTTATCTAACCATTTTGGTTTTATTTTAGAACTTAAGTAATTCACCATCAATAGTCAAAAATTATATAGTAAGGTAATAAGCTTATTGACTGTAATTTAGTTATTCATAAATTTGGCATATAATTTTTGTGTTTTATTCAAAAAAGCCCTAATTGAGTACTTAATTGTGCAAAAACTTGGTCTTTTTTGAAATCTCAATATCTTTCTAATTCACTAAAGACGTTGGATAATGTTATTATAAATCTGCGTAAGTGTAGTTTTTAAATCATATTTCCAAGTCTATTTTGGATAGTGATTCTTGACATTCGATAGGTTACAAATATACCAAATATGGTCTCCACAATGATTATCATAGAGCTGATTTTATCTACCCGTCATTTCTTCACAAATTACAATTACTTTCTTCATTGAGCAGTTCGATACGCGTTCACAAACGGTATTATATACTTCGCCCACACCAGGATTTTGATAGAAATGCCAAAATATATTCAATAAATCCTAGCTATGAAAATTTTTAAGAAACTGCTTTGCAGTAATTTGCTTTTTAAAGGTGTACAATATTTTTTATGAGGAAAAACTTTCCTTAAAATCAATTTCATCGGCAATAAAATTAATTATTGAGTTTTTTATTGTACTTTTCTAAGATAATGGGTTTTATTAAATGAATAAATAAAAAAACTATGTTATCTTTGTCCTTCGATAGTCACGTTTAAAAGTCCCAGCGGCCAACCGTGTAGTAATCGAAACCCCCTTCAAAGATAAAATGCCAAAAAATCCCAATCTCAAGTCAATTCTAATTATCGGCTCTGGCCCTATCGTTATTGGTCAAGCCTGCGAATTTGATTACTCTGGTTCACAAGCCGCAAGGTCGCTTCGAGAAGAAGGCATAGAGGTCAGTTTGATAAACTCAAACCCAGCCACTATCATGACCGACCCTCTCAATGCCGATTTTGTTTATCTAAAACCTCTAGAGAAAAAATCAATCGTTGAAATCTTGGAAAAACATAAAGCGATGGGTCGCCCTATTGATGCTGTTCTGCCAACAATGGGAGGGCAAACTGCTCTCAACTTAGCTATTGATTGTGACAAAGCAGGTGTTTGGAAAAAATACGACGTTAAGCTAATTGGTGTTGATATAAAAGCCATCGAAACAACCGAAGACCGTGAGCAATTTAGACTAAAAATGCTTGAAATTGGCGTTGGTGTTTGTAAAGGTCGCACGGCTCGCTCTTTCTTAGAAGGAAAAGAAATTGCTCAAGAAATCGGTTTTCCGTTAGTAATTCGCCCTTCATATACACTTGGCGGAACAGGTGGCGGTTTTGTAAATTCTCCTGAAGAGTTTGATAAAGCTCTTAATAATGGCTTGCATGCATCGCCAGTACATGAAGTATTGGTCGAGCAATCAATTATGGGTTGGAAAGAGTTTGAATTAGAATTATTGAGAGATAATCTCGGAAATATTGTAATCATCTGCACAATCGAGAACTTTGACCCAATGGGTGTTCATACTGGTGATTCTATTACGGTTGCTCCAGCCATGACTTTGCCTGATACCGTTTATCAGAGAATGCGTGACATGGCAATCAAAATGATGAATGCAATTGGACAGTTTGCGGGTGGATGTAATGTTCAGTTTTCGCTTCATCCTGAAACCGATGAAATTATAGCCATCGAAATTAATCCACGCGTATCTCGCTCATCGGCGTTAGCATCTAAAGCAACTGGTTATCCTATTGCAAAAATTGCTGCTAAAATGGCGATAGGCTACAACCTCGATGAGTTGATAAACCCAATTACAGGAAGTACATCGGCATATTTTGAGCCAGCAATCGACTATGTAATCGTTAAAATTCCACGTTGGAACTTCGATAAATTCCCTGGCTGTGACCGCTCACTTGGTTTGCAAATGAAGTCGGTTGGTGAAACAATGGGTATAGGCCGCAATTTCCAAGAGGCACTTCAAAAGGCTTGTCAGTCGCTCGAAATCAAACGGAATGGTTTAGGTGCAGATGGTAAAGAGTTAAAAGACCAAGAGGCTTTAAAGAAATCTTTGGCTAATCCATCTTGGAATCGTTTATTCCACATCTATGATGCTTTCAAGGCTGGGCTTTCTTTCAAAACAATTCAGAATCTTACTAAAATAGATAAGTGGTTCTTGCGTCAAATCGAAGAAATGATTTTGCTCGAAAAGGAAATTGAGCAAGTTTCGATAGATGATATTTCTAAAGAATTATTATTGACTGCCAAACAAAAAGGCTATGCCGACCGCCAAATTGCACATTTACTAAACTGTAAAGAAAGTCAGGTTTTCAATAAGCGTATCGAGCAGAAGATTCACCGTATTTATAAGTGTGTTGATACTTGTGCGGCAGAATTTGAAGCTAAAACGCCATATTTTTACTCTACTTTCAGTACATCGCTCGATAATCTTGATAACGAGTCGATTAGTTCAAACAAAAAGAAGGTTGTCGTATTAGGTTCAGGACCGAACCGTATCGGACAAGGTATTGAATTTGATTATTCATGTGTACACGGAATTTTGGCTGCAAAAGAATGTGGCTATGAAGCGATTATGGTGAACTGTAACCCTGAAACGGTTTCGACTGACCCTGATATTGCAGATAAATTATACTTTGAGCCTGTTTTCTGGGAACACGTTTATGACATCATTCAGCACGAAAAACCAGAAGGTGTAATCGTGCAGTTGGGTGGACAAACTGCCTTGAAAATGGCCGAAAAATTAACAAAATACGGCATTAAAATCATCGGAACATCATACGATGCCCTTGATTTGGCCGAAGATAGAGGTCGTTTTTCTGAAAAATTAAAAGAAATGGATATTGCATATCCATTGTTTGCAACAGTTCGCACGGCTGACCATGCAGTTGAGGTTTCTCGTGAATTAGGTTTTCCACTTTTGGTGCGTCCGAGTTATGTTTTGGGTGGTCAAAGCATGAAAATTGTTATCAATGAACAAGAATTAGAGCAACACGTTGTGAAAATCTTGAATGAGATTCCTGATAACAATATCTTGATTGATCACTTCTTAGAAAATGCCATCGAAGCTGAGGCTGATGCCATTTGTGATGGTGAAAATGTCTATATCATCGGAATTATGGAGCATATCGAGCCGGCAGGTATTCATTCTGGTGACTCTTATGCTTTACTTCCAACGTTTGATTTGAGTGAAGCAGTACTTGCTCAAATTGAGGATTATACACGCAAAATTGCCGTAGGCTTAAACACTGTTGGCTTAATCAATATTCAGTTTGCGATTAAAAACGAGAAGGTTTATGTTATCGAAGCGAATCCTCGAGCTTCGCGTACAGTGCCGTTTATCTGTAAAGCCTACCAAGAGCCTTATGTAAATTATGCTACCAAAGTAATGCTTGGGGAGAAAAAAGTCACTGATTTTGATTTCAAACCTGTGAAAAAAGGGTATGCGATTAAGATTCCAGTATTTTCATTTAATAAATTCCCGAATGTAAATAAAGAGCTTGGCCCAGAAATGAAATCAACGGGTGAAGGTATTTACTTCATTGATGATTTAAACGATGATTTCTTCTTGAATATTTATTCAGAAAGAAACCTTTATTTGAGCAGGTAAGGATTAGTCTTCAGATAATTACAAAAAAAGTCGTTAAGCGAAACTCAACGACTTTTTTTGTAGGATAGGTTTTCGAACTGTCAATGTTAATTCTACGAAAATTTAGATGTGGCACACCTCCGAAGGTGTGCCACATCTTTTTTACCTTAGTGCCACTCTTTTTTATAACAATCAGAATAAGCGTTTTGCATCATTTTCCAAAACCATTTCATGAGCAGTTTTGAAATACTGAACTTTATCGAAACTCAAAAGTTGATTAGCCAATGTTTGGTTACAAAGTGAACCATTACGAATACCCGCATAATCTTGAAAAGAAGAAAACTCCCAATCATTCATATCTCGCACTAAGCCTGCTTTTAAAGGATTTTGGTGAATGTATTTCAAGCAAATGTAGCCATCGGGAACTGGAGCGAGGGCTTTTGCTTTGGTGTTTTGGGTAAATAAAGAACCTGTTCTCTCAAATTTTCTATTGATGGCTTTGGTATATGAACTTAGCAGATTCTGAAAACCATAACTCAATACATTTATATCATTATTCCCAATTTTTACACTTTGCTTGGTTCGTTCATCGGCGTAAACGAGCAAGTGAAAATGATTAGGCATGAGGCAATATGATAATATTTCGCAGTGTGGAAGTAAGTATTTGCGAATTTTGAAGAGAAAATACAGATAGTTTTCTCTTTCAAAAAAGATTGTTTGGCGGTTATTTCCTCTGTTGTAAATATGAAAAAGCGTGTGTTGCTGAAATTGCATATTTCATTTTGGTTTGATTAAAAGTTCGATGAGAGTTGTAGTACGAGAGATGTGGCACACCTCCAAAGGTGTGCCACATCTGCAGCCAAATATAAAAATTATTTTCAAAAAACTTTTTAGGTTTTGGATTATATCTTTATTGTTCGATGATAGATGTGGCACACCGTGCGTCGATAGTTGTGGCACACCGTGCGACGAGAGTTGTGGCACACCTTTGGAGGTGTGCCACAACTATTAGCTCATATCTTTTTAATTCATTGGCTTTATCATACCCTCAATAAATGCAACTTCTTCTGCTGTTAAGTTATATTTTGTATAAAGCTGTTGGTTTATTTCTAGTATTGATTTACTCCAGTCAATATCAGAAGTTTTTGTGAAATCTTGTAATCAAAAATCCTCTAATCATATTGAGTGGCATATTTGTATTCATGGCTTTATGATAGCGAATTTCCGCCCAAGGTTTGCCAATCGATTCATTCATGAGTTTTTCGTTTTCTTCCATTGTAGCTCCTTTGGGTGTAGTTGGAAGGTAATAATTACCTTGTTCGAGGTTTCGCCCGAGAAAATCTAAGATTTCTTGTTGTTTTGGCGTGTAATTCTGCATGGGGCGATGCATATCTAGAATTGTCCAAGAAAGGAATTGCCACAAAAAGAGTATGAGCCCTCCGACTACGGATGCAATGATGTTCTTTTTCATAAATTATGTAAGGCTTAAAGAAGAGTTTGGAACTAAAAATTCTTTTCAAAATTATAAATATTTATGAAAATAATGTATTATTAAAAGAAATTTTAAAAAAACAGATTTTTAGAGGATATTGAATCCAAAAACAAAGAGACAGTGAAGAAATAAAAAAGCAAGAATGATTCGTGTAGGGATTCAATGAAAGCGTTTTCCGCCCCAAACCTTCTCATCTGAGTGTTTAATAAAAAAAGGAGAACAGCATTTGCTATTCTCCTTTGTGACCGTGTAGGGATTCAAACCCCAAACCTTCTCATCCGTAGTGAGACGCTCTATTCAGTTGAGCTACACAGCCGATTATTTTTTACATTGTGACCGCGTAGGGATTCAAACCCCAAACCTTCTCATCCGTAGTGAGACGCTCTATTCAGTTGAGCTACGCAGCCATTTCCCTATTTTGGACTGCAAAAGTACGACTTAAAAATGCCTTTGTCAAGGCTTTTGTTATTTTTTTAATGAATTTATTTCATCTAAATCAAGGTTCTTGAAATAGTCATATATTTTCAAGATAATTGCAAGTGCTACTGTTACTTCTGCGGCTGCTATAACCATTATAAAAAGTGCAAAAATTTGTCCTTGCAAGCGATTTGGATCATATTGACTGAAGGCAACCATATTAAGATTAACAGCATTAAGCATTAATTCAATGCCCATTAAAATTAAGATTGCATTACGTTTTGTAACAGCTACTGCCAAACCTATCGAAAATAGTAAGGCACTTATGACGAGGTAATTTTGAATAGCTATCATCAAATTTATACTTTTTCTTTTTTTGCAATATATACCGCACCAATGAGAGCAGCCAATAGAAATACGCCAATAACTTCGAACACAAAAATATAATCAGTCATTAAATTGATTCCAATCTGCTGAATACTGCTGCCAATATGTGTTTGTTTACCAATAATATGGAAGTTTGCTTTAAAAATTATTTTCAGAAAACCCAAAAATAAAAGTACAGCAATCAAAAAAGCCCAAAAACGATTATGGTTCTCAACTTCAATTTTATTTGGTTGTAAGTTAGTGCGTTGAAAATTCTTATTGTTGGTGAGCATAATACCAAAAATCAATAAAATTAATATTCCGCCCACATAAATCATTATCTGACTAACTGCCAAAAAATCTGCTCCTGCAAAGACAAACAGCCCTGCAATACCCAAAAGAGTCAGAAGCAGACTAAATGCCGCATAAAGTACATTTTTGGTAAAAAGCAAATAGAATGCTCCAGCAACTGTTATGGCTGCAAAGACAAAAAAAGCAAGTTGCATCATGAGCATATAGTCAAGATTTTTAATAATTTATCTAACAATTTAGTCTTTATTCTTAGGTGGAATTTTCATTGTTGGTTTAAAAACAGGTTTTGGTTTTTCACCCGCTACTTCTTCTGTTTTTACATCCTGCGTTTCTGTTATTGCTTCTGGTTTAGTCGCCGGCTTAAAACTGGGTTTAAAAACAGGTTTAGGTTTTGGAATTTCTATAGCTATTTCTTCAGATTTTATTTCTTGGATTATAGTTTCTTCAACAGATTTTGAATCAGACTTGAAACTTGGCTTGAAAACAGGCTTTGACTTCGTTACTTCCAAAACAGGTGTTTCTGATTTAATAGTTATTTCGTTATTTTCATCCTTTTTTTCTTCTGCTTCAATTACAACTTGCTTGGCAGCAGGTTTGAATGCAGGTTTAAATGATGTTTTTGGTTTTGGAACTTCATTAATATTTTCACTTGGTGCATTAACCGCAGAAACTTTCTTCAAAGCCTCTTTTTCTTCAAGATATTGTTCGTATAATTTACGTTTGTCATCTGCTTCTTCAGAAGTAAGGTTAGAAAATTCAAAGTTTAATTGCTTAATATCAACAACACTAAAGTCATATTTGTTGGTCATTGTTAAACATTCCGTTGGACAAACTGTTGTGCAAAGTCCGCAGAAACAGCATTTTGCCATGTCAATATCAAACTTCGCAGCATAAAGTCGCACAGGTGACCCATCAGAAGTATAGCTTATTACCTCCGAAGATTTGATTGGCTCAATATCAATACAATCTACAGGGCAAACCTTCGCACATTTATCACACACAATACAGTCATCAATTTCGCAGTCGAGTTGATAACGGCCATTGTCAGGAACAGGCAAAGTTTGATGAGGGTATTGAAGCGTAACGATACCCGTTTGCAAATCGAAGTAACTTGAATTTTCCATTGCAAAAGGCTGTCGGCTTTGGCGAGCCTGCCAGAAATGCCTGAGCGTAAGGCTCATACCTTTTACAGTTGTTTTTAATCCTAGACTGATATTTTTGAAATAAGTGGACATTCGCAATGTTTTTCGGGTCTCAGTTATTTGATTCCTGCAAAGATAAGCTCAAAATTGAAATTATAGTCTATCTTTTTGGTATGATAAACAATAAATTTCACATCAAGGTTTTTGTATAATTTTAAGTTGGGTAATTTCGTTGAAGGAAATTAAGGTTAAATGCTTAACTTTGTGCTAAAATTAGAGGATAAAAACCTTTCAGCAATGCAACAAACCTTGAGTCTTACCTTAGAGCCTGAGATTGCTCTTGATGATGCAGTTCTGCGTCAGTATATCCAAACAAAATTTTTAAATACAAATGATAATGAATTTTCTATTCGGAGAGTTCGACAATCAATTGATGCTCGAAAAGGTCAAGTAAAAATTAATCTTGATATAGAAGTTTATTCGGGAGAAACTCCTCCGCCTGAAATGGAGTTTCAGAAAGAATATCCTGATGTGAGTCATCAACCTCAGGCAATAATTGTAGGAGCAGGGCCAGCAGGAATGTTTGCGGCTTTACGTTTAATTGAATTAGGCATTAAACCGATTTTACTTGAAAGAGGAAAAGATGTCCGTGCTAGACGACGAGATTTGGCGGCTATTAATAAAGACCATATTGTAAACCCAGAATCAAATTATTGTTTTGGTGAAGGCGGAGCAGGAACGTATTCTGATGGAAAACTTTATACTCGATCAAAAAAGCGTGGTGATGTTCGTCGAATTTTAGAAATTCTGGTGGCTCATGGCTCAACGAGCGAAATTTTATTTGATACCCATCCACACATTGGTACAAATAAATTACCAAGTGTAGTTGCCGATTTGCGTGAAAGTATCTTAAAAGCGGGTGGAGAAGTGCATTTCGATACAAAAGTTGTTGATTTTATATTGGTCAACGGCGAAATGAAAGGTGTCGTTACGGCTGATGGAAAAGAAATTTCAGGACTTGGAGTTATTTTGGCAACTGGGCATTCGGCACGTGATATATTTGAATTACTGCACCAAAATGATATTCTGATTGAAGCCAAGCCTTTTGCAATGGGTGTAAGAATTGAGCATCAACAAAGTTTGATAGACACGCATCAATACCACCGTCAAGAGCGAGGCTTACTTCCTGCCGCAACTTATAGTTTGGTTGCTCAGACTTATTATAAAAATATCCAGCGTGGCGTTTTTAGTTTTTGTATGTGTCCGGGTGGATTTATCGTTCCTGCAGCCACTGCTGAAGGCGAATTGGTTGTCAATGGAATGTCACCTTCTCGTCGAGATTCAAAATATGCAAATTCGGGTGTTGTAGTTGCCATTAATGAAGTTGATTGGCAAAAATACAAGCATCTTGGGCCATTGGCAGGTTTGCAATTACAGAAAGATGTAGAGCAAAAAGCATGGAAATTGGCCGCTAATGCCAAGAAACTATCTAAATCTCAATTTGTCCCTGCTCAACTATTGACTGATTTTTTGATTGGTAAAATTTCTCATGACCTTTTACCAACTTCGTATCAACCAGGTTTGGTTTCGATGGATATGGCCGAAGTTTTACCTGATATTATTGCTCGACCATTGCAGGAAGGAATAAAAGAATTTGGAAAAAAAATGAAAGGATATGTTACAAACGAAGCTCAGTTGATAGGTATTGAAAGTCGAACGTCTTCGCCGGTGCGTATTCCACGAGATAAAGAATCACTTGAACATTTACAGATAAAACGATTATTTCCATGTGGAGAAGGGGCTGGATTTGCGGGTGGAATTGTTTCGGCAGCGATGGACGGCGAACGTTGTGCCGAACAACTTGTTAGAATTTATGGGTGAAAAATGGCATGTTGATTCAAAGGGAAGAAAGGGGGATAGAGAGTGCCTTTTTGTATTATTCCTAAACAACTTTGTTTATGCCTTAGTTTATTTATTATATTGCCATTATTATCTGATTTTTTAGCATTTGACCAACACCTAAAATCGTGAATTTTGCTGATTTTGTATATTCTCTCAACAAACGACTTTCTGAGCAACCTTTGCCAGGGCATGAAACTATCATGCAAAAAATGGCACCATACCGACTTAAAGCAAAAATTGAGACAAATGCAAGTACTCGGCGAAGTGCGGTGTTGATAATGTTCTATCCAAAAGGTGAAGATATCTTTCTGCCTTTGATTTTACGTCCGCAATATGATGGTGTGCATGGTGGGCAAATGGCATTTCCAGGTGGTAGAGCAGAATTGAAAGATAAAGATATTCAAGCAACTGCCTTACGTGAAGCTCAAGAAGAAATTGGTATAAAAGCTACTGATGTAAAGATTATTAAAAATCTGACTGAATTGTTTATTCCGCCTTCAAATATGTTTTGTCAACCTGTGGTTGGATATATGCCTACACGTCCTGATTTTTACCCTGATGAGCGTGAGGTAGATGGAGTTTTTGAAGTATCAATCTCTGAAATTCTTGACCCATCAATTGTGCAGTTAAGAACTGTTGAAACCCGAGGCGAAAAACTTGAAACACCATGTTTTGTGATTCAAGAACAAATTGTTTGGGGAGCAACTGCTTTGATGATTGCGGAGTTGATTGAGGTGTTGAAGTAAATTTAATCCGAATGATTTATTACGAGTTACTTTTTAGATTACAATAGCATAAAAATTATTTACTTTTAAAAATTAGCAAATCCATTAACCTTTATTAACTTTATATCAAGCAAATTTAACCTTTTACACAGTAATGAAACCATAACTTTGAGCAAATAAAATGCACAAAATTATGAGAAAGATTTTACTGGTGAATTATTTGCTGTTGCTAAATTTGGGTGTTTTTGCCCAAAATCCTACAAAGTTTTCGTTAAAAGCAACTATCTTCGATGCCGAACAAAAACCTTTAGAAAACGCTACTGTACTTCTCCTTTCTGCCAAAGATTCTTCTCTTATTACTTTTGCCCGAACAACTGTAAGAGGCACTTTTGAATTAAAAAACTTAGTCTTTAATGATTATTTCATCAAAATTACCTTCGTTGGCTACAAAAACTACATAAAAGTTATTGAGAAACCCTCGACTGACATGGTAGATTTAGGCGAAGTAAAAATGCAAATTTTTAATAATGAACTCGATGCTGTAACCGTAAAAGCTGAAGCTTTACCCGTTCAAATCAAAGGTGATACGGTTGAGTTTAATGCGGGTTCATTTCGTACACAACCTAATGCTGCAGTTGAAGATTTACTAAAAAAACTGCCAGGTGTGCAGGTAGATAGAGATGGAAATATTACGGCACAGGGCGAGAAAGTACGAAGTATTACAGTTGACGGAAAAGAGTTTTTTGGAAAAGACCCAAAAGTTGCATCGCAAAATTTGCCCGCCGATGCCGTAGATAAAGTACAATTATTCGATAAAAAATCAGACCAAACAGCATTTACGGGGATTGATGATGGTAGCCGAGAAAAAACGATTAACCTTAAACTGAAAGAAGACCGTAAGAAAATGACTTTCGGTAAAACAACTGCAGGAGTGGGCGATAACGGGCGATTTGAGGTCAAATCGAACCTTAATCGATTTAATAAAGCTCGCCAAAGGTCATTATTATTATTGGGAAATAATGTGAATAAGCAAGGTTTTTCGATGGAAGATTACCTCAATTTTTCGGGCGATATGCAGCGAATGATGGCGGGTGGAGGTGGCTCTTTGCGATTAGAATTTAACGCTAATGATGGAGCAATTCCGCTCAATATCGGCGGCCGAAATAATGGTTTTGTAAGGTCATGGGCAGGTGGGGTGAATTTCAACGAACCTTTTTCTCCAAAGACCGAATTGAATGGCAGCTATTTTTTAAATTCAATGAATAATGTTATTGAAACTGACTTGATTCGACAAAATTTTTTGCAGAACCGTAACTTTTCTACAATCCAAAAGACCCTTCAAAACAACCTGAATACCAATCATCGACTCAATTTTACACTTGACCATAAGATTGATTCGCTCAATTCGATGAAGTTTGTTTCTAATTTTATTTTAAACGAAACTAAGCTCAGAACCGAAGGCAAAAGCCAAAATATAGACTATAAAGGAGTACTTCAAAACGAAGGAAATAGGAGAGTAGTGGTAGAAGGATTGGGGCTGAATTATAATGCAAATCTACTGTTTAGACATAAATTTCGCAAAAAAGGACGAAATATGACTGCAAACCTCACATTTGGAATAAACCAAAATAACAATAATGGTACTTTAGCTGCTATTAATTCATACCGAGGAGGAGTGGTACGGGATACGATTGACCAGCGAAATTCGCAGCAAAACGATAGTCAAAACTGGGGGATGAATTTGTCATATTCGGAGCCAATTGCTCGCAAGAAATACATAGAACTAAATTATAGTCTTCGAGAAAACAACAATCGAATCGACCGCCAAGTATATGATTTGGGTGAAGATAAATCAAGCTTAAATGAAGGATTGAGCAATAAATTTATCAACGAATATTGGTATAATCGATTTGGTATGAGTTACCGAATGGTACATAAAAAATACAATTTTTCGACTGGAATTGCCTTACAATCGTCGGTTTTGGATGGACAGATACCTAATAAAAACTTTGTGGTTAATCGCCGATTTAATAATTTTTTGCCAAATGCCCACTTAGTAATTACTACCGAAACAAGACAAAATATAAATATCGACTACGAAACTTCGGTGCGTGAGCCATCGCTTAATGAGCTAAACCCAATTCCTGAAAATACCGACCCATTGAGAATACAAATCGGTAATCCTGACCTAATTCCTGAATATGCTCACAGTCTAAGTTTGAATTCTAATCGTTTCAATCAATCGAATTTTAGTAGTTTGTTTTTATTCTTATCAATGACTTACACAAACAACAAAATTGCCACTGCCCAAACTACCGATGATGCCCTTCGTCAGCAGATAAAGCTTATCAATGTTGCAAAAGATGTAGCTTTAAATGGCAATTTTTCGCTCGGATTTTCGATTAAAGAACTAAGGAGTAAACTCAATATTAATACTAAACTTACTTTTAATCAAGGTATAAATTTTATTAACAATGTCGAGAATACAACCAGCCGTTATTTGGGTTCGTCGGAGTTGCGTTGGCAGTATGATTTCAAGGAATTTGTGAGTATTGCTTTTGGCGGAGAAATAGCTTTTAATAAAACGCAATATGCTATTAGTAAAGAGTTTAACCAAAGTTTTGTCAACCAAACTTACTTTGTAGAATCAAATGTAAACCTATCTAAAAATTGGAGGCTTAGCACTAATTTCGACTATTTACTTTACGCCAGTTTTAATCAAAAAATACCACTTTGGAATGCTTCAGTTGCTAAACTTTTCCTAAAAAATAACCGTGCCGAAATGAAATTTTCGGTGGTTGATGCCCTTAATAAAAATGTAGGAATCAATCGTCAAGCAAATCTAAATTTTGTGGAAGATAGTCGTGTTCGCTCGTTAGGACGCTACTTTTTGGTAAGTTTTACTTACTCACTCAATAAACCTTTGGGTGGAAAGTCGCAGGGTGTTATGAGAATTATTCAGCAGTGAGATAGCTAACAACGAAAAAAACATAACCTATTGAATTTCAATAGGTTATGTTTTTTTGTTTGAGTTAATCTTAGTTTCTCATAATTTTAATTCCATTGCCATTATTAGCTTTAAAATCGTCTATCATTTTTTTGAACGCTTCGGGACTAGTTGGTTTGCCTTCTGTTGGTTGCTTTAGGTCGTTTGGTTTGAGTTTCGTAAACGTTATTTTGTTGGCAGTATAAACAATCTCGCCATCGTTTACATTTACTTCCAGAATCATACCTGGCAGAGTACCGTAGATTTCAGGGCCGCTTGGGCAGCTAATTTCGGGGGTAAACCATGCTACAATATTTTTTTTGGTTTCACTATTGACCATCGTCGCTTTCATACACTCAAAACTTTTAATTTTTTTACTTTCTGTACCAAGCTTCCAAGCCATTGTTTGGATTGTGTCGTTTACCAGATATTTCTTACCAAGCATTTCTTTGAGGTCAATTTTTTTCTGGGTAGTAAAGTTGCGATATAGTTCGTTTTTGGGCATTGTAAACTTTAATGTTACGGTTCCTCCACCTAAAGTTTCATCTTCATCGTCTTCCTTTTCGAGTAATTTGTAAACCGATTCGTTGGTATTGAAAAACAATTGGTGTTGCGTGCTTCTAAACTCTGGAATCATGGCTTTCATCGACTCATCAGTCATACGTTTGTGCATATTTATTTTTTGCTCAAAATCAATAATTCCTTCTTGTTTTTGGGCTTTTAAAGTGCCAAAACTACCCAGAATGGCGGCAATTACTACTATTTTTTTCATTTTGTTTATCAATTTAGTTTAAAGCAAAATTGAGATTTTTTTGCTTGATTTAGGGTTAAAGTAGGTTGATTTAAGGTTAATTTAGGTTAAAAACTATGGTGTTATTTATGAAAAACCTTACATTTGTTTGATGCAAAATGATATAAAAAATAAGCTCCCAATAATATTGATAGTTAGCAGTATTTTATTGTTACTATTTTTTCAATTCTTTTGGATAAGGCAAAATTATTTTGAGCAAAAAAAACTACTGAAAGACAACATCAGTCAGATTTTTGATGCTACAATTTCAGAACTGCAAGACTCAATGATTGTCAATCAAATGCAGTTGCCGATGGCAAAAGCAATTCCAAAAAAAACTTTTAAGGTCAAAAAAATACCTGAAAATCCTAAAATTTTAATGACTATGAGGCCCGTTAATTTGCTGGCTGATAGTTCTTTAAGTGTAACAGATACGTCACTTAAAATGATAAAGTTTACATTTTCTCGCAATCAGATGAATGATTCAGTAAAGCGAATTTTGACGAGAATGATTTCGGTTGTGCAACAAAAAGCAGGTGCGAGTAGATTGACAATAAATGTAAATCGTGATTCGAGTAAAAGTTTTAGTTTTTCAACAAATCAGCCTGACACAAATATGGTTTTGCCGAGTATTCAGCTCGAAAAAGTGAGTATAAAATCTAAGTCTAATTTTACTTTAAAGAAAAGTGTCGGAGATACATTAATAACACTTCGCATCACTCAGGATTCGCTTCGGAGACTTGATGTGGCGAAGGCCTTTCAAAGAAAACTGATTAAATCGGCAATTGATTTACCTTTTGATGTATTTGTTTCACCCAAAGTAAAATCTCAATTTAGTTTGTCGGGAATCACCGTTGAAAGCCCCTCTCATTCTAAATCATTCTTGGCAAATTTTAGTACTTACGAAAGCTTTTTACTCAAAAAAATCATACCTCAAATTCTGTTTTCACTCTTTTTGATTACCGTAACTTCCTGTGCCTTTTGGCTCATTTTTAGGAGTTTACAGCAGCAGAAACGCTTAACTTTGCTCAGAAACGACCTTGTAAGCAATATCACCCACGAACTAAAAACTCCCATTTCTACAGTCAGTGTTGCCATTGAAGCATTGAGTAGTTTTGGGGGCTTGCAAAATCCAGAATTGACTAAAGAATATCTCGCAATCTCAAAAAACGAACTTAATCGATTATCGGTTTTGGTAGATAGCGTGTTAAAAATGGCAGTTTTCGAGCAACAAAAGCTTGAATTAAATTTATCAGAAATCAATTTGAAACAACTAGTTGAGCAAGTGCTGAACACCATGAGATTGCAGTTTGAAAAATGCCAAGCTGATGTGCAATTTGAAACGCATGGGCAAAACTTTGTTTTTAAAGGTGACGAAATTCACCTGACCAATGTTATTTATAATTTGTTGGATAACTCTTTAAAATACACCGCAAATACCCCCGAAATATTGATTGTCTTAACCGAAAAAAACAAACAATTTATCTTGACCTTTACCGATAACGGCATCGGCATTCCGAAGGAATATCAACATAAAATCTTTGAAAAGTTTTTCCGAGTCCCAACTGGCAATACCCACAATACCAAAGGCTATGGGCTTGGTTTGAGTTATGTAAAAAGTATTGTAGAACAACATAAAGGAACAATCAGTTTGGTAAATAAGCAGGGTGAAGGAATTGAATTTGAGATAGTTCTTTTGAAAACTGTATGAAAACAAAAATATTATATGCCGAAGATGAACCATTTTTAGGCAAAATAGTAAAAGAAAGCCTCGAAAGTAGAAGTTTTGAGGTAATTATGATTACAGACGGCAAAGATGGACTTGTGGCTTATGGACAGCACAAGCCTGATATTTGTGTGCTTGATGTGATGCTGCCTAATAAAGATGGTTTCAAACTGTCAACAGAGATTAGGCAGTTAAATCCTACAATTCCGATAATTTTTCTAACTGCTAAAACCCAAACTGACGATTTGGCAAAGGGATTTCAATCAGGCGGAAATGATTATATCCGAAAGCCTTTTAGCATGGAAGAACTCATTATTCGTATCAATAATTTGCTCAATCTAACGCAAAAAAAAAACATAAACGCAACTAATGTTATCACGATTGGTCAGTACGAAGTTTTCTTAAATAAGTACGAACTCAGTCATCAAGATAAAATTAAGAAACTTAGCCACCGAGAAGCTGAATTGATAAAGATTTTGTCCGAAAATCGCAATACTATCGTCAGCCGTAAAGATATTTTGATGCAGATTTGGGGCGATGATTCGTACTTTAATTCCCGTAATCTGGATGTTTACATGACCAAACTTCGAGAGTATTTCAAAGACGACCCAAGCCTTGAAATCATGACAATCAAAGGTGTTGGTTACTTTTTTAGAGTGTAATTCATTGCGGATTCTCGCTACAAAGTTATACTTTATCTCCTAAAAATACTTTTTAGTGTCTATACGACATTTAAAGACTGCATTTTTATATATCTTTGTTTTTGGACGAAGAAATTCATTGATTTTTTCATCTCAAACTACTATTATTGGTTTTTGAATTTTAAACCCCAACCTGTATTTTTCAAATGAAAAAAATTGTTTTGCTTTACGCACTCTTGCTGAGTGTTTTGGGAGCACAAGCCCAAAAAAGAGTATTAGTATTTTCTTTAACAAGAGGCTTTCACCATAATTCAATTAAAGAAGGAAATCAATATTTCCTTGAACTCGGTAAAAAACAGGGTATTGCGATTGATACTACCACTAATGCTTCCAAATTTACCGAAGAAAACCTTAAAAAATACAACGCTGTTGTGTGGTTAAGCACTACAGGCGATGTTTTGAATCCTGCTCAACAAGCTGATTTTGAGCGTTATATTCAAGCGGGTGGAGGTTATGTAGGTATTCATGCAGCTTCTGATACAGAATATAACTGGCCTTGGTACAATGATTTGATGGGCGGATATTTTGCAAGCCACCCTGGTGGTAAAGTATCAAATGTGCAAATTGGTAAGATGGTTACACTTGATAAGACTTTTCCTGCCTCGGCACATTTTCCTGAGACTTTTGAGCGTAAAGATGAATTTTATGATTTTAAATCTTTGAAAAAAGATATTTTGAAATTTATTGTTAAAGTTGATGAATCAAGCTATCAAATGGGAAAAATGGGTGATTTTCACCCTATGGCTTGGTACCATGAGTTTGACGGTGGAAAATCTTTTTACTCAAATTACGGACATACTCCCGAAACTTTCACTGAACCATTAATGACCGAACACTTTTGGCAAGGTTTGAAATGGGCATTGGCCGAAAAATTAGATTATTCAAAAGTCAAAACGCAAAGAGCTCCAGAAGAAAATCGTTTTGAACGAACTATTTTGGCTACAAATCTCAATGAACCAACCGAATTAGTTGTTTTACCAAACGGGAAAGTGATTTTCACAGAAAGAAAAGGTTTAGTAAAAGTTTGGAATCCTGCTACGAATAAGGTCAAAATTGCGGCTCAAATGCCAGCATACACAAAATTTGAATACGGTTTGATGGGCGTAGGCATTGACCCAAATTATGCAAAAAACAACTGGATTTATTTATACTACACACCAAACGATACGCGTGAAGTAACGAAAGATAATTTCTTGTCAAGATTCGTGTATGATGATCAAAAAGATACAGTAGTTTTTGCTTCTGAAAAAGTGGTTTTGCGTGTTGGAGTAAAGCGTGATGAATGTTGTCACACAGGTGGTTCAATCGACTGGGATGGTAAAGGAAATCTTTTCCTTTCTACGGGTGATGATACTAATCCTTTTGCTTCTGATGGCTACGCTCCGATTGATTTTCAAGAAGGCCGCTCAGGTTGGGATGCTCTTCGTTCTTCAGGAAATACCAATGATTTACGTGGAAAAGTTCTTAGGATTACACCTCAAATGGATGGTTCATATAAAATTCCAGAAGGAAATTTATTTCCAGTAGGTACCGAGCGAAGTCGACCAGAAATCTATGCGATGGGAATGCGTAATCCTTACAGAATTGCGGTTGATAAGCGTACAAGTTATTTATACTGGGGCGATGTTGGTCCAGATGCAGGAAAAAGTAACGATAAGCGAGGCCCTGAAGGTATTGTAGAATTTAATCAAGCACGTAAACCAGGCTTTTTTGGTTGGCCGATTTTCACAGGACCAAATTTTGCATATAATCATTTTGATTTCGCTAAAAAAGAGTCAGGTGAAAAATATGATGCTTTGAAACCTATCAATGATTCTCCAAATAATACGGGTTTAAGAGAACTTCCAGCTGCTCAAAAAGCATGGATTTATTACGGTTATGGCGATTCGAAACTTTATCCAGAGTTTGGTAAAGGTGGTTGTAACCCGATGGCAGGACCTGTTTATTATTCAGAAGATTATGATAAAAGTCCGAAGAAATTACCAAGTTATTTTGATGGAAAATTCTTTGCCTACGAGTGGATGCGTGACTGGATTTATTTGGTAAGCATGGATAAAGAAGGGAATTATACAGGAATGGAACGTTTTATGCCAAGTACAAAATTTGCTCACCCAATGGATATGGCTTTCTCGAAAGATGGACGATTGTTCGTTTTGGATTATGGCATGAATTGGTTTACGCAAAACGAAGACGCTACGCTTTCGGTAATCGAATACAACGCAGGAAACCGTAAGCCAGTTGTGTTTGCAAAAGCTGACAAAAAAGCAGGTGCAGCTCCGTTGACAGTTGCTTTTTCATCAGAAGGAACGATGGATTATGATAAGGATGCCTTGAAATATGCCTGGAATTTTGGAAAAGGAATGCCAACAAGTACTCAACCAAATCCGAAAATTACTTTTGCGAAAGCAGGCGAGTATGATGTTGTTTTGACTGTAACGGACGGTGTAGGAAACAAAGTAAATCAAATAGTAAAAGTGAAAGTTGGTAATGCCGAACCAAAAGTAAATATCGCTGTGAAAAGCAATAAAACTTTTTTCTTCGATGACCAAAAAATTGATTATGAAATAAGTGTAGCCGATAAAGAAGATGGAACAACAGCCAAAGGCATTGATGCCGCTGATGTGGTTGTGAATATCAATTATTTGGAAGGTTATGACAAAACAATGATTGAGCAAGGACACAAAGAAAATATGAATTTTGCAGCTGGAAAACGTCTGATTGATTTAAGCGATTGTAAGGCTTGCCATGCAATTGACAAAAAATCTATCGGGCCTGCATATATTGACGTAGCCAAAAAATACCGTCGTGGACAAACGTCTATCAATCAGTTGGCTGAGAAGGTAATCAAAGGTGGTGGAGGTGTTTGGGGCGAACAAGCAATGGCTGCTCACCCGCAAGTTTCGCTTTCAGATGCTCGTGACATGGTTGATTATATTCTTTCCTTAAACGATGCGAAAAAGGCTTCTCAACCAATCAAAGCAGCTTACGAGACAAATGCACATAAAGGCAAAAAAGACGGGGCTTATATCATTCAGGCAACCTACACAGATAAAGGTGGTAAACTAATTGGGCCTTTGTCAAACTCAGAATCATTTGCATTACGTAGCTCGAAAGTGAAAGCAGTTTCGTTTGACGATAGCAAATCTACCTCAAAATTTAATGTTGAAGCATTGGGTGGAGAAATTGTGATTGCTACCGAAGATGGTGCTTACTTTGGATTTAAAAATATTGATTTAACGGGTATAAAAGGACTAACTATTGGAGCATTTTCGCAGAAAGGTCAGAGTGTAGGTGGTAAATTTGAAGTGCGTTCGGGTTCACCAAACGGAACTTTATTGGCAGAAGCTGAGGTTTCTGAATCTAATATGATGCCCTTGAAAGTAAGTGTAAATACTACTGGTCAGCATAATCTTTATTTTGTATTCAAAAACCCAAAAGCGGAAGGAAAACCATTATTTGGTGTGAGTTCAATTGATTTCTTGAATAAGTAATTTAGATTTTAGTTCATAAAAAATCCTTGCTGAAATAATCAGCAAGGATTTTTTATGTTTTTTTACTTTATAATTTTCTTCCAACCTAAATAAATCAAAGTAAATAGGATAGCGAAAATACCAAGTAAATATTGAAAAGGTAAATAAGAGAAAACAACAAAACGAACTTTTTCAAGCATCCACATTAAAAACATCGTAGCAAAAAGAAAGAACCAAAGTCCAGAAATTTTATCAAAACCCGGTATGAGCGATAAATCAACATTTCTACGAATCACGAAAATTGTTACAAGCATAACGATTAAAGGTAAAACTTGTATATAAATATCGGTTTGCATTATGTCGCCTCTTTGAAACAAAAAGAAGTAGGTATTGAGTGCAACTGCAAAAATACCAGGAATACTCACCAAATAAATCAAGCTTGCATATAGATATTTCCATGGCGAAAGATGTCCTTCTCCTTTACCTAAAACTCCTGCAATAATTGCCGAAACTGGAATAATCAGAAAATAAATAAGTATAAAATTGGGATTTTCTCCGATTTGCTGAAAAAGTTGTTGTAATGTCATTTTTGACTTTAATTAGGCAGATTGATTATATTGATTTTAACAAATGTATAAATATTTATGAATTTCCGAAAATACCTAGCTTTAAAACAGAAGAATCTCCCCAATTGGGAGATTCTTCACTATCAAAAAAATCCTTAACTAATTAAATAATCTTGAAACCAACTGTAAATTGCCAGCCTTTGTCTTTAAATTGATTATTGCTCATGTTTAAAGCCGAAATCTCCGATAAACTTCCAACTTTTCTCAAATCAAGGTTGATGCCCAAGATTTTTACGCCCACACCCAACTGATAGCCAAACGAAGCATTTTTGATAGCATTGTCGTTTGAAGTGAGGTCTTTCAAGGCATCTTTTAGTTTTTGGTCTTCCGAAATTTTAAACGTAGCAACTGGGCCAGCATTCACTCTAAAAATCTTCAAAAAACGAAAGCCTACCAAAACTGGGACATCGAGATTACTATAAGAAAACTTCACTTTTCCTACATTCTGAATATCAATCGTGCCACCCTTTTGTGCCAATAGTAATTCAGGTTGTATGTATAATTTATCACCAAAGCGTCCCCAAACACCTGCTACGTAGCCAGTTTTTGAATCGTAGCTTTGAGAAATATTTTTACTAATTGAACCGGCATCGGTATAAACTTGGTTGAATGTAACACCACCTTTGATACCCAATTGAAAACCTTTTTGAGCAAAAGCATTAGTAAATAGGCCAAAGAATAAGAAAAGAGTAAAAACCGTGATTTTTTTCATGTTAGTTTTTGTTAAGTTATTAGTAAACGTAGAAAAAAATAGAGATAGGTCCATAATTGAATAAAATCTAATGTTTTTTAATAAATTAGGCTAAAAATAATCTTGCCACCTATGAGTATAAACTTTTATCTCAGTCGGTTTCGAGGAAATAACGTAGATTATTCGCAAATTCGTATTTTATTAACGAAAGATTAACAATTTGTAATGAAATAAGCTTTTTGTTAAATAATTAAAATACTGTTAAATACTGTACTAAGACCGAGTAACCTTTGTGCCTTGTGCATTTGAAACTTATATAAATGGCAAAAATAAAAACGGCATATTTCTGCCAAAGTTGTGGATTTAGTTCACCAAAATATCTCGGTCGATGTACTTCTTGTGGTGAATGGAATACAATGGTAGAAGAAGTATTGACTAAAGAAGAACCTGAAAAAGGTAATTGGAAATTTACCTCATCGGGTACACCACGCACTGCAAATAAACCAAAAACGCTCACTGAAATTACTACCCAAGAGCGTTATAGAATCGTAACTGAAGATGATGAGCTCAACCGAGTGCTAGGCGGTGGAATTGTACCTGGTTCACTGGTTTTGATTGGTGGCGAACCTGGAATTGGTAAATCTACACTCATGTTACAAATTGCTTTAAGCCTAAAAGATTATACAATTCTTTATGTATCGGGTGAAGAAAGCGAGCAACAAATTAAAATGCGTGCTGAGCGTATGCAATATGTGAATGATAAGTGTTATATATTGAATGAAACTTCGACTGATAATATTTTTCGCCAAATCGAACTTACAGAACCTGATATCGTAATTATCGACTCAATTCAAACATTATCCTCGCCTTTGATTGAATCAGGAGCAGGCAGTGTGTCGCAGGTAAAAGAATGTACTGCCGAGTTAATGAAATTCTCGAAAGAATCTGACACGCCCGTAATTATGATTGGGCATATCACAAAAGATGGGGGTTTGGCTGGCCCAAAGGTACTCGAACACATGGTTGATACTGTTTTGCAGTTTGAAGGTGATCGCCACATGACTTACCGAATCTTGCGTACAACCAAAAATCGTTTCGGAAGTACCTCCGAACTCGGTATTTATGAAATGCAAGGTACTGGCTTGCGTCAGGTTAGTAATCCTTCCGAAATCTTGATTTCACAACGTGAAGAAGATTTGAGCGGCATCACAATTGCGGCAATGCTTGAAGGAAATCGTCCACTTTTGATTGAAATTCAGTCGCTGGTAAGCGTAGCTACCTACGGAACTCCCCAACGAACTAGTAATGGTTTCGATAGTCGACGTACGCAAATGTTATTAGCTGTTCTCGAAAAAAGAGGCGGTTTCAGACTTGGAACACAAGATGTTTTTTTGAATATTGCGGGTGGCTTGAAAGTAGAAGACCCAGCCATTGATTTGGCGGTTTGTGTGTCAATTGTTTCATCCTACGAAGACATAAGTGTGCCGAGTTCATGTTGTTTTGCGGCCGAAGTTGGTCTAGGTGGAGAAGTTCGTGCCGTTAATCGAATAGAAAATCGTATTTCGGAAGCTGAAAAACTTGGTTTTAAAAAAATATTTATTTCAAAATATAACCTAAAAGGCTTAGATACTAAGCAATACAAAATACAAATCTCCGCAGCCAGCAAGTTGGAGGAGGTTTTTAGTGAGTTGTTTGGATAAATTGCTTTATGCTCTAAGCAGTAAGCTGCATCCTTGCAACTGCCTAAGTCATATAGCCTAAAGCTTATTGCACAAATGTATTACATAGAAAACGAATATTTAGAGGTCGGTATCGACCCAAAAGGGGCAGAGTTGGTGAGTCTTTACCATAAAGAACACGATTTGGAATATATGTGGGGGGCTGACCCAGTATTTTGGGGTAAATCATCTCCAGTATTATTTCCGATTGTTGGCGGCTTGAAAGATAATTGCTATACCTTCGAAGGTAAAACCTATAATTTACCTCGTCACGGTTTTGCTCGTGATATGATTTTTGAAATCGAAGACCACTGGGACGATGGCATAAGCTTCTTGCTTCGCTCCAACGAAGATACGCTTAAAGTTTATCCATTTGAGTTTGAATTTCGTTTGGTTTATGAACTTTATGCCAATTTGCTGAGCGTAACTTATCATGTAACTAATTTGGGTGAAAACGATGTGTATTTTTCAGTAGGTGGTCATCCTGCTTTTGCAGTTCCACTCGAAGAAGGCCTGACTTACCGAGATTATTATTTAGAATTTGAAGAAGAAGAAAATTTTAAACGTTGGCCATTAAGTTCGAAAGGATTGATTCTCGACGAATCTGAATCAATTTTTGACCCGGCTCTCATTGATGATGAATTAGTCGAAATCGAAACCAAACTTTTGCCTTTGACAAAAGAACTATTTCATCAAGATGCTTTGGTTTTCAAGCAATTAAACTCCTCTACCATAACATTGAAGTCTGATAAAAGTGAACATTCACTTCGATTTGATTTCGCAGGATTTCCATTTCTTGGTATTTGGGCAGCCAAAGATGCCGATTTTGTTTGCATCGAACCGTGGTGCGGCATTGCTGATTCGGTCAGACATTCACAAGAATTGACAGAAAAAGAAGGTATCAATATTCTACCCTCAGGCGATGTCTTCGAGCGTGCTTGGGCGGTGAAATTGAATTGATTTGGTATCACAATTTTCCAAATTGTCACGCGATAGGCAATTTGGAAAATTGTGCTAAGAATCATAATTCTGTAAACTTTTACTCATCCGATAAAAAATCCTTTTTTTGAGCCTTTCGGGCATCAAAACCTTCATTCCTTCACCAAAACCAAGTATTTCTTTCTCCAATTCAAAATTCAACTGTACCTGAATCTGAATTACGATGCCATCATTAAGCCTTTCCAATAGAATTTGCGAATGATGCAAAGGCTTGGTTTCGACATAAGGAGCATGTTCGGAATTGACCCAAATTTGTACATATTCAGCTTGCATATTTTCTGAAACTGTCACGCCGATGGTGTCTTTATAAAACAATTCTGGGTCGAGGTCGGTGTTTTCTCGGTAAGGAGTTTTTTCTTCAATACTTAATTTTAAAATACGGTCGAGTGCCAAATGAGTTACGGTTTTTTGTCCGTGTCGCACACCAACGGCAAACCATCTATTTTTAAACTCTTTCAACCACCAAACATGGAAATAAAACACACTCGCCGCCCGTGCCTTGAATGATTGGTAAGTCATTTGCACCGCTTTCTTATGAATCACCGAATTATAGAGCAAATCAAGGTGCGAAAGTCCACGTAGATTATCATTTTTCTCGAAATCAATGATTGAGCGTTTCTTATTTGCCACCGAATACACATGGTCTTCGAGTTTTTGTACCACTTCATTGAGTTGCTGAAAGTGCGAAAAACCCTTGAATTGCTTCAAAAGTTCAATAGCTTCGTTCATTCTGCCCAAATCAGCATCCGAAATCGGGATATTGGTAATACTATAATTTGGGTCTTCATAAGTATAATATTTTTTATCAAGCACCACGATAGGAGCAAAGTAGCCCAGTTTATCGCTTCGCATCATCTGAATATCGGCCTGAATTGTGCGTTTACTAATACCTTTATCCATACCTTCGTATTCATAAAGAGCCTCAGAAACCTGCTCGATTAAACCTTCGATCGTCCATTTACGGTTGCGTCTTTGAAGACAGCTATCAATAACTTTATAGCGAATAAGGGCGTTGCGGTTGGTGGGCATTTTAGATATACTTTTATAAATTTGCGATTTGCAAATCGTGAATCTCAAAAATAATAAAAATATTTTTTATCTACGCAAATAGACTGCGTAATAGTGTTTTTACTTTGTGTCATCAAATTAAATCAAAATGAATATCCAAGACCTAAAACAACTCATCGCCAACGATTATATCAATGTACAAAAACACCCAACGGCTGATTTGTATATCTATAATTATTCACCCAAAGCTCAATATGACCGACTTTGGAACGAATGCACTTTGGCTTGTAGAGGCTTGATAATGAATGATTTGCATGAAGTTGTAGCTCGGCCGTTTCAGAAGTTTTTTAATTTAGAAGAATCCGAAAACTTGATTTTGCCAGATGAACCTTTTGAGGTTTACGAAAAAATGGATGGCTCGCTCGGTATTTTATATTGGGTCGATAGTAAGCCCGCAATTGCCACACGTGGTTCGTTTACGAGCGAACAAGCAATCGTTGCAACCGAGCTTTTGCACACAAAATATGCCGATTCAATCAAATATTTAGACCCAACAAAAACATATTTGTTTGAAATCATTTATCCCGAAAACCGAATTGTAATTGATTTTGGAGATGCACAAAAATTGGTACTTTTGGCAGTGATTGATACAAAATCGGGCTTTGAAATTCCATTGCCGACGCACGAACATTTTGAAATCGTAAAACGGTACGAAGGTCTGAATGATTTGAAACAATTAAAGGCTTTGGAAGAAGAAAACCGAGAAGGTTTTGTGGTGAAATTTAAGAGCGGGTATCGACTAAAAGTGAAATTTGAAGAATACGTTAGGATTCATAAAATTATTACAAGGGTTTCGACTATAAATATTTGGGAATATCTGAAAGAAGGACACGAATTATTGCCAATATTGGAACGAGTACCCGACGAATTTTATGATTGGGTAAAGCAAACTCACGCTAAATTATTGAACGATTTTGCCAAAATTGAGTCCGAAGCCCACTCAGAATTTAAGATATTAGCAACCAAAAAAGAAACAGCTCTTTATTATCAAACTTGCCAATACCCAGCAATTTTGTTTAAAATGATGGAAAATCGACCTTATGACCACATCATTTGGAAATTGATTCGACCAAAATTTGAAAAGCCGTTTGCCAATAAAATTGAAATATGAAAACAATATTAATACTAAGAGGCTTACCAGCCAGTGGAAAATCTACTTATGCACGAAACCTAATTGATGAAAACAAAGGAGCATGGAAACGACTCAACAAAGATGAGTTGCGTGCAATGCTGGATAATTCTCATCATTCTTCTACCAACGAAAAATTTGTTGAGCGTGTGCGAGATATGATGCTCATAGAGGCCTTGAAAGAAGGCAAACACGTTGTAATTGATGATACAAATTTATCTGACCGCCCGATTGAGCGTATCCAGCAGGTTGTTGGGCGATATAAAAAAGAGACAGGGCAGGAAGTAAAAATTGAATTTAAAACAATGGAAACTTCCCTCGAAGAATGCCTGGATCGTGATGAACTGCGTGAGAAAAAAGTTGGTCGAGACGTAATTATGCGAATGTATAACGACCATATTGCTAAAGAAAAAGTGCCGATAAACACGACCCAAAAAGATATAGATTTGAGCAAACGAGGTCCGCATTATCAGCCTCAAGATGATACTTTGCCGCCTGCAATTTTATGCGACCTTGACGGAACTTTGGCGATTATCCACAACCGTAGCCCGTTTGATTCTGTGCGTTGCGAAACTGATTTATTGAACGAGCCGATTGCCGAAATCTTGAAAAATTATGCATTATTAGGTATGAAAATTATCTTGATGTCAGGCCGAGATGAAGCCGCTCGACGACCAACCACAAATTGGTTGGCTTATAATCGAATACCTTATGATGCACTTTTTATGCGAGCCACTGGTGATAATCGAAAAGATTCTGTGGTAAAAAAAGAGCTATATGAAGCTCATGTAAAAGGGCAGTATTTCGTGAAATTTGTACTTGACGACCGAAATCAAGTTGTCGATTTATGGCGTTTAGAGCTGGGTTTACCCTGTTTACAAGTCAATTATGGTGATTTTTAACTTAAAAAGGCTGGTTCAATCAACTAGCTTTTTTTAATTGAATCCGCACAATTTTTATAAAAAAACTATATAATGCCAAATCGATTTTCTAAATGAAAGACTCTGTTTTTTCTGAAATCCGTTGAATCAAAAATGATTTATTTTTTTTAGGCACATAAAAAAAGGACTGGAATAAATAATTCCAGCCTTTCCCGCTACTAAATCCACACAACTTTTATCTTTAATGCTTTATTTCTATATATAAAACGAAATTTTCTTACCAAAGGTTGCACCGTAGTGCAAAAATAATTAAATTTTTAATTACGAATCAAAGATAAAACAAAATTATATATTGATACAAGTATTTTTTTGTTTTTTTAATTTTGATGAAACAAACATATAAAGAATTTTATGTAAATGCAACAAAAAAAAGTGTTTTTTATTGTATGAACCACTCAGTAAATGTTTTATCAATTAGATGTAATTATATCTGTCAAAAATAAATTTTTTAAATTTTGTGTCGCTCGTTATTTAGGAAGTAAAAATAAATATTTTTTTGATTTCCCTAAATCTATTTCTGTTGAATTTTTAATTTATTATATCTTTAGGTTTTTTGTTTCTGAAGACCCATTTGTAGAAATCTGTAAGAAGTTCTAATTGTACGTTGGCTCCAACACTATAATATAAGCCGTTGTATGACTCAGGAATGTTTCTCTTTCGCAGTGCAAAACGATACCCACCTTGGACAGCAAATCCTGCCCAGCGAGTAGCCTTCCAACCTATATATACACCAGCTTGTATAGGCATAAAATAATCCTTTCGTTTCCAAATCTGAATCTCGTTAAGAAGTCCAACATTTTCATTATTGGTAGCTCCAATACCGATTTCAAAAGGGACACTTATTCGCCATCTTTTATTATTGACAAAGTTTTTCCAGTACATCAAACTAAAAAAATAGAGGTCGGTTTTGGTATAATAATCAAGATTAACTCTTTTTGCAGCTGATTTTCTTAAATCAAGTAGACGTTGGTAAGAATTAAAATTTAGCCAATAATAACCAATTGTTATTTGGTTTCGTTTAGGTCCTAAAATGATACCTGTATTTACTCCCCAAATATTCACTCTTTTTTCTTTGATTATTGAGCTTCGAGCATCCCAGTTGATGGCGTAGCTTAATCGTGGACGAATACTATCGGGATAGGTATTTATGATACTATCTGGAAGTGGGCTTTGGGCAATAGCTTTTAAAGAAAACATCCAGAATAGTATACCAAGAAGCCTAACCGAAGTTCTGCTTAAGTGTAAACTGGTAAATATGATAATTGCAATTTTCTTCACATATAGCTATTTGGACTTACGTTTAAACGTCTAAATAAAAGGTGATAGTATGTTATTTTGAATTTTCTGAAATTAAATTTTGAGAGACATAAAAAAATGCCCATATTTAACGAAATAAGGGCATTTTAAATTTAGTCCAAGTTTTTAGTAATTATTACTTCCTTTGGCCTTTTTTTGCTTTGTTTTTCATATCCTGATAGGTTTTGAATTGTTCAGGTGTGAATATTTTTTCGAGTTCTTTGTCTTTTTTTATCTCCAAAGCCTCCATTTTCTCTTTTGCATTGGCTATTTGAGCGGGCGTTGGTTGTGTACTACCAAACTCTTTCTTGATAAGTTCGTATAAATCCTTACGCTGGTAGGCATAATCCTCGTTGAGTGATGAAACTAAGATTTCTTGCTCTTCATCTAACTTCATTTTTTTTACCATTATACGAGTTTCTTCCTTGGCAACTTCGTCTGGGTCTGGTGGAGGCTTTGGTTTGCCATTATCGAAACTTGGATTGTTGAAGGCACTATTATAGCCTCGGCCATAGCCACCGTAGCCGCCACCGCCGTAACCACCGTAACCACCACCAAATTGAGCGGAGGCATTAGAAATCGTAAATATCAAATAACACAAGAACAAAGTTGATGTTCTAATTATAACTTGATTTTGCTTCATAGTTCTTTATTTGAATTAGGGTTTCTGTAAAACTTTTCAAAAGTAATAATTTTAAATAAGGAAGCTGTTTAAACTTTCCAAAAAAATTCCCAAATAGGTATTAATTTTGAGGTGCGAACCAAAAACTAAAAGCCTAATGGGAATACTTAGCAAAAGTACAATAGAAATGTGGATTTTACCACATTTGACAGTAGGCGAACGAGGATTTGAAACCACCGCACCCTTAATTGAAGTAGTTGAAGCTATTTTTCATCGCTTGAAAACAGGTTGCCAGTGGCGAGAATTACCAACTAAACAGTTTTTTAGTGAAAGAGTTTTAAGTTGGCAATCAGTATTTTATTATTTCAACAAATGGTCAAAAAATGGGTGTTGGCAAAAAATTTGGATTGATATATTAAGTTCAAATCGTCAATTTTTAGATTTATCTAGTGCTGAATTTGATGGTTCACATACCCCAGCTAAGAATGGTGGTGATGCGGTTAGTTATCAAGGTCGGAAGGCTTGTAATACAACAAATGCTTTGTTTTTATCTGATAATCAGGGGGTTATACTTGGAATGTCAACTCCTCAAGAGGGACGGCACCATGACTTATTTGAAATAGAAACATTATTTAAAGAGATTTGCGACCTTATGAAAAAGGCAAGTATAAATTTGAAAGGATTGTTTCTAAATGCTGACCCTGGTTTTGACAGTGAAAATTTTCGTAAAGCGTGTGAAAGTGAAGATATAACTCTTAATGTAAAACCAAATCCACGAAATTTTTCAGAGGAAAAAAGGCTTGAACCTTATGAAAATGGGATACATATTTTTGACGAAGAATTATACAAGGATAGGTCGGTAATTGAACATTCAAATGCATGGATTGATGGATTTAAAGCTTTATTAGTGAGGTTTGAATTTTCGGTGAAAAATTGGGTTTCGTTACATTTTATCGCATTCTCAGTCATTTTCTTACGTAAAATCAATAAAAAAATAAAAGTTTAAACAGCTTCA
>JAIXOL010000031.1 GCA_027486845.1 Cytophagaceae bacterium
ATCGTAATCTGTGGGTCAGGTACGATTTGAATTTGATGAATATTTGACGAAATCGCTTCCGCTCCGCAAGCATCTGTTACTTTTCTCCGATAAAACGTTGTTTGATTTAAAGCGGGTGGATTATAAGTAGTAAGATTTTCGCTAGTAATATTAGCGAAATTTTGATTATCTGTTGATGATTGCCATTGATAAGCATACGTAGTTTTACCGCCACTAGCTACACTTACACTCGAAATCACACCTGCATTATAGCCCGAACAATTGACCGTACTTGAGGAAACCTCTAAACTTCCTCCGAGCAAAACTGGTAAAACAGTTAAGTTAAAAGTTTGTGAATTTATACAATTAGTTGAACTATTTTTGACACTGATTGTAAAAGAATGATTACCGGTTTTTCCCGATGGAATGACTACACTTATTGGAGATAATGTTAATGAAGCATCAGAAATCACCACAAAACCAGACATAGTTGAGGTCAGACTGTACTTACTGGGGCTATTGGAGGTTGCAGTGAATGGTAAATCAAAGTTGGTGACAGCATTACAAATACTACTAATAGAACCAAGCGTGATAGTAGGATTTTGATTTACTACAATTATCTGTGTTGATGAGGAAAGACTCTTACAACCATTTACTATACAGATAGCACTGTATGTACCAGAAGCTGAAACCGTAATTGTTGTGGCACTTGTACCATTCGACCAAATAACTGTCCCGACACAATCACTCACGCTTAATTTTACATTTGCACCAGCACACACAATATTATCGTCATCATCAGTTGTTACAGTTGGAGCTGACGGAATTGGATTTACATTAATTGTTGTGAGCGTTCTGACAGTTTGGCAGGTTAGGTTTGCTGTAATCTGATGCTCACGAGCAACATAATATGATGTAGTTGAAGTGAGGTTTGGTGTAGAAAAACTTGTACCTGATGCCATTTGAATCAAATTTGTTGCATCTGAATACCATCTATAGGTTCCAATATTGGGACTATTAACACTTATCGTTTTTGAACCACTTCCACAGATATCACTAGTTGGGCTTATAGAAACATTAGGAACATCACTCCAGCCTTGTTTAGTTACGTTCACATTCGCAGTAGCTGTACAATAACCAGAAGTCAAAGTTACACTGTAAGTATCCGAATTTCGCACTTGAACTGTACTACTTACTTCATAAGTCTGATTCGTGGCTGAAAAAATATTTCCAGCTAAGTTTTGCCATTGATAAGTATATGAACCATTTCCACCGGTAGGTTTTGCAGACAAAGTAGTCGATTTATTCAACATACCCGTTATACAAAAAGCATTTATCCCAGTTATTATTACAGAAACGCTTGGCGTAATTTCGACATCAATTTTTGCTCGCAAACTTTCACAATTATTGGCATCTTTTTGACTCACATAATAGCTTGTTGTGCCGACCGAGGTCGTAATCGGAGTTTGTGCAGTTCCGCTTGATGTTCCCCCGATTGCATTTGTTCCATACCAAAGTAAAGTATTTGTACCCGATGCGGTAGCAGAAAGTGATGTTGCTATGGCGTTTTGGCAATATCCCACAGGAGTTGTTACAGTCGGAGCAATTGGTAAATCGTAAATAGTTACCAAAATCGTGGTTTTTGCACTTTCACAATTGGTGGGTAAAGGACTCTTCTGACTGACTTTAAATATCTGCGTTCCGGCAATTGTTGTATTTGGAGTTGGAGCCGAACCCAAAATATTATCATTTTCATCGTACCATATTAAACTATTAGAGCCTGATGCAACCGCAGATAGCATATTTGCGGCACTATTTTTACAATAAGTAATCGTTGTTTTGGCACTTGGTGGAACAGGTATAGCATTGACAATAACGTCAATCGCTGCTTTGGCACTTTCACAATTATCTGTACTTAGCTGACTGACATAATAAGTTGTAGTACCGACTATATTCGAACTCGGAATCGGTGCAGACAAACTCAATGTGCCAACCGAACTTGTTCCATACCATAATAAAGAATTTGTACCGCTTGCAGTAGCTGTAAGTGCACTCGTTGGAACATTTTGACAAAAATTAACAGGGGTTGTAATAATAGGTGCACTCGGTGTAGAATTAATCTTTACAGTAAAGCTTTGATTTGAAGAAACGCAAGTTGTTGTCGAATTTTTTACTGAAATAGCAAACTGATAAATATCAGGCGATGCATTTGCAGGAATGACCATATTTATTGGCGAACTTCCAAAAGAAGCATTTGAGATCGCTGAAAAACCACTTAAAGTAGGGCTTCCTGTTGAGATACTGTATTGATTAGGAGAATTGGTTATTGAACTAAACGGTAAACTAAAGGTAGTTACACTATTACAAATATCAGCAACGTTAGTTAAAGCAATCGTTGGTAGCGGATTTACTATAACTACTACTGCTGTACGAGTGCTTTCACAAGTAGTTGAACTATTATAAACACTTAAATAATAAGTATATGACCCAATTGCCAGCGATTCTGTTTTATAAATGGCATTAGTTCCCAAAACCGTCGAAGAAACATTACTATCATACCATCTAAAACTTTCGTTTGCTCCTAAAGTCGAAGTTGCCGAAAGTATGACAGTTCCTACATCACAACGTGAAGCATTATTTGCTGTCGGGGCTGTTGGAGCTGCAATCACAGTAAGTTTACCGGTAATAGCTGCAGTTACAGATTGAGTTTGGGTACAAGTTCCACTACCAGTATTTGACACTGTTGCAAAAGTGGCCTTTACACGATAAAAAGTATTATTATCAGTTAAAGGAATATTTGCTAAAGATAAGGTAGTAGTTCCTGAACCTATTATATTAGGAGAACTATCCACCAAATCAACATAAGATGCAGCTGCGGTTTCACTTGTTCCTTTTTGCCATTTTATAGCAGTTGATGTACCTATCAAAGTTGTTGTAAAACTTGTCGTCCCTCGTTCACAAATAGTAGGTGAATCTGCAATATTTCTGATAGAACTAACTGATAAAGTTGCAACATTTGTTGTGTTTATACAAGAATTTGCATCTGTTACAACACACTGATATTGTGCTAAATGTGGATTTTCATTATTGCCGATATTCCTAATTTTTAATTGAGATGTAGTAATCGTATTCGTAATAACAGAATTTGTGGTAGCAGCTACGGTCAGATAAGAAGCATCAGTAGGCTTTTTTCGTTGCCAAATAAATGTATTTCCTGCTGAAACTGTAATATTGAAATCAATAACATTACCATCACAATCTGACTGCGAAATCGGTTGCAGACTTATCGTTGGTCTTTGAGGTGCAACTGTCACTGTTTGCGTTGCCAAAGTATTAATACCTCCACAATTTGTAAATAAACAACGATATATTTCTGTTGTAGTTACATTCGTAAGATTTAAAGTCGTAGGTGCACCACTGACCAATGAGCCATTACTCACATTCGTCCAAGAAGCACCATTTTGTTTTTGCCATATAAAAGCATCATTTCCCGTTGCAGAAGCCGTTAGTGTTGTATTACTACCAAAGCAAACTGTCGAAGATGATGGATTAGTTGTGATTGTAATTGGATTACTAATCGTAAAAGTGGCCGAATAATTATTATTTAAATTATTATCAAAAAAGAGTCCAACCGTACAAAACTGTGTTGAACCTACAAAATATGCTTCAATTTTATAATGACCATTAGCAAGTCCTGAAAGCAGATTAACACCTGCGTTTGTTTTCGCCCAACTTTGACAAGAATTACCAGAAAAACATGTCCCAAAATCTTGACTTAAAGGCAAATCTATTTCTGAAAATTCTGGAAAGGTCGTACTTCCTAGTAAATAAATTCGATAAGCAAGTTTAGAACTAGATACATCGCACCCACCTCCTTTGCTAATTTCGGCTTCTCCTCCACTCAAAATAAGAGTTCCAGTGCATGAATAGATTCCTAAATTATTACCATTAAAATCTGAATTTCCAGTAGCAGCACCTGCATCATAATAGGTGTTTCCACTTCCAGTATTAAGGATAATAGATGATTTATAAAAACTGGCATTTTGTCCAAACACTGAAATTGATGTTAGACATAAATAAGCAAGCAACAATAGAAAGTTAAAGTATTTGTTCAGCATAAATTTATCGATGTGTTCTGTCAAAAATCGAATTATTTACTAATTCCAAAATAATTTTTAAATACTTCAAAAAGCAATAAACTCTACTCGCAAACCAGAGTTTATCAGAGTTTTTTGAGCCACATCCTATTTGGCATTTACACCATTTTCCAACAAATTCGATTCTGAGATTGTGTTTGGAGGCTCAAATATTATAATGCTGCATTTTCTTGATTAAATCAAAATATGAAAATCCAACTTTTTTTAGACGTTAAAACTCTTTGAAGGTAACGAAAAAAAATCCGAATTTTAGAATCTGTAGTAAAAGTCAGAATTGAAGATTTTTGAAGAATATTAATCTAAATTGTAACCGTTAGATAAGGCTTAATATTTCTTGTAAAATGACATGAAAAACTGAGACAAAAACAAACAGCAAAACTTATTGTTAATTTACTAACAATCAAGGCTTTATCACTGCGGCGAATCGTCACGAGCTAGGTTTTCGTATTTCAATACTTATCATTCTCAAGGTTGATAGTATAAATTACCACAAGCTTGACAGCATTTCCAATAAAATGGAGTTGATAAATCAGACCTCGTCATTGCTTTCTTTTTTTGGTAAAAATTTTTAATCTCAAAATATGTCTAAATTCGACACAAACAATAAAATAACAAAAAAGCCGTCTCAAACGAAACGGCTCTTTGCGTATAACCCTAACCACTATTATGAAAAACAATTCTACTTAATATATTTACGCTGACCGAAGTTTCGACCAATACTCAAAAACCCTTTTATTTCTAAAAAATGAAATAGTTCATATATCCCCAAAACTAGCAAAATTACCAACAACAATAATTGTAGTGGATAAATCAAGATTAAATGACCAAGACTTGTATTAATTTCTAAAAACATATCACTTCTTTTTGGGGTTAAATAAACATAATAAATGTCTGAAAGTATTTTTATTATGTTTAGCTTAAAAAAACCTGATTTTAAAACGTATTTCTACTTACGTACCTACCACTCAGATTGTTTTTCTTTCTTAAAAAACTATTTTATTTCAAGCTCAAAAAAGTAATAAACAATGAAAATAAATATCGAAACCGCTGTAAATCAATCGGTTAATGAAGTTTGGAATCAATTTGATGACAAATTACTCCTAAAACTATCTCCACCATTTCCTCCTGTGAAACTTATTTCCTTTGGACAGAAAGTTGGTGAAAAAGTAACATTTGAACTAAACTTTTTTATTTTGCGGCAGCTTTGGGTCAGTAAAATCACTGATTCTTTTTTATCGATAGAAGAATCCTACTTTGTTGATGAAGGTGTAACACTTCCTTTTTTTCTAAAATATTGGAAGCATAAACACCGAATTGTCCGAGACAATACCTCGCCGAACGGCTCAGGTAGTATAATTATCGATGAAATTGAGTTTCGAACGCCCACTATTTTGACAGATTACATTTTTTATCCTATCTTGTATCTTCAATTCCTTTATCGCAAACCAATTTATCGAAAATTTTTCGCCTCCCGCCCCTAAAGGGAGGTTAAAAAAGCTCTCCTTTAGGGGCGGAGGGTGGATATTACACTATGAAACTAAACATTACTTGGAAAATCTTCATCGGCATGACGCTCGGTATCATTGTCGGTTATTTCATTCACAATCACTTCGATTTAGGGCAATTTAGTATTAAAGATGCCGCCTTACTTACTCCCGAACAAGTTAAAGCCAATGATGGTGTAAAAGATTGGAGCTCGTATCTGCAATTGCTCTCAAAAATTTTTTTACGCCTAATTCAGATGATTTTGGGGCCTTTGGTATTTTCTATTCTTTCGGTAGGAATTGCCAAACTCGGAGATTTTAAAGTAGTTGGTCGTATCGGACTAAAAACATTGGGTTATTTTTATTTCGCCACAATTCTTTCATTAATTACTGGTATGATTGCCGTAAATCTTATGAAACCTGGCAAAGTAATGACGCTCGATTTACCAAGTACAGGGACAGACACAGGAGTTGAAGCAAAAAAAATGACGCTTGAAAACTTTATTACACACGTTTTTCCAAAAAGTATTTTTGAAGCACTTTCTACAAATGAAGTTTTACAAATCGTAGTATTTTCACTGTTTTTTGGTGTAGCATTGGCTGCCATCGGCGAAAAAGGAAAAAGCGTAACCAAAGCTCTTGATGCAATTTCAGAAGTGATGTTTAAAATTGTCGGCTACGTAATGACATTTGCTCCTTATGCCGTTTTTGGTTCGGTTGCAGCCGTAATAGCATCTAAAGGTTTAGGAGTGCTAGGTGGTTATTTATATTTAATCGTTTGCTTTTTCGCAACACTGGCTTTTTTCATTGTTGTTATATTGTGGGTAATATGTCTAACACAAAAAATCGATTATTGGAAATTGTTGAAGTATGTGAAAGATGCTCTTTTCTTATCTTTCAGCACGGCAAGTTCGGAAGCATCAATGCCATTACAGATTGAACAACTTAAAAAGTTTGGTATTTCAGAACGTATCATTAGTTTTGTTTTGCCTTTAGGATATTCTTTCAACCTTGATGGCTCAATGATGTACATGACCTTTGCAACGGGCTTTATTGCACAAATCTATGGAATTGAATTAACGCTTGGTCAGCAAGTTACGATGTTGCTTACACTCCTACTTACAAGTAAAGGTATCGCAGGTGTGCCTCGTGCGTCATTGGTAGTAATTGCAGGAACACTCACCATGTTTGGACTTCCACAAGAAGGCATCAGTTTGGTTTTAGCAGTTGACTGGTTGTTGGATATGGGTCGCTCGGCCACTTCGGTAGCAGGAAATGCAGTTGCGACAGCAGTTGTGGCTAAGTGGGAAGGAGAATTGAATGAGACGGCGTAGAAATAATAGATAATTGAAGTTAAAATAATAAATTTGAGCTACTATTTCCTTAAAATAGTAGCTCAAATTTTTAAAAAATCAATTTAAAAAAACAGTAATCAACCCTTCTACGAAATCATGAAAAACTTTTTTCTTTTACTGATAATATTTGCATTATCAATAACTACAAAAGCACAAACGTTATCTGTTGCACAACAAGATTCTGCTTTTGTAAGAGAAAACTATGTAAAAACCCAAGTGCAAATCACAATGCGAGATGGTGTAAAACTATTTACTAATATCTATACGCCAAAAGATGCATCCCCAAGCAATACTTACCCAATTGTAATGCAGCGTACTTGTTACAATATTGCTCCATACGGAAAAGACGAATTCCCTAAAAAGTTATATTCTCGCTATATGATGCGAGAAAAATTCATTTTTGTTAACCAAGATGTACGTGGTCGATGGATGTCAGAAGGAGTTTGGACAAATATGACGCCTCACATTGTCAATAAAACCAAACCTACTGAAATTGATGAAGCTTCTGATACTTATGATACTATTGATTGGTTGTTGAAAAATATTCCCAATAATAATGGTCGAGTTGGCCAATATGGCATTTCTTACCCAGGATTTTATGCTATTTCAGGAGCCCTATGTGGGCATCCAGCACTAAAAGCAGTTTCACCACAAGCACCAATCTCTGATTTTTTCTTCGATGATTTTCATCATAATGGAGCTTTTACGCTAGGTTATGGCTTGACATTTCCTGTTTTTGGAGTTCAACATCCTCAACCAACACCTACATCGTGGTACGATGATAAATTTCCAAAACTAAAAACAGTAGATGGCTTTGATTGGTACAAAACAATGACTCCATTAAAGAATTTCAACAAGGTCTATGGCGATAATTTCTTTTGGAATGAACTTATTGAACATCCAAATTATGATGAGTTTTGGCAAAAAAGAAGCCTCCTTCCACATCTAAAAAATGTTAAAAATCTTCCTGCAATAATGGTTGTTGGTGGTTGGTTCGATGCTGAAGATTTGCCTGGCCCCTTGAATATTTATAAAAATTTAGAGAAGTATAATACTAATACCTATAATACGCTGGTAATGGGGCCATTTGGGCATGGAGATTGGGCTAGTGAAAGAGGGCATCATTTTCATTCAAATGTTTACTTTGGAGATAGTGTTTCTACTTATTTTCAAAAAAATATGGAATTGAAATTCTTCAAACATTTTTTGAAACAATCAGGCGATGGAAAAACTGGTTTACCTGAAGCATATTTGTTTGATACTGGTAAAAAAGAATGGTACGAATTTACAGAATTTCCTGTAAAAAACTCTCAAAAAGTCAATTTTTACTTAAATTCAAATGGGAAATTATCAAAAGAAATGACTGGCAAAGGATTCGGAGAATATATTTCTGACCCTTCCAAACCAGTACCATACACCGAAGACCCAAAGCAAATTACAGGCTTTAGTCCACGAAACTATATGAGTGAAGACCAACGTTTTGCGGGTCGTAGAACCGATGTAATGACCTATGAAACAGAAGTTTTGACAGAAGATATTACACTCGGTGGCGAAATTATGGCAAACCTCAAAATTTCAACAACCGGAACAGATGCGGACTTTTTTGTTAAATTAATTGATGTTTATCCTGGTGACGAACCTAATTCGCCATACACACCTAAACACATTACGCTGGGTGGCTACCAACAAATGGTACGAAGCGAAATTATGCGTTCTCGTTTCCGTAATTCATTTTCAAAACCTGAACCTTTAGTGGCAAACAAAAAAACAGATATTAATTTCCGCCTGCAAGATGTTTTACACACATTCAAAAAAGGTCATAAAATTATGATTCAAGTACAATCAACTGCCTTTCCATTGTTTGATATTAATCCACAAAAATATGTGTCAAATATCTACAAAGCCGAGGATAAGGATTTTCAGAAAGCAACGCATCGAATCTATTCTGATAGTAAAATTTCGGTAGAAATTTTAAAATAGACATAAAAAAGGCCTCATAATCGACGATTATGAGGCCTTTTTCGTGTATTTTATATTATCAAGCTCCTTCTAGTTTTTCCAAAATTAACTCTTCTATATATTCTCTGATTGAATCAATTTTGATTTGTGTAACCACATCTTGTGCAAATGCCAAAAGTTGCAAACGAATTGCTTCTTTTTTAGGAATACCTCTTGACTGCATGTAGAAAATTGCCTCATCATTCAGTTGCCCAGTCGTTGTTCCATGCGAACATTTCACATCATCTGCCCAAATTTCTAATTGAGGTTTTGTATTCATGGTTGCTTCATCAGAAGTCACCACGTTTCGGCAGTTTTGATAAGCGTTTGTTTTCTGAGCATCTTCTCTTACGAAAATTTTACCATTAAAAACACCGGTCGATTTATCCATCAGAATCCCTTTATAAAGCTCGTGACTTTCGCAATTTGGTTTTCTATGGTCAACAACTGTATGATTATCAACATGTTGCTTGCCATTTGGCACGTACAAGCCAAACAAATGACTTTCAATATACTCGCCATCAAGCACAACATTGAGGTTGTTTCTTACAAAACCACCATTCAAAGTTACCGTTGCTGAATAAAAATAGCTACGTCCTTTTTGGTAAACCTGCGTTGTACCGATGTGATATGATTTATCACTTTCACTCTGCACTTTGTAATAATCAACCATTGCCGACTCATCAACGATGATTTCGGTTACTGTATTTACAAAAGCTGCATTATCTCCGACTGTGCGATAAGCCTCTGCAATTTTTACTTGTGAATTTTTACCCACAATAATCAGATTTCGAGGTTGAGAACCAACATTTGCCAAACGAACATCTGAAATAAATCTCAAAATAATAGGCTCTTCAACTATCTTATTATCAGCCACTTGTACCACAACACCATCTTTAGCAAGAGCCGTATTTAGAGCAGTAAAAGCATCAGTTTCATAGTTGGCATATTTACCAAAATAACCCTCGATTAGTTCCGGTTGTTGAGCTAATGCTTCCGAAAATGGAATAACTTTTAGTTTATTTTCGGGTGTAGCAATCTGCGAAAGTTCGGCATTATAAACACCATTGATAAAATACAAAACGTTTCCAGTAAGATGTGGTAACGGAATTTTATCAAGATCTGCTTGGTTGAACTCGGTTTTGGTATGAAAATCAAATGTTTGTTTTACTAAATTGCTTACATTCGAATATTTCCATTCTTCATGTCGAATGGTTGGAAAACCTAATTTATCAAAATTTTGCATCGCTTCACCACGCAATTGATGAATCGGCAAAGCTGCTTTACCATTCAGTTTTGCTTGTGATAAATGAAAATCAGCGATTAATTCTGCTTTTAGACTTGAAGCGTCTTTATTTTCTATCGAACTCATTATTCAAAATTTTCTATATCCATTTCTCCGAACAGTTTCGGAAAATTGTTCTACAATTCTGCAATTGCTTCTAATTCTACTTTATATCCAAAATGCAATTCTGGTACCGGAATAATTGAACGTGCGGGTCGATGTTCTCCGAAAAACTTTGCATAAAGTTCGTTCACAGTTCCCCAATTCTCTCCTCCTGCAATATACACCGTAGCTTTTATCACTTTATCTGATGTAATCCCTACTTCCTGCAAAATCTGATTTAAATTATCAAAAACAACAATTAATTGCTCTTCAATACTCGACTCGATTGGCAGTTTTTCGGAGGTTTTAATTTTTATCGGTAAAATTCCCGAAGTAAAAAGCAATCCACCACTCACAATCGCTTGCGAATAATGCCCCAAAGGTTTCGGACTTTCTTTGACTTGAATTTTCTGCATATAATCAATTTTGAATGATACATTGAATGAATGTTAGAATATTCAAAAATATGTTATTCATTAATTCTATCATTCACTGATTCAAAATTATGCTATTTCGAGTGCGTCAACTTCGTTTTTTATCCAATCGTAGCCCTTTTCTTCTAATTCTAGAGCTAATTCTTTTGTTCCTGATTTAACGATGCGGCCTTTGTAAAGCACGTGTACGAAATCTGGTACGATATAATCAAGCAAACGTTGATAGTGAGTAACAACCACAAACGAACGCTTTCCGTCACGCAATTGGTTTACACCTTCTGCAACAATACGAAGAGCATCAATATCAAGACCTGAATCGGTTTCATCCAAAAGTCCTAAGGTTGGCTCAAGCATGGCCATTTGAAAAATTTCGTTACGTTTTTTCTCTCCACCCGAAAACCCTTCGTTGAGTGAGCGTTTCAAAAGAGCATCATCGATTTTTACCAATTTTGCTTTCTCTCTCATTCTTTTTAAAAACTGAGCGGCATCAAGTGGCTCTTGACCATTATACTTACGAATTTCGTTAATAGCTGTTTTCAAGAAATTGATGGTTGTAACACCAGGAATCTCAACAGGATATTGAAATGCCAGAAAAATACCTTCAGCAGCACGTTTTTCAGGAGCTAAATCAAGCAAGTCTTTTCCGTTGAATGTAACCGAACCTTCAGTCACTTCGTAATCTTCACGACCCGCCAAAACCGATGCCAAAGTACTTTTACCCGAGCCATTTGGCCCCATGATAGCATGAACTTCACCTGGCTTTATTTCTAAATTTATTCCACGCAATATTTCTTTTTCTTCGATTCTTGCGTGTAAATTATTGATAGTAAGCATTTTATTCTTTCGCTATTTTATAAAATTTCAACGACTTACGAAATAAAATTTCGTACTCTAATTAATTTGCAAAGATACAATCAAAATAGTCAAGATGCTATTCTTAATTATAATAACTCTAAATAAAGCTTTGTTGTTCCTTTGATTAAGTTTTTTTTGAACAAATTCTGTTAAAATTTTCATTAATTTCAAAAAGATTTTGGATTATTTGACAATCATTGAGTAGTACACCTACCCTAACATTACTAATGATGCTAAAGTTTTTTTGAATTTATTGTAATTTCCCTTTAACTCAATTAATGGGAATGACGCTTATTCATAAAATTTGACTGTTTTTTTTAAATAATTCAAATAATATCTAACAATTTCAGTCCAAATAGAAAATTGAAAATCAATAAAGCAGCACATTAAGAGCTAGTGTTTTTGCTTAAAAAACCTTTGAAATCAAGCCAATGATTTGTAATATTGCAATACAGTATGATTGAAATACAAAAAAATATAGCCCAAAGTAGCCTTAGGCTTGTCGGAAACTGTAGCGAAAATCCTGCTGGGCTGTACCGTCATTTCTATAAGCGGGCGGCGTTCCGCACACATCGAATTTCAGTTTTCTTCTTTCAATTGCTCGCTTTCATGGCAAATTTTGGATTTTACTAATTTTTATAGATTTTAGCCATTTGCTGTTATCAAGGGGAAATATTTCATTTGCTTTCGGAAATATCCCTATTTAGGAAAATTCAAAGTTTTTAATTAAAAAATCACCAAATCTAATAGCTAAACGAAACATCATTCGTTGCTAATAGTTAATCGCAATGAAAAATGAGCAATAATATATTTGTATCGTCAGAAGTAGGCACTTTGCTTCGCCTTATTATTCATAGTCCTGATAGTGGTTTGGGAAAAGTTGTACCATCAAAAGCCCAAGATTGGCTATTTGAAGACATTGTACATCTCGAAACTATGCGTAGAGATGAATATGATTTTTACGTAAAAATTCTTTTGTATTTTCTTGATAACGAGAAAGTTAAAGGAAAACTCAACGAAATTGATACCGATAAATCAAGAGATTTCTATAAGCCTTCCAACCAAAAATATTTTAATTCAGATAAAGTAATTGAGTTTGAGAAACTGCTCTCTGACATTCTTGAAATGTCCGAAGTTCGTACACAACTCATTGCGGCAGTTTGTGCGGTAGAAGAATGTTCCTACCAATTTCAAAAGGAAATGTCTCAAATGCAAAATATCGACTTGGCAAGGGTATTGATAACTGGTATTCTACCTAATAATAAAATGCTTTTTCCACCAATTCCAAATCTGATTTTTACGCGTGATATCGGAATAGTTGTCAACGACTATTTATTGCTCAATAAGCCTGCTAAATATGCCCGTACGAGAGAGTCGCTTTTGGCAAAATATGTATTCTTTAATCATCCGATGTTTGAAGATTTACAAGGAAAAATCATAGAAATTACGGAAGATGAGAATCATTTTTTACTTCCCGAAGAAGAGCAAGAAGGTCGTCTAAATACACTCGAAGGTGGCGATGTAATGATGGTTGCACCCAATCATTTATTAATCGGTGTAAGCGAACGAACTTCTGTTGAAGCCGCCAAACAAGCCATTGATTTATTGTTTGAGAAAAACGTTGTGCAGAAAGTTACAATTGTGAAAATACCACAAAAACGTGATTACATGCACATTGACACCATTTTTACACAAATAAAACGTAATGTTTGGGTACTATTAGGCTCGCTAGGAAGAATTCAAGAAGAAGCAGAAAAACATTCTATTTGGCAAGAACTCGGTCAACAGCCAAGCTATGAAGCACTGACTATCAAGCAATTTATCAATAAAGACGATGGCGTAAAGGTAAAAGATTTTGCAAATCTCGAAGACTTACTTACGTCAATTACAAAAGATGATTTGAATTGTTATGAGCCTATAAAATTTGTATATTCGGGCAATAACGAATTTCCGTACGGGGCAAGAGAACAATGGACAGATTCGTGCAATTTATTAGTATTAAAAGAAGGAATTGCTATCGGTTATGACCGCAATGATAAAACCGCAGAAGCATTCAGAGAAGCAGGTTTTAATACAATCAGAGCAATCGAATTGCTCGAAAAATTTGAGAAAAACGAACTTTCTCCCGAAACTTTAACCGATACAATCATTATGTTACCCTCGGCCGAACTTTCAAGAGCACGAGGCGGGTCGCATTGTATGAGTATGCCGATTTTGAGAGTTCTGAATTCAGAGTTCTGAGTTTAAAGTTCTAGCAGGGTTGCCCTTACAATTCCGATTTTTTTGTTCTAAAAGTAAAGAAATTTAATAACACATAATTCAGAACTTAAAAAATTATGCAAGCACAAACAACTTCCAATATACTCATGATTCGGCCAGTAAACTTTGCTTTTAATGAGCAAACTGCCGAAAGTAATGCTTTTCAAGATACAAAAGCCAAATCTTTGACCAACAATATTACGCAAGAAGAGGCTCTCCAAGAATTTGATGCGATGGTGAGCCAATTGCGTGCGGCTGGTGTAAATGTGATGGTCTATGATGATACACTTGAGCCGCATACGCCCGATAGTATTTTTCCTAATAATTGGATTTCGTTTCATCATTCGGGTAAAGTTTGTTTGTACCCAATGCAGGCCGAAAACCGCCGTTTAGAGCGTAGAAGCGATATTATTGATGATTTACGCACTAGATTCCATGTAGAAGTTGTACTTGATTTTACACATTTCGAGAAAGAAAATAAGTTTCTCGAAGGTACAGGAAGCATGGTACTCGACCGAATGCACCGCACTTCTTATGCCTGTCTTTCGCCTCGAACTAATGCCAAAGTTTTGGATGCTTGGGCAAAAGAGATGAACTATAAATTAGTAAAATTCACTTCTGTTGACGGACAAAACAAAGATATATATCACACAAACGTAATAATGTGCATTGGCGATGATTTTGCAGTAATTTGTCTTGAATCTATTCCTGATTTGGACGAACGATTGATGGTTAAAGATTCTTTGACGAAAAGTGGTAAAAATGTGATAGAAATTTCACTCGAACAGATGAATCAATTTGCGGGTAATATGCTTCTGGTCAAGAGTTTAAAAGGAAATAACTTATTGGTTATGTCAACCTCGGCTTATCATTCACTCAATCGTTCTCAAATACTTGAACTCGAAGAATATGCTGTTATTCAGCACTTTAACCTCTCAATGATTGAGACTTGTGGCGGTGGCTCAGCTCGCTGTATGATTGCCGAAGTGCATTTGCCTAAGAAATGAAATTTACGATTTAAAAACCGAAAAAACATTTGACTCAAACACTAAGTTATAATTTGTGTTTTCGTGTTCTTAGTGGCAAAAAAAGCTAAATTCAAATTTCCTTCGTATATTCGTCCACACTCAAATCCTTCGACAAATGCAACACGTAGTAATAATCGGAAATGGCATTAGCGGAATTACCGCCGCTCGACACATCAGAAAACAATCTGATTGTAAAATTACTGTTATTTCAGGTGAAACTGACCATTTTTTCTCTCGTACGGCCCTCATGTACGTCTATATGGGGCACATGAAATTTGAGCATACCAAACCCTACGAAGATTGGTTTTGGGAGAAAAACCGCATCGAACTGAAACGAGCATGGGTTAAAACAGTCGATTTTGAAGAAAAGAAATTGTATTTCAGATTGCCCAACGATAATAAAGAAGCCAAAATCGGCGGTTCAATTAGCTACGATAAATTGATTTTAGCACTTGGTTCAACGCCTAATAAATTTGGTTGGAAAGGGCAAAACCTCAAAGGTGTACAAGGGCTTTACAGCTACCAAGATTTAGAATCTTTGCAAGAAATAACACCCTCAATCAAAAAAGCAGTAATTGTTGGCGGGGGTTTGATTGGTGTAGAATTAGCCGAAATGCTTCATTCGAGAGGAATTGAAGTGACTTTTTTGGTGCGTGAAAATAGCTTTTGGAATACCGTAATACCGCCCGAAGAATCGGCTTTGATTTCGAGACATATTAAAGAAAATCATATAAATATCAAGTTTTCGAGCGAATTAGATGAAATAATTGGCGATGAGAATGGGCAGGTAAAAGCGATAAAAACTAAAAATGGAGATAAAATCGAATGTCAATTTGTGGGCTTAACAGTTGGTGTAAGTCCTAATATTAGTTTACTAAAAGTACCACAGGGCAACATGATTGGGCGAGAAAAACCTGCTTTTTTGTTAGGTGTTGGTGGAATAAAACTCAATCTTGGTATTTTGGTGAATGAATATCTCGAAACGAATATTCCTGATGTTTATGCAATTGGCGATTGCGTTGAGCATGAAAATCCACAAAAAAGTCGCAAAAAACTTGAACAGATTTGGTACACTGGCCGTATTATGGGTGAAACAATTGCACAAACAATTGCAGGAAAACGAACTAAATACCAACCTGGAATTTTCTTTAATTCTGCCAAATTCTTTGATATTGAGTACCAAACTTATGGTCAAGTTCCTGCCGAACTTCCAGAGGACACGAAAACTTTTTATTGGGAACATTCTACGGGTAGAATCAGCGTAAGAATAAATTATACTACTGAGAGCCAAGCCGTTACGGGCATGAACACATTCGGAATCAGAATGCGACATAAGGTTTGGGATGAATGGATTTTGTCTGGTAAAAGCATTGAATATGTCTTAGAAAACCTTTCAAAAGCTAATTTCGACCCCGAATTCTTTAAACAACACGAAGCAGAAATATTAAAAAAATACAATACAGAAACTGGTAGCAGTTTAACATTAAAATCAAAAAAAGGGATTTTCTCAAAAATATTCTAAAGCCATGCTACAAAAACTCGGACTCATTATTTTCATTGCTGCATTTGGGCTTTTTATTGGCACATTGGGCATGAATAATTATACTTTAACTGATGAAATTTTAAAGGAAAATTTCAAAGAAGAAGCCCTATTCGATGCCAAAATAGAATTGGCCTCGATGGTTGACCAAAGTTATTCAAACTCTTATACTTTCACCAATGAATTATCAGAGGGCATCAAGCAGCTAAATAAAGTATATAATGCCCAACAAGCATGGGATAAAAAGATTTATGAAGATACAATTTTGTCAATCGTAAAAGCATCTTCAAATGGGTATTTAACTGATAATAAAGGCATTATGTTTTTGTTGACGTTTGGTTTAGCAATCTTTGGAGCATTACTTTTTATTCTTCCTGAAGCAAAAATACCTGCAGGTATCAAAAACAACGGAATTTATTATAATCCTGCCATGACTCGTAAATGGTTAGGAATTTGCATTGGTACTTTTTTAATATCATTCTACATCATACTTTATTTCAAACCACAATATATTGCTAACTGGACAATGCTCGTTGACCCTGTGAGTAAGCTCATCAATGGTGGAGAAGCGAGCCGTTGGTTTATGTATGGTTTTCTTTATACGATTTCGATTTTGGTGATGGGAATAAGATATATCATCAAATATCGACACTCTAAGTATCAGATTATCAGAACTTTATCTATTATGTTTTTTCAGACCTGCATCGCTTTTATTTTACCAGAAATCATGTCGAATCTGAATATGCCTTCAGCAGATTTAAAAAATATGTGGCCTCTAGATTATTCATTTTTCTTTAATTACAGGCTTGATAAATTGCTCGCAAGTGGAGCTTTTGGCATATTTTTATTAGTGTGGGGAATTGCACTTTTTGTAGTTGGTGTACCTGTGATGGTTTACTTTTTCGGCAAACGCTGGTACTGTTCGTGGGTTTGTGGATGTGGTGGATTAGCCGAAACATTGGGCGACCCTTTCAGACAGCTATCGGACAAATCATTAAAGGCTTGGAAGCTTGAGCGTTACCTCATTCATACAGTTTTAGCATTCGCAATTATAATGACAATCGGCGTGCTTTATACCTACTTTACTGGTAGCTATAATCTACTCGGTTTTATTCCAACCGAAAGCCTAAAATCAAGCTATGGTTTCTTGATTGGGTCAATTTTTTCGGGCGTTGTAGGAACAGGTTTTTATCCTTTAATGGGAAATAGGGTTTGGTGTAGATTCGGATGTCCTTTGGCGGCATATCTTGGAATATTACAAAGATTTAAATCAAAGTTTAGAATTACTACTAATGGCGGACAGTGCATTTCATGTGGCAATTGCTCAACGCATTGTGAAATGGGAATTGATGTACGAGCATATGCTCAGAAAGGGCAAGACATTGTGCGTTCATCATGCGTAGGCTGTGGGGTTTGTTCAGCAGTTTGTCCGCGTGGAGTTTTGAATCTTGAAAATGCTGAAACTGGCAGCCGAATAATGATTGCACCCGATGTTTTATTGGGAAATTTGATGGAGAAATGATTTTTTACCACCGAGGCACGGAATATACAAATTAACACGAAAAAAATTCCTGTGTCATTCTGTGTAATCCGTGCCTCTGTGGTAAATCATACTTTAGTGAAATTAATACCCACTATACCCAATCCCTCCATTCACAATAGCCACACCCGATGAAGTTCCGAGTCTAGTTGCTCCGACTTCTATAAATGTTAATGCTTGCTCAAAAGTTTGAATTCCGCCCGATGCTTTGATTTGAATATTGCTTGGTAAAACTTCACGAATTAATTTAACTTGCTCAATATCAGCACCTTTCGTAGCAAATCCTGTAGAGGTTTTCACAAAATCTGCACCTGCTTCCTCACAAATTTCACAAGCGATTCTGATGTCAAAATTGTCTAAATAAGCCGTTTCAATGATTACTTTCAGCAGGGCTTTTTTCTCGTGAGCAATTTCCACTAATGTCTTAATCTCTTGCTTTACGGTTTCATAAGCCATTGATTTAAAAGCATTTATATTCATTACCATATCGAGTTCGTTGGCACCATCAGTCAAAGCTTTTTGAGCTTCTGCAATTTTTGCGTGAGTTGAATGAAAACCTAATGGAAAGCCAATAACAGTACAAACTTTGGCATCGCTGTATTCGAGTAATTCCTTTACAAAGCTCACATAAAATGGAGGCACACAAGCCGAATAAAAGCTATTTTGATAAATTTCTTCACACAATTTCCTGAAATCCATCTCGGTAGCCGTTGGTTTCAGTAATGTATGTTCGATGTATTTGGATAAATTAACCATGGATGAATCAATAATAGGATAATTGAATGATTGAGTGTTAGAAAAAGTAAAATATTCACCCATTCTATCATTCAAAATTAGGTTAAAAGTACATTTTTTCAGCCAAACGAAAAGTATTACAATGAGCTTCAACAATATCGGCTATTCGTGGCGAATAACCTCCTCCCATTGAAACAACGACAGGGATTTTATGTTTTATTACTTGTTCAAAAACAAATTCATCACGTCGGCGACAGCCTTCCATCGAAACTTTTAGTTTGCCCAATTTATCAGAAGCTAAAATATCAACTCCAGAAATAAAAAAGACAAATTGTGGTTTTTGTTGGTCAATCAATTGGGGTAAAGTTTTGTAGAGAAGATTTAAATATTGTTTATCCTCGCAGTAAGTCGGCAATTCAATATCTAAATCGGAGATTTCTTTTTTAAGTGGATAATTCTCTTTTCCATGCATTGAAAATGTAAAAACTCGTGGTTCATTCTTAAAAATTACTGCAGTTCCATTTCCTTGATGCACATCTAAATCTACTACCAAAACCTTATTAACTATCTGATTTTCAAGTAAATAGTTAGCTGCAATAGCCACATCATTGAGCAAACAAAAACCTTCTCCTTTATCGGCATAAGCATGGTGCGTTCCGCCAGCAATATTCATCGAAATACCATATTTTAAAGCAAAATGACAACAATCAATTGTGCCTTGCGTAATAACAAGTTCACGCTTTACGAGTATTTTGGAAATCGGTAAACCAATTCGACGCTCCATTTTAGGGTCAATGCTTAGATTTAATAAATCATTGAAATACTTTTCGTCGTGGACTCTTAAAACCCAGTGTTTAGCTACTTCTGTTGGTGAAAAAAAGTTTTCCTCCATACAAGTTCCTTCGTAAATAAGTTGCTCTGGAATCAGCTCATATTTCAACATTGGAAAACGATGTCCTTCTGGAAGTGGGTGACGGTATATTGGGTTAAAAGCAATTTTAAGCATCATTTAAAAAACCTTCGCATCAATCGAATATTTTCCTGCACCAGTCAAAAAAATTGCGAGATAAGTATATAAGTACAAAAGTGCGTGTTCCTTATCGCCAAGTGGGTCACTGCCGTGAATCGAAAAAGTGATTATACCCATGCAACCAATCAAAAAAATGAGGGCGGGGCGAGTCAATAAACCTAAAATGAGTAGAATTGAGCAGAAGAATTCAGCAAAAACAGTTAGTCCGTGGGAAATAACAGGTGAGACATGAAGTGGGTCTGGAAAATCATGATTTCCTGCCAAAAATTCTTGTAGTTTATCAAACCCATGTGGAATCATCAAAAATCCAAAGCTGAGTCGTAATACTAAAACTGCCAAACTAACTTGGTTTGGCAGAGAAGTTGGTTTTAAATATTTCTTAAGCATTTTCTATTAATCCCCATGCAAGTTTGAAACTTACACTACTTAACTTCTTCATAATCAACGTACTGACCACCTTCAAAACCTTTACCTTTTGAATTTGTTGGCGGTGTTTTCACCTTTATTTCACCTTCTTTGCCACGCTCTTTTTCCTGATAATCATTATAGCGTTTTTGTTGTTTAGCAATTTGATTTCCTACCAAAATGTCGAATAAAAATCGGCGAATAGCAGGTACAAATGCAATTGCCAAAAGAATTAAAATGATATATTTCATTGAATCTAAATTTTAAAAAACAAATTTACACTAAGATTAGAAAAACTTGCAAAAATATTTGAACGAACTTTATTTTACTCCATTAACTTCAAAAGTAAATCTATAGTTTCGGGGCTACTCGGACGAGGTGCATCTGGACGAACAATCGTTCCGTTCTTGTCGATAATCATATAACGAGGAATGCTATTGATTTTATATTTTTGACAAACTCCCGACGCCCAACCACCTTCCGAAATTCCGTGGTCGCCATTGTCTAGTTTTAGGTTATCAATCGCACCTTTCCAGTTATTTGGGTCTTCATCAATAGAAACGTACAAAAAAACGACATTTTTCTTTTGTTTTTCAGTCATTCCATCATGTAATTTTTTAGAAAATGGAAATTCCGCACGGCAAGGCCCGCACCAACTTGCCCAAAAATCAACATAAACTACCTTGCCTTTATATTTGGCAAAATTAAATTGTTTACCATCAATACCAATTAAAACTGGATAATCACTCGTGCCATTTGGTAACTTTTCTTTGCTATCGTCCTTCTTTTTAGCAACTTCTTCTTTCTTATTAAGTGTTTCTTTGCAATGGTCTAGAAGTAAATTTCGGTAATCATTGGCAACAATCTGGCTAATCCAAAATTTGGCCGAAGAAGCCGTAAGTTTTCCACAATTATCGAAGAGAAGTTTCGTAAGGGTATAGTCCAAAACTTGCCCTTTAAGGTATTTTTGAGCTAAGTTTCCTTTATCGGAAATGGCTTTTAATTGGTCAGAATATTTAACAAATTTTTGTTCTTCCGAATTGAAATAAGTCACGAAAAATGGCAAAAAATTACGATAGCTTTCTACCATCATTAGTTTCTCATCATACACTTTTGCGGGGTCAAGTTCTTCCGTCATTACGGCTGGCAACGATACAACACGGGTAAGTTTGGTATCAATATTACTACGAATAATTGAGTAAGCGAGCAATAAATGCCAGTAATTCCATCGAATATTAGCTTCCACCAAAGACTGAAATTCGGGATTAAGCTTTGCAAGATTAGGGTAGTTTTTCAAGAAGGCTAATTGACTTTTTCGCTCGTCATAAAGTTTCATTTCCCAATCATCAACGTTGGATGAAATCAAATAAACGTAACGAATATTTTTATCAAAAGTATTTGGGTATTTACTGTGAAAATCTGTCAAAAATGCTTGTGCATCAACATTTTCGATTAAATCATTTGCTTTTTTAAGTATGTTTCCATCTCCGTATTCAACAAAAATATCTGCACTATCAGGCTTTGAAAAACCAACGTTTGACTGAGCAAAAGAAATGAAAGGAAAAAACAATAGAAAAAGAAAATTCTTCAACATAGTTTTAATTATTAATAATTACTTACAAAACTAACGAAAATCTATGCCAAAGAATTCTATGTTGGTAAAATTTTACCGCTAAGCTACCAAGAAAATAAAGTTTCACTAAAGAAATTTAGTTGAAAAGTATCTAATGAACTTTTTATGTGAGAACTATGCAAAATGAATTATTCTAAATTATTAAAAAACGAAACGCTTTTTTATCCTTGATCAATATTTACGTTCCTGAATTTAAGTTTTTACTATATATATTTTGTCCAAATTTGTGAGAGACACTACACATTGCATGGCTAAATTTAAGAAAATACAATTAATTACGCTCAAAAAGCTTATTTTAAAAAGTACCTTATCAAAACAACGGAAAAGTGGTATATTCATGAAGGAGTGGCACATTTATACAATCTCGACTTTTACTAAAACCTATAAATACTATCACAATTTCATCTCTGCCACATAAAACTCCACATATTCAGGGTGCAGCCCTACCACATCGCCGACAATAATTACTGCAGGGTTACTTACTTTTGATTCGTTCACTTTTTCTACAATATCCTTAATTTTTCCGAATACAGATTTCTGTTCGCCAGTAGTACCGTTTTGAATGATTGCAACTGGGAGATTCGCTTTTCCGTGTTTCTCGAAAATAGCTACTATTTCAGCCAATTTGCCCATTCCCATCAACACAACAACCGTTGCCGATGATTGTGCTGCAAGCTCGAGATCTTTCGGCAAGCTACCATCGCTTGTATGACCTGTAAAGACCCAAAAACTTCGAGCAATATCTCTGTGTGTAATCGGAATCTGAACGGCTGCCGCAATACCAATCGAACTCGAAACTCCCGGAATCACTTCAGCTAAAATTCCAAATGCCTTGGCGTGCTCCAATTCTTCATATCCACGTCCAAATATAAAAGGGTCGCCACCTTTTAGACGAACAACATGGCCGTGTTCGAGTGCCAACGAAACTATTAAATTATTGATTTCGTGTTGTTTATATGAATGCTGGCCTTTGCGTTTACCGACATTGATTTTTATGGCCTCTTTTGGTGCGTATTCGAGCAAGGAATCATTGGCAAGGGCATCATACAATACTACATCAGCACTTTGTAAAGCTTTAATTCCTTTAAATGTGATTAGTTCGCTGTCGCCCGGACCCGCCCCTACGAGTGTTAGCTTAGAGTGCATAATATAGAGTATTAATATTTAGTTATAAAAAAAAGTGGATTTGTTATGAATAGAAACCCTAAAATAAAACAACCATTTTTTTGCATAAAATTAAACTCAATCTTTGCTTAAACCACAGTTTAACCAAAGATAATTTCATAATAATTGATTTTACACAAAGAATTAACAATAAAACAAAAATTGAGTAAAATTACTTAAAATGCAAATAGCACAAAAGAAACAAAAACTTTAATATAAAAAAGAACTTTGAATACTGACTTGTTAGTTCAAAAAAAATGCTTTAATTTTTCAGAATGCAAAATCTCGATAAGCAAGTATCACAGCGATTAACTCGTCATTACATGGTAGCACTCTTTGCGGTGGCCTTGCTTTCGTTGTTTGGACAAATACTGATTCAACGGTCACTTAATGAATCAAGCGATGATGCCCACGTTGTGAATTTGGCGGGTCGGCAACGAATGCTTAGCCAAAGATTATGCAAAATGGCCATTTTACTAACCAATAAAGCTCATTTTGCCGAGGAAGCAGCCTTTTATGAAAATGAATTCAATGAAACGCTCAATCTTTGGGTAAAATATCATTACGAACTAAAAAATGGAAAGCTGGGTTTGGAGAAAAAATATTTTGTTAAAAACAGTAAAGCCATACAAGAGCTATTCAACGAAATTGAACCTAAGTTTCAGATAATCAGTAGCAATGCTGATAGCGTTTCTAAAAAGAATTATACTGCCAACAACAGGCATTTTATTATCAAAAATATGCTTACCAATGAGCGTGATTTTTTGAAAATAATGGATAAAATCGTTTTCCAATATGATTTTGAAGCAAAAGAAAAAGTAGAAAATGTTAAGCGAATTGAATTTATACTTTTCGGATTTACAATTATCACACTGGTTTTTGAAGCTTTACTGATTTTTATACCTTTAGTAAGATATGTTCAAGAAGTCATCTCCAAAATCAAGGAATCAAAAAATGAGCTACAAACCAAAAACCATCAACTTGAAGAAACAAATGAGAAACTAATTTCGGCCCAAAAAGATTTGGTAAAAGCTACCGAAGAAAAATTTTTAATGCTCCGTAAAGACGACAATACCCGCTCAACGGCACTAATTGAAGGGCAAGAAGAAGAACGAAAACGCTTAGCTCGTGATTTGCACGATGGCATCGGGCAAATGTTGACTGGCCTTAAACTCGATAGTGAACAACTAAAAAATTTGCCTTTTGTAAATGAAAAACAAAGAAAATCGTTTGAAGAACATCAAAAATTAATTGACGAAACTATCGAAGCTACCCGTACGGTTTCATTTAATTTGATGCCTTCCGTGCTGACTGATTTTGGATTGTCATCAGCAATCAGACTACTGCTAGAACGAACTGTTAAAGGAGTAGACTTCAAGGCCTCATTCAATGATTTAACAGATAATATTTCAATTCCGAATAAAATTGAGAATAACTTGTATAGAATTACACAAGAAACCCTCACTAATATAATAATGCACGCCAAAGCGAAAAAAGTGTCAATTATACTTTCTAATGAAAAAGATAAGTACATTTCACTAGTGGTAATCGATGACGGAAAGGGCTTTGACATGAAAAAATCTAAAAAACGTCGAGTCGGAGGAAATGGCTTAGGTAATTTACAAACCCGTGTACGCCTTCTCAACGGAACAATTAAAATAGAATCTGAGCTTGGAAAAGGTACGAGTATTTTTGTAAAAATTCCACTTATTAATAATAGTTTTTAATTGACTAATGATTATTGGAAAACTGGTCAATAGTAAGAACAAAAACAAGCATTGACAAATTTTCAAAATAAAAAAACTCATCAACTAAACAAAACAATATAATGGCAAACAAAATTAAGTTACTCATCGTAGATGATCATGCGGTGGTGCGAAAGGGTATTCAAAATCTGCTCGAAGAAGAACCAAACATTGATATTATCGGCGAAGCCGCTGACGGTATAGAAGCCATCGAAAAAGTAAAAACGCTTAAACCTTCCATTATTCTTCTCGACCTTACTATGCCGCAAATGTCGGGTTTTGAAGTGGCTAAAATTATTTCCGACAAATATCCATCGACTAAATCGCTTATTTTTTCTATGCATAACAACCCCGAATACATGGTTACATCGGTCGAAAATGGAGCAATGGGTTACTTGTTAAAAGATACGACCAAAGAAGAAATATTAAGGGCTCTGGAAAGCGTTTCGGCGGGTCATAAATACTTCCCTCCTACTGTATCGGCCATGATAATTGATGGACTTTTGGAACAACGTAAGCAAAAGACAACTCCAAACCTCAAGAATACCAGTCTATTTGCCAAAATATCTAAAAAAGAACGTGAAATCTTAAAGTACATTACCAAAGGATTAAACAGCAAAGAAATTGCCGAAAAACTTTCGCTAAGTGTTCGCACCGTTTCCAATCATAGAGCTAATATTCTAAGAAAAACCAATGTTAAAAATACGGCTGAGTTAGTGAGGTTGGCAGTTGAGTAATTTGAGTATTTACAAAAAAACTTTATTTCATTTTTAAAAAAAACTTATCAAAATGAAAAAATAAAGGGTGGCTATTTCAGAACATTCGATACGGCAACCAATTTGAAATAGATTAGTGTTGCATTCGCAGATTTTGAAAATACCTTTATTTGTGAGTATGACTGACAAACAACGGTTTATGAAAACAAATCGATAGAAATTTATAAAAGAATCAATATTGCAAAAGACAAAAAGTTTTTGGTAGACGAATTTTTGATTGGTGATGCTTGGTAAAACAAGATGTTTTTGCAGACCGTCAATAATAAATTAGTGATTCCGAAATGCCCTAAAAACTTAATTTTGGGTTTAAATTGTGGTGAAGAAGATAATGCAGGGACGTCCACGCTGGGCATATTGTTTTCTCTGATAATGCTTGAATTTATTCGTGTGAAGTAATTTTAAAATTCAAATTTACCACGAAGTCTTTGGCAATAAGTTACAAAGCATGGAAGGCTTGAAAAAATGCACAAAAGTGCAATAATTTTTACCATCAAATTTAGTGTTTAACGCTTTTTCAAACATTGTAAAACTATCTATCGGCAAAAAGCGTTTATCAATCATAGAACTTCATTTTTTTGATATTTTTGCATTTATATACCGCATGAAAGGTTTTCGTTTTTCTGAGTTCAAACCCGAAATGAAGGGTGATAATAAATTTGAGCAACTTCTCAATATTTTCCAACAATTATTGCTCATAACAGCAGGTGATGTTACACAAGCCCTAGCCTATATGAGTGACCTAGACCGTCAATATCAACTCACAAGCGATGAATATGGCATGGCAAATTTTATTGATGATTTAAAGAAAAAAGGCTATATCTCTGAAGAAAATCAGGAAGCTGGAACCTTTAAAATGACCGCAAAAAGTGAGCAAAGCATTAGAAAACAATCTCTTGATGAAATCTTCGGCAAACTTAAACGCACAAAATCAAGCGGAAACCATCATACCCCATATACAGGAACTGGAGATGAGTTAAGCAGTGATATTCGTGCCTTCCAATTTGGTGATACGCTAGACCAAATCTCGATGACTGAATCATTGAAAAATGCTCAAATCAACGGTGGAATTGACGACTTTATGCTACTTGAAAGCGACTTGGAAGTGGTTGACCGTGAATCAAAAATTCAGTCTTCAACTGTACTGATGATTGACATTTCTCACTCGATGATTCTTTATGGAGAAGACCGCATCACTCCCGCAAAGAAAGTTGCTTTGGCTTTGGCCGAACTAATTCGTACCAAATATCCAAAAGACACACTCGACATTCTAGTTTTTGGTAATGATGCCTGGCAGATACAACTTAAAGATATTCCTTACCTCGAAGTTGGTCCTTATCATACTAATACGGTGGCAGGTTTGGAACTAGCAATGGATTTACTCCGCAGAAGAAAAACTAAAAACAAACAAGTTTTTATGATTACTGACGGTAAGCCAACTTGCCTAAAAGAAGGCATAAATTACTACAAAAATAGCTTTGGCCTCGACCGTAAGATTGTCAACAAAACCCTTACGATTGCAGCTCAGGCACGCCGTCTGGATATTCCGATAACAACTTTTATGATTGCTTCTGACCCATACTTGAAACAATTCGTTCAGCAATTCACAGAAGTGAATAATGGCCGTGCTTATTTCAGTGGATTAAATGGTTTAGGTGGCTTTGTGCTCGAAGATTTCCAGCGAAATAGAAGAAAGAATGTGAAGTGAAGAGTCGATAGTCTACAGCAATGTTAGATACCTACACTTACTTAAAAAATCGTCGTACTATCAAATGCAAAAAAAAGAACGTTTTAACAGTTTAGTTACATACTTTTCAGAAAATTATCCTGAAGCCGAAACTGAGCTTGTTTATACAAATCCTTATGAATTATTGGTTGCAGTGATTCTGTCGGCACAATGTACTGACAAGCGAGTAAATATTGTTACCCAAAAACTTTTCCCTCGTTTTCCTACACCCGAAAGTTTGGCCGCCGCCACTTCAGATGAGGTTTTTGAATACATCAGAAGCGTAAGTTATCCTAATAATAAAGCCAAACATTTGGTCGGTATGGCTCGTATTTTGGTCAATGATTTTAATTCGGAAGTGCCAAATACGATTGAAGATTTGCAAAAAATGCCTGGTGTTGGACGTAAAACTGCCAATGTAATCGTTTCTGTAATTTTTAATCAGCCTGCAATGGCAGTTGATACACACGTTTTTAGGGTTTCACATCGCTTAGGATTAGTACCGAAAACTGCAAAAACGCCACTTTTAGTAGAAAAACAATTAATCAAGCACATTCCGAAAGATAAGATAGCGGTTGCTCATCATTGGCTTATTCTACATGGACGTTACGTTTGTGTTGCTCGCACGCCCAAATGTGGCGAATGTAATTTAAAACCTTTCTGCCAAGCCTTTGAAAAACAAAAATTTGATGCACCACACTTGTAGGACAGGCTTGCAACTTGTCAAGGCATAACGATAATATCACTACAAAATCAGAATATTTAAAAAAACAGGCTCCAAACCTGTCCTACAAAATGATGGAAATAAAAGAATTGATACAAACATTTGCCCAATCAGGAAAAGTAGAATGGTTAAGTTACCGCCCAGGGCCATCTTCTCGTGGAGAAATCTTAATTATTGATGAAATTGAAGTTTCTGAGAAAAAAGGAATCGAAGGTGATAGATATAAAGGAAACAGCAAAAAACGTCAAGTGACGCTCATTCAAGCAGAACACATTGAATCTGTAAGCAAAATGCTGCAAAAAGAAAGCATCGACCCAGCACTTTTGCGTAGAAATATAGTCGTATCGGGGCTTAATTTATTGGCTCTCAATAATTTAGAATTTAAAATTGGAGAGGCTATTTTGAAAATGACTGGTTATTGCCACCCTTGCAGCCGAATGGAACAAAATCTCGGAACGGGCGGCTATAATGCCATGCGTGGACACGGTGGAATAACGTGTATGGTAATTAAAGGCGGAAAAATCAAAATCGGTGACTCTGTAAGTTTGGTTTAAAAGCCTGCAATAATTGATTTTAAGGTTGGTTCATCAACGGTATGTTTTCCTTCAAAACAAACAACCTTTAGATTTATCTCTTCCATCATAGTTGCCCTAAATTTCTCTGATATTTCAGGATAAGCTACCAAAAATTCATCTTTATCGCCATAAATATAGTAAGTTTCTACATTTTTTAGTTTTTCTGGCTCAATTACTTCTCTGATTCCATTACTAAAAAATCCTGCCCAGAGTAACATTCTATTGCATTTGATTTTTCCAGCACCAAACCATCGACAGACAGTTGCACAACCTTGTGAAAAGCCAAGAATATTGATTTCGATATTCGCCAAATCGCGGTTTTTAAATAAACTTTCATAAAGCGTATTCAGATAATCGTTATTATCATCAATCTCCGACTGTCGTAATTCACGCGTCATCCAAGAAGCCCCTACTCTCTTAAAATTATCATCCAAGTAAAATCTTGAAGGTGCCTCAGGAGCAACGATAAAAGTCTGACTATCAACAACATTTACAAATTTTTTAATAAAATACTGCGAAAGTTGCCCATAACCATGCACCACAAACCAAATGGTTTTGGTGTTTTCGTTCAACTCCCCCAAAGTAAAATACCGTGCTGTTCGCTCTATTTTTATTTGATGCTCTATCATGTCGAATGAATTAATATAATCACTGCTTTAGCCAATCAATGGCTTGTTGAAGATAAATTTGTTGGTTATTCTCAACCACATCAGGAACGACTTTTTTTCCATAAACTTTCTTTGTACGGTCAGCCATATTTGAAACGGTCAATAGAAGCATCGAACCATCAGCTAAAGAAAAACCCTGATTAGCCGTTGAAAGCCCACAGGTTGATAAACCAAAACTCCTTGTATTATTTCTACTACGAAAGGCAATTGCAATTGCTTCTCCTGAACTTGCAGTTGCTTGGTCTGTCAAAACAGCTACTTTAGGGTTTGGCTTTAGCAGCGAATAGGGTGTTACTCTAACACCAATCACCGATCCATTATTATATCCCCAAACAAATTCATCACCATCAGGGTCAATAAAATATCCAGCAGTACCCTCACCAAGAATCGGCCCAATACCAGCCAACATTGGCCACATATTTCCTCCAGAGTTACCTCGCAAATCAACAATCCAACCTTTTATGTCGGAATTGTCAGTTTTTTGGATTGTATTTTGAATCGTAGAAGCAAAACTATTTGCCTCTAAACCACTTCCACCAAAAGAACTAATCTTGATGTACCCAATTTCTTTATCTAAAATTGGTACGATAGGCGTATTATTTGTACAATCACCTCTATTAAGCCCAAGTAAATAAACTCCTTTATTATTGATAAAAAAGCTATGAGAATCTTGTAAATCGGTTAAAGCTTGAACTATCGCCGCAGTTATTTTTTCATCATCGATTGTTTGAGCTCCTGCAGCTTTCTTTAATACATTAGAGGTAAATTTCTCCCAATCAATAATTTTTCGATTAATAGAATTAGCCTGCATTATCGAAATGAGATTTTTCAGATAAGACTCAACTCCTGGATTTGTTACTGGCTCAGGTGATGGAGTCGTACATCCAACGACTAAAATCAACAACAACAAAAGTAAATTGTATTTTGCATGAATTTTCATTGTAGAGTAAGATTTGGATAAATGGTTTTGTTAAATATAAAATAAAACAATACTTATCCTCCAGCTTTCTTAGCTTTATAGCCTTCTTTAAGCAAAAAAGTTAGAATTTTATCACGGTGATCGCCTTGTAATAATATTTCGCCTTCTTTAGCTGTACCACCACTTCCACAAAGATTTTGGAGTTTTTTTCGGAGTGTCTGCAAATCTTCATCTTTTCCGATAAAACCATCTACCCGACTTACAATTTTATTTCCACCTTTTCTGTCCAACCAAATCTTGAAGTTTTGTTGTTGGGTCGGTAAAGTTTCAGGTTGTTCATCTTCACCAAAATTATATTCAAAATCAGGATTAGTCGAATATACTACTCCAAGCGGAGCACCTTTCTTGTTTTTCATATTATAACTCTTAAACTTTTTTCCGAAACACTGATAATCAACTCATTAGTATTCAATTGTAATGGTTCACCATCATAATGAATCAAGCAATTTTGTTTAGCAGAAACCTTAAATTTTGTACCACGATAATTTTCTGAAAGCTCCGAAGAATGAATATTTCCATTGAATAACTGGGCAATCATTGGCAAAGCCTGCCAAGGAGTAGGTGGGCTAATAATCGTACAATCAATTATTCCATCATCAATAATTGCCGATGGAGTTATGTAGGCATTATTACCAAATTGACTTGCATTGCCGAAAGTTATACTAAAAATATCATAATCATCTGCCCCAAATACACATTCCAAGGGTTTATATTTCCAAAATTCCGAAAGCCCAACTTTTACATAGTTCAACAAGCCTCTGCCTTTCATTTTTGAAAAAATATCGGCACAATGTGCATCAAATCCAATTCCTGCAGTACAAAAAAAAGGCACTTCATTTGCGTAGCAGACATCAATGATTTTGCTTACAGGTGTATTCAAAGACTCAATAGCTTTTGTAGCTTTCATTGGAATCTCCAACTCCCTCGCCAAGCCATTTCCCGAACCAGTTGGAATAATCCCCAAAGCGGTTTTTGTATGAATTAAGGCCTTTCCAACTTCGTTTACAGTTCCGTCGCCACCAATCGCTACAACTATTGGAATATTAATTTTCACGGCGTCAGTAGCAATTTTGGTTGCATGACCTGCATATTCGGTAAAACAGATTTTTGGCACATATAAGTGTTTATCTAATTGATTATCAATTAGTTCAACTATCGACTGATGTACTTTTTTGCCTCCCGAAATTGGATTTACAATAAACCAAATTGCTTGTTTATTCACGAAAATTTAATAGATTTATGCTTTCATGCAAAGATATAAAAAGTCAATGGTTGAAAAACAATCTTACATTAAAAAACATATTTCCTAAACAAAGTATTTATGAAGAAAAACCTACTGCTAATCTGTTTTGTAATGCTTTCGGTGGCGAGTATTGCTCAAAAAACGAACGAACGCCAAGCTGTATTGGATGTACTGGCTCGCCAAAACAAAAATTGGAACGAAGGCAATATCAGTGCATTTATGGAGGATTATTGGAAGTCTGACTCACTCATGTTTATTGGTTCAAAAGGAGTAGTTTATGGCTGGAAAGCAACACTCGACCGATACAATAAAAGTTATCCGGACTTAGCTACAATGGGTAAGCTAAAATTTGATATTCAGAAAACTGATTTTCACTCCAAAACTACCTGTTGGGTATTAGGCAAATGGCATCTTACTCGCCCCGAAAAAGGTGACATTGGAGGGTATTTTACACTCATACTCAAAAAAATTAATGGTAAATGGCTGATTGTTTCTGACCACACGAGTTAAAAATAAATTTTACCATTTCTATTAAGAAATTAAACGGTAAACTATTAATTATCAGTGCTTTAATCTCCAATTCTGGTTTTTTTCCAAATAACACAAAATTATCGACTGCTGATTTAAATAAGTCAGTGATGAATAATTGTTAAACATGAATGACCTCAAAAAATCAAACATTTATTATTATGTTCGACGTTTTGAGGTCATCAATTTATTTATCTTAAATTTGATTTCTAAAAATAAAAAATGAATTTAAGATGATAGGCTTCTATACTTTCCAGCCTTCACGATAGCTTCTACCAACAAATTGATTGGCTTCTTCTAAGTTAGTGATTCTCATATTTTCACCATCCCAAAGCAGTTTTTTGCGAGCGAAAAACTCCATTTGTCCTTTGCTATTTTCTCTTCTTAGCATGTAGCTTCTAATAGCCAAATTACCCATTAAAACCGTTTCGGTCATTGGTCCGGCATAATCAAAAGATGATGTTAAGCCTAAATGCTCTTTGCTTTTAAAACCTGCCTTACAAGCATCAACCCATCGACGTTGGTGACCATATTCGGACTCCATATCTTTTGGTAAATCTGGGCCTAATTCTTTCGTGCCATCATTTAGAAATAATTTTGGCATCATTGGCGAACTATCGTTTATATTCGTCGTAATGATACCTTTTTCACCGATAATAAGTACACCATTGCTACTATTTGTACCGCCAATATCTTCGTTAGCAGGGATAATGTCAGGATGTGAAGGTCTTATACCGCCATCGCTCCAAGTCATTTCAATCGGCGATTTACTTTTAGTGGTTGCACCAAAATGCAAAGTAATGAATGATGAAGCTGGACAGCCTTCAGGGTTATAATCAGGCGACCACATTTTTGAATATACTGAGGCAACACTACATTCAGCATCAGTTGGATATTTTAAACCCAAAGTACGAAATGGAATATCAATCAAGTGACAACCCACATCACCCAAAGCTCCTGTACCATAATCCCACCAGCCTCGCCAGTTAAATGGGTGCATATTTGGAATGTAAGGCTTATATTCACTTGGCCCCAACCATAAATTCCAGTCTAAATCTTTTGGTTTTAGGCTATCGTCTGGTTTTGGCATTGGATTACCTTGCGGCCAAACTGGACGGTTTGTCCATATCTGTACTTTTGAAATTTTACCAAGTTTATCAGAATCAATCCAAGCTTTAACAGTATTAAGAAGCGGATTCGATGCTCCTTGATTACCCATTTGACTCACGATTTTATATTTTCTGGCCATTTCGGTGAGTAATCTTGCTTCACGAATATTATGTGTCATTGGTTTTTGCACATATACGTGTTTGCCACGCTCCATTGCAAAAGCTGCCGCAGGGCCGTGTACGTGGTCAGGGGTAGAAATCGTTAACGCATCAATGTCTTTTTCTTTATCCAACATTTCTCGGTAGTCGGCATAGAGCTTTGCATTTGGAAATTTTTTAACAGTTTCCTTCGCACTTCCCGAAAAATCAACATCACAAAGAGATACGATTCGCTCGCGTCCATTAACAGAGGCATTAGTAATATCACTTCGACCTTTTCCTCCTGCACCAATAGCAGCGATGTTAAGTTGGTCGCTAGGAGAAATAAAACCTACTCCACCAAGTACATTTCTCGGAACAATAAAAAAAGAAGAGGCAATTGCTCCTTTTTTAATAAAATCTCTCCGAGTTTCATTTAATTTTTTTTTCATTTTTTAAATTTTATAGGATTGAATATTTGAGCTTGATTGAATGTAATATTTAGAATGCTACCACATAATTTTCTTAGCTCTTTTTACTCTGCGAAACTACTAAAAAGTTATGGTCAAACGCATTTAATAAACAAATAAATTTGGATAATCTTATAGTTCAAAACATCTATTTATTAATATCAATGATTTGATATACTATTTTAAATTAAAACCATTCGATTTTTCCTATTTTTAAAAAACTTATTATATGCAATCGCCCCAATATCTACATGCCCATGCAATCCAAGTACTCCAGTTTGGGCCTGTGCTGTGTCCACCTGCGTGTTGGCGAAATGCAATTTCTCCATCGGTTAAGGCCATTCCAAGTTTAGGAAATTCCATAGTTCCTAATCCTTTTTTTTGATGTAAAATATACACAGAACTTGCATGAGCGGCTCCCAAAAACATTCCTTTTGCGTCTACCCATTGACCTTCTACTTGTGGTGAACCAGAACTTATAAAAACTGGTCGTGGAGCACATAAAGCGATTAATTCGTGAGCATCAACCGAAAGGTCGTTGGGTGTTAGTCTACTTGTATAATTAATAAAATTACCCGCAAACCAATGATATTCGCCAGAAGATGCTAAGTTTTCGACTTGTTCGCCAAAGACTCTTCGAAGGATTTTTGCACCACCAGCACCCGATGAACCGATAAAGCCTATTGAAAAACGAGGCTCAAATGCCATAGAAACGAGGGCTGCTTTTCCGTAACGTGAAAGCCCTTCGATTGCCACACGTTTGGTATCAACATCTTTGTCAGACTCAAAATAATCAATAGCCCGACTGGCACCCCAAGCCCATGCACGTAATGCCCCCCACTCGTTAGGTTTTCGACGTCCACCTTTGTTTACTAATCCAATGATTCCATTTGTAAGGCCAGCCCCATTATCTGCTTGAATACTACTTGGCTCAATAATAGCATATCCCCAACCTCGTGAAATAAGTTGCTCTTGCCAAGTAGGCTCACTCGACGAACCTAAGCCAATTGGTTTAATTGAGCCAGGATTAAATGGCGAGCGTATAAAACCAAATTCCATTACAACTGGTGCAGCCTTGGAAGCTTTGACAGGAGTTACCAATAATAAATTTATTTCAACTTTTATTGCTGGATAGGCGGAATTATCGACGACTCCTTTTAATAATTTTTGTGTAGTGGTGTAATTACCTACTAAAGTATCTTTTATAGAAATAATCTTCCAATTTACAGCAGGTAGATTTTGAGGTAATCGACCGTAAATTTCGTTTTCAAAATCTGTAACTAATTCTGGGCGTCGTTTTTTAGTCCAATCTTTTAGATTCTTAACTTTTTGACCATTTTTTAAAATCAATGGGTCGGGCAAAGTATATTTATTCACTTTTTCCTCCGAACTATTGGCCGCATTGGCATCCTTAGGATTGCCCGAAGGGCCTCTACGAATAATTGAACGGTCAATACCTATCTGTTCGACCATATTATAATAGTCTTCGCCAGTGAGTTTATTGATACTATCACGCTGGGCAGCTGTAAGACCAAATTGTGCAAAACTCGAAAAACTAATACTGCTCAATAAAAGGATTCGCTTAATTACTTTCATAGTTTAAGGTTGGATTTTTGTCTTTATAGCCTTGATATGCTCAGCCATATTAAGCATAGTATCTATATAAATTTCTTTTTCGTTTTCTTTTAGATAATGTAAAAATTTACTGTGTTCTTCCTTCGCTACGTTTAGTCCATGCTCTCCTCCTACTCCATGAAACAAAAAAACAAGTAATTTGCCTGAACTTTGGGCTTGCTTCACCAATTCTATCATCTTTTCGGCAGTAGTTCCCTCCATGCTATAACAATCAACATCCAATAGATTCTGCTCTTCTAAATTGTGCATTTCTGACCTTACAGCTCTTGCTGCAACGAAATCATTAGCGAGGCTTTGTATAAATTCGCCTTCAATCACTTTTTTGTGTCCGCAGGTAAAAGCAAAAGTGCGTTTCTCTTTACCATCAATTGATTTTAAGTAAGCATTACACATTCTAATCTCATCTTGCATTCGTTTCAAGCTATAATGACTTAAATCGTACTCAGGCCTAACCCAACTCATCCCTGGAAGAGTAGCATCGCATGGATGATAAAGCGTATGATTTCCCAACTCATGACCACTAATTGCAGCTTTTCGCCAATGATTGACTCGTTTTGAACCTGCGTCTGATGATGCAGTCAAATAGAATGTTCCTTTCAAACTCAACGAATCTAATGCTGGTATAACATTATCAAGATGAACATTCAGTGCATCATCGTAAGTTAGAACAACGGCACATTTTTTTCCTTTCCATGCTTTAGTTTCATCAAGGTTTTCGGCGTCAGTTCTGAATGGCGATGCAGGAAGATTAACCGAATTATAAAAATTTACATCTTCAGGATTATCTTGCCAAGCATAACGCACATATTTTGGCGATTTGACGGTTTCATTCCATAATTCAATTTTGTCTTTGCCAATGATTCGAGACTTCGCCCAAACGAATTTTTCATCATAATCGGCAATCGCAAACCAACGTAAATCTTCTCCATCTTTTGATATAATACCCTCGGCTACATTATCGAAACTCAGTGTTATTTTGTTATTTTCGATGCTTTTAGATTTGAGTATTGGCCCAGCATAAACGACTGATTTATCATTATATGCTAAATTTCTGGCCGAAAGTGCAAGTCGTTTACCAATATCTTTTTTGTTAAGTGGGTGAATATCATTCCACTCGCCCAAATCTACCGTGACTGTTACAGCAGTGTTTGGTAATTTTAGTGCATGATTTTGTCCTTCTCGGAGTCGGGCGATATAGCTTTCTACTGGAATATAATTTACTTCTTGAAAATTCGCCAACTGCACCACAAAAAATGGCAAGTTAGTATCCTGCCAAAGCTTTCGCCAGTCATTAATCAAAGCAGGCATAAATGCATCATAAGCTTCTGGACTGCCAACATTGCTTTCGCCTTGATACCATACAAAACCTTTGACTTTCATTGGCAAAACTGGAGCAATCATTGCATTATATAGAGCTGTTGGTTGGTTTTGAAACACGATTCCGCCATTGCCCGACACACTTGGGTTTGTTGGTTGAAACACCTCTCCTACTTTATATTGCCATGTGCCTTTTAAGTCTATTTGTTCGCCATTATATGTCATAAAATACGGTTTATCTGGCACGAATCCACCCTTACCCGCAGTATTTGTCACTCTGATAACGAAGGTGTTTTTACCTGCTTTTAGTAAATCGGCAGGAATTTCGTATCGGCGTGGAGGATATTGATAAGTGATATTTCCGATTTTTTTTCCATTTACATACATTTCGTCGGCATCAACAATTCGCCCCATATAAAGTTTGATTGCCTTCCCAATCCAACTTTGTGGAATATCAAATTCGCGTCTAAACCAAACTATACCGTTCAAATCTTTCAAGCCTTGATCTTCCCAAAAACCTGGAATATTTATATTTCTCCAACCTTTTGGCTTATAATCAGCACTTTCCCAATGTTCAATCATTCCTAAATCTCGAAGAATTGGCTTGTTTGATGAAACAGCAGGTCGGCGATTCAGCGAATTAATATATGCTGAATCTTTGTTTTTAGTAATGGTTTTCTGAACATCGGCAAAGTTTTTAAAACCGCCTTCACTTATCCAAGCCTCTATGGGAGTACCTCCAACCGAGCTATTGATGATACCAATTGGCACTTTGTATTTTTCATAAATTTCACGGGCAAAAAAGTAAGAAACCGCTCCGAATGTAAGAATATCTTTCGGATTTGCCATTTTCCATGCACCCTGCGTGAAATCATCTTTTGGAGCATTCAAATCGGTGAGTGTCTGCACGAAGAAGTTACGAATATCAGGATAATTGGCCGAGACAATATCATCGAGATATTTTTCTTTCACTCGCTCCATCGGAATTACCATATTACTCTGCCCACTACAAAGCCATACATCACCAAATGCGATGTTTTTAATAGTGATTTCGTTTTTGCCTTTCATTAACATTTCAAAACCACTTCCTGCAGGTTGTGCAGGCAACAGAATTTCCCATGTGCCATCATCATTAGTAGTAGTTTTATAATTTTTTTTATTGAAAATGAGAGATATTTTTTCTTTCGGAGAAGCCCAGCCCCAAACTTTAATGGGTTGGTCACGTTGCAAAACAATATTATCAGAAATAAGTTTTGGTAATCGAATTTGGGCTTTTAGTTGAATATTACCAAACAAGAAAAGCCATAGAAATACTTTAATAATTTTCATAGAAGGTTGGGTCAAGATAATAAATATTATTACGAATAATTTGGTTTCATAATGCGAGCGTACACTTGCGTGAAGTATATTTCCGCAATGGGCTACGAACTCTGAGGTTATGCAGAGCACAGCCAACAACCATTAAAGA
>JAIXOL010000040.1 GCA_027486845.1 Cytophagaceae bacterium
CTCTCCACAGGCGAGGGGAGCTTTTGAATTTTTCAATTTCAAAGTCCTTCTCTTGTGGTGAAGGATTTTGGATGCGGTTAAGACTGAGATTTTAACGCCAAAAAACCTCACCCCCGGCCCCTCTCCACAGGCGAGGGGAGCTTTTGAATTTTTCAATTTCAATGTCCTTCTCTCCTGAGGTGAAGGATTTTGGATGCGGTTAAGACTGAGATTTGCACTCCAAAAAACCTCACCCCCGGCCGCTCTCCACAGGCGAGGGGAGTTCAACCGCTTTTCAATCTTCGACCAAAGAGCAGTGGATTTCTAATCCAGGTTTTCCTACTGACCAAGATAAAATTATTGAGTTTTGAGATATTGGATAATAGGTCTAAGTTATTTAGATAACAGTCGGAGCGATTATTCGCCCCTTGTAAGATTACGAGGGTGTGTTAGAAGATAATCAAGGGCGACCCGTCGCTCCGATTGTTATAAGATAATCAACGTGTATTATAAGATAATCAACGTGTACTATAAGATAATCAACGTGTATTATAAGATAATCAACGTGTATTATAAGATAATCAACGTGTGTTATAAGATAATCAACGTGTGTTATAAGATAATCAACGTGTATTATAAGATAATCAACGTGTATTATAAGATAATCAAGGGCGACCCGTCGCTCCGATTGTTATAAGATAACCTCGCTGGTCGAGATTTTCAATCTTCGACCAAAGAGCAGTGGATTTGTAATCCACGATTAACACGTAAATTTTTCAATTTCAAAGTCCTCCTGTGGAGAAGGAATTTGGAGGCGGTTTAAGCTCAGCATTTCACGCCAAAAAACCTCACCCCCGGTCCCTCTCCACAGGCGAGGGGAACTTTTGAATTTTTCAATTTCAAAGTCCTTCTCTTGTGGTGAAGGATTTTGGATGCGGTTTAAGCTCAGCATTTCACGCCAAAAAACCTCACCCCCGGCCCCTCTCCACAGGCGAGGGGAGCTTTTGAATTTTTCAATTTCAAAGTCCTTCTCTTGTGGTGAAGGATTTTGGATGCGGTTTAAGCTTAGTTTTTCACGCTAGAAAACCATACCCCCGGTCTATTTTCATAGCGGTTACGGGTTTATATACATCTTTTTTGAGATCCATAGGTTCGTTTCATTTTGTAGCGGTGTGACGATTCGCACTTAACTACCCATAAATTTAACATTCTCCAAAATGGTAAAAAGCCAATAACTTCACCCCCCAAATTAATACCAACATAGTTCAATATTTGAAACTATAAATGGCAATTGGACTGAATATTTATCAGCATTTAAAAAACTAATAAGCCATAAAATCCACTTTAGATCTCAGCTGATGGAAGTATAATCTGCCACAATTTGGTAATGGCAAATGTAGAGCAGGATGCTTCAAATTTAGAATATTTAAGCAAAAAAGCTTTAAAAATGATAAATCAGGACAAACTTTATAGTTTTTAGGACAAATTAGACAATCCTTTACAGACTTTAGCTCAATTAGTGTTTATAATTTTGTTTTAAAATTTTTCTTCTTTGAAAATTTTAAAGTCAAGATGATCTAATGCATTTGATAATTTTAGAACCAATAATATCATTTGATTACAATCTATCTTTTAAACAAACTATTTGCATCAAAATGTCAATAATTAGGATAGAAGTACTTTAGACGTTTTGAGTTTTCAGAGTAAAAATTAATATCTGTATGAAGGTTTTAAAGTAAAACCATTAGATTTTTAAAGTAAGCAAGGATATGAGATATCAGAAGGTTCGCTGTAGCGACAACGATCACCCTATAAACAATTCATAGTACTTGAATTTGCAAATAGAAATTGTCCAAATTCTTTAATCCAATTTTATCAAAACTCGACATTAACGTTTAGATTTTTTTAACATTTACATATCAAGTTATTTGCCTTTAAATTAAAATTTTAATAAAATGAAAAATTGTTTTACTATTTCAAAGTTAATCCATTGTACTTTAATTATGTTCACAATTGCTTGTTTTGATGTTTCTGCTCAACAAGCCAAAAAAATTTCACTCCAAGGTTTCTTAAAAGATGCCAATGGGAAAGCCGTACCAGATGGCCAACAAAGTATTACTTTTAAGCTTTACGCAGTAGCAAGTGGAGGAAATGAAGAATGGAGCGAAGATCAAACACTTAATGTATTTGGTGGGGTTTATAGTACAAATTTGGGTGCAAAACCTAATACTGTTCCTAATGGCGTTACAGATTTTGGTAATTTATCATGGGGAGTAAAAACCTATTATGTTGGCGTAACTGTACAAGGGACAGAGCTTACTCCACGCACAGAGCTTACTTTTGCTCCTTATTCACTTGGGTCTCCCAAAGCACAAGAAGTTGTTTGTTCAGGAGCTGTTGGAGATGTTAAATATTCGATATTGAATCCTACTCAATTTGCAGCAGTAAATGGTAGTTGTTGGGTGCCAATGGATGGGCGTGCTTTAGGCATAACTGATAAATTAAGACAGATAACTGAAATGACTGCGATTCCAAACGGAGGAGGACTATTTATTAGAAGTCAAGAATTCTCAAACAGTGAAAATTATGACCCCGATAGAACCTCATCTTCACCAATTGCTGCCCTACAAGAACAAAGTTTTGCGAGTCATCAACATGAAGCAAGTTTAGCATTTAGTGGAAATACTACTACAGGTGGTAGTCACACACATAATTACGATGATTATACTTTTTCTGCTTATCAACCTTATGGAGCAGGTCACAATGCTGCATGGGGTAATAACAATGCTGAAAGAAATGTAATCACAAGGCGAGTTACCATAGCTTCAGGTGACCATAATCACTCCTATTCTGGAAATGCTACAGGAATTACCAACAACACAGGACAACAAGAAACCCGCCCCAAAAACTTGAACCTTTGGGCCTATATACGTATCAATTAATCAAAGTAGTTAAATTATAAAAATTTACCATCATGGAAAAGAGAATAAAATATGTTCTCTGGTTTTGGCTTATATTATTTAGTTGTCAGAAGGTTAATGCCCAAACCGATACACTCTGTAACCCAAACGAAAATATTAAAATATTTGGCGAATTATATTTTAACTATGGTTCCGTGACAAATGCATATTCGGCATATAATAGGTCGAATATGGCGATAGGGCAACCTTTAGTATCGCCCCAAAGTATGATATCACAAAAAAACCAAGCAGGTTTTGGGGTTTATAGCCCGTGGTATTTACCGCCACAGCCACCACAATTGGTTGCAACTCAAGGAGATTTTAAAGACCGTATCAAAATCTCGTGGAATGTAAACCCGCTTTCTCCTACAGCTACTGGATTTATTATATCCCGTGATGGCTCATTCGTTGCTGAGGTGGGTGAAGATATAAGAGATTTCCTTGATTTTAATACACAAGCAGGTGAGTTTTATGAATATAGCATTAAAGCAAAAAATGTATTTGGTGTTGGTAGCCCAAACACAGCCGTAGGTTTCGTCAATCCAAATGGAGTTGTGAGTGGTAAAATAGAAACCAATTCGGGAAATCCTGTTCCGGGAGTCGAAGTCCGTCTTACGCCACTTACGGGAAATTCTATTACGTTAGACGGTATAGATGACGAGCTCTGTATTACTTATAACAAAGAGTTTCCGACCGATAAATTTACCGTTTCAGCCTATGTAAAAATAGGGGCTGGTAATAACGAATCAGGTATCATTGACTGGGGAAGTACTTTATATAAGAACTGGTGGATTACAACATGCAAAAGCTCCGAAGGAAAAGGTTATATTTTTCATATCGGAAACGGTACTGGTAGTGATAGCTTAAAGTATATTATTCCAGACCTCATTACCAACCCTGAGCTACCTAACGAGTGGCATCAGATTACGATGGTTTATAATGGGACGGCAATGTCAGTGATGGTTGATGGAAATTTTATAGGTACAAAGCCTGCCTCTATTTCTCGTACCAAAAACTACATGAATATCGGCAGTAAAATAGGTTCAGGTGGTTTCTTTAGTGGAAAAATAGATGATGTTAGAATTTATAACCGTCCGTTGACCCAAACAGAAGTCAATTCAACCAAAAACCGGTCGGTATCAAAATCTGAATCTGGCTTGGTTTCATACTGGAAAATGGATGAAGGTGTCGGAGAAAAAGTATTTGATAATACTATGATCCCAACTAACGCCAATATCTATGGTGGAGCTAAGTTTTCCTCGGATAAGCCAGAGGTTTACAGTTCAGGTATCAGTGATGTAACTGGCTACTACATCATTGATGGAGTCAATTACAGCACATCTGAAAGCTTCAGAGCAACACCTATGAAAAACTTCGATTTTAACTCTGCCATTGAATTTAATGCGGCTGATAAATCCTATGGAAACTTAACAAACTATGATATCCCGGATACCTCAACAGTTGAAGTTTTATTTCATCCATTTGATTTGAAATCTCGTCAAACTATTTTATCAAAAGGCAGCTTATATGAACTTTATTTGAATAACGCCAAACTATACCTAAACATCAACGGTAAAGAGAGTGACTTAGGCACAATTAAAGCAAAATATTATCATGTAGCCGTTGCGATGGACAATAGAGCGGGAACAGCTAAGGTTTACTTAGAAGGCGAATTGGTAACAACTGTTTTGTTTACAGGGGTGTCAAATTGGGCGGTGGGTAATTCGTGGCTATTGGCCACCAACTCAACTGATGCCCAAACAGGAAGCTTTTATACAGGTTTAGTTGATGAAGTAGCTATTTATAAAACAGCATTGCCACAAAGCGAAATTCAAAGGCACTTTGTAATTGGTATTCCTCAAGATTCTACAACATCTTTATTATATAGCTACTTTGATTTGAACGAAGGGTCTGATACAAAAATATTTGATTATGCAGCTATAAATTTTGGTGCTACAGCTCCTCGGGAGGGCATACTTACCAAAGCCAATTGGAGCAATAATGTAAAGAGAAGCCTAAGTAAAGCCCATGAATTTCAACCAAATTTACGGGTTGTAAACTTAAATAGTAGTAATACATCAATAGGAAATGTTGACTTTAGAGACATTTCAACAGTAAATCTTTCTGGATATGTACGTTTTGCAAATACCTTTTGCTTTGAAGATAAAATAGAAATTTTGGTAAATGGAAAATCTTATTTTCCACAAATATTTACAGATAAGGAAGGGAAATGGTCAGCAGATTTCGAGCCAGGCTCAAGTATCAAACTTAATGCAAACTATAAGGACCATATATTTTCTCCAAGTTTTTTTGAATTAAGAAAGATACAAGCCCCAAAGGCAGGAATTGTATTTTTGGACAATACCAAACGATCCATTCGTGGGCAAATAGCTGGAAACGAAGTATGCAAAAAATCAATTATTCCGACAGGCTCTAAGGTAGTCATAAAAATTGAAACGTTGGATGGTTGTTTTACCAAAACTGATACTTTGAAAAACCCTAATGGCAAATTTGTTTTCAATGATTTACCTGCAAGTGCATTTAAAGTGAGTGTTGTTGAACATTCAAATCCAATAATTTATGAATATTTCCAACAAATTGGAGGTCAAGAAGTTGATTTAAGAGATAAAGCAACAGACACAACAGACTTTATTTATGTCAGTCCGCCAAAGGTAGAAATTTCAGCGTTTCCTTCTGTTAGTTGTAATAGTCAAAATATAGCCTTACTTCAACAAACTACCAATAAAAATAACTATAAACTTTACAGTAACAACATTAGAGTTTATGAAGAATATATTGGTACTACAACCGAAAAATGTTATTTGGATAATTTTGATTTAAAAATAGATAATCAAATTGCTGATGTTGCAGAAAAACTCGAAGTATCATCTGATTCTACTGTATATGTTTTAAAATATCCAGCTGGACTACCAAAAATGACAGAACCTTATGAGAAGACACTGACTGTTACTTGTAATGTAAACGGAGCAGAAAATACATCTTTATTAAAAGCTGTAGTGTTAGGTGAAATTTCATTACCAGGCACATTTACAACAACAGCTCCAAAGAAACCTATGTTTGTACTACGTGACCCACCAGGAGATGCCAGTTTTGCAACTATTTCAGCCGCAACAACTTTTTGTAATTCAATTTCAAATGCTAAGCTTACGTCTTCAACGGGGGGCGTGGAAATAGATGTAGATTTAGGTTCTAAAGTAATTACTTACGCAGGTTCACCGTTTGGAGGTGTCATCAATGAAAATGAAAGCATTGCTAATGACAACATAAAAGGTACATATAGTACCCTTACTTCAAAAGAAAATTCTTTAGAAACTTGTACTACTATAAGTCGGGCTCATTCAACTTCTGATGCTCCAGAAGGAGTAGGAGAGGACGCTGATTTGTATGTTGGTGCTGCAACAAACTTTGAAATTGGAGGAACTATCACCCTTTCATATAATGACTCAACTTGTCAGTTTGTAAAAACAAATGGTATCAGAGTTGCCCCTAATGGGTTTTCTACATTTTTTAACTATTCGCAACATCAAATATTGAATGATGTTATACCAACATTAGAATCAGCAGGAAAAATCGAGGATGCAGAAAATTGGAAAAAAATAATAAATGATAACCGTAATGCAAAGAAAAATGCAGTTTTAAAAGAAAATATTTCTTTTGATGGATTGGGTGTATTAGAAGATGAAATAACAATAGACGAAACTACGGTTACAACCGTGACATCCGAAATTACTTGGACTAAAGAAATGAGTGAGACTATTGGCTTTGAAGTTTTTGATGTAGGTACAACAGTTAGTTATTCTGTTGAGTTAAGTGGTTCAAAAAATACAAGCAATACAAATACCTCAACCAAAAGTCGCACAGTTTTTTATACCCTAAAAGATGATGATGTAGGAGATAATATTTCGGTAAACATAAAGAAAGATAATGTATATAATACTCCAGTATTTGAATTAGTAGCTGGTGAAACAAGTTGTCCTTGGGAAGAAAATACACGTCAAAGAAGTAAGCCTGTTTTAACATCACTAAATGGATTGTTAAAATCAAATATCGCAGCAAATACTCCAGCAGTCTTTGAGTTAGAATTAGCAAACCTTAGTCCAACAGGGGAGGAATGGGATTATGAACTTGGTTTAGAAAATGGAACGAACCCAAAAGGTGCAATTATCAAAGTTGATGGGCAACCATTAACTTCACCAATTACCTACCGAATTGCTGGTGGGGGAAAAGCAAGAGCAATTATGACCATTGAACGTGGTCCTAATTCCTACTCTCATGAAGGCATTGAAGTAACTCTTAAAACGCCTTGCGAATCAGAACATGACTCATTATTTGTTTCAAGGCTATCTTTCGATGTATCTTTCATTGAGCCATGTAGCCCTGTCGATATCAAATTTCCACTTCAAGATTGGGTGGTAACGCCTGGCAACGAAAACAAATTAAGTATAACTCTTAATGAATATGATAAAGCTGATGAAGACTTAAAACTTATTCGCTTACAATATCGTCCAATCGGTGGTGATGGTTCTTGGATAACTATCAATGAAACTTCAAAAGCGGAGTTAGGCGATATTTTCACTATCAAAGATTGGAATACAGAGCTATTGAAAGATGGTATGTATGAAATTCGAGCGTTGGCCGAGTGTAAAAATGTGAATCTTGCACCTGGAATTTCAACAGTTATTAAAGGAGAAGTTGCTCGAAACCCACCCATACTCGTTAGTATTCCCGAACCAGGAGATGGCACTTGGGACCCCGGTGATGAAATTTCTATTACTTTCAACGAAACCATTGATTGTAATAATGTATTTCAAGCTGATATTTTAGCCAATAATACGATTGGACTTTACGATGCCACCACTAATGCACTTGTTGATGCGACTATTGTTTGTACAGGCAATAAAATTGTCATTACACCTAATATCAGCACGGCATTGTTTGAGAACCGGATATTTAGAGTAGTAGTAAGCGGTAAGGATTATGACGATGCTATGTTAGCTCAAAATCCTAATCATAGGAGGGCGGCTATCAGAGATAAGGCAGGGAATATGATTGCCAAAACCATTAAATGGGAGTTTGCAGTCAATCAAAATAACCTTGAATGGATAGGTACTGATATAATCGAAACCAACGAAGTATTGAAACCATTCTCAGTAAAACGTCAAGTTCGCAATCGTGGCGGTAGTATCGCCAGTTTCCGTATGGAAAATGTGCCTTCATGGTTGACAGTAACGCCTTCGACTGGTACATTAAATCCAGGTCAGACAGCCGATGTAATGATTACATTCCAACAAGACCTCTTGATTGGTGATTATGCGGCGACATTTAATTTGGTTAGTTCAAAAGGAAAAGAACCTTTGAGTATTGACTACCGTGTGCGTTGTCCGCAACCAAACTACGTGGTCGATAATCCCTCTCAGTATGTGAGTTCGATGAACATTGTTGCCCGATTGAGCATTTTTGATAAGTTCTCAGTTGACCCATCTGACATAGTGGTTGCAAAAATTAATGGGCAAATCAGGGGTGTTGGAAAAGTTGCCTACTACCGAAATATACCTGCAACAGATGCAACTATTGATGGCCTTACTGGCAAACCAAAAGATGAAAGCAACCGTTGGTTGGTGTTTATGACTGTCTTTGGAGATGATGCTGATAACGACAAACCTCTTGAATTCCATGTATGGGATGGCGATAAATGTAATGAATATATTGAGGTAATCAATAGAATCAATTTCCAAACTGGAAATTTAGTGGGTAGCCCGATTACCCCCGATACTATTCAAGTAATCAATGTCGTCAAGAAATGTATTCCATTAAATAGGGGTTGGAACTGGGTATCATTTAACCTTAATTTGCCCGAAGGTAATACTGTAACGAACGTACTTGCCTCAATGAAGTTCAAGCAAGGTACAATCATTAAAAGTGAAGATTTTAGTGCGAAATATTATGATAGTCCAATCAATGGTTGGAGAGGAGGTTTGACAAACATTACACCACAAAAACGCTATATGATTAATGTTTCTCAGAAAGACACCATTTGTATAAAAGGTAGTCCGTATCTGACTGATGAATTTCCGATTACAATCTCTCCAGGCTGGAATTGGGTAGGTTATGTACCTTCAACGGGTATGACGGTTACTCAGGCGTTCCAAGGCTTAACTCCTCTTAATGGTGATATTATCAAAAGTCAAACCTTGTTTGCACAATATGTGGCAGGTATTGGTTGGATTGGTAACTTGAGTTTCTTAGAACCTCTCAAAGGGTATCTATTGAAAATCAGCAATTCTGGAACATTGGTCTATCCGACAGGTACTACTAACAAACCTATAAAAGAAATTAGTCCAACGGCTTTAGCGGTACAAGCAGCCCAAGAAGCTCCAATGACTTTTGATTTCACGAAGTATCAACTCACCATGAACCTAATTGGTAAAGTAAATGGATTGACAATTGATGCTGATGACGAATTAAGAGCATATATTAATGGGCAATTGGTTGGGGTAAATAAATCAATCGCTCACACAAAAGAGAGATTGTTTTTCCAAACAATCTATTTTGAAGATGAATCGAATATCAACTTTAAATTATATAAAGCTGATAGAAAGAAGGAATATGCCCTCAATAGAACGATTCCGTTTAAATCAGAAACATTAGCTGGCTTGGTTGAAGCTCCGATTGTATTTGACTTAGAATCTGCTAATTTGGTGCCGATTACGATTGATATCAAAGACCAATTAATTTGGCAACCATCTAAGATTTTCCCAACAGTTTCGATTCCAACTGCGGTTAGCGGACAGTCAATAGCATGTGGTTCATTTACATTCAATAGTGTTTTACCACTTAGTACGGAAACAAAACCCGTATGTGTTTCACAAACAGGATTTGAAGGAAACATGACAGGTGTAATGAAAATCAACTACAATGAGCGTTCGTCCTTTATTTCAAGCAATGACGTACTTTCTTTTGTCAACCCTGCAACAAGTCTAACAGTCGGTTGTGCCACGTTTGATAGTCAATTCAATGTCTTCAACATAACTGTAAAAGGAGGTGTTACCTCAACCGAAATACCGATTGATGTGAAGTATTACTCAAGTCTTATGAAAAAGACTTTTGTGGTAAAATCAGGTATAACCTACAAAAACAATAAAGAATTGGGTGATTATATTACACCAGCTCCTTTAGATATTTCGCCCTTATCAATCACAAATAATAATGGTGTCATTACGGCGGTTTTGCGTGATACATCATGGACTGGCAAGTACTGTGTAGATGCTTTTGCCTTAAACTGTCCAAACTTTGGTGATGGTCAAACTACCTTCTGTTTTCAGCGAATGAAACAAGGTGCTTGTCTTGATGTAGTGGTGCGAAACGTTACCGAAGGTAATAATGATGTCATAAAAGCAGTTTCTATTTCATCTCAGGTTATTGTTAACTCGGGTATTCGTCTAGAATACAAAGGCGGCAATAGAATTGAACTGAAACCGGGCTTTGAAACAAAATTGGGAACTGTTTTCACAGGAAAAATAGAAGGTTGTAGTAATTAAAACTCAAAAACAGAGAGAAATGTCGTTTAGAAGGAGTTTTATACGCTTTCGAGGGAAATTCGTTCCATCAGGGTCTTCGGCACGCTAAGGTTTACCCATAAAAACTTAACTTTACCTAAAAACGATGTTTATAGATAAGGATTGTTTTGAGTATCAAATTTTAGGTACCGACTTCGGTCATAAAGACAGGTTAGCAAGATTTAAAACGGTGATAGAGACAATGGCTCATTCACAAATTTCGCTTGGTTTTCAAGGTTGGGCGGACTGCTCCATAAGTTCGGCTGATTTTAAAACCGTGGAGCTATCAGTCAGTGTTGCCGCAGTGGAGCTGTCAGTCGTTGTTACAAAGGCATTGGGGGTATTTGACACAATAGCTGACGGCTGCGAGAAAACCTATTTCTCTGATGCCTTTGAAACCCGCAATGGATATTGAACGGCTAACACACTACCTAAATGTAGAACATTTAGCCAAACGGGGATTGTCCAATTAAGTAAGAGGATCTAATTATAAAGTAATAGGATCTAATTATAAAGTAATAGGGTCTAATTATAGAGTAATAGGATCGTGTTATTAAGTAACAGGTTCCTGTTGCTTTTCATTGTTGGTCTATTTTAAAAATTCTTTTCGAGACTGTAAATTAAACTGTGTCAAGTAAAAATTTAGCTAAAAATGTTAATTTTACTTTAAACACAGTTTTTTTATGCAAAAGACAGAAGAATTTAATTTTGAGGACTCCCCGCTGGTCGAGATTTTCAATCTTCGACCAAAGAGTAGTGGATTTGTAATCCACGATTAACACGTAAATTCTTCAATTTCAAAGTCCTCCTGTGGAGAATGATTTAGGATGAGGTTTAAACGCTGATTTTTACGCCTAAAAAACCTCACCCCCGGCCCCTTTCCGCAGGCGAGGGGAGCTTTTGAATTTTTCAATTTCAAAGTCCTTCTCCTGTGGAGAAGGATTTAGGATGAGGTTTATACGCAGATTTTAACACCTAAAAAACCTCACCCCCGGCCCCTCTCCACAGGAGAGGGGAGCATTTAATTTCTTCTTTTTGAAAGTCCTTCTCCTGTGGAGAATGATTTAGGATGAGGTTTAAACGCTGATTTCTACCTTTCAAGGTCACATGTCTTTTGCCTCATTATCTTCTTGAGGCCACAAAAAAAGCCGTATTGGATAGAAAAATACCTTTTTTGGATAGTTACAAGGTAAATAATCTACGTCCTAATAAGCACTTAGGCATAAATATATTTTGCAGAAAAGGGTCTTGAATTAAATATCGAGAAATGAGATATGAGAAATTAATACTAATGATATTAAGTAAATATACTCAAATTGGTAAGTAAAAAGCCTTTTTGGCTATTAGAATTGGTAATATAATTGATGTGTTTGTGCCAAATACTTTGAGGTGCCAATTTTATTTTTTCAAGAATATTTTAGCATCAATTAGGCTTAGGCAAACCAAATTTTAGAGTAAAAAGAGATTATAAGTTGGTGAAAGCTAGTAAAAATGCTTTTAATGATAAGTAAAAACCTTTTTTGCACGTCTTTTAGGATTGAAGATTGCTCTTAGCTAGTAACTGATTATTTACTTTCTAAGAAAAGAAATACAAATAAAAATATAGATGAACATCAATTATATGCTCACAATTAGCGAATACAAACACAAAACGACATGGTGCTTTTTGTATGTATTACTAAACCTACTAACAAGTTCGGTGGCTGGGTCACAAACAAAAAATGAGGCGGTTTCGCAGGAAGTAGCTATGCGAGACTTCTTTTTTGATAAGGGAAGTGCCTCTTATACGGATGCGAGCGATTACGTGAGCATCAATAATGATACTTAAACGCTTTAATTATTCGGCTAAGCAATCATTTTAGTTTGCCTTTGGGCATCAACTATACTGCATTGTGTATCATTTTGAATATCAATAAATTGAAATAAATAATAGATTTTTATTAATATGAGGCACTTTACCTACATATCAACAGCCACAAGAACAGCTCAAATTGTGGCTCAAAACTTCAGTGAAAAACTGTTTTTAAAAAAAACAAAGATCAAAACTTCCCAATTGTCATTGGTTTGGTCTTTGTTTTTAAGCTTTGCTCTATTAACGATGTCGACGAATCTTTATGCCCAAACCGTTGATACTGACGGTGATGGTATAGCAGATTCAATCGACCTTGATGATGACAATGATGGAATTTTGGATTTGTTAGAATCATGTGCATTTAGTCAATATTCAGTGGCAGGGCAAACAATTCCAGGAACTACAACTACTATTGCATCTAGTGTGTTTTCTTCTGGATTGCAACAAGGTTTAGATAATGGAATTGCAACAGTCAGTGGGAATTATGCAAATCAATATCCAAGAGGTGGAAAAGTAAGATTAATTACAAGAACTGGAACTGGAGGTTCAACAAACTCTTGGACATTAACTTTCTCTCAGCCAGTAAAAGTAAAAGATTTAGCATTAGGAACTGTTTGTGAGTCAGGTAATACAGGTATTCCAAAAGGCACATGGTCTGTTAGTGGAGGTACTGCAACGATTGCTGATTTTGCCCCTGTTCTTTCTACTTTATCTACATTTAATTCAAGTACTGGTTTGGTATCGTTAACACCAAATAGCACCGTTGACCCAGTGATGGTAGTTATGGGTATGAATGATAAAACAGTTACATCAATTACCGTTAATGGTTCAGGTCAAACAAATGGTCAGGCACTGAGTTATGCCATTAATGTAAGGTCACAAACGTGCGATGAAGATGGAGATGGAATTTCAAATGAATTCGACCTCGACTCAGACGGCGACGGTTGTTCAGATGCCATCGAAGGTGGAGCAGCATTTACATCGACTAATACAACATCAACGGGAGCCTTATCTGGTTCAGTTTCAAGTGTAGCCGCTACTTTGGGTGTACCAACTTCAGCAGGAACTGGTCAAACGATTGGTACAAGCCAAAATGCAGGAGTTCGTGATGCCAATTGCCCACCGCCGTGTGTGGCAGGAACAACCGCTCCTACATTAAGTGCAACGAGTGTTTCTAATGTATGTCCAGCTACTACAGCAAATTTAACGAGCATAACGGCAAGTAACTTACCTGCCAATACTACGCTGACGTGGCACACAGGCACACCAGCTACAACGGCCAACAAAATTACAGGAACGGCAGTAGCAGCAGGTACTTACTATGCAGCATTTTTTGATGCTACCGGTAACTGTTATTCAGGTATATCTGGCTCTGCCACTACGGCTGTAACCGTAACGATAATCGACTGTTCAGATACTGACGGTGATGGTGTACCCAACAGCACTGACCTTGATGATGATAATGATGGAATTTTGGACGAGTTAGAATGCCCTACTAGTTCACAAACTATTGCCCAAAGATTTGATTTAAATTCTGGAGGGCCCAAAGTTTCTCATACGCAAGTAATCACAGGGTTTCCTGATGAATTATGGATTGATATATGGAATATAGATAACAATCTAAACCTGAAGGTAAATGGCGTAAATGTTACTACAGTAAATGAACTGAATTTTGCAAATAATGGGCCTGGTGCTCCTTACACAACTTCATTTACAAATATTACATTGCCATCGGGTGCTTATATTAATGCACCCAATCAGGTGTGGAATTATGGAAATGATCAAGCAAGGCCCATCATTCGAATTAAAATCGACAAATCTGGACAAACTAAAATCTATGGATTGGATGGGTTTCAAGGAGCTGGAAATTATCAAGAATTAGTGCTGTTATCTGCTTCATATCAAACCGTCCCTATCAATCTAACTGGGAGCAATACAATCCTTCTGGGGCAAGATAACCAATATCCGCCAACATACATGAATGTTGAGTTTAATTCTATTACTAACTCAACTGTTTCTAATTGTGATACCGATGGCGATGGTATCTCTGATAAATTAGACTTAGATTCAGATGGCGACGGTTGCCCAGATGCCATTGAAGGCGGAGCGGCATTTACAGCGGCTAATTTAGTAACATCTACCATGACAGGAGGAAATAGCGGTGGATTCTACACAGGAACTTCCACAAGTCCTGTAACACAAAACTTAGGCAACACCGTAGGTAGCACAGCTACTACGCTCGGTGTGCCAACTATGGCTAGCACAGGTCAAACCATTGGCTATAGCCAAAACGGAGCATTGAATGCATGTACTGATGCGGATACTGATGGTAAACCTGATGTTGAGGATTTAGATGATGATAATGATGGAATCTTGGACAAGGTAGAATCACCCAACTGTTTCTATACTGATGCTATTTTAACCGTTCCTACTGCTGTTTCATCTCAACTAACTCCCCAGTCTGCAACAAGTGCCATAGCAAATGTGATAGATACCAACCCAGCCACCTATTCAGCGTTTACGCAAGGTACGCTATGGAGAAATATAGAAATTTTTAAATTTACCGCAGCCAGTTCGATTATTATTAGTGGAATCAATTTAGATAGAGGTACTCCAAACTGGCAGTTGTCAGTGGACAGCGGGGACTTATTTAAATTGCAAGGTTCCGAAAATAATGTCAATTGGACTGATTTGTCGGCTTCATTATTTTCTTCCGAAACTACTGGAACATTGTTTGTTCCCAACACCTTGGCACCAAACCAAGCCTTTAAGTATTATCGGATTGTAGGAGTATCAGGAACGTCTTATTTAGGGGCTTTTCATACGGCACGTTTTGTATTGACCGGCGGATTTATTTATTCAACACCAACTTGTTCTGACGATTCAGACAGTGACGGCACGCCTAATCATCTCGACCTCGACTCAGACGGTGACGGTTGTTCAGATGCGATAGAAGGTGGAGCAGCATTTACCTCTGCTAATACAACATCAACAGGAGCTTTATCTGGTTCGGTTTCAAGTGCAGCAACTACTTTGGGTGTACCTGTTTCAGCAGGAATTGGTCAAACGATTGGTACAAGCCAAAATGTAAGTGCACAAGATGCCAACTGCCCACAACCAGATTTTGACGGTGACGGCGTGCCTGACAGCACTGACCTTGATGATGATAATGATGGAATTTTGGATACGGATGAATCTAATTGTTCTCTTTTGAATGAAAATTTTGGTTCATCAACTTTTGCGGGACCAAATATACCTAATGCAAACATTCTTGTAACAACAACGGAAGCAAGTATAGTTAATGTTATTCCAGTTCAATCAGGAGGTGCTTGGATTGCGGGTACTTTAGATAATTCCCCAGGTGATACTAATGGCAATATGCTTTTAGTATTTAATATTGGGACAACGAAGGTCGTTTATTCTAAAACGATTACGAATCTTCAGGTGGGTAAATCTTACGATTTCTCAGCCTATATTGCCAGCCCACTTACAGCATCGTTTACTGCGAAACCTAATCTTACATTAAGAGTTAGAGATGCCAACAATAGCATTGTTAAAGATGTAAATACTGGTGATATTCCTTCTGGTGCTGTTAATTGGGTTCAGTATTTAGCAAATTTTGTAGCATCGACTACTTCTGTCACTTTAGAAATTATAAGTAATAACAACGGAGGCTTTCCCGCAAATAATGGTGGTAACGATTTCATGATTGATGACATTACTTTTACTCCCGTTTGTGACCTTGACGGTGATGGCATAGCAAATAGCCTTGACCTTGATTCAGACGGCGACGGTTGCCCTGATGCCATCGAAGGTGGAGCGTCATTTAGTTCTACCAATACGACAGCAACGGGAGCCTTATCTGGTTCGGTTTCCAGTGCAACTGCTACTTTGGGTATACCAACGATTGCAGGAACGGGTCAAAGCATTGGCAATAGTCAAAATGCAGGCGTGAATGCGTGTACAGATACTGATAATGATGGTATTCCTGATGTTGATGATTTGGATGATGATAATGATGGGATTTTAGATACCGCTGAATCTAACTGTTCTCTTTTGAATGAAGATTTTGGTTCATCAACTGTTGCAGGACCAAGTATTCCTACGGCAAATATTCTTGTAACAACTACGGAAGGTAGTATAGTTAACGTGATTCCAACTCATCCATTGGGTGCTTGGTTTGCGGGTACTTTAGATCATACCTCAGGAGATACTAATGGTAATATGCTTCTTGTATCTAATATTGGAACAACGAAGTTGGTTTATAATAAAACGATTACGAATCTTCAGGTGGGTAAATCCTACGATTTCTCAGCTTATATTGCCAGTCCACTTACAGCATCGTTTACTGCGAAACCGAATCTTACATTAAGAGTTAGAGATGCCAACAATAGCATTGTTAAGGATATAAATACTGGTGATATTCCTTCTGGTGCTGTTAATTGGGTTCAGTATTTAGCAAATTTTGTAGCATCGACTACTTCTGTCACTTTAGAAATTATAAGTAATAACAACGGTGGCTTTCCCGCAAATGATCGTGGTAATGATTTCATGATTGATGACATTACTTTTACTCCAGTTTGTGACCTTGACGGTGATGGCATAGCAAATAGCCTTGACCTTGATTCAGACGGCGACGGTTGTTATGATGCCATCGAAGGTGGAGCAAGTTTTACTGCTGCTAATACAACAGCCACGGGAGCCCTATCTGGTTCTGTTTCAAGTGCAGCCGCTACTTTGGGTGTACCTATTTCAGCAGGAACGGGTCAAAGCATTGGCGATAGCCAAAACGGAGCAGTGAAGGATCCTGCTTGCGTAACTTGCCCAACGATTACGAATACGGCAGGTAATAATACAAATCCAAGTGCCTGTGGTGCTGCCACCGGTAGTATTAAAATATGTGGCTTAACAGCTAATGCAAGTGGATACACAGTAAATTACGATAAAAATGGCACTGCAGCCACAGCCCTAACCAATCAAACAGCCGATGCTTCGGGTTGTATCACGATTACAGGCTTAACTGCTGGCAGCTATACCAATATAAAAATTAGCGGTACTTCTTGTCCATCAGGCAGCAATGCCTTGAGTGCTACCTTAACTGACCCAACAGGGCCTTCAGCTCCAACAGACTTAGCAGGCGTACCATCAAGCGGTATTTGTGTAGGCACGAGTGTAGCCCTCAGTGCCACCGGCACAACGGGAGCCACTTATACTTGGACAGTTTCGCCAACAGGAGCCACTTTGGCTTCGGCAGCAGGAACAGTATCAGGCACAACGGCAAGCAATACATTCAATAGTACCGCCGCAGGAACTTATACAGTAAGCTTAACGCAAACTGTATCAGGATGTACTTCAGCACCTGCAACGACCACGATTACGGTAAATGCCGCACCAAGTGCTGTTGTACCAACGGCAACAAGCAAGAGCAATGTTTGTCCAGCCACTACGGTTGATTTAACAAGCTTACAACCGGCAGCGGTTTCGGGCGTAACGTACGAATGGCATACCGTAGCGAGCAACCCAACGTCAGGAACTTTGGTTGCAACACCAGCGGCAGCCGCTTCAGGTACCTATTATTTGTACGGTAAATCAGCAAGTGGCTGTTACAGTGCCGCATCAAGTGCAGTAACGGCAACAGTCAACGCATGTATTCCATGTACCCCTGTTGATCCAGGTATTGTATCAGGCTCAGCCGCATCTATCAAAACGGGTAATACGGCAAGCTTTACCCTAACAGGAGCAACGGCTGGAACCACCACATGGGCGATTTTCCCAAGCAATGGGGTATCACCTAATGCAGGCACAGGCACAAGCACGGGCTTAGTAACCTTTAATATTGCAGGAGAGTATCAAGTATTGTTTAGTACTAAGAATTCAAATACGCCGGTGGGTTGTAGTGAGCCAAGTTTTGCGACAGCAACGGGTCAGTTTACAGTAGAAGCACCTTTGAGCCCTTGTGCAAAACCAAGTGCAAGTAGTGTAGGAGTTAATCCTACCTCGGCAGCTATTAGCGAGGGAGCAACCGCTTCCTTCACCATGAGTGGAGGTACGCCAAACAGTTCAGTTCAGTGGGTAATCATTCCTTCAACGGGCGTTTCGCCAAGTTCAGGCACAGGTACAAGCACAGGCAGTGTAACCTTTGCAACCAAAGGACTTTATACAGCCGTGTTTAGTATTGTGAATTTAGGAGATGGCTCATGTGCCCCAGTACAACAGTCAAGTTCGGCACCGATAGCAGTGGGCTTGAGTCCTTGTTCGCCACCCACATCGATATTGGTTAACTCATCAACCGCTAATCAAGCATCAAATATTGGTGAATCTGTTACCTTCACGGCAACGGGCGGCATTCCAGGGGTAAGAACATGGACAGTTACACCAGCCACAGGAGCGAGTCCATCAAGTGGAACAGGCAATACTGCAACAATCACATTTACCAACGGAGGTGTTTATAGCGTAGTGTTTACTTCAAAAAACAGCACTATTCCATTAGGCTGTACGCAACCAGTAAATACATCGGCTTCGATCATACATAATGTAATCTGTTCAAAACCAGTATTGACAGTACAAAACATCACCTGTAGTGGTACAGGTTCAGGATATACAGTGACCTTCAGCAGCAATGCAACTGTAACGACCAATAATGGAAGCATAAGTGGCAATACCGTAACGGTATCATCAGGCAATGCGACTTTAACCTCAACGACAAGTTGTGGTGAAGTAACAACCTTGGTAGTCACTGCACCTAGTTGCCCAGTACCAGCGACATGTACACAAGTACCAAACCTAAG
>JAIXOL010000045.1 GCA_027486845.1 Cytophagaceae bacterium
TATCAACCGAGAAAGGAGTATTTGGCAAAAAACTTGTGCTTGATAGGGAGTAATATTTAGATTCGGGATGGTTCGATAATAGGCCTTTTTATTTGATAAGAGGCCTTTTTTTTATTTGATAATGGTCGGAGTGACGGTTCGCCGTTTGTTATAAGATAATCAGAGGCGTACCGTCGCTCCGATTGCCCCACAGGTCGAGATTTACAATTTTCGACCATAGAGCAGTGGATTTATAATCCACATATTTCAACTGGACGAGATAATATTAATACGATTTTCGTTTCCTCAATAATCACACTTACTGGATGTGTGATTATTTTGCTGATGCTGTTGAAACTCGCAATGGATATTGAAAGGCTAACAAACTGACTAAATGTGGGACATTTAGTCAAACGGGGAGGCTCATTGCATTCTATCACATTCTCAGTTATTTTTTTTACCTAAAATCTATAAAAGTTTAAACAGGTTCATCATAAAAAAGTCATAGTTAACAAAAATAACTTAAACAAATGAAAAAAATAATTTTAGAAGTTCTCAGTTTTATAAAAAATCCAGAAGATCGAAGAATTGATAATTGGAGTTTGAAAATAAACATAAAACATATATTTTATATTTTGTTTTTTGAGTTTATTCTTAATCTCGTTGTTATTAATTCCATCATCTACCTGATTAATAAAATAGAGCCTATCGTGACCAATACAAGAATTGTATATGAAGACAACAGGCTTTTACCCATGGTAATTGCGGCGGCGTTATATGCTCCAATCATTGAAGAAATTATTTTTAGACTCGCATTAAGATACAACATATTTTTTTCATTTTTCATCAGTAGAAAAAGATGGGATATTATCTTCAGATTCCTAGTATATGGTTCGGTTTTAGCTTTTGGGTTTGTGCACAGTATGAATTTTCTAAATGATTCCACCTTTTTTTATTGGGTTCTTCCCTTACTTGTGACTACTCAAACTATCGGTGGGTTTATACTGACGTATTTAAGGGTTAGATTTAACTTTATTTCATCCCTTATCTCTCATGCATTATGGAATTTTTCGATGATGTTAATTCTCTTTGTCAGTCCATATTTTGTCAAACCTTATGTAAAAGAAAATGAGAGTTATTCTGTGAAAATTGAACATCTAAGCTTTAGTAAGGTTGAACTACAAAGATTTGAAGTAGATTCTTCTGCAAACAAAGTGTTTAAGTTAGATATTAAAGAATATTCCATAAATCATATTTTGGATACGCTATTTCAACACGAGAGATTGCTTGATGATTATGTGATCAATCTTCACTTTGAATCCAAAAAAGGCACAAGCAAAGAAGAACTAAAAAAACTTCTTTTGGAATACGAAAAAGAGGAAAATCAGTAAAAAGCATCGAACCCTTAACTAAATTTAAGTAGTCCACGGTCAATAGTCTGCAGTTCACATTAACATAAAATGTAGCTAAAAGGCTGTCTATTAGTTAATTGCCTTAAGCGGACTTGTCGATTATTGAACGTGGACTACTTATTTTGCCGCATATCAAATACTAAGCTATAGAATGAATAAATTTTTAGAAATACTTCAAGCCAAAAATATATCAACTGATAAAATTGAAAACCTTATTAGCAAAGGCAAATTACTGAATGTAAAAAGCCAAAGCCTACTGATTGAGTCAAATACAATTTGTGATAAGGCTTATTTTGTGCTGAAAGGCGGATTTGTATGCCGATACATTGATGAAGAATTGGAAATAGAAAAAACCATTAATTTCTATTTAGCAGATTTTCACCCTTTTATGAGTTGTGTGGACGGTTATTTTTTGGAAACAAAAACACAGTGCGAATTGAGAGCTATCGCCCATTCAGAAGTAATCGAATTTGATAAAAAGGACATTGATACCATTATTGGTCAAGACATCGATTTTTTTAAATTTTACCATTCATTGGTTACCAAAGCTTTGCAGGAAGAAAATGATTTTAAACTTAAAATTATTTCCTATTCTTCCGAAAGGCTATACAGTTACTTAATTAAGCATTGCCCGAAAGTAATTCAGCAAGTACCTTCTAAATTCATTGCCGAGTTTATGGGCATTTCTTCCGAATGGTTGAGTAAATTAAAACACCGCATCTAACATTTCTTGAATTAATTCAAGTGCTTGCTCAATGGCCACATCATACATTTGTCAAAAAATTAAATCAATTTTAACATGACAAATAAAAAAAATGTAGGCTATTCTCCAGAAGACTTTAAAAAGCCCTATGGTAAATATTACGATGAAACCATAGTTGAGCTTGCCCCACAGGTGCAATACGCTTTAACAAATACGCCATTCCCAGCTGGCACTTTGCCACCATTTTCCGAAGCCAAATATTTAGAAGAAGAAGGTTACACCGATTTAGAGACAGGTTATACTTTCGAAGCCGACGGCTCTATTCACGCAGCAATTGTTACGGCAATGCCCGGCATAAGGCCCGAAATGTGGGATTGGTGGTTTGGATGGCACGGTAGCCAAGATAGTCGCTATAAATTATGGCATCCAACGAGTCATGTGAGTGCAGTTTGGGAAGATGGCGAAACCGACATTGCTTACATCGGCAGAAATTCTATTATTGAAGAATATATTGTGGATGATTTTGCTGAAGGCCTCATTCAATTCAAATCTCCGACCGAGTTTGGATTTTCTTTTGATGCCGTTAAAGACCCTTCAAAGGCTGTTTATATCTGTGCTAGAATTGGGCACTCAAAATTCCCGATTGACTATGGATATTTAGTGCATCAAGTTCGTGCAGTTGAAGGCGGTTCAGAAATGCGGTCTCGCTTTTGGATGGGAGGACAATATTTACATGTTCGCAAATCGGGTCTTTTGGCAGATTTAGCCTCTTCTTTTGTTCAAAAAATGAAGATTTTAACCCCTGATTTTGGACGCAAAATAGTCATTCATTGTTCTGAGGAAATGACTCACTTAGCGGCATTTTTACCAAAACTGTATGCCGAAATGAATCAAACCATCGAAAAGTTAAATGTTGAGGGAAGAGTAATTGAAAGAACCGATGAAGATTTTGAAACCGTGGTAATGGGTTCACTCTTCAATAAAACCGACCCAGGTAAAAGACCAATCAAGGTGGTAGAAGCTAAGTCGGTTCAAGATATTATTGAAACCATTAAATATGCGAAATCACACGGCAAAAAGCTGACTTTTTGTTCGGGTGGCCATAGCTTTAGTGCGAATCATATACGAGACAACAGCATTTTGATTATGATGAAGCACTTCAATCAATTTGAAGTGAATGTCAACGAAATGACGGCAACGGCAGGGCCAGGAGTTGGCGGAAGTACACTAATGTTGGAACTTTACAAACATAATCTTTTCTTCCCAGCGGGTCATTGCAAAGGTGTTTGCATTGGTGGTTACCTATTGCAAGGTGGTTATGGTTGGAACGGTAGAAAATTAGGAATTGCTTGTGAAAGTGTGATCGGAATTGATTTGGTTACCGCAGATGGCGAATACATTCACGCCAATGAAAGCGAAAACGCCGATTTGTTTTGGGCGGCACGTGGAGCAGGTGGCGGTTTTTTTGGCGTAGTAGTTCGTTTTCATTTAAAGTTGTATCCACTACCAAAATACAGAGCCATCATCGCCCATCAATTTTATATGAAACATCTGGAGGATGTGTATAGTTGGGCCTATGAAGTGGGACCAAGCATTCCAAAAGCGGTTGAGTTTCAGATGATAATGAGCAACAAAATGGCTGGAATATTTGGCCCAGGCATAGAAGCTGCTGCTCCCATTTTTGCCGATACTAAAGACGAATTTGAAGAAGCAATGGCATTCATGAAAAACAGTCCGATAAAAAGCAAAGCCTTGATTGCAACACCAGCGATAGACCCTGGAATTGATATGCTATACAAATCAGTGATGAGCCATTATCCAGAAAATCATCATTATGGTGTTGATAATATGTGGACGCACGCTCCATTGGAAGATTTAATGCCTTATGTCAAAGAAATCGCAAGAACTTTACCACCTGCTCCTTCGCATATGCTTTGGCTCAATTGGCATCCGGGGCAAATCCAATCTGATATGGCCTATTCTAATGAAGATAATATCTATATCGCCTTATATACCATTTGGAAAAATGCCAGCGATACCGCAAAATATGGCGATTGGGCTGCCTCGATGATGAGCAAAATGAACCACATGAGTACTGGGATTCAATTAGCTGATGAAGGTTTACACAAAAGAACAGCCCCGTTTTTATCTGAGGCTAATTTGAAAAAAATACAACAATTAAGAGCGGATAGAGACCCAAGTGGATTGTTCCATGAATGGCATAGCCGACCAGAAATTAAATAAATATTTTACAGTCTGCGAACCTAAAACATTCGCAGACTTTTTTTTAAAACATTATGATACATTTCACAAAATCACAGGCTCGTCTTTTTTCTAATATTTCTGTTTCAATCGCCATGACTGTGGTCATGACTGGCGGAATGTTATTGGTACATGCTGGTTATTGTATTGATTTTTTCAAACTTTGGTTCAATGATTTTTTGGTGGGCTGTTGCATTGCTGTTCCTACGGGCTTGTTGATAGTTCCTATTATTTCTAAATGGGTTGATTTGCATACAACAGAAGATACAAGTATTATTTAACATTGGTTTGGCAAAGGTTGAGCTTTGTTACAAGGTTGAAATTTTGTGGTTTCCATAGGTATTTGTAATAAATTGTAGTCCACCTTTGCCAAATTCGCTGAGCGGAATGCTCCATAAGTTAGGTTGATTTTATAACCGTAGTGGAGCTATCAGCCCTTGAAACCCGCAATGCATATTGAATGGCTAACACACTGACTAAATGTAGAATATTTAGCCAAACAGGAACACTAACTAGGTAAATTTTATTGGCTAGATACCTATTTTTTTTTTTTTTTTTTAGCAACTCAACTATTGTATTCAATAATTTTTGTCCGTGATCTAATTCAGCATTTGGGTTATATTTTCCGAATAATTTTTCTGAAAATCGGATTGTACTTTGAGCATCCGCACCATATTTGAGTAGTATTTTGGCAACTTCTATTTCGTTTTCTCTATTTTGTTCGAATTTTCTGTTGTCTGGAATAGAAAAAACCAATAACCTTAAAGCATCGTATGGTTGATAGTTATATGGTACGGTGATTGGAAACTCTTTTTTGGGAATTTTATAATTTGGATTAGCTCCTAAAACCAGTAAATATTCAATTCGTTCAAGGTAATATCTTTTTTCTTGATCGGAAAAATCGGTTTCGACTTCTAAAAAATCGTTAACAGTATCTATTAAAAGTTCATTTAGCTTAAGATTTTTGTATTTTGGATTGGCCCCATATTTCAAAAGTTCTTCCATATCCTTTATTGCTAGGTTTTTGGTAGCCTGATACAAAAGTTCGTTTAACTTTGTTTTAGGGAGCTTTGCATAATCTTTAAGGGCAATACGTTGTGCATGAAACAGGATATCCCAAAGTTTTTTAAATCTAGATTTCCGGGTATTAGAAGGGGTTAATTTTCCATATAATTTGTTTGCAAATTCGAGTGCAGGTGTTGGATTTGCACCATAATCCAAAAGCAAGTAAGCTATTTTTATTTCGCTGTCAATATCATTTTTGTTTTTTAGATTATATAGAAGATCGTAATTTTTTTGCCTGTAAATCAGAACCGAAATGGGCGAAATACAGTACCATTTTTCGTCATCCGTCAACGTGTCAAAATGAGGATTTGATACAAAAAAATTGGAATCTGCTCCTTTTTTCAAACTACGCAAGACCTCATTATAATCGAGATTTGAGATTGCTCTAACTAGGTTTTTGTGAAATTTATTTTCCATAATCGAACTGATTTGATTCTAAATTTATTTTTTTAAATATTCTTTCAAAAGTCAAGCCCGTTGGTCGAGATTTTTAATCTTTGATCAAACTGTAATGGATTTGTAAATCACATATTAATTTGCTGCAAATGTACTTGTTTTCGCTTAATGACTTCTTTTATTATTAGCTCTTTTGGTTTGCCGCTACCCTTTCCGGCATCTTCGACTCGCTGCCTTCGACTCCGCTCAGGTACCGAAAAAGGTACCGATAATAAGACTCTATGAGTGGATTTTTGTCACTCTTTGCAATCAGTTGGTGTGGCGGGCATTCGGTGGAGAAGAACTTTGGATGCGGTTTAAGCTCAGCATTTCACGCCAAAAAACCTCACCCCCGGCCCCTCTCCACAGGCGAGGGGAGCTTTTGAATTTTTCAATTTCAAAGTCCTCCTGTGGAGAAGGATTTTGGATGCGGTTAAGACTGAGATTTTAACGCCAAAAAACCTCACCCCCGGCCGCTCTCCACAGGCGAGGGGAGCTTTTGAATTTTTCAATTTCAAAGTCCTTCTCTTGTGGTGA
>JAIXOL010000021.1 GCA_027486845.1 Cytophagaceae bacterium
CTTATTTGATTAGGGGTGTAGGTCTTAAAAACGACCCGATTTCTTGGATGTTTCATAACCCTAAGTTACAAATAAATCTGCAAATAAAAAAGAGACTGCCCTTTTGAGACAGCCTCTTTTGTGTGTAAAAAGTTTTTTTGGATATTCTCGCAAGTTTTATTTAATTTATACATCTAATATTTAGTAACTAAGTAAAACCAACTTATTTGGACGAAAAACAATTCATTACTGATTTGCAGAAAGGCTCGCAAAGTGCTTTCCGCCACCTTGTTGATTCGTTTCAAAACAAGGTGTTTAATACAGTATTGTCGATTGTGCAGAATTCTGAAGAAGCTGAGGATGTATCGCAGGAAGTTTTTATTGAGGTTTTTGAGTCAGTCGGTAGGTTTAAAGGAGAAGCAAAACTTTCAACATGGATTTATCGAATAGCGACCACAAAAGCATTAGATCATCTTCGCCGAAAGAAAGCTAATAAACGCTTTGCATTTCTGACGAGTCTTTTCGGTGAAAACGATGAAATTGTGCATCATCCAGCTGATTTTGAGCATCCAGGAGTTGTACTTGAAAACAAAGAACGTGCGAAAGTATTATTCAAATATATTAATCAATTGCCTGATAATCAGAAGGTTGCATTTACGCTTTGTAATGTAGAAGGGCTGAATTATCAGGAAATATCGGAGGTGATGCAACTGTCTTTGTCGTCGGTCGAGTCATTATTATTCAGAGCAAAAACAAATCTCCGAAAAACATTAAAAGAGTTTTATGTGAACCAAATTATATGAGGGCATGAAAAATCAAGAAGAAATTGAACGCCAAATAGATGAAACCGTCGGAGCATTAGAAGGAATAGAGCGAGCTGAACCTCGATCATTTTTTTATACTCGCCTTGAGGCCAAAATGGATTTTCGTCGAACGCAACAACGCTACGCACCAATACCAAAATTTATGGTACGTCCAACCTTTGTGTGGTCGTTTTTAGCTTTAGTTGTATTGCTAAATGTTGGGGTTGTGATTCGATTCAGCCAAAAAACGATTTCACAACCGCAAAATGCCAGTTCGTTTGCGAAAGAATATGGATTAAATACCCTCGATTCAAATTTATAGCACCATGAAAGAGAATAATAAATACAGGATATTTTGGGCTGCTTTAGGCGTACTTTTTTTGCTAAATGTAGGGTTGTTAGTTTGGATCAGTTTTTTCTCGAATAAACTTCCCGCTCAACCCAAACGACTATTTTTGGAAACAGAGTTGAAGTTTAATGGAAATCAAGCTGAAACTTATCGAAACCTACGTCAAGAGCATGCCCAACAAATGCGTAGTTTGCGTGAAAATGTAAAAGAAATGAAAGAGGCTTTCTATGCTGATTTAGGTAAACCTATTTTGGACGACTCATTGAAGGTAAGAGCACAAAAAATAGAGAGTAAAATGGCCGAGGCGGATGTAATTACCTTTCGTCATTTTCAGCAAGTTCGCCAAATGTGTACGCCCACTCAACAAAAGCATTTTGACGAGGTAATTCTTGATTTAATTCGTTCTATCGAACGCCCAGGCCCGCAAGGCGGACCACATCAAGGAGGTCCACCGCCAAGAGATGGTCGTCCACCGATGGATGATATGCCTCCGCCACCTGAAAGATAATATTTGTGAAATTTGTAAAATAGTTGCCGAATTCATTCTTTGAAAAAATACCGCAAGTTTTAGAACTCAAATGCGTCTAATTAATTAATTTCAAAAAAACATTGATCAATAAATTATTCTATGGATTTAACTTTACAAGAAAAAACACTTTCAACTAGTCAATGTTTCACTTTAAAAATAAAGTCCTATGAAAAAGTCAGTCATGTCTATCGCTGTTTTAGTCGCTAATGTCATGCTTTTGGTTTCGGCTTGTGGTACTGAGTCGAACTTATCACCAAGTTCAACATCGAGCACAACAACAACTAATTCGACTACCTCATCAACCGGTACAAACGGTTCGAGTTCGACAGCCACAACAACCGCAAATGCAATTACTTCGCTCGAAATCTTCAAGAAAGTTTATGGAGCAACGGAAGTCTATATCGAAGGAAATTACGCAATTATCAAAGCAAATGGTTTGCCAGACCATAAAAGTCCGTATTATAAAGATACTCAGTGGGCAACTGCAAAGTATGAGGCTTACAACGGAACGAATACAAAGTTTGCGTTAAATCCTAATAGAATTGTTTCACAAAGTTATGTTTTTAAGATTCCAATAAATCCAACAAAAGCTTCAAGTTCAAGTGCAACTCCTGCTGGACCGATTGGTGTATCGCTCAATGGTGTGCCGTTTTATAATCAATATGCAGCCATGAATGCTCCTTTAACCAACGAAGTAAACGGTTTTGACCAATATAAAGGACATCCGCAGCAACAAGGTCAATATCACTATCACGTTGAGCCGACTTACTTAACTGCTCAAAAAGGTAAAGATGCACTTTTAGGCTTTTTGTTAGATGGGTTCCCTGTGTATGGACCACTTGAAAAAGGCAAAACTATAACCAATGGTGATTTAGATGGCTTTCATGGACACTCGCATGCTACTACCGAATATCCGAATGGTATATATCATTATCATATTACTGATGCAGACCCTTATATAAATGGCAATGGCTTCTATGGCACGGCAGGCACTGTATCTAAGTAGTATTTTCTTACTGCTAGCTGCTTGTCGGCAAGGAACTAAAACAAATACTCCGCTGAAAAAGGTTGAAGCTCATGATGCTGCTTTTTCGCATATACAAGGAATATTACTGTTCGAAAATAAACCTTTTTCGGGTATTCAGTATCTACTTTTTGCTAATCAAGATACTGCAAATGCTTCGACTTACATAGAAGGAAAGGAGCAAGGATGGAGTAAAATTTGGTACGAGGGTGGCCGATTAGCCGAAGAACGTTATTACGAAAAAGGTAAAAAGGAAAATATACACCGTGCATGGTGGGCCGATGGAAAACTTCGTTTTGAGTATCATTTTAAAAACGATGAACATCACGGCCAGCAAAAAGATTGGTTTCCCGATGGAAAACTTGCCGAAGTATTTAATTACGTAAATGGATACGAGGAAGGTCAGCAACAAATGTGGTTTGATGATGGCTCTCTTAAAGCTAATTATGTCATAAAAAAAGGTCGCCGATTTGGCTTGCCAGGTGTAAAAAATTGCGTTTCAGTAGTAGAAAACAATACTTTTCGAGCAAAAAAATGATTTTTAAAATTATAAATAATATTCCCTCCTTGAAGGGGGCAGGTGGATGTAAATATATATGTATTCTTTTTCTGGCTTTTAGTGCTTGCCAGCCTAAAGAACAAACTCAAAAAGAAAACTTACCTTACTACAATACAGCTGATTTTACACCAAAATGGTACACAGAAAAACAACTTGATACTCTAAAATTGCATAAAATTGCTGATTTTAGTTTTATTGACCAAGATGGTAAAAAAGTATCAAAAGCAAATGTTAAGGGTAAAATTTATGTGGCTAATTTTTTCTTTACGATTTGTCCGAGTATTTGCCCAACTATTACTCAAAATCTATTGGTTGTACAGAATACATTCAAAAATGATGCTGATATATTAATGCTTTCTCATTCAGTAATGCCTGCCACCGATACTGTAGCTCAACTGAAAAAATATGCCAATCGCTGGAAAATTGATTCTCAGCGATGGTATTTGCTCACTGGCGAAAAGGATGAAATTTATGCTTTAGCTCGCCAATCGTATTTTGCCGAAAAGGAAATTGGCTTACAAAAAGATAAAAGTGAGTTTCTTCACACCGAAAATGCTTTTTTGATAGATAAAAACGGCTACATTCGTGGGGTTTATAACGCTACATTAGCACTCGATGTCGAAAATTTAGTGAAAGATATTAAAGTTTTACAGGCAGAACTCTAAAAAATCATAACTTTGTTAGTGAAATGGGGATATAATTCTACTCCTTCAACAAACTAACGCTATATGAAAAAAACTATCCTAACCACAGTATTTCTTGCCTGCTCAAGCCTTTTTTTACAAGCACAAAACAATTTACTGCTCCGTCAGCCAGCCATCAATAAAGATGGGTCGCTAGTAGCATTTTCATTTCAAGGAGATATTTGGACAGTGCCAAGTTCGGGTGGAAAAGCCGCTCGATTGACTATCCATGAAGCCTATGAAGGCAATCCAGTTTTTAGTCCAGATGGTACCCAAATTGCTTTTTCGGGAGCAAGATTCGGCAATAATGATATTTTTGTAATGCCAACCGAAGGTGGAATGCCCAAACGCCTAACTTTCCATTCAGGCTCAGATAATATTTCAAGCTGGACACAAGCTGATAAGATTGTATTTTCAACCAACCGAGAGTTTAAGCAAATCGAACGGCCTAACGAAGCTTACGCAATCAGTCCAAAAGGTGGTACTGAGTATCGTATTTTAGACGCTATTGGTTTCGACCCCATTTATTCACCCGATGGCCGATACATTGCTTTCGTGCGTGGTGATCTTAATCCAATTGCCCGCCAAGAGTATAAAGGAAGTTCTAACCGTGACCTTTGGCTCTATGACACTCAAAACAAAACTTTTCAAAAATTACCGGGTTTTGGAACAAATGATGTTTTGCCGCAATGGTTTGGTAGTAATACTTTATGTTTTTTGAGCAGTATTGATGGTGCATACAATATTTATCGACTAAATATAACTATTAATGGTAAGGTTTCTGATAAACCTGAAAAACTAACGAGTTTTAAAGACGAATCAATAAGAGCTTTTAGTGTTTCGACCGACGGAAAAACAATAGTTTTTGAGAAAGACATGAATCTTTATACACTAAAAACTAGTGGAGGTCCGGCTCAAAAACTTAACATACAAATTAGTGCTGACGAACGGCTAGATGCTACCGAACAGAAAATGTTTACCACAGGAGCAAATCAATACGCAGTTTCGCCTAATGGCAAATTATTGGCCTTTTCAATTCGTGGAGAAATCTTTTTGAAAGAAGCAGATAAAGAAAAATCAAGAAGTATCAATGTTTCCGAGCACCCATTTCGTGATGTCGATCCAACTTGGTTGAATGATTCCACGCTTCTTTTCAGTAGCGATAGAGCCAACGGAAATTTTGATATATTTATGTTTCGTTCGGCCGATTCAACCCAACGAAATATTTTTAAATCGCTCAAACACGAACTTGTGCAAATCACCAAAACGCCAACCGATGAAACCAGTATGAGTGTTTCGTCAGATGGTAAAAAGGTTGCTTATGTGCGTGGACGTGGCACTTTTGTAGTAACTGATGTTTCGGCTGATGGGAAGTTGTCTAACGAAAAAATATTGAATGAGAGCTGGGCATCGCCTCGTAGTATCGTTTGGAGTCCTGATAATAAATGGTTAGCTTATTCGCTCGAGGATTTATATTTCAACGAAGAAGTTTTTATTCACGCCGCTGATAATTCTTCAAAACCAGTCAATGTATCAATGCACCCACGAGGCGATGGTCGCCCATTTTGGAGTGCTGACGGCTCAAAATTAGGTTTTATTTCTGAGCGAAGCGTAGGCCGTAGTGGCGATGTTTGGTTTGCATGGCTCAAAAAAGAAGATTGGGAAAAAGAAACCCAAGATTGGCAAGAGCGTGAAACACCAGCCGAAGCTGCACCAGCAAAACCAACTGATAAAAAAGATAAAACTCCGAAGCCAATTAAAATTGATTTCGATAAAATTTATGAGCGTGTTGTACAAGTTACTAACTTTTCCGGTGATGAAGGTGACCTCGTTATCTCGAAAGATGGAGAAACTTTCTTCTACACAACAAATAGCAGCAATGCCAAAGGGCGTGACTTATTCAGTATCAAGTGGGACGGAAAAGATTTGAAGGAAATTACCAAAGGTGGAGCAAATCCGAGCGGAATTTCGATGGATAAAGATGGAAAGTACTTGTATTTTGCCAAACAAGGAGCTTTAAGTAGAATTGATGTGAAAACAAGTGCTTCAGAGAATTTGCCTTTCGTTTCAAAAATGAAAGTTGATTATAAGGCTGAGCGTTCTCAGGTTTTTGAAGAAGCATGGCGTACTATCCGTGATGGTTTCTATGACCCTAAATTCCATGGAAACGATTGGGTAAAATTGCATGATAAATATAAAGAACGTTGTATTAATGCCAGCACGAGCAATGATTTTAGAGATATGTTTAACCTCTTGTTAGGTGAACTTAACTCAAGTCACACAGGTCTAACCGTAACAGACCGTGCCGAAACGCAACGTGAAGCAACTGGACTTTTAGGTGCAGAAATTATGCCTGTGAGTGGTGGTGTTAAAATCAAACATATTGTGCCAGAAACTCCAGCCGATAAAGAAAAAAGTAAGCTTAACGAAGGTGATGTAATTACTGCCGTTAATGGTGAGTTTATAGCTGAAAATGCTAATTTTCACGAATTATTGAATGGTTTGGTGAATGAAAAAGTTTTATTGACTGTAAAAGCTGCTGACGGAAAAATTCGTGAAGTAGCTATTCGACTTACGGCCAATATTTCTAATAATTTGTATAATGAATGGGTAGAAAACCGTAAGAAATTAGTAGAAAAATATTCGAATGGCCGTTTGGGTTATATCCATATCAAAGGTATGGATTTTCCGAGTTTTGAGGTGGTTGAGCGTGAATTTGCAGCGGCAGGATACGGAAAAGAGGGTTTATTGATTGATGTTCGTTATAATGGTGGTGGCTCAACAGCCGATTATTTAATGACGATTCTGAACTATAAACAACACGCCTACACGATTCCGAGAGGAGCGAGCAATGATTTGGAGAAAGATAAATTGAAGTTTAAAGATTATTATCCAACGGGCGAACGCTTAGTCTATGCCGCTTGGACAAAACCTTCAATTGCACTTTGTAATGAAGGTAGTTATTCAAATGCTGAAATCTTCTCGCATGCCTTCAAAACGCTTGGAATCGGTAAACTCGTTGGTGTTCCAACTAATGGTTCGGTAATTTCTACTGGAGGAAAGAGTCTAATGGACGGTTCGTTTGTACGTTTGCCTTTTCGTGGATGGTTTACAAAAGCTACCGATAAAAATCAAGAATTTGGGCCAGCCGTACCAGATATTATCGTAGAAAACCAACCTGATTGGATTGCCAAAGGCACTGACGACCAACTCAAAGCAGCCGTCGATGAGCTCTTAAAAGAGATAAACGCTAAGAAATAATTTTTTAAAACGTCGGCATTAGAAATTTTGCCGACGTTTTTTTTGATTTTGTGCAAATTTAGTTGGAAAACCTTAAAATTCAGATGAGTGGGGTTTGGCTAATTGTTTAAAATTGAGTCAGTGTATTAGTTTTCTCTAAACGCTTCTTCACAATGCCGTTTTAAAAGCGGCTGACACATTGACTGAATTACAATTCAACCAAACTGGGGTTACCGTTACTTATTTCGCAGATTTTCACTAAAAACAGAGTTTTTAACAGCAAATTTATGATTGAGAAGTTTGAAAAAGTAAAAACATGAATAAGACATCACTTGGAAAGCTCCCAAATCCTTATCACGAAGCCTACCGATATATCAATAATGCAAAGCAAACATTAAAAGATAAGGCTGGAAAAAAAGACGGTGAATATGCTGACGTAAAGTATGTTCAAACAGCAGCAGGAACTGCCTATGTAGGTGTTTTACTTGCGATTGATGAATACTTATTACGGAAAGAAGGAAACAAGTTTGTAAAACCTAAAAGCATTGAAGAATATCGCACCAGAACCGCCAAACAAAATAAAAAACTGTTATCATTACTAAATGAGGCTTATGCCGACTTGCATATTAGTTTGTACTATCATGGTATCCCATCCGTAAGGGTGATGAATAACGGATTACAAACAGCAGAAGAAATTATTGAATTTATTAAGTAAAAAAAAGGACTGACAAAATCAGTCCTTTTTTTACTTTCTTTCCCTCAAGATTTCGTGCCAAAGACCTAGAGGGAAAGAAAGTTCGAGTAAATAAATTTACCGTTCTATATAAAAAAACTTAAACTCCCTTCACTATTTCAATTACCTTGATTTGCTCTAAAACCTGTTCTGGTTTGATGTAGAGTTCTTTGCCTTCAACTATCGCTCCGTGTAGGTTCTGAAAAAGTAAATCCCAGTTACCAGCTTCGGTTTCGATGTGTCCTTTGAAATGTTGGCCACCAATTTCGGTGTTCAAAATTCCCCATTTATTGCTTGGTTCTACACCAAATCCTTCCATTCTTGGCATAAGTCCAGCTTTCAGATGGTCTTCTTGTATGTCAATACCATATTTCACAAACGAGCCTTTTGTACCGTGAATAATATATCTTGGGCCTTCTTCTCGCACCAAAAGACTCGATTTTAAAGTCACTTTTAGTTTTCCATAATCGAGTCTAATATCAAAAGCATCGTCAATGCTTGAGCCTTCACGTTGGGTATAGGTTTCACCAGAAACTGCCATTGGCGAACCAAAAAGTACAATCGTTTGGTCAATGATGTGAGCCCCCAAATCATACAAAATTCCGTTCGCTGGACTTACTTCTTCTTTCCATTTTTTAGGATTTAAAATGGGCTTATGACGGTCGAAATGCACTTCAAAGGCTACCAATTCACCCAGAAGTTTATTTTCAATAACTTTCTTTACCGTCATAAAATCGCTATCAAATCTACGATTTTGGAAGATTGATAGTACTTTTCCTTGCTTTTTTGACAACTCAATGAGTTCTTCGGCTTCGGCTACGGTTGCTGTGAAAGGTTTTTCTACCAGCACATGTTTACGTGCCAAAAGTGCTTGTTTGGCTTGTGAAAAGTGCAAATGACTCGGAGATGCGATGCTCACTAAATCAATTTCGGTATCGGCCAAAACTTCGTCGATACTGCGAGCAACGCCCACGCTTGGATATATAGCTTGCGGGTTTTGTGAACCAGAAACGATGGTTTTGAGATTAAAATTTGGATTAGTAAGAAAAAATGGAGCTTGGAGGTATCTCCCCGAAAGTCCAAATCCAACAAGGGCAACATTGAGCATAATGGCTTAGAATTTTTGGTTTAAACTACTAAAGTAATGGCTTTTTAAGATAAATCCAAAATTCTCATTTTTCTATGTGAAATATTAATTTTTGTTTGATTATGTTAATCAAAAAGGCAACTATTTTAAAAGCTGATGATTATACACTAAAAATATTTGCATGAAAAAAGAATAAAATCTAATTTATTAGGAAATTTTTACCTTTAAAGATTATGAAAAAAGCAAAGCCTAAAAGTACATTTTATGACAAATATTATTTTTCAATATTTTCACCCTATATTTGGGTTAAATTCACAATAAATACAATATGGCAAACTGGGTAAAAGTTTTTGAAACCAAAAATGTTTTCAAAGCTGAATTATTAAAAAATGAGTTACAAACCAACGAAATAATGGCAGTAATACTCAACAAACAAGATAGCAATTACCTCATCGGCTACTACGAAATACAAGTACCCGACGAGCAAGAATCAATAGCAAAAGTTGTAATCGACATATTTAATCAAAATGACCAAGAAGTTCAATAATCTTTCAAATCTTTCTCAAAGAGCCATTGCGGCAGTTGTGGGTGTGACTATTATATTAGGCGGCGTACTTTACAACGAATGGACTTTTTGGATTTTATTTTTGGCTATCAGCATCCTTACCCAACGAGAATTTTATAAACTCCTCAAACTCGACGAAAACCACCCTCTCCTTGTTTATGGTACTTTTTGTGGCATTGTGCTAAATGCACTTACTTTTTTTATTGAAAAAGAGATATTGCCATTCAAATTTTATTATATAATTGTTCCATTACTCACCACCACGTTTTTTATTAAACTTTACCGCAAGAAAGATACCAAACCGTTTGCCAATTTAGGATACACTTTTTTGGGCATCATCTACGTGGCAGTGCCCTTTGCCCTCATTAACGAAATGGTTTTGACCGATTCTCATGGATACGCACCACAACTGATTTTGGGTTGCTTATTTATTCTTTGGGCGAATGATACCGGGGCATATTTTGCAGGAAGATTTCTCGGAAAAAGAAAGCTTTTTGAGCGAGTTTCACCCAAAAAAACATGGGAAGGCTTCTTTGGCGGGGCAATAACTTCATTAATTGTAGCGTTTGTTCTAACAAAGTATTTCGATAGTTTGTTAAGTTGGCAATGGTATGGAGTAGCTATCATTATTTTTATAACAGGCACTCTCGGTGATTTGGTTGAATCGCTCTTTAAACGCAGCATAGCAATCAAAGATTCAGGGAATACAATTCCGGGGCATGGTGGTTTTATGGACAGGTTCGACGGGCTATTGCTTTCAATGCCTTTTATTGTTACATTTCTGAAAATTTTTGGTTGAATCACTCACAATGAAAAATACAATTAAACTTCTGTTGATTTTTATATCCTTGATAATGAGCAATTTGGCTTTTTCTCAAGGAGAAATTAAGTATATTACGTTTTCGGGTTTAGTCATTGACAGCCAAACAAAAGAGCCACTTCCTGGGGCATATATCACCATTCCGAGAGCGGGAAGAGGCACACTTTCAAATAGTAAAGGTTATTTTGTATTGGGTGTTTTCCCTGGCGATACCATTAATTTTAGCTACTTAGGTTTCAAGAAACAATTTCATATTATTCCTAAAAAAGCCGACGTTGATTATTCAGTATTTGTTGAGCTTCAGGTTGACTCTAAAATGTTAAAAGAAGTTAAAGTTTATCCTTTTAGCACCGAAGAAGAATTTAAGCAAGCCTTAGTCGATATGAAACTTCCCGACGACCGTGAACGCAAAATCTTAGCCGAAACCTATAGCCCCGAAAATATCGCCAAAATGGCTTCGGTACATGGTATGAATGTAAATGATAATTACCGTTACGGACAAAATCAGTTTATTAAACAAATGGAAAGCCGTGGTGCAGTTACAACCAATCCTTTATTAAATCCATTTGCTTGGGTAAACTTCGTAAAAGCCGTAAAAAGTGGTGCGTGGAAAGACCAAGCTTGGAAAGCAGGTGCTGCAGCCGCACCTCGTGATAACGTAACTCGTGATAAATTTTTTAGAGATAATTCTAAGAAAGATTAGGGTATTGATGTTATTTACAAAGTCTGAGTTTGGTAAGTCATTCCATTTTCTAATTCATAAATATCTTCAGCTATTTCTGCAATATTTTTATTGTGTGTAATTATTAGTATCGCTAAATTTGACTTCAATTTTTCGAGTAAATCTATCATAAACTGCTCAGTTTTACTATCCATTGCCGAAGTTGCTTCGTCAAGGAATAAAATATTTGGTTGATGATACAAAGCCCTTGCCAATGCCAATAATTGTTTTTGTCCACCCGAAAGATTGATGCCTTCTTCGCCAACGAGCGTCAAATAACCTTGTGGCAAAGTTTCAAAGAAATGCTTGAATCCTAATGTTTCACAGAAATATATTGCTTTCTCTCCTTCTTCTATGATATTTCCTAAAATGATGTTATCGAGTAGTGTTCCATTGAAAATTTTGATTTCTTGCGGTACTACTCCGATTTTGCTTCGCCAAGTATCGGAAGCAATGTTTTTGAGTGAAATGTTTTCATTGATAAGTACTTCACCAGCTTCGTAAGTTTGGAATTTTTGCAAAATTTGCAGTAAAATACTTTTACCAGAACCAACTTCTCCCAATAATACGGTTATTTCACCTTTTCTTATTGTAAGCGAAACATCTTTCAATAATTGACTTTTTCCTGCAAAACGAAAAGACAAATCTTTGATAGTCAGTGAGTTTATTTCTCCTAATTTTTGTATTATTCCAATATTGCTTTGATTTATTTCTGGTTCAACACTTGCAAATTCATACATTCGCTCAAAAGCTACTTTGGCTTCTTGCAACTGAATATTGGTTGTTGCCAATCGTCCAACCGAGCCAATCATGCCCGAGGTGGTCTGAGGGTTGTGACATAATGTTCGAGTTTTTGGTCTATTACTACGTGCAAGATACACGGAAACGTAGCTTCGTTTTTGAAAACTTCGAGGTCTTCTACCTCAAAAGCTTCTGCGTCTAAACGCATAGCGTTGGCGGCTTGCTGCAAACCCAAAAGGCTCGTACCTTGAATACTCGTGCCACTAAGTTCTCGCAGACGCTCAAGAGAAGCATCTCCACCATGAAAACGAATGACTGATAATAGACAAGCCACACCACAATCTGACTCGCCTTGTTGTTGCACAAAAGTTGTTGGTTTCATACTAAAGTTGAGGTATAACAAAATGTAAAAGCCATGCCAATAGCAGGGCAACGAGTTGCCAAAGATATTTTTGCATCGGTTTTGGTTAGTTTAATTTTGGTTTATATATGTCAGCAATGCTTCTATTTTGGTTTCACCACGAAATTCTTTTTGCAGAACACCTGTTTTATCATAAATAAAAATATGAGGTACTGATACCGATCCAAAGGTCTCAACAACTTTTTCGGTTGAAAGTTTTGCAAAATAGTGCTTAGAAAGCTTATCTAAATGGTATTTTTTGCTAAAATCATTGATTGCTGAACTATCAACCGTGGTAACCCACCAAAAATTAGTATTGACAAAATCTGATTTGTGTTCTAAAATCGACTTTGCTTCATATTGGCAATGGTCACAATCGGGGTTGAAAAACAATATAATCGTTTGTGCATCATTGTTTGGTGCTTGTTTGCCTATCCACTGAAAAATAGTTGATTTTGGCAAGTGTTTTACGTGCTCGGCAAATACCTTTTTTGCTTCGATTTTCTTGTAAATCTGAAAGCCAAAATAAGCCAATAGTGCCAAAATACAGGCAATAATAGTAGTAATTAGTTGTTTTTTCATAGTTTTATGTGGCGTTTAGACTTAGAAATGTAACGAAGACTACCCAGAGTATTATTGTAGGAATATAGGTACTTAAAACTATTTTCATTCCTCTTTGTATATCTATTTTGATTACTTTACTGATTCCGTAGGCTAAGAAAAAACTATAAAAAAGCTCAAAAAAGTTAAGAATTTGTAGAGGATAAATCAAAAATGGTTCTACGTGCTTATAATCAAAAAGGCTTAAAGCAGAAAGAGGATAGAAATTTATCAAATCATTCAGAATATACTCTTTATCAAAAAAATAAAACCAGATAATTTTAATAATCATTGGAATAAAGAAAATCAATTCCGCTATAGCTACAATTTTAAATAAATCTTGAAATGTTATTTTAATGTTTACTAATATTATGCCGATATAAATAGGAAGTGATATTAGTAGCATTTTTATTAATAAGAAAGTTGGGGCCAAATAGAAATGAAAAAAGATTATCCTTATTCTCTATCAAAACGCCTATTTTCTCAGCACTCATTTGCTTAATAAAGCTATCATAATAGCATTTATCTGTAAGAATCAATCTCTGGTTGATGTATGTAAGCAAAATTGTAATTATGCTACATAAGATGATGTAACTTAAAATTGTTTTCTTGTGTATCAATGAATAAAGGTTATTTTCCATTGTTTAAACTAAAATAAAGTAGGAACAGAAAAATTGATTTTGTATTTATTCAAATCTTGAGTTGTTAAATTAGGTATTATATATCCATTTTCTAATAGTGCAATTGATGAACATAGCTCGGATAAAATATCTATTTGATGTGAAGTAACAAGAATTGCACTTCCATTTTGAGCTTTTTCTTTTAAATAAAAAATTAATTTGTTGAGGGTGTCATTATCTAATCCATTGAAAGGTTCGTCAAGTATTAGATATTGAGGAGAGTGTATGAGTGCCGCACACAGTGATATTTTTTGTTGCATTCCTTTGGAGTAATTCTCAATTAAAGTATTCTTATCATTGACTAAATCAAAAAAAATCAGCAAATCATCAATAATATTTTCACTATCTTTTAATTCATATAAATTTGCCACCAATTGAAGAAATTCACCACCTTTTAACTTTTCTGAGTATAAAGGCTTATCAAACAGATAGCCAACTAATTTTCGATATTTGTAGGAGAAAGGAGATACTTTTTCGCCATTAATTGAAACAAAACCCGTATCTGGTCTTACTAAACCAGCAACTATTTTTATCAATGTAGATTTTCCTACACCGTTATTTCCAATTAAACCTTTTATTTTACCTGTTTCGATATTTAAAGAAACTTCTTGAAGAATTTTTTTATCCTTAAATTTCTTAGAAACCTTTTCAATCGTAATCATAATCGAATCTTTGTTTTTTAAAATATGTATTCCTTATTTGAATGTAACTGATGATTGTTACTAAAAATATTGGTACGGATAACTCAATACTAAGAATTTCGTTAAAAGTAGAAGTGAATAATTGTAATGATAAAATGAAAATAAAATATTTAATACCTCTGTTTACTTTTGATAGGTTCGATATTTCGATACCTATAATTGAACAGATAGCAAAGCATGTTAAAAATTTATAAGAGTCTAAAAAAGGCTGATTCAAATCATTATTTACAAGTTTGATAATAAAGCTTAATACAAAGAATGAGAAGCAAAAAATAAAATTGACCAAGGTCGCAATTTTTATAACGTACCATTTATTAATAGTTGATATTACTAATAGTATTTGATTGATAAAAAAGGATTGTTTTACATTATAAAAACTATCATAAAAAAAGATAAATATTATAGAGTATGGATTAATATAGATAGGTAATTTAATAAAACAGGGCATTAGAAAAATAAAATATTTTAAGAATAGCAGTCTCCTCAAATAATATTTTATACTAATTGATATCATCATTATATAGGTTTTTATCAAAAAAATACTCTAAAAATAAACAGAATGTAAAACTTAAGACTATAAAAATAAAACAGATGATGCAAATAGTGGGTATGCTGAAACCTAATATTTGTTTATTATAGAAAATCAAACTCATTATTAAGGCAAATAGAACTACTAAAAAAAAGGTATTTAAAGTTGATACTGTTTTTGCCGAAAAATTCAATATTTTGATAATATAATTAAATACTAAACTGTAACATCCAAAGGTGAGATAATGTGTAAACATAACTACACCAAAATACAAGGCAATATTTATTAGTGAGAGGCGAGGAAAATATGTATAAATAAAAATAGAAAGTGTTATTAAATCAATGATTATATAAATCAGTCGATAACCTAAAATTTCGATAGAATATTTTAAAAAAAGCTTTTGTATGCTATTTAAAGGGAGTAAAGACAAAATATCATATAAGTTTGGATAAAGGAAGCGTTTCATAAATAAATCTACATATACCAATGCTATTAATGTTCCAGACATTGATAAAACTATATCAGGAACTTGGACTTTATTTAAAAAAATAGGGTTCTCACAAGATACCCCCCATATAAATACTTTAAATGTTAAAAACATACAAAATCCCACTACTGACACTAACGGTGTTTTTAACCCATATTGTGCTAATAAGAAGTCTAATGGATACAACTTTTTTTCTTTAGCCCTTTTTATGAGTAAAAGTGTTATTTTATGAAGGGTTATTACTTTATTCATATAAATATTTATTTCCCGACAATTTTAAAAATAAAACTGTCGGGATTTTAATCATTTTGAGATACCGCCAAGTATTCCACCAACTATACACGAACCTAATGCGACAGCACCACCACCAACTGGACCCCCAGCCAAAGATGCATATGCAGTTGCACCAGACCAGTTAGCGGCTGATACAGCACCGCCACAACCTGCAGCAGCTCTGCCCCAATCCCAGCCTCCTTGCAAACCTTCCATTTGCGTCATTTGTAGTTTTTTCATTGTGATAAGAATTTAATATTGCCTTACAACATCGTAAGGTGCTACAAACATAGGGCGTCTCACTGAACTAAAAGTTCAGTGAGAAAAAAAATACAAATTATTTTGCTTTTCTTTTCCCGTTTTCTAAAAATATGATGATGGCATTGAAAATTATTAGATAAATAAAAGCAATATTTTTATTGAAGAATAAAAGCCCGAAGCCTATGAGCACAAAAAGGAGTTTTTGAAAAAGAGATAGTTTCATAATATGCTTAGATTTTAGGTGCAAAAGTTTTTTTAGTGTTCCAATTTTTTCAAAGTTTGATGTTTTTCAATTAGTATTTATGTTACTAATAGTTTTTCTTCAAGTTTGGCAACATCATTTCTAAGGCTTGCAAATTTCTTGTGCAAACGTTTAGCTCGGTTTTTAAAGTGGTGAGTATATGAAACTTTATTCATCAAAGACATCAGCTAAGGTTAGAGCCTTCAATTTTCCCTCTCGAATGAGCTTAACTTCTCGCAAGCCTTGTGCAACTTGTTCAATCAAAGGCATAGTTTCTTCTTCGTTCTCGCCATTAATCAAAGATTTTAATTCGTTTTGCACCTTTTTGGGCAAAACCTTATATTGTTCATAAATTATTTGTGCTGTAGTCATCTTTGTTAAGTTTTAGTTGTCAAATTCAATAATTCCCCAAATCAAAAATCGGCTTTTACCATAAAAATCGGCTAAATCTGCTCAAAATGCTTTTTCCACCATTCAAATTTGCTGCTTTGTCGGGCGGTATTTTCTTAAATCCAATTTCAAAGCTACCCTCTTCGGTATAAACGTAGCTTCGGCTGTGTGGGCAATAGTCAATCGGTAGGTTTAGGTCGTTGATGAGTTCGTCTCTTAATTTGTACCATGCCCGCTCCGTAATACCGAGTTTTCGAGCGAGTTCTTTAGGCGAGCCCGTTGCTCTTTGTTTGATAAGTTGGTTGAGATAGCTTAATCGTTGGCGTAATTTAAACAGCATGGTTGTAATGGTTTAAGGTTTATAAAAAATTCTAATCAATGCTTTGGTCAATAGTCAGAACAAAAGTTATAGTGTTTTTTTAAATTTTGGATTTTGTAACAATATAATGGGATATTCGAATAAAAAACAAGTAAAATTATTTATTTAGTGGCATATTTATATAAATTGGTGACAAATGAATTTAAATGGTAAAAATAATATTTGTACTTTTACAAGAAAGAATTTGTTATTATTGACATTTCGTCAAGCTTTAAATATTTTTTCACTACCTTTGTTCTCCGATAGATATAAGTATTTTCGGAACTCTTTTATTACTCTTCGATGAATCAAAAACCCTCTGATGCCCTTCTACTCCTTGAAGATGGCACTTTTTTCAAAGGAAAAGCACTCGGCAAAATTGGTACTTCGGCTGGCGAAATCTGCTTTAATACAGGAATGACTGGCTACCAAGAAATTTACACCGACCCTTCATATTTTGGTCAAGTAGTAATCAATACTACTTCTCACATTGGAAATTACGGTGTTGTTTTAGATGACGAAGAAGAATCTTCGAGTGTAAAAATTAGTGGAATGGTCTGTAATGCGTTCGCTAATCATTATTACTCACGTGCAACCGCCGATTTTTCTCTCCAAGAATATTTTGAGCGTGCCAATATCGTAGGAATCTGTGATGTTGATACCCGTCAAATCGTGCGTCATATCCGTGATGCAGGCGTGATGAACTGCATTATTTCTTCTGAAATCCTTGACCCAGCTGTTTTAGCACTCGAATTAAAGAAAGTGCCTTCGATGGATGGGCTTGAACTTTCTTCGATTGTTAGTACAAAAGAAGCCTATTATTTGGGTAACGAAGATGCAAAATATAAAGTAGCAGTGTTGGATTTTGGCGTGAAGAAAAGCATCTTAAATAATTTCGTAGAAAGAGATTGTTATTGCAAGGTTTTCAATGCCAAAACAAGTTTTGAAGAAATCGCAGCCTTTAATCCAGACGGTTATTTTTTATCGAATGGCCCTGGCGACCCTTCTGCAATGCCTTATGCTGTTGAAACCATCAAGCAAGTAATCGAAACCAACAAACCAGTTTTTGGTATTTGTCTTGGCCATCAATTATTAGCTTTGGCAAGTGGAATCGAAACTTATAAGATGAAAAATGGCCATCGTGGCTTGAATCATCCGGTAAAAAACCTTCGCACTGGACTTTGTGAAATTACATCACAAAACCATGGTTTTGCCGTAAAACCTGAGCAAGTTTCAAGTATAGAAAATATCGAACTCACACACGTAAACCTCAATGATAATACTATCGAAGGAATACGTAGAAAAGATAAACCAGCGTTTTCGGTACAATATCACCCCGAAGCATCACCTGGCCCGCACGATTCTCGCTATTTATTCGATGATTTCGTGAAGATGTTGGGATAAAATAATATTTCATTAAACCTGCAAAGTCTGGGCGACCCCGTCTTCAATAGACCTTGCAGGTTTTTTCGTATTGTGCCACACCCATTTATCGCTGATGACAATCGGACTGCCGAAGCGGGTGTTGCATAATTGTTTTATAATCAATTATTTATGAAATTATACAGCACAAACCACCAAAGTCCTGATGTAGATTTAGCCGAAGCCGTTTTTCGTGGACTTCCGCCCGATAATGGCCTTTATATGCCAACTGAGTTTATACCGTTGCCTCAAGATTTTTGGGATAATGTTCAAAATCTTAGTTTGCAAGAAATTGCTTTTGAGGTTTCAAATGCACTTATCGGAGCTGATGTTCCTGCCGAAGATTTACGTCAACTCATCAATAATGCGATTGATTTTTCTGCACCAATTGTTGAAATTGAGGCAAATACCTACTGTTTAGAGCTTTTTCACGGCCCTTCGATGGCATTTAAAGATTTTGGAGCAAGATTTATGGCTGCTTTGATGTCGTATTTTCTACAAAAATCGCAAAAGCAAATCCATATTTTGGTAGCAACTTCGGGCGATACTGGTGGAGCGGTAGCACAAGGATTTTTTAAAACAGCTAATATTGATGTCACGATTCTTTATCCAAGCGGAAAAGTAAGCGATATTCAAGAAAAACAACTCACAACTTTAGGCGAAAACGTAAGAGCTTTAGAAGTAAGTGGCACATTTGATGATTGTCAAAAATTAGTTAAATTGGCTTTCTTGGATAAAGAATTGACCGATAAATTTGATTTAGCTTCGGCCAACTCAATCAATATTGCTCGCCTTATTCCACAGGCGTTTTATTTTGTCAATGCTTATGCCCAATTGAAAAAATCGGGTGCTGATTTGCCGGTAATTATGTCTGTTCCGAGTGGAAACTTTGGGAATTTGAGTGCAGGAATTATTGCTTGGAAACTGGGTTTGCCAGTGAGTAAATTTATTGCAACTACCAACCTAAATAATGTTGTGCCAACTTATTTAGAAAATGGCATTTACGAACCGATAAATCCTTCATTATCAACTATTTCCAATGCAATGGATGTCGGAAATCCGAGTAATTTTCCTCGTATGAAAGCCTTGCTTGATAATGATTTGGAAACAATGCGTGACTTAATAGTTGGTTATTTCTACGACGATGAAGCGACAAAAGTAGCCATGAAGGACGTATATGAGCGTATTGGCTATGTAATGTGTCCGCATACTGCGGTGGCTTATTTAGGTTTGAAAGCCTATACAAATGCACTTTCTGAGCCAGTCAGTGGAATATTTTTTTCGACGGCACACTATGCAAAGTTTTTGGATGTGGTTGAGGAAGTTGTCGGTAAACAGGATATTCCAAAACGCCTTTCTGATTTGCTGAGTTTAGAAAAACAAGCAACTCCAATGTCAACTGAGTTTGCGGATTTTAAGGCTTGGTTGATGGCGAATTTATAGCATAAAAAAGATTTGACAACTCTTTCAGTGCGACGATTCGCAAAGTTGTAGTTGTCAAATCTAAAATATTTTACATTTCAGCTTTCATTGTTTGACTTGTGAAAGTACTTTCAAAAATCTTATCAGCATTGCCAGTTTCAAAACCATCGCGGCGATGAGTCCTTTCGATTTTATCAATCGGTATTCCCGAAAACTGAGGTAAAACTTTTCTTTCAGCAAATTCCATATAACTTCCTGCTATTGAATGAATTACACCATCGGCAAATTCAGCATCAATCATTTCGGCAACCGTCGAACTTTGTAATAAACCGCCATCGGGGCTAATTTTTATTTTTCCACCAGCATTATTAAGTTTTACGCCGATTCTCTCCAAAAAAACATTAAATTCTTGAATTGTGCTATAATTCTCTTTAAGATTATGTACGCTAATTGTGTAATGATTGAGGTAGTATCGGTTATAAATTACCCAAGCAGCATATTCACTTTCTTGTTGTAGTGCTGCGTAATCCTCCCAATTAGGTGTTCGCCACAATGGCTTGTGCAGAAATTCATCTACGGCCACACCATTATTCAATTCCAAACTATCCGCTGGGTCAGATTTTACTTCGTTGGTATAACTTCTAATAATTCTTTGAGCATTTTCTGATAAATCATCGACTCGAAGTTCACTTACAAAAATTCTTGGAAATGCGGAATGCCGCCCAGCGGAACGCTGCCCGTTTGTTTCTGGTGGGGAAAACCAATAAGCATTCAGTTTTTTGCCTTCAAAATTGAAAAAATCACGCTTTTCGTAGCCAAAATGCAGAAAAATCTTCTCAAATGACTGAATGCCCAGTTGCGGAACTCCCATAGTACGAAAAGCGATGTGGTCGTTTTCGATGTCGTTTCGGTTCGAAATAATTCCTTCGACAATCATGGCATCAGCTACTTTATTGACATCGTGTACTCGCTCGCTGTATCGACGCATCAAGCCGTCGAGTACATATTCTAAGGTTTTTATTTGATTATTTTCCATTTACTAATCAATGCATCAATTGTATTGTTAAGAATTATATTTACGAACAGGATGCGACCGTCGCTACGGTTCGCCCCACAGTTTAATCTTTAAAAAACGAACCATTTTGGGTTTCAAGATAAGAACCGAAATCTATATCTTCTTGTTTCAAAAATCCTTGCTGTGGTAATTTCCCATCTGCTACCATTTCTACAACTGCGGCTACTGAAGCTGCCGTTGTCCACGAAATTGCTCTCCAATGTTTTCCATCAATTTCGATTGGCTTATAAGCTCTGTAAAACTCCTCACGTGCTAATTCTGCTCCTTTCCAACCTTCTACCACTGCATATACATAAACTACGTCTTCTTGAACAGGAGGTTTCGCTTCGGTCAAGATTTGCTCTAAGAGTTCACGTTTATCTTTTAAAATTAATTCATATAACAAAAACTTCATTAATTTCGCATGGCCTGGATAGCGAATTGTTTTGTAATTGAGCGTATCAACTTTTCCAGCAAAAGTTTCGCACATTGTGCCAAGTCCACCCGAAGTGCTGAAAGCCTCAAATTCTTGTCCTTCAATTTGAATATGCTCTATACCGTCGAGAGAAGTTACCATTTTTACTTCACCATTATGAATCACCTCTGCATCGTTGATATATTCGTTTATCACACCTGCTGGCGACCAAGTAAACGAATAACCCATCAAACCATTCGGAAAACGTGGTAATGCACCCACACGTAGCTCAATATCACGCAACTTTGTAAAACGTTTGGTCAAATCTGTTCCAACGATTCCGATTAGACCTGGGGCGAGTCCGCACTGAGGAGCCATTACTGCAGTAGCAGTTTTTGCCATTTCTCTGATTGCCGTAGTTGTAGGTACATCTTCGGTCAAATCGAAATAATGAATGCCTAGTTTGTGTGCAGTTTGGGCAATCGATAGGTTGAGATTATAAGGCATCGCCGAAACTACCGCATCGAAATTTTTGAGTGTATTTTCTAAGAAACTGATGTCGTTTACATCGCCGAGTAAGATTTTAAAGGGTAGGGTGGAAGATGGTTGGCGGATATCCATACCCGTAACGGTAAAGCGTTTTGCGAGCAAAGTACCAACCAACGAACCCACCTTGCCCATACCAATGACAAGAATGTTTTTCATTGCAGGAAAAGATTAAAATGTTAAAAATAATTAAATTTTCTTAGGTCGACACATGGTCAGGTAGTACATAGAGACTCACTAAGGGAATTCTTAGTGTAATTTAGTGCCTATTAGTGTACTTAGTTTTGAAAAGAAAACGTAAAAAAGACAACTTGACAGAAGTCAGGAACAAATGAGCAGGCACTACGTAAATATGCGAGGCGTGCTAGGAGATATTTTAGGTCTTTAAACAACTGAAGAATAATTTTTAATGCAAATGTAGAGAATGAATAGATATTTGCAAGTAAATGGAAGGGGGTAATTTTACAAATATCCATTGTCTTCGACTACGCTTAGGCAACGAATATTTGTAAAATTTGGTGCTTGAGTTATAGGCCCAATGTGATTACCATGGACTAAAGCTTTTCTTTATAAGTATCGTAACCAAAACTTTTCAGTAGCTGAAACACATCATTTTCTTTCCAAATACCAATTGATGGTAAACCAACGCCATTGAAAGTAGTTGTTTTTACCATTGTGTAATGAATCATATCATCAAAAACTACATTATCGCCGATTTTTAGTGGTTCATCAAATGAATAATCTCCCATGAAATCACCTGCCAGACAAGTCATTCCACCCATGCGGTAGGTGGGTTTTCCATTTCCAGCTACTGCATCAGTTGCTCCCCAAATACGTGGTTTATAAGGCATTTCGAGTGTATCGGGCATGTGGGCTGCGAAAGATACGTCAAGAATTGCTACATCAATGCCTTGAGCATCAACAATATCCAGAACCGTTGAGGTTAAATAACCTGTTTGCCAACCGATGGCCGATCCTGGTTCGAGAATGATTTCGATGTTGTACGTTTCACGTAAACGTTTGATAAGTGCAATCAAATGTTCGTGATTATAGCCTTCACGAGTCATTAAATGTCCACCGCCAAGATTGAGCCATTTTACTTGATGCAGCAAATCACCAAATTTCTTTTCGATATGAACCAAAGTACGTTCTAAAGTATAAGAATCATTTTCGCAAAGTGTATGCGAGTGTAATCCTTCTATTCCTTCGGGTAGTTTTTCGCCTATTAAATCTCTCGTAACGCCCAATCTCGAACCAACAATACACGGATTATACATATCGGTTTCAACTTCAGCGTATTGTGGATTTATTCTGATTCCGCACGAAATTTTTCGTTCAAAACCTTGAACTTGGTCTTTAAACTGATACCACTGATTCAATGAATTGAAGGTAATATGGCTACTATTGGCCATTATTTGGGCAAATTCCGCTGGTTTATAGGCAGGGCAGTAAGTGTGTGCCAAACAGCCCATTTCTTCAACAATCAAGCGAGTTTCATTGAGTGAACTGGCCGTTGCTCCTGACAAATATTGCTTGACCATCGGGAAAGTAGCATACATCGAAAAGCCTTTTAAGGCTACGATGATTGAAGCACCCGATTCAGTTTGAACTCGGTTGAGTAATTCAAGATTACGGCGTAAATGTCTTTCTTCTAAAACATAACACGGTGAAGGAATTTGAGAAATATTGATTGACATTTTTAAGGCAAAATGGATTATGTTATATTAATAATGCTTTGAAACGCATTTTTGTTTTGCAAAATTACTTATTTAATACCAATCCATCACAAAAAACAGCCCGAACAATGTTGTACGGGCTGTTTGTGTTGATTTAGTAGAAGGTTGTTTTGTTTGTATTTGTAAAGACAGGGAATGTCTAGTACGGGTTGCCCTATCTTTAGTGAGTATATTTGAACAATAATATTTATACAAATATCTAATTATCTAGTCTAAAAAAAACAGGGATTGTGAATTTAACTCTTACGTTTCTTCCATTTTGTTTGCCTGCAATCCATTTTGGCATGAGTTTTACTACTCGCATTGCTTCCTCATCACAACCAAATCCGATGCCTTTCATTGTTTCGATGTCGGTAATACTACCATCTTTTTCAACAATAAAACTCAAGAAAACTTTACCTTGAATATTAGCTCGTTGAGCAGCACTTGGGTATTTGAGATTCTTGCCTAAAAACTTATACATCTCGCTATTTCCGCCCATAAATGATGGTTGTACTTCGACGGTTATAAATGCAGTATTATCTTCTTCGATTTCAAGAACTTTCGTTACTGCTGTTGGGGCTTCAGTTGGTGGTTCGGCTGCAATTTCATTTGTTTCAATTCCATCCTGCGTTTTATTGCTAATAACAGCATTTTCCAATTCTTCAGGTGTTGGTGGTGGCATTTCATTATTTGTTTCTTCTACAACTTCTGGAATAAGGAATTTGATGGTTTTTAATTGTTCAACAGGCTTAGGTGGTTCGGGTTCTTTAGGTTTTTCGATTATAGGCAGTTCTTCATCGGGTAGTTTCTGAACATTGATAACTACTCCATCTTTGTCTAAATTCTCATCTTTCTGTCTCGCAAAAAGAAAGTTAGTGAGCAGCATCAAAAGAAAACAACTAACACCAATCATCAAGGCACGATTGATATTTGTGGTGTAATGGGTTCGAAGCTCATAAGCTCCGTAAGCCTTGTTTCGATTTTCAAAAACGATGTCATCGAGTGTACTCGGAATGGGCAAAGCAGTAGCTTGCACGTCTTGTGTGTAAGGTTTCATTTTATTTAAAATTTAAGTTGAAAATTTGTAGTTTCGCTGAACTACGACACAATCTTAGAAAAGAAAAATGAGCTGTGCAAGCAAATGAGGAAATATATTTAGATATTTGTATAAATATATATTTTATGTGTGAAAAATAAAAAGTGGCACACTTTATTATCCTAAATAATAAAGTGTGCCACTTTTAGTATTTCATATTTTTTTATCGCCCATCAACTGAGTAAATGGGCTAAAAAATCAATATTCATGAGGTAAAACACCATTTATTTGCTCATGCCAAGGCAAACCTTGTGTATTGAGCAAATCCATGAAAGGGTCTGGGTTAAGTTCTTCACAGTTCCAAACGCCCGCTTTTTGCCATTCTGGGTTGGTAAGCATTAGCATTGCACCAATCATGGCTGGTACGCCAGTTGTATATGATACCGCCTGTGCTTTTACTTCTTTGTAGCATTCGGCGTGGTCGCAGTTATTCCAAACGTAGTAAGTTTTGTCTTTTCCGCCTTCAATACCTTTGATTTGACAACCGATTGAAGTTTGGCCTGTATAGTTTTCTCCTAAAGTATCAGGAGCTGGTAGAACTGCTTTCAAAAACTCTAGCGGAACGATGTCCATTCCATTAAATTTCACTGGGTCGATTCTAGTCATACCTACGTTTTGAAGCACTTCGAGGTGAGTCAAATATGCTTGGCCGAAAGTCATCCAGAATCTTGCACGTTTCAAAGTCGGGAAGTTTTTTACCAAAGACTCAAGTTCTTCGTGGTATAAAACATAAGATTCTTTTGGGCCGATTCCTGGGTAATCAATGGCTTTATGAATCGACATTGGAGCGATTTCTACCCATTCGCCGTTTTCCCAATAACGACCGTTTTGAGTAATTTCACGAATATTAATTTCGGGATTAAAGTTTGTCGCAAATGCCTTTCCGTGATCGCCTGCATTGCAGTCAATGATATCAAGATAGTGCATTTCATCAAATTGATGTTTGTTGGCATACGAACAGTAAACTTGCGTAACACCTGGGTCGAAGCCACAACCCAAAAGTGCCATCAAACCAGCTTCTTTAAAACGATCTTGATATGCCCATTGCCAGCTATATTCAAATTTGGCCACATCTTTCGGCTCATAATTTGCTGTATCCATATAGTTCACGCCAGTTTCTAAACAAGCATCCATAATGGTAAGGTCTTGGTATGGAAGGGCTACATTGATTACCATTTTGGGTTGAAAACTTTTGATAAGTTCAACCAATTCGGGTACGTTGTCGGCATCAACTTTTGCCGTTTGGATTTTCACACCGTGCATTTCCTCAATATCTCCTGCGATTTTATCACATTTCGATTTTGTGCGACTTGCCAACATGATTTCGGTAAAAACTTGAGAGTTCATCGCACATTTATGAGCGACAACGCTGCCGACTCCGCCGGCACCAATAATAATAACTTTTGACATTCTTGACTCTAATTAAACTGATTTATCAGATTTGCCTGATTTTATGATGAATTTGATTCGTCTTTGCTTATCCAAAATGCTATGGAACAAAAGATAACGATAGATATTTTGGTGAATATAAAGCTATGCAAAGATACTACTTGAAATAGATATGAGCATATAAATTGTGTTATGTTTTTTGAAAATATCAATTACCGTTTAATAAGTTTATTCTAAACAAGAAATCTTTTTGGAATATTTTCGTTTAGTTTGATAAGGATTGTAATTTAAATATTGAAGTTTTAATGTGACTTCTATATTGAAATTGCATCTAAATACAAACTCCATATAAACTAAATTTAAATGTTATGAACAAATTAGCTAAATCTGAATCTCAAATGAAGTATGCTGAATTATTATTAATCAGCGGCCTTACGGTAGCAGTTGCTATTGGATTGTATTTTACCAACGTTAAACTTTGGTAGATTTCAAAATTTTATTTCCTTATCTAATTAAAAATAAACAAAAATCCCCGTACAATTACGGGGATTTTTTATTTGTTTGTATAGGCCGTTCTAATCTCTATAAAAAAAATTAGGCAAGGGCAGCTACGCCTGGCAAAGTTTTACCTTCCATGTATTCGAGTAATGCACCGCCTCCTGTTGAAACATAAGAAACACGGTCGCCGAAACCAGCGTTGTTGATAGCCGAAGCTGAATCACCACCACCAATAAGGGAGAATGCACCGTTTTCTTCAGTTGCTTTTACTACAGCCTCCGCGATAGCATTTGTACCTGTCGCAAAATTCGGAAATTCAAATACACCCATTGGGCCATTCCAAAGAATAGTTTTTGATTTTAAAATTGTTTCAGTAAAAAGCTTGACTGATTCAGGGCCAATATCAAAACCTTCCCACTCCTCACCAATCTGACCCGTTGCTACTGTCATTCGATTGGCATCGTTCGAAAATTTATCGCCGCAAACATTGTCAAGCGGCATAATAAGATTTACACCTTTTGTTTTTGCTTTTTCGATTAGCTCCAAAGCCAAAGGCATTTTATCTGCTTCTAAAAGCGATTTCCCGATTGCTCCACCTTGTGCTTTTGTGAAAGTATAAGTCATACCGCCTCCAATGATGAGGTTATCAACTTTATCCAACAAACGCTCAATTAATAAAATTTTGTCAGAAATTTTTGCACCACCCATAATGGCCGTAAATGGACGCTCGGCGTGATTTAAGATTTTTTCGGCGTTTTCAACTTCTGCTTGCATTACATAGCCACAAACACGGTCTGCAAAGAATTGACCTATAATAGCTGTAGAAGCGTGAGCTCGGTGAGCAGTGCCGAAGGCGTCATTTACCCAAACATTACCAAGTTTCGATAATTTTTCAGCAAACGCTACATCACCTTTTTCTTCTTCTTTATAAAAACGAAGGTTTTCGAGTAAAAGGACTTCACCTGCTTCGAGGTTGGCAGCTTGTTCGATTGCCGATGCTCCGATACAATCATCTGAAAATTTCACTTGTAAGCCCAAAATTACCGAAAGTGGATTTACTAAGTGTTTGAGTGAGTATTTCTCGGTTGGACCATCTTTCGGTCGGCCTAAGTGCGACATTAAGATACACGAACCACCATCTTTCAAGATTTTCTTGATTGTTGGAATCGTGGCAGTGATACGAGTATCATCTGTAATTTCGTACTTGTCATTAAGAGGTACGTTAAAATCTACTCTAATGAGGGCTTTTTTACCCGAAAAATCGTAAGTGTCTAAGGTTTTCATTCAATAATGAATATTACAGTGAATGGGCGTTCGAGCAAATGAGTAAATTTACTCATTTTTTATAGCTCAAACATCAAAAAAGGCTTTTTAAGAATCTTTTACAAATATAAATTTTCTTTTCGCTTTAATCACGAAATTCTACCATGATTCTTCGGTTATTTATATAAAAAACATTGAAAAATTATATTTTTTCTTTGCTAAATAAAATCTCGTTTTGTTTGGCTGACAACTTTTTGATTAAGGATGTCGTCTTTGTTAGTAGTTTTGGCAATATTTACAGAATGATGAAATCTATATTCTTGTTTTTGTGCGTGATGTTAGGTCTTTTTACTGAGTTGAAGGCTCAGGAAGACGAGGAATATTATAAGCCACCAAGTAAACGCTTAGATGTCAGAAATAATACCTACCCAAATCTTGACCGTAAAGCAGTGAGTCTTTATTTAGGGCTTGAAGGTGGTTTTAAACTCAATTATGCGTCGCTAAGCAATTCTATTGGAAATTTGGTGAGTAGTCAAAATAATAACGATTTTTCGTGGGGGATATCAGTAGGTTATAATTCTGATAATAAATGGGCAGTAGAGACTGGTTACCTAAAAAATCCTGTTTATTTTGTTCAATCGGTTTCATCTGGTAGGGGAGCTCCATTTACCTACCGTATCGGAACAATACTCAATACAATACCATTGAGGTATAAATATAAAGTGCTAAATCTCGACGTGATTACTAAAAGTGCTGCTATATATGTGGGTGGCGGGGTTTTGCTAAATACGAATGCTAAAGAGCGAATGGTTTTTGCAAGAACATTTACTGGAGTGTCGGGTAATGCTATAAAAAGAGATACAATAAGATTAATTTCTGAGTCATTTACAACAAAAAAGCTCTTTGCGGCTTTTGAGCTACAGACAGAGCTACAAGGCCGTGTGACCAATGGATTTTACATCAGTTTATTTGGCAGAATGAATTTTGCACCGAGTGGAGGTTTGCGTTCGGATTTGGTTTATAAACAAAATTCAAATAAAATAGGTGAGGCAACTCAGTCTTTGAAAGGAATAAGTTATAATTTTGGACTCTTATTAAGATTAGATCTTGCAAGAGGTTATAAATATCAGAGCCAAGTTGAATGAATCGAAAAGTTGTCATAGTTAATCGGCATTACCCACCAAATCCTGGCATAACAGGGGAATCGGCTTGGGATTTGGCCAAATATCTCATCAAAAATCATCAATTCGAAGTGCATATCGTTCATATCGAAGGTAACGACGATGGTGGCGGTGCTAAGCGTATTCCTGTGGGTATTGTACACACACTGTCAAGTATTTATGATGGAAAAAACAAGGTTTTGAAGCAATTTGCGGGTTTTTTGGATGGTTTTATACTTATCCGAAAAGCTATGAAAATTGACAAAAGTGCTACAATTATCGTAATGACCAGTCCGCCATTGTTGCCATTTTGGGCTTCTATGTTGCTCAAACGCGGAACGCCGCCCGGCGGAACGCCGCCAGGGGGAACGTTGCCCGAACGAAAATGGGCTTTGTGGTCAATGGATTTATTTCCCGAAGCCTTCGTAGCGATAGGCATGATTGCTGAGAAAAGTGCTGTTTATCAATGGTTTTTGAAGAAAACTTACAAGAATGCTCCAAATAAATTGATTGCTTTGGGGCGAAAACAAGCGGAGGTTTTAGAAGAAAAGTATTATAAGCAGTCCACAATCAACAGTAGGCAGCAATCCGCTCAAAAGTCAACAGGTAAATTAGATACTACGATTCTTCCCTGTGGTGTGATTTTTCATCAGACTTATGAAAGTCAGTTGCCTACATGGCGAAAAATCGATAATAAAATCTATTTTGGTTATTGTGGAAACTTGAATGATGCACATAATGAGAATTTTCTGATAGAATTTATTAAGGCTTTTGACCCCGAAAAACATCATTTGATATTAGCTCTTTACGGCAAAAAAGCTCAGAATGTGCTTGAACTTGCTAAAAACTATGAAGGAATTACCATTTTGCCGAATGTGCCACGAAGCCAACTCAACTTTTTAGATGTGCATTTGGTGAGTTTATTGACAGAATATACACATTTGATGATTCCATCAAAAGCCGTGAGTGCGGTTGCGGCTGGCGGTGCAATTTTGTTTTGTGGAAGTCAAGAAAGTGACAACTGGGATATGCTACAAGATGCCGCTTGGCTAATTCGCGAAGAAGTTGATTTGAGCGAACAGATTAGAGAATATTTGAGTACTTTGACAGCCGAAGATTTGAACCAAAAAAAACATAATGCCCAAAAACTAAATACGGATTTACAAAAAAATGTGCTGAAAGCATATGAAGAAATAGCCGATTTTTGTAAAACAGGTTTATAACCTATTTAGCCAGAAAAAACAGTAATAATTTATAAGGCCATGCTTCTATAAACTTCCAAATATTGCTCAATTACCACTTTTTCAGAATAATTATCCACCACTTTTTGACGAGCATTTTTTGAGAGTTCATCACAGTTTGCATCAAACAAAACCCATTTCATACCTTCTGCCAAACTTTCGGCTGATTTGTATTTTGCTAAGAAACCTGTGGGCGGCACTCCGCTTGATTGGTTTTTAATCATTTCTGGAATTCCACCAACTTCAAAACCAACAGCTGGCGTACCACAAGCCATTGCTTCCATGATTGTATTTGGTAGATTTTCTTGAATTGAAGAAGTAACAAAAACATCGGCGGCCGAATAAATCGAAACGATTTGATTGACATCAGCGATTCTACCCAATGCGTATGCTTTAAAAGGTAGCTTTTGAATAATTTCTGCATCGCTTTCGCCTAAGATTACTAATTCAATATCTTGATGATGGGAATGTTGTGTTTTTAAAATCTCTAAAGCTTCTTGAAAATAACTAAATCCTTTCCAAATAACCGAAATCTTTGCCGCTACAAAAAGGATTAGTTTTTTATCAATTGGCAAGCCCAGTTTTATTCTTGCATCAACTTTATTTTTTGGCGAAAAAAGATTAGTATCCAAAGGATTTGGAATAGCTTTCACCGAAAAACCTTTCAATAAACTACTTTTTTTTGCCCGATTACTCAACCATTGGCTACAAGCGACCATATTTACCCCCTTCCTATTAGGGAGGGTTGGGGTGGGGTTAAAAATTGTATTTTTTCGTTGCCAAATCTTATTCGATAAATCAGTCGGTAATGGATTTTTTAGATATTGAATACAATTTCCGCAAGAATTTTGGTAGTTTTCACAGTCGCCGCTATGATGACAGCCGCCAGTAAAAGCCCACATATCGTGTAGTGTCCAGACGATAGGTTTATTGAGTTTAAATAACTTTTCGAGAGATTTTAATGATAAAAAGCCAAAATTTATCCAATGCAAATGAATAATATCTGCTTCTTGTACGAGCGGATGCTCCGAAATATCAATACCCGAATTGGCAGGCGAAAATGCAAAACGGACTTCTTTATTTTTTTCTTGAAATTTGAAGTAGAGTCGCTCTCGTACGAATCGTTCAAAAGCCAGTTTTTTTTGTAGCCAAGTTTCGGCAATCGCCTTTACTTTTGGATTATCTCGCTTTTTTTCTTGTACCAACATTGTTACTTCAATGCCTTCAGTTTTCTCCAAAATAGCCAATAAACGCAGGCATGCAATAGCTGCCCCACCCATGGCATCGTCTGTATTGATAAGTAGAATTTTCAAGCAGAAATAAGTTGATTTATAAAACTAAATGTAAATTACGTGATTTTTTATGAAAAAACAGTACGCTATCTATTTCACACCTCTCCGGTTTAATTTAACAGATTTTGTATTTTTAAATAATAGTTTGTAAGTTTTATAAAGGTTTTGCGACTAATTGTTCAAACGAATTTAATTATCGAAATGGAAAAAGATTTTGTCGAAATGCTCAATACTCATCGAGGAATTATCTATAAAGTGTGCAATCTATATTGCTACAATGAAGAAGCAAAAAAAGACCTTTTTCAAGAAATTGTATTGCAGTTATGGAAGGCATATCCGAGTTTTAGAAACGAAGCTTTGAATACCTCATGGATGTATCGTATTGGACTAAATACTGCTATTTCTAATCTAAGAAAAGAAACTAAAAAGCCTGATAGAAAGACAATTACGGTAGAAGAATTTCAGATTCCTGATATAAGTTTTGATACTGACGAAGAAGAAAAATTGGGAATGCTAAAGCTAGCAATAGAAAAGCTTTCGGAAATAGAAAAGGCCATAATATTGCTTTATTTGGAAGAAAAAACTTATGATGAAATTGCCGAAATTATTGGTATTTCTAACTCTAATGTGGGAGTAAGACTGAATAGAATTAAACAAAAACTGGAGAAAATAATTAAATCAAATACGCTATGAACTTAGAAGAATTAAAATCAGCTTGGCAAGTTTACGACCGCAAACTACAAGTATCGAAGGCAATCAATGAAAAACTAATTTTTAGTATGATTAGAGAGCGGTCGAATTCGAGGGTTTCAAGGCTCAAAAGAGACAATACATTATTGATGTTATTGATGTTTTTGGAGTTTACTTTTTTAGTTGCAGTTTTTGTAGGAAACCCTTTCGATTTTAAGTTTTTATGGCAATATGTACCTTTTTTGTTTATTTTAATAGGTAATCTGATGGCTATAGTTATGCTTTTCAAGGTTTATAAAATCCTAAAAACCGATATTATAGATACAAATCTGAGGTCTTTCTTACAAAATCTGATTGATACTTTTGAAAAAAATAAAAAAGCCGAAGGCCTGTTTGGAGTAATTATGTTTGTATCGGGCTGTTTGACTGTTTTCTCGTTTTTTCCCAATAAACTTGCAACTAAAAGTTTGTCGATGGCAGTTATTGATACATTGATTCCATTGGCCATTTCGGGTATTATTTATTGGATTGCTTATAAAATGGGAGCTTTTAAAAACCAAAAAGAAATGGCTTTTAAGAAAGATTTAACCGAGTTAGAAAATTTGCAGCTGGAGTTGCAAGAAAACTGATACTGTCTTTATAAAACTTACAAGCATATTTTTTCGTTATATAGTCATAAACCATGTACTCTAATGAAAAAAACGTTTACAATTATTGGCCTATGCAGTTTTATTTTTTTATTGGCTTTCAGTTGTAAAGAAGCCGAAGATTCCCCCACAACCACAACACCGACTGCTCCGACAACAGTAGTCGTAACTCCTCCAGTAACTGTTGCTTATCAGGCAGTCGAGGCTTTCCCAAAGTTGTCTTTTAATTCTCCCGTTGATTTTACGCACGCCAATGATGGTTCAAATCGATTGTTTGTGGTTGAGCAAAGAGGTGTAATTCAATCTTTTGAGAATAATTCCAATACCGAAACAAAATCAGTATTTTTAGATGTTATTGGTCGAGTTTCTTCGGGCGGAGAAATGGGTTTGTTAGGTTTGGCTTTTCACCCAGATTTTAAGAATAACGGCTTTTTCTTTGTGAATTATACCCGAAATTCGCCTCGTAGGCAAACGGTTATTTCGAGATTTAAAGTTAACGCTCAAGCAGCTGACCCAAGTAGCGAAACGATTTTGTTTACTTTCGACCAACCATTCACCAATCATAATGGTGGACAAATTGCGTTCGGTGCGGAAGGTTTTTTATATATAGCTACGGGTGATGGCGGTAGTAGTGGCGACCCACAGAATTACGCTCAAAACAGAGCAAGTTTGCTAGGGAAAATGCTGAGAATTGATGTGAATTCGACTTCCAAAGGTAATTATGGTATTCCTAAGGACAATCCATACCTAGGTAATACGCAGGGTTTTAGAGAAGAAATTTATGCTTATGGTTTAAGAAATCCGTGGCGTTTTAGCTTCGATTCGGTAACTAAAGATTTATGGACTGGCGATGTCGGACAAAATAAAGTTGAGGAAATTGATTTAATTATAAAAGGTGGAAATTACGGTTGGAAAGTAAAAGAAGGGAATTCTTGTTATTCGGGCGATTGCTCACAAGCTAATCTAATTGCTCCAGTTTGGGAATATCAGCAAGGAAACGATGGGCGTTCGGTAACAGGCGGAGTTGTTTACAGAGGCAAGAAATTTGCTGATTTAGTAGGGAAATATTTCTTTGGAGACTATATAAGTGGTAAAATTTGGGCTTTGACTTACGATGGTAAAACTGCCACAAAAAGTGATATGATTGCGAATGTCAATAGTATTTCGGCTTTTGGGCAAGATGCCAATGGTGAATTTTATATGCTAAATCACGGCAACGGAAAAATTTACACTTTGGCAAAAAAGTAGTAGTTTTTTTATGAATGAATCGTGGCAAATCTTAATGATTTACCACAATTTTTTATTGATATTTTATCAAAAAAACTTAGCAACTTTCAACCATAAATTCTTCATTGCACCGTTTAGTTCGGGTGACATATTGCTCCAATAAATCACTGCACCATAAATAATTGTCAAAATTATTGAGCGATACCCCATATCAAGTATCGTCATTAGTTTATTTCCACTGATATTGGGTAAATAGCTAATAATTAGGCCAATAAAGCATGAAAAGATGATGATTTTTACTAAATCAAAAGATAAAGGTTGCATTCTGAGTTTGAATAAAACTACTAAATATCGAGCTAAATTATAGTAAACAGTAGCAAACGCCAAGGCAATCGCAGCCCCGTTCATTCCATAAATCGGTATCAAGAAATAGTTGAGTGAAACTGTAATGATAATCAAGCCAACCATGATATAAGTATCATATATATAATATTTTGAGAGCGTCAGAATTGTACCGTTGAGTCCCGTTGCTAAGTCGAAAAGTTTCCCCAAACAGATAATAATCACCACCATTTTTCCAGCGGAATAAGAAGGCGGCAATAACAAAAAAAGATTATCAATATTAAGATATATTCCTAAGAAAATCCAACAGCCAACAATTAATGAAGTTGTACAGCTTTTTCTGTAAATCGTAGAAATATTTCCTAAGTCTTTCTTGGCAAATGAGTCGGCAATCAGAGGTTGAGCTGCTTTCGTTACGGCCATTAGAGCCATGCCCATCACACTGCCAAAAAACGATGCTGTATTATAAATCCCAGTTTCTCTGTAAGAAGAAATTCCTGCCAACATGATTTTATCAATATACAGAATCACCATCGACGAAAAACCTGTTAGAATTGTCAGAAAAGCATAAAACCAAAATTCCCTGCTAAACGCAGGAGTCATGACCGAAAAATCTGGTTTGAGTGAAAACCCTTCAACTTTTCGGGCTTTTAAAAACATCGGAATTACATAAAATCCAACGGCTATTACCCATAAATAGATGAATTGTTCAAAAGTAATAAATCTAAAAACAACGAGTAATAATGCCAATAAAATCAAAAAACGCTGTAAAAATTGAGCTAAAAATGTCCCTGTTAAGGTATCATATAAATTTTTGGCGTAGTTATCGAGCAGATTAAAGAGTAACGTTGCGAGAGTGATAGGTAAAAGTAAATAGAAATTATCGGCAAAAAGTGGAGATTTTTCTTCATTTTTTACGATAATGTCTTTAAAGCAATATAATCCAATACTTATGATTGAGAATCCAATTAAGGCTGTTATTAACCCTAAAAATAAATAGCCTTTATGTCCTTTTTTTGCGTCGCGGAAGTGTGGAAAAAAACGACTTCCTGCGGCATTAAAACCCAACGATGAAAGTTGCACCAAAACGTACATGTAAGAAAGCAAAACAGCTAAAAGTCCATTTTCAGCTTCGCTGATATTGTGTGGAATCAAAAAAAACTGAGATACAAAACCAACCAATACCCCTCCATAAGAGAAAATTGTACCAAGAAAAGCCTGTTTTTTTATAACATTCATGAATTGTACAACAACTTTCCAAGTTGTTCCTTTGAGTGAAAATATATACCAAGTAAAATCGGTTTTAACTCTAAATCAAAATAATTGGCGTGCAATTTGCAAAGTTAATCATCAAAATAGACAATATTTGCAGTAAAATTGAATTGTTTGAATAATGGCTGTTTCGGAAGAAATAAAAACCGCACCATTGGTGCTTGATAAAAATGGTATTTGGCGTGCATCTCATGCCGAAAAAATGTCTTATCCCGAAGAGGGAAACAATTATTGCTTTGCCGTAGAAGACAATAGTTTTTGGTTTAAACATCGAAATGATGTGATTTTGACGCTGACGCAACGCTTCAAATTTACCAAAAACTTTGCCGATGTGGGCGGAGGAAATGGTTTTCAAGTAAAATTTTTGTCGGAGAAGTATCCTAATAAGCAAATATTTTTGATTGAACCAGGTTATGCGGGGTGCCTAAATGCCAAGAAAAGAGGCGTAAAAGATGCCTATAATATATTTTTCCAAGAATTCCCCTTTGCTGAAAAACAAATTGATGCGGTCGGACTTTTTGATGTAATCGAACATATAGAAGACGACAAAAGTTTTTTGACTGGACTTGCTCAATATTTGCCATCAGGCTCGCATATTTATATTACGGTTCCTGCTCATCAATGGCTTTGGTCGGAAGTTGATGATGAAAGTGGTCATTACAGACGATACAACCTTGAAATGTTTGGTAAACTCGCCAAAGATTGCGGACTTGAAGTTACTTACGGTAGTTATATTTTTTCATATTTACCTCCAATTATGGGCATTTTACGTGCAATTCCATTTCGTATCGCCAAACTTTTTGGAAAAACACGTAAAAATACGCTTGATGCTGAGTTTGATAATCATACGCCATCAAAACTTGCCACCACGATATTTAATAAAATTCATAGTTGGGAATTGGCTCGACTTAGAAAATCAAAAATTTCGTTCGGTGCAAGCTGTGCTGTGGTTTTGACAAAAAAATAATTTTGAAGCGGTTCGCCGCCCGTTCAGAATGGTAAAAATCATTCACTCATTCAATCATTTGCTCATTCAATATTAATTTTCTCGTGATTCCTTTCAATAAACCATATCTTTCGGGCAACGAACTACAATATATCGGAGAGGCCGTGCAATCTGGTAAAATCTCTGGAAATGGAGCTTTTACTAAAAAATGTCAGTATTTTTTTGAAGAAAAGTACGGTTTTCGACGTTGTTTGCTCACGACTTCATGTACCGATGCCCTCGAAATGGCTGCTATATTGTGCGATATTCAAGTGGGCGATGAAGTAATTGTACCATCTTATACTTTCGTTTCTACGGCTAATGCTTTTGTGTTGCGTGGAGCAAAAATCGTATTTGCCGATAGTTCTACCGAAAATCCAAACCTTGATGCTGATAAACTTTCGGCCTTAATTACGCCAAAAACAAAAGCCATTGTGGTGGTACATTACGCAGGAATTGCGTGCGATATGGACAAAATAATAGCAATTGCGGAAGCCAATAATTTATTCGTAATCGAAGATGCTGCTCAAGCCGTTGACTCATTCTATAAAGAGCGTCCGCTGGGAAGTATTGGGCATTTGTCGGCTTTTAGTTTTCACGAAACCAAAAATATTATTTCTGGTGAAGGTGGAATGTTGGTTATCAACGATGAACGTTTCGAGAAACGTGCTGAAATTATTTGGGAGAAAGGAACAAATCGCTCGGCTTTTTGGCGTGGCGAAGTAGATAAATATAATTGGGTTGACATTGGTTCATCGTTTTTACCTTCGGAAGTGGTGGCTGCCTATTTATTTGCCCAACTAGAAAATCTTGAAAAAATACAATATAGACGTAAGCAAATTTGGGAGAAATACTACGAGTCTTTTTCAGTTTTAGAGCAATCAGGTAAGTTAAAATTGCCTATATTGCCAAATTACGCAACCAATAACGCTCACATGTTTTATTTGCTCACCGATTCTATTGAGCAACGTGATTCCTTGATTGCTTTCTTGAAAGAAAACAAAATTTATGCTGTTTTTCATTATATTTCATTACATAGCAGTCCATTTTATAAAGAAAAAGCGGGTGATGTGTCGCTACCCGTAAGTGATTATTACTCTGATTGTTTGGTGCGTTTACCTTTGTTTTTTGAACTGACTGAAGAAGAACAACAATTAATCATAAATAAAATTATTGAGTTTTATAATTCATAAGATACCATAAGAAGCTAATATAACGCTTGAAGCTTTATGTAGCGATTAATCTTTATTTCATGTCTTCTTACTTTAATAAGTCATTCATTATCAGTGTTTTATTGCTAGCTGTTTTTTTTGCTTTTATTATTTTTTTAGGCGAAGATGCTTCAATCAGAGTACATGATAATTTAGAAGCCAACATTGCTTGGTATAAATCTTTGGCTGACCAACATTTGCTTTTGGCAAGTTCGTACACACCTAATGAAACTGTGATGCAAGCCCCACGCATTGCATTTGGTTCTGAGTGGAGCTTGATTGCGTGGTTATTTGTGTGGTTTAAACCAATCATTGCCTACAATATCAATGTGATTTTGATGAGCTTGGTCGCTTTTATTGGTACATGTTTATTCGCAAAAGATACACTCAAACTTTCACCCAAAATCGCACCTTTTGTGGCTCTAAGTTTTGCTTTATTACCTTTTTGGTTTTCTGGTGGATTGAGTTCTGCTGGACAGCCATTACTTTTTTGGAGTTTTAATAGAATCTTAAAAAAATACAATTCGGTCGTTGATTGGATTGTATTTGTATTATTCCCTTTTTATTCTTCATTGATTTTATCGGGGCTATTTATGATGGTTCTGATGTTGGGTTATTTAGGACTTAATTTTCTCAAAAAGGAACGTAAAGTTGCTTATGGAGCAGGGATTTTATCATTGATAATTCTTACTGTCGGCTACATTTTAGTCGATTACCGTTTATTTCTTGATATTATTAAAATCGGAACGCCTGTTGGATTTACCCCACATCGAGTTGAATTTATGCAGGGAAATACGTTTGCTGAATGCCTAAAAGCCGCCAAAAACTCTTTCTTAGGTGGGCAAAATCACTTCCCTTCTTTTCATACTTATTTGATTTTGCCACTGGTTTTCTTTTATTTAATTTACGGATTTATCAAACAAAAGAAGCTTAAAACTTTCATTTTTTATCTCTTTATTCTTGGAATTATTGCAGTAATTGACGGTTTTTGGAATTTCGCAGGTTTTGAGACGTTAAAAGATAAATTGCCAATTTTAAAAGCTATTCAACTTGATCGCTTTTATTCGCTCTATCCGATTCTTTGGTTTAGTGTTTTTGTGTTGATAATCAGAGAATTACCTTCTAAAATAGCAATCACCTTGGGCAGTGTTCAAGTAGTGATTGTCTTATTCTCGAATCAATTAGTTGGTGATTATATTAAGAAAACCATTCACAGACGAGATTATGTTTCGTATCAAGAATTTTATGCCGAAGACCTTTTTTCTAAGGTAAAAACTATAATGAAACAAGACATAAATCCGAATAAGCGAGTAGGAATGGTTGGTCTTCATCCCGCGGTGGCACAGTATAATCAAATTCCAACAATAGATGGCTATGTAGTTCTTTATTCGTTAGCTTACAAACATCAAATTCAATCAATTATTCAACCCGAATTGAACCAAAATAAATTCATTAAAAACTATTTTGAACAGTGGGGGAGTAGATGCTATTTGTTTGATAATGATGCTGTTATAGCTGGTGATGGCATTTTGAAAAATCAAAAGTGTTGTACTGAAAAGTTAGATTATAATTTCGATAAATTGAAGCAATTGAAGTGTGGTTATATTTTATCAGCAGTTGAAGTAAATCACCCATCAGAGCATTTAAAATTGCTGTCAAAAGTAGAAGATGACAATTGGCTAGTTTGGATTTATAAAGTTTTATAGTTCACAGTTGATTGTCAACAGTCCAATACTTCTAAAAACTTGTTTTTAGGATGGATTAAACTTAAATTTCGTTATTTTCATTGATAGATAGAATATTTATAATCAAAATTTTAATATACTGTCGACCGTCGACCGTGGACTTTTTTTTCAACCCTACAAATTTTCATGAAAAATTACACTTATACGCTTTGCATCGTCATTGCAGCTACTGTTGCTTATTTCTTTCCGCAATATTTTACTGAAATCAATGGTTTTAAGCTTAAAGAATTAATAATTCCGCTGTTACAAGTCATTATGTTTGGTATGGGAACAACCATGACTTATGAAGATTTTTTAGGGGTAATAAAAATGCCAAAAGCCGTTGTAGTAGGGCTTGTTTGTCAGTTTACGATTATGCCATTTCTGGGTTTTTATATCGCCAAAAGTTTCAATTTTCCTCCCGAAATTGCCGCTGGAGTTATTTTAGTTGGCTGCTCACCAAGTGGTCTGGCTTCGAATGTGATGTCGTATATTGCCAAAGCCAATGTTGCTTTATCAATCACAATCACTTCGTTCGCAACGCTTCTTGCACCAATTATGACACCATTTTTGATGAAAATGCTCGGTGGCCAATTCATCGAAATTGATTTTTGGAGCATGACACTTGATATTTCAAAAATGATAATCGTACCAGTTGGAGTTGGTTTTTTACTTACAAAATTGCTAAGAGGAAGAGGCGAATGGTTACAGAAAGTGTTGCCAATTATCTCAATGGCAGGAATTGCCTTGATTATTGTTATCATAACGGCTGCAGGTCAAAAATCATTGCAAACCGTTGGTTTGGCTTTAGTTTTTGCCACTTTTTTGCATAATGTAGGTGGCTTTATTTTAGGCTATTGGGGAGCAAGATTATTTAAACTACCCGAACAAGATTGCCGAACGGTAGCAATCGAAGTTGGCTTACAAAATGCAGGTTTGGCTTCAGGTTTGGCCAAAGCAATGGGAAAACTTGCTACGGTCGGCATTGCTCCTGCACTTTTTGGTCCGATTATGAACACCAATGGATCGCTTTTAGCAAGCTTTTGGAGTACGAGAAAGCCTTAGTTGGCCTTCGACTACGCTCAGGCACCGACTAAGGCTTTGCTCAATTTTTGTTATCGGAGCGGAGTCATTTTAATTTTTCGGTGTCCGAGCGGAGTATTTAGGTTTTTCGGTGTCCGAGCGGAGCCGAGTACCCGAAAATCATTTCAACTTAGCCACATTGCTCATCACACTTTCATTCTGCAAACGGTCAAGAGCCGTAACTACATAAATATAGTTTTTCTCTTGATTTAAGGTTTTATCTGTAAAACTCAAAATGCCTTCGTTTCTGACAATCTGTAAAATTTTTGCAGGATTTTCGAGGTTTATTTGCTCATTGTCTTCAAAACGATAAATTACAAACGCATTTACTTCGTCGCCGTCTTTGGGTGGAGCTGAAGGTAATTCCCACATAATAACTACACCCAAATCTGCAATTTTACGAATCTTAAGATTCTGCGGAGCATTCGGTGGTATTTTGTCTTTCCACGGCATTGTGGGCATAAGTGCAGGATAATAATATAGTTTTTTCAAAGAATCATTGACTGATAACTCATTATTAATCAGTTGTTTAGAGCTAAAGAATATGCTGCCAGAAATCTGTTGTTTTGTGCGATTATAGCGAATCTGACGAGGAATTTGATTGACTTTATTCCAACCAATTTCTTTGCCACCAGCCTTTACTCGATACACACCATGTCCGATATAAAGATGGCGACCAAATGAGTTTTTTGTCCACCAATCTGTCATTACTTTGTATGGAACTTTGTCAAACTCAAAACTAAAATAAATTTGGGGTGTGATATAATCGAGCCAGCCTTCTTTTGCCCATTTACGGGTATCGGCATATAAATTATCGTACGATGGTTGTCCACCTTGTGTGTCCGAACCAATTGGGTCAGTTGAAGCATTTCGCCACACTGCCGATGGACTAATGCCAAATTTTACTTTTGGTTTTTCACGTTTAATGGCCTCGCTGACGTTTTTTACAATCATATCAACATTAAATCTTCGCCAATCTTCTATATTTTTAAAGCCATTGCTGTATTTTTTGAAAGTATCTTCATCACGAAGTTTCTGATTTGGCTCGGTGTAAGGATAAAAATAATCATCGAAATGAATACCATCAACATCATAGTTGCGTACAATTGTCACCACTACGTCCGTTATATAATTTCGCACTTCTGGAATACCCAAATTGAATAATTTATAGCCAGCATAAGTCAAAAACCATTCGGGTTTGGTTTTCGTTATATGTTCATCCATGATGCTTTTTGATGCCTTATGCACACCTCGATTCATATTGAGCCACGCATGAAACTCCAAACCTCGTTGGTGAGTTTCTTGAATCATAAATACCATTGGGTCGTAATAAGGTTCGGGTGCCTTTCCTTGTTCGCCCGAAAGCCATTCGGACCAGGGTTCTTTGCCACGGGCATAAAAAGCGTCGGCAGCAGCACGAACTTGTACCAGCACGGCGTTCATACCGTAGCTTTTTTGTTTATCGAGTATGGTTCTAAATTCTTGTTGTTGCGTTTCAGAACTAAGACCTTTTCGCGACGGCCAGTCGATGTTATCAACCGTTGCCACCCAAACCCCACGGAATTCACGCTTTGGGCCAGCCGGTTTTGAAACTATCTGTTGGGTAACCTTTTTACTGCATCCACTAAGGAAAGCGTAGATTATTAAGCAAAAAACAGCTTTTTTGAAGTGCATTGAAATACTTTTTTGTAAATTTTGTTCAAAATTAGAGAAAAATTTAACCCAAAGGTTATTTTTTGTTACTTTTGCTACATTCATTTAGTTTTTAGAAATTCTATCTGAAAGTAAAAGTTTAGATAAGGAGTTTTGAGTTAAAATTCACTCATTCAAAACGAGCGGCGTTCCGCTTCACTCATTCATTTTATCCTGTGAAAGAATACGGAAGTAATATTCAAAAATTAACAGACTACATCGTGAGTCTGCCCGAACGTGAACAACGCACAAAATATGCTCATATTTTGATTGAATTGATGCGTCAGATACACCCAAATATGCGTGAAGGAATTGACTATTCAAAAAAACTTTGGGATGACCTTTATGTTATCGCCAATTTTGACTTGGATGTTGATAGTCCTTTTCCGCCACCACCAAAAGAAATTTTGGGTAAAAAGCCAATGACCGTTCCCTACAATCAGCATCAATTGAAGCACCGTTTGTATGGCCGAAATTTGGAATTACTGGTTGTAAAAGCCTTAATAACGCAAGATTATGATGAACGCAAAGCGTTTATTTCGTATATGGTTCGTTTGATGAAGAGTTTTTTTCAAGTTTGGAACAAAGACACTATTGAAACAGCTGACTGTTTACAGCAGATTCTTGAATTGTCTGGCTTTAAACTTCAACAAGAAATCGACGACCTTCGCCGTGACGGTTTAATGGAATCTTCGCCGAGAGATGGAAGTAGTAATCGTCAACGTACACAACATAATCAATCGCAAGGCGGAAATAATAACTACCAGTTTAGAGATAATCGTGGTGGAGATCGTGATAACCGTGACCGTAATCGTAGTGGTGGAGATAGAAACGACCGAAACAAAAATTTCGGAAGCGGAGGTTATAAACCAAGTAACGACCGTAACGATAGAAATAATAATAAAAATAATAATAATCGCAGACCGAGATAATTCTTTAGTTCTGAGTTCTGAGTTCTGAGTTGAAAAAACAACTCTCAAAACATTTTAGAACTTGGTATTTTAGCAATAAACCGCTTAAAACTCAGAATACAGAACTCATAATTCAGAATTTAAAAAAATGGCATCATTTAAAATTACAGGAGGACTAAAACTAAAAGGTGAGATTGTTCCGCAGGGAGCAAAAAACGAAGCATTACAGATTATATGTGCAGTTTTGATGACCAAAGAACCCGTAACGATTCATAATATCCCCAATATCCGTGATGTGAATAAACTCATGGAATTACTCGAAGATATGGGCGTTCGTCGCAGTAAAATTGGCGAAGGTTCTTATCGTTTTCAAGCCGATGAAGTGAATTTTTCTTACTTTGAAACCGAAGAATATAAAGAAAAAGCAGCTTCATTGCGTGGCTCAATTATGCTTTTGGGGCCAATGTTGGCACGTTTTGGCAAAGGGAAAGCTCCACGCCCAGGCGGAGATAAAATTGGTCGTCGTCCGTTGGATACTCACTTTACTGGTTTTCAAAAACTCGGTGCCGAATTTATCTACGATCAAAATGATGCCTTTTACACAGTTGATGGATCAAAACTTAAAGGTGCTTATGTGTGGATGGACGAAATTTCTGTAACAGGAACTGCCAATGTTTTGATGGCAGCAGCAATGGCAGAAGGTACGACCACTATCTACAATGCTGCCTGTGAGCCTTATCTACAGCAGTTGTGCAAAATGCTCAACCGTATGGGAGCAAAAATCAGCGGAGTTGGCTCAAATCTTCTTACGATTGAAGGAGTGAACGAATTGAGTGGTTGCGAGCATACGATGTTACCTGATATGATTGAGATTGGTAGCTTCATTGGTTTGGCAGCCATGACTCAATCAGAGATTACGATTAAAAATTGTCAGATTCCAGAACTCGGTATTATTCCTGATGTATTTAAGAAATTGGGTATTAAAATAGAATTTCGTGGCGATGATATTCATATTCCTGCCCAGACTCACTATGAAATTAGTTCATTGATTGATGGTTCGATTCTGACGATTTATGATGCTCCGTGGCCAGGATTTACCCCCGATTTGATTTCGATTATTTTAGTAACGGCTATCCAAGCTAAAGGTGCGGTATTGATTCACCAAAAAATGTTTGAAAGCCGCTTATTCTTTGTTGATAAATTGATTGAAATGGGTGCCCAAATTATTTTGTGTGATCCACACCGTGCAAACGTGATTGGATTGAATCGTGAGCATAATTTGCGTGGAATCAGAATGACATCGCCTGATATTCGTGCGGGGGTTTCTTTGTTGATTGCAGCACTTTCTGCGGATGGAACAAGTACGATTGATAACATCGAGCAAATTGACCGTGGCTACCAAGACATCGACAAACGTTTGAATGCGATTGGTGCAGAAATTGTTAGAATATAGTTTTTTGAGTCAACGGGCGAAAGTTCCTAAACACAGATAAAAAATGGGTTGTTTCGGCAATCCATTTTTTGTTTAAGATCTAAGTTGCTAATTTTTTGCTTAAAGGTTAAAATATTTTGAAAAATTTTCGACTTGTGTTTTGGATTTAAAAATTAAAATTCTACCTTTGCATTCCCAAAGCGATTTGCCCGGATGGCGGAATTGGTAGACGCGTTGGTCTCAAACACCAATGAGGTTACACTCGTGCCGGTTCGACTCCGGCTCCGGGTACTTAAAAGCTCTTAAATCAATGATTTAAGAGCTTTTTTAATTAGTAATAACCTATTGTTAATTTTTCTCGCCATCTGAAATTTAGAAACCTTTCCTATATCTATCATTGAGTGTTTTTTTGAAATAAAAATATTTACACCTCATCAAACAAATGCTCTAAAACAAAAGAAAATGTGCCCAAAAAGCCTGCTGATTCGTCAAGTTGAGAGGTATTGACCGATAGCCTAGTTTTAAATTCACTCAAACAGTATTTATTTATAGCTTGTTCAATCGGAATTGTGATGAACTTATCAGCTTTGGCCAAAAGACCATCTACCAAAATCAATTCGGGATTAAACAAATGTACGGCAATTGATAGGGCTTTGCCCAGTTCAGTTCCGATTTCATTGAGTAAATCTATACAAAGTTCATCGCCAGAATGAGTAGCGGCAATAATCATATCTTCGTTAACCGACTCAATATCTCCTTTCGTAAGTTGAACAATCTTTGAAACTCGACCATCTTGTAATTCTTCTTTTACTCGTTTAATAAGCACTTGGGCTGTGGCAACAGTTTCTAAACAACCAATTTTTCCGCATGAACAGAGTTCGCCCGCACCACGTACTTGTATATGTCCGAGTTCGCCCGTAAAACCAGATGTTCCATTAAAAACTTCACCATCAATCAGAATTCCCAAGCCTACTCCCCAGTCGATATTGATTGCCAGTACATTATTAAAATCATGAGCCAAACCGAAGCGTTTTTCACCTAAAGCGATGGCTTTTGCATCGTTTAGGGTATAAGAAGGCACATTGAAATATTCGCTCATCTGTATATTAATGGCTTTACCTTCGCTGGTTGGGTATGAGAAATTATTCCCAGTTTCTTTATCAATCAAGCCTGGCATACAGATTCCAATACCTAAGACTTTTTCGATAATAATGCCTTCTTTTTTTAGAAATTCAATTGTATTTTCTAAAATAAATGTACCATAAGCGGCATTATTTTCGATTTGAAGTTTAAATTTTTTCTTTGCACAAATCTCATTTTTAAGATTATATATGATGATAGTACTATCAAATTTATTGATAAGCCAAGTCAAAATATAACCATGATTGGAGTTCAGTCCATAAAGCACAGGTTTTCTCCCCGATTTTGAATTTCCAGTTCCGACCTCAGTAAGCCAACCTTCTTGCATTAATTCAATAAAAAGAACATTGACCGAAGGCGGACTTGAATGTAGTGTTTTACTTAAATCTATGATTGTATTTGAGCCATTGAGATATAATTCTTTTAAAAGTTGTTGTTTTAACTTATTTTTTTTTATTTCAACGACAGATTCTTTTGTTTCAAGCATATTTACGAAAAGTTTTTATTTAACAAAGATATATTTTTTTTGAGAATACTAGTAATAAAAATAATATTTAGTATAATTTGATTTTTTAAAAAAATATTTTTTCAAAAAAATACTTTTCTATTTTCCAAACATACTGTCAAACTCACCAAATTTTACTAAATTGCCTAATTATTTAACTAAACCTGCCTTAATTAATAAACATGAAAAAAAACATAATTCTCCTTCTTTTTTGCTCTTTTTCAGCTTTTTCTCAAGAAAGCGATTCGCTCGTTATCCGAAAAATATATAATGAAATCCTTTCTAAAGGAGAAGCTTACAAAACACTTACATATTTGAGTAAAAAAATTGGGCCGAGACTTAGTGGCTCGGATGGAGCGGCAAAAGCTGTTCAGTACACCAAGAAAGTAATGGAAGAATATGGCTTTGAGCGAGTGTTTTTGCAAGATGTGATGGTCCCTCATTGGGTGCGTGGCCAGAAAGAAGTAGCATTTGTCGAAGTAGGCAAACAAAAAACAAATATACCAATCGCTGCATTAGGTGGCTCAATTGGTACGCCATCAACTGGAATAAAGGCTGAAGTGATTGAAGTAAAAAGTTTTGAAGAATTGGAAGCACTCGGAACTGGGAAAGTGAAAGGAAAAATTGTGCTATTTAATCGCCCAATGGATCCAACAAAAATCAATACTTTTGATGCATATAGCGGTGCAGTAAATCAACGTGGGGGTGGTGCTTCACAAGCTGCAAAATATGGAGCAGTTGGTGCAATTGTACGTTCTATGACAACCTTGCAAGATGATAATCCGCATACAGGTGGTATGCGTTATGCCACGGGTGTACCGATGATTCCGACGGCAGCTATTAGTACCAATGGTGCAAATTTATTGAGTAAAATGCTTAAGGAAAATCCTAAATTGCAGTTTTACTTCAAACAAAGTTGTGAGTCTTTGCCCGATGCTCCATCGCATAATGTGGTTGGTGAAATCAAGGGAACAGAAAAGCCAGACGAAATAATTGTAATTGGTGGACACCTTGATTCATGGGATTTGGCTGAAGGTGCACAGGATGATGGAGCAGGCTGTGTGCAGTCAATTGAAGTTTTACGTGCTTTGAAAGCATTGGGAATTAAACCAAAACGCACAATCAGAGTAGTTATGTTTATGAACGAAGAAAATGGTCTTCGTGGTGGAACAAAATATGCCGATTTAGCTAAGCAAAATAATGAAAAACATATTGCCGCTATCGAATCTGATAATGGAGGATTTACGCCAAGAGGTTTCGGAATGGTCGGAACAGACTCTCAAATAGCTAAGGTTACGGTTTATAAAAACCTCCTTTCAGCTTATGATTTGAAAGAAATTGGTCGTGGAGGTGGTGGTGCTGATATTGGCCCTTTAGGTCAGCAAGGCACTTTATTGATTGGTTTTAAACCAGATTCGCAGCGTTATTTTGATTTCCATCATGCAAAAACTGATACACTTGAAGCTGTAAATGAGCGTGAACTAAATCTCGGAGCAGCTTCAATGGCCGCCTTGGTTTATTTACTTGATAAATACGGGCTCTAAACAAGTTACGATTTACGAATTATTATTTCTACAATTCGTAAATCGTAATTCTGAAATTGCAAATCTTTACATATATCCCTCAACACCCAATCCAAATAGTGCAAAATCATATTTTACTGGGTCGATTGGATCGAGTTGTTTGAGATTTTGCGTTAGTTCCACGGCAGTTTGCCAGTCGGGTTTTGGACGGGTAATCAGACCTAGTTTTCGAGCGACACGCTCAACATGAACATCGCAGGGGCAAACTAACTGCGATGTTTTTATTTTGTCCCAAATCCCAAAATCAACACCTTTATTGTCTTTTCTGACCATCCAACGCAAAAACATATTGATTCGTTTACAAGAAGAATTGCGGGCAGGAGTAGCCACGTGCTTGCGTGTACGGATTGGATAATCTTCTAAACTAAAAAATACGTTTTGGAAATTTCCTAAACCAGCTTTAATGTCTTCATCATCAGGTTTTAGACCAACCAAAAAGGCATTTTCAAGAGTATCATTTTTTGTATAAAAATCTTTGAAAAACTCTAAAAAATAGAGCGTATCGGTGGCATTAAAGGTACGATGCTTGAAGGCAAGAAAGCGTTTGAGGTCAGAATCTTTGTGGTTTTTGATGAAATCATAGGGAGCATAGTCCATCAAGTCGATAAGCTCGTTGCATTTATTAATTATGGTTTTCCGCTGTCCCCATGCGAGGGTTGCGGCAATAAAACCTGTGATTTCTATGTCTTGTTTTTTGTTAAATTGATGCGGAATACTAATTGGATCATGTGGAATAAAGTTAGGTTGATTAAACAACTCATACTTTTCATTCAGTAAATCAATAATGATTTGCGACATTATTTTAAGATTTTATCTTCTTCAAAATCCAAACAATTGTATTTGATATCCACGAGAAAACGGCTAATATGGCAGTAAATAAAAAGCCAAATAAAGTAATGAAGGGATATAAGACGGCAAATAAAACCGTCCAAATTTTTGACTTTGTTTGCATGAAAAGAGTAAAATGAAATTAGAAAAATTTAATCCCACTATGGACTTATGAAGGCCGACTGTGAAATATTAATTACTTATACTATAACTCAAGTCGGCTCTGATTCGTTTGTCTTTTGGTGATAATTTTTCAAAAGCTTTGGGTGAAATTTTTATAACCACATCACCCGCCGAACTAAGCTTGCCAATTACTTTTACCCAAACACTTTGACCATTGGCTTGATTAGCAACTTTAATGAGTGTTCCGATAGGAGCAGTACGGTGTAGTGCCAAAAATTTATTGGTGCCTGCACCCGCATCAATCATTTCAGCAATTCCTTGTTCAGAAAATTTCTTGCCACCTGGGGCATTTGGTACTATTGTGGCAGCAGGTTTATTTGTTACAGGCTTATTTATAACCGATTGGTCTTTTGGTTTATCCTTTATTTTCTCTTTTATAGCCACATCACCCGCTGGGGCTTGAACCTGTATAGGTTTTAGCTTTAAAGTGTCTTTTTTAGCTACTTTCGCCACAAAATTTGCAGGTTTTTCAATAACTAAAACTTGATTTACTTTAAGTTCGTCGTTTGTCAGACCATTCCAATCTCTAATCTGCCATACTTTTAAATTATAAAGTTTAGCAACAGTAAACAAATTCTGTCCCGCAGCCACGGTGTGAGTTTTACCTTTAAGTGGAGTTTTTGCTGCTGTTAGTTTCTTAAGTGTATCAATTATTGTTAAAATGTCTTTCGATGAATCAGTTTGACTAACTTTTTCATTGATTGGAGGTGATTCTTTAGGTGTAGCTTCTGGAATATCAATTATTTCGATACCGTTTTCATCAATATTTTTTTTATTTTTTTTTGAGGCTGGCGTCGTAATAATTTCAGCAAGGTGGTTTTTTTTTGCTACTCTATTGCCTTTTATTGGTATTTCTATTACCTGTTCGGGAGCAATAGTTGTTCCTTTTTTGAATAAAGTATTAGCCGACAAAAATTCTTTTTCTGAACAATCATATCTTTTTAAAATAGAATAAAGAGTTTCACCTTTTTCAACTTTGTGTTGAACCAAAACTTTACCGTTTCTTTTCTCTACTCCGAGCGAGTCAACGGGATTAGCTTTAGTGTTTGTCAGAATAAACACTAAAGCTATTGTTGAACAAAACAATCTGAACATATAGACGTAATTAGGTTTTTTATAATGCACGATTCAACCAAAATGCCGAACTTTAACTTAACCTAAAAAAATTGAGAGATTATCAAGATTGATTATCTTGATTTTTAATTTGTTCTCAATTTTTTTTTGTTTTAGTTTACTTCATTTTTTTGGTATTTATTTCAATTTGATACAAATTTAATGATTCTGTGACAGATTAACGTATATATTTTTTTTTTGATGTAAATTCGCCTTCTTCAAGCAATAAAAACTATGAAAATTCTTGGTATAATTCCAGCAAGATTCGCTTCGAGCCGCTTTCCTGGAAAGCCTTTGGCTGATATTGGCGGAAAAAGTATGATTCAACGAGTGTACGAACAAGCTCAAAAAGCAAAAAGTCTGAGTAAAGTAGTAGTTGCAACTGACGACTCTAGAATATTTGATCATATAATTGGGTTCGGAGGCGAAGCATATATGACCTCTGAAAACCACCCAAGTGGCACTGACCGATGTTTTGAAGCTCTACAAAAGGCGGGTGGAAGTAGTAAATACGACTACATTATTAATATTCAAGGTGATGAACCATTTATTGACCCCGAAACTGTTGAACAAATGGCAAAATTGCTCGATTTTAAGACCGAAATAGCAACTGCCGTTAAGAAAATAAATGATTATGAAACACTTTTCGACCCAAATGTGGTAAAAGCGGTGCTTACGATGCGTAAACAATGTTTGTATTTTAGTCGCCAAACTGTGCCTTATGTGCGTGGACATGAACCGGGAACTTGGCTCGAACATGCCGATTTTTATAAACATATCGGTCTTTATGCCTATCGAAATGATGTGTTGGAGCAGATTTCGCATTTGCCACCATCACCACTCGAAAACACCGAAAAACTCGAACAATTACGTTGGCTTGGCTATGGCTATAAAATTTATGCAACTGTTACAAACTATGAAAGTATCGGCGTTGATACTCCCGAAGATTTAGAAAAATTGAATAAAAGTCGTCTTTAGGATAGGTTTGTCAACCGTGGAAGTATATTTAACAAATTATAAATCTAGCTTACAAATGTTTAAAGAATTCGGTAGGCAACAATACAAGTAATTTTCCGTTAAAGTAAAAATTGAAAAGTCCTACTTACTTTATAACAAGCCTTCAATTAGGGCGGTTCGCCGCTTCAATGGGGGGCGATTAAAATCATAACTTATGCGATATAACATTCTTTGGGCAGATGACGAAATAGATTTATTAAAACCATACATTATTTTTTTGCAAGCGAAAGGCTACGACGTTACGCCTGTGCCTAGTGGAGCTGATGCACTAGATAAAGTTGAATCTGAAAGATTTGATGTAGTATTTTTAGATGAAATGATGCCGGGAATGACGGGTTTAGAAACACTTTCAAAGATTAAAGTTTTGAAACCCAACCTTCCAGTTGTGATGATTACAAAATCGGAAGAGGAACGTATCATGGAAGATGCAATTGGCTCTCAAATTGCCGATTATTTGATAAAACCTATCAATCCGAACCAAATTTTATTGTCGGTCAAGAAGATTCTTGATAATAAACGCTTGATTTCAGAGAAAACCAATTTGGGTTATCAGCAAGATTTTAGAAACTTGGCCATGCAATACAACGACCGCATCGGTCATGAGGAATGGTCGGAGATATATAAAAAATTGATTTTTTGGGAACTTCAACTCGATAAATCAGACGATAAAAGTATGGAGGAGGTTTTTGGTATGCAAAAAGCCGAAGCCAATTCAAATTTCTGTAAATTCGTAGAAGAAAACTATGAAGATTGGCTTTCTGACCCAAAAGCAGATAAGCCTTTGCTTTCGCACCAATTGATGAAAAACAAAGTTTTTCCTTTGGTAAAAAATGATTCTCCACTTTTCTTTTTATTGATTGATAATCTTCGTTACGATCAATGGAAGGTTATAGAAGAAGTAATTTCGGATTATTTTAATGTAGAAGAAGAAAGCGATTATTACGCGATTTTGCCAACAGCTACTTCGTATGCCCGCAATGCCATTTTCTCAGGTATGATGCCTTCAGATATGGCAAAACATCACCCTGATTTGTGGGTAAATGATGAAGGTGAAAATGAAGACGCTTTGAATAATAATGAAGCCGAATTCCTAAAACGACAAATTGATAAAAGCCGCCAAAATATTAGTTTTTCTTATCACAAAATTTTGAACACATCACAAGGTAAAAGTTTGGTCGATAATTTCAATAATTTATTAAAAAACCAATTGGTGGCAATTGTCTATAATTTTGTTGATATGCTTTCGCATTCTCGTACCGAAATGGGTATGATTAAAGAGCTCGCACCCGACGAGTCGGCTTATCGCTCAATCACAAAATCATGGCTCGAACACTCGCCTTTACTTGATTTATTAAAGAAAATTTCTGAGAAAAAGGGTCGTTTGGTCATTACGACTGACCACGGAATGATAAAAGTAAAACATCCGAAACGCATCGTAGGTGATAGAAATGTGAATACGAATCTTCGCTATAAACAAGGCAAAAACTTAAATTTGGATGATAAAAGTGATCATATTTTGGTAGTGCGTAAGCCAGAAACTTTTATGCTTCCGAAACCAAATATCTCGACCGCATATTTCTTTACGATGGAAGACTATTTCTTTGCTTACCCGAATAATTATAACCATTATGTAAGTCATTATCGTGATACTTTCCAGCACGGAGGCGTTTCAATCGAAGAAATGATTGTTCCGTTTGTGTATTTGACAGCGAAGTAGCACAATTTTATAATTGTGCTAAGTATACCCAACTACCACAACAAAAGATGCAACCAAAAATCTACCTTTTGCTCATATTTAATTGTTTGATTATCAGTGCAGTTGCTCAAAATAAAACCGAAAAATATCTTGAAGATAAATATTCATGGTATACTTCGTTAAACCTTGGAAATGCTGTTGGAAAGTATCAAAAAATATTGAAAGATGCCAAAATGGATGGAATAAAAGGCGGAATTGTGGTAGGTGGTTTAATGAATCCCTATAAAAGAGCTAAGGCATCCACTATATTTTATGGGGCGGAATTGGGTTATCAATCAAATGGTCAGGATGAAGATTTTTTGAGTAATGCTTTGGGTGAGTTTTATGTGGCAAATCATGCTTTTTGGGCAAATGGAGTGGCTCGTTATCGTCCGATTTTGTGGAGTTCAAAACTGAATCCATATGCTGATGCTTTTTTTGGTGCAAAACTTATCAGAACGAGTGTTTTACTGCAACAAGGTCCTGACCAAAGTGAAATTTTGGCAGCAGTTAATCGAATTGTGCCGAATTACGGTGTAGGAGTGGGGCTTGGAGTAAAGTTATTTGGGCAAATGAATAATAATTATATTGATATTGGTATATATTATCAGCAAGCCGATGCTACAAAGATTGTCAGGCCAAATAGTATTGAGATTAATAGTTCTTATTTAATTTCATATAAACAGATATTAACCTACACCAATCAAATTGTAATTAAGATTGGTTTAACTGGTTTTTTGTAGAAAAAAACAAATCCTCCAATAATGATAAATACTGGAAGTTTTACTTATAATTTTACTCTCAAAATTTCAATTTCTGAAAACCTACTTTTTACATTGTGTAAATCTTTAAATTCAAATACCTGCTTATTGCTTCGTAATTGCTTAATTTCCCTAAATACAAAAAAATATAAGAATTAATTTCGTCTAAAAAACAAATTTACCAAATCCTTTGAACCATACTGAGGGAAAAATAAGATTTTAGCATTTATTTACCTTGTTTTGGAAACCCATTATTTGATGTGGATTCACCACTTGTAAAAGGTTTGTGTTCGATAATTAGATACGGTGTTGAAGCTGGTGCTGATCATGATACTTTCTTTGTCCAATAAATCATTTCTTTTTGGGTAGAATGCTGATTTCCAATGTCAATCCATTCAAATTTACTTTTTAGTGAAAGCTCTTTTTGATAGCCTCGTTTTTTCCAAAAAGGGTCTAAAGGTTGGTAATCGACAGGTTTCAACTGATGATTTTCGGGGCGAATAACCGAACAAAAGCAAGTGATTTTGCAAGTCTCAAAATTATGAGCGTAAGCTTCACGTTCTTCAAAAAAACGGTGTCCTAATCCTAGTCCACGATATTCAGGTAGTAAGATACTTTCCCCAAAGTAGAATACGCTTTCGAGATTTATTCCTGCATTGACGAAAGGTTCTTGAACATTGGAAGTTTCATCAATTAGGGGTATACAGGTAGTTGCTCCAATCATTTTTGAGCCATCATAAACCGCAAATAAAAAGGCATTTTTTGACTTAACATAAACTTTTAGGTATTCTTTTTCATCATCAATACTCCCTTCATAAAGATAAGGAAATGCTCTAAAAACAGAAATTCTTAGCTTTGCGAGGTCGTCGAAAACAGATGCTATTTCAGCACTTATCATTTTAATATACGAAAGTTGAGCCATTTTTATGAAACTAACTTAATCTTAGAGGGGGGGTATTAGTTAAACGAGTAATTTTACTATTTTTTATTTCTAAAAATTCTCCAGCAGGCAAGATATATAAATGTTCCCGAGCCGAATGATGCGTCTTCGTCGGCTTTTTTTATGCTGCCATTTACAACAAATTCGGCAGTTACACGACTATTGTTTGGTTCACCAAAAAAACGAATTCAGTAAGGGCTTCTTTGTAGGATTCATCCATCTTTTGCAAAAACGCAGTAAATAATTCAATTCCGATGCATTCTTTGCCTTGGTTGGGTGAGGTTTGATTTCTGCATGAACGAGAACCAACATCCCTTTCCAAACTTTATTTTTAAAGCAATTATAATAGTTTTTTTTGATTTCTAAGGTATTTATATCAATAGAATATTTTAAACATAAAATAGCGTTCGATTTGAAATCGAATAGTTGCCGCAATATATAAAAAAATTAAGAAGTTTCAGCCTCAACTAACACACGATAGCTATAGGCCAATCCCATTGCCACACTATTAAAATTATCGCCCGATTTTATTTTTTCTGAACCAAAACGTTGTATAAAAATATTGTTTAACGGACGTACCATTGATGTTCCTCCTGTCATAAAGACAACATCAACCTCATTATTTTTTATCTGATTTTTGTCTAGAAACTCTTGCAAATACTGCTCAATTTTATCTACATTTTTCTCGATAATTTCTTTTGAAAATTCTTGTATTGACAAAGGTTCATTAATGGAAATTTCGCTTTCATTAAATTCAAAAATTGCATTATCTGACTTAGTTAAGTTGATTTTAACTTTTTCGATTTGTTTGAAAAGTTCATAACCTAAATTCTGCTCAATCAAAGTTTGAAGGTTTTTTACTCGATAATCTTTCCCCGAATATTGGTAAGATTTGGCTATGCTCAACTTCATGCGAAGAGAGTCCAGAAAGTTCATTTTTTCCCAAGAACAAATGCTGTAAAAATATGAAAGTGGTAAGTCAATTGGTTTTCCGGGAGTAAATTCCTCTTTTACACCGCGTCCAAAATGTGGCGTTCCTTTATGCCACATAATATCCGAATCAAAACTATCACCACCGATATAAATACCTCCTTGTGCGAGCATATCAGCCGTTCGGTCGGCTTGATTTATGGCATCTGGATTAAGTTTCATCAATGAAAAATCAGAAGTGCCACCACCAAAGTCAGCCACCAAAACCAATTGTTGATTTTCGATTTGACGTTCATACGTAAAAGCCGCTCCTATTGGCTCCATCTGAAAGTAAAATTCTTCAAAACCTGCAATTTGTGCAGCTTTAGATAGTCTTTCCTGAGCTAAAGCATCTTTTTCTGGGTTTTCGTCAAAAACTACTGGGCGTCCAATTACTGCTGTCTTGACGTTTTCTCCCACAAATTCATCAGCTATTTTCTTTAAATGTACTAAAATCAAAGCCACTAAATCTTCTGCACGATAACTCTTCGAGCCAATCCGAGTATCAATAAAGCTTTTATTAGGTAAAACTTTCTTGATAGATTTCATAAATCGCCCACGCATCCGATTCTGTACGTACAGTGAAATTGCCTCATGCCCAACCGTCGGAACAATTGGCTCTTTTGGGTTGATTGAATCTGGGAAAAATAGGAGTGAAGGGATTGTAAAAAGTTTGACTAAATTATTAGTTTCTGTATTAAGAATTGCCAATGCCGAATTTGTGGTGCCGAAATCAATTCCGTAAATATATTTGCTCATGCGAAAATTTGAATGTGGCTTGATATAACAGACGTTTATTGAAATTGGTTTCGTAGGAGTATGTTTTTCTAAATATTGTTGGAGTATGGCACAATTTTAAAAATTGGACAACGATGAAAATTATTAGTTGTTGTTGTTTGATGTAAAAATGAAAACATTTACATACTCTCAGCAAGGTCACGGACTTGACCCTTATCACAGTAGAGTGTACGATGGGGGAAGCGTTCAATTAGCTCAAAATCGTGCGTTGCCATTAGTACAGCCGAATTAGATTTTTCGTTTATATCGAGAAAAAGTTTCAAAATCTCTAATGACATTTCGGGGTCGAGATTTCCCGTTGGCTCATCGGCCAAAATAATATCAGGTTTATTGAGTAACGCTCGAGCAATACCTACTCTTTGCTGCTCACCACCAGATAGCTGGTGTGGCATTTTTTTAAGTATATGTGGCAAATTAACTAAAGTAAGTACTTCGGCAATTCGTTCATCAATGTCGTTTTTTTCGGTTAAACCCATTGCTTTTAGATAAAAACGAAGGTTTTTGTCGATATTTCGATCACTCAACAATTGAAAATCTTGAAAAACAATACCAATATTTCTTCTAAGAAAAGGAATTTGGGTGCGTTTCAAAGCGTGAAGCTCAAAGCCACCTACAACGCCAGTGCCTTTTTCAAGCCAAAGGTCAGCGTAGAGTGTTTGTAAAAGAGAAGATTTTCCACTACCAGTTCGGCCAATCAGATATACAAATTCTCCTTTTTGGATACTAAAATTCACATCCGACAAAACCAATTGGTCTCGTTGGTAAATAAAAGCGTTTTGTAGTGAAATGACCTCCATAGAGTTCTGAATTCTGTGGTTTGAGTTCTGAATTGAGAGTAAAAACTCGGAATTCAGAACTCAGAACTCAGAATTATTTATTTTGTGTTTGCTTTAGCGTGGTCAGCTAAAAACTTAGCTAAACCACTATCAGTCAATGGGTGATTTAATAAAGCCATGATAGCTGAAAGTGGGCCAGTCATTACATCCGAACCAATTTTAGCACATTGTAAGATATGCAAAGGATGACGCACCGAAGCAGCTAAGATTTGTGTTTCAAATCCGTAGTTGTCATAAATTGTGCGAATATCTTCAATCAAAATCATACCATCTGATGAAATATCATCCAAACGACCAACGAATGGAGAAACGTAAGTTGCACCAGCTTTGGCAGCCAAAAGAGCTTGACCAGCTGAAAATACTAATGTACAATTGGTTTTAATACCTCTTTCTGAAAAATATTTAATTGCTTTGATACCGTCTTTAATCATCGGTATTTTTACAACAATTTGCTCGTCGATTTCAGCTAATTCTTCTCCTTCGGCAATCATTTCCTCGAAAGTGGTAGCAATCACTTCAGCACTTACATCGCCATCTACAATATCGCAGATTGCTTTATAATGACGCATTATGTTGTTTTTGCCAGAAATACCTTCTTTGGCCATTAATGAAGGATTGGTAGTTACACCATCAAGAATACCGAGGTCTTGTGCTTCTTGAATGTCTTTGAGAGAGGCTGTATCAATAAAAAATTTCATGGAGAAAAAACCCCTATCCCCTAAAGAGGGACTTTTTGTTGGGAACTTCTATGCCGTGGGGCGATTAGACGTAGAAGTTACAAATATATTGATGCGAATAAGTCAAAAAAAAAGGCAAATTCACCGCTCGACCACAGTACCCTTGCTTCGGTCAAGACCTGGGGGATTCAGCAGGAGCTGGTAATTTGCCGATACAAAAGTAGTAAATTTTTGACTGTCTGCAAACGTTTTTTATGCAATTTAATAGTTTTTTGATTATTAGTCAAAATTAATTCCTATAAATTGTTGATAATCAGTTGTTTGTCGATTAATGTTTCGGGATTAAAAAAATTAAGGAGATATATCATATTTTTTGATTGACCTTCATTGTATTTTTGTTTGATTTAAGAAATATTCCTAACCCAATGCTTTTAAAATTATGATACAGAAAGTAGTTCTTTGGTTTTTTGTTGTAATGTTTTTTGCTTTTGCACTTGTGCAGTATAATGACCCAGACCCTTTTGTGTGGATTCCAGTTTATTTGATTCCGACGTATTTATGTTTCTATAAGTTGCAAGGGAAGGGCGATAAATTGATGTATTTTAGCATCGGTTTGCTATTTTTGATGTGGGCAATTAATCAATTTCCGCCAGAATGGGAAGGTGTTTTACTCAATCAAGGCATGAAAACTGTTAATATTGAGCTGGGGCGTGAATCGCTTGGTTTAGGTTGCTGCACAATTGGAATGTGGCTTTGTGCGGTGTTAAAGAATTAGTTTTTAGTTTAATGGGGAATTGGCTATTGGGGAATTCGTAATTTTAAAACGAACTTCTCAATAACCAGTTTTCCAATTCCTTTATAACTAATATCCAAAACTATCCAAGCATCGCCATAAATTCTTCTTCTGAAATCATCTTGACGTTGAGTTTTTGGGCTTTTTGTATTTTTGATGCTCCAGGTTTCTCGCCTACAATCAGAAAATCTAATTTTCCAGAAACCCCACTTACAACTTTTCCGCCATTGGCTTCGATTTTTTGTTCGAGAGCTTCACGCTCAAAATTTACAAATGTACCTGTATAAAGGAATGTTTTTCCTGTAAGTTGGTCGCTTTCAATTTCTTTTACCTCATCTTGTGCCGAAAATTGCAAACCTGCTAATCGTAATCTCTCGATAAAAATTTGATTTTCTTCGTTTTGAAAATATTCCACTATGCTTTGTGCAATTTTATCGCCAATTTCGGGGGCAGTGCGGAGAGTTTCATAATCGGCATTTTTAATATTATCAATATTTTTGAAGAAACTTGCTAGTTTTTCAGCCACTGTAGCACCGACATAACGAATTCCGATTCCAAAAAGTACTTGTTTGAAAGGTGCTTGTTTCGATTTTTCGATACCTTCTAATATATTTTGCACAGTTTTTTCTTTGAAACCTATCTTTCTGATTTTTCCTGTGAGTTCATCTTCTGTTACTTTTTCGAGTCCGAAAAGTTTATCATAAGTCAAATCGTATAAATCAGTGATGTCATTGACTATGCCTTTGTCATAAAGTAATTCTATTTTACCTTCACCCAAACTATCAATATTCATCGCTTTTCGGTGAATAAAGTGCTCAATGCGACCACGAATTTGTGGCGGACAGCCTTTTTCGTTGGTGCAATAGTGGTTAGCTTCGCCTTCTTTACGAGATAATTGACCGCCACATTCCGGGCAAGTTGTTGGGTAAACAATTTCTTGGGTGCTGAGCATATCTCGCTTCGATACATCAACAGCTGTAACTTTCGGAATGATTTCACCACCTTTTTCTACAAAAACTGTATCACCAATTCTAAGGTCCAGACGCTCGATTTCGTTGGCATTATGAAGTGACGCACGCTTTACAGTTGTACCAGATAAATGTATTCCTTTACCATTTAGTTTGTCATTATCGAGTTCGGCTACGGGCGTAATTGCTCCCGTGCGACCAACTTGATAAGTAACGGCTTTCAAAATAGCAGGTTTGGATTCGGCTTTGTATTTATAGGCAATGGCCCAACGTGGACTTTTGGCAGTATAGCCTAGTTCGGCTCTTTGGGCAATCGAATTAAGCTTAATAACGATACCGTCAGTTGCCATTGGTAATGAATAACGTTTTTCGTCCCAAAGTTTAATGTATTCTATAACTGATTGAATATCAGTGCATTTTTGCCAAGTTGGCGAAACATTGAAACCTAAATTTTTGAGTGCAATGAGGCTTTCTTCGTGAGTTGTAAAAATTTCTTCATCCGATAGAAATTGATAAACATAAGCATCAAGTCCTCGACGTGCAACTTCGGCCGAATCTTGTAATTTGAAACTTCCCGAAGCGGCATTTCGTGCATTGGCGTAGCTTTCTTCGCCCGCTGCTTCTGCATCAGAGTTCATTTTTTCGAATGATGAGTAGGGGAGGAAACCTTCACCACGAATTTCAAAAGATCTCCCTCTGGGGGCTGCTACTTTCAGCGGTAAAGTTTTTATAGTCTTTACATTATTTGTAATATCATCACCTCTCACGCCATCGCCACGAGTTACACCACGTACAAAAATACTGTTTTCGTAAGTCATTGAAAGAGAAATTCCATCGAATTTTAGTTCACAAATATATTCGTAGGCTTCGCCGTTGAGTCCTTTTTTTACTCTTTCATCAAAGTCGATGAGCTCTTGTTCATTATAAGTATTGGCCAATGAAAGCATCGGATAACGGTGTTCGACACTCGCAAAATTTTTAGTGATTGTGCCGCCCACACGATGCGTTGGCGATTCGGGCAATTTGAGGTCAGGATATTGATTTTCGAGCGATTCTAACTGTTTCAATAGTAAGTCAAAATCTTGGTCAGAAATCTCTGATACGCTATCCATATAGTAGCGTTGATTATAATAATTGAGTTTTTCGGTTAGTTCGCTTATGCGTTCGGCAGGATTCATAGTCAGCTTTTTATGTGGTGAACCATAATTTATAAGTTATATTTTGTTCCATAATAATTCTCGGTAAAGTTAACAGATTACAAATCTGTCTTATAATATTCAACGCAATTTATAAAGATTTCATTAAAAAAGCCTGCTTTTGGGCAGGCTTTCTATTCTTTCCACGAAACTGGAGTATCATTCCATACTATACTTGCATGATGTCTTTTTCTTTATCGGCCATTAATTGTTCAGCTTTTGTGATGTAGCTATCTGTCATTTTCTGAACACGATCTTCGGCTTTTTTTACTTCATCTTCTGAGCCACCATCTTTCTGAATTTTCTTCAATTCATCATTTGCTTCTTGTCGAACCTTGCGAATGTTTACACGAGCAACTTCAATTTCGTTTTTAGCTTTTTTTACTAATTCTCTACGACGCTCTTCCGTCAAGGGAGGAATATTTAAGCGAATCATTTCACCATCGTTGGCCGGAGAAAGGCCAATATTTGAATTGATGATGGCACGCTCAATATCATTGATTAGTTTACGCTCAAAAGGCTTGATTGCGATTGTGCGAGCATCTGGAGTGCTGATTGATGAAACTTGACTTAATGGCGTTGGCGAACCATAATATTCAACCTGAATTCCATCGAGCATTTGGGTAGAAGCACGCCCCGCTCTAATTTTTGAAAGTTCGATTTGTGTATGTTTTAAGGCACGTTCCATTGTGTCTTTCGCCATATCAAGGACTAATTCTATTTCTTCCATTTTCTTAAACTTCGTATTTCTAAATTACAATATTTATAAATATTCAATTAATCTCCTACCAAGGTGCCTACATTTTCGCCTTTTACTACTTTCATCAAATTTCCTGCAACATTCATATCAAAGACGATGATTGGCATTTTATTTTCTTTACAAAGTGCAAAGGCTGTCAAATCCATCACTTTTAAGTTTTTATTGATGGCTTCTTCATAGCTTATTTTGTCATATTTTGTGGCAGTTTCGTCTTTGCGTGGGTCGGCTGTATAAACTCCGTCAACGCTTGTACCTTTCATCAATACATCAACGCCCAGTTCGTTGGCTCTTAAAGCTCCACCCGAATCGGTCGAGAAATATGGGTTTCCTGTACCTGCCCCTAATATTACAATACGACCTTTTTCGAGGTGACGAATTGCACGACGGCGAATAAAAGGCTCGGCAACTTGCTCCATTTTGATTGCCGACATCAAACGCGTGATTAATCCAGCTTTTTCTAAAGCACTTTGCACGGCCATACCATTGATTACTGTTGCAATCATGCCCATATAATCTCCTTGTTCACGGTCGATGCCAGAGCTTTGGCTTGCTCCACGAAAAATATTTCCACCACCGATTACAATTGCCACTTGGCAACCTGCTTCAACAATAGATTTAACTTCTAGGGCATATTGCGAAAGAATGTCAGAGTTAATAATTTGGCTTTTATCGCCACCGTTGAGGGCTTCGCCACTTAATTTTAGGAGGATTCGCTTGTATTTTAGTTCAGACATTGAAGGTGTATTTTACAGCAAAGTTAGGGTTAAATTTTTGAGTTTGGAAAATTTTGAAGGTAGAATTTTGAATAGACCCATCAAAACAAATGTGACACATCTTTTTGTAGCAAACAGAGAAATATGTCACACTTAGACTTTAATATGTTACCAATAATAATTTTAATGCCTTTTTTACTCAAATTCCATTATTAATTGCCCTTTTTCTACGCTATCGCCAGTATTTGTTTTTATACTTTTTACAATCCCGTCGCCTACGGCTTTTATGGCATTTTCCATCTTCATTGCTACTAAAATCAACAGTACATCACCTTTTTTTACTTCATCGCCTACTTTGACTTTCATTTCATAAATTAAGCCTGGCATTGGAGCTTTTAGGTTGTTGAGTTTAGCTGATGCCACATTACTTAAACCCATTTTTTCCAATAGCAAATCTGTACGGTTTTTGAGATTGACGGTATGAATTTTACCATTGACTTTCAGTTTAAAAGTTTTTTCAGCGTAATTGGCCTCTACAAGTTCGGCATTATACGATTTATTATCTTTTATGATATGAAAATGCGTATCAGAAATATTTTGAAAATCCCATGTAAATAGTTGATTATTTACTAAAATTCCTCCTTTTTCGTCTGAAACTTCAAAAGTTTGGTCGTTTATGATTGCTTTTAGCACGGTTGAAGTTTTTGTTTGAAAATGTTTAGATGCTGTTGCACATTGTTTTACTTCGTTTTCGTTCAACTTGTCATATTTAAACAACATTCAACCAAAAACAATAATCTGTAGCAATAATTACTTTTTATTAATCAAATATACACCAACCAAAATGATTGTCATACCAAAATAATGCAAAAAAGATATAGATTCGCCATCAATAAACCCCATCAAGGTAGCCACTACAGGAATTAAATAAGTGACCGAAGATGCAAAAACAGGTGAAGAAATCTGCAAAACATAATTGAAAATGATAGCTGCAATGCCCGAATTGATTGCACCAAGCAGCATCAACATTATCAACGGTTGCATGGTATCTGCGTTGATGCGAGAAACAAAGTCGGTCGAAAAAAGGATAATGGCAGAAATAATGGCTACGCTAAAAAGTGTCCAACCACTTAATAAAACAGGATTGATTCCACTCAAATGTTTACCAACGATGTTTACATTAAAGCCGTACATAAACGAAGCCAAAATAATCAACAAGGCGTAAGGATTTAGTTGGCTAATTGAAAGTCCATCTTTACTTGAAGAAAGCACTAAAATTAAACTTCCTACAAAGCCCAATATTAAGCCTGCCACTTGCCAACGTTTGATGATTTGCTGGAAGAAAATTGCTCCGACAATTAACACAAAAAGGGGCGTTGCAGAGTTTAGAGTTCCTGATAATGAGCTGTTTATCTTGCTTCCTGCAAAAGCAAATAAGAATGCTGGAAGAAAATAGCCTAAAAGTCCGGAGGCGAGAAAATATTTAGTTTTTTCTTTTGGAAATTGTTTACGAGAGGAGATAATCCATGGCAAAAATACCAATCCAGCCGCTAAAATTCTTACTGTTCCGATTTGAACTGGTGTGAAAGCATCAAGGCTTTTTTTAATAATTATAAAAGAAGAACCCCACATCACGGCCAATATACTTAATAAAAGCCAAGAAATTAATGTTCGATTTTCGGGATTGGTAAAGGTGTTTTTGTTCATCTAAGTTTTTTTAATATGTATTACATCCCCCTGCCCCCTTCAAAGGACGAGAACAAAAATTTCCACTTTGAAGGGGGCAGGGGGGATGACGTTTTTGCGAATCAGATTTAATCTACACCTGCGTATTCAACTTTTATCTCTTGTTTTTCGAGTAAAAAGCCCTCATAAACCCTTGAAATTTCATCGAGAATTGAAAGAATTTCTTGGAAATCCATTGAAAGAACCAAACGCATTCGGTATTCTTTGAAGTTTGGTAAGCCTTTGAAATAATTGCTATAATGTCGACGCATCTCTAAGATTCCTTGCCGTTCGTTTTTCCACTTCATCGAAAACTCCAGGTGCTTTTTTGCAGCATCAACACGTTGTTTGATGCTCGGTGGAGCAAGTTTTTGTCCAGTTTTGAAATAATGCTTGATTTCGTTAAAAATCCAAGGATAGCCGATAGCTGCACGGCCAATCATGATGCCATCTACACCAAAACGATTACGGTAATCAAGGGCTTTTTCTGGCGAATCAATGTCTCCATTACCAAAAATAGGAATTTTGATGCGTGAATTCTCTTTGATTTTGGCAATTAATGTCCAATCAGCGTCGCCTTTATACATTTGAGCTCTAGTGCGGCCATGCACGGTAAGTGCTTGAATACCAACATCTTGTAAACGTTCGGCAACTTCACCAATATTCTTTGTTTCTTCATTCCAACCCAAACGAGTTTTCACTGTAACTGGTAAATGGGTATTTTTTACAACGGCGGCAGTCATTTCCGCCATTTTTGGAATATCTTGCAATAAAGCTGCACCAGCACCTCGACACGCAACATTTTTTACGGGACAACCATAATTAATATCAATCAAATCGGGTTTGGCGGCCGTGGCTATGCGTGAACATTCGCCCATCGTTTCTATGTCGCTACCAAAAAGTTGGATACCAATAGGGCGTTCGTACTCAAAAATATCTAGTTTCATCACACTTTTGGCTGCATTTCGAATCAACCCTTCGGATGAAATAAACTCGGTGTACATCAAATCAGCACCGTTTTCTTTACATACTAAACGAAAAGGAGGGTCACTCACGTCTTCCATTGGAGCGAGTAAAAGTGGAAATTCTCCTAAATCTGTAATACCTATTTTTGCCATATTCTGTGAGGTGGAACAGGTTTCTAACCTGTTTTGCTTGTATTACAAATAGACAGGGTTGGACGCAACTCCGATGCAAACCTGTCCTACAAAAAGTTAACTGTAAAAAAATGCTAATAATTCCTTTTAAAAAGTCAAAAGTGGCCTAAACATTGCGAATGCAGGAAATACTGAATAATTTTACCCCAAAATTACAAAAAAACTTATGAAACTTACCGATTCTCGTGAAAACCCCGCAGCTTCGTCGCTTCTTGTAATTATTGGTCTATTTTTGATAGGTTTTTTGTTTCTAGGAAGTGTGATTCAGATTTTAGTTATGATGGCTGTAGGTGCATCAGTAACTGATTTTATGAATAGCGATGGCGACTTTTCTAAATTACCAAATGCTTGGCTAGGAATGATTTTTGGGCAGGGTTTGGGCTCATTTATGGGTTTTATAGGCACAGCTTGGTTTTATTGGAGAATTATTGAAAAAAAATCTTGGAAAGACCTCGATTTTGAGAAAGTACCAACTTTAGCAGTTTTCGGAATGGTGGTTTTAATAGAAATTGCTTTTATGGGTTTCAATGGTTGGTTGCAGGAACTCAATCAATCAGTTTCGTTTCCCGAATTTTTGAAAAATGTAGAAGTATTATTGAAAGGAATGGAAGATAAACTGGCCGAAACCACGAAGTTTTTTACAGATTTCACTTCTTTTTGGCAGTTTTTACTGGCATTTTTTGTAATTGCGGTAATTGCTGGAATAGGAGAAGAATTGATTTTTAGAGGCTTAATCATGCGAAAAATATTGCTCGGAACGGGCAATCCACATGTTGCAATTTGGGTTTCTGCGTTTATTTTTGCTGCTATTCACTTTCAATTTTATGGTATTTTGCCCAGAATGATGTTGGGTGTGCTATTTGGCTATTTTTATTTGTGGACTGGCAATATTCGTGTTCCGATTTTTGCCCATATTTTCAATAATGGTTTTGCCATTACTATTATGTATTTACACAATATAGGAATCGTGAAAACCGATTTGGAAAGTATGGACGATGTACCATTATCAATCGTAGGTTTTTCTTTAATTGCAACTATTGGACTGATGTTTTTGTTGAAAAATTATACAAAAAATCAACCGTCAATAGTTGATTGTCAACAGTAAAAAAGTTTTATGGAAGAACAGTCGAAATTTAAGCAATGGTTTAAACGGCTCGGATGGGCTGGTTTTCTATTTTTTTTGATAAAAGGCTTACTTTGGTTAATAATCCCGTTTTTGATTACTAAAGGAATTATTGGGAAATAATGTGTGATTGAAAATGGATAATTGAAAATGTAGTTTTTCGACTTGAAATTCATTATCAATTATCCATTATTACTTAAAAATTAGTATCCCACACTTGTATTATCGGCACGAGGGTCAGATGCACCTTCGAGTGTGCCGTCGGGGCGTAGCATGATACAGTCCATTCTTCCTAGTGTACCTTTTTGGGCATCAATTATATAAGCTCTTGATTTCAAAGCGTTTACTGTTTTTTCACTAAAAGCATTTGGCTCGTAAACCGTGCGGTCAGGCAACCATTGGTGATGGAATTTAAGAGCATTTACAGCTTGTTGCATCGTCATTCCGTGTTCGGTTACGTTCAGAATTGTTTGAAAAACTGAGGTAATAATCGTTGAACCGCCCGGTGTTCCAACAGCCATCAAAAACTTTCCATCTTTTTCTACAATCGTTGGTGTCATAGACGATAACATACGTTTTTCGGGTTGAATTTCGTTGGCTGCATTGCCAATTAAACCAAACATATTTGGAACACCAGCTTTGATGCTGAAATCATCCATTTCGTTATTCATCAAAAAACCTCCTCCCGAAACCACAACTTTACTACCGTAACCACCATTAAGTGTTGTTGTTATCGAAACTGCATTGCCTTCTTTGTCAACTACGGAGTAATGTGTAGTTTCATTCGATTCTTTTCCAGTAATATTTCCACCACCAATATTTTTACTATCAGTTGCTTTTTCAAAATTGAAATCTCTCCAACGTTTTTCTAAATAACTCTTACTTATTAACTCTTTCATCGGTACTTTCACAAAATCCATGTCACCCATCCATTCGGCACGGTCTGCATAAACACGGCGTTCGGCTTCAATCATTACTTGTACTGTCGAATCAGTATTGAATCCCCACTTACGCAAAGGATAAGGCTCAACAAAACGTAAAAGTTGCACCAAAGCCACGCCACCACTCGACGACGGTGGCATCGTGATAATTTTATAGTTTTTGTAATTTGCTGTAATTGGTTCACGCCACGCTGAATGATATTTTTTGAGGTCTTCGTGTGAAATGATTCCACCACCTTTTTTCATTTCATTGACCAATAAATCGGCCACTTCACCTTCATAAAAGCCATTACGACCTTTCGCTTGAATAATTCGTAGAGTTTTTCCTAAATCTTTTTGAATTAGTAAATCACCTTTTACCCAATCACGGTTTTCTGGATTCATAAAATAAGGTGTGCTTTCTCCATTTACTTTTCTGAAAATCGTTTTATTGTTATTTAGTCCAAGTGCTTCACGGTCGGTTAGAATTACACCTTTTTCTGCCAAATCAATGGCTGGTTGAACAACTTTTTCCCACGATAGTTTACCGAATTTCTTATGAATTTCTGTCATTCCATCAACTGCACCAGGAACGCCACTTGCCAAGTGACCTAGCAAACTTAGACCCTGAATCACATCGCCTTTGGCATCCAAATACATATCTCGATTGGCCTTTAGTGGTGCCTTTTCTCTAAAATCAAGTGTGTATGCCTTGCCGTTTTTATCCCTGATAACAGCAAATCCACCACCGCCTAAGTTTCCTGCAAAGGGAAATACTACAGCCAATGCAAAGTGCGTAGCGACGGCAGCATCTATGGCATTTCCTCCCATTTTCATGATTTCAACGCCTACTTTTGAGGACTCGGGATGAGCAGATGCTACCATTCCGTTTTGCCCAATTACACCTTTGCGGTCAGAGAAAAATGCTTTTTGATTAGGGTCTTCTTCAAAAAGTACGAATAAGTCTTTTGATTTGCTCGAAACAGCATCGGTTGTTTGAGTAGGTTTGTTTTTGCAGGAAAAAACTACCGTAAATAGGGAAAAGAGTAAAAGTGTTTTCTTCATACTTGATTAGTTTGTTGATTAATAAATGCGAAGTTCAACCCCACATATCCTTGAAATTTGCCGTTAATTTACTAAAAACTACTGATTGACGAAATTCATTTCCGAAAGTAATTTCTCAGACCTATTTTCGTAAAATTATTAATTCAAAAAAACTGTCCTTTAGGACAAGAAAATATGAAAGTATTCCTACTGATATTTGAGAGTTTTCGTTTTGCGATGAACGCCTTGCGAGAAAATATTTTGCGTACAGTTTTATCGCTTTTAGGGGTAACTGTCGGAATTTTCTCAATTATTGGCGTTTATACGATGGTTGATTCGCTCGAATCGAATATTAAAGGGAGTTTGAGTTCGATTGGTACGAATGTAATTTATGTTCAAAAATGGCCGTGGTTTTTTGGAGGTGGTGATTATCCTTGGTGGAAATATTTTCGTCGCCCAGAACCGAAATACGAAGAATTTAAATATTTAAGAGATAACCTTGAAAATGCCCAAGCTGTCTCAATGATAGATTTTGCGGGAGGTGTTTCTTGCAAAAAAGGTAATAATAGTATTGAAGCTTTATGTCAAGGAGTTACTTATGATTTTACCGAAATTACCGAAGTTCCGATTATAAATGGTCGGTATTTTGCTCCACAAGAAGTCGAGTCGGGCAGAAGCGTTGGTATTTTGGGGGCTGATATTGCTGATGCTTTATTTCCAGATTCTGACCCAATCGGACAGACTTTTAAGATGAAAGGGCAAAATATTACAGTAATTGGAGTGCAAGAGCGAAAAGGTAAGCAAATTGCTGATTTTGGTGGCGAACCCGACCAAAAAGTGTTTATTCCATTTTTATCACATAAACGAATATTTTCTTCTGGGGAACCCTATGGCGATATTGTTCTAAAAGGATTTGATTATGATGAAGGACTTTTTGAGTTAGAAGGTGAAGTAACGGGTCTGATGCGTACAAAACGAGGTTTACGCCCAGCCGAAGAGGATAGTTTTGCACTCAACCGACCAGAAGCGGCAGCAGCCGCTTTGGGGGAATTATTTTCAGTGATTGGAGGTGCAGGAACAATTATTGGACTTTTTTCGCTGCTAATAGGTGGTTTTGGTATTGCCAATATCATGTTTGTATCGGTAAAAGAACGCACAAATATTGTTGGAATTCAGAAATCTTTGGGGGCAAAAAACTCTTTTATTCTCTATCAATTTCTTTTTGAATCTATTTTTCTATGCTTGATTGGTGGACTTTGCGGAATTCTCTTGGTCTATTTGTTGAGTTTCTTGCCACTCGGCTCACTTGATATTGTATTGACCTCTGAAAATATCTTGAAAGGTTTATTGATTTCGAGTGCAATTGGAGTGATTTCGGGTATTTTACCAGCATGGCAAGCCGCCCGCCTCGACCCAGTGATTGCAATTAGGAGTAAATAAAACCCCTAAGCCTTAAAGGGGAACTAAAAATATTGAGTAATTTTGGGAGATAGAATGTAGTATGAGTCTTAACATCATTCTACATTCTACATTCTACATTCTACATTCTACATTCTACATTTTTTTTTTTTTTTTTTTATTCTCAGTATCGAAACTTCCACGAAGGCTTGTTCGGCTGCCATTCATCAAGATGATAAACTGCTATCAGTCAGTGAGTTATATAATGAAAAGTCTTCTTCTGGAATGCTCACTACACTCATTGAGCATGTAGTGAAAACCGCCAGTTTAAAACTCCAAGATATTGATGCCGTTGCTGTTGCCAAAGGCCCAGGCTCTTATACTGGTCTGCGAATTGGTGTCTCTACTGCTAAAGGATTATGTTTCACGCTTGAAAAACCCTTGATTGCCATTAATACTTTGGAAGCAATGGCTTTTCATTTATCAATTGGGCGGCACTCGGTTGGGCGGCACTCCGCTGGGCGGCACTCCGATATCAATTATCAATTGGGCAGTAGTCCGTTATCAATTTTGCTCTGTCCTATGCTTGATGCTCGACGAATGGAGGTTTATTGTGCTGTTTATAAAGCTGATACGCTTGAACCTTTAGAGCCAACTCAAGCCAAAATCATTGACGAAACATCATTTGCCGATTTACTCGAAAATCATAAAATTATTTTCTTTGGCGATGGAGCAGAAAAATGTCGTGTAACTTTGGATAATAATCCAAACGCTGTTTTCTTAAACCAAGTTATTTTTCCTTCGGCTAAAAGTATTGGGGCATTAGCAACTCGCCTATTTGAGGAACAAAAATTTGAAAATGTTACTGATTTTGAGCCTTTTTACTTGAAAGAATTTGTGGGAACTACGTCAAAGAAATCAATAATGTAATTGTGTAATAAGAAGTTAAAAACAAATTTTACTTCAAATCGTTTTTCAATTTAATGAGTTTAAGGCCATACGTAATGTTTTATCGTAAATGGTTTAGTGATTGATTTTTTTTGACTTTTATATATGAAGTATTACATCTTGTTTTCTGTATTTTTTTGTTTTATTCAGACTATCTCAGCACAAGATTCTACAAAAAAGAAACTATTACGAAATAGAAACACTATTGCTTTGCCACTTATATTTAGGCTGCCCGAAACTCGATTTGGTGGAGGTGTAGGCGGTGTGGCAACTTTTGGTTTTTCGAGGGATTCTATCGGAGCTAAACTTTCACAGATTTCTTTTGGAGCTACCTACACCCAAAACAAACAGATTCTGATTTTCTTTCCTTTTAAAGTTTTTACTAATAATAATAAATACTATTTTGCCTCCGAAAATGGCTGGTTTCGCTACAATTATATTTATTCAGGGATTGGTGAAAATCTTGTGGCCGAAGAAAAGTATGGTGCTGATTATGAACGTGTAAGGCTTTTGGCATCGAGAGCTATTAATCCGAATACTTATTTAGGGGTAAGAATCAATTTTGAAAATTATAATGTTACGTCAACAGTTGATGGCGGAGAATTGGCTTCGGGTCGAATAAACGGTAGCAAGAAGTCTCGAACTTTAGGTTTGGGAATGAGTATTTTACGAGATACCCGTGACCAAGTTTTTTATCCTAGAAAAGGCATTTTTAGCGAAGTTTTTGTTGTGCCTTCTAGCCGAATTTTCGGAGCAAACCGAAATTTTACGAAGATTTCGGCCGATATTGCTAATTATAAAAGTTTTGGAAAAAAAACGGTTTTGGCTAGTAATTACGTATTTACTGCAAATATCGGTGATGTGCCTTTCAATCAGTTGGCTTATTTGGGCGGACAGTATCGTATGCGTGGGATTTTTGAAGGGTATTTTAGAGATAAAAATTCTTTGATAATTCAGCAAGAAATCCGTCAAGAAATTTGGAAACGTTTAGGGGCAGTGGCCTTTGGTTCCATTGCATTTTTGGGCAGTCAGGAAACTAGCTTTTTACGATTGAACAAACCTAAATTTACTTACGGGGCAGGACTCAGAATTGCCACAAAAAATCACCTCAACATTCGTCTCGATTATGCCCTTTCCCCTTATGGTAAAGGTAATTTTTATGCTACAATTGGTGAGGCTTTCTAAGAAACAATACCATAAATTACCATCGTTGACATAATTGCTACTACCAACCAGCCAATTATCTGTAAAGTTAAGGAATGTTTATAATTGCCCATCAAGCGAGTTTTTCGACTCGCAATGAGCATAATTCCTAAAGCAATTGGTAAAATGAAACCATTTAGCATTCCTACAAAAACGAGTGTTTTTACTGGTTTTCCGACAAATACAAAGATAATTGTAGAGAAAACAATAAAACCAATGATGATTTGGCGATTGTATTTCTCGAAATTTGGATGAAAGGTACGTAAAAAAGAAACCGACGTATAAGCAGCTCCAACCACTGAAGTAATGGCCGCACACCAAATAACTGCCCCAAAAATTTTATAACCGATTTCGCCAGCTGCACTTTGAAAAACTGATGCTGGCGGGTTATCTTTGCTCAAGGTAAAACCAGCCACAACTATACCGAGTGAAGCCAAAAACAACAGGTATCGCACTACGGCTGTGACCAAAATACCAGTCGTAGCACTGCGATTAATTTCTGGCAAATTTTCTACTCCGTTAATTCCTGCGTCCATCAAACGATGTACCCCCGAAAACGTAATATAACCACCAACTGTCCCACCAACGAGTGTTACGGTAGCCAAAGCATCAAATTTCTGTGGAATAAATGTGCGATGGACTGCCTCAAAAATTGGAGGATTTGATACAAAAACCACATAGAGAATCAATAAAATCATCAAGAAACCTAAAATCTTGGTGAAGTTGTCCATGACTTTGCCCGCATCTTTTGATAAGAAAATACCAATCGCAAGGACTGCACTAATGACTGCTCCAATTTTTACATCAATGCCAAAAAGTACTTCAAAACCTAAACCCGCACCTGCTACATTGCCGATATTAAACGCTAAACCACCAACAATAATCAAAAATGCCAATAAATAACCCAAACCAAAGAAAAGTTCGTTGGCTAAATCTTGGGCGGGTTTTCGACTTACTGAAACTACTCGCCAAATATTAAGTTGCGTACCAATATCCAGCAAAATAGAAAGCAAAATTACGAAGCCAAAACTGGCAGTTAGTTGCTGAGTAAAAACCGTAGTTTGAGTCAGAAAACCGGGGCCAATGGCCGAAGTTGCCATCAAAAATGCTGCTCCGATAATGGCGTTTTTGTTTTTCATGGGGTTTTTGTTTGTCAATGATTTGCAAAGAAAGCAATTCTATGATAAGAATTTTAGGGTTTATTTGAAAAAAAGAGACTATTTGTTTTAAATTTACGAAAGCATAATCAAATAATAGATATTTTGAACACTAATTTATTAATTTAACGTGCGTGTGTGCGACCTTTGCAAAAAAACGATATGCAATACACCAAAGCACGCCAAAACGAACGACAATTTAAATCACTTACCAGC
>JAIXOL010000016.1 GCA_027486845.1 Cytophagaceae bacterium
ATTATCGCATAGGATTTAGAGAAAATCTTATGCTAACGGCTTGTTCGATGTACAATTTTAGGCTGAAAAATCCAAAAATTGTATCAATCAAAGAAAATATATGTTAAAAATGTCTAATAAAAAAAATCACACCTAAAAGATGTGACTTTTCTAACATTGCTGTGAGATTTAAAATAAATCCTTCCATTTAGACGGGATAAGGAAATAATATTATATACATTTTAGACATTTATTATATCCATATAGACATAAGTTGGCTTACAATACAGCTTTGAATGTGACAATATTATTTTCAAAAAATAATTCTAAGTTAAAATCGCAATTTTTAGCATATTCATGAATAAGAACAATTCCTAAACCCAAGCCATGCCGCCCAATATTTGGCTTTGTTTTTCCGGCTAAAACATTTTGGATATGTTTAAAATTGTATCTCTTAAGTACTGATACTGAATTGGTTACAATAAATGCAATTTGATTTCCTTGATGTTTTTCTAAACGTATGCTTATGTTTCCACCTGCTGGTGCATGTGATTTTGCGTTTGCAATTATATTCCTCAAAACAACATCAATTGATTTTTCATCTGAATAAATGCTTAGGCCATTTTCAATTTCTACACTTAATTTGATGCTTTTTGAATCAATGGCAGATTCATACGTGCTTATAATATCCCAAACTTTATCCGATAATAAAAAATTTCTAAATGTTGGTTGGTAAGAATAACCTGTCAAGGTACCCCAGTCGAGCATATTGTTGAGTAATAATAAAGCATTGCTACCGTCCCAGTCTAATTGTTTTGATACTTCTTGTATTTCATCCAGTCTATCATTTTTAATTAAATAATTCAAAACCTCTCCGCTATCTTTAAGATTTGTTATTACTCCACGTAAATCATGTGAAAACAAAGCAAAAAACCTTTCTCTACTCTTAATAGCTTTTAATAAAACCAATTTAGTCTTATAAAATTTAAGTAAAAGCAATAATAAAAATATTACAAGCCCAATACCTAAATAATCTAGATTCAACTCATTTTTTATAGAATTGGCAATGAAATTCGCTTTTTCACTTAATTTATTTATTAATTCTATTGGAGTATAATTAACACAAAAACCCAAAGTAAAGATTGATGATAATAAAAGAAGGCTAATCCATTTAAAAGACTTTTCTTTTACTAAAACTGGACAATATTGCATAATAACCTATTTTGATGATTGAAATACTACAAAGTTTTTATTGAAAATTTGTTTATCAAATGAATAAAAAAAGTCACTCCCAAAGGGTGTAACTTTTCTGACTTTCCTCTAAATTAACCCATAATAATGATTTTATATCTTAAATAATTTGATGAAATTCAAAATTAAATTATCGGCAAAGATGCTTTTATTAAGTACTGAGGCTCAAAAAACATGATACAAAATTCGAGACGGTTCGCCGGTGCGACGGTTCGCCGGTGCGACGGTTCGCTGGTGCGACGGTTCGCCGGTGCTATAAGGCATTGAAAATCAACAAGTTATATGATATTCAATTGGTGCTTATTTTTGTATCAGTACTTAAAAATCAAAACAAGTAAAAAAATCACACTCTAAAAGGCGTGATTTTTTTTGCTAATTATCCTAACACATTATAATTTAATACAACTATACTATTTGGACGTTAACCTTTAAAAACTATACATACAAATTAGTCTTTTTTATTATCCAAAACGACAATGTTGATTTAAAAAAAAAGTCACACCTAAAAGGTGTGACTTTTCTACCATCATAATCGGATTTAACCCAAATCCATAAATTTAGACGTAATTAAATTAAAATAATATATACGATTTAGACATTTATCCTATCCGAATAGTCATAAGATGATTAAAAAAGTGCTTTGAATGTGACAATATTGTTTTCGAAAGATAATTCTAATTTAATATCACAATTTTTAGCATATTCATGAATAAGAACAATTCCTAATCCAATGCCATGATGTCCAGTCTTTGGCTTTTTTTTCCCAGATAAAATATTTTGGATGTGTATTAATTTCCCTCTCTTAAATTCGCTTACTGAATTAGTTACAATAAAAGCAATTTGATTGGTTAGGTGTTTTTCTAAGCGAATGCTTATGTTACCTCCTTCTGGCGTATATGATTTTGCGTTAGCAATTATATTCCTCAAAACTACATCTATAGATTTTTCATCGGAATATATACTCAGGTTATTTTCAATTTCTATGCTTAATTTGATGTTTTTTGAGTCAATAGCAGATTTATATATACTAAAAATATCCCAAACTTTATTTGATAACATAAAATTTTCAAATCTTGGTTGGTAAGAATAGCCATTCAAAGTTCCCCAATCGAGCATATTATTGAGTAATAGTAAAGCATTACAACCGTCCAAATCTAATTGCTTTGATATTTCTTGTATTTCATCGAAGCGATGATTTTTGATTAAATAATTCAAAATCTCTCCGCTATCTTTAAGATTTACTATTACACCTCGTAAATCATGCGAAAACAGAGCAAAGAACCGATCTTTATTGATTTGATCTTCTTTAATAAATCTATTTAGTTTGCGGAGCCTAATCAAAAAATAGGACAATAATACTATCACAATTGATATAACAATTATAATATATTTTTTTTGGGAATTTTGGAAATACAATTTAATATTTTCATCTCTGTGTTTGGCTACTTCTTCCAAAGCTTTAAGTCTTTGTATTTCTATTTTAGTTTTTGCTAACTCTGAAGATCTATATAATAATTCTTGCTGTATTTTTTGAACTTGGAGGGTATCATTTCGTTTAATCAAAATAGTATTTTTTTCTTTCTCTATTTGGCTTAGTAATAAACCAAGCATTGAATTGATGTCAAGTTGCAACGGGTTAAAATAGCCATTCCCCTTGCTACTAGTTGTTAAATTATTGTTGGAAAGTTTATATCTGGTTTTAAAAAAGTTTGAAATAACTATTTGAAACGATATAATTTTAAATTCTGCTGCAAGTGGTGAATAATCATATTTCTCAATCGAATTAAAATAAAATAATGCATTACGGTAATTTGTAAGTGCCAATTGCAATTCATTAGTTTTTACATAAATATTTGCTAAGCTATAATGCATTCTTGATTTATATAAAACATCACTAGCATCCAAACCTTCAAGACTCTCTTTGCATTTTAATATGGCTTTATCATAATTGCGATTGATATCATAATATAGAATAATAAAAAGACTGAAAACAGATTTTGCATACTTAGTTTTAGGGTATTTTTTTGTGATATATTCCATCTCGTCAATATACTTCTTGTACTTCAAGGTAATACGTCCATAAATCTCCAACTCAAAAGAACTTGCAAATACAAGATAATCTACTTTTTGAAATTCATTCAATAAATTATATTGATTATCATTTAACTCGATTTTATCATAAAAAATAGACTTGGCTTTGGGAAACTTGCCCTCGGTCGTATTCCGTTCAATATTAAAAAAATATAATAATTCGGTTCCATTGCAAAACTGCTTTAATGCTAAATCATCCGTCTTTTCAAGGTATAAGTGTCCCAAACGTAGATTTTCATTGGCGTCTTTAACAGAAGTATAAGGCAAAAAAAATGCCTTCATAAAATAATAATAACTTAGTCCTAAATTATTATTTAATTTATCTGAAAGCGATTTAATTTCATCCAATTTTTCAAAGATGGTATATTTGAAAAGAAACGAACGATCTAATTTTATTAAATTTTTTAATCTTTCAACATCAGTGTATGTTTGATTAAACATTAACGATTTTCTTAAACTATCTATATTATTCTCAGGATAACAGTCTTTAAATAAAAGTTTTTGGGCCTTAACATTTAAGGCAAAGAGCATTTGGCATACCGCAATAGTTAAGAAAATAACTAATTTTAAGTTTTTTTCTTTTGAGGTAAAAAATTTCATAATACAGCAATATGTGATTTTAAATTAAACATAATTAATTTTAACCGCATACAATAACCAATCTTTGATAGGTCACTATACATTTTAGACAATTTTATAACCAAAAAGACATAAAAAAGATTTCTTTTTTTTTCTTTCAATGTAAATATCTAATATTGTGGAAACAGCTGTGTTAAAAGTTATCTATATGAAAAAAATAAATGTTGTCTTACTTGAAGATGACTCAATTGATAGATTGAAAATTGAGATAATGCTATCAAATACGGAATCTTCGGAATACGAGATTATCTTAATTGAAACATTTAATACGCTCGAATCATTATTACTTTATTTGGAACATCAGATAAAAGAAATTGATGTTATTGTTTCTGATATTTTTATCAATAATAAAGCCAAAGGCTTAAAATTATTGAAAGAATTATCAAATTCGGATGTTCCAGTCATACTTACTACGAGTTCTCATGATACCGTAATTTATAATGAAGCAAAATCAATTCGAAGGGTACAATATCTTATAAAACCATTTCACAAATTAACTTTACAATCAAGTATTATTTTAGCCTTCGAAGATAGTGAAAAAAGAAAACTTCATTATGAAGCTGATACTAAGTTTTTGTTTTTAAAATCAAATCTGAATCAAAATGATAGGACAAAATTAAATGATATTATATTCATAGAAGCCGAAGGTAATTATTGCTATATACATACGCAAGATAAAAAGTATGTTTTGAAAAAGTCACTTACAAGATTAATTTCAGAGGACCTCGATAAACATTTCTTCCGTACTCATCATAAGTTTGCAGTAAATAGAAATTATATAAAACTTTTAAGGTCACGAACGCTACTCCTAACCAATAATGTAGATTTACCGATTGGTGTTTCTTTTAAACAAGCCATTAAAGAGTATGCTTCATTGCATAGTATTCCACAATAAATTCAAACATTACTATTTTTATCTTTATATTCACATAGGTAGTCCACGGTCAATAGTCGACAAGTTCGCAATAATCTAATAGGCTGATATTCAACTGATTGTAGATTTATCTATTAAAATAATCTTTCCTTACTTCCCTCAAATCTCTCATATTTCTTGCCAAAATGATACGAGATTATAAATCATGAATAGTGATTTTGTAGCGGCGAACCGTCACTGCGGCGAACATTCTCAAATTCAGCATCTCGTTTTTTGTGTCTCAAACTGTACTCGCACATTAGTGTTATAAACAGCTAATTCTTTGGACTAATTTCTGTTGCTTGATACTGTAACTGATGCATTTGTATATACAACATTCACATTGCCATACCTGATCTACCTATCTGATTTTGGGGATACTTCAGTAAATTTATTGCATACTTATCACCAAATAAATCATAGTTATCACCAAATTTAAAAATGTGGGTGATAAGTATATATAATTTCGTATTTCTTTACATCATAAAATAAAGAACTACACCAAACATGAACGAGAATCTAAACATATCTTTTGAAATTGTTTCAGGAAAATCAAAAACAAAAAATCGTGATTTAGGAAAGATTAATGTACATAATGCTTTGATTGTGGATTTCAGAGATAACTCATCTTTTTTTTGTGCAGTTTCTGATAATCGTGATAATTTAAAAGCATTAAATTATGAACTTGCAGAATATTTAAATGGTTCTTATCTATTTATTTATTTGAATACTGCGTCTTCTGACTCAATACTTTTAGGTATGAGTGAAAAATGGTTACAAAATTATTTGTCAAGCTGTTTTAACCTGCAGGAAAATAAATTTGTTGTTTTAATAAAAAATCTACTAAAGAATTTTTCATTAAGCCATAGTGTGGTTACCTCAAGACATTTGCTTTTTCAAAAACATTTTGTTTCAACAGAATTTACTTCATTGTTATTAGAGTCTTATGCCACTCAATTTGTGCATTATTTTTTAGTGTGTATTGACTCAGAATTAAAGGCTGAAACTCCTTTAAATTATAAATTTGCTGACTATAAAAAAATAAAGGAGATTGAACACGAAATCACTAAAAATCTTTCAAAATCAGCTCCGTCTATCAAAGAAATGGCCGATATGGCTGGAATGAGTATTACTAAATTTAAAACTTTGTTTAAAGAAGCATTTGGAGAAAGTCCACATCAATATATTATTGACAAAAAACTATTTTTCGCAAAAGAACTTCTCCAAACAGGTCAATATTCTATTACTGAGGTTTCCTACAAAATTGGTTTTAATTACCCTTCTGGTTTTACCCGACTTTTTAAAAACAAATTTCAATATCCACCGAGTGTTGTTTTCACTAATAAAAATACTTTATTAGAACTAGTCGGCAATTAAGAAATATATTTTAAAAATCTTTAATAAACCCGCTCGTCGAGATTTTTATTCTTCGACTTTTGAGTTGTGGATTTTTAATCCATTTTTTACTCAACTTATCTACGCAATCAAACTCATTTCCTGAGTTTTAAAAATCCCTTTACCATTGCCCTAATAATCTTGCTGGGCTGTAATATTTATTGCCATGCTTTCCATAAAAACCTTGATTCAACAGGTTTTTTATGAATGTAGCGGGACGCCGCCCGAACCAATTTCTGTATAAAAATTTCTAACTATAAATTTCGGAAGGGTGAATACCATCTTGCCAAAACTTATATTCTTTAATTTTTGGATGATGTATTCCTGCAAAAGCAAACTTGTCTAAAATCCATTCTCGACAACTTTTGGGACGAATAAACAAATAAATTAAAAAATTAGCTAACTAAGTTATACGTGGCTTATAAATCCACTTCTCTAAGGTCGTGGTTTACAAATCTCGACCAGTTGCTGGAATTTATATAAAATATTTGTCTTTTCTGATAACTTAAAAGTCTATTTGGTATGTATATAAGTGTAGTTATTGACGTCTTATTAAGGCATTAGTGGTTTATCTTGAATGAACCATTCAATAAATATTTATTCAGAAAAGTCATTTCCCTTGGATGTGACTTTTTTTTGCCTTTTTGGTTAAGTAAAAAGTCTTTTTATGTCATTATGGGTCTGTGAGTTGCTGTAAATTTGCCACAAATGATTTAGTAAAACAAATCATTCACTCAATAAAAATTATAATAGTCACACTCTTTGGGTGTGATTATTTTTTTTAGAAAGTAAAATTACTTTCAACCGACTTCAGTAACTGTATTGTAATTAAATCTTCTCTTTGATTCTCATTTTTTTCAAAAAAAGCCGTAATGGATAGAAAAATACCTTTTTTGGATAGTTACAAGGTAAATAATCTACGTCCTAATAAGCACTTAGGCATAATTATATTTTGCAGAAAAGGGTCTTGAATTAATTATCGAGAAATGAGATTCGAGAAACTAATACTAATGATGTTAAATAAATATACTCAAATTGGTAAATAAAAAGCCTTTTTGGCTATTAGTATTGGTAACGTAATTGATAGTGGTATGCCAAACACTTTGAGGTGCCAATTTTATTTTTTCAAGAATATTTTAGCATCAATTAGGCTTAGGAAAACCAAATTTTAGACCAAAAAGAGATTATAAGTTGGTGAATGTTAGTAAAAATGCTTTTAATGATAAGTAAAAACCTTTTTTGCACCTCTTTTAGGATTGAAGATTGCTCGTATTTAGTAACTGATTATTTACTTTCTAAGAAAAGAAATACAAATAAAAATATAGATGAACATCAATTATATGCTCACAATTAGCGAATACAAACACAAAACGACAGGGTGCTTTTTGTATGTATTACTAAACCTACTAACAAGTTCGGTGGCTGAGCCACAAACAAAAAATGAAGCGGTTTCGGAGGCAGTAGCTATGCGAGACTTCTTTTTTGATAAGGGAAGTGCCTCTTGTATGGATACGAGTGATTACGTTAGCATCAATAATGATACTTAAACGCTTTAATTACTCGCGGCTAAGCAATCATTTTAGTTTGCCTTTCGGTACAAACTATACTGCATTGCGTATCATTTGAACTTTAATAAATAGAATTAAATTATTATTTTTTAAAAATATGAGGCACTTTACCTACATATCAACAGCGACAAGAACAGCCCAAATTGTGGTTCGAAACTTGAGTGAAAAACTGTTTTTCAACAACCAAGCCTCCCAATGGGCATTGGCTTGGTCTTTATTTTTAAGCTTTGCTCTATTGACTATGTCAACGAATCTGTATGCCCAAACGGTTGATACAGACGGTGATGGTATCGTAGATTCAATTGACATTGACGATGACAATGACGGAGTATTAGATACGGTTGAAAATAATTGTCCGGCTGAAGGACAAGTGGTAAATAAAACAGGGGTTATTATTTCAAAACCTGCTACTATTGATTATACTTTCAATAGTAATGCACTTTCAAATTTACTCGATAATGTCGACAATAATGTTATTGTAATAAGGACACCAACAGGTACACTATCAAACAGCCCATGGTTGAATTTTGAATTTCCTACTGCAAAGATTTTAACTTATTTGGAAATTGGGCATTATGTTGGTCAAACTTTATTCTCAACAACATCAACATACAAAATTCAAGGAAGTGCAGACAATTCTACTTGGGTGGATGTTACAGGCACATTAACATACGATAATGTTGCCACCAACGTTAGTGGAGGATTATCTAATAACAATTCTAATATTGCTAAATTTCCTTTAAACACGAATGCGTATAAATACTATAGAATTTATGGTATTACCGCTTCCGTAGGAGCAGGTTGGGCTACAGAAATTTATTTTAGAGAAGTCTGTACGGATGTAGATACAGATAACGATGGAATTCCAAATCGTTTAGATTTAGATTCGGATGGTGACGGTTGCTCGGATGCTTTAGAAGCAGGTACTACTTATATTTCATCATCAGGTGTTGCAGCAGCTAATCAATTAACGGTAACTACCATTCCTGGACCTTACGGAACCAATGGTTTTGCAGATGGTTTAGAAACGGTTGTAGGTATAGGTATTTATAAAGGAACTTATACTTATTCTTATGCTACTGATGTAAATTCTAAAGTTTGTACAGATACAGATGGTGACGGTGTGTCTGATATATATGATCTTGATGATGATAATGATGGGATATTGGATACGGTAGAAAATATAAAATGCCAAAATTATGATTCTACTATAGATATATCTATTGATAATCAAATATCCGTTTTCTCACAATGTGCAGGAAGTATTGATGGACCTGGTTTTGATTTCTATGGATTTGTTAAGCCTGCTTATACAGGCACAAGATATATGGGATTTCATGAAAACGAAATTATGAGTACAGCGATTCCAAATACAGCTCCAGTGCAAATAGGTGTTCCATACAGAGTATCCGTTGCTACGGCCAATGCTTCTATAAATGCATGGAATAGCAATTTTCCAGCAAAAATGGATATTTATGCTGGAACGGCAAATTGTGCAACAAGTCAGCTAATTGGAACAACAACCTTATTGCCAGCGGCTGGTGCTGTTGGTTCTGTAACCCCTTGGGTTAATGACATATTTATCTTTACGCCGAATGCTGCATATACGCATCTTACTTTTGTAGCACGCACGGAAGTTACAGGTTCAGCTCAAAGAGGCTATTTATTAGTAGATGGCCTTGGTTTAGGAAGAAATATTCCGGATCAGGAATGTTATTTGATTAGTGATTTGGACGGTGATGGCATTCCAAATAGTTTAGATTTAGATTCCGACGGTGACGGCTGTCCAGATGCCATAGAAGGTGGAGCTGCGTTTACAAATGCTAACCTAACGGCTAATAAGGCCTTATCAGGGACTGTTTCAGTAACAGGTATTCCTACTGCTGCAGGCACTGGACAAACAATTGGCTTCAGCCAAATCAGTACTGTTAATGCTTGCACTGATACTGATACCGATGGTATTTCTGATATAGATGATTTAGATGATGATAATGATGGAATTTTGGATACCGCAGAGAATAATTGTTCAATTGCTGTTGTAAACAAAACAGGAACTGTTATAACGAAACCATCGACCATTAATTATACTTTTAATAACAATACCGTCGCTAATTTAATAGATGGGGTTGATAATAACGCTGTTGTAATCAATACTCCTACTCTAAATTTAAACGGGCCTTGGTTGAATTTTGAATTCCCTAGTCCCAAAGTGCTAACGTATTTAGAAATTGGTCATTATGTAAACCAATATCTTTTTTCCGCAACGTCGACTTATAAAATACAAGGAAGCACAGACAATACAAATTGGGCAGACGTTACTGGTACATTAACGTATAATAATGTGGCCACTTCAACGTCTGGAGGCTTATCAAACTTTAACTCAAACATAGCTAATTTCGAAACAAATTCACTGGCATTTAAGTATTATAGGATTTTAGGGATTAACGCTACGGTTGGACAAGGCTGGGCTACTGAAATTTATTTTAAAGAACGTACCTGCCTAAATAGTGATACCGATAACGATGGCATAGCAAACAGCCTAGACCTAGACTCTGATGGCGATGGTTGCCCTGATGCCATTGAAGGCGGAGCAAGCTTTACAACGGCTAATTTAACAAGTACAAAAGTCTTATCTGGTGCTGTTTCAGCAACAGGTATTCCTACGCTTGCAGGTACAGGTCAAGCGATTGGAACAAGCCAAAATGCAGGTGTTCAAGATGCCAACTGCCCACAACCTGACTATGACGGAGACGGCGTGCCTGACAGCACCGACCTTGACGATGACAATGATGGAATTTTGGATACGGCTGAAAATTGTACTTTACCAAATGCAACATTGGCATCCACATATTCTAGAATTTCAGGTAATTATGCTGTTATTGATGGTGTCATTGATAATCCGACTAAAAATGGCACTGTCAAAATTGTTACAACAGCTGTTTCTGGTTCATCAGGTGTTTTCGGAACTCCATTGAAAGAGTTTTCTACTGGTGATTGTTCTAACTCTGCTTTAGATGCTGGTGTTAGAGATGTTACTTTTTCTAAAGAAATAACAAATGCTGTTTTTTCAGCATACGGTTTTGAATTTGGTAATGAATATCAAGATATTGAAATTCTAGCCCCATATACAGGAATACCGCAAATAAAAACTTTAGAAATTATTGGTGGAGCAACAATAGAACAATTGGCGGTAAATAAATTTAGAATAAAAAGTGGAGTTTCTTGTGGAAACGGAAGTATTTGTGCCTCTTCAGCAGTATTTCAAATTTCAGGAGTTTTCTTTTCTAAGCTAAGATTCTCAGGAGATGATCCGGTTCAAGCAAGTGTATGTAGATTAATTAAAATCGGTTTGGATGATGCCACTACTACAGAATGTAATGCCGATATTGACAATGATGGTATTCCGAGTCATTTAGACCTCGACTCTGACGGTGACGGTTGCCCAGATGCCATTGAAGGCGGAGCAAGTTTTACCACGGCCAATTTGGTAACATCTACCATGGCAGGAGGCAATAACGGTGCAGGCTATACAGGAACTTCTACAAGCCCTGTCACACAAAACTTAGGCAATACCGTAGGTAGTACAGGTACTACGCTGGGTGTACCAACGGTTGCAGGTACTGGGCAAAGCATTGGCTATAGCCAAAACGGAGCATTGAATGCCTGTATCGATACAGATACTGATGGTATTGCTGATATTGAGGATGTGGACGATGACAATGATGGAATTTTGGATACTGCTGAACAATCGTGTGCACAGGTTGAAAATTTTGGAAATTGTACTACAACAAATTTTGTTGAAACATTAGGTATTTTCACTCACTGTTCTGGCTGGAATGCTTTCGATTTTGACCCATCAGCTACCGTTGATAGATCAGATTTCGACTTCATGGCACTTGTAAACGGTAAACTTAGATTTGATTTACAAGGGTCTTATACTGGACCTGCTGTGACAGGTAAAATGGTCAAAGTAATCAGTCCGGTAACTGCTGGTGTTTCGTACACGTATAGTATAAATTTATTTTCAAGTTTTATTGATATGGCTGGGAATAAACCTTATTTAAGGGCTATTAATAATGCGGATGGTTCAATCATAAGTTCTATTTATTTGAACGGAACAGGTCAACGAGATTTAACTTTCATTGCTCCAAGTAGTTCAATTTCAATCACTGTAGGATTTGATACAAGAGTTGGTAATGGAGGTAGCTTCTTTTGGGAAGATGGAGGGCTGAATGGTAATGGTCAAGTTGCTCAAACTTGTACCGATATAGATACTGATGGAGACGGTACACCAAATAGATTAGATTTAGACTCAGACGGCGACGGTTGTCCTGATGCTGTAGAGGCAGGAACAACTTTTATTGCTACTTCAGGCGTTGCAACAGCAAATCAAATATCAGCTTCTGTCATTCCTGCACCTTATGGCACCAATGGTTTTGCGAATGGTTTGGAAACGGTTAATGACAATGGTATCTACAAAGGAACTTACTCATACGCCAATGCAACCAATGCTTCAATGAACGGGTGCACTGATACCGATAGATGGGATACCTGATGTATTTGATTTAGATGATGATAATGATGGGGTATTGGATACAATTGAATCAGGTTGTTTGTTTAACCAAGTGGTTAGTAAAACAGGTGTTATAGTAACCAAATCAGCTACTGTTGGTTATACTTTTAACGGTGCTGTTACACTTTCAAATTTAGTTGATGGTGTGGATAACAATGTCATTGTTATGTATGCTCCCACAGGTGTTTTAAACAACAACGCATTATTAACTTTTGAATTCCCAACTCCGAAAGTGATAACTTATTTAGAAGTTGGACATTTTGTTAATCAATATTTATTTTCATTAAGTACGACTTATAAAATTCAAGCTAGTAATGATAATACGAATTGGTTTGACCTTACAGGAAGCCTAACGTATAATAATGTTGCTACCTCAACAAGTGGTGGTTTGTCTAATTTCAATTCAAACATTGCTACATTTGCTTCCAATACAAATTCTTACAAGTACTACCGGATATTTGGTCTAGCTGCTGCACCTGGAAATGGCTGGGCTACTGAAGTTTACTTTAAAGAAAGTATTTGTTCAGAAGTTGATACTGATGGAGACGGTACACCAAATAGATTAGATACTGATTCAGACGGCGATGGATGTCCAGATGCTGTAGAAGCAGGGACAACTGCAATTACAACTTCGGGAGTTGCAGCAGCGAATAAATTAACAGCTTCTGTCATTCCTGCACCTTATGGAACCAATGGTTTTGCCAATGGTTTGGAAACGGTCACTGACAACGGTACCTACAAAGGGACTTACTCCTATAATGACGCTACCAATGCTTTGGTCAAAGGTTGTACCGACACGGATACTGATGGCATTCCTGATTTTGATGATTTAGATGATGACAATGATGGAATTTTGGATACGAATGAGATGCAATCTTGTAGTACCTTAATCACGCCGGCATCTGTTACTTCAAGTCCATCTTATCAAACTTCAACTGCTGTAAATACAATAAACAGCTCTGGATTTACAGGGGTAGGTTTATCAGCTTTAGCTACATCCCCTGGTACCCTCGCAAGTTCTTGGTTAATGGTAGAGCCTTTAACTTCTGGTTTCGTAGAGTATACAATGCCAGCTAATTCCAATGTTGGCTCAGTAGTTTTGTGGGCACCAGACGCATTTAATTATGGTATTGGAGATGCTCCTATCAAAGATTTTACGGTAACATTGACTTATGGAAATAACCAAACATATACTTCTCCCATGTACACAACTGCCATACCTACTGGTAATGGTTCTTTACCGGGAGCTCAGGTATTTCCTTTACCTTTGAGTTTTAATAACGTGACAAAAATTCGTTTGAATATTTCTGCGGGTTGGTACGATTTAAATGATAATAATGTGTACTATGTTAGTACACAAGGGGTCTCGGTGCATCCAGGTTATAATATGTTTTTGGGTGAATTTAGAGCATTGTGCTCAGATACTGATATAGATACTGATGGAGACGGTATACCGAATAGATTAGATTTAGACTCAGATGGCGACGGTTGTTCAGATGCCATTGAAGGCGGAGCAAGTTTTACCACGGCTAATTTGGTAACATCTACCATGGCAGGAGGAAATAGTGGAGCCGGCTATACTGGAACTTCCACAAGTGCTGTCACACAAAACTTAGGCAATACCGTAGGTAGCACAACTACTACTTTGGGTGTGCCTACAATTGCAGGTACTGGTCAAGCCATTGGCTATAGCCAAAACGGAGCAATGAATGCTTGTTTGGATACAGATACTGATGGTATTCCTGATTTGGATGATTTAGATGATGACAATGATGGTATTCTTGATACAGTGGAAGGTGCCGAAAATTGTGCCGCCTCAAATATTAAAGTTAATAGTCCTGCTGTATTGCTTGGTGGAGTACAAGCAACAGCTACAGGAGTTGCTGTAACTCAAGCAAATTTTGTAAACGGTCCTTGGACTACCGATGGTATTACAACCTCATCGACTGCTTTCTGGTTAGGTTCTACACCTGACATATCTGGACAGGAGGTGACTGTAAATTTTCTAAGTTCCCCAACAAAACCAATCAATGTAAAGATAACGGTTGCACATTCTTATTCTCCAAGTGGACCACACGAAGTAATGACCTTCACAAGTGATGTAGGGACGCCTTTAATCATTAAAAAAGGAGGGAAGATGAGTATAGATGGTACAAAAATATCATCTACTTTTTTAGGAACTAGCCAAGTTCCAGAGAATCAAACTAGTATTGATGCTGATATTTATTTACCACAAGGTGCTACTAAACTTTTTATTAAATATGTTGAATTTCATAATTCAGGGTCTTTCATTCAATTGGGAGATTGTACTTTTTCAGACACCGATCAGGATGGTATTCCAAATCATTTAGATTTAGATTCTGATGGCGATGGATGTTCAGACGCCATTGAAGGTGGAGCGGCATTTACAGTTACTAATTTATCAGGAACTGGTGCATTGTCTGGTGCGGTTTCAAATGCAGCCGCTACTTTGGGTGTGCCAACTTCAGCTGGTACAGGTCAGACCATTGGCAGTAGCCAAAATGCAGGCGTTCAAGATGCTAACTGTCCACCACCATGTGTGGCTGGAGCAGCTGCCCCTAACTTAAGTGCAACAAGTATTTCTAACGTATGTCCAGCCACGACGGTTAATTTAACTAGCATCACGGCAAGTAATACGCCAGCGAACACTACCCTCACGTGGCATAGTGGCACACCAGCTACCACTGCCAACAAAATTACAGGAACGGCAGTAGCAGCAGGCACTTATTATGCAGCATTTTTTGATGCCACTAATAATTGTTATTCTGGTACATCTGGCTCGGCCACTACTGCCGTAACCGTAACGATAACGATTTGTTGTCCAACGATTACGAACACCGCAGGTGATAATACAAATCCAAGTGCCTGTGGTACTACAACAGGAAGTATCAAGGTATGTGGCTTAACGGCAAATGGCACAGGCTTTACAGTAAATTATGATAAAAATGGCACCGCAGCCACAGCCTTAACGAATCAAACAGCCGATGCCTCGGGTTGTATCACGATTACGGGCCTAACTGCCGGCAGCTATACCAATATAAAAATTAGCGGTACTTCTTGCCCTTCAGGCAGCAATGCCTTGAGTGCCACCTTAACCGACCCAACAGGACCTTCAGCCCCAACAGGCTTAGCAGGCGTACCGTCAAGTGGTATTTGTGTAGGCACGAGTGTAGCCCTAAGTGCCACCGGCACAACCGGAGCCACTTATACTTGGACGGTATCACCAACAGGAGCAACATTGGCTTCGGCAGCAGGTACAGTATCAGGAACAACGGCAAGCAATACTTTTAATAGTACCGCCGTAGGAACTTATACAGTAAGTTTAACGCAGACTATATCAGGATGTACCTCAGCACCTGCCACAACTACGATTACGGTAAATGCCACGCCAAGTACTGTTGTACCCACGGCAACAAGCAAGAGCAATGTATGTCCAGCCACTACGGTTGATTTAACAAGCTTACAACCGGCAGCGGTTTCGGGCGTAACGTACGAATGGCATACCGTAGCAAGCAACCCAACGTCAGGAACCTTGGTTGCAACACCAGCGGCAGCCGCTTCAGGAACGTATTATTTATACGGTAAATCAGCAAGTGGCTGTTACAGTTCGGCATCAAGTGCAGTAACGGCAACGGTCAATGCATGTATTCCATGTACCCCTGTTGATCCTGGTGTGGTATCAGGCTCAGCCGCATCCATCAAAACGGGTAATACGGCAAGCTTTACCCTAACTGGAGCAACGGCTGGAACCACCACTTGGGCGATTTTCCCAAGCAATGGAGTATCTCCAAATACCGGAACAGGAACAAGTACCGGCTTAGTAACCTTTAATATTGCAGGTGAGTATCAAGTATTGTTTAGTACGACGAATTCAAGTGCACCAGCTGGTTGCAGCGAGCCAAGTTTTGCAACAGCAACGGGTCAATTCACAGTAGAAGCACCTTTAAGTCCTTGTGCAAAACCAAGTGCAAGTAGTGTAGCTGTTAGTCCTGCCTCGGCAGCTATCAGTGAAGGAGCAACCGCTTCATTCACCATGAGTGGAGGTACGCCAAACAGTTCAGTTCAGTGGGTAATCATTCCTTCAACAGGGGTTTCGCCAAGTTCAGGTACAGGTACAAGCACAGGTAGTGTAACCTTTGCAACCAAAGGACTATATACAGCCGTGTTTAGTATTGTGAATTTAGGAGATGGCTCATGTGCCCCGGTACAACAGTCAAGTTCGGCACCGATAGCGGTTGGTTTGAGTCCTTGTTCGCCACCAACATCAATATTGGTTAACTCATCAACAGCTAATCAAGCATCAAATATTGGTGAATCTGTTACCTTCACGGCAACGGGCGGCATTCCAGGGGTAAGAACATGGACGGTTACACCAGCCACAGGAGCGAGTCCATCAAGTGGAACAGGCAATACTGCAACGATAACATTTACAGCAGGAGGTATTTATAGCGTAGTGTTTACTTCAAAAAACAGCAGTATTCCATTAGGCTGTACCCAACCAGTAAATACATCGGCTTCGATTATACACAATGTAATCTGTTCAAAACCAGTATTGACAGTACAAAACATCACCTGTAGTGGTACAGGCTCAGGATATACAGTGACCTTCAGCAGTAATGCAACGGTAACGACCAATAATGGAACTGTAAGTGGCAATACCGTAACGGTATCATCAGGCAATGCGACTTTAACAGCAACAACAAGTTGTGGTGAAGTAACATCCTTGGTAGTCACTGCACCTAGTTGTCCAGTACCAGCGACATGTACACAAGTGCCAAGCCTAAGTGTAGGTAATGCCTTATGTACAGGAACAGGTACATATACCGTAAGTTTCAGTGCGGCCAATGGCACGGTAACGAGCAGTGCAGGTACATTGTCAGGCAATACGGTAATAAACATTCCAGTAGGAGTAAATGCAGTATTGACAATCACCCCAACTTCGACAGCATGTAGCGGTCAAAGTATAACGGTAACTTCGCCAGTGTCATGTACAACGCCAAGTTGTACTGATGGTAGCTTAGGCATCAGTTATAGCACCGCATGTAATAGTAGTGGAACTTACACTATTAATTATACTTCCTCGATAGCTGGCACAACTGTCACTTCAAGTGCGAATAGTTTTGCTAACTTGACAGGAACAGTGACCTTGACAGTAACGAAGCCAGGATGTAGCCCACAAAGTGTGGTAGTA